>CAVXIX010000006.1:0-508305 GCA_963761965.1 uncultured Actinomycetota bacterium
TGTAGGTGGCCTGGATGTCGGACAGGTCGAACACCGTCATGAGGCGTTCCTTGGCCGCGGTGCGGTTCTCGCTCGCGCGGATCAGCTGGATGACCTCGTCGATGTCGACCAGCGCCAGCACGACCCGTCGAGCAGGTGGAGGCGATCGGCAGCCTTGCCGCGGCGGAACTGGGTGCGCCGTGACTTGACATCGATGCGGTGGCCGAGGTAGACCTCGAGCATCTCCTTGAGCCCCAGCGTGCGGGGCTGGCCGTCGACGAGCGCGACGGCGTTGATGCCGAACGAGCTCTCCATCGGCGTGCTCTTCCCCAGCTGCTCGAGGATCGTCTCGGGGATGAACCCGTTCTTGATCTCGATCAGCCAGGTCGAGGCCCTTGTGGCGGTCGGTGAGGCTCTTGATGTCGGAGATGCCCTGGCAGCTTCTTGGCCTGGACGAGCTTCTTGATCGCCTCGATGACCTTCTTGGGCCCGACGTTGTAGGGCAGCTCGGTGATGACGATGCCCTTGCGCCGCGGCGTGACGCTCTCGATGCGCGCCGAGGCGCGCATGCGGAACGAGCCGTTGCCCGTGGCGTACGCGTCGCGGATGCCCTCGAGCCCGACGATCTTGCCGCCGGTCGGCAGGTCCGGACCCGGGATGAACCGCATGATGTCGTCGAGATCGGCCGACGGGTGGTTGATGAGGTGCCGGAGCGCCTGGACGACCTCGATCAGGTTGTGGGGCGCGATGTTGGTCGCCATGCCGACGGCGATGCCGCTGGCACCGTTGACGAGCAGGTTGGGCAGCGCGGCCGGCAGCACGACGGGTTCGGTCTCGCGACCGTCGTAGTTGGCCTTGAAGTCGACCGTGTCCTCGTTGATCGACGCCGTCATCGCCTCGGCCGCACCGTGCATGCGGACCTCGGTGTAACGCATCGCGGCGGGTGGGTCGTCCTGGGAGCCGAAGTTGCCGTGGCCGTCGGCGAGGGGGAGGCGCAGTGACCACGGTGGATCAACCGGACCAGGGCGTCGTAGATCGAGCTGTCGCCGTGCGGGTGCAGGCGACCCATGACCTCACCGACGACGCGGGCGCTCTTGACGTGGCCTCGGTCGCTGCGGAGGTTGAGGTCGTCCATCGTGTAGAGGATGCGGCGCTGGACGGGTTTGAGGCCGTCGCGCGCATCGGGCAGGGCGCGAGCGTAGATCACCGAGTAGGCGTACTCGAGGAAGCTCGATCGCATCTCGTCGCTCACGTCGGTGTCGACGATGTGCTCCTCGAAGTCCTCCTCGGGAGCTTGCTTGCTGCTGCGGGCCATGCCTTCTCTCCTGTGGTGCCTGTCGTGCGCTGCTCAGTGGTCCATTTTCGCCGGTCTGACCTGCGGACTTCCCGCGCCACGCCGTGGGCCACCCGATAGGTTGGGGACGTGACCAGCGAGGTGCAACCCGTAGAGCATTGGGAAGCCGATGTCCTGCTCAAGGACGGCCGGGTGGCCCAGCTCAGGCCGATTCTGGAGGCCGATGCCGAGCGCCTCGTGGAGTTCTATTCACGAGTGTCCGAGCAGTCCAAGTACTTCCGGTTCTTTGCGCCCTATCCGACGCTTTCCGACAAGGATGTCACGCGCTTCACCACGGTCGACAACGACCGCCGCGTCGCGTTCGTCGTGACGCTGCACTCCACGATCATCGGCGTCGGTCGCTACGACGCGGTGGGCGACGACGAGGCCGAGGTGGCGTTCCTCGTCGAGGACGCCCACCAGGGCCGTGGCGTCGGGCAGCTGCTCCTGGAGCACCTGGCCCAGGCCGGACGCGAGCGCGGTATCCGTACGTTCGTCGCCGACGTCCTGCCGTCCAACTCCCGGATGCAGCAGATCTTCCGTGAGATGGGCTACCAGGTCGAGGGCATGGTCGACGGTGGCGTCACGCGACTGACGTTCCGCATCGAGCCGACCGATCTGGCTGTCGGCGTGATGCGAGCCCGTGAGCAGCGGGCCGAGGCCGCGTCGATCGAGCGCATCTTCCGGGCCCGCAGCATCGCGGTCATCGGCGCCAGCCGCCGGCAGGACTCGATCGGTCAAGCCATGGTGCGCAATCTCGTGCTGGGTGACTTCAGCGGCAGCGTCTACGCCGTCAACTCCCAGGCCGAGGCGGTGTCGGGGCTTCCGGCCTACAAGACCGTGCAGGACATCCCCGGCGAAGTCGACGTCGCGATCGTCGCGGTGCCGGCCGACTCGGTCAACGACGTCGTGCTCGACTGTGCCGCCAAGGGTGTCCACGGCCTCGTGGTGATCTCGGCCGGGTTCGCCGAGGAGGGCCCAGAGGGTCGTCAGCGGCAGCGCACCCTGCTCGGGCTCAGCCGGTCCTACGGTCTGCGGCTCATCGGCCCCAACTGCCTGGGATTCATCAACACCGCCCCTGACCTGCAGCTCAACGCCTCGCTGTCGCCGTCGATGCCGCCGCAGGGCCGTGTCGGCTTCTTCTGCCAGTCCGGCGCGCTGGGCACCGCGATCCTCGAGTCGGTGTCGCGTCGTGGCCTCGGCCTGTCGACGTTCGTGTCGGCCGGCAACCGTGCCGACGTGTCGGGCAACGACCTGCTCCAGTACTGGCAGGAGGACGACTCGACCGAGGTCATCCTGCTCTACCTGGAGTCGATCGGTAACCCGCGCAAGTTCTCGCGCATCGCCCGCCGGGTCTCGCGGACCAAGCCGATCGTGGCGGTCAAGTCCGGACGCTCGACGCAGGGCGTGCCGGTCGGTCACACCGTCAAGCGCACGTCGGCGCCGCAGTCTGCGGTCGACGCGATGTTCCGCCAGGCCGGCGTGATCCAGGTCGACACGCTTGACGAGATGTTCGACGTCGCGCAGCTGCTGGCCCACCAGCCACTGCCACGCGGCAACCGGGTGTCGATCGTCGGCAACTCCGACGCGGTTGCGCTCATCGTCGCGGACGCCGCGTCGGCCGCCGGGCTGCAGGTCACCGACCCGGTCTCGCTCGGTGCCGACGCCAACGCCGACGACTTCGAGGCGGCGATCGAGCAGGCGATCGCGAGCCCCGACACCGATGCGCTCGTCGCGGTCTACGTCCCGCCGCTCAACACGAGCGGCGAGGAGGTCGCCAACGTGCTGGCGGCCGTCGGCGAGCAGTCCGACAAGCCGATCGTGTCGACGTTCCTCGGCAGCGAGGGCGTGCCCGTGCTGCTGCGCGTGCCCGACCTGCTCGGCGGCTCCGCAGGTCGCGGGTCCGTGCCGTCGTACGCAGCGCCGGAGTCCGCCGTCCGCGCTCTGGCGCGCGTCGTCAACTACGCCGAGTGGGCCGCCAAGGACCACGGCGAGTTCCACATCGCGCTCGACCACCGCACGGGCGACGCGCGAGCGCTCGTACGCCAGGTGCTCGCGGCCGCCCCGCGAGGTGCGATCCTCTCCACCGACCAGGTCCACGCGTTGCTCGCCTGCTACGGCATCGACCTGTGGACCTGGATCAACGTGCACTCCCGTGAGGAGGCGATCGACGCGGGGGAGAAGCTCGGCTGGGACGTCGTCCTCAAGGCCGGCAGCGAGCACCTCCGCACGCGTCCCGATCTGGCGCACGTGTGGCACAACATCCGCAGCGCCGACGAGATGGGTGAGGCGTGGGACGAGCTCACGACCTGGAAGGGCATGCGCAAGGACACCAAGTTCTTCGTGCAGCGCGCCGCCGCCGACGGCATCCAGGTCTCCTTCAGCGTCACCGAAGATCCCCTGTTCGGCCCGCTGGTCTCGTTCGGCCTCGCCGGAGCGCCGAGCGAGCTGCTGGGCGACCGGTCCTACGGCATCCCGCCGCTGACCGACCTCGACGCCGAGGCGCATGATCCGCGACCTGCGCTCCGCGCCCCTGCTCTATGGCTACCGCGGCTCCGACGCGGTCGACGTCGACGTGCTGCAGGACATCATCGTGAGGCTCGCGGCGATGAAGGACGACCTGCCCGAGATCGCCGAGCTCGACCTCGAACCGGTCCTGGTGCACGGCAAGGGCTACACCGCGCTGAGCGCCCGCGCCAAGGTCGTACCGTCCGCGGATCGCCGTGGTGAGTGGTACGTCCGGCGGCTGAGTCAGCCCGCCTCGTCGGGAGATACGCTGGCGTGATGACCACCGACAACGCGTTGTCCCTGTTCGACGAGGTCTCCACGAGCGGCTACTACCCCGAGATCGTCGCGGATGGCCTGCGCGACGCCCTGGCCGGCGAGCCCGTCGCCGCGTACGTCCTGCATCACGAGCCGACGTTCGACCACGACGAGATCCGCCGCCACATGACCGTGCTCGCGCTGACGCCCAGCCGCCTCGTGCTGGTGCACACCGACGAGCACCCCGGCGACGACCTGCTGCCCAAGCCCTACACGTCGACGACGTCGGAAGCCGTCGCCCTCAGCCAGGTCCGTTCGGTCGTGGTGACCCGCATGGTGACGTCGAAGTCCAAGGAGCTCGAGGAAGCCGTGCTGACGGTCGGCTGGGGCGCAGTGTCTCGGGTCGAGCTCGAGCCGGCTCGCTGCTCTGACCCTGAGTGCGAGGCCGATCACGGCTACACCGGCAGCCTCACGGGCGACGACTTCTCGCTGCGCCTCGCGGCGGCGGCCGATGGTGGATCCGCCGTCGAGCGCCTGCTCGGCTTCGCACGTACGCTGTCGGCCGCGACCGCCGGCCGCACCGCATGACGCTGCCCGGACTCGGTGGTCGCGCGACGATCGATCAGGTCATGCCGTCGGTGGCCGCCGCGCTGGGCGCGCCGGGCTTCGCCAACACGTTGGCACTGCCTGAGGCGCCGCGCTACGTCGTCTTCCTCGTCGACGGACTTGGCCTCGATCTGCTGCGTGAGCACGCCGATGCCGCGCCGTTCCTGAGCTCGCTCAAGAACGTCGAGGACGTCGTGTGTGGTGTGCCGTCGACGACCTCGACGAGCCTGACATCGCTCGGCACGGGGTTGCAGGCCGGCATGCACGGCATGGTCGGCTACACCTCCCGCGTGCCCGGCAGCGGCCAGCGCCTCAACTCGCTCAAGTGGGACCAGCCCGTCGACCCGCTGATCTGGCAGCCCCATCGCACGGTGCTCGAGCGCGTGCAGGACGCCGGCATCGCGGCCTCCTCGGTCAACGACGCCAAGTTCGCCGACTCCGGGCTGACGCTCTGCAGCCAGCGTGGCGTGCCGTTCCACGGCATCGACTCGATCTGGGAACGCCTCGACGTCGTCATCGAGGTCGTCGAGTCCGCGCCGCGCGCCATGACCTACGCCTACGAGTCGCGGCTCGACCACACCGGCCACGCCAAGGGCTGTCAGTCGGAGGACTGGCGCACGATGCTCACCACGATCGACGCGGAGCTCGCTGACCTGCGCGAGGAGCTGCCCCGCGACACCGTGCTGCTCGTGACCGCCGACCACGGCATGATCGACCTGCCGCCCGACGACCGGTTCGACATCGACTCCTCGCCGACGCTGCTCGACGACGTCACGCTGCTGGCCGGCGAGGCGCGGTTCCGGCACGTCTACACGCGCTCCGGGGCCGCCCCCGACGTCGCCGCGCGCTGGCAGGCCGAGCTGGGCGAGCGGGCCCTCGTACGTACGCAGGACGGCATCGAGGACTGGTTCGGCCCGATCGCCGCCGACGTACGCGGCCGCATCGGCGATGTCGTGGTCGCAGCGCTCGGCGACTTCGCGATGTTCTCCTCGCGTGACTTCGGCATCGAGTTCAAGATGACGGGATTCCACGGCTCGATCAGCGAGGCCGAGCTGCGCATCCCGGTCCTCGTCGCGCCATGAGCCGGCTGGCAGGATGGTCCCCGTGGCGGAGCTGAACTTCTACTCGGGAACGATGGACTGCGGCAAGAGCACCCTCGCGCTGCAGATGGACCACAACCATCGGGCTCGTGGCCGCGTCGGGCGGGTGTTCACGTCGCACGACCGGGCCGGCGCCGCGACCCTCTCGAGTCGGCTGGGCCTCGCTGTCCCGGCGATCGAGGTCGACGACGAGTTCCACTTCTGGCAGTACACCGTCGATGAGCTGACCCAGGGCGGTCGCATCGACTACTTCGTGTGCGACGAGGCGCAGTTCTACACCTCCGACCAGATCGATCAGCTCGCCAAGATCACCGACGAGCTGTCGATCGACGTCTTCGCGTTCGGGATCCTGACCGACTTCCGTACGCAGCTGTTCTCGGGCTCGGCGCGGCTCATCGAGCTCGCCGACCACGTGCACACGCTGCAGGTCGAGGCGCTGTGCTGGTGCGGCGAGCGGGCGACGCACAACGCCCGCACCGAGGACGGGATCATGGTGACCGAGGGCGATGTCATCGTCGTGGGCGATGTCGACCACGAGCTGACGCCGGATGACGACGGGCTGGCCGAGCACGAGCCGGTCGTGGGCTATGAGGTGCTGTGCCGGCGGCACCATCGCCGCCGGATGACGGCCGCGAGCGCCAAGGCATCAGCGATGTCGCCTGACGTGCTTCCGTTTGGGTGACGTCAGCCGAGACGCTCAGCTCGTCGATCTTGTCGCCGAACATGATCTCGTCCCAGCTCGGGACGCGGCGGCGTTCGTGGCGCTTCTTGCGGGGGCCCAACGTGTCGGGCACCGCGACATCGTGCTCGAGGGAGTCCTCGAAGTCGTCGACCTCGTGCTCGAGGGCAGCTGAGGTGTCGGCATCGGTCGGACTCCTCGGCCTCACCGATCGCCAGCTGCTCCAGCGCTCGGCGGTCACGGGCCTCCTTGAGCGACGCGACGCCGACCTGGGGCCCTTCCTCGACCTCGGGGAGGTCTCGACTCGGACGGCTCGTCGAGCAACGCCTCGACCTCGTCGACGACCTCGACCTGACCTCGGCCGGACGAGCCGGCGCGCGTACGGCGTCTGCGATCGCCATGTCGGCCGAGTCCGGCAGGGCAACGTCACCGACCAGGTCGTGGGCGAACTCGTCGGCCGGCACGACGTAGCGGCTCTTGACGTCGAACAGGAAGCTTGCCGGGTGGGCCGCGCCTTCGGGGGTGACCTGGACGGTCCAGCGGCCGTCCTCGCGACGCCAGGAGTCCCAGCTGGCGGCCTCGGGCACGCCGCCGCTGGCGGCGATGTTCTCGGTGACGAGGGTGCCGAGCAGCACGCCGGCACCGCCGACGTGCTTGCGGCGGATCGAGGTCTTGCGGGCCTGCTCGCACATGTATTCGCGCTCGGCGAGCACGGGGCCGGCGAAACCGAGGATCTGCTCGACCGGCACACCTGCCGAGTCGGCGACCGCCTGAGGGGTTTCACCGCGGCGGATGCGGGTCTGGATGTCGCGCGGGCTGAGAGAGCTTTCCATGCGGATCTCCAACTGGCCGGAGGTGTTCCCAGAGTGGGACGGCTTGCCGATCAGGGAAGCGAGGCGGTGATCAGCGGGGATGCGGAACTTCTCATCAGTGGACGGGTCACGCGCAATGAGGAACCGTCTGTCCTCGCTCAGTCCGTCGAGACCGAGATCACGCATGCCATCGCCTCCAATGTGACGCCGGCTCCGGGTGGGCGTTCACTCGAAGCGTGTTCTCATCCTAGGCGCGCAGATTGCGAACCTGCGGTGACGCGCCGAGACCAGATAGCGTCGTCGCCGTGTCCGACACCTTGCTGCTGGTCCTCGATCTGGCCGGAATCGCGGTCTTCGCCTCGACCGGTGCTCTGGTCGGCGTACGCAAGGAGCTCGACGTCTTCGGCGTCGTGGTCCTCGCTCTCATCACGGGCCTCGGCGGCGGCGTGCTCCGGGACGTCCTGATCGGCTCGGTGCCGCCGGCCGCTCTCGACGACTGGCGCTACCTCGTGGTGCCGGTCGTCACGGCGCTCGTGGTGTTCGTGTTCCACCCGGCGTTCGGCCGCATGGAGCGCCAGATCATGGTGCTCGACGCAGTCGGACTTGCGCTGTTCTGCGTCACCGGTGCGGTCAAGGCGGACGAGGCCGGCCTCGGCGTCCTGGCGGCTTCGGCGCTCGGCATGCTCACCGGCATCGGCGGCGGCATGATGCGCGACGTGGCGGCCGGCCGTGTGCCAGTGATCTTCCGCGGTGAGATCTACGCGACGCCGGCATTCGTCGGCGCCCTCATCGCGACGCTCGTGCACGACCAGGGCTACACCGAGTGGTGGTACGGCTTGGCGTTCGCGGTGTGCCTGGGGTGGCGGCTCATCGCCCTCAAGCGCGGCTGGACCGCGCCGCTGCCGCCCGGCGTCGACCACGCCTGACCCGAGTGGGTCAGGGCTTGCGGGGGAGGACGAGCTCGAACTCGGGATCGTGGTTGCCGAATCGGTGGTTCGTGATCGTGACCGACTGCTCCTGGAGGAACGGCAGCGCCTCGACCCGGCCCGACTGGGTGACCGGTCCGCTGTAGATCGCGACGTCAGGATCGCCGTCGACCGCGATCGCGACCTCCCTGGCGCCGGAGCCGACGAGTCGTATGCGAGGCGGCCGGGTCGCCGCGATGTGGGCGAGCCAGTCGTCGTGCGACTCGATCCGCGCCTTGGGAGCCAGGCCCGCGGGCAGCGGCGTGCGAGAGCTGACCGCGATCGGGGCGCCCGTACGTGCGGCGGCCAGCAGGACCCTGATGAGCTCCGGCAGGAAGTTTCCGTCGAAGCGGATCGCCACCGGAACGGGGACGTAGCGGAACACGTTGCGCTCGACGCCGAGCTTGGAGATGTCCTTGAGGACGCCGTACTCGCGCGTCCACGCGACATGGTCCGACCCCGCTGCGGCGAACAGGTTGCGGTGCTCGACGCCGCTGACGTGCGGTCGCGCGGCATCGAGGAGGCGGGAGACCGGCTCGGACAGGTCAGGCGCCTCGGCGGCGCGCAACGGCCGAGGACGCCACGTGCCCAGGTGCGTCAGGTAGTTGGGGCCGCCGGCCTTGGCGGTCGTGCCCACCGAGGACCGCTTCCAGCCGCCGAACGGCTGGCGCTGCACGATGGCACCGGTGATGCCGCGGTTGACGTAGAGGTTGCCCGCCTGGACCGAGTCGATCCAGGTGTTGACCTCTTTGGCGTCGAGCGAGTGGATGCCGGCGGTCAGTCCGTAGTCGGTGGCGTTCTGCCACTCGATGGCCTGGCGCAGCGATTTGGCCTTCATGATGCCGAGGATCGGGCCGAAGAACTCGGTCGAGTGGAACCGGCTGCCGGGGCGTACGCCCGTGCGGATGCCCGGCGACCACACGCGGGGATCGGAGCCCAGCTGTCGGGGCGCAAGGAGCCATTCCTCGCCGTCGCCGAGCGTCGTCAGACCGTCGGCGAGCTTGCCGAGCGGCGGCTCGATGATCGGTCCCATGGTGACCTCGGGGTCGTTGGGGAAGCCGACCTTGAGGGACGACGACCGCATCGATCAGCTGACGCTCGAAGCGCTCGGACTCGGCGACCGACCCGACCAGGATCGCCAGGCTGGCGGCGGAGCACTTCTGACCGGCATGGCCGAACGCGCTCTTGACCAGGTCGGCGACCGCGAGGTCGATGTCGGCGCTGGGTGTGATGACGATGGCGTTCTTGCCGCTGGTCTCGGCGAGCAGCGGCAGATCGGGCCGCCACGAGCGGAACAGGTTGGCGGTGTCCCACCCGCCCGTCAGGATGACCCGATCGACGTCGGAGTGGGAGATGAGCGCCTTGCTGAGCGGCCCCTCGTCGATCGTGACGTAGCGCAGCACGTCGCGGGGCACCCCGGCCTGCCACAGCGCCTCGACCATCACGGCCGCGCACCTGCGGGTCTGCGGCGCTGCCTTGATGACGACACCGCTGCCGACCGACAGCGCGGCCAGGACGGACCCAGCGGGGATCGCCACCGGGAAGTTCCACGGGGGAGTCACGACCGTCAGGGTGTCGGGAACGAACTCGGCACCGTCGACGGCGTCGAGCCGGCGGGCCGACTCGGCGTAGTAGTGGGCGAAGTCGATCGCCTCGCTGACCTCGACATCAGCCTCGGCGATGGTCTTGCCGGCTTCTGCCGCCATGACCGACACGAGGTCGCCGCGACGCGCGCCGAGGGCGCTGCCGGCCTGGTGCAGGATCCACGCGCGTACCTCTGAGCCGCGGGCTTCCCACGCCTTGGCCGCCACGCGGGTGTCCTGGATGACGCTCTCGAGGCTCGCCGGTCCGGGGATCTTGTTGCTGCGGACCGTCTCGGCGCCCAGCTGGGTGTAGGCCGCACGTGCCAGCACGAGACGTCCCCATTCGCGGTTGCCGGCCGTCGAGGGATCGGTGTCCGGCGTGTTGGTGAAGCCGCCGGAGTGCACCGGCGCGACCTCGGTCAGTCGGTTCTGCGTGCGGTGGGGCTCCGGAAAGGTGTCGTCCAGGGCGTCGACCGATGCGAAGAAACGCCGGATCTCACGGTTGAGCAGGTCCGGCTCGTCGGCGAGCTCGAACGCGGCGGACATGAAGTTCTCGCTGCTCGCGTTCTCCTCGAGACGGCGGACGAGGTAGGAGATGGCGACGTCGAACTCCGCCGGCTGCACGACGGGCGTGTAGAGCAGCAGCTGGCCGATGTCGTTGCGGACCGCGTCGATGGGGCCGCTGTCCATGCCGAGGAGCATCTCGAAGTCGACACCGTCGCGGACGCCGCGGTCACCGGCGAGCAGCCAGGCGTACGCGATGTCGAACAGGTTCTGTCCCGCGACGCCGAGGCGCACGGCATCGATCCGCTCGGGCGTCATGGCCCAGTCGAGGACCCGCTTGTAGTTGGTGTCGGTCTCCTGCTTGGTCGACCACGTCGCGAGCGGCCAGCCGTGGACAGCCGCGTCGACCCGCTCCATCGCGAGGTTGGCGCCCTTGACGACGCGCACCTTGATGGGCGCGCCGCCCTGGGCGCGACGCTTGGTCGCCCATTCCTGCAGGTCCTGCATCGCGCCGAGCGCGTCCGGGAGGTACGCCTGGAGGACGATGCCGGCCTCGAGGTCGGGGAACGATTCGAGGACGGTCTTGAACACCGCGACCGTCAGATCGAGGTCGTGGTACTCCTCCATGTCGAGGTTGATGAACGTCGGCTCGCCGGTCGATGCACGCTCGTAGAGCGGGGTGAGCTGCTTGACGACGCGGGCGACGGACTCATCGAACGCCCACATCGACAGCTGGCTGGCGACCGACGACACCTTGACCGAGACGTAGTCGACGTCGTCGCGCTCGAGCAGCTCCATCGTGCCGTCGCGGCGGTGCGCCGCTTCGCCCTCGCCCAGGACGGCTTCGCCGAGCAGGTTGAGGTTGAGCCGGTCGCCGCCGGCACGCAGGCGCTTGATCGTGCGACCCAGCTGCTGGGGGCGGGCATCGACGACGAGGTGTCCGACCATGCGACGCAGGGTGCGGCGGGCGATCGACACGACCAGCTTGGGAAACAGCACTGCCGTGACGGCGCCGAGCTTGAGCAGCATGCGCTGAGTCGCCGGCAGGAACCTCGGCGTGTGCAGGGCGAGGGTCCTCAGGTTGCGCGCGGCGACGCGGTGGTCGTCCGGGCGTACGACCCGGTCGACGAACCCGATCGTGAACTCGAGTCCGTGAGGGTCCTTGAGCAGTTTGGCGAGGCGTTCGGCGGAGGGCTCGGCACGGCGGGCGGACGCGCGCTCGGGATCGATCCATGTGCGCACGAGCTCAACGCTGCGCTCGGCAAGAGTGAGTTCGGTCATGTCGTGCCCAACGTTAGTGCCACAGCGGCTCGAAGTTCACGCGGTGGCAGTTCTCGATGGCGTACGAATGCCCCAGGCGACGGCCGAGCCTGCCAATCCGGCGATCAGCGGGACCAGGAACCCTGCCGATGCGCCGTGATGATCGATGACCCAGCCCGCCACGGCGGAGCCCGGTGCGACCCCCACGGCGGCTCCCGTCGTCATCCAGGTCAGCGCCTCGGTCAGGCGCGACGACGGCACGTTGCCCTCGATCAGGTTGACGATGGCGATCAGTGTCGGGGAGATCATGAACCCGGTCAGGAACATCCCGACAGCGATCAGCGGTATGCCCGACAGGAAGCTGAGCGGCGCGAACAGCAGCGACAGCGTGAGCAGTGACGACCGGAACATGCGCAGCGGCTCGGCCGACTGGGGGAGCGCCCCCACGACGATCCCGGCGATGAGGCTGCCGGTCGCCCAGATCGCGATCACGAGGCCGGCGGCGCCGCGGTTGCCCTCCTCGGTGCAGAACGCCACCACGATGACCTCGGCCGAGCCGAACAGCATGCCGAGGCCGATCGATGCCGCGACGATCGGGCCGAGCAGGCCCCACCCGATCGGCGGGCGGACGCCGCCGGTGTGCTCCACGGTCGGTGGCTCGGTACGCCGTTGAAGCGCGAGCGCCCACGAGCCGAGTGTCGCGGCTGCCGCGGCGCAGACGAGACCGGCGATGTCCGAGATCTGCAGGGTCAGGACCGTGACGAGCACGGGACCGACCATGAACACGACCTCGTCGAAGACCGCCTCGATCGAGAACGCGGTGTTGAGCTGGCTGCGGTCGGCGACCGCATGGGTCCACCGGGCGCGCGCCATGCTCCCTGTCTGCGGTGTGGCCAGCCCGGCAAGCGCGACGCACAGGTGCGGCAGGGGAGTCGCCCACTCGCGGTCGATCGCGACCAGCGAGAGCGCCATGCCGATGGCGTAGACGGCGCCGACGACCCAGAGGACCTTGGCCTGGCCGAGGCGGTCGGTGAGTCGGCCCTGCGTCGGCCCGAACGCCGCGGCCGCAAGGACGTACACCGCCGCCATGACGCCGGCTCGCCCATACGAGCCGCTGCGTTCCGAGACCAGCAGGACGATGCCGAAGCCGGCCATCGACAGCGGCAGGCGGGAGACGAGGGCGGTGAGGGAGAACAGCGCGGCACCAGGTCGTGACAGCACGTCCCGATATGTCGTCAGCATCTGAAGCCTCCCAGCAAGGCACCTTATCCGTGGCGGTGGGATGATGAGCGCATGGATGCCCGCCCCTTCGACGCACTCCTGCTCGTGTCTTTCGGGGGCCCGGAGCATCCCGACGACGTCGTCCCTTTCCTCGAGAACGTCACGGCCGGCCGCGGCATTCCGCGTGAACGCCTCGAAGAGGTCGGCCAGCACTACTACCTGTTCGGCGGCAAGTCACCGATCAACGAGCTCAACCTCGAGCTCCTGGACGCGCTCCGCAAGGACTTCGCCGACAACGGGGTCGACCTGCCGATCTATTGGGGCAACCGCAACTGGGACCCCTACCTCCGCGATGCCGCGCGTCAGATGGCAGCCGACGGCGTACGGCGTGCGGCGTGCTTCGTGACGAGCGCCTATTCGTCCTACTCCGGCTGCCGGCAATATCGCGAGGACCTGTTCGATGCGGTCAGCGGGCTCGAGATCGAGCTCAGCCGGTTGCGGCACTACTTCAACCACCCGGGCTTCGTCGGACCGTTCATCGAGGCGACTTCTGAGGCACTCGCGAGCGCGCCCGACCGTACCCACGTCGTGTTCGTCACCCACTCGATCCCCGAGACGATGAACCTCGCCAGCGGCGGCCCTGGCCGGGAGCTGTACGTCCGGCAGCACGAGAGCGTCGCGGCCATGGTCGCCGAGGGCGTTGGCACGCATCGCTGGTCGCTGGCCTACTGCTCGCGCTCCGGATCGCCGCACATGCCGTGGCTCGAGCCGGACATCAACGACCACCTGCGTGAGCTGCACGAGTCGGGCATCTCGTCGGTCGTCGTCGTGCCGATCGGCTTCATCTCCGACCACATGGAGGTCATCTACGACCTCGACACCGAGGCCAAGATGACCGCTGACGGTCTCGGCATGGCGTACGACCGGGTCGACACGCCGGGTGCACACCCCGAGTTCGTGGCGATGGTGCGCGACCTGCTGCTCGAACGCGCGGCGGTGGAGCGCGGCGAACAGGTCGAGCGCAGCTCCCGTGGCGACCTCGGCCCGTCGCACGACCTGTGCCCCGTCGACTGCTGCCTCAACCCCCGCTCGGCCCTGCCGACGATTGCCTGAAGGAACCCATGACCGAGCAACTCCTGGCGCTGGCGCGCGAGGTCGGCCGCGAAGCCGCCACGTTCGTCGCGGCACGCCGTCCGGCGGGACGGGTCGACATCGCGTCGACCAAGTCGAGCCCCACCGACGTCGTCACCGAGATCGACGAGGCGTCCGAGCGGTTGATCCGCGAACGGATCTTCGCGGCTCGCCCCGACGACGGCTTCGTCGGCGAGGAGGGCAACGACGTCGCCGGCACGACCGGGGTCGAGTGGGTCGTCGACCCGATCGACGGCACGGTCAACTTCGTCTACGGCATTCCGACGTACGCGGTCTCGATCGCGGCACGGCATGACGGCGAGGTCGTGGCCGGCTACGTGATCAACATCGCGTCGGGAGCCGAGTGGGGAGCTGTCCGTGGGGCCGGGTCCTGGCGCTACGACGGTGAGGACCGCCGGATGCTGGCCGCACCGCGTCCCGAGTCGGTCGCGCATGCGCTGGTGGCGACCGGCTTCAACTACCTGCCCGAGATCCGCACGGCGCAAGCGGCCGCGATGGCGACGTTCCTCCCGCAGGTCCGTGACATCCGCCGCATCGGTTCGGCCGCGCTCGATCTGTGCGCACTGGCCGAGGGCCACTACGACGCGTACCTCGAGCAGGGACTCAAGGCCTGGGATCTCGCCGCAGGCGGCCTGATCGCGGCCGAATCGGGCCTTGTCCTGAGTGGCTTCGACGGCGGCCCGAATGAGCGTATGGTCATGGCGGCACACCCTGCGATTGCTGAGGAATATTTCACCCTCGTACGTGCTTGTGGGTTCTGAGTGTGAGCGCCATACGTCCGTGTGGCACAATCACGCCGGTTGTTCCGCACAAAGGGAGATTTGATGGCTACCGATTACGACGCACCGCGCAAGACCGAAGAAGAGCAGTCCGAGGACAGCATCGAGGAGCTCAAGGCGCGTCGGCACGAGAAGAGCTCGGGCAAGGTCGACGAGGACGAGACCGAGGCTGCCGAGAACTTTGAGCTGCCTGGAGCCGACCTCTCGCACGAGGAGCTGGCCGTCCAGGTCGTGCCCAAGCAGCTCGACGAGTTCACGTGCTCGTCATGCTTCCTGGTGCATCACCGCAGCCAGCTCGCATCCGAAAAGGGCGGCGTGCTCATCTGCCGCGACTGCGCCGACTGACCTTCTTCTTTGTCGAACGAATCGGAGCCGGATCCGCAAGGACCGGCTCCTTTCCGTTTTTCTGGCCGGAGTTCTCCAGGGGCTTCATGCCGGGCGGCAGGTGACCGGTCGACTTGACCCAGTAGGTCGCGGTGCCGCGGCGCACGCCGACCTTCACGAGCTCGATGATCGCCCCGCCGATGACCGCCCAGGCGACGGCCTCACCGGTCGTGACGTCGGGATGGCGACCGCTGCTGGGCGGCTTCTTGCCGGTGACCGCGCGCCAGGCGAGCACCGACGCACGCTGAGCCAGCAGGCCCGCGACGATCGACGAGCCCCGGTCCATGAGTCGCCACGCGCTCTTGCCGGGCGCCTTGGTCTTGGGAGTCGTGGCAGCCTCGGCCAGGAGCTTGTCGGCGTGCTTAGCCTTCTTCTTCGCCACGGGGTGCGTCTCCGTTCGGGTCGTGCGCCGGTGAGGTCGGCGCATTCTCAGTGTGGCCCAGAGCAGCGGCGAGCGCGTCCGGGCGGCGGCTCGAGACGAGCCAGTAGGGCGTGGGGTCGCTGTCGTCAGTGATCGGGACGAGCACGCCGCGATCGATGTAGGGGCGGGTGACCAGGTAGCCGCGGGCGTCGGCGCCTGTCCCGAGCTTGAGGCGGTAGTCGGCCCTGTGCAGCGGCTCCACTGCGCCGATGTGGGCGCGATCGATCGACGCGCGCCCGACCCGAAGGGTTTCGGCGTCGACGGTGACCAGCAGCGAGCCGTAGCGCCACACCAGGAACAGGCAGGGCCCGGCGACGATGACGGTCGCGGTGATCGCGATCGGCCAGTTCGTCGCGACGAGCATGATCCAGCCCCATGCGGCGCTGAACGCGAGGGCGGCCAACCACCATGAGGCGGGTGCGGTCAGGCGTTCGCGGTACGTCGTCACGGTTCAACCTTGCCTCATGCCGGACGACGACCGGACGCAGGTAGGGTCGCTGCCATGTTCGAGGTCACCGTCACACGACTGGATCCGGGAGTGCCGCTCCCGACGTACGCACATCCGGGCGACGCCGGAGCCGACCTCGTGACGACGGTCGACGTCGACCTGGCGCCGGGGGAGCGCGTGCTCGTCCCGACGGGGATCGCCGTTGCCCTGCCCGAAGGCCTGGCAGCGTTCGTGCATCCGCGCTCAGGCCTGGCCCTGCGTCATGGCCTCTCGATCGTCAACACCCCTGGCACGATCGATGCGGGTTACCGTGGAGAGATCAAGGTCCTCCTGGTCAACCACGACCCCCGCGAGTCGGTCCGTCTGACGCGCGGCGACCGGGTCGCGCAGCTCGTGATCCAACAGGTCGAGCGGGTGACGTTCACCGAGACCGAGTCACTGCCCGACTCGGTGCGTGGCGCCGGAGGGTACGGTTCGACCGGCGGTCACGCGACCGCCGAGGTCCAGGGGGAGAGAAGCTGATGGTGCGCCGCCGCAAGAAGGAGCAGTCCGAGGAGGACGTCGTCCCGGTCAGACGTCACGCCCGACGTACGCGCCGACGGCCCGTGGGACATCTCGGAGAAGTCGCCCGAAGGTGACCCGTCGTACATCGACCTCGGACCCCTGCTCGTACGCGCGCAGCGACGAGTTCTCGATCCAGCTCCCGGCCGAGGGCGAGAACGGGCAGATCGCCTCGGCGGTCCTCGTCGCAGGAAGACTCCGCGCTCGAGCTCCGTGCCTTCGCCGCGACCCGATCGGGTGGTCTGTGGGACGAGGTGCGCGACGACCTGATCCTCGAGGTGGCCCGGCTGAACGGCACCAGCGAGCAGGTCACCGGCCCGTTCGGCGACGAGCTCCTCGTCCGCGTCCCGGTCGAGCTTCCCGACGGCGAGGAGGGCTTCCAGCCCAGTCGGATCATCGGCGTCGAGGGCCCGCGCTGGCTGCTCAGAGGCACGTTCCTCGGCGAGGCCGGCATCAACCCGAGCGACGAAGGTGTGCTCATGCAGGCCTTTCGAGATGTCATCGTCGTACGCGGTGACGAGGCGCGCATCGCCCGCGAAGCGTTGTTGCTCACACTGCCCGACAACGCCGTCGTGGCATCCGACGAGGAGTAGAATTCAACTATGGGACGCATCAGCAGGACCCTCGAACGACTCTCGACCGAGAACATCGAGGCCGAGGAGCTCCAGAACGACGCCGCCAAGGCCGGCTGCAAGCTCATCGCGTCCCAGGCCGACCGCTCCATCGTCACGATCCACGGCGTTCTGCGGTCCGTCACACTGCGTCCGGTCGACGGCGTCACGGCGCTCGAGGCTGAGCTCTACGACGGCTCCGACTGCGTCACGCTGATCTGGCTCGGCCGCCGCAAGATCGAAGGCGTCGCAGCGGGTCGGCAGCTCAAGGCATACGGCCGCATCGGCATGCGCAACGGCGACCGCGTGATCTACAACCCACGTTACGAACTCGAGGCATGACGTCCCCAGGAGCACATCCCGGGACTGACGCGTACGAGACCGTCGAGCAGCTCGTCCGCGGACAGCTGGCCAAGGCGCTCGGTGGGCGCCGCGGCATCATCGAGAGCGCCGTCCCGACCGCGCTGTTCACGATCTCGTGGATCATCTCGCACGACCTGAGCTGTCGCTGATCATCAGCGTCGTCGCCACCGTCGCCCTGCTGCTGGTTCGCGTCGTGCAGCGCTCGACCGT
This sequence comes from uncultured Actinomycetota bacterium, assembly GCA_963761965.1. GTDB lineage: Bacteria > Actinomycetota > Actinomycetes > Propionibacteriales > Nocardioidaceae > Aeromicrobium. The sequence continues at coordinate 17,735 of CAVXIX010000006.1, forward strand.
GCAGTTCGTGCTCAACTCGCTCTTCGGCATCGGCATCGCCGCACTGTTCGCATCGCGTTCCGGTGAGGCACGTGACGTCTTCCTGCCCGGCATTCTCTACAACGGCGGCTACGCGATCGTCTTCATCCTGTCGATCGTCGTGGGCTGGCCGCTGCTCGGCTTCATGATCGGCAGCGTCACGGGCGACCCCACGGCCTGGCACGAGGACCGCGGACTCGTGAAGCTGTGCTCCCAGCTCACCTGGATGATGGCGGCGCCGTGCATCCTCCGCGTCGTGGTGCAGTACCCGCTGTGGGCCACGGACCATGTGGCGTTGCTCGGCACGGCCAAGATCGCGCTGGGCTGGCCGCTGCAGATCGCCTCGTTCGCGGCGATGGCCTGGTTGCTGGGCCGCAACCACACCCCGCTGGAGCCGAAAGAGGGTTGAGGTCGGCAACCCGATGGACGACGGGGTGGTCGTCCCGTACGTTGGCGGGTTGGTCAGGGCGGTCCTGCTGACGAAAGGACAGTCATGGCTTGGTTCCGCAGGACCAGCGTCACGCAGGTTCGAGACCCTCGACCAGCCCAGTTCCTCGGCTTCGCCGATGAGACTCCGGACCTGTGCGATTTCACCAGCGCCGCTGGAGAGCACGTTGTGCTGTACGACGCCTATCTCGAGTGTGTTCGCTATGAGGTCGGGGCACCACCGGGGGTCACGTTGACCTTCGTTGTGAGCGGCGATCGGTGTTCAGCGGACGCGTCCGGACTCCAGCCCGGCGCAGGCACCCGCGTCACCTTCCGATTCTCCGATGCATTCATCATCTCGTGGGAGTCATCTCAGGAGATGCCGTCCTACCGGTGCGATCGATCTGTCCCGCACGGGCAGTTTCACGAGTTCTCCTTCTACGCTTCACGCTGCTTCGCGATCGAAACCATCGACGACGCGATCTACGTGGAAGCCAGCTCCATCGAGGTTGTCCTTCAGGCGATATCCGTGGAGGAGCTTGAGTCCGTTTTGGGTCGCGTCGCGGGCGCCTGACCGGTGGCACCAGCGGGCTCGGCTTTCGGCGACCCTCAGGCGGCGTACTCCAGGTGGACCATGAATTCGGCGAAGTCGTGTTCGGCTTTGGAGGGCGCGCGGTCGCGCATCACGTGTTGGGTGGGTTCGGTGATGCCGTGGGTCTTCATGTTGTGGTGTCGGCGGCAGAGTCCGCGGAGATTTGAGCCTTTGGTGGGTCCTCGGGGGTGGGGGATGTCGTGGTCCTTGTCGGACTCCATGGCGGGTCTGGACAGGTGGGGAATCGGCAGGTGCCGTCACGGATGTCGACCGCGGTCTTGAGCTTGTTGGAGGGGAACCGTCCCAACTCGGTGACATCGAGGATGCGGCCGAGGGGGTCGGTGAAGATCCGGTAGAACAGTGTGCCGGGCTGGGTGGCGAGGTCGCGGACCATGTCGGCGGGCAGGGCGAAGGATTCGTCGAACGACTCACCGGGTGCGTCACTCAGGCCCGCGAGGGTGGTGACGGGGACGGTGATGCCGATGACCGCGCGGCTGCCGTAGAACTGCCGTCGACGTGGCCGCGCATCTGGGCGGCGAACTCATCGGCACGTTTCTGGTCCAGGGTCCGGTCATCAGCAGGCAGCTGCTTGGCACGTTCGGTCAGACCTGCGTCAATCAGGATGGCGTCGGGCGTGGGGAGGTAGGCGTGCAGGTAGGACATCCCGTCGTCGTGGTGGTCGACCCACACCGACCGCTTCTGATGTTCGGTGTTGACCGCGGTCTGGTCGGGGGCGTTCCTGGCGACGAACCGCTTGAGCCAGCCTTTGAGCTGGGCGGCGGTGTGCTCGGCGGCGTAGGAGTTGACGCGGTGGTCGAGCTCGATGATGGCGTGGTTGTCACCGCGGAGCTTGTCGACTGATGAGGCGATCAGCGAGATCCGGTAGGCGTCGATCCTGCCGGACTGGAACGCCTGCCAGGTCCAGATCATCCGGCCACGGACCCGGCGGGCCTCGGCCAGGCGGCACTGCACGGTGCGGGTCGGCTGATGCAGCGCGACACCAAGCTCGTCAGCGGCGAATGAGGCTTCGAGCCTCGCGGCGGTCGGTTGGGGTTCGATTCGGCTTGCTGGCGGCGGAGATCCTCGAAGTCGAGCATCCTGGTCGCGATCTTGGCTTCGATTCGGGCGCGCTCGACCTCCAAGGCGGCGACCTCATCGAGGATCACCTTGCCGGGGTCTGCTGCCGTTTGCATACCTCAAACCTAGGGGTCGTGGTCTGACAGTTTTTTTCTGCGGTTGCGGGTCATTGTTTGCGTCGTCGGGTCGCTTTCACCTGCCGCAGCGGTCTTCAACCCTCGCGGTGCCCCTCCGCGGCGGTCTTCAAGCCTTGCGGCGATGGTGCACGCAAGTCTTCAAGCCTCGCGGCGAAGGTGCACGCAAGGCTTCACGCCGTGCGGCGAGGGCTGCCGTGGCCTGTTGACGGGTCAGTGTTTGGGGGAGAGGAGCTCGCCCAGGTGGTCCTCGGCGTCCTCCGGGGTCACGAACAGCAGCTCGTCGCCGGACTCGAGTGAGCGATCGGCATCAGGCGTCTGGATCGCGTTGTCCCGCAGGATCGCCACGAGGACGACGTCGTCAGGCCACGGCACCTCGCTGACCCGCTTGCCGACGAAGGGCGAGTCGTCCGGCATCGTGAGCTCGACCAGGTTGGTGTTGCTCTGCCGGAACGTGAACAGGCGCACCAGGTCACCGACCGTGACGGCTTCCTCGACGAGCGCCGACATGATGCGAGGCGTGGACACCGAGACGTCGACGCCCCACGACTCGCTGAACAGCCACTCGTTGCTGGGGTGGTTGACCCGGCCGACCGTGCGCGGCACGGCGAACTCGGTCTTGGCGAGCAGTGAGATGACGAGGTTGGCCTTGTCATCGCCGGTGGAAGCGATCACGACGTCGCAGGACTCGAGCTGTGCTTCCTCGAGCGAGGACAGCTCACACGCGTCGGCCAGCAGCCACTGGGCCTCGGGCACGGCATCGGCGCGGATCGACACGGGAGACTTGTCGATCAACAGCACGGAGTGCCCGTTGTCGATGAGCTCTTGGGCGACCGAGCGGCCGACTGCGCCGGCTCCGGCGATCACGACGCGCATCAGTCGTCCTCCGGTCCGGCTTCGAGCGCGGCAAGCGCGGCGCTGGTGTGGTCCTCGCGCATGAACAGGCTCAAGTAGTCGCCCTCCTGGATGACCGTGTCGGGCGTGGCGATGACGCCGGTGCCGAGACGCCGGAGGAACGCGACGCGTACGCCGGCGGCTTCCTCGAGCTCGGCGATCCGCCGGCTGATCCACTTGACCGGCGCGTAGACCTGGTCGAGGCGGACCTCACCGGTCTGGTCGCGCCAGGCGGGCTCGGTGCCGGCGGGGACGAGGCGACGCAGCACCTGGTCGGCGGCCCAGGGGACCGTGGCGACCGTGGGTACGCCAAGGCGTTCGTAGACCTCGGCGCGACCCGGGTCGTAGATGCGGGCCACGACGTTGTCGACCTTGAACTGCTCGCGTGCGACCCGCGCGGAGATGATGTTGGAGTTGTCACCGCTGGAGACGGCGGCGAACGCGTCGGCGCGCTCGATGCCCGCCTTGATCATGACGTCGCGGTCGAAGCCCATGCCGGTGACCGTGATCCCGCTGAACCCCGGCCCCAGGCGGCGGAATGCGTCGGGGTTGGAGTCGATGACGGCGGTCGTGTGACCGCGTTCCTCGAGGCTGCGAGTGAGGGTCGATCCGACTCGGCCGCAGCCCATGATCACGATGTGCACGCAGGCGACGCTACACCGCGACGGGACGGCCCGCGCAAGGACTGTGTGTGAGGTCTAGCATCGACTCTCGTGGGAATCACCGAGGTCGCCAAACGCGCGCTGGTCGGCCGCAAGCTCCGCAGCACCCAGCTCGGTGAGACGTTGCTCCCCAAGCGCATCGCGCTTCCGGTCTTTGCGAGCGACGCCTTGTCGTCGGTTGCGTACGCGCCGGACGAGATCTTCCTGACGCTGTCGCTCGGCGGACTGTCGGCGTACGCGTTCAACTGGAAGATCGGCATTGCCGTCGCTGCGTCATGGCGATCGTGGTCGATGTCCTACCGGCAGAACGTGCACGCCTACCCCAGCGGCGGCGGCGACTACGAGGTCGCGACCGTCAACCTCGGCCCCACCGCCGGGCTGACGGTGGGCAGCGCGCTGCTCGTCGACTACGTCCTCACGGTTGCCGTGTCGATCTCCTCGGGCGTGCAGAACGCCAGCTCCGCCCTGCCCTGGCTCGACGGGCACGAGGCCACGGCGGCGTCGGTCCTCGTGTTCGTCCTGATGGCGATGAACCTGCGCGGCACCAAGGAGTCCGGCAAGGCGTTCGCGGTGCCGACCTACCTGTTCATGATCGCGATCATCCTGATGGGCGTGTGGGGCTACGCGCGCTACATCTTCGGGGACCTGCCCAACGCCGACAGCGCGAAGTACCACATCACCGCCGAGGGCAATACGCCAACGGCCTCACCGGCCTGGCGATGGTCGTTCCTGCTGGCCCGCGCCTTCTCATCGGGCTGCGCCGCGCTGACCGGCGTCGAGGCGATCAGCAACGGCGTGCCGGCGTTCAAGAAGCCCAAGAGCAAGAACGCCGCGACGACCCTGCTGCTGCTCGGGCACGATCGCCATCACGATGCTCATGAGCATCGTCGTGCTCGCCGACCTCATGAAGCTGCGATACGTCGAGGACCCGGCGCACCAGCTGCTCAAGGCCAACGGCAAGCCCGTCGGCTCCGGCTATGAGCAGGACACCGTGATCGGCCAGCTCGCCAAGGCGCTCTACAGCGACTTCACGCCGCTGTTCTACTTCACGATCGCGTGCACCGGCATCATCCTCGTGCTCGCCGCCAACACCGCGTTCAACGGGTTCCCGGTGCTGGGCTCGATCCTCGCGCGCGACGGATTCCTGCCGCGGCAGCTCGACACCCGCGGCGACCGCCTCGACGTTCAGCAACGGCATCATCCTGCTCGCGGTCGCCGCGGTCGTGCTGATCCAGGTGTACGACGCCGAGGTCACCCGGCTGATCCAGCTCTACATCGTCGGCGTGTTCGTGTCGTTCAACCTGAGCCAGCTCGGCATGATCCGGCACTGGAACCGGCACCTCAAGACCGAGCAGGACCCAGCGGCGCGCGCGCGGATGAAGCGGTCCAAGACGGTCAACTCGATCGGCCTCGGCATGACGCGACGGTGCTGGTCATCGTGCTCATCACGAAGTTCCTCGCCGGCGCCTGGATCGCGATCGTCGCGATGATCGCGATCTTCCTGCTGATGCGCGGCATCGGACGTCACTACGACCGGGTCTCCGACGAGCTCGAGATCGACGACTCCGACGTCACGCTCCCGTCGCGCGTCCACGCGATCGTCCTGGTCAGCAAGGTCCACAAGCCGACGATGCGCGCACTCGCGTACGCCCGGGTGTCGCGGCCCAACTCGCTCGAGGCGCTGACCGTGGAGTTCGACCCGGCCCACACCGCGGCATTGATGAAGCAGTGGGAGGACCTGGAGATCCCGATCCCGCTCAAGGTCGTCAACTCGCCCTATCGCGAGCTCGTGCGACCCGTCATCCGCTACGTCAAGGAGCTCCGCAAGTCGAGCCCCCGCGACATCATCACGGTCTACATCCCCGAGTACGTCGTCGGCCGGTGGTGGGAGCAGCTGCTGCACAACCAGACCGCGCTGCGGCTCAAGGGTCGGCTGCTGTTCATGCCCGGCGTCATGGTCACGAGCGTGCCCTACCAGCTCAGCTCCGCGGGTCGCGCCAAGCAGCGGCTGGGCCGCAGCCGTCCGGCGCCAGGTGACATCCGCCGCGGCTTCCGGGACTAGACCATGACCGACCCGATTGTCGACGTCGGGCCGATCGCGCACGGCGGCCATTGCGTCGCCCGTCTCGACGGCCAGGTGGTGTTCGTACGCCACACGCTTCCCGGTGAGCGCGTACGCATCCACATCACCGAGCGATCCAAGACGTTCCTGCGTGCCGATGCCGTCGAGATATCGAGGCGGCGCCGGGCCGCGTCGAGGCGCCGTGCCCGTACGCGGGACCGGGCCAGTGCGGCGGCTGCGACTTCCAGCACGTCGATCCGGCGACCCAGCGAGAGCTGCTCGGCGAGGTCGTGCGCGAGCAGCTGCGCCGCCTCGCCGGCATCACGTGGGACGGCGAGGTCGAGGCGGTCGAGCCTGAGGCGTTCGACTGGCGTACGCGGATGCAGTTCGCCGTCGATGACGAGGGCCGGCCAGGACTGCGCAAGCACCGGTCGCACGAGATCGTCCCGGTCGATCGCTGCCTGATCGCCCATCCCGACCTGCCTGACGTGCTCGGCCGTCGTTGGGATGCGGAGTCGGTCGAGGCGATCGTCTCATCGACCGGCGACAAGCTCCTGGTCACCGACGCGTCGATCTCCGACGAGGTCGAGGCGACCGTCGACGGTGTGGTCGCGGTCGACGGCACGACTCGCGGAGGACGCGGCGCGGTCACCGAGCGGGTGCTCGCGGCGGACTTCCGGGTCTCCGGCTCGGGCTTCTGGCAGGTGCACCCCGATGCCGCCGCGACATTGGTCGACGCGGTCATCGAGGGCGCCGAGGTGGCAGAGGGCGACACCGTGCTCGACCTCTACGCCGGTGTCGGCCTGTTCACGACGTTCCTTGCGGACGAGGCGGGGGAGGACGGCGTCGTCCTCAGCGTCGAGTCGGATCGCGGCGCGTCCCGAGACGCACGCCGCAACCTGCACGACTTCCCGCAGGTCAGGCTGGTCGGCGCATCTGTCGAGCGAGCGCTCCGCGACGGCTCGGGGGAGTCGGCCGACGTCGTGGTGCTCGATCCGCCGCGCACCGGCGCCAAGAAGGCAGTCGCCGGAATCGTCGAGCTCGCGCCCCGTCGCATCGTCTACGTCGCGTGCGATCCAGCCGCCTTGGCCCGCGACCTGGCTTCGTTCGCGGCACGTGGGTACGCCCTGGAGGGCCTGCGTGCGTTCGCGCTCTTCCCCATGACTGCATCACGTCGAATGCGTGGCGGTGCTTGTGCGGGAGTGACCGCCACGCCACAGTGAGGCCATGCGCTTCGCAGACCCGCAAGCCTGTCCAGACTGTCGGGGCGCCATCGCCGGCGAGTCCGGCGTGCCCGCACTGCGGTCTCGATCTGACGTCTGCGGAGGTTCGCCAGCTCTGGCAGACGCTCCTGCAGGCCGACGATCTCCTGGCTCGGGCAGCCCTCAAACGCAACCGAGCCGTGCTGACACCCCCGCCGCCGGCACAGCCCCCACAGGCGGATCCGTTCGCCGCTACCCGGTCACCTCAGCCACCTCAGCGCCTCCGGCGTCGCCGACCATGCCGGCTGCCCCTCCGGCCCCGCCGGTGAGCAGTCCGATCGGCGCGTTCGTGCCGCCCGTGCAGCACCGCGCCGCCCAAGGAGCGACGCTGGTCCGTCGGCACGATCCTGCTGACGCTCGGCGCCTTCGGACTCGATCGTCGCCGGGTTCATCTTCGTCACGCGATCCTGGGGCGACCTCGGTCTCGTCGGGCGCACGCTCGTGCTGATCGGTGTGACCGCTGTGTTCGCCGCCCTTGGCGTTTGGGTGACCCGGCGGCCGTTGCGCGCGTCGGCCGAGGCGGTATGGACCATCGTCCTCGCGCTGCTGACGCTCGACTTCTTCGCCGCCCGACACGAAGGCATGCTCGGCCTCGACGGCATGAGCATCGCCTGGGCATGGGTGGTGTGGGGCATCGCGCTGGTGGCTCTCGGCATCGGCATCGCGCTGTGGTCGCGCAAACCCATCGGGGCTGATCTGGTCTCGCCTGCTCTCGCGGGCGGCGTCGGCATCGCGATGGCCGGCATCGGGGCGGGCGCAGTGGGCGATGAGTGGGACCTGGCCTGGCGCTCGATCCTGGCACTGGTCGTCGCCGGCGTCCTCGCCCTCGCGACGCGCCCGGCCAAGCTCCGGCCGTTGACGATCACGGCGCGCGTCGTGGTCGCGGCGTTCTTCGCCTGGTCGTACGTCGTGGCGGCGATCGACCTGTTCGACCACCCCAGCCTCAACGAGCTGGTCCAGGACGGGCACGGGCTGCCGATGGTCCTGATGGCGGTGGTCGCTGTCGCCATCGCCTGGGTGGTCGCGCCCGTACGCATCTGGGCCGTCGCTCTCGCCGTCTTCGCGGTGTGCGCGCTGATCGGCACCCCGTCGGCCGAGGCATGGGAGCCGGAGGGCGCATGGCTCGCCGCTGCCGGCCTGGCCGCCGGCTTGGCGATCGCTGCATCGCGCGGCACGAGTGACTGGATCAGGGGAGTGCGTGCGGGTGCGACACCCGTCATCGCGGGCTTGGTGCTGCTTCACCTCGGGCTGCTTGATCGACGTGTTCGACGCGGTCGCCACCGGATCGACAACTCGTGGTCTGGCGCGTGGGACGCGCGCATCGACTGCGGGTGGTCCGACGACACCGCGCCATGGGTCGTCGTCCCGCTGGTGATCGCGCTCGTGCATGGTCGCCTGGTTCGTCCCGCGCTGGCCCGAGCTCACCGCCATCCGCAAGCACGCGCCGTCCGCGGTTGCGGTCGCGGCCGGCCTCGGGAGCCCTCGACGCCGTGGTGGCAGCTCGGCTGCCACTCTGGGCTGCCGTCACGGTGCTGCTCGCCGTGGCTGCGGCGCTGCTTGCCGCGCACCTTCGTGACCTGGCACTGCTCGCGGCGCCGACCGCTGCAGTGCTGGTCGGCTTCGCTGCTGCGCTGGCCGCGTTGCACCAAGGCGTCTCGGCCGCGGCATGGATCGCCGGCGCCCTCATCCTCGCCGGCATTGGCCTGGGCCAAGGGCGTCGAGTGGCCCCGTCATGCGTACGCCGTGGGTGGCGTCGGCCTGCTGGTTGCGGGCCTGGTGTCCGCCGCCGACCTCCTCGATCCGCCGCACGCCGTGCCGGCGCTCGTCGGCGTGGTCGCGTCGCTGGCGCTGCTGGCCGCGGCCGGTGTGCTGTTGCGCGAGCGCCCCGTACGCATCGCGGTCGAGGCGGCCTCGGCCGTGGCGATGTTCGTGGCTCTCGTCTCCGAGGGCTCGACGTCCGAGGCGGCGGTCCGCTGGACGATCGTCGGTGTCGTCGTGATCGGCCTGAGCTTCGTCGTGCCGGGGCGCCAGTGGTACCTGTGGCCCGGTGCAGCGGCGCTCGCCGTGGCGTACGTCCTGCTGATCGTCGACAGCGGGTTCTCGTTCGTCGAGGCCTACACGCTTCCGCTCGGCGCCATCGCGCTGGCGGTCGGCTTCTACTTCGTACGCCGGCAGCCCGACGTCTCGACGTGGCTGCTCCTCGGACCCGGGCTCGCCCTCGCGCTGCTGCCGAGCGTGCCGCAGGCGCTGGCCGACCCGACCGAGCTGCGCGCCCTGCTGCTGGGGCTCGGCGCTGTCGCCGCGCTGGTCCTGGGCATCCGCTTCGACTGGCAGGCGCCGTTCGTCTTCGGCGCGGTGATCATCACGCTGCTCGTGCTGTTCAACATCGGCCCGTATGCCAACGCTGCACCGAGGGTCGTCCTCATCGCCGCGGTCAGCGCGGTCCTCCTCGGTTTCGGAATCACGTGGGAAGACCGTGTCAGGGACGGCCGGAAGCTCGTCAGGTACGTACGATCGATGCGTTAGGAGTCGTGCATGGCCGAGTACAGAACGATCAAGCAGCTGAGGCGCGAGGCCCTCGGGCACGACGCCCTGCTGTTCAGCGCGGCGTTCACGGCCGGTGCGCTGGTCTACTTCCTCGGCCGGGTCGATCCGCGAGGCGGTCGCCGAGGGCGGCAACAGCGACTTCTGGACGATCAGCCTCTCCGACGACCTGATCCTCAGCGGGCTGATCGCGGGGGAGCTGTTCCTGATCTGGAACAACGGCCTGCGCCAAGGCCTGCGCGGACACAGCATCGGCAAGCACCGCGTCGGACTTGCCGTGGTCGACGTCGGCGACGGCGCACCCACCGGCGCGGCACGGGGCATCCTGCGCGGCGTGATCATGGCGGTGCTGCTCGATCTCGCCGTCGCCGCGATCCCGATCGGCCTGCCCACGGTCTTCCGCCGCCTGACGCCCGAGAGCTGGCACTTCGGCGGCGCGGCATACCTCGCGCTGATCGTCCTGGTGGTGCCGCTGTTCCTCTCCAGCAACCGCGGCTTCGCCGACCGCATCGCGCGCACCAAGGTCGTACGAGGCACCGGCGCGGAGGCCATGACGACATGGGGCGCCAGCGGATCCTGGCCGCGCTCGACGTCGCGGGCGTGGTCGGGCTGCTCGGGGTGGCGATCAGCTACATCGCCTACTACTCGCCGCTCCTGCAGTTCCCCTCGCCGTTCTGACCACGGCCCGGAGGTGCTCGTCCTCTCGACATCATGTATCTTGATGTCAAGAGACATTCGCGCATGAGGTTAGGACAACCTGACCATGCGCTGCGCAGCGGTGCTGGGCAGGATGGAAGACGACGCGAAGGAGAATGACGATGGCCGTCGACAGCTTTGGATCGAAGGACTCCCTCACAGTCGGGGATTCCGCGTATGACTACTACCGCCTCGACGCGGTGACGGGTGACGGGCTCGACGTCTCGACCCTCCCGTTCAGCCTCAAGGTGCTCCTCGAGTCGCTGCTCCGCACCGAGGACGGCGCCGACATCACCAAGGCCGACATCGAGGCCTTGGCCGGCTGGGACGCGAACGCGGAGCCCAGCAAGGAGATCCAGTTCACGCCCGCCCGCGTGATCATGCAGGACTTCACCGGCGTCCCGTGTGTCGTCGACCTCGCCACGATGCGTGAGGCCATGGCCGACCTCGGCGGCGACGCGACCAAGATCAACCCGCTGGCTCCGGCCGAGATGGTCATCGACCACTCCGTCATCGCCGACGTCTTCGGCACGCCCGAGGCGTTCGAGCGCAACGTCGAGATCGAGTACGAGCGCAACCGCGAGCGCTACCAGTTCCTCCGTTGGGGCCAGGGTGCGTTCGACGACTTCAAGGTCGTACCGCCCGGCACCGGCATCGTGCACCAGGTCAACATCGAGAAGCTCGCCCGCGTGGTGTTCGACAAGAACGGCACGGTCTACCCCGACTCCTGCGTCGGCACCGACTCGCACACCACGATGGTCAACGGCCTGGGTGTCGTCGGCTGGGGTGTCGGCGGCATCGAGGCCGAGGCAGCCATGCTCGGCCAGCCGATCAGCATGCTGATCCCGCGCGTCGTCGGCTTCAAGCTCTCCGGCGAGCTGCCCGAGGGCGCCACCGCGACCGACCTCGTGCTCGTCATCACCGAGCAGCTTCGTGAGCACGGCGTCGTCGGCAAGTTCGTCGAGTTCTACGGACCCGGCGTCAGCGCCGTCCCGCTGGCCAACCGCGCCACGATCGGCAACATGAGCCCCGAGTACGGCTCGACCATCGCGGTCTTCCCGATCGACGACGAGACCACCAAGTACATGCGCCTGACCGGCCGCGACGAGGAGCAGATCGCGCTCGTCGAGGCCTACGCCAAGGCGCAGGGCCTGTGGCACGACCCCGAGCGTGAGGCGCGCTACTCCGAGTACCTCGAGCTCGACCTCGGCGACGTCGTCCCGTCGATCGCCGGCCCCAAGCGCCCCCAGGACCGCGTGTCGCTGACCGACAGCAAGCAGTCCTTCCGCGGCGCGCTCGCGGCCTACGTCACCGAAGACGTGGACGCTGTCTCCGGCGAGTGGGACGAGTCGCTCGAGGAGTCGTTCCCAGCCTCGGACCCGCCCTCCAATGATCACGCCAACGGCAAGACCCCGGCGCGCGACTACCTGAGCTGTGCTCCTGCCGATGGGGGACGCCCGAGCAACCCGCAGCACGTACAGCTCGAGGACGGCACCGAGTTCGAGGTCGACCACGGCGCAGTGACGATCGCCGCGATCACCTCGTGCACCAACACCTCCAACCCGTCGGTCATGATCGGCGCTGGCCTGCTGGCCAAGAAGGCCGTCGAGAAGGGCCTGCAGCGCAAGCCGTGGGTCAAGACGACGCTGGCGCCGGGCTCCAAGGTCGTGACGGACTACTACGAGAAGTCCGGGCTCAACGTCTATCTCGACAAGCTCGGCTTCAACCTCGTCGGCTACGGCTGCACGACGTGCATCGGCAACTCCGGCCCGCTGATCCCCGAGGTCAGCAAGGCCGTCAACGACGGCGACCTCGCGGTCACCGCGGTGCTCTCGGGCAACCGCAACTTCGAGGGCCGCATCAACCCCGACATCAAGATGAACTACCTCGCGTCGCCGCCGCTCGTCATCGCGTACGCGCTGGCCGGCTCGATGGACGTCGACCTCTACAACGATCCGCTGGGCCAGGACCAGGACGGCAACGACGTCTTCATGAAGGACATCTGGCCGTCGCCCAAGGAGGTCGAGGACGTCATCGCGTCGTCGATCGACTCGGCCACGTTCACCAAGGAGTACGCCGACGTGTTCGCCGGCGACGAGCGCTGGCAGAACCTGCCGACGCCCGATGGTGACGTGTTCGAGTGGGATCCCGAGTCGACGTACGTCCGCAAGGCGCCCTACTTCGACGGCATGGCCCTCGAGCCCTCGCCGGTCGAGGAGGTCACCGGTGCGCGCGTGCTGCTCAAGCTCGGCGACTCGGTCACGACGGACCACATCAGCCCCGCTGGTGCGATCAAGAAGGACAGCCCGGCCGGCAAGTACCTGTCGGAGCACGGCATCGAGCCGCGCGACTTCAACTCCTACGGATCGCGTCGCGGCAACCACGAGGTCATGATCCGCGGCACGTTCGCCAACATCCGCCTGCGCAACCAGATGGCGCCGGGCACCGAGGGCGGCTTCACCCGCAACCTCATCGATGGCGGCGAGGTCACGTCGGTGTTCGAGGCTTCGGAGGCCTACCAGGCGGCCGGCGTGCCGCTCGTGGTCCTGTCGGGCAAGGAGTACGGCTCGGGCTCGTCGCGTGACTGGGCCGCCAAGGGCACCGCGCTGCTGGGCGTCAAGGTCGTCATCGCCGAGTCCTACGAGCGCATCCACCGCTCCAACCTGATCGGCATGGGCGTCCTCCCGCTGCAGTACCCCGAGGGTCAGAGCGCCGAGTCGCTCGGACTGACGGGGGAGGAGACGTTCGACTTCACTGGCATCACCGAGCTCAACGAAGGCCGTACGCCCAAGACCGTGCATGTGAAGGCGGGCGACGTCGAGTTCGACGCCGTGGTCCGCATCGACACACCGGGTGAGGCCAACTACTACCGCAACGGCGGCATCATGCCGTACGTCCTGCGGAGCCTGCTCGACTGAGTGTTTCCGCAGGTCAGGGGCATCGCCGATTCGGCGGTGCCCCTGCTGCGTTGACCGTCACCGACACGTAACCCATTTGTTGTGCCATTCGCTGGACGTGACCCCGGTCACGGTATAGGTTGTGGCAAACAACAAACGCGTCACGTGGACGAAATAATGTCGGCCCCGGCGCACTACTGGAGGAAATAGGAGGCGGTCTGTGTGAAGCGGACACGCAATCTCGTACTTGTAGGAATCATGGGTGCGAGCCTCGCGCTCAGCGCCTGTGGCGGCAGCGACGACAAGGGCAGCGGCGATGGTGACAAGGCCGGCAAGATCGGCGTCATCCTGCCCGACACCAAGTCCTCGGTTCGCTGGGAAAGCGCCGATCGTCCGGCTCTTGTCAAGGCGTTCAAGGCCGCTGGCGTCAAATATGACATCCAGAACGCCGAGGGTGACGCCGACAAGATGGCCACCATCGCCGACGGCATGATCACCGGTGGCGTAACGGTCCTCGCGATCGTCAACCTCGACTCGGACTCGGGTGCCGCCATCGAGGCCAAGGCCAAGAAGCAGGGCGTCAAGACGATCGACTACGACCGTCTGACGCTGGGCGGCTCGGCTGACGTCTACATCTCGTACGACAACAGCAAGGTCGGCACGCTCCAGGGCGAGGGACTCAAGAAGTGCCTCGGCGACAAGGATGCCAACATCATCTACCTCAACGGTTCGCCGACCGACAACAACGCGACGCTGTTCTCCAGCGGCGCGCACAGCGTGCTCGACAAGGTGACCAAGTACAAGAAGGTCGCTGAGCAGGCTGTTCCGGACTGGGACAACGAGCAGGCCGTCACGATCTTCGAGCAGCTCTACACCAAGGTCGACGGCAAGGTCGACGGCGTCTACGCGGCCAACGACGGTCTCGCGGGCGGTGTCATCTCGATCCTGAAGAAGAACGGCCAGAACGGCAAGGTTCCGGTCACGGGTCAGGACGCCTCGATCGAGGGTCTGCAGAACATCCTCACGGGTGACCAGTGCATGACGATCCAGAAGTCCGCAACGGGTCAGGCCGGCGCGCTCGCGGAGGCTGCGATCGCGATGGTCAAGGGTGACAAGCCCGAGACCACCGGAACCGTCAAGGACGACACGGGCAAGCGTGACGTCCCGTCGGTCCTTCTCGACCCCGTCGCGATCGACAAGTCCAACGTCCAGGCGGTCGTCGATGCTGGCGACCTGAAGGCGTCGGACATCTGCACCGGCAACTTCGCCAAGCTCTGCAAGGACAACGGCGTCGGTTAACCGCTGAGGGTGCGGTCCTCCGGGCAATCTCCGGGGGACCGCACCCGATGCTGTCTTCGCACCACCACATCTCGGACCCTGCACCCCCGGAAGGCTCACCATGAGCGAATCGTCCCCCCTCCTCGAGCTTCGAGGAATCAACAAGAGCTTCGGTGTCGTCCACGTCCTGCATGACGTCGACCTCACGATCTATCCCGGCCAGGTCACCGCACTCGTCGGTGACAACGGCGCCGGCAAGTCGACCCTCGTCAAGGCGATCGCGGGCATCTACCCGATCGACACCGGCGACTACCTGTTCGACGGCAAGCCCGTCACGGTCCACGGCCCCAAGGACGCCTCGGCCCTCGGCATCGAGGTCGTCTACCAGGACCTCGCCCTGTGCGAGAACCTCGACATCGTCGAGAACATGTTCCTGGGCCGTGAGAAGAAGACCGGTGTCCTCCTCGACGAGACCACGATGGAGTCCAAGGCCCGCGAGGCGCTGACCTCGCTGTCGGTCCGCACCGTCAAGTCCGTGCGCCAGAGCGTCGCGAGCCTGTCAGGTGGTCAGCGGCAGACCGTCGCGATCGCCAAGTCGGTGCTGTGGAACTCACGCGTCGTGCTGCTCGACGAGCCGACCGCCGCGCTCGGCGTCGCCCAGACCCGTCAGGTGCTCGATCTCGTGCGCCGCCTCGCCGACTCCGGCGTGGGTGTGCTGCTGATCTCGCACAACCTGACCGACGTCTTCGAGGTCGCTGACCGCATCACGGCGCTCTACCTCGGCCGCGTTGCTGCCGATGTCGCCACCAAGGACGTCACGTCCCGCCAGGTCGTGGAGCTCATCACGACCGGACATTCATCTGACCTCGACGGCGCCGCGGCGCCGTCCACCACGGCCTGACCCGGGAGATCATCATGACCGACATCATCGAATCGGAGCCGGCTCCGTCCGAAGAGGCGGGCTTCGCGTCCGACCTCACGCAGTCCCACACGCTTGGCGAGTCCGTCCAGGCCTACATCAGCCGCGTACGCGGTGGTGAGATGGGCGCCCTGCCGTCCGTCCTCGGCCTCGTCGTGCTGTTCATCGTGTTCAACTTCGCCAACGACCGGTTCCTGTCGAACCTCAACATGGCCAACCTGCTCACCCAGTCGGGATCGATCATCATCCTCGCGATGGGGCTCGTCATGGTCCTGCTGCTCGGCGAGATCGACCTGTCGGCCGGCTTCACGGGCGGCGTGTCCGCGTGTGTCATGGGCGTCCTGATGGTCGAGCACGACCAGAACTGGGTCGTCGCGGTGCTCGCGGCGCTGCTCTTCGGAGCGGCGATCGGGTTGAGCATCGGCCTCCTCGTGGCGAAGCTCGGCATCCCGTCGTTCGTCGTGACGCTGGCGTTCTTCCTCGCCCTGCAGGGCGTGACCCTCTGGCTGATCGGCGAGGGCGGCTCCGTCCGCATCGACCAGAAGGTCATCAGCGGCATCGCCAACAACAACATGAGTGTGGCGGCAGGCTGGATCTCCGCGGTCGTCATCATCGCCGTGCTCGCCGTGCTGAGGCTGCTGCAGCACCGGCGCAAGGTCTCGCTCGGCCTGCAGCACCAGCCGTTGGCCCTCGTCGTCGCGCAGATCGCCGCGATCGGGGCCGTGGTGATCGTCGTGACATACGTGCTCAACCAGAACCGCAGCGTCAACCCGAACTTCCCGATCAAGGGCATCCCGTACGTCCTGCCGATGGTCATCGTGCTGCTGATCTTCTGGACGTTCATGCTCAGTCGTACGAGCTGGGGCCGGCACGTCTACGCCGTCGGTGGCAACCCCGAAGCCGCCCGTCGCGCCGGCATCAACGTCGACCGCATCCGCATCTCGGTGTTCGTCATCTGCTCATCGATGGCGGCGCTGAGCGGCATCGTCCAGGCGTCGTACGTCGGCAAGGTCTCGACCTCGTCGGGCGGCAGCTACACGCTGCTGTTCGCCGTCGGCGCGGCCGTCATCGGCGGCACGAGCCTGTTCGGCGGCAAGGGCAAGGCCAGCGACGCGGTCATCGGTGGTCTCGTGATCGCCACGATCGCCAACGGCCTCGGTCTGCTGGCTCAGAAGTCGTACATCACCTTCCTCGTCACCGGCGGCGTGCTGCTGCTCGCGGCCAGCGTCGATGCGATCTCCCGCCGGCGCCGCTCGGCGACAGGTCTGGGATAACCCATGGCCACAGCCGGACGCTCGGGGGTCGGCACGAATCAGGAGGACGTCCGCCGCCACAATCTCGGGACAGCTCTCGGGCACGTGCATCGTGCGGGTCGCATCTCTCGTGCCGAGCTGACGGCTCGGATGGGTCTCAACCGCAGCACGATCGCGGGTCTGGTGGCCGAGCTGGAGTCCCTGGGGCTGGCCGATCAGGCCAAGCCCTCGGGGACCCGGATCGGCGCCGGACGCCCGTCGGTCGACGTCAAGGCGCGCACGGGTGCGTACGTCCTGGCGGTCGACCTGCGGGTCGACGGTCTGACGGTTGCCCGGATCGGCCTCGGCGGAGTCGTCCGGTCACGGGCCACCGGCCCGGTGCCGCCTGGCCACGATCCGTACGCGATCGCCTCGTCCGTCGTCGACCTGATGCGGCTCGTCGTCCGCGACGTCGAGCCCGGTGCCGCCCTGGTCGGTGTCGGGCTCGGCGTGCCGGGCATCATCCGGGGCGAGGACGGGCTCGTACGCCTGGCGCCCAACCTCGGCTGGCGCGACGTCCCGTTCACCAAGATCCTGGCCGAGCGCCTGGGTCCGATCGGCATGCCGGTGCTGGGCAACGACGCCGACCTCGGCGCGCTGTCCGAGCACCTGCGCGGTGCTGGTGTCGGTGTCGACGATCTCGTCTATCTGTCCGGTGAGGTCGGCGTCGGTGCCGGCGTCATCGTCGGTGGCCGCAAGCTCGAAGGCGCCGGTGGCTATGCCGGCGAGATCGGCCACATGCCGTTCATCCCCGACGGCAAGCTGTGCCACTGCGGCGCACGCGGTTGCTGGGAGACCGAGATCGGTGCGCCCGCCATCGCCCTTGCCGTCGGCTGCCCGGCTGAGCAGGTCGGCGCGCTGGGGGAGTTCCTCGAGGGCGTCAACGAGGCCACCCCCGATCTCCGCATCGTCGGCCGCCACCTCGGTCGCGGCCTCGCCGGTGCGGTCAACCTGCTCAACCCGCGGGTCATCGTGCTCGGCGGCTACCTGCGATCGCTGTTCCCGCTCGTACGCGAGGACGTCGACAGCCGAGCTCGCGGTGCACGCGCTGCCGGCTCCGCGCGAGCAGGTGCTCGTGACGCTGCCGGGTCTCGGCGGTGACTCCGTGCTCCACGGCGCGGCCGAGCTCGCCTTCGAGCCGCTGCTGGCCGACCCGGTGGGCCGCCTGGCGACGGCCTGCCTGGACGTGGACGCCGCGCTCGCGAGCTGACGGTCATTTCAGCGCAGCCCGTTGGTTGCGACCGAAGTGACGCCTACTCTGTGGACGTGGCGAGAAGCGGACATCGACCGGCCAAGGTCGCGGATGTTCACGGTCTGGCGCTTGGCATGCCGCATGTCACGGTCGACCCGGGCACCGAGGAAAGGCCGGTCTATCAAGTCGGCGGCAAGTCGTTTGTGTTCTTCAGGAACCCGCGTCCCGACGCCTTCGACCCGGAGACTGGCGAACGGTACGACGACGTCATCGTCTTCTGGGTCCCTGGCGAGGACGACAAGCTCGCACTGGTTCAGGATGACTCCTCGCCCTTCTTCACCACCCCTCACTTCAACGGCCACCCGTCGGTGCTGCTGCGGGCCAGTCTGATTGGCGAGCTCACGTTCAACGAGCTTGCCGAGGTCGTGCAGGACGCTTGGCTGTCACGTGCGTCCGCCGCACGTCAATCGGCCTGGCTCAAGGAGCACCCGCCTCGGTGAGTCGTCGTCAACCCTTGGTCTCGCCCGACAGCGCACCTGTGGATCGGCCCTCAGCCTTGGCCCGGCGAACGACCGCGATGAACTCCCCAATCAGGTAGAGCAGGGCCAACGGGCCTGCAATCGCAGGAACGACGATCCATCGGGCTTTCTCGTTCGCAGCCTTCTTGCACTGATCTATCCAGTCATGCGGATAGGGCAGCTCTCCGCCGTTGTTCGGCTTGCCCTCGAGTGAGCCGAGGACACCGCCGCACGAGAGCTCGGGATTCGTCGTCGATGGAGGTGCCACGTCCGCAGCCAGGATTGCAACTCCCCACACCAGCGACACCAGAATCACCGGGAAGGCAAGAGTGACTGCAAGGCGGCGCATGCGCACATCGTGTCAGACGCCGTCGCTCTACGGCTCGAATTCATTCGTCGCGAGGTCCTACGATGCTGCGGCCCGGTGGGGAAAGGGGGGCTTGCAGTCGGTGGGGAATCGCAGGAAGTAGTCCTGATCCTCAGGGCCCATCTCCCAGAACACCGATGCTTGGCTGACCTTGGTCACAGTCCTGCCCGGCCAATGACCTGACGCGTCCACGTCGTGGATCATCTGCTCGGCGACCTTCCGCTGCTCCGGGCTGGTGTAGAAGATCTCGGAACGATAGAGCGAACCGACGATGCCTTCATCGAGGTCGGGTCGGTGAACCTGGAAGAACACCTCCAGGAGCCCTCGATACGAGAGCCGTTCAGGATCGAACACGACTTCGACGACCTCGGCATGACCACCGGCGTTCTCCTCGGTCGGGTTCTCGGTCTTGCCACCCATGAAACCGGTCCGAGTGGTGATGACCCCTTCGGGCTGACGCAGCAGCTGCTGCATGATCCAGGCGCAACCGCCGGCAAGAACCACGGTCTCAGTCTGCTCGCCCATCGCCGACTCCAAGTCAATCGAAGAACCAATGTGAGGCTACACCCGGGCATTTTCTGGCTTACTGCAGCGCGACCCCAATCGGAGCATCTGCACCTGTCTGGGAGGATGTGGCGATGCGCGCACTAGTGGTCGCCGCTGCCGGGTCTCGACCGGAGGTCCGAGAGGTGCCGCGACCCTCGGCTCCAGCCGGTGGCGTCGTGGTCCGTGTCGTCGCTACTGGCATGTGCCGCAGCGATTGGCACGCCTGGGCAGGACACGACGACGAGATCTCGTTCCCGCATGTGCCCGGTCACGAGCTTGCCGGTGAGCTCGTTGAGGTCGGCTCGGGCGTGACACGGTGGAGGGTCGGGGACAGGGTCACCGTTCCGTTCGTCTGCGGATGTGGTCGTTGCGCGTGGTGCCTGGATGGGAACGCGCAGGTCTGTCCTGACCAGCAACAGCCAGGTTTCACGCACTGGGGTTCCTTTGCCGAGTACGTCGCTCTGCACGCCGCGGACACCAACCTGGTCGCGATTCCGGAGCAGGTGGACTTTGCGACCGCGGCCAGCCTTGGGTGCCGGTTCGCCACGGCGTACCGCGCGCTCGTGGGACGCGCGCGACTCACCGAGGGTGAGTGGATCACCGTGATCGGTGCCGGCGGAGTCGGGCTGAGCGCGGTGATGATCGCCCGCGCGCTCGGCGCCCGCGTGGTCGCCGTGGACCGCAATCAAGAGGCACTCGCAGTGGCCGCCGAGCTCGGCGCGGAGCACACCCTCCTTGCCGACGGAACCGACATTCCATCGGCGGTCGGGGACCTCATCGGCGGTGGCAGCCACGTCGCGATCGATGCCGTCGGGAGCGAGCAAACCTGTGCCGATGCCATTCTCAGCCTGCGCCGTCGAGGCCGCCTCGTACAGGTTGGACTGCTTCCGTCGATCGGCGGACACCCGAGGGTGCCGATGGCACGAGTGATCGGCTGGGAGCTCGACGTCTTGGGGAGCCACGGGATGGCCGCGACCGACTATCCCGGCATGCTCGCGTTGATCGAGGAGGGATCACTGCAACCGCAACGGCTGATCGAGCGAACCATCGGTCTCGACGAAGCCGCGGACCTGTTGCCACGGTTCGACCAAGCGAAGGTTGCCGGCATGACCATGATCGATCCAACCCGCTGAACGTCGGTCGACGCGCGCCTTGACGGTCGGGATCGATCGGAGCACGGCTGAAGCGGCGCAAACCCGACGGTATGACACAGCCAGAATTTTGCGCGCGCATGTCACAGAGCAACCCTGGCTTTCGTCTTCATGTTGTAACCGAAATCAACAGGAGGACGACATGACCGGAACAACCCGAATTCCCGCGGCCGAGATCAGCGGCTTCAAGGGGGCGCTCATCAAGCGGTTCGCAAGGAAGGCCGTCGGCCAGGTGCCAAGCTCGCTCGGTGTCTACTGGCACAACCAGAAGGTCCTGATGGGCATGGCGAGCTTCGGCGGCAAGCTGAAGAAGTGGGACGCATGCGACGAGCAGCTCAAGTCGTTCGCGCACATGGCCGTCGCCGCCCAGGTGGGCTGTAGCTGGTGTCTGGACTTCAACTACTTCGAGGCCAACAATCTGAACCTCGACATGGACAAGGCGCGCGAGATTCCGCGCTGGCGTGAATCAGCCGTGTTCTCGTCGCTCGAGCGTGAGGTGCTCGAGTACGCCGAGGCGATGACGGTCACTCCGCCGACGGTCACCGACGAGATGGTTGCCCGTCTCCGTGACCAGCTCAGCGACGCGGCCCTGGTAGAACTGTCTGCGGTGATTGCGTTCGCCAATTTCACGACCCGGCCGAACGTGGCGATGGGCATCGAGTCGGACGGATTCGCCGCCGCCTGCGGCCTCAGGCCACTCGCGCAGCCCGCGGCCGTAGGCTCGTGAGGACGTGGCGGACGAACGTGACAGGAACCGCAATGAGCGCCCAGATGGACGAGATCGCCAGGCTCGACGCGCACAGTAGGTTCCACGGCTCCCCAGTTCGGACGGTCACTTCCAGACGCGTACGTAGTCGACCGTGGATGGTCGCCGGAGAACGACGTCGAGTCCGGTCACTGCGTTCGAGCCCTGCCGCAAGGCCTGGGTCAGCGCCATGATGAACGGCTGGTCGAATGGGTCGACCACCATCGCTGAGCACGATGCGACATGCCAGGTCTGCCCGATCGTAGTTGATCGTGATCGACGAGTCGGCGTCACACTCGGCAACGTACGAATGGAACGCGAGACGTCGCTGATCATTCAGAGACCCAGCTCGGTATGTCGTCGTCGACTCCGCAACTCTTGACCTTCGCCCAGCGAAGCCTCGAACTCCTCTGCGCTGGCGAACTCTCCACCCGAATTGGAGACGAGGTTCAGCCGGTCGGTGCGACTTCTCGAGCGCGGCTCGCGCCTGATCCCGCTGACTGGTCCGCACCAGGATCGACGTGTCGAAGCCCAGAACGCGCCGTCTCGTTCTTCGGGTAGGGAGCACAGAATGTGGGGGTGCAACCCGCAAGCCATCCGCTGAGTCATCAGGAAAGGCTTGGGCCAGCGCACGCGCGCCCCACACCCGCGCTTGATTGGCGTCGTCGTTGTCGACCGCGCGGGCGTACTCGATCCTCGCGTCTACGACCGAGCTGCTCTGCAGCTCACTGCACCTCCAGTTGCCGAAGGCTGGATCGAGCGGGTGGTTGCGGCAACCACTGCAGTACGACGGCAAGCGCAACCATCAGGCATCCGACCCCGTTGCGGAACATGGCGAAAGGCTCTCATTGAGCCGGGGTCGCCTCGGGGCCTGGAGCGGATGGAGCGGACGCGAGGATTTGAACCGTCGACCCATTCTCCTGGAAGGGAAGCGTGCTGCAACTACACGCACGTCCGCGAAGCCAGCCTCTGTCGAGCCTGACACGTATGAAGTATGAAGCATCTCGATCACTGTCCGGCGGCAGGGTGCTCGCGCTACAGCGCCAAGGTGCCGGCGTAGACGTCGGCCAGCGCGTCTTCCGCGGCGCCCAGCGCGGCGGCGTGGATGCCGAGCGAGCTGAGGCGGATCTGCGGGAGGTGGATCGACGCCGAGGGGAGGCGCTCGGCGAGGACCTGGCCGGCGGCGGGGACGACGTACGCGCCGAGGGGGACGAAGTAGCCGCCGAGGACGATCGCGGCGGGGTCGAGCACGGCGGCGAGGGTGGCCAGGCCGGTGCCGAGGTCGCGGCCGAGGGCGGCGAGGGCGTCGCGAGTGATGGCGTCGCGGGCGGCGCGGTCGGCGACGGCGATGGCGGTCTGCAGGGGAGTGTCCTCCTCCTCGATGCCGACCGCGCTGAGCATCGCGCGCAGGCCGACGGAGGCTTCCCAGCAGCCCATGCGGCCGCAGCCGCATACGCGCTCGGGGTCGCCGATCGGCATGTGGCCGACCTCGCCGGCGAACCCGGCGCCGCCGCGTACGAGCCGGCCGTCCTGCACGATGCCGGCGCCGATGCCGATCGTGCCGGTGATGTAGAGCGAGTGCGAGACGTCGGTGGTCACGCCGTGGGCGGCCTCGGCGAGCGCGGCGCAGTTGGCGTCGTTGTCGATCGTGGTGGGGCAGTCGTCGCCGAACGCCTCCTCGAGCTCGGCCGCGAGCTGCCGGCCGTCCCAGCCCAGGTTGGGCGCCCACGAGACGGTGCGGTTGTCGTGCGCCACGAGGCCCGGCACGGCGACGGTCGCGCCGACGACGGTGTTGCCCTCGCGGATCGAGGGTCGTACGGATGTCGGTCGCCAGCGCGATGAGCTCGGCAGTGCTGGGCGGCGTGCCGGCCGTGGCGACGGGCCGGGTCTCGACGATCCGCACCTTGCCGGCGAGGTCGAGGGCGACGGCGGCGACATAGTCGACGTTGACCTCGAGCCCCAGCCCGATGATCGACTCACCGGTCAGCGTGACCGGCCGGCCGGGCCGCCCGCGACCCGACGGGACGGAGTCGTCCTGGGTCACGGCGCGGGCGGCCTCGAGCTCGGCGACGATCGTGCCGACCGTGGCCTTCGCGAGCCCGGTGCGCCGGGCCAGCTCGGTACGAGTGGCCGGCCCGTCGGCCCGCAGGGAGCGCAGCACGAGGCCGGTGTTCTGCCGGCGTACGTGCTCCGTCCCTGTCGGGACCCCGGTGAGGGTCACCCTCCGCGCACCCCGTAGAGGTACTCGAGCGCGAGCTGGTCGAGGTGCTCGAACCCGGCGCCGCGGACAGCGAGCGCGTCGGGGTCGGCGAGCTGGGCGGCCTCCAGGTCGGCCCAGCCCTCACCTTCGGACAGCGTCGGCTGCGCGAGCTCCGGGAGCTTGGCGGCCGCGAGGGCCTCCTGCACCTCGGGGTCGGCGCGGAACGCGAGCGCCTTCTCCCGCAGGACGAGGTAGTTGGTCATGCAGCCCTTGGCCGAGGCCCAGACACCTTCGTCGTCCTCGGTGCGCGGCGTCTTGAAGTCGAAGTGCACGGGTCCGTCATACCCGCCGGCGAGCAGCGTGTCGACGACCCAGAACGCACCGCGTACGTTGCCGGCGCCGAAGCGGAAGTCCTGGTCGTAGCGGGGACCGGTCTGGCCGTTGAGGTCGATGTGGAACAGCTTGCCCTGCCACATCGCCTGCGCGTAGCCGTGCGCGGCGTTGAGGCCGGCCATCTCCTCGTGCCCGATCTCGGGGTTGACGCCGACGTTCTCGGAGCGGTCGAGCGTCTCGATGAACGCCAGCGCGTGGCCGATCGTCGGCAGCAGGATGTCGCCGCGGGGCTCGTTGGGCTTGGGCTCGATCGCGAACTTGATGTCGTAGCCCTTGTCGTGCACGAACTCGCCGAGCACGTTGAACGCCTCGCGGTAGCGGTCGAGCGCCGCCTGGACGTCCTTGGCCGCGCCGGACTCGGCACCTTCGCGGCCGCCCCAGCAGACGTACACCTTGGCGCCGAGCTCGGCGGCGAGGTCGATGTTGCGCATGACCTTGCGGATCGCGAAGCGGCGCACCTCGCGGTCGTTGGACGTGAAGCCGCCGTCCTTGAACACGGGGTGGGTGAACAGGTTGGTCGTGGCGGTGGTGACGACCAGGCCGGTGTCGGCGAGGCCCTTCTTCCAGCGCTCGATGATCTGCGTCGCGGGTCGCGTCGTCGGAGCCGAACGGGATCAGGTCGTCGTCGTGGAAGTTGACGCCGTACGCGCCGAGGTCCGCGAGCCGCTCGAGGGCGTAGATCGGGTCCATCGGGGCGCGGGTGGGCTCGCCGAACGGGTCACGACCGGGGTAGGCGACGGTCCACAGGCCGAAGGAGAACTTGTCGGAGGGTGAGGGGGTCGGGATGCTCATGGGAGCCCTATTTCTGTGAGGGGTTGGTGGATGTGGACCACGGGATGGTGCGGTCGCGCAGGCGTGCGTAGGCCTCACGCACGGGAGGTGTGGGTTCTGCTTCGTACGTCTCGGCGTTGGCCGAGGCCCAGGTCGGGGGTTCAGAGGTGCCGGCGAGCGCCCAGGCGGCCTGGCGGGCGGCGCCGAGGGCGACGTACTCGCCGGGAGCGGGCACGGTCACGGGGCTGCCGAAGATCGCCGGCGCGATGGCGTGCACCGCGGGGTTGGCGGCCGCGCCGCCGACCATGAGGATGCGGCCGCGGGGTGATGCCGGTCTTGGCGACGAGGTGGTCGACGCCGTCGGCGAGCGAGCAGAGCAGCGCCTCGAAGGCGGCGCGGGCGAGGTCCTCGCGGGTCGTCGAGGAGGTCAGCCCGCTCCAGGTGCCGGTGGCGTCGGGCAGGTTGGGCGTACGTTCGCCGTCGTAGTAGGGAACGATCGTCAGCCCGTTGGCGCCCGGGGGAGCGGCGAGGGCCAGGCGGCCGAGCTCGTCGTGGTCGACGCCGAGCAGGGTGGCCTGCAGGTCGAGGATGCGGGCGGCGTTGATCGTCGTGGCCATCGGCAGGAATCGCCCGGTCGCGTCGGCGAAGCCGGTGACCGATCCGGTGCCGTCGGCGATGCGCGACTCGCTGATCGCCGAGGCGACCCCCGACGTACCGATCGAGACGACGACGTCGCCGGGGCCCAGGTCGAGGGCGAGGGCGGCGGCCATGTTGTCGCCCGTGCCGGCGCCGACGACGAGCCCGCTGGCGGTCGTCGCGGCGACCTCGGACGACGCCACGATGCGGGGGAGCTCGACGGCGTGACCGATGGCGGCCTCGGCGAGCTCGGGCAGCCAGTCGTCCTTGCCGGTGGAGAAGTAGCCCGTGCCGGAGGCGTCGCCGCGGTCCGTGAACGGCTCGCCGCCGGTGATGTGGCGGGAGACGTAGTCGTGGGGGAGCAGCACCCGGCGCGTACGCGCTGCGGCGTCGGGCTCGTGGTCGCGGAGCCAGCGCAGCTTGGTCGACGTGAACGAGGCGACGAGCACGCTGCCGATCGTGTCGGCGCAGGCGTCGGGGCCGCCCATCTCGTCGATCAGGTCGCGGGCCTCGCCGCTCGAGCGGGTGTCGTTCCAGAGGATCGCGTCGTGCACCGGGGAGTCGGACGTCGTCGAGGGCGACCATGCCGTGCTGCTGGCCGCCGACCGCGACGGCGCTGGCCCGGTCGAGGAGTCCGGCGGTGGCCTGGTCGAACGCATCGAGCCAGGCGCGGGGGTCGACGGACGTGCCGTCGGGGTGCGGCGCGGACTGCTGCGCGACGACCTCGCCGGTCGCGGCGTCGACGAGCAGCGCCTTGGTCGACTGGGTGGAGGAGTCGATGCCCAGTACGAAGTCCGATGCCATGTGTCAGGTTTAGTACGAGACTTGAATTAAGTCAAGGCTCGGGACGCGTTCTCCGCCCGTAATGTGTATCGGGTGACGATCCACTCGGACCATCCGTTCGTGCCCCCCGAGGGCGACCGCGACCAGCTGCGACGCGTACGAGGCCGGATGCCCGCGCCCGTGACGGTGTGGGCCACCGGCGAGGGTGCGCAGCGCCGCGGCCTGACGGTGTCGTCGATGCTCCTGGCCGCCGGTGAACCGGATCGGGTCCTGGGCCTGA
This sequence comes from uncultured Actinomycetota bacterium, assembly GCA_963761965.1. GTDB lineage: Bacteria > Actinomycetota > Actinomycetes > Propionibacteriales > Nocardioidaceae > Aeromicrobium. Next base: position 44,070 of record CAVXIX010000006.1, read on the forward strand.
TCGACCCCGACTCGGACTTCTGGGAGGCGGATCCGGCGACGTGGACCGTCAACGTCCTCGGCGCCGAGCACCGGTTCCTCGCCGACGCCTTCGCCGGCACCGTCCCTGCGCCCGGTGGCCCGTTCACCCTGGGCGACTGGAGCGACAGCGAGTGGGGCCCGGTGCTGGCCGGCACCGCAGGTTGGATCGGCGTACGCCTCGCAGAGGGGGAGCCGCGGCAGGTCGGCTGGGGGCTGCTCGTCGAGGGCGTCGTCGAGTCCGTGACCGTGGGGGCCGCCGATGCGTTGATCCATCTGCGGGGGCGATACAACACCTCCGACGGCGTCTGAGATCTGGGGCCGCAGACGCTATCGTGGAGCGCGCGCGTGCGCCGGGCTCGCGCAACGCCCCACTCCTCGGGAGGACCTTGTGCAGACTTTCGTCCTCAGCGTGGCTGCCAGCAGCACGGACGTGACCAGGCAGGCCGTCGATGACGGCATCCGGCGGGTGGAGGCACACTACGGACGCCTGTGGAAGCACGGGCCGAAGCGTGCCACGCATGTCTCCCCGACGGTTGGCATGGTCATGTGGGAGACCGAGGAGAGTCCCTCCCTCTGGCCCGCCTGGGCCCAGCGCCCCAACGAGGTCGTCGCGTCCCTGTACGCACCTCTTGGCGTCGAGCGCATCGTCGGGACCGTTCCGCTGGATCAGGCCGCGTTCGACCTCGCACATGAGCTGCGTCGACTCCCGCGGCGGATACTCGACGTCACCGGCCCCTTCGTGTGCGTGAGTGTCGATGCGGCCGCCGACACCGTCGACGTGTTCACCGATGTCATCGGGGTGGGACGCCTCTTCGAGCTGCGCACCCCCACGGGATGGGTGTGGAGCAACCGGCCCGTCGCCGCCCTGCTGTTCGCCGGGCTCCCCGCGGAGCCGGACCCCGACGGATGGCTGCAGATGGGTTACACCGACGAGCTGTTCGGCCACACGACGCCCTACAGAGGCGTACGAGCCCTCGACGCCGCCACGCACATCCACTGGGACGGCCGCAGCCGCCGACGCCAGGTGTCAACGTTGGAGACCTCGGCCACCTTCGTCCCGGCGATCCAGGCATCTGGCGGTCCGACCGAAGACCAGCTCGAGGCGACGGCAGCCGACCTCATGGGCATCGCCACCTCGATCAGCCGCCTCTACAAGGGCACGCCCGTGGTACATCTGTCCGGTGGCCGCGACTCCCGACTCGTCGCTGCGGCCTTCCATGCGAGCGGCAGCGACATGATCCTGCACTCGCACGACGCCTTTCCCGGGGATCTCGACGTCGCCCGGCACCTGGTGCAGCTGGCGCCCAGCCAGGTGGAGCACCAGATCGAGCACAAGTCCACGGGCGGCGAGATCGAACCACCCAGGATCAGGGTCATGGAGCGGGCGCGGGAGTGGCACGACTACAGCGAGGCGCTGCGCCCATGCACCTACCTGACGATGAATGTGCCCTCTCACCTCGACGCGCACACTGAGCTCGTCGTGAGCGGGGTGGGCGGAGAGGCGGCCCACGGTCTCTACATCCGCGGCGGCCTGGACGGGATCGACCAGCTGCCCGTCGAGGCTCAGGTGGACGCCTACGTCACGCGAATCCTGGCCCACCGGGCGAACACTCCCGGCGAGAGCAAGGTCGCTCGCGCCCATGTCACCCACCAGGTGATGTCCGAGCTGAGGCGCATCGCCTCCTGGGGCGTACGCGGCGACCTCATCCTCGGCCAGTACTACGTGCTGCAGCGCATGCGCCGCTGGGGCACGACCGGCGAGCGCCTCGGCGTTGTCTCGCCGCTGCTGGCGTCGAGCTTCGTCAGCACGGCCCTCTCGCTGTCACCGGAGGCTCGCAGGGCGAACACGTTCCATCGCGAGCTGACCCGGCGACTCGTTCCCGCGTGGGCAGACGTGCCCTACTTCCCGATCGAGATGCGCACCGAGCTGGCGGCCTCCATGCCGAAGTCCCGCATCGCGCGCGTCATCCGGGTCTCCGACTCGGAGGACCGTCCCGAGGTCGAGAGCCTGCTCGCCGACACGGAGGACTGGGGTGCGGCGTTCGACATCGATCGGGCCCATCGCTTCTGGCACCTGTCGCTCAAAGGTGGCACCAATGCCTACCAGGAGCGCGTGCTGCGCGCCGCGGTGTGGCGGGCCGCCTTCACGGACCACCTGGCCGCCATCGCGGGTGAGAGTGCCCGTGAACGCCCGTCGGCCGTGGTGCCTCACCCACCCGAGCCGGTGGCAGCTTCAACCCCGGCGGTCAAGCCTAAGCGTCGCGGCCTCGTCCGACCAGCCGCGAGGGCGCTGGCTCGCTCCCGGGCGTGGCGGAAGACGAGGGACACCGGGCCCGGCAGAGCCATACGTTCGATCACGGCTCGCCTGAAGTAGGCCGTTCGGGCGTACGGGGGACTGCCGCCCGACCCAGCACACGCGAAGGACGTCGATAGACTGATCAGCATGTCCACGAGGGGAAGGGAGACACCGATGAACGTTCTCGCGAACCTGACCGGGCCTGCCGACCTGCGCGGCATGAGCGACGAGGAACTCGCCACGCTCGCGACCGAGATCCGCGAGCTCCTGATCACGTCGGTCGCCTCCAACGGCGGCCACCTCGGCCCCAACCTCGGCGTCGTCGAGCTCGGCATGGCGATCCATCGCGTGTTCGACTCACCGCGCGACCGAGTCGTCTGGGACACCGGCCATCAGGCGTACGTCCACAAGATGCTGACCGGCCGCGCCGGCCAGTTCGCGACGCTGCGCAAGGAGGGCGGGCTGTCCGGCTATCCCGAGCCGCGCCGAGTCCGAGCACGACTGGGTCGAGAACTCCCACGCGTCGACGAGCCTGTCGTACGCCGACGGCATGGCCAAGGCCAACCTGCTGCTCGGCAAGGAGCGACCACGTCGTCGCGGTCATCGGTGACGGTGCGCTGACCGGCGGCATGGCCTGGGAGGCGCTCAACAACATCGCCGCCGACAACGACCGCCGCCTCGTCGTGGTCGTCAACGACAACGGCCGCTCCTACACCCCGACCGTCGGCGGACTGGCCAACCGGCTCACCGAGATCCGCACCAACCCCAGGTACGAACCCGCGCTCGGCGCGATCAAGGAGCGACTCAACCGCTCACGCATCGTCGGCCCTGCGGCATACGAGGCCCTGCACGCGATCAAGAAGGGCGTCAAGGACGCCCTGGCGCCGCAGGGCATGTTCGAGGACCTCGGGCTCAAGTACATCGGCCCCGTCGACGGCCATGACCGTCCGGCCGTCGAGCGCGCCCTGACGCAGGCCAAGAAGTTCGGCGGCCCCGTCCTGGTCCACGTGCTGACGACCAAGGGCCAGGGCTACGACATCGCGGTCGCCAACGAGAACGACCAGATGCACCAGGCCAACCCGTTCGACCGGGCCACCGGCGAGGCGGTCAACGTCGCACCGGCCGGCTGGACGTCGGTGTTCCGCGACGAGATCGTCCGCATCGCCGACGAGCGTCCGGACGTCGTCGCGATCACCGCCGCGATGCTCTACCCGGTGGGCCTCGACGCGTTCGCCGACAAGTTCCCCGACCGCGTGTTCGACGTCGGCATCGCCGAGCAGCACGCCGTCACCAGCGCCGCCGGCCTCGCGATGGGCGGCCTGCACCCCGTCGTCGCGGTCTATGCGACGTTCATCAACCGCGCGTTCGACCAGGTGCTGCTCGACGTGGCGCTGCACAAGTGCGGCGTGACGTTCGTGCTCGACCGCGCCGGTGTCACGGGCGACGACGGTGCCAGCCACAACGGCATGTGGGACATGTCGTTGCTGCAGATCGTGCCGGGCCTGCGCCTCGCGGCTCCCCGCGACGGCGCCCAGCTCCGCGAGCTGCTGCGCGAGGCCGTCGAGGTCGACGATGCGCCGACCGTCATCCGCTTCGCCAAGGGCGCCGTATGCGCCGACCTCCCGGCGATCGAGCGCATCGGCACGACCGACGTCCTCTCCCGCGACGACGCCAAGGACGTCCTGATCGTCGCGATCGGCTCGTTCGGCCACCTCGGCGCCGACGCGGCCGAGCTCGTACGCGCTGCGGGCCACGGCGTCACCGTCGTCGATCCCCGCTGGGTCAAGCCGATCGACCCTGCGCTCGTCGAGCTCGCCTCCGGCTACGGCCTGGTCGTGACGCTCGAGGACAACGGTCGCCACGGCGGCATCGGCTCGGCGTTCACCCAGGCCGTACGCGATGCCGGCTCGGACGTGCCGATCCGGGTGCACGGCGTCGAGCAGGAGTTCCTCGACCACGCCAAGCGCGACGTCATCCTGGAACGGCTCGGCCTGACTCCGCAGGCGATCGCCGACGACACGCTGGCCGCGCTGTCGCGGAATAGCGCCAGACGGATGAGTGGTTGAACATGGCGATGAAATGGCTACCGCGACGCGACCGTGACGAGACCTCCCGCGAGGGCAAGGGTCCGATGCTGATCCATGCCCTCGACGGCTTCCTCGGCGCCGGCTCGGCCGCACGGCTCGCGGCCGACCAGCTGCGCTCCGGCCACGGCGAGCTCGTCCACGAGTTCGACCTCGACTCGATGTTCGACTACCGCGCCCGCCGGCCCATGATCGCGTTCCGCGAGGACCACTACGCGGAGTACGACGACCCGACGCTGCAGATCATCCTCGAGCACGACGACAACGGCATGCCCTACTTCCTGATGGCCGGCCCGAGCCCGACTTCCACTGGGAGCGGTTCATCTCCGAGGTCCACGACGTCATCGAGGAGCACGACGTGCCGTTGACGCTCGGCCTCGGCGCCGTGCCGATGGGCGTCCCGCACACCCGCCCGACCATGATCACGGCCCACGGCACGCGCCCGATCTGGTCGACCGGCAGAACCTCTGGTCGGCGCAGGTCATGGTGCCGTCGTCGGCGCAGTCGCTGCTCGAGTACCGCCTCGGCCAGTGGGGCCACGACGCGGCCGGCTATGTCGTGCACGTGCCGCACTACCTCGCGCAGATCGACTATCCGACGGCGTCGCTCGCGCTGATCGACGCACTGGTCGACCGCACGGGCCTCAGCATCGACGTCGAGTCGCTCAAGGCCCGCCAGGAGGCGGCGCTCGCCGAGATCGAGCAGCAGATCGAGGAGCAGGGCGGCCAGAGCCTGCTGGGCGGCCTCGAGGAGCAGTACGACGCGTTCACCCGCGGCGCGGCCCAGTCGCTGCTGGCCAGCGACGAGGACCTGCCCAGCGGCGACGAGCTGGCCGACCAGTTCGAGCAGTTCCTCGCACGGCAGAGGAAGAACGACCAAGGCTGACCGTGCCCTCCCGCAGCAGGCTCTGGCCTTGCGCCGATAGGGTGATCGGGTGCCTGCATCCCTTGACGAAGTCGTCGGCCTGCTCGATCTCGAGCAGCTCGAGGTGGGGCTCTACCGGGGGTCGCAGCCCGAGGATCAGAGCTTCCGCGCGTGTTCGGCGGGCAGGTCGCGGCGCAGGCCCTGATGGCCGCCCAGCTGACCGTCCCCGACGAGCGTCACGTGCATTCGCTGCACCTCTACTTCATCCTCGGCGGCGATCCGAGCATCCCGATCGTCTACGACGTCGAGAACGTCCGCGACGGCGGATCGTTCACGACTCGCCGCGTCGCCGCCCGCCAGCACGGCGAGATCATCTTCTACATGACCGCGTCGTTCCAGGTCGTCGAGGACGGCTGGGACCACCAGGACGCAATGCCCGACGTGCCGTCACCGGACGAGTCGATGCCGCTGACCGACGTCATCGGCGGGCGCGGCTCGGAGGCCGCCGACTTCTGGGATCGCGAGTGGTCCTCGTTCGACATGCGCTACATCGGCGACAACCGGGCCGAGGACGACCCGCAGCGCAAGCTCGTGCCCGTCGTGCAGCGCCTGTGGTTCCGCGCCGACGGCAAGCTCCCGGACTCGCAGATCGTCCACAACGCGGCGTTCACCTACATCAGCGACCTGAGCCTGCTCGGTGCGAGCCTCGTGCCGCACAGCACGTTCATCGGGGCACCCGACGTACAAGCCGCCTCCCTGGACCACGTGATCTGGTTCCACCGGCCCATCGTGGCCGATCAGTGGCTGCTGTACGACCAGACGTCCCCGTCGGCGTCGGGTGCGCGCGGGCTGAGCACGGCTCGAGTCTTCACCGAGGACGGCACACTCGTCGCGACCGTCGCCCAGGAGGGCCTGATCCGCCGGATCACCCCGCGCGACTGACTACTTGACGGTCGGGAGGGTGCCGACGCTGGGGAAGTTGATCGTCGACGGGTAGGCCGCCGAGTTGTGGATCTTGACGACCGTCAAGGTGCCCAGCAGGTCGGGCAGGGTCGGCAGCAGGTGCGGGACGTCGAACGTCTGCACCGCGATGCGGAGCTTGTGCCCCGGCAGGATCTTGGCCCTCGTCGGGAAGATCTCGACGTCGATCGGCGCGACCTCACCCGCGGCAAGCGGCTTCTGGGCCGCCTTGGTGAACGGGTGGAACGGCTGGATCAGCACGCCGTCGAGGTAGCGGGACTTGCCGGTGTCGAGTGCGCGATGCGAGATGACCTGCCAACCGCCGGTCAGGCGCTTGACGGTGCCGTCGGGCGCCTCGTCCTCGAGCGCGACCGACAGCATGCCGTCGCCGCCGACGCTCGAGGCATACAGGTGCGCGTTGATCGGGCCCTGGATCGTGACGGGGCTCGTCAGCGGCTTGGTCGAGAACACCGCGCCGGCCTTGTCGTTGAACTGGTTGTCCGAGAAGCACGGCAGGTCAGCGAGCACCGCATTCGGCAGCCCGGCAGTCCACTGGTTGGCCGAACGCGTGCAGAGGCCCGCGACCGGCACCGGGTAGAGGCTCGACGTGCCGTCCGTCGGCGCGCCGGACGTGAGCCCGCCGGGCGCGCCCAGAGGAGCCGACGTGCCGGAGAGGTTGAGCTTGGCGCCCTTGAGTGACGGGGCGATCCACTTCGAGCTCTTCTGCCAGGCGCCGGTGCCCTGCTCGTAGTACGTCAGGTTGGCGATGTCGGAGTTGAGCGTCGGATCGCTGATGCCCTTGAGGTAGTGGTCGAACCAGCGGAGCTGCAGCTCGGCCAGCGAGCCATATCCGGCGTTGCCGACGTCCTTGCCGCTCGACGCCTGCAGGTGGTCCCACGGGCCGACGATCATCTTGGTCGGGATGCCGCGATTGCTGAGGTTCTCGAACAGCAGGGGAGTGCCGCGCTGGAACAGGTCGTACTCGCCGGAGACGAAGAACGCCGGCACCTTGACCTTGTCGATCACGTTGATGACCGAACGCTCCTTGTAGAACGCTCCGTCGTACGCCGGCTCGCCGCCGAGGAACGCGCTGAGCAGCAGCGGCACCGTGAACGTCCCGGCGCCGGTCAGGTGGTCGAGCAGCTCCTTGATCGCCGACTCCGGGCTGGACGCCAGGACGGCCGGCGGGATCAGCCCGGTCGACGTCACGAGGCCCAGCCACAGCGGGATGAACCCGACGTCGAGCTGGCCGCCCGAGGCGACGACGTCGCGATAGACGTCGGCGCCGGGCACCTGCGGGAAGATCGCCTTGAGACCGGCCGGCTGGGCCGCGGCCGCCCAGAGCTGGCTGATGCCCATGTATGACGGGCCGGTCATGCCGGTGATGCCGTTGCTCCACGGGCGCTCCGACGAGTGCGCCCAGTTCATGATCTCGCCGCCGTCCTTGTTCTCCCGCGCGTCGAAGGCCCTCCAGATGCCTTCGGAGCTGCCGGTGCCGCGCGCGTCGACCGTGAGCTGCACGTAGCCACGCTTGACGAGGTAGGACGGTTCCGCGCCGCCGAGCCCGCCGGCCGAGCTGAGGATCGTCTTGTTGTACGCCGTGATGGTCACGATCACCGGGAACCGCTTGTCGATCGCCTTGCCGTCGGCGTCGGCGGGGCGCATGACGTCGCCGCGCAGGATCGTGCCGTCGGACATCGGGATCGCGACATCACGCTCCGTCACGGTCTGGGCGTACTGCTCTCCGCGTGGCTTCCACGTCGTGGCCGCCGAAGCGGCGTTGAACGAGAGCGAGGCGCCGATCAGGCCGAGCGTGAGCCCGAGGACCGTCAGCAGCCGAATCGCAGCGGAACGAGCAAGCACGAGTGCCCCCTGTGTCGTGGAAGTGCTCGACAGCGTAACTCAGAGTTACGTTTTTGTCGTGACCCTGCCGACGAGGTGCGTCACGGGCTTCTTGGCGCCCTTGACGCCGAACACGAGGTCCTTGCCGTCGGCCTGCGAGCCGAACACGACGGTGCCCGGGAGCAGGATCGGCTTGCGGAACTCGACGTCGACCGTGAACGCGTCCGGCAGCTTGTTCTGGACTGCCGAGAGGCTGCGAGCCAAGGTCCACATGCCGTGCGCGATGTTGGTGGGGAAGCCGAACGCCTTGGCGGTCAGCGGGTAGAGGTGGATCGGGTTGCGGTCGCCCGACACCGACCCGTAGCGGCGGCCGAGGTCGCCCGCGAGCTTCCAGTGCACGACGCCGTTGGGCGCCTCGACGCCGGTCAGCGGCGCAGGTGACGTCTCGGCAGAGCCTCCCTTGTGGCGGGAGAACAGCGTCGTGACCTCGTCCCACACGAGCTCGCCGTCGACCGAGACCTCGGTGATGAGGTCGACCAAGGAGCCCTTGGGGTGCGGTCGCAGGTCCGCTGCGCGCACGGACACGTCGAACGTCTCGGCAACTCCGAGCGGCCGGTGCTGGCGGATCGTGTTGCGCAGGTGGACCAGGCCCATCGGGGCGAACGGGAACGCCGTGTCGGTCATCAGCGCCATGTGCAGCCCGAATGCCGCCATGTGCGGATAGGTCGCCGGGAGGTGGTCGCCGCGGGGAAAGCCGCAGACCTCGTTGTACGCCTCCAGGTGCTTGAGGTCGGTCACGACACCCTTGCGCTCGAGCACGATGTCGGGCACCGAGCCCTTGGCGTGCTTGACGCCCGGGAGCCCGCCGATCACGGGGAGTGCCGGCAGGACCGCCTTGAGCATCAGCGGCGCGGTCGACGGCGCCTTGTCGAACGTACGGGTGACCATGTCAGGCTCCGATCAGTGCCTGGCCGCACACGCGTACGACATTGCCGGAGATCGCCGACGATCCCGGGTTGGCGTACCAGGCGATGGCCTCGGCGACGTCGATCGGCTGCCCGCCCTGCGACAGCGAGCTGAGCCGGCGACCGGCCTCGCGGATGCCGAGCGGCATGGTGTTGACCATGTCGGTCTCGATGAAGCCCGGCGCGATCGCGTTGACCGTGATGCCGTCCTTGGCGACCCGCTTGGACAGGTCGTTGACGAAGCCGATGACGCCGGCCTTGGCCGTGCCGTAGCTCGTCTGGCCGTTGTTGCCCGCGATGCCGGCGATCGACGAGATGCCGATGACGCGGCCGCCGGGGCGGATCAGCTTCTGCTTGAGCAGCTCGGCGGTGATGCGCTGCGGCGCGCCGACGCTGATGTCGATCACGAGGTTCCAGTTCTCGGTCTTCATGTTCTTGAGCCGCTTGTCGCGGGTGATGCCGGCGTTGTGCACGACGATGTCGACACCGCCGTGCGCCTTCTTGAGCGCAGCGGCGATGACCTTGGGTGCGTCGGGTGAGGTGATGTCTTCGGCGATCGCGGTGCCGCCGAGCTCAGCCATCACGGCCTCCAGCTCGCCGGACAGCTGCGGCACGTCGAGGCCGACGATCTCGGCGCCGTCGCGGTGGAGCGTGCGAGCCATGGCCTCGCCGAGTCCGCGTGAGGCGCCGGTGATGAACGCGACCTTGCCGGCCAGCGGCTTGGCCGGGTCGGCGACCGGGTCGGCGTCGACGAGCTCGGTGAGCCCGAGGCGGATGACCTGGCCGTCGACGAACGCCGACTTGGGGGAGAGCAGGAACTCCAGCGTCGAGCCGAGCGCGCCCTCCGCGCCGGCGCCGACGTAGACGAGGTTGGCCGTGCTGCCGTTGCCGCCGACCTCCTTGCCGGCCGAGCGTACGAATCCCTCGAGGGCACGCTGCGCGATCGCGGCGGTCTCGGAGTCGGCCTGCTCAGGCAGTGCGCCGATCACGACGAGCCGGCCCGAGCGGGCGAGGCTGCGCAGGGCGGGCGTGAAGAACTGCTGCATGTCGGCGAGGCCGGCCGTGTCGGTGATGCCGGTGGCGTCGAACACCAGGCCCTTGTACGTCTTGCTGTCGGCGCGTACGCCCACCGAGGTGATGCCGCTCGACTTCAGGGTCGCGGCGAGCTTCTTGCCCAGCCGGGCTGCCCGGGGCGGCGCCGATCAGGACGGTGCCCTTGACGAGCGGATCGCCTTCGGACCAGCGCTCCAGCACGGGCGGATTGGGCAGACCCAGGTTCTTGACGATGAACTTGCCGATCGGGTTGTGCGCGAGGGACTGATAGCGGTCGGCCATGGCTTGGGTGTGTCCTATCTCTCGGATACCATTGGTATCTGGAATGCTTCTAGAACTGTAACCTCATGAATCAGCGCCAGTCCACCACAGTGGATGCGGTGCTCATCACGTTCAGAACCATCGTTCACGAAGATCGAGGAGACCGCCATGGCGGACACGACACCAGCCAAGAAGGCGCCCGCGAAGAAGGCCCCGGCCAAGAAGGCACCAGCCAAGAAGTCGGCCGCGACCAAGGCAGCCGAGACCGTGTCGAGCGTCGCTTCGGCCGCTGCCGGAGCCCAGACCGTTCGCCGCGTGGCCGTCATCGGCGGCAACCGCATCCCGTTCGCACGCTCCAACACCGTCTACACCAACGCCTCCAACCAGGACATGCTGACCGCGGCGCTCAACGGTCTCGTCGACCGCTTCGGCCTCGAGGGTGAGCGGGTCGGCGAGTTCGCCGCCGGCGCCGTCCTCAAGCACAGCCGCGACTTCAACCTCGCCCGCGAGACGATCCTCGGCTCCAAGCTCTCGCCCGACACTCCGGCGTACGACGTGCAGCAGGCGTGTGACACCGGCATCCAGGCCGCCGTGCTGGTCGCCAACAAGATCGCACTCGGCAAGATCGAGTCCGGCATCGCCGGCGGCGCCGACACCACGTCGGACGCCCCGCTCGCAGTCGGTGAGAAGCTCCGCAAGATCCTGCTCGAGGCCAACCGGGCCAAGGACAACAAGGGACGCCTCGCGGCGCTCGCCAAGATCCGTCCGGCCTACCTCGCGCCGGACCAGCCGCGCAACTCCGAGCCCCGCACCGGGCTGTCGATGGGTGACAGCCAGGCCATCACGACCAAGGAGTGGGGCATCACCCGCGAGGCCCAGGACGAGCTCGCCGTCGCCTCGCACCAGAACCTCGCCAAGTCGTACGACGAGGGCTGGCAGGACGACCTGATCACGCCGTTCCTCGGCGTCACCAAGGACAACAACCTGCGTCCCGACTCGTCGCTGGAGAAGCTCGCCAAGCTCAAGCCGGTCTTCGGCAAGGGTGAAGGTGCCACGATGACGGCGGCCAACTCCACGCCGCTGTCCGACGGCGCGTCGACCGTGCTGCTGGCGTCCGAGGACGAGGCCGAGAAGCACGGCTGGACCCCGCTGGCGTACTTCGTCGACTACGAGACCGCGGCGGTCGACTACGTGTCCGGCGCCGAGGGCCTGCTGATGGCTCCGGCGTACGCCGTGCCGCGCATGCTCGCGCGTCAGGGCCTCACGCTGCAGGACTTCGACTTCTACGAGATCCACGAGGCGTTCGCGAGCCAGGTGCTCACGACGCTCGCCGCGTGGGAGGACCCGAACTTCTGCAAGGAGAAGCTGGGCCTCGACGCGCCGCTCGGCTCGATCGACCGCAGCAAGCTCAACGTCAAGGGCTCCTCGCTCGCGACGGCGCACCCGTTCGCCGCGACGGGCGGGCGCATCGTCGCCAACCTCGCCAAGCTGCTGCACGAGAAGGGCTCGGGCCGCGGCCTGATCTCGATCTGCGCCGCCGGCGGCCAGGGAGTCGTCGCGATCCTCGAGGCCTGAGCGCCGCGGGTTCCACCGCGATTCGTGACGAAGTGCACCGGTCTGGCGACCACCAACGGTGCACTTCGTCACATTTCGGGGCACGATGGGGCCAATCCCGAGAAAGCCGGCCCAGCATGACGGCACGCAGCGAGGCATACGACGAGTCACTCGCCAAGGCGCATGAGCACGTACGCCGCTGGCTGTCGTCGCTCGACGAGCGGCCGATCGGGCCGCGGGTCACGGCGACGGAGCTGCTCGAGAGCCTCGGCGGACCGCTGCCGGAGCAGCGGCACGGATCCCGCGGATGTCGTCGACGAGCTCGCGGCCAAGGCCGATCCCGGGCTCATGGCGATCGGGTCGGGCCGGTTCTTCGGCTGGGTCATGGGCGGCACGCTGCCGGCCGGGCTCGCCGCCGACTGGATGGTCAGCGGCTGGGACCAGAACGCCGGCATGCGCTACTCGACCCCGGCGACCGCCGCCCTCGAGGAGGCCGCTGGGCGCTGGCTGCTGGAGCTGTTGCACCTGCCGTCGACAGCGGACGTCGGCTTCGTCACCGGCGCGACGATGTCCAACTTCACCTGCCTCGCGGCGGCGCGCCACGCGGTGCTGGCGAAGGCCGGATGGGACGTCGAGCGCGACGGGCTGACCGGCGCACCGCAGGGTCAACGTCCTGGTCGGCGCCGAGCGGCACGACACGGTCGACCTCGCGCTGCGCTACCTCGGCCTGGGGCAGCCGACGCCGGTCGCCGCCGACGACCGAGGGCCGCATCCGCGTCGACGCGCTCGCCGAGGCGCTGGCCGCGATCCCGGACGGTGAGCCGGTCGTGGTGTGCCTGCAGGCCGGCAACGTCCATTCCGGCGCGTTCGACCCGTTCGCCGAGGCGATCGCCATGGCGCACGAGCGCGGCGCCTGGGTGCACGTGGACGGGGCGTTCGGCCTCTGGGCCGCGGCGTCGCCGGCGTTGAGCCACCTCGTCGAAGGGCTGGCGGGCGCCGACTCGTGGACCACGGACGCGCACAAGACGCTCAACGTGCCGTACGACTGCGGGCTCGCGATCGTCGCGGACTCGGCGGCGATGCGAGGCGCGATGGGCGTGCACGCCAGCTACCTGGTGCGCTGACGAGACCGGGCCCGGGTGACCCGTACGAGAAGGTCCCCGAGCTGTCGCGGCGGGCACGTGGCGTGCCGGTGTGGGCCGTGCTCCGCTCGCTGGGTCGTCAGGGAGTCGTCGACCTGGTCGACGGCCTCGTGGCCAACGCGCGCGAGATCGCGGACGGGCTGCGCGGCGATCGACGGGGTCGAGGTGCTCAACGACGTCGTCTACACGCAGGTCTGCGTGGCGTTCGGCAGCGACGAGCGTACGCGTGAGGTCACCGCGCGACTGATCGCCGACGGCACGACCTGGATGTCGGGCTCGCGCTGGCAGGGCCGCGACGTGCTGCGCATCTCGGTCAGCAACTGGTCGACCGACGCGCGGGACGTACGCCTGTCGGTCGAGGCCGTGCGCGCTGCCGCGGCGGGGTGACGCGTCAGGACGGTCTCGGCGCGGGCCATCGCGACGGCCGCGTGCTGCAGGTAGACCTTGACCTCGTCGATCGGCACGGCGTCGACGGCGGGCAGGCCCGGGTTCTGCTCGCGCACCGACAGCTGCAGCGTCGCGAGGTTCATGACGCCGAGCGCCTGCGTGTAGAACACGTTGGCCAGCAGGTAGGGGTCGCGTACGTGGAACTCGCCGGCCTTGATGCCCGCTTCGAGCACGTCGACGACGCGGTTGAGGCATGACGTCATGGCGCGGCCGAGGTCGAACATGACCCGCTCGCTGACCTCTTCCATCAGCTCGTCGCCGCGGCGCCGCAGCAGTGCCTGGGCGCAGTCGACGAACGCCGGGAAGGCCGAGCCGAAGTCGAGGAACACCACGACGAGGTCCTCGAGGCGGGCCACTGGCTCGCGGCGAGTCGTCGTCGGCCGAGGTCAGCGTCTTGTCGAGCTCGTCGAGGTAGCCGACGAGGGTCTCGGCGAACAGCTCCTCCTTGCCGGAGAAGTGCCGGTAGATGATCGCCCGGTTGATCCCGACGGCCCTCGCGATGTCCTCGATCTGCGCGTCACGCACGCCGCGCTCGTCGAAAAGCGTACGGGTGGCGTCGAGGATCTCCCTCTTGCGCTCTGCGCGGCGTTCCGAGACGGGCATGGAGCCACTTTAGGGCTCTTTGTCGGTGGTGAGACGTAGGCTCGAGGTATGCGTTCCGTGTCCGAGCTCCAGCGCCAGGTGGCGCCCATCGAGGTCGTCTCCGACTACCAGCCCGCCGGTGACCAGCCGGCGGCGATCGCCGAGCTCGAGCGCCGCATCAAGGCCGGCGTCAAGGACAACGTGCTGCTGGGTGCGACCGGCACCGGCAAGACCGCGACGACGGCGTGGCTCGCCGAGCGGCTGCAGCGGCCGATGCTCGTGATGATGCCCAACAAGCTGCTCGCGGCCCAGTTCGCCAACGAGCTGCGCGAGCTGCTGCCCAACAACGCGGTCGAATACTTCGTCTCCTACTACGACTACTACCAACCCGAGGCCTACATCGCGCAGAGCGACACCTACATCGAGAAGGACTCGTCGGTCAACGAAGAGGTCGAGCGGCTGCGTCACTCGGCCACCTGGTCGCTGCTGACCCGCCGCGACGTCATCGTGGTCGCCACCGTGTCGTGCATCTACGGCCTCGGCTCGGCGCAGGAATACCTCGAGCGCATGATCGGCTTCAAGGTCGGCGAGGAGCTGCCGCGCGAGCAGCTGCTGCGCACGCTCGTCCAGGCGCAATACGTCCGCAACGACGTCGCGTCGACCCGTGGCACGTTCCGGGTCAAGGGCGACACCGTCGAGATCTTCCCGGTCTACCAGGAGCACGCCGTGCGCGTGGAGTTCTTCGGCGACGAGATCGAGCGGCTCATGACGCTGCACCCGCTGACGGGCGAGGTGCTGAGCGACGACCAGGAGCTCTATGTCGGCGCGGCGACCCACTACGCCGCCGGCCAGGAGACCATGAACCGCGCGATGCGCACGATCGAGATCGAGCTCGAGGAGCGCCTCGCCGAGCTCGAGGGCGAGGGCAAGCTGCTCGAGGCGCAGCGGCTGCGCATGCGCACGACCTACGACCTCGAGATGATGCAGCAGGTCGGCACGTGCGCCGGCATCGAGAACTACTCGCGTCACATGGACGGGCGCGGTCCGGGCACGCCGGGTCACTGCCTGCTCGACTACTTCCCCGACGACTTCGTCCTCGTGGTCGACGAGTCGCACGTGACGATCCCGCAGATCGGCGCGATGTACGAAGGCGACATGTCGCGCAAGCGCTCACTCGTCGAGCACGGCTTCCGGCTCCCGAGCGCGATGGACAACCGGCCGCTCAAGTGGGCCGAGTTCCTCGAGCGCATCGGCCAGACGGTCTACCTCTCGGCGACTCCGGGCAACTACGAGATGGAGAAGGTCCAGGGCGACGTCGTCGAGCAGATCATCCGCCCGACCGGCCTGGTCGACCCCGAGGTCATCGTCAAGCCGACCAAGGGGCAGATCGACGACCTGATCACCCAGATCCGCACCCGCACCGAGCGCGAGGAGCGAGTCCTGGTCACGACGCTGACCAAGAAGATGTCCGAGGACCTCACCGACTACCTCCTCGAGGCCGGCATCCGCACCCGCTACCTGCACAGCGAGGTCGACACGCTGCGGCGCGTCGAGCTGCTGCGCGAGCTGCGGATGGGGGAGTACGACGTCCTGGTCGGCATCAACCTGCTCCGCGAGGGCCTCGACCTTCCCGAGGTGAGCCTCGTGGCGATCCTCGACGCCGACAAGGAGGGCTTCCTGCGCTCGGGCCGCTCGCTGATCCAGACGATCGGCCGCGCGGCGCGCAACGTCTCCGGCCAGGTCATCATGTACGCCGACAGGATCACCGACTCGATGGGCTGGGCGATCGAGGAGACCAACCGGCGCCGCGAGAAGCAGGTCGCCTACAACACCGCCAACGGCATCGACCCGACCCCGCTGCGCAAGAAGATCGGCGACATCACCGACATGCTCGCGCGCGAGGACGCCGACACCGCGACGCTGCTGGCGGCGACCGGCGACAAGCGACGCAAGGGTGCGCCGGTGCCGCTGGGTCACACCGCCGACCTCGCCAACCTGCCCTCGGGCGAGCTCGCCGACCTGATCGAGCAGCTCAGCGAGCAGATGCGAGCCGCCGCCGCCGAGCTGCAGTTCGAGGTCGCGGCGCGCCTGCGCGACGAGATCGGTGACCTCAAGAAGGAGCTGCGCAGCATGCTCCAGGCCGGCGTCTGACGCCTCGACTGGCATGGTCGAGACTTGTCCTCGTGACTGACGTCCTCGACAACGACCGCGTCCGCGCGGTCATCGATCCCGTCCGGGGCGCCCGACTCACCAGCCTGGTCATCGACGGCCACGAGGTGCTGGCCGCGTCGAGCGATCCCGACATCGATCCCGCGATCGCGGACGGCTGCTTCCCGATGGTGCCGTGGGCCGGTCGCGTCCGCGACGGCCGGCTGACGCTGGGCGGCGGCACCCACCAGCTGCCGCAGACCGACGGCGACCACGCCTTGCACGGCCTGGGCCACGTCGCGGCATGGGAGCGCGTGGCCGAGGGCGCCTACGAGCTGGCGATCGGCGCGCCCTGGCCGACGGAGGGGGTCGCGACCCTGACCTACCAGCTCCTCGACGACGGCATCCGGATCGAGCTGTCATGGGACGACGACACCGAGGCGCCCTGCTCGATCGGCCTGCACCCGTGGTTCAGGCGCCGGCTGGATCAGCGGCGAGGAGCTCGTGGCCTCGCTCGAGCCCGTCGTGATGGTCGAGCGCGGCGACGACGGCCTGCCCACCGGCGGCTCGTCGATCCGACCGCCGGGCCGTGGGACGACTGCTTCCGCCTGGCCTCGACGCCGGTGCTGACCTGGCCCGGCGCGCTCGAGCTGACGCTCTCGTCCTCGGCCGAGTGGTGGGTCGTCTACGACGAGCCGGCCGACACGATGTGCGTCGAGCCGCAGACCGCACCGCCGGACGCATTCGACCACCCGGCCCTGCAGCCCGACGGGCCATGGCCGCACGGCGTCTGGCTCGAGATCAGCGCGCGTACGGCCTAGCCACTCGACGCCCGACACGGACGCGATCGGTGGTGTTCCTGCAAGAATGTGCGCGGAGGGGAGTATTCCCCGATCGCAATGTCGTCATCACGGAGACTCCCAGCAGTCGCCCGGTGTTGCGGGCCGCATCGTGCGGCGGAAGAGACCTCCGGCGTCCCGACGACCGGAGGTATCACCGTGATCCTGCCCCTTGCCGAGAGCACAGCTGACACCGTCAGCATGTCCGTCTCGCAGACCGAGTGGATCGTGACGATCGCCGTCACGATCGCCGTGCTGCTGTTCGACGTCATCGTGGTGGCGCGCAAGCCGCACGAGCCGACGATGAAGGAATGCGCGATCTACCTCGCCGGCTACATCGGCCTGGCGATCGCCTTCGGCATCTGGGTGGCGGTCCACCACGACGTCTCGGAGAAGGGCGGCGACTTCGGCCTGCAGTTCTTCGCCGGCTGGCTGACCGAGTACAGCCTGTCGATCGACAACCTGTTCATCTTCTTGATCATCATGGCGAGCTTCAAGGTGCCCAGGAAGCTGCAGCAGGAGGCGCTGCTCGTCGGCATCATCATCGCCCTGGTCTTCCGCGGCATCTTCATCGCGCTCGGCGCGGTCGCGATCGAGAACTTCTCGTGGATCTTCTACCTCTTCGGCGCGTTCCTGCTCTGGACGGCCTACACGCTGATGAAGGACACCGAGCACGACGACGACGGCCACAACGGCGTCGTCCGGTTCGCCGAGCGCTTCTTCAACACCAAGAAGGAATGGCACGGCCTCAAGCTGTTCATCAAGGAGAACGGCAAGACCTTCATCACGCCGATGTTCCTGGTGATCCTGTCGCTCGGCACGACCGACCTGCTGTTCGCGCTCGACTCGATCCCGGCGATCTACGGCCTGACCAAGGAGCCGTACCTCGTCTTCACGGCCAACGTGTTCGCGCTGATGGGTCTGCGGCAGCTCTACTTCCTGCTCGGCGACCTGCTCAAGCGACTGATCTACCTCTCGCAGGGTCTCGCGATCCTGCTGGCGTTCATCGGCGTCAAGCTCGTGCTGCACGCGCTGCACACCAACGAGCTGCCGTTCATCAACGGCGGCGAGCACTTCGACGTCCCCGAGATCCCGACCCTGCTGAGCCTCGGCGTGATCGTCGTGATCCTGTCGGTCACCGCCATGGTCAGCCTGACGGTCTCGTCGCGGCGCGAGAAGGCCGCGCCGCGAGCCGGCTAGTCGCACCTGCATGACACACGCCGGCCGGCTCCACCTGGAGCCGGCCGGCGCTATGTCAGGGGATGTCGTGCGGCGGGATGTCCTCGGGATCGGTGATCTCGAGGTCCTCGCCCTGCGCTCGGCGGAACAGGTAGATCGGCACCGAGAGGACCAGGCCGATGGCCAGCAGGATGCCGGCGACCTCGTACTGCTCGCCGTCACGACCCGACAGCGGCGTCACGAGGTAGAGGCACGAGAGCGCGCCGACGACGGCGATCGCGGTGTGGGTGCGGAAGTGGCTCGTGCTCGACCCGGTCGTGGCGCAGCACGAGCACCGCGACGTTGACGACGGCGAAGACGCCCGAGCAGCAGCAGCGCCGTCGTGCCGCCGAGCACAGCGATGGCGTCGTCGCTCGCGTTGGACGACGTACGCGATG
The DNA here is from genome assembly GCA_963761965.1 of uncultured Actinomycetota bacterium. Taxonomy (GTDB): domain Bacteria; phylum Actinomycetota; class Actinomycetes; order Propionibacteriales; family Nocardioidaceae; genus Aeromicrobium. The sequence goes on from CAVXIX010000006.1 coordinate 62,743, forward strand.
AGGCCGAACGCCAGCGCGGTGGTGAACAGGATCGCCGCCCACGGCGTCTGGTTCTTGGCGTGGACCTTCGACAAGCGACTTCGGGATGACGCCCTGCCGGGACATGCCGTAGAGCAGGCGGCTGGCCATCATCATGTTGATGAGCGCCGAGTTGGCCACCGCGAACATCGAGATGAACGGCAGGATCTTGTCCATCGGGAAGTCCGGCGCGCCGGCCTTGACGACCTCGACGAGCGGGCGTGTCGCTTGCCGGCGAGCGTGCCCACCGGGACGAGCGCCACGGCGCAGATCGAGACCAGGATGTAGATCGTGCCGGTGATGCCCAGGCCGGTGAGCATCATCCGCGGGAAGATCTTGTGCGGCTCGTGGCACTCCTCGGCCATGTTGACCGAGTCCTCGAAGCCGACCATCGCGAAGAACGCCAGCGAGGTCGCGGTCGTGACGGCCAGGAAGACGTTCTTGTCGTCCGGGGTGTCGAATGCCGACGACGCGGCTGAAGTCGGCATCGCCGCCGGCGATCGCGTAGAACGCCGATGAGGATCACGATCACCAGGCCCGACAGCTCGACGAGGGTCAGGACGACATTGGCCTTGACGCTCTCGCTGACGCCACGCAGGTTGACCGCCATGACCAGCAGCCATGAAGGCCAGCGCGATCAGCATGATCTCGGTGTTGCTGGCCTCCCACTCGACGCCGGTCGCCAGGTTGGCCGCGAACGCGCGTGACGCGGTCGACGCCGACGTGATGCCCGAGCACATGACCGCGAACGCGACGATGAAGGTGAAGAAGTGGACGCCGAAGGCCTTGTGGACGTACAGCGCGGCGCCTGCGGCCTGCGGATACTTCGTCACGAGCTCGAGGTAGGAGAACGCCGTGAGCGTCGCGACGATGAACGCCACGAGGAACGGCAGCCACGCCGCACCGCCGACCTCGGCGGCGACCTGGCCGGTGAGGGCATAGACGCCCGTGCCGAGGATGTCGCCGACGATGAAGAGCAGGAGCAGCTTGGGCCCCATGACCCTTCGCAGCTCGGTTTCTTGCCCGGGATCGGTCGTTTCTGTGCTCATGGTGGTCCCCTCGCGTTTGCGCCCCCGATCAGGCGTGGTTTGGCTCTCACCTTCCACCGAGTGGCCTGCGGGCGCAACCGGGCAGTGTAGTTTCGACCCGTGGTTGACGTGAGGGCGAAGGTCTCCGGATGGGTCGGCAAGCTGGTCGTGCGACGCATCCAGAAGAAGGGCATCGACCTCTCACGGATCTCGTTCATCCCCGAGCCGACCAAGGTCCCGTTGCAGCGCAACGGCATGGACCCGGTGCCGCGCATCGCCGAGATCCGGGCGACCGAGCCGATGCACAAGCTCGATCTGCCGTTCAACTTCCGGGCATTACCTGGTGACGGGCTACGAGGAGTCGCGGCGCATCCTGACCGACCGCGACTCGTACTCCAACGACATCCGGCACATGTTCCACGGCGACGGACCGGCCACCTCCGACGACATCGGCGGACTGGGGTTCACCGATCCGCCGCTCCACACCCGGCTGCGCAAGATCGTCACGCCGGAGTTCACGATGCGGCGGCTGGCCCGGCTCGAGCCGATGATCGGCGAGATCGTCGACCGGCAGCTCGACAAGCTCGCAGCCGAGGGCTCAGGCGCCGACCTGGCGAAGCACGTGGCGTTCCCCGTGCCGTTCCAGACCATCTGCGCGCTGCTGGGCCTCGACTACGAGGACCGCGGACGCGTTCGAGAAGCTCGGCAGCGCACGCTTCGACGCCACGAACGGCGGCGCGGCGGCATTCGGCGCGGTGTCCGAGCAGCGCGAGTTCCTGTTCGAGGCCGTCGCGAAGCAGCGCAAGGAGCCCGGGGCCCGGGCTCATCGGGCAGATCCTGCGCGACGAGGGCGACCTGATCTCCGACGTCGACCTGGCGGGGCTCGCCGACGGCGTGTTCACCGGTGGCTTCGAGACGACCGCCGGCATGATCGCGCTGGGCACGATCGTGCTGCTGCGCGACCCGGACGTACGCCGACCTGATCCGCAAGGGCGATCCCGAGGACGTCGACCGGATCGTCGAGGAGCTCCTGCGCTACCTGTCGGTCGTGCAGGTCGCGTTCCCGCGGTTCGCCAAGCAGGACATGATGCTGTTCGGCCAGCAGCTCAAGGCCGGCGACGTCGTCCTGGCGTCGCTGAGCGGCGCCAACCGCGATCCGAGCTCCGCGGGGGAGCGGCCCGACGAGTTCGACCCCCACCGCATACCGGCCAGCGGTCACCTGGCCTTCGGCCACGGCATCCACCGCTGCATCGGAGCCGAGCTGGCCCGGATGGAGCTGCGCATCGCGCTGCCGAGGCTGTTCCAGCGGTTCCCCGACCTCGCACTCGCGAAGCCGCAGGAGGAGCTGAGCTTCCGGCAGCTGTCCTTCGTGTACGGCGTCGACGAGCTGCCCGTCACCTTCTGACGTGCCCACCTCCCACGCGCGTACCGCCGCGGAGATCGAGGACTGGTTCGACGACCACGGGCTGCCCTACTTCTCCGGCGATCACGCCGATCGGGTCGAGAAGTGGCTGTCGAGGAAGCGCATCACCGCCGTCATCGTGCTGATCGCCGCAGCGGCGATCGCCGCGGGTGTGTGCGTGGGCATCTTCGTCGACGACGGTCGCGCGTGGGGGACTTCACCGGCGTCGCGCTGTTCCTGGCGCTGCTCGGCCTGTTCGCCGGGCGGCTCCTGCGCATGGGCACGATGCTGCGGTGGGCCGCTCGGCGTACGTTCGGGTCGCTCGGCCTGATGTTCCCGCTGCTGACCCGGGCCTTGCCGCTGCTGCTGCTCGCCGTGACGTTCCTGTTCATCAACGCCGAGGTGTGGCAGGTCGCCGCGCTGATGTCGCGCAACGTGCTGTGGTCGGCGGTCGCGTTCTTCGCTGCGATCGCGACGGTGTTCCTGCTCGTACGCCTGCCGGAGGAGGTGCGCAGGGTCGAGCGCGAGGTCGCCGGCGAGAGGCTGGCCGACTGCTGCATCGGGACCCCTGCGGCCGAGGCGGCGCGGCAGATCACGGCGGCTCCGGCCGACCTGCGGCGGTTCGCGCGGGCCAACCTGGTACTCGTCCTGCTGTTCAGCCAGGCGATCCAGGTGCTGCTGCTGAGCCTCGGGCTGTTCGCGTTCTTCGTGGTGTTCGGGGACCTGACGATCCCCGACGGCACGGTCGAGGCGTGGACCGGCCAGCCCGTCTCCGACCTCCCGTCGTCGCTCGGCAAGCACCTCCCACTGACCAACGAGCTGTTCCAGGTCGCGGTCTTCCTCGCCTCGTTCGCGGGCCTCTACTTCACGGTCTACGCGGTCACCGACGAGACGTACCGGTCGCAGTTCTTCGCGGGTCTCTCGACCGAGCTCGAGCAGGCCGTCGCGGTCAATGCCGTGTACGTCTCGCTGCCCCGGGACGAGTAGACCTGAAGCTGTTGCGTCTCCTCCGGACCGGGCGCACGATGAAGGTATGGCGCGGAGGAACATCACGCTCCACGAGCATCACCGGCGGTGGGGCATGTACACCGCACTCGTCGTGTTCATCGCGGCGGGCGCGGCGATCGTCATCGCCTTCGCACGCGATGGTTCGATCGACCGCGAGCCGTGGGGCTACGTCGCCGTTGCCGTCGCGATCCTGTCTGCCGTGACCGGACTGCTGCTCGCGTTCGCCCAGGCGGCGTTCGAGAGCCAGGGCCACCACAACTGACCGGGCTATGATCCGGGCATGCGCCGCGTGCTCGTCGTCACCGTGACGGTCATTGCGCTGGTTGCGGTCTCGTTCGGTGTGGGCTGGGTCGTGAGCGGCACCGATGAACGTACGGGCGTGCGCCATCAGCCCGCTGCCGCCCGGCTCAAGCCGCTGCCCGTCCCGCGCGTCATCATCCCGAACGGGCCCTGGGCCGACCCGCACCCGCCTGTGGCCGCACCGGTGCGTGGGGTGCCGCAGATCTCCCGTGGCTTTTTCGCCGACTTCTTCTTCGCGCTGGGTGTCGACCTCGAGACCGGCGCGTTCGTCGCCCGCTGAGCGGCGCTACTCGGGCAGCTCGGGTGCGCGAGGATACGGCGTCGAGAGTCGAACTCCACGGCTCAAGCGCTGCGAGCGCCACACCGCCGCAGCGATGGCCCACACCAAGAGCGCGATGGGGAACCAGTGGATGTGCAGGTCTCCCAACGTGCTGACGGGCCCATCGAGGAAGTCCGGCCAGATGACGGAATTGGCAAACAGCAGCGCCAGCGCGACCCAGAGCGACACCCGTAGGGCATCCCAATCACCACTTCTCACCGGCAGTCTCATGTCGTCATTCACCGGTCTCGCCGTCGATCGCTTCGCGGATCAAGTCAGCGTGACCGTTGTGGCGGGAGTACTCCTCGATCATGTGCACGAGGACCCATCGCAGGGTGAACTGCTCGCCGCTGCGCGGATGCTTGCCCACGTCATCGAGTGACCGCGCTGCCGTGATGTCTCGTGAGCGGCTGATGTGCTCGTCCAGCACGCCGCGGGCCTGCTCCCCGGTCGACTCGTCGAGCTTGGTGAATCCGTCGGTGTCGTACGGTGCCGGGGCATCCTCGCCGGCGATCACCACCTGGAACCACCAGCGCTCGACCCCGGCGAGGTGGCGCAGCAGCCCGAGCAGCGTCACGTCCGACGACGGCACTGCGTGGTGGCGCAGCTGCTCGTCAGTCAGTCCCGCGCACTTCATGTGCAGCGTCGCCCGATGCCAGTCGAGCATTGTCGTGAGGATGGTCCGCTCGTCGCCGGTGCCAGACGGCTCGATGCGTGGGTCATCAGTCATGCGCGGACTCTAGCGCCGAGGACGTGACCGTGACCGGGGTGGACGACTCTTGCCCCCGGTGAGGGGGCGAACGATGATGCTGCGATGAAGGCTCGGTGGCGGGGGACTGTGCTGGCGTTCGCCCTGCTCGTGTTGATGGTGATGATGGGCTTGGCCTTCGCGCTGTACATCGTGTGGTGGACGTTCTGGAATCTCACGCCACGCGGCGCCTGAAAATCTACCAGCCGCGCTCGCGCCACTCGGCGAGGTGCGGACGCTCGGCGCCGAGGGTCGTGTCGTTGCCGTGGCCGGGGTAGACCCGGGCGTCGTCGGCGAACCGGTCGAAGATCTTGGTCTCGACCTCGTCGATCAGCGTCGCGAAGTCCTCGGGCGACCAGGTCTTGCCGACGCCGCCGGGGAACAGCGAGTCGCCGGTGAACAGGTGCGACGATGCCGTCGGGATCGTCGTACGCCAGGACGATCGAGCCCGGCGTGTGGCCGACGACCTCGATGACCTCGAGCTCGCAGGAGCCGACGCGCACGCGGGCTCCCGTACGTACGCGGGTCGTGACCGGCACGGGCAGCTCGTCGGCGTCGTCCTCGCCGGCGACGGTCTCGGCGCCGGTGCGCTCGACGATCGTGGCGAGGGCCTGCCAGTGGTCGCCGTGGCGGTGGGTCGTGATGACGCGGGCCAGGCCGTCGCTGCCGATCAGGCCGAGCAGCGTGTCGTACTCGTTGGCCGCGTCGATCAGGGCCTGCTCGCCGGTGAGGACGCAGCGCAGCAGGTACGCGTTGTTGTTCATCTCGCCGACCGCGACCTTGGTGATCATCAGGTCGCCCGCGACCTGCACGTCCGCCGGTCCGCCGACCTCGACCTCTCCTGTGTACGTCATGGGCTCAGCCTGCCAGACCCTGCGCCGTGCCATCAGAGGTGCAGGGCGCTGCACGCTCGCGCGGATGGGCGCCAGTCACCGCTCCCGCGGGGACCGCGTGCGGACGGCCAGGCGGGTTTCTGTCGGACCCGCTCCATACAATGGTGTGGGCCAGGATTCTGCCCGCAACCACCAATCATTTCAGGGGAGCCAGTGACCGACCGCCTCGTCATCCGCGGCGCACGAGAGCACAATCTCAAGGACGTCTCGCTCGACCTCCCGCGAGACTCGCTGATCGTGTTCACGGGGCTCTCCGGGTCCGGCAAGTCGTCGTTGGCGTTCGACACGATCTTCGCCGAGGGCCAGCGCCGCTACGTCGAGTCGCTGTCGGCGTACGCCCGGCAGTTCCTCGGCCAGATGGACAAGCCCGACGTCGACTTCATCGAGGGACTGTCGCCGGCCGTCTCGATCGACCAGAAGTCCACGAGCCGCAACCCCCGGTCGACCGTCGGCACGATCACCGAGGTCTACGACTACCTCCGCCTGCTCTACGCCCGCGCCGGACGACCGCACTGCCCGGTGTGCGGCGAGGCGATCGCCCGCCAGACGCCGCAGCAGATCGTCGACCGCATCATGGCCGGCGAGGAGGGCACCCGGTTCCAGGTGCTCGCGCCGATCATCCGCGGCCGCAAGGGCGAGTACGGCGAGCTGTTCCGCCAGCTGCAGTCCCAGGGCTTCAGCCGCACGATCGTCGACGGCGAGACCCACATGCTCGCCGACGAGCCGCCCAAGCTCGAGAAGCAGAAGAAGCACACGATCGACGTCGTGGTCGACCGCCTGCAGGTCAAGGGCAACCAGAAGCAGCGCCTCACCGAGTCGGTCGAGACCGCGCTGGGCCTGGCCGACGGCCTCGTCATCATCGACTTCGTCGACCTGCCCGAGGACGACGAGCACCGCACGCGCCGGTTCTCCGAGAAGCTCGCGTGCCCCAACGACCACCCGCTCGAGGTCGACGAGCTCGAGCCGCGCTCGTTCTCGTTCAACGCCCCGTTCGGCGCCTGCCCCGAGTGCCACGGCCTCGGCACCCGCATGGAGGTCGACCCCGAGCTGGTCGTCCCCGACGACGCCAAGTCGCTCAACGAGGGTGCCGTCGCACCGTGGTCGTCGGCGCACGTCGCCGACTACTTCTCCCGGCTGATCGGCGCGCTCGCCGACGAGCTGGGCTTCAGCGCCGACACGCCGTGGGGCGACCTGCCCGAAGACGTACGCGAGGCGATCCTGCGCGGGCACCCGACCAAGGTCCACGTCCGCTACAAGAACCGTTACGGCCGCGAGCGGTCCTACTACACCGAGTTCGAGGGCGCGATCACCTACCTCGAGCGCCGCCACGAGGAGACCGACTCCGAGACCAACCGCGAGCGCCTCGAGGGCTTCATGCGCGAGGTCCCGTGCCGGGTGTGCAACGGCACCCGCCTCAAGCCGGTCATCCTGGCCGTGACGCTCGAGTCCGAGAAGTTCGGCGCCAAGAACATCGCCGAGGTCTGCGCGCTGTCGATCAGCGAGGCGTCCGAATACCTCCAGACGCTCGAGATGAGCGACCGCGAGCGCCAGATCGGCGAGCGGGTGCTCAAGGAGATCAACGAGCGGCTGCGATTCCTGCTCGACGTCGGCCTCGACTACCTCGCGCTCGACCGGGCCGCCGGCTCGCTGTCCGGCGGCGAGGCGCAGCGCATCCGCCTGGCGACGCAGATCGGCGCCGGGCTCGTCGGCGTGCTCTACGTCCTCGACGAGCCGTCGATCGGCCTGCACCAGCGCGACAACCACCGCCTGATCGAGACCCTGCTGCGCCTGCGCGACCTCGGCAACACGCTGATCGTCGTCGAGCACGACGAGGACACGATCCGCGCCGCCGACTGGGCCGTCGACATCGGTCCCGGCGCCGGCGAGCACGGGGGACAGGTCATCGTCTCCGGCCCGGTCGACGAGCTCTACGCCAGCAAGGACTCGCTGACCGGCCAATACCTGTCCGGCCGCAAGTCGATCCCGCTGCCGGAGTCCCGCCGCCAGCGCGTCCCCGGGCGCGAGCTCACGGTGCACGGCGCCAAGGAGCACAACCTCCGCGACATCGACGTGTCGTTCCCGCTCGGCATGTTCGTCGCGGTCACCGGCGTGTCCGGCTCGGGCAAGTCGACGCTCGTCAACGACATCCTCTACACGCAGCTCGCCCGTACGGTCTACGGCGCGCGGGCGATCCCCGGCCGGCACCGCACGATCACCGGGCTCGAGGAGGTCGACAAGGTCATCCACGTCGACCAGTCGCCGATCGGCCGCACCCCGCGGTCCAACCCGGCGACCTACACCGGCGTGTTCGACCACGTGCGCAAGCTGTTCGCGCAGACGCCCGAGGCCAAGATGCGCGGCTACCAGCAGGGCCGCTTCTCGTTCAACGTCAAGGGCGGCCGCTGCGAGGCGTGCTCCGGCGACGGCACGATCAAGATCGAGATGAACTTCCTGCCCGACGTCTACGTCGCGTGCGAGGTCTGCCACGGCGCCCGCTACAACCGCGAGACCCTCGAGGTCCACTACAAGGGCAAGACGATCGCCGAGGTGCTCGAGATGCCGATCGAGGAGGCCGTCGAGTTCTTCGAGGCCATCCCGGCGATCGCGCGCCACCTGCGCACCCTCGTCGACGTCGGCCTGGGCTACGTACGCCTGGGGCAGTCCGCGCCGACGCTGTCCGGCGGCGAGGCCCAGCGCGTCAAGCTCTCGGCCGAGCTCCAGAAGCGGTCGACCGGCCGCACGGTCTACGTCCTCGACGAGCCGACGACAGGCCTGCACTTCGAGGACATCCGCAAGCTCCTCGGCGTGCTGCAGCGCATCGTCGACACCGGCAACTCGGTCATCGTCATCGAGCACAACCTCGACGTCATCAAGACCGCCGACTGGGTCATCGACATGGGACCCGAGGGCGGCAGCGGCGGCGGGCTGCTGATCGCCGAGGGCACGCCCGAGGACATCGCCAACAGCCCCGACAGCCACACCGGCACGTTCCTCAAGCCGCTGCTCGTCACCTCGTAGGCTGGGTCGGTGGCAGATCCCGCAAGCTATCGACCGGCACCCGGTGAGATCCCGGTCGAGCCGGGCGTCTACCGGTTCCGCGACGCCGAGCGCCGGGTCATCTACGTCGGCAAGGCCAAGTCGCTTCGCCCACGCCTGAGCTCGTACTTCCAGGACATCTCCGGGCTGCACCAGCGCACCCAGCAGATGGTGCTGACCGCGAGCTCGGTCGAGTGGACCGTCGTCAGCACCGAGGTCGAGGCGCTGGCGCTCGAGTACTCCTGGATCAAGGAGTTCGACCCGCGCTTCAACGTCAAGTACCGCGACGACAAGTCATACCCGTGGCTCGCGGTCACGGTCGGCGAGGAGTTCCCGCGCGTCACCGTCATGCGCGGCGCGCAGCGCAAGGGCGTCCGCTACTTCGGCCCCTACGGCCACGCGTGGGCGATCCGCGACACCGTCGACACGCTGCTGCGGGTGTTCCCGATGCGCTCGTGCTCGGCCGGCGTGTTCCGCCGCTCCAAGGCGATCGGCCGCCCGTGCCTGCTCGGCGACATCGGCAAGTGCGCCGCGCCGTGCGTCGGCCGGGTCAGCGCCGACGAGCACCGCGAGATCGTCAACGACTTCCTGGCGTTCATGGGCGGCCAGACCGCCGGGTTCACCAAGCGCATCGAGCAGCGGATGCGCGAGGCCTCCGACAACGAGGAGTACGAGCTCGCCGCCAAGCTGCGCGACGACCTCGGCGCCCTGCACCGGGTGCTCGAGAAGCAGACCGTGGTGTTCGGCGACGGCACCGACGCCGACGTGCTGGGATTCGTCGACGACCCGCTCGAGGTCGCGGTGCAGATCTTCTCCGTGCGCGGCGGCCGCATCCGCGGTCAGCGCGGCTGGGTCGCCGACAAGGCCGACGAGGCGCCGTTCCCCGAGCTCGTGCAGGCCGCCCTCATGACGCTCTACGAGGACGCCGCGCCGTCGGCGATCCCGCGCGAGGTGCTCGTGCCGACCCTGCCGGCCGACGCCGACGCCGTCGCCGAGCTGCTCAGCGAGCGGCGCGAGCGGCCCCGTACGCATCAGGGTGCCCAAGCGTGGCGACAAGCGCGCGCTGATGGAGACCGTCGAGCAGAACGCCAAGCAGTCGCTGATGCGCCACAAGCTCAAGCGCTCCGGCGACCTCACGGCCCGCAGCAAGGCGCTCGAGGAGATCCAGGAGGCGCTCGACCTCGAGACCGCGCCGCTGCGCATCGAGTGCTACGACATCTCCAACCTCGGGGCGACCGAGACCGTCGCGTCGATGGTCGTGTTCGAGGACGGGCTGCCCCGCAAGTCCGAGTACCGCCGCTTCACGATCCGCAACGAGGGCCAGAGCGATGTCGCGGCGATGCACGAAGTCATCACCCGGCGCTTCAGCCAGCTGCTCAAGGCGCGCGAGGGCAACGACGAGGACGGGCCCGGGCATCGATCCCGAGACCGGCAAGCCTCGCGAGTTCGCCTACACGCCCGCGCTCGTCGTCGTCGACGGTGGCCCGCCGCAGGTCGCCGCGGCGCACGCGGCGATGCAGGAGCTCGGCATCAAGGACGTCGCGCTCGTGGGCCTGGCCAAGCGGCTCGAAGAGGTCTGGCTGCCCGACGACGAGGACCCCGTGATCCTGCCGCGCACGAGCGAGGGTCTCTACCTGCTGCAGCGCCTGCGCGACGAGGCGCACCGCTTCGCGATCACGCATCACCGCGGCCGGCGCAGCAAGTCGATGATCGAGAGCGTCCTCGACCCCGTGGCCGGCCTGGGCCCGGCGCGGCGCAAGGCGCTGCTCAAGACGTTCGGCTCGGTCAAGAAGCTGCGCGCTGCGACAGCAGAAGAGATCGCAACCGTGCCCGGCATCGGCGCGGCTACGGCACAATCCATCGTGGAGGCGCTCGCGACCGGCGAGCAGGCACCCGCCATCAACACCGCGACCGGCGAGATCCTGGAGGACAGTTGACGACCTTGACGCAGTTCGTGCTCGTCACCGGCATGACCGGAGCAGGGCGAGGCTCGGCCGCCAAGGTGCTCGAGAAGCTCGGCTACTACGTCATCGACAACCTGCCGCCTGACCTGTTGTCCCAGGCGGTCGCGACGGTGCAGGAGTCCAAGGACATCGACCGCCTCGCGGTGGTCGTCGACGCGCGCTCGCGGCAGTTCTTCGGCGGCCTCGTCGAGGCGCTCGAGGAGCTGCGCGACGACGGCGTCCACACCAAGATCCTCTACCTCGAGGCAGCCGACGAGGTCCTCGTACGCCGTCAGGAGGCCGCGCGCCGCCCGCACCCCCTGAGCCTCGAGGGCCGGCTGATGGACGGCCTGGAGCGCGAACGCGAGCTCCTGAGGCGCATCCGCGGCCGGGCCGACATCGTCGTCGACACCTCCAACCTCAACGTGCACCAGCTCGGCCAGCGGGTCCGCGCCGCGTTCGAGGATCCCGACTCCGGCGGGCTCCGCGCCTCGGTGATGTCGTTCGGCTTCAAGTACGGCCTGCCGATCGACGCCGACATGGTGGCCGACCTGCGCTTCCTGCCCAACCCGTTCTGGGTCGACGAGCTGCGCCCGCATGAGCGGGCTCGACGAGCCGGTCCGCGACTACGTCCTGCGCCAGCCCCGGTCCGCGGAGTTCCTCGAGCAGTACGAAGGGCTCGTCGCGCTGCTGACCGACGGCTTCCTCCGCGAGGACAAGCACTTCCTGACGATCGCGATCGGCTGCACCGGCGGACGCCACCGCAGCGTCGCGATGTCCGAGGCGTTCGCCGAGCGTCTGCGCGCCCATGGCGTACGCACGCTCGTCGTCCACCGCGACCTGGGGCGCGAGTGACGGCGACGCGACCCACGCACGTTGCCGGTCGCGCCGAGGGCGACCTCAAGGTCGTGTCGCTCGGGGGAGGGCACGGGCTCGCCGCGAGCCTGTCGGCCCTGCGACGCCTGACGACCGACCTCACGGGCGTCGTGACGGTCGCCGACAACGGCGGCTCGTCCGGCCGCATCCGCGCCGAGCTCGGCGGACTGCCGCCGGGCGACCTCCGCATGGCGCTCGCCGCGCTCTGCGGCGACGACGACTGGGGCCGCACGTGGGCGGCGGTGCTGCAGCACCGGTTCTCCGGCAACGGCGAGCTCAAGGACCACGCCGTCGGCAACCTGCTGATCGCCGCGATCTGGGACCAGGTCGGCGACCACGTGGCCGGACTCGACCTGGTCGGCGAGCTGCTGGGCGCGCAGGGCCGGGTCCTGCCGATGGCCGCGGTGCCCCTCGACATCGAGGCCGACGTGCACCTGCGCTCGGCGCCCGACCGGCTGACCCTCGTACGCGGTCAGGTCGAGGTGTCGTCGACCGACGGCCAGGTCGTCAGCGTCCGGCTCGACCCGAGCGACCCGCCGGCCTGCCCCGAGGCGGTGGCGGCGGTCGAGGCCGCCGACTGGGTCGTGGTCGGCCCGGGCTCGTGGTTCACCAGCGTCATGCCGACGTTGCTGGTGCCGGGCCTGCGCGACGCCCTCACCAAGACCAAGGGCAAGCGCATCCTGGTGCTCAACCTGCACGAGCAGGAGGGCGAGACCGAAGGACTCACGCCGACAGATCATCTTGAGGTTTTGGCCGCGCACGCGCCCGAACTGGGGTTGGATGCTGTCATCGCCGACACCAGCCTCGTTGACACGCGTGGCACGCTGGAGTCGACGGCCCGGTCGCTCGGTGCGCGGTTGTACGTCGCGGACGTCGCGGCCAGCCCAGGATCGGATCAGCACGACCCAGGACGGCTCGCAGCCGCGTTCGGCCGGGTCATGAGGACGGCATAGAGTGACACTCTTCTCCACGACCAGTACATCGAAAGACAGGGGTTCGGCCGCATGGCAATGACGGCTCAGGTGAAGGCAGAGCTTGCCAACACCACGATCACGAAGTCGTGCTGCCGCAAGGCCGAGGTGTCGTCGATCCTGCGCTTCGCGGGCGGACTGCACATCGTCTCCGGGCGCATCGTCGTCGAGGCCGAGCTCGACACCGGAGCGGCGGCTCGCCGCCTCCGCAAGGACATCGCCGAGATCTACGGCCACGACAGCGAGATCCTCGTGATGCAGAACGCCGGCATCCGCAAGGACACCCACTACGTCGTCCGGGTCTCCAAGGACGGCGAGGCGCTGGCCCGCCAGACCGGGTCTCATCGACGGCAGCGGCCGGCCGATCCGTGGCCTGCCCCCGCAGGTCGTCTCCGGCTCGTCGTGCGACGCCGTGGCCGCCTGGCGCGGATCGTTCCTCGCCCACGGCTCGCTGACCGAGCCCGGGCGCTCCTCGGCCCTCGAGGTCAGCTGCCCCGGTCCCGAGGCGGCTCTCGCGCTGGTCGGCGCCGCTCGCCGCCTCGGCATCAGCGCCAAGGCCCGCGAGGTCCGCGGCGTCGACCGCGTCGTGATCCGCGACGGCGAGGCGATCGGTGCGCTGCTGACCCGTCTCGGTGCCCACGAGTCGCTGCTGGCCTGGGAGGAGCGCCGCATGCGCCGCGAGGTGCGGGCGACCGCCAACCGGCTGGCCAACTTCGACGACGCCAACCTCCGTCGCTCGGCACGCGCCGCGGTTGCCGCCGGTGCGCGCGCCCAGCGCGCGCTCGAGATCCTCGGCGAGGAGGTCCCCGATCACCTCAAGATGGCCGGCACGCTGCGTGTGGAGCACCGCCAGGCCAGCCTCGAGGAGCTCGGCCAGCTGCACGAGCCGGCGCTGACCAAGGACGCGATCGCCGGACGCATCCGCCGGCTGCTCGCGATGGCCGACAAGCGGGCCGAGGAGCTCGGCGTTCCCGACACCGAGTCGACCCTGGGCGACGAGCGACTCGCCGAGGGCTGACGCCCCGCTCGCGCTGTCTCACCGGGCTGAGGTGACTCGCCGGTAGTGAAGGCAACTCGGTAGGGTTAGGGGTGTCACCCACATCGACCCGCAGGAGACACGTTCCCCGTGACCGTACGCGTAGGCATCAATGGATTTGGCCGTATCGGCCGTAACTTCTTCCGCGCGGCTCGTGCCGCCGGTGCAGACATCGAGATCGTCGCCGTCAACGACCTGACGGACAACAAGACGCTCGCCCACCTCCTCAAGTACGACTCGATCCTCGGGCGCCTCGACGCCGAGGTCAGCTACGACGACACGCTCCATCACCGTCGGCGACCACACGTTCGCCGCGTTCGCCGAGCGCGACCCGGCCAAGCTCGACTGGGCCGCCGTCGGCGCCGACATCGTCATCGAGTCGACCGGCTTCTTCACCGACGCGACCAAGGCCAAGGCCCACATCGACGGCGGCGCCAAGAAGGTCATCATCTCCGCCCCGGCGAAGAACGAGGACGTCACGATCGTCATGGGCGTCAACCACGACAGCTACGACCCGGCCGCGCACACGATGATCTCCAACGCGTCGTGCACGACCAACTGCCTCGCGCCGATGGCCAAGGCCCTCAACGACGGCCTCGGCATCGAGCGTGGCCTCATGACGACGATCCACGCGTACACGCAGGACCAGAACCTGCAGGACGCGCCGCACTCGGATCTGCGTCGTGCCCGCGCCGCCAACCTGAGCATCATCCCGACGTCGACCGGTGCCGCCAAGGCCGTCAGCCTCGTGCTCCCCGAGCTCAAGGGCAAGCTCGACGGCTACGCGCTCCGCGTGCCGGTGCCCACGGGCTCGGCGACCGACCTGACGTTCACCGCCTCGCGCGAGACGACGGTCGAAGAGGTCAACCAGATCATCAAGGACGCCGCTGAGGGCTCGCTCAAGGGCTACCTGACCTACACCGAGGACGAGATCGTGTCCGCCGACATCGTCACGGACCCGTCGTCGTGCATCTTCGACTCCGGCCTGACCAAGGTCATCGGCGACCAGGTCAAGGTCGTCGGCTGGTACGACAACGAGTGGGGCTACTCCAACCGCCTCGCCGACCTCGTCGTCCACGTCGGATCGTCGCTCTAAGCTGTGAAGACGGTTTCGGACCTGGGAGACCTGCGCGGCAAGCGCGTTCTCGTCCGCAGTGACCTCAACGTGCCGCTCGACGGCACGACGATCACCGACGACGGTCGCGTACGCGCGAGCGTGCCGACGATCAAGCGTCTTGCCGACGCAGGTGCCCGCGTCCTCGTGACGGCCCACCTGGGTCGTCCCGACGGCGTCGCCAACCCGAAGTACTCACTGGCGCCGGTCGCCGAGCGGCTCGCAGAGCTGCTCGGCGCGCCGGTCCTGTTCGCCAACGACACCGTCGGGCCCGAGGCCCACCGCATCGCCTCGGCGCTCCAGGACGGCCAGGTCGCGGTGCTGCAGAACGTGCGGTTCAACGACGAAGAGACCAGCAAGGACAAGGACGAGCGCCGGGAGTTCGCCGGCAAGCTCGCCGACCTCGCCGACGTGTTCGTGTCCGACGGGTTCGGCGTCGTGCACCGCAAGCAGGCAAGCGTCTACGACATCGTCCGTGAGCTGCCGTCCGCCGTCGGTGGGCTGGTCGAGGCCGAGGTCGACGTGCTCAAGCGTCTGACCGAGAGCCCCGAGCGTCCCTACACCGTGGTGCTCGGCGGGTCGAAGGTCTCCGACAAGCTCGGCGTCATCGACAACCTGCTCGACAAGGCCGACAACCTGCTGATCGGTGGCGGGATGGTCTTCACGTTCCTCAAGGCGCAGGGCCACGAGGTCGGCAAGTCGCTCCTCGAGGAGGACCAGCTCGACATCGCGCGTGGCTACATCGAGCAGGCCGCCAAGCAGGGCGTACGCCTGGTGCTGCCGACGGACATCGTCGTCGCACCGGAGTTCGCTGCTGACTCGCCCGCCACGATCGTCGCCGCCGACGCGATCCCGAGCGACCAGCTCGGGCTCGACATCGGTCCGGACTCCTCGGCGGCGTTCGCCGAGATCATCCGGGGCTCCAAGACGGTGTTCTGGAACGGCCCCATGGGCGTGTTCGAGATGGCGGCATTCGCTGCCGGCACCAAGGCCGTCGCGCAGGCGCTCACCGAGGTCGACGGCCTGTCGGTCGTCGGCGGTGGCGACTCGGCTGCGGCCGTACGCCAGCTCGGCTTCGCCGACAGCGACTTCGGACACATCTCCACCGGGGGAGGCGCGAGCCTCGAATACCTCGAGGGCAAGACGCTGCCCGGCCTCGCCATTCTCGAAGGGGACGATGCATGACCGACCGCAAGCCACTCATGGCCGGCAACTGGAAGTCCAACCTCAACCACCAGGAAGCCGTGGTGCTGGTCCAGAAGCTCGCCTGGACGCTGCAGGACAAGAAGCACGACTTCGACAAGTCCGAGGTCGTCGTGATCCCGCCGTTCACCGACATCCGCAGCGTGCAGACGCTCGTCGACGGTGACCACCTGGCGATCGGCTACGGCGCGCAGGACGTCTCCGAGCACGACGGCGGCGCCTACACCGGCGAGATCGCGGCGTCGATGCTGGCCAAGCTCGGCTGCTCCTACGTCGTCGTCGGTCACTCCGAGCGTCGCGAGTACCACGCCGAGAGCGACCAGCTCGTCAACATCAAGGCGGCCAAGTCGCTCGCCGCGGGCATGAGCCCGATCGTGTGCGTCGGCGAGGGTCTCGAGATCCGCCAGGCCGGCGACCACGTGGCCTACACGCTGGCGCAGATCGACGGCTCGCTCGACGGTTTCACCGCCGAGCAGATGGCCTCGGTCGTCGTCGCGTACGAGCCCGTATGGGCGATCGGCACGGGCGAGGTTGCCACTCCAGAAGACGCCCAGGAGGTCTGCGCAGCGATCCGTTCGCGTGTCGCAGGAGACCTGGTCGCCCGAAGTCGCTGAGGCATTGCGTATCCTTTACGGCGGATCAGTGAAAGCGGCGAACATCGCCGCCATCATGGCGAAGTCGGATGTCGACGGAGCCTTGGTCGGCGGAGCAAGTCTCCAAGCGGAGGAGTTCGCCGGAATCGCTCGGTTCTATGCCATGCCGGACCTGTCCGGCGCCTGACAACGAAGGCCCCAACTCGTGATTTTGACGTTCTCCGTAATCCTGGCGATCAGCAGCGTGCTGATGATCGTCCTGGTTCTCATGCACAAGGGTCGCGGGGGCGGTCTCTCCGACATGTTCGGTGGTGGCGTCTCCAGCTCGCTCGGCGGCTCATCGGTCGCCGAACGCAACCTCGACCGCATCACGGTCGGTATCGCAGTCGTCTGGGTCGTGTGCATCTTCGCGCTCGGCCTGCTACTGAAGGTGAGCAACTAGTGGCAGCAGGTGCTATCCGGGGCAGCCGTATCGGCTCTGGCCCCATGGGTGAGGCCGAGCGTGGCGAAGCCGCCCCGCGGCAGTTCGTGACGTTCTTCTGCATCAACAACCACACGACCGAGCTGCAGTTCGCGATCGAGGCCGAGGTGCCCGGAGTCGTGGGACTGCCCGCGGTGTGGCATGCCGTCGAGCGTCGACGCCGAGAACCGGCCGACCGCCAAGAAGATCGAGCCCTACAAGACGCATCTCGCGTACGTCAAGGAGCGTCGCTCCGAGACCGAGGCCGACGAGATCCTCAAGGAAGCCATCGAGCTCCTGCGCACCAAGCGCAAGACCGGCGAAGTCATCTTCTGATCCTCCGGTGAGCGGTGGACGTCAGGTCACCGCTCAGAGGTGGGAGGCGGCGGCTTCGTCGAGGAGCCACGTCGTCTCGGTACGCCCGCGCGCTCCACGCGCCGGTGTGTCGTCGAGCGTGCCGTCACCCAGGGCGCGGGCGACCGCCTCGGCCTTGCCCTCGCCGGCGACGATGAACCACACGGCTTCGGAGTTGTTGAGCGCCGGGAACGTCAGCGAGATGCGTACGGGCGGCGGCTTGGGGGAGTCGAACACCTCGACCGCCAGCCGCTCGGCCTCGTGCAGCTGGGGGAAGCCGGGGAACAGCGACGCGACGTGGCCGTCAGGGCCCACGCCGAGCAGCGTCACGTCGAACGGCTCCGACGGGAGCGCGGCGGCGTACTGGTCGGCCGCCTCAGCCGTGCTGACGTCGCATCCGTGCGCCGGCATCGAGTGGATGCTGGCCGCTGGCACGCCCAGGCGGTCGAGGAACGCGTCGCGGGCCTGCTGGTCGTTGCGGTCGGCGTGGCCCTCGGGGACGAAGCGCTCGTCGCCCCAGTAGAAGTCGACCTGCGTCCAGTCGACGAGCTCGTTCTCGATCAGCTTGTAGGCATCGATCGCGATGGTCCCACCGGTCAGGACGACGCTGGGCGGCGACCCTCGGCCTGGATCAGCGCGATGCGCCCGGTCAGGCGGTCGGCGATCGCCGCAGCCAGCGCCGGCGCGTCCGGGATAGACCTCTTCGCTGAGCGTCATGCATCCGCCAGCATGTGCTTGATCGTCGCCTCGTAGACGTCGTCGGCGTCGAGGCGGCGCAGGTCCTCCGCGAGCAGCTCGGCGAGCGTACGGGGGCCGAGCGGGACCTCACGCGGTGAGGAGCCGGGCACGCTGAAGTGGCACGAGTGGTCCGTGATCCGCTCGATCAGCACGTCGCCCTCGGGCGTGTGCAGGACGACCGACATGATCTGCGCTCCGCTGTCGCTCTTGCGGGTCTTGATGTCGACCTTGAGCCGGCTCTCGAGCCAGGCGACCAGCAGGGTCGCCGCGGGGTTGCCGCTGCCGGCGACGACCGTGCCTCCGGTCACCTTGCCGTCGGACTGGTCGAGCGCCGCAGCCAGCAGCGCCCGCCACGGGGTCAGACGGGTCCACGACAGGTCGGTGTCGCCGGGCACGTAGTGGCGTCGCGACGTTCTTGAGCGAACTGATGGGCGAGTCCGTCGCCTCGGCGTCGGTGAGGCGGCGGCGAGCCAGCTGGCCGATCGCGTCCTGCGACGGGTCCGACGGCGGCTTGCCGGGCCACCACACGACGACGGGGGAGTCGGGCAGCAGCAGCGGCAGCACGACGGACTCCGCGTGCTTGGTGAGCTCACCGGAGATGCGCAGCAGGATCGACTCGCCGGACGAGTTCTCGCCCACCCGCACCTTGGCGTTGAGCTCGGCGGCGCCGCGCCCGTCACCGAGGATCACGCCGATGACGCGCGACGGGTGCTCGCGCGACAGCGTCGTCGCGGTCTTGAGCGCCTCGCCGACGTTCTCGTCGTCGGTGACGACGAGCAGCGTGAGCACCATGTCCATCGCGGGGCTGCCGGCGGCCACACGGGCCTTGACCATCGCGCGGGCGATGCGCGACGAGTTGGTCTTCTCGAGTGCAATCTCCACTAGGGACGCCTCCAGGTACGGCCGTCGCGCGCGAGCATCTTGTCGGCCGACTCAGGGCCCCAGGTGCCGGACGGGTAGGTGTCGATGGTCTTCTGCCGGTCCCAGTGCTCGATGACGGGGTCGAGGATCTTCCACGACAGCTCGACCTCCTCGTGCTGCGGGAACAGCGGCGGGATCGCCGAGCAGCACGTCGAGGATCAGTCGCTCGTACGCCTCGGGGCTGCTCTCGACGAACGCGCCGCCGTAGGCGAAGTCCATGTTGACGTCGCGGATCTCCATCGTGGTGCCGGGCACCTTGGCGCCGAAGCGCAGCGTCACGCCCTCATCGGGCTGGATCCGCATGACGAGGGCGTTCTGGCCGAGCTCCTCGACGTCGTTCTTGTTGAACGGCTGGTGCGGCGCCCGCTTGAACACGACGGCGACCTCGGTGACGCGTCGGCCGAGGCGCTTGCCGGCGCGCAGGTAGAACGGCGTGCCGGCCCAGCGCCGGGTGAGGACGTCGATGCGCATCGCTGCGTAGGTCTCGGTCATCGACGACTGCGGGATGCCGTCTTCCTCCTTGTAGCCCAGCACCTGCTCGCCGCCGGCCCAACCGCCGACGTACTGCGCGCGGGCCGTGTGCAGGTCCATGCGGGCCGGGGGACGGGCGTTGGCGAGGATCTTCTGCTTCTCGATGCGCAACGACGAGGCGTTGAACGAGACCGGCTCCTCCATCGCGATGAGCGCCATGAGCTGCAGCAGGTGGTTCTGGATCACGTCTCGGGCTGCGCCGATGCCGTCGTAGTAGCCGGCGCGCGAGCCGATGCCGATGTCCTCGGCCATCGTGATCTGCACGTGGTCGACGTAGTGGTTGTTCCAGATCGGCTCGAACATGCCGTTGGCGAAGCGGAACGCCAGGATGTTCTGGACCGTCTCCTTGCCGAGGTAGTGGTCGATGCGGAACACCGAACGGCGGGGGAACACCTCGGCGACGATGCGGTTGAGCTCCTCGGCCGACTTGAGGTCGTGGCCGAACGGCTTCTCGATGACGACGCGGCGCCAGCCCTTGGAGGACTCGGCGAGGCCGTGCTTCTTGATCTGCGAGACCACGACGGGGAACAGCCCGGGCGGGATCGACAGGTAGAACGCGTGGTTGCCGCCGGTGCCCTGCTGCTCGTCGAGCTCGGCCATGGTCTTGCCGAGCCGCTCCCAGGCGTCGTCGTCGTCGAACTCGCCGGGGACGAACCGGATGCCGGCGGCGAGCTGGTTCCAGACCGTCTCGCTCCACGGCGTACGCGCACCGTCCTTGGCCGCCTGCTTGATCATGCTGGCGAACTTCGCGGTGCCGAAGTCGTGACGGGCGAAGCCGACCAGCGCGAATCCCGGCGGCAGCAGGCCGCGGTTGGCGAGGTCGTAGATCGCCGGGACGAGCTTCTTCTTGGCGAGGTCGCCCGTGACGCCGAACAGGATCAGGCTGCAGGGCCCGGCGATGCGGGGCAGCCGGCGATCCTTGGCATCCCTCAGCGGGTTGTCGACAAGGCTCATGCCGTCGCCCCCTCGAAGAAGCAAGAGTAAGCGGGCAACGGCATGAAGCACCCTTGTTTCGCTCGCTGGCGCTCCCTCATGAAGCCAGAACCTCGCGTACGCGCTTGAGGCCCGACTCGACGTCGTTCAGGTGCAGTCGCAGCACCGGCCGGCCGTGGTCGCGCAGCACCGCGGCGTCGCCGGCGGCCTGCGAGTCGATGAACGAGCCGAACGTGAAGTCCCGGCCCGGCACCGCGAGGTCCTCCGCGGGTGTGCCGGTGATCTGCAGGAACACGCCGTTGGGCGTGCCGCCCTTGTGATACTGGCCGGTCGAGTGCAGGAACCGCGGACCCCAGCCGAACGTGACCGGGCGGCCGAGCCGCTGCGCGAGCACCTCGCGCACACCGGCGAAGTCGGCGTAGGCGATGCGGTCGAGGTAGACCTGCACCGCGAGATAGCCGTGCTGGAGGTCGAGCTTGCCGAGCAGGGCCGTGACGGCGTCGGCGACGGTCGAGCCCTCGCCGTAGATGTCGATGCCCTCGTCGGTCGCGTCGGGCGTCGGCACCTCGCCGCCGCCGGACAGCAGCTCACGTGCGGCCTGCTTGGCGCTCTCGACGTCGGGCTGGTCGAACGGGTTGATCCCGATGATCCGGCCGGCGATCACGACGGCGACCTCCCACAGCAGCATCTGCGCGCCGAGGTCGGCGTCGATCGTCGCGGCATAGCCGGACTGCGCCTCGGGCACGTCGACGGCTGCCGATCGACACCAGGATCGAGTCGGCGGTGCTGGGGTTGAAGTTGACGGCGTTCTCGAACGGCACGACGACCGGGAGGATGCCCTTGCCGAGCTTGCCGGTCGACTCGGCGACGAGCTGCTCGATCCAGTCACCCACGCCGTGGCGGGTCTGGTCGGCGATCACGAGCTTGTCGACGCGGTGCCGGTTGGCGACGCCCATCAGGACCCCGAGACGCAGGGCCGGGTTGTCGGCGTCGTCGGCTGAACAGCAGCGCGGCGGCGTGCGGCGGCATCGTCGAGCAGCGCACCGATGTCGGCGCCGGCGAGACCGCTCGGCACCAGCCCGAACGCCGTGAGCGCCGAGTAGCGCCCGCCGACGTGCGGATCGGCGCGGAACACGCGATAGCCGGCCTCGGTGGCCTCGCCGTCGAGCGGCGAGCCCGGATCGGTGACCACGACGATGTGGTCGGCCGGGTTGAGGCCCGGCGTCGGTGAACGCCTGCTCGTACGCCCGGCGCTGGCTGTCGGTCTCGACCGTCCCGCCGGACTTGCTCGAGACCACCACGATCGTGCGCTCGAGCCCCTCGGCGATGGCCGAGCGGACCATGTCCGGCTGGGACGAGTCGAGCACCGTCAGCGGCACGCCGGCGTGGTCGCAGATCACCTCGGGCGCGAGCGAGGATCCACCCATGCCGCACAGGACGACGCGGTCGAGGCCCTTGCCGCGGAGCTGCTCGCGCAGCTCCGCGATCTCGGCGACCAAGCGGACGCGACGCCTCGTGCAGCTGGGTCCAGCTCAGCCGGATGCTGGCCTCGGACTCGGCGTCAGGACCCCACAGCGTGGCGTCCTGGGCGGCGATGCGTGACGCGACGCGCTGCTCGATGGCATCGCGGAGCGCCGTGTCGAACTCGTGCTGGGCAGGGATCGTGAGCGCGATCTGCACCACGGCTCAGGCCTTGTCGAGCTCGGTCTGGACGGTCTCCAGCAACTCATCCCATGACTTCTCGAACTTGTCGACGCCCTCGACCTCGAGCAGCTCGACGACCTCGTCGTACTTGATGCCCTGGGCCTCGAGGTCGGCGATGACCTGGCGAGCGTCGTCGTACGTGCCGTGCACCGTGTCGCCGGTGACCTCACCGTGATCGGCGAACGCCTCGAGCGTCTTCTCCGGCATCGTGTTGACGGTGTCGGCGACGACGAGCTCGCTGACGTACATCGTGTCGGGGTAGGCCGGGTCCTTGACGCCGGTCGACGCCCACAGCGGGCGCTGCGTGTTGGCGCCCTGGGCGGCGAGAGCCTTGAAGCGATCGGATCCGAAGACCTCCTCGTACGCCTCGTAGGCCAGGCGCGCGTTGGCGATGGCGGCCTTGCCGCGCAGCGGGCTGTCCTCGGGGAGACGGCTGTCGACCTCGGAGTCGACGCGGCTGACGAAGAACGACGCGACCGACTCGATCGACGAGAGGTCCTTGCCGTTGGCGGCAGCCTGCTCGAGGCCGTAGAGGTAGGCGTCCATGACGCCGCGGTAGCGCTCGAGCGAGAAGATCAGGGTCACGTTGACGCTGATGCCCTCCGAGATCGTCGCGGCGATCGCCGGCAGGCCCTCGACCGTGGCCGGGATCTTGATCAGCGCGTTGGGACGGTCGACCCGCTCCCAGAGGCGCTTGGCGAGAGCGACGGTGCCGTCGGTGTCCTTGGCGAGGTCGGGGTCGACCTCGATCGAGACCCGGCCGTCAACGCCGCCCGTGGCGTCGAAGACCGGCCGCATGATGTCGCAGCCGTTCTGGACGTCGGTCGTGGTGAGCTCGAACACCGTGGTCTTGACGTCGGCGCCGGACGCCTTGAGCGTCTTGACCTGCTCGGCGTAGCGCTCGCCCTTGGCGATCGCCGCGGCGAAGATCGTGGGGTTCGTCGTGACGCCGACGACGCCGGAGTCGGCCACGAGCGAGGCGAGGTTGCCGGTCTCGATGCGCTCGCGCGAGAGGTCGTCGAGCCAGATTGATACACCTGCGTCGGCGAGGGCCTGCAGACGGTCGTTCATGATGTCTCCTTGGAATTCAGTTGTGCGGGTCAGTGGGACTGGGCGTCGGCGTTGTCGGCGGGACCGACGGCTCCGGCGGGCCGGGCGTGGAACGGGGCCAACGGCTCGCCCGCGGCGGCGGCGATCGAGTCCTTGGCGGCTGCCACGACGGCCTCGGCGGTGATGCCGAACTTGTCGTAGAGCGTCGCGTAGTCGGCCGACGCGCCGTAGTGCTCGAGGCTCACGATGCGGCCGGCGTCGCCGACGACGTCGCGCCAACCGAGCGCCACACCCGCCTCGACCGAGACGCGTGCGCGGAGCTTGCGGCGGGATGACGCTGTCGCGGTAGGAGCTGTCCTGCTGCTCGAACCACTCACGGCACGGCATCGAG
Organism: uncultured Actinomycetota bacterium; assembly: GCA_963761965.1. Taxonomy (GTDB): domain Bacteria; phylum Actinomycetota; class Actinomycetes; order Propionibacteriales; family Nocardioidaceae; genus Aeromicrobium. The sequence continues at coordinate 86,313 of CAVXIX010000006.1, forward strand.
ACGACGCGTGCCGAGATGCCGTCGGCGGCGAGGAGCTCGCGTGCCTTGACGGCAAGCTGCACCTCGGAGCCGGTCGACACCAGGATGACGTCGGGCTCGCCATCGGCGTCGATCAGCGTGTAGGCGCCGCGGGCGACCTCAGAGGCCGAGGCCCAGCCGTCGGTGCCGCGGGGGAACGTCGGCAGGTTCTGCCGGCTCAGCGCCAGCGCGGCCGGGCGGTCCGTGATGCCGAGGAGCGTGCGCCACACGGCGATCGTCTCGTTGGCGTCAGCGGGCCGGATGACGTCGAGGCCCGGGATCGCGCGCAAGGCGGCGAGGTGCTCGACCGGCTGGTGGGTCGGTCCGTCCTCGCCGAGGCCGATCGAGTCGTGCGTCCACACGTACGTGACCGGCAGCTCCTGCAGAGCCGCGAGGCGTACGGCGGGGCGCATGTAGTCGCTGAACACGAGGAACGTGCCGCCGTAGGGGCGGGTCAGCCCGTGCTGGACCATGCCGTTCATGATCGCGCCCATGGCGTGCTCGCGGATGCCGAAGTGGAGCACCCGGCCGTACCAACCGCCCTGGAACTTGGCGGTGGAGTGCTCAGGCGGCAGGAACGACGGCTCGCCCTTGGGCGTCGTGTTGTTGGAGCCGGCGAGGTCGGCCGAGCCGCCCCACAGCTCGGGCAGGTGCGGAGCCGCGGCCGACAGGAACTCGCCGGACGCGACGCGGGTCGCGACGCCCTTGGGGTCGGCCTCGTACGTCGGCAGGTCGGCGTCCCAGCCGTCGGGCAGCTGGCGCTTGGACAGCCGCTCGAGCAGCGCCGCGCCATCGGGCGAGGCGGTCGCCCAGGCGTCGAACGTCTTCTGCCAGGCCTCGTGCTCGGCGACGCCACGGTCGCGAGCCTTGCGGGTGTGCTCGATGACGTCGTCGTCGACGATGAAGGTCTGCTCGGGGTCGAAGCCGAGGAGCTGCTTGGTCGCCTTGATCTCGTCGTCGCCGAGGGCCGAGCCGTGCGAGCCGCCGGTGCCCTGGGCCGTCGGAGCGGGCCAGGCGATGATCGTGCGGAGCTTGATGAAGCTGGGCTTGTCGGTGACCGCCTCGGCAGCCTGGTAGGCCTCCCAGAGCGCCTGGACGTCCTCGACGTAGCCGGTGCCGCCGTTGGTCCAGTCGACGGTCTGCACGTGCCAGCCGTACGCCTCGTAGCGCGCTGCGACGTCCTCGGTGAACGCGACGTCGGTGTCGTCCTCGATCGAGATCTTGTTGTCGTCCCACAGCAGCGTCAGGTTGCCGAGCTTCTGGTGACCCGGCGAGCGACGACGCCTCACCCGAGACGCCCTCCTGCAGGTCACCGTCGGACGCGATGGCGTAGACGCGGTGGTCGAACGGGCTCTCGCCGGCAGCGGTGCTCGGGATCGAGCAGGCCGCGCTCGCGGCGGGCCGCCATGGCCATGCCGACGGCGTTGGCGACGCCCTGGCCCAGGGGGCCGGTCGTGACCTCGACGCCGGGCGTGTGGTTGTACTCGGGGTGGCCGGGGGTCTGGCTGCCCCACGTGCGCAGGCTCTTGAGGTCGTCGAGCGTCATCGGGTAGCCCGCGAGGTAGAGCTGGATGTACTGCGTGAGGCTCGAGTGGCCGCACGACAGGATGAAGCGGTCACGGCCGGTCCAGTGCGGATCCGTGGGGTCGTGACGCAGCAGGCGCTGGTAGTGCAGGTAGGCCACGGGGGCCAGGCTCATCGCGGTGCCGGGGTGGCCGTTGCCGACCTTCTGCACGGCGTCGGCGGCCAGGAGACGGACGGTGTCCACGGCCTTCTTGTCGAGGTCTGTCCACTCCAGTGAGGGGGTTCCGGACGTCACAGCTCTGGCTCCTGTTGTTCGAACGAGGGTCTGGTTTGGGCGGCTTCATGGGCCGTCATGACGAGCCTACTCGCGTCCTTTAGACTCTGAACGTGAGCACCGTTGACGTGAGATCAGCCGATCGGCGCTGACGTACCCACTTCGCCGCGTTTCACCGACGTCGTCAAGTCCTACGTCGCGCTGACCAAGCCGCGCATCATCGAGTTGTTGCTGCTCACGACGGTTCCGATCATGTTCCTGGCCGAGCAGGGCGTGCCGTCGGCATGGCTCGTCGTCGCCACGGTGGTCGGCGGAACGCTCTCGGCCGGCAGCGCCAACGCGCTCAACTGCGTCGTCGACGCCGACATCGACCAGCTCATGCGGCGTACGTCCCGCCGGCCGCTGCCGCGTCACCAGGTCGGCACGCGCGGCGCGCTCTGGTTCGGTCTCGCCCTCGGCGTCGTGTCGACGGTCTGGCTGTGGGTGCTCGTCAACCCGCTGTCGTCGATGCTGGCCCTGGCCGCCAACGTGTTCTACGTCGTCGGCTACACCATGATCCTCAAGCGCCGCACGACCCAGAACATCGTCTGGGGCGGCGCCGCAGGCTGCTTCCCCGCGCTGATCGGCTGGACCGCGGTCACCAACGAGCTGGCCTGGGCGCCGGTCGTGATGTTCATGGTCGTGTTCTTCTGGACGCCGCCGCACTTCTGGTCGCTCGCGATGCGCTACCGCGAGGACTACGCCGCGGCCAGCGTCCCGATGCTGCCGTCGGTCGCCACGTCGGCCGAGGTCGCGCAAGCAGATCGTCGCCTACTCCTGGGTCATGGTCGGCACCTCGCTGCTGCTGTGGCCCATCACGCCGACCGGCTGGTTCTATCCGGCTGTCGCGATCACGCTCGGCATCGTGTTCCTCGTCGAGGCCTACGACCTCAAGTCGCGCGCGCTCGACACCGAGGACCTCGCGATCCTCAAGCCCATGCGGCTGTTCCACTACTCCAACGCCTATCTGGCGCTGCTGTTCGTGGCCGCCGCGGTCGACCCCTTCCTGCGCTAGGCGGAGCTGCGGTGAGCCGGCCCGTCGATCCGCCTCGCGGGTCCGACGACTGGGCCGACTGGCGCCTGCTCCGCCAACGTTCACTGGCCGAGGACCCTGACGCGTTCTCGTCGTCGACCCTGATGTGGACCGGCGACAACGACACCGAGGAGCGGTGGCGCGCACGGCTCGCCGACGGTCCGTGCTTCATCGCGTACGACGACGGGCGACCCGTCGGCATGGTCGCCGGGTCGGGCCGTCGACGGCGGCGGCCGAGCTGATCTCGATGTGGGTCGCACCCGAGGCGCGCCGGCAGCGGCATCGGCGCCGCGTTGATCGAGCGGATCGTCGAGTGGAGCGCGGGCCGAGCCGCTGAGCCTGCGGGTCATGGACGGCAACCAGGCGGCCATCACGGCGTACGAGCGGCAGGGCTTCGTGCTGCAGGACGGCACCGACGCCGAGGGTTGCCGCCGGATGCTGCGCACGCCCTGACTGCGTACGCTGGCGGCGTGAGTTCTCCGGGGTACCGTCTCGTCGCGGCGGCGCGCGAGCTCAACCTCTCGGAGCGGTTCTTCCGCCGGTTCAGGCGCGTCGGCCTGCGCGGGGTCCTCGCCGACCTCAACCGCGTCGGTGCGCACGCCGACGTGCCCGGTGAGGCGCCGATCGCCGGGATGACGTGGCAGGACGACGACCGCGACACCGCAGCGCTGGTTCCCGCAGGGCATCACGACGTCGGCCGACGCCTACGGCGCCGAGCCCAGCGGCGGCATGTTCGAGGGCCACGACGTCGTGATGGCCAGCTGGTACGCCCACGGGTGGCGCGGCTGGCTGCAGCTCGGCTCCCGGATCTCGGTGATCGACTGGACCGACGAGGGGAGGGGCCGCCCCGCTACCGGCACGTGCTGCTCACGGCCCCGCAAGCGCTTCCTGTGGTTCCACCGGCTGCGTCCCGTGCGGGTGCATGCCGGCGGGATCGTCTGGTACGGCGAGCACCTGTTCGTCGCGGGCAGCTCGAGCGGCGTGCGGGTCTTCCGCCTCGACGACATCGTGCGGGTCCGCAACCGGCTGCGCACCAAGGGCTATCGCTACGTGCTCCCGCAGTACTCGTTCTACGCCGCCGAGCACGACGAGGGCGGCGACCGCATGACGTACTCGTTCATGTCGCTCGACCGGGCCGGCGCCGAGGACCACCTCGTCGGCGGGGGAGTACGGCCGCAAGGGCGGCAGCCACCGGCTGATCCGCTACGCCGATCGACCGCGACACCGAGCTGCTGCGGAGCGACGACCGTGGCTGGGCCGTGCGCGACCGAGCTGCACGACCGGCAGATCGCCCGCATGCAGGGCGCGGTCGTCGTCGACGGCACCTGGGTCATCACGTCGAGCAACGGCGAGGGCAACCCGGGAGACCTGTGGGTCGGGACGCCGGCGACTACACCCGGCATCGAGGTGTCCTGCCGACCGGGCCCGAGGACATCACCTACCTTCCCCAGCGCCGCTGGCTGTGGTCGCTCACCGAGTGGCCGGGCCGCCGCTGGGTCTACGCGATCGACGCCGACCGCTGGCTGGCTGGCCGAAACGACCCGTCCTGACGGCGCTGCCGCCCTAGGATGCGGGGCATGACGAGCCAGCAGACGGTTGCCCTCATCGGATTGATGTTCAGCCTCGTGAGCGTCGTGCTCTCGGGCTGGTTCTCCGTGCGCACGGCCAAGATGGGCCACAAGCTGCGCATCGAGGCCGAGCGGCGCAAGGAGGAGGAGACCGCGATCAAGGCGGCCGAGAAGGTGTACGAGCCGCTGGCCCAGGCCGCCGCCGAGCTGCAGTCGCGGATCTACAACATCGTGGAGACCGGCTGGGTGCCGCTGGTCAAGCGCTACGAGAGCCACGGCGACTACGCCGTCACGAGCACCGCGTTCCTGTTCGCGCACTACTTCGGCTGGATCGAGGCGCGGCGCGAGGCGGTGCTGTCCTCGAGCGGCAAGGGCCGCCGCGACGAGTCGGTGCAGCGGCTGATCGACGGCGTGACCGCGACGCTGCGCCGCAGCGAGGCCGGTGACGGCTTCTTGTTCTTCGCCGCCGAGCAGCGGGCCATCGGCGAGCTCATGGTGTCGTGGGAGTTCATCCCCGACACCACGACGCGGCTGCCGCACGTCGACGGCTATGCCGCGTTCGTCAAGCGCTACCGCAGCGACGAGGAGTTCCGGGCGTGGTTCGCCGCCGGTCAACGCCGGAATGAGCAAGGTGTCCGAGGGCGACAACCGCCGGCTCATCGAGATCCAGCGTGCGCTGGTCGACGCTGATCCGGGAGCTCGACCCCAACAACCGTTACACGTTCGGCTACGAGCTCGAGCCGATCGACCTCAGCGAGATCGGGGTGATTGCTCCGGTGGAGCGGCAGCCACGGTTCCCGGGGAGGGTGAGCCTCGGCGCTACCACGGTGACCAGCAGCCTGCGTGCCGCCGGCGATCAGCGCCGCGGCACCGACGAGGTGGGTCGCGACGAGGGCGATCGGCAGGTCGGTGAAGTACTGCACGAACCCGATCGTGCCCTGCGCGAGCTCGAGGGCCAGCAGCATGCACCGCGATGCGCCCGGCCGGCGTGCGCCTGAGGATCACGCAGCGGCGACCGTGAGCGCGACGAGCACGTAGACGCTCGCCGCGTGCACGTGGCTCATGACGTGCGGGTCGAGGCCGTTGCGCGGCGCGTCGGCGTCGCCGGCGTGGGGCCCGGCGCCCGTGACCATGGTGCCGAGGTAGACGACGACCCACAGGACGACGTACGTGGCGAGGACGACCGGCTTGGCGTACGCGGGCGAGCCGAGCTGGTGGCCACGCCGCGGACGCGGACGACCAGCAGCATCGACGCCGCGACGAGCAGCATCGACAGGATCATGTGCAGCGACACGACCCACGGGTTGAGGTCGGTCAGCACCGTGATGCCGCCGATGACGCCCTGGAACGGGACGCCGAGCGCGATGAGCGCGGCGAGCCGGCGCAGCTCGCGGGTCGTGCCGGCCCAGCGCCACACCGCGACGAAGGTCGCGATGACGACCGCGATCAGCACGTACGTCAGCATGCGGTTGCCGAACTCGATGACGCCGTGCACGCCGAGCGCGCGATGCGGCACGAACGAGCTGTCGGTGCACTGCGGCCACGTCGGGCAGCCGAGGCCCGAGCCGGTCAGGCGTACGAGGCCGCCGGTCAGGACGATCACGATGTTGGCGACGACGGCCGCCCAGGCCCACCGCTCGACGTCGACTGCGTCCGGTGCCCGCAGGCTTGCTGTCACTCCCACTTGAACGTCCTTGAGACTCCGAGGCCGCAGCACACGGCCCACACGATCAGCACCACGATGGAGAAGGCGCCGGGACCGTGCCCGGCGAAGGTGTCGCGCAGGCCCTGGCCCGAGCGCGCCGGACGGCAGCAGCTGGAGGACGTGGCGCGCCGCCTCCGGGATAGCGGCTCAGCGGCACGAGCAGGCCGCCGCCGACGAGCAGCAGGACGTAGACGAGGTTGGCGACCGCGAGCGTCGCCTCGGCGCGCAGCGTGCCGGCGATCAGCAGGCCGAGCGAGCCGAACGCCGCCGTGCCGAGCACGGCGAGCAGGACCATCTGGGCGAACGCCGTCAGGCCACCGTGCGGGTCCCAGCCGAGCAGCAGGCCGACGACCGACAGCAGCGTGAGCTGGGCGATCTCGACGACCGCGATCGCGCCGATCTTGCCGAGCATCAGGCCCCATCGTGGCAGCGGCGAGGCGCCGAGCCGCTTGATGACGCCGTAGCGCCGCTCGAATCCGGTCGCGATGGCGAGCGACGTGAACGACGTCGACAGCACCGCCAGGGCGAGGATGCCGGGCGTGATGATGTCGATGGGCCGGCCGGCGCCGAGGTCGACGACGTCGTTGGAGCGGGTGCCGAGCACGAGGAGCATCAGCGGGATGACGAGCGTCAGCAGCAGCTGCTCGCCGTTGCGCGACAGCAGGCGCAGCTCCATCGCGACCTGCGAGCGCAGCATCGCCGGGCGTGGCCGCGGCGCCGGGCATGGGGGAGAGGTCCAGGTGCGTCATCGCAGGGCCTTGCCGGTCAGCTCGAGGAACCGGTCCTCGAGGGTCTGCCGCTCGACGAGCACGGACTCGGTCAGCACGCCCTCGCCGGCGCACCAGGCCGACAGCGTCGCCAGCAGAGCCGGGTCGACGTCGCCGGCGATGACGTACGCGCCGGGGCTCACCTCGTCGACCTTGGTGTCGTGGGGGAGCGCGTGCATCAGGTTCTCGACGTCGAGGCCGGCGCGGGCGGTGAAACGTACGGTGTTCTTGGCGCCCGACGACGGCGAGCGCCTGCGGCGTGCCGGAGGCGATGACCCGGCCCTCGTCGACGATGTGCACCTGGTCGGACAGCGTCTCGGCCTCGTCCATGAAGTGCGTCGTCAGGACCGTCGTGACGCCGCTGTCGCGCAGCTCGGTGACGAGGTCCCAGGTGGCGTGGCGGGCCTGCGGGTCGAGGCCTGCGGTGGGCTCGTCGAGGAACAGCAGCTCGGGGCGGCCGACGATCGCCATCGCGAGGCTGAGTCGCTGCTGCTGGCCGCCGGAGAGCCGGCGGAAGGGCGTCGAGCCATAGCCCTGCATCCCGAGCCGCTCGATCAGCTCGTCGACGTCGAGCGGGTGCGCGTGCAGCGAGGCGATGTGGCGCAGCATCTCGTACGCCCGGGCGCCCGACCATGCGCCGCCGGACTGGAGCATGACGCCGACGCGGGGCTTGAGCTTGCGGCCGTCGGCGATGGGGTCGAGGCCCAGCACGCGGACCGTGCCGGTCTGGGGCGTGCGGAAGCCCTCGCAGGTCTCGATCGTCGTGGTCTTGCCGGCGCCGTTGGGCCCCAGGATCGCCGTCACGGTGCCCGGCTCGACGGTCAGGGTGAGCCCGTCGACCGCGGTCACCGAGCCGTATCGCATGACGAGATCGACGACCTCGACGGCGGGCTGATTCACCTGATCAGTGTAGGTGTCGGCTGTCGGGCGCCGGCCTCTAGGCTGTCGGTCATGGATCTCCCCGTCATGCCCCCGCTCCAACCCATGCTGGCGAAGTCGGTCAAGGGTGTTCCGGCTGCGGACTCGGTCGAGGGCGGCCTGTCCTACGAGCCCAAGTGGGACGGCTTCCGGTGCATCGTGTTCCGCGACGGCGACGAGGTCGAGCTGGCGAGCCGCTCGACCAAACCGCTGACGCGCTACTTCCCCGAGTGGTCGAGGCGATCAAGGCCAGACGCCCGACCGGTGCGTGCTCGACGGCGAGATCTTCATCGCGATCGACGGGCGACTCGACTTCGACGCGCTGTCGCAGCGCATCCACCCGGCGGCGTCCCGCGTCGCGACGCTGGCCGAGCGCACGCCGGCGTCGTTCGTCGCGTTCGACCTGCTGGCGCTCGACGGTGAGTCTTCCTCGACGAGCCGTTCTCCGTACGCCGGTCCGCGGCTCGAGGAGGCGCTGGCCGGCGCCGACCCGATCCATGTCACGCGAACGACGACCGATGCGGCCGAGGCGGAGGAGTGGTTCGGCATCTTCGAGGGCGCCGGGCTCGACGGCGTCGTCGCCAAGGCGCTCGCCAAGCCCTAGCGCCCAACGGCCGCACGATGCTCAAGGTCAAGCACGCCCGCACGGCCGACGTCGTGGTGGCCGGCTATCGGCTGCACAAGACGTCGACGCCGAGCGTCCGTTGCTGGGGTCGATGCTGCTCGGCCTCTACGCCGACGACGGCCAGCTCCAGCACGTCGGTGTCGCCGCCTCGTTCACCGAGTCGCGCCGGGCGGAGCTGATCGCGGAGCTCGAGCCGCTGATCGTCGACACCTCCGAGCACCCGTGGGGCAAGTGGCAGGACGCCGAGGCCCAGGCCGGTTCGCGGCTGCCCGGCGGCCAGAGCCGCTGGTCCGGCACCAAGGACCTGTCGTTCGTGACGCTCGCTCCCGACCCGCGTCGCGGAGGTCGGCTACGAGCACATGGAGGGCGTCGGCGACGGTGCCCGGTTCCGCCACACGGCGCAGTTCAAGCGCTGGCGCCCCGACCGCGAGCCGAAGTCCTGCACGTACGAGCAGCTCGAAGAGGTCGCGAAGTACGACCTGAGCCAGATCCTCTGAGGCACCCCCGCCGGTCGACTAGAGGAGGCCGCCTGCGGCCGAGCCGTATCGAGACCAGCCGGGTCAGCTGCTGAGGCGGCGCAGCCGCTCGATGAGCTGCTCGTCGGGCACGGCGTCGGTGTGTTGCTCAGCTCGTCCTTGAGGGCCTGGGCAGCTCGCCCGCGGTCTTGACCTCGGTGTGCAGCCGCTCCATCGTCGCGTCGAGCTCACCGGCGGTCTCGGCCGCTTCCTTGAGGCCGTCGAGAAGCGACTGGGGCACGTCCTCGCGGTACTTGTAGTGGATCTTGTGCTCGAGGCTCGCCCAGAAGTCCATCGCGATCGTCCGCATCTGCACCTCGACCAGCACCGGCACCTCGCCGTCGCTGAGGAAGACCGGCACCTCGACCAACGCGTGCAGGCTGCGATAGCCGTTGGGCTTCGGCGTCTTGATGTAGTCGCGCACCTCGACGACGCGTACGTCCGACTGGCCGGTCAGCAGGTCGAAGATCGTGTAGACGTCCGACACGAAGCTGCACGTCACGCGTACGCCGGCGATGTCGGTGATCCGCTCGGCGATCGACTCGAACGTCGGCTCGCACTGCTTGCGGCCCATCTTCTCGACGATCGACTCGGGGTTCTTGAGCCGGGACGAGACGTGCTCGATCGGGTTGGTGTCGTGCAGGTGGGCGAACTCGTCGCGCAGGATCGACAGCTTGGTGACGATCTCCTCCATGCCGAACTTGTAGCGCATCATGAAGCGGGTGAAGTCCTGGCGGAGCTGCTGTGCGTCCTGGGAGGCGAAGTCGCCGTCGGCCCGCTCGATGAGGCGTCCGAGGTCCATCCGCGCTGGCGTCGGGTCCACCAGCCCACTGTAGGCAGACGACCCGGAAGCTGCCTGTGCGGCCCCCGTGAATCGTCACAGGATCCGCTGTCACGGCGGAGGTCAGACAGCATGCCCAGCCGGCAGGGCGACGTTCTCGCTGCCGATGGCCTGCCCGTCTTCGACGTATCTGATCGTCAGGCGTGTCGTAGCCGGCATCGCGGACGACGATGTGGAACAGGTGCAGCGTCTCGTCGCCGCTGTCACGCCGCTGGAGACGACATCTGCAGCCGATCCGTCGAGCCAGGTGAGCTCGACGTGGTCGCGGAGCGCCACATCTCCTCGGGCCCGGTCGGACAGCTCGATGCCGCGCAGCGACGAACGACAACCAGACGAAGCCCTCGGCGCGCCCGGCGGGCAGCCGGGTCAGCATGACGTCGTCGCCGTACGAGACGACGTGCTGGGTGATCATGGCTTCCTCGGTACGACTCTTCTTGTTCCGGGTGTCTCTTGCTCGGCTGTACGCGCTTGGGCTCGCCCGGCATCTTCGGGTACTCCGGCGGATACGGCATCTCGACCGGATCGGCGTCCCAGAGGTCGAGGAGCGGGCCAGCGAGTGGTGCACGTCGTCGATCTCGGCCCAGGCGTCGCCCTGAGAGGCCAGCCGGTCAGGCACGGTGTGCAGCGTGAACACCCGCGGGTCGTCGAGCGGTCGCCAGCTCGTCCCACGTCACCGGTGTCGAGACGGTCGCGCCGGGCGCGGGCCGCAGGCTGTAGGCCGAGGCGATCGTGCGGTCGCGGCAGTTCTGGTTGAAGTCGACGAACACGTTGTTCTCGCGCTCCTCCTTCCACCACGCCGTGGTGACCCCGTGCGTACGCTTCTCGAGCTCGCGGCGAACGCGATCGCGGCATGCCGGACGTCGGTGAACGTCCACGAGGGCTCGATGCGTACGTAGACGTGGATGCCGCGCTTGCCACTGGTCTTGGGGAACGCCCGGATGCCGAGCTCGTCGAACAGCTCCCGTGCGACACCAGCGATGCGTACGGCGTCACCGAACGTCGCGGACCCGAACGGATCGAGGTCGATGCGCAGCTCGTCGGGCCGGTCGTTGTCGTCGCGCCGCGTCGGCCACGGGTGGAACGTGATGGCGCCCATGTGGGCCGCCCAGGCGGCCGTGGCGATCTCGGTCATGCAGATCTCGTCGGCGATGCGCCCCGACGGGAACAGGATGCGGCGTGCTCTCGACGTACGGGGGAGCGCCGCGCATCATCCGCTTCTGGTAGAACGCGTCGCCGTGGCTGTCGGCCCGTGTCGACATGACCATGCCCTCGCGCACGCCCTTGGGCCAGCGCTCCAGCGCAACCGGCCGGTCGCGCAGCGCGCGCATGAGCCCGTCCTCGACCGCGACGTAGTACTCCGCGACCATCAGCTTGGTCACCTCGGCGGAGAAGTCGGTCGCCTCGTAGATCACCCTGGTGGGACTCGAGACCCGGACGCTGCGCCCGCCGGCCTCGATCTCGACCGCATCACTCGCCATGAGATCACTCTATGGCGGGGTGCCGTCAGTTGACGGCGATCTCCTGCGCACCGGTCATCGCGCGCAGCTCGTCGTACGTCGTGGAGAACACGGCGGCGGGATGGCCGGCGGCGGCCCAGATCTCGTCGTACGCCTGCAGCGCGGGTCGAGGAACGTGCGGATCTGCGCCGGGTGAGCGATGGGCGACACGCCGCCGATGACCTGGCCGGTGTGCTCGCGGACGAACTCCGGCTTGGCCCGCTTGAGGGCGAGGACGTCGATCGAGGCCGCGACCTTCTCGGTGTCGACGCGGTGCGCTCCGGAGGTGAGGACCAGGACCGGCCCGTCGCGCCGGTCGAGCGGCGAAGAGCAGGCTGTTGGCGATCGCGCCGACCTCGCAGCCGAGCGCCTCAGCCGCCAGCGCCGCCGTGTGCACGGAGTCGGGCAGGACGACGATCCGGCCGGTGCCGCCACGGCTGGAGAGCTCAGCGCGGAAGCGGGCTATCGAGGGATGCTCACTCATGAAAGGCAACGTATAGGACCTCACAGCGGGGTTAGGTTCACCTTCGTTGTATCGCCTTGGTGAATAAAGGCACACTTGTCTTGTGAAATACACCGGTTCGGACGACGCGTCGGTGGTTGACGACGCTCCGACCCGGGAGCGCGTGGCCACCACGATCCTCCAGAACGGCCCGTCGACGGCTGCCGACCTCGCGGTCCAGCTGCACCTGACGCCCGCCGCCGTACGCCGCCACCTCGACCAGCTCCTGGCCGACGGCGTGCTCGAGACGCGCGACCAGCGGGTCACCGGCCAGCGCGGCCGTGGCCGGCCGGCCAAGGTCTTCGTCATCACCGATGCCGGGCGCGACCACTTCGCTCACGCAGTACGACGTGCTGGCCGCCGGCGCGCTGCGCTACCTCGCCGCGACCGGGGGAGACGACGCCGTCATGGCGTTCGCCCGCCACCGGCTGGCCGACACCGAGGACCGCTACCGCCCGCTGCTGGCCATGGCCGACCCGGATGAGCGCCCGCAGCGTGCTCGCCGAGGCGCTCAGCGCGGACGGCTACGCCGCGTCGGTCGGCTCCACCCCCGCCGGCACCCAGATGTGCCAGCACCACTGCCCGGTCGCCCACGTGGCCGAGGAGTTCCCCCAGATGTGCGAGGCCGAGACCGAGATGTTCGCGCGTCTCCTCGGCACCCACGTGCAGCGACTCGCCACGATCGCCCATGGCGACGGTGTCTGCACGACCCACCTGCCCAAGACCACCGAAGCAGAGAGGTTGCCCTCATGACGACCACGTCAGAGACCAACGCACCCAATGCCATCGAAGAGGCCAACCCAGGCCTCAAGGATGTCGGCCGCTACGAGTTCGGCTGGTCCGACAAGAACGACGCCGGCGCCACGTCCAAGCGCGGACTGAGCGAGGACGTCGTCCGCAACATCTCGGCGCTCAAGTCCGAGCCCGAGTGGATGCTCGACCTGCGCCTCAAGGGCCTCAAGCTGTTCGGCCGCAAGCCCATGCCGACCTGGGGCGCCGACCTCGACGGCATCGACTTCGACAACATCAAGTACTTCGTGCGGTCCACCGAGAAGCAGGCCGCCACGTGGGACGACCTGCCCGAGGACATCAAGAACACGTACGACCGCCTCGGCATCCCCGAGGCCGAGAAGCAGCGCCTCGTGTCGGGTGTCGCCGCTCAGTACGAGTCCGAGGTCGTCTACCACTCGATCCGTGAGGACCTCGAGGAGCAGGGCGTCCTGTTCCTCGACACCGACACGGCGCTCAAGGAGCACCCCGAGCTGTTCAAGGAGTACTTCGCGACGATCATCCCGGTCGGCGACAACAAGTTCTCCGCGCTCAACTCCGCCGTGTGGTCCGGCGGCTCGTTCATCTACGTGCCCAAGGGCGTCCACGTCGACATCCCGCTGCAGGCCTACTTCCGCATCAACACCGAGAACATGGGCCAGTTCGAGCGCACGCTGATCATCGCCGACGAGGACTCGTACGTGCACTACGTCGAGGGCTGCACGGCGCCGATCTACTCCAGCGACTCGCTGCACTCCGCGGTCGTCGAGATCATCGTCAAGAAGGGCGCCCGCGTCCGCTACACGACGATCCAGAACTGGTCCAACAACGTCTACAACCTCGTGACCAAGCGCGCCGTCTGCGAAGAGGGCGCCACGATGGAGTGGGTCGACGGCAACATCGGCTCCAAGGTCACGATGAAGTACCCCGCCGTCTACCTCATGGGTGAGCACGCACGCGGCGAGACGCTGTCGATCGCGTTCGCCGGCGAGGGCCAGCACCAGGACGCCGGCGCCAAGATGGTCCACGCCGCGCCCAACACGTCGAGCTCGATCCTGAGCAAGTCGGTCGCCCGTGGCGGCGGACGTACGTCCTACCGTGGCCTCCTGCAGGTGCTCGAGGGCGCCGAGGGCTCGGCCAGCACGGTCAAGTGCGACGCGCTGCTGGTCGACCAGATCAGCCGCTCGGACACCTACCCGTACGTCGACGTCCGCGAGGACGACGTGACGCTCGGCCACGAGGCCACCGTCTCCAAGCTCAGCGACGACCAGCTCTTCTACTTCATGTCGCGCGGCATGGAGGAGGACGAGGCCATGGCGATGATCGTCCGCGGCTTCGTCGAGCCCATCGCGCGCGAGCTGCCGATGGAGTACGCCCTCGAGCTCAACCGCCTGATCGAACTGCAAATGGAAGGGGCTGTCGGTTGACCGCCACGCAAACCGTCGCCGAAGCACTCGAGCTCTCGCCGGTCGAATCCCACCTGCACCCCGAGGGGTCGTTCAACGTCGAGGACCACGCGGTCCCGTCGGGCCTCGAGGAGATCTGGCGATTCACCCCGCTCAAGCGCCTCCGCGGCCTGCACCAGGACACCCCGCTCGACGGCGACGACTTCAAGGTCGAGGTCGACGCAGCTGAGGGCGTCACCGCGGTCTCCGTGCCCGCAGCCGACTCCGCTCGTGGCGCTTCGGGCTACGTGCCCGTCGACCGCGTCTCGGCCCGCGCCTGGGAGGCCGCTCAGTCGGTCTTCGAGGTGACGATCCCGGCCAACACGGTCGTCGACGAGCCCACCACGATCCGCCTGCACGGTGAGAGCCTCGACAAGGCCGCCGCCGGGCACCTGCTCGTACGCGCCGGACAGTTCTCCAAGGCCGTCGTCGTCGTCGACTACGACGGCTCGGCGACCTGGGCCGAGAACATCGAGGTCGTCCTCGAGGACGGCGCCCAGCTGACGTTCGTGACGATCCAGGACTGGAACGACGACAGCGTCCACGTCGTCACCCAGCACGCCCGGGTCGGCCGCGACGCCGAGCTCCGCCACATCGCGGTCTCGCTCGGCGGCGACGTCGTACGCGCCAGCACCTCGGCGGACTACATCGGCACCGGCGGCAGCGTCGAGATGCTCGGCGTCTACTTCGCCGACGCCGGCCAGCACATCGAGCACCGCCTGTTCGTCGACCACACGGCACCGCGCACCAAGAGCAACGTCGAGTACAAGGGCGCGCTCCAGGGCAAGGACGCCCACACGGTCTGGATCGGCAACGTCCTGATCCGCAAGGAAGCCCAGGGCATCCTGACGTACGAGAGCAACGACAACCTCGTGCTGACCGACGGCGCCACGGCCGACTCGGTGCCCAACCTCGAGATCGAGACCGGTGACATCGAGGGCGCGGGTCACGCGTCCACGACCGGCCGGTTCGACGACGAGCACCTGTTCTACCTGCAGAGCCGCGGCATCGAGGAGGAGGAAGCCCGTCGACTCGTCGTGCACGGCTTCTTCAACGACATCATCCGCCGCATCGGCGTGCCGTCCCTGCAGGAGCGCCTGGTCGCCTCCATCGAGGAGGAGCTGGCCGAGCACGTAGGACGCCTCGCATGACGCTTCGTCGCTGCGGCAGCACTGGCCGACGTACCCAAGGGAGGCGTGCTCGCCGTCGAGATCGACGGCGAGGAGGTCGCCCTGCGTGCGCGACGGCGACGACGTCTACGCGCTGCGCGACGAGTGCTCGCACGCGTCGATCCCGCTGTCGGAGGGCGAGGTCGAGGGCTGCGAGATCGAGTGCTGGCTGCACGGATCCCGCTTCGACGTCCGCACCGGCAAGCCGGTCAACCTCCCCGCCACCGAACCCGTACCCACCTACCCCACCCAGATCGAGGGGGACACCGTCATGGTCGACCTCTCACCCAGGAGCTGAAGCACATGTCCACCCTTGAGATCAAGGACCTTCACGTCTCGGTCAAGACCGAGGAAGGCGACAAGGAGATCCTCAAAGGCGTCGACCTCACGGTCAACTCCGGCGAGGTCCACGCCATCATGGGCCCCAACGGCTCCGGCAAGTCGACGCTGGCCTACTCGATCGCCGGCCACCCCAAGTACGACGTCACGAGCGGTTCGGTGACGCTCGACGGCGTCGACATCCTCTCGATGACGGTCGACCAGCGCGCCCGCGCCGGCCTGTTCCTCGCGATGCAGTACCCCGTCGAGGTTCCCGGCGTCTCGGTCGCCAACTTCCTGCGTACGGCCAAGACCGCGATCGACGGCGAAGCGCCCAAGCTCCGCACGTGGGTCAAGGACGTCAACGAGGCGCTCGAGCGGGTCACGCTCGACAAGGAGTTCGCGCAGCGCAGCGTCAACGAGGGATTCTCCGGCGGCGAGAAGAAGCGCCACGAGATCGCCCAGCTCGAGCTGCTCAACCCCAAGTTCGCCGTGCTCGACGAGACCGACTCGGGCCTCGACATCGACGCGCTGCGGGTCGTCTCCGACGGCGTCAACCGCTACAGCACCCAGGGTGACCGCGGCGTCCTGCTGATCACGCACTACACGCGCATCCTGCAGTACATCAAGCCCGACTACGTCCACGTGTTCGTCGCGGGACGTCTCGCCGAGAGCGGCGGCCGCGAGCTCGCCGACCAGCTCGAGGCCGAGGGCTACGACAAGTACGTGAAGGCCGCGGCTCAGGCATGACGATCGTCGAGGGAACCCAGACGTACGACGTCGCCAGGATCAGGGAGGACTTCCCGATCCTGGGGCGTCGCCTGGCCGGCGACTTCCCGCTGGTCTACCTCGACAGCGCCAACACCTCGCAGAAGCCGGTGCAGGTCATCGACGCGATCGACGACCACTACCGGCAGCACAACGCCAACGTCGCCCGCGCGATGCACCAGCTCGGTGCCGAGGCCAGTGCGGCGTTCGAGCTGGGCCGCGACAAGGTCGCCGCGTTCATCGGCGCGCCGAGCCGCGACGAGGTCGTGTTCGCCAAGAACGCCTCCGAGGCGCTCAACCTCGTGGCCCGCGTGCTGGGCGACTCAGGTCGCGTCGGCCAGGACCACGAGATCGTCATCACCGAGATGGAGCACCACTCCAACATCGTGCCGTGGCAGCAGCTGAGCCAGCGCACGGGCGCGACGCCTGCGGTGGTTCGGCGTCACGGACGAGGGCCGCCTCGACCTCGACGACATCGACCAGCTCATCACCGAGCAGACCGCGGTCGTCTCGGTCGCCTGGGTGTCCAACATGCTCGGCACGATCAACCCGCTCGAGACGATCATCGCCAAGGCGCACTCGGTCGGCGCGCTGGTCGTCGTCGACGCGTCGCAGGCCGTCCCGCAGCTGCCGGTCGACGTCGCCGCGCTCGGTGCCGACTTCGTCGCGTTCACGGGCCACAAGATGGTCGGCCCGACCGGCATCGGCGTGCTCTGGGGCCGCTACGACCTGCTCGCCGAGCTGCCGCCGTTCCTCGGTGGCGGCGAGATGATCGAGACCGTCACGATGGCGCCGTCGACGTACGCCCCGCCGCCGGCACGCTTCGAGGCCGGCACGCCGCCGATCGCGCAGTCGGTCGGACTCGGTGCAGCGGTCGACTACCTCTCGGCGATCGGCATGGACAACATCGCCGCGCACGAGCAGGCCATCACGGCGTACGCGCTGGGTGCCCTGCAGGAGATCGACGGACTCACGATCGTCGGTCCCAAGGAAGCCGTCGACCGCGGGGGAGCGATCAGCTTCACGCTCGGCGACATCCACCCGCACGACGTCTCGCAGCTGCTCGACTCGCGCGGCGTCGCCGTACGCGCGGGCCACCACTGCGCCAAGCCGGCGCACCAGCGCTTCGGTGTGCAGTCGACGACGCGCGCGTCGTTCTACCTCTACACGACGACGCAGGAAATTGATGCGCTGGTCGAGGCGTTGCACCATACGAAGAAGTACTTCTCGTGACGGCGCAGCGGAGGTGAGCATGACTGACGCGATGAACGTGGACTCGCTCTACCAGGAGATCATCCTGGACCACTACAAGCGACCCCACGGCGCCGGACTGCGCGAGCCCTTCGAGGCCGAGGTGCACCACGTCAACCCCACCTGCGGCGACGAGATCACCCTGCGGGTGCACCTCGACGGCAACACCGTCTCGGACGTCTCGTATGCCGCTCAGGGCTGCTCGATCAGCCAGGCATCGACCTCGGTGCTCAACGACCTGATCGTCGGCAAGAGCGTCGAGGACGGCATGGCGATCCTCGACGAGTTCAACACCCTCATGCACGGCAAGGGCAAGATCGAGCCCGACGAGGAGATCCTCGAGGACGGCATCGCGTTCGCCGGCGTCGCCCAGTTCCCCGGCCGCATCAAGTGCGCGCTGCTGGGCTGGATGGCCTGGAAGGACGCCGTCTCGCAGGCGCTCGTCACCACATCTTCAAACCACGGGAGACCCGAAATGACCACTGACCACAGCGACCTGCCCGACGTCGAGCTGCGCCCCCAAGGGCGGCACGACCAAGGAAGACGTCCTCGAGGCCATGAAGGACGTCGTCGACCCCGAGCTCGGCATCAACGTCGTCGACCTCGGCCTCGTCTACGGCGCGGACGTCGACGAGCACAGCAACACGGTGCTCTCGATGACGCTGACCTCGGCGGCCTGCCCGCTGACCGACGTCATCGAGGACCAGACCCGCGCTGCCCTCGACGGCATCGTCAACGACTTCCGGATCGAATGGGTCTGGATGCCGCCGTGGGGCCCCGACAAGATCACCGACGACGGCCGCGAGATGCTGCGAGCCCTCGGCTTCAACATTGGTTGAGTCGATTCGCGCTCGGCGAATCGCGCTGCAGCCAGGTTGAGCGAGTCACGCCGAAGCCGCCTGATGACGAAACCTCGTGAGCTGACTCCGCCACGACGGTGCGTGACGTGAACGCACACGTCAGCGATCGGTCTGACGGCAGGCGTTCGTGGAGCCCGTAGACTGGGTCGGTGAACTTTCATCAGCGGGAATGAGACCGGCGTACGTACGCCGGCCTTTTCGCACACCCTGATCTGAAAGTCATCCCATGCTCACCGTCTCCAATGTGGAGCTGCGCTTCGGCGCGCGCGTCCTGATGTCCGACGTCTCCTTCCGCGTCGACAAGGGCGACAAGATCGGCCTCGTCGGCCGCAACGGCGCCGGCAAGACGACCCTGACGCGCATGCTGTCCGGCGACGGCCAGCCCGCCGAGGGCTCGATCACGTCGACCGGCAAGATCGGCTACCTCCCGCAGGACCCCAAGTCCGGCGACCTCGAGACCACCGCGCGCGACCGCATCCTCGGCGCCCGCGGGCTCGACGAGGCGCTGACGGCGATGCGCAAGGCCGAGATCGACATGGGCTCGCCCGACCCGGCGATCGCCGAGAAGGCCATGAAGGCCTACACACGCGCCGACACGGTCTTCGGCGCCGGCGGCGGGTATGCCGCGGAGTCCGAGGCCGCGACGATCGCGCACGCGCTCGGCCTGCCCGACCGGGTGCTCGAGCAGCCGCTGTCGACGCTCTCGGGTGGTCAGCGCCGCCGCATCGAGCTCGCCCGCATCCTGTTCTCCGACGCCGAGACGCTGCTGCTCGACGAGCCGACCAACCACCTCGACGCCGACTCGGTCGTCTGGCTGCGCGGGTTCCTCAAGAACTTCAGCGGCGGCCTGGTGATCATCAGCCACGACGTCGAGCTGATCGAGGAGACCGTCAACAAGGTCCTCTACCTCGACGCCAACCGCGCCACGATCGACATCTACAACATGGGCTGGAAGTCGTACGTCAAGCAGCGCGAGGCCGACGAGCACCGCCGCAAGCGCGAGCGGGCGATCGCGGTCAAGAAGGCCGACCAGCTGACCAGCCAGGCCAACAAGTTCCGCGCCAAGGCGTCCAAGGCCGCGACAGCTCAGCAGATGCTGCGTCGCGCCGAGCAGCTCGTCGCCGGCCTCGAGGGTGAGCGCGTCGTCGACAAGGTCGCGAACATCAAGTTCCCCAAGCCTGCGCCGTGCGGCAAGACGCCGCTGATGGCCGAGGGACTCTCCAAGTCGTACGGATCGCTGGAGATCTTCACCGACGTCGACCTGGCGATCGACAAGGGCAGCCGCGTCGTCGTGCTCGGCCTCAACGGCGCCGGCAAGACCACGCTGCTGCGCATGCTCGCCGGCACGCTCGAGCCCGACACCGGCGAGATCCAGCCGGGCCACGGGCTCAAGATCGGCTACTTCGCGCAGGAGCACGAGACGCTCGACACCTCGCGCACGGTGCTGGAGAACATGCAGGCCCAGGCGCCGCAGCTCACCGACACCGAGGCGCGCAGCGTGCTCGGCTCGTTCCTGTTCAGCGGCGACGACACCTCCAAGCCCGCAGGCGTGCTGTCAGGCGGCGAGAAGACCCGTCTGGCCCTCGCCAGCCTGATCGTGTCGAGCGCCAACGTGCTGCTGCTCGACGAGCCGACCAACAACCTCGACCCCGCGTCGCGCGAAGAGGTCCTGCGGGCCATTCGTACGTACGAGGGCGCCATCGTGCTCGTCTCGCACGACGAGGGCGCGGTCCTGGCGCTCGAGCCCGACCGCGTGCTGCTGCTGCCCGACGGCGACGAGGACCACTGGTCCGAGGACTACGCCGACCTCGTCAGCCTGGCCTGACGTTCACCGCGCACAGCTCAAGGACCGGTCGGCAACGCGCTCGGGCTCGCGAATCCGTCGATGCGGGTGGGGTTGCGGCGCTCCTTGGCCTCGGACCTGGCGAACCAGAAGTAGCCGACGACCGCGAGCAGCGCGAAGAACCACCACTGCAACGCGTAGAAGAAGTGCGGACCCTGGCCCCGCTCGGGCTCCGGCTCGGCGGCGAGCTTCTTGGTCGGCGGCGGGTCCTCCGAGCGCAGGTTGAGGTAGCCGCCGAGCAGCTCGTACGGCACGGACTTCGCGAAGCCGACGCTGGAGATGGCTCTGATCTGTCCCTTGATGGGGCGTATGGCCTCGCCGCCGGCGCCGTTGTTCTGGCGCAGCCACCCGGTGATCGTGACCTCGCCCGACGGGGGAGCAGGGCACGTCAGGGCGCGCCACGGTGTTCTCGGACTCCTGCCAGCCGCGGTCGACCAGCACGGCCTGGCCGGACGAGAGCACGAACGGCGTGACGACGTCGACGCCCGGTGCGCCGTCACGGGTCGTGAACTTGACCGTGACCTGGTGCTCGACGTCGTACGTACCGGTCGCGCGTACGCGGGTGAACTCGCTCGCGTCGTCGACCTCGTCGCCGGGCTTGAGCGCCTGCGTCAGCTCGACGGGCTCTGCCTTGAGGTGGGTCGTGATGATCTTGTTCTGGTCGAGCCGGTGCTCGAGCCGATGGATCTGCCAGAACCCGAGACGGGTGCAGACGGCGGCGAGCACGATGACGAAGACCGCGAATCCGATCCACCGCGCGCTCAGCAGGAAGCGGTACACAAGACGACGGTAGTTGTGCAGGTCAACTGCGGGTCCGCCGGGTTCGCCGCCCGCACCTAGGATGGACCCATGCAGCTCATCGACACACACGGCCGGGTCGCCACAGACCTGCGCGTGTCGCTGACCGATCGCTGCAACCTCAGGTGCCAGTACTGCATGCCCGCCGAAGGCCTCGACTGGATGCCGACCGAGGACACGCTCACCGACGCTGAGCTGATGCGCCTGATCGGCATCGGTGTCGAGATCCTCGGCATCCGCGACGTGCGGTTCACCGGGGGAGAGCCGCTGCTGCGCCGCAGCCTGCCCGAGCTCGTCGCCGCGACCAAGGCGCTGCCCTCCCAGCCGCGCACGGCCATGACGTCCAACGGCCTGGGCCTCAAGCACACCGCCAAGGCGCTGGCCGCGGCCGGCCTCGACCGGGTCAACATCAGCCTCGACACGACCGACCCGGCGACGTTCGAGACGATCACCCGCCGCAACCGGCTCCACGACGTGATCGACGGCCTCGCCGCTGCCCGCGAGGCCGGGCTGGCGCCGGTCAAGGTCAACGCCGTGCTGCTGCGCGGCATCAACGACGCCGAGGCGCCTGACCTGCTGCGTTGGTGCATGAAGCACGACTACGAGCTGCGCTTCATCGAGCAGATGCCGCTCGACGCCCAGCACGGCTGGAACCGCGAGGCGATGGTCACCGCCGACGAGACGCTGACGCTGCTCGGCGAGCACTTCCGGCTGACCGGCCTCGACGGCCGCGGCTCGGCGCCGGCCGAGAAGTTCCTGGTCGACGACGGGCCGCACACGGTCGGCATCATCGGCTCGGTCACCAGGCCGTTCTGCGGCGACTGCAACCGCGTACGCCTGACGGCCGACGGCCAGATCCTCAACTGCCTGTTCGCCCGCGAGGAGTCCGACCTGCGGTCCGCGTTGCGTACGGGTGCCTCCGACGAGGAGATCGCCAGCCGCTGGGCGGCCGCGATGATGACCAAGCTGCCCGGTCACGGCATCGACGACCCGAGCTTCCTGCAGTCGTCCCGCCCGATGTCCTCCATCGGCGGCTAGACCGCGCTGACGGTCTCTTTCCAGAAGCCTCGCGCGGAGAGGAACGCCCGCAGCGACTCCTCGTGCTCGTCGCACGCGAGCCAGATCTTGCGCCGGTCAGGCGTGTGGATCTTGGGGTTGTTCCAGAGCACCTGATGCGTCGCCTCGGCCGTGCATCCCTTGGCCGAGCAGGTCAGGACGTCACTCACTGTCGAGCTTGGGTGCGGTCGGGGGTTCGAGCTCGCCCTTGCCTCGGGGCCGAACGGCGACGGGCCGGCACCCTTCTTGCGTACGCCGGCGTTGGCCAGCACCACGGACGTGTAGGGCAGGAACACCGCGCCGACGAACAGGATCCAGCCCAGGCGCGACCAGGGCGACGGCACGGCCGTCAGCACGATGACGCCGCCGACGAAGCAGAGCGTCCGGATGCCCATCGAGATCGCATAGCGACGCTCGCGTCGACCGCGATCGGCGCTCTGGGACTCGGCCGCAGTCGTGATCGAGAAGACCTGCTGCTTCCGCGGTTCGGTGGGCACACCTCCACTCTACGTCGCGTACGCCCGTCTGCGTGATCGGCTTCGAGGTCCCTCGGCGCGACGCCGGCGGGGGTCGTACGCTCGGGACATGACTGATCGCACATACCGCGTGACCGAGATCGTCGGCACCTCTCCCGACGGCATCACCGAAGCCGTCGACAACGGCATCAAGCGGGCCGGCAAGACCCTGCGCCACCTCGACTGGTTCGAGGTCACCGACATCCGCGGACAGGTCACCGACACGTCCGTGTCCCACTACCAGGTCACGATGAAGCTGGGCTTCCGCCTCGAAGACGACGAGTAGCTAGTCAGTCGATCCGAACTTTCGCAGCGCTCCCGCCAGCGCTGACAGCACGACGACCAGGCCGCCATACAGGTACGTCGTGGTGGCCAGGCCGATGTGCGGCGCAGCGATGCCGGCAGCCACCGCAGGGATGCCGAACGCCACGTAGCTGACGACGAACACGGCAGCGAACAGCTCGCCGCGCTCGTGCGGACCGACGGCTGGCGTGATCGAGCGCATGATGCCGAGGAACGCCGTGCCGAAACCCGCGCCGGCGACCACGGCTGCTGCGATGAACGCCCACAGGGATCCGGCGGCCAGCGCCGACAAGGGTCAGCGCGGTGCCCACCGCCAGCGCGGTCGTGCCGAAGATCGTGATGCGTCGCGACGACTCGCGGCGCGCGACGTAGCACGCCAGGGCTCCGACGCCGGTCAGGATCGTGACGACCAGGCCCTGCTCGACGTGGTCCGTGCCGCCGAGCTCTGTGGCGACGATGGGTGCTCCGAGCGACAGGTAGAGCCCACCGGTGGCCCATCCAGCGACCAGCGCCGGAGTGCTGCGGAGGAACGCCGGGCGGGCGCTGACGGGCACGCCCACCCGTGGGCGCAAGGAGTGCAGGAGCCCGTCGTGGCGCGGCGAGGTCTCGGGCAGCAGCCAGACCACGGCGGCCACGGCGGCGTACACCGCCGTCAGGCTGCCGAAGACGACCACCAGAGGTGCGGATGAGTGGTCGAGCACGATGCCGCCGAACAGCGCGCCGACGGCCAACCCGGCGAGCGGGCTCACGCTGTTGAACGTCGCCGCGGCGCCCGGCCTGTGCTCGGGCTCGAGGTCCACGACCGCTGCGCTCAACGACGACATCAGCAGACCGCTCGCGGCGCCCTGAGCCGTACGCGCCAGGAACAGCATCCCGACGGAGTCGGCGTGCCAGAAGACCACCATGCTGGCGGCGAGGAGCGCGAAGCCCGCCGAGATCATCGGGCGCCGGCCGACGTGATCGGAGAGGGAGCCCGTGACGAGCAGCGTCGCGAGCAACGCGATGGCGTACACGGCGAAGATTCCGGTCAGCGTGGCCGATGAGAAGCCGAGCTCCTGCTGAAGCACGGGATAGAACGGCGACGGTGCGCTTGCGCCGATCATCATCGCCACGAGGGCGAACAGCCCCAGGGCGAACGCGGGGGTCTGGCCGCGACGAACGGCCTGGCGAGCATCCAGCGTGACGGTCATGTGAGCCTCGGTTCGAAAAGATTGGAACCTTTACGGTACGCCGGTCGTGACCACTGTTCAAGTATTATCGAACCATGGCCACATATGAGCTGGAACACCCGGCGATCGAGGACGTCACGCTGACCGACGTGCTGTTCGCGCTGAGCGATCCGGCCCGGCTCGAGATCGTGCGTGAGGTGGCCGACGGACCGCTCGACATGGCGGCGTGCGGCGCGACGAACCCCGACCTGCCGAAGTCGACCAAGTCGCACCTGATGAAGGTGCTGCGGGAGGCAGGCATCGTCCGCAACGTCCCGAACGGCCGCGGGCGGCTCGTGAGCCTGCGCAAGGACGAGCTCGACGCGCGATTCCCCGGGCTGCTGGACTCGGTGCTCGCGCAGCTAGTCCGCGGCGTCGGCGGCTTCGACCTCTTCGCGCGTGATGCCGAGCAGGTAGATGATCGCGTCGAGGTAGGGCACGTTGACCGACGTACGCGCCTGGTCGCGCACGAGGGGCTTGGCGTTGAACGCGATGCCGAGGCCCGCAGCGGCGAGCATGTCGAGGTCGTTGGCCCCGTCGCCGATCGCCACGGTGTTCTTGACCGAGATGCGGGCCTGCTCGGCGAAGTGCCGCAGCGCCTCGGCCTTGCCGGCCCGGTCGACGACGTCGCCCACGATCTTGCCGGTGAGCTTGCCGTCGACGACCTCGAGCTCGTTGGCGGCGAAGTAGTCGATGTCGAGCTCGGCCGCGATCTTCTCGATGATGCGGGTGAAACCGCCGCTGACCAGCGCGAACCGGTAGCCGAGGCGCTTGAGCGTACGGACCATCGTGCGGGCGCCCGGGGCGTACGTGAGCGACTCGTAGACCTCGTCCAGAGCCGACTCGTCGACTCCCTCGAGCAACGCGACGCGCGAACGCAGGGACTCCGTGAAGTCCAGGTCACCGCGCATCGCCGCCTCGGTGACGGCGGCGACCTCGTCCTCGCAGCCGGCATGCGCGGCGATCATCTCGATGACCTCGCCCTGGATCAGCGTCGAGTCGACGTCCATCACGACGAGGCGCTGAGCGTGTCGCAGGATGCCGTTCTCCTGCACCGCGACGTCGACGCCTTGCTCGAACGCGACAGCGGCAAGGTCCGCCTGCAGCTGGTCGGGATCGGCGCCGGAGACCTCCATGCGGATCGCGGTGACCGGGTAGCGCGCCATGCGGACGATGCGGTCGATGTTGCCGCCGTCGTCCTTGATCTGCTGCGCCAGCGCCGCCATCGCGGCGGGCCGCAGGGGAGCGCCGAGGATCACGACCTGGGCGCGGCCGACCCGACGGGCCCGGTTGTCGCCGGTGCCGTACTCGACGGTGACCTCGAGACCGAATGCCGCGCCGACCGCTTCGCACGGACTGCTCGAGGTGCGACGTGTCGTCGGGAACCGTCAGCAGGGCGCTCAGGATCAGGCGTCCTCGTACGACGAGCTGCTCGACGTCGATGACCTCGACGCCGAACGGCTCGAGATCGGCGAACAGGCGCGTCGTCACGCCGCTCTGGTCGGGCCCCGTGAGGGTGACCAGGACGGTCGGATCGTTGAAGTGCAGAGTGGGCACGGGATCAGTCATCGCACCCGAGGCTATCGCTGACGCCCAGCGTGCCCGCGATAGGTTGACTCCACCGCCACCAACAACGACCAGGAGTGTGTATGGCTGCCGCTTTCGAGCTCTCGAAGGTGAGTGTCGTACGGCCCGGCAAGGTCCTGCTGGAGGACATCAGCTGGACTGCCGACGAAGGCGAGCGCTGGGTCGTCCTCGGCCCCAACGGCGCCGGCAAGACGACGCTGCTGCAGATCATCAGCGCGGCGATGCACCCGACCAAGGGCAAGGTCCGCATCCTCGGCAGCAAGCTCGGCAAGGTCGACGTGTTCGACCTGCGCACGCGCATCGGCCACACCAGCACCGCCGTCGCCGACCTCATCCCGCCCACCGAGTCGGTCGGCAACACGATCGTCTCGGCGGCGCACGCCGTGCTGGGCCGGTGGCAGGAGAGCTACGACGAGGAGGACTACCGTCGCGCCACGCAGATGATGGGCGAGATGGGCATCGCGGCGCTGGCCAACCGTACGTTCGGCACGCTCTCCGAGGGCGAGCGCAAGCGCGTGCTGATCGCCCGCGCCCTGATGACCGACCCCGAGCTGCTGCTGCTCGACGAGCCGGCCGCGGGGCTCGACCTCGGCGCCCGCGAAGACCTGATGGCCAGCCTCGAGGTGCTGTCGAACGCCGACGACGCTCCGGTCCTCGTCATGGTGTCGCACCACGTCGAGGAGATTCCCGTCGGATTCACCCACGTACTGATGCTCCGAGATGGCAAGGTGGTGGCGCAGGGGCCGATCGAGTCGACGCTGACCAGCGAAACGCTCAGTGCGACCTTCGGATCGCGCATCCAGCTCCAGCACGAAGGTGGACGCTACAACGCTCGTCGGGCAGCATACGGACATCGGGCGGATCGCGGCGACTGACACAGGGGAGACGTCATGATCGACTGGATCAGCGACAACGGCTGCGGCGACGTGGCTCGGCCATCGCGCGTCGTGCTGGCTGATCGTCGAGCTCGTCAGCCTCGACCTCGTGCTGCTGATGTTCGCGCTCGGCGCGCTTGCGGCGGCCGATCGCCGCCGGCGTTCGGCGCGCCCGGTCGTGGCTCGCGATCCTGGTGTTCGCCGTCGTCGCCGTCGCGCTGCTCGTTCTTCGTACGCCCACCGATCGTCGACCGGCTGCACGCGGGCCCGACGCTCACGACCGGCCACGACGCCCTCGTCGGCCGCTCCGCCGTCGTCCTCGAGCCGGTCGACGAGCCGCAACGGCCGCGTCCAGCTCGCCGGTGAGGTGTGGTCCGCGCGTGCCGCCGACGAGCACGCAGATCGTTCGACACCGGCACCGAAGTCCTCGTCACCCGGATCGACGGCGCCACCGCTGTCGTCACCACCAAGGAGTCCTGAATGTCCGCAGCACTGATCGTGCTCATCCTCATCGCCGTCCTGGCGATCGTGGTCGTCTCGATGACGGTCAAGATCGTCCCGCAGGCGCGCGCCGGCATCGTCGAGCGATTCGGCAAGTACCGCACGACCCTGTCGGCCGGCCTCAACATCGTCGATGCCGTTCATCGACAAGGTCCGCTACGTCATCGACCTGCGCGAGCAGGTCGTGTCGTTCCCGCCGCAGCCGGTCATCACCGAGGACAACCTCGTCGTGTCGATCGACACGGTGATCTACTTCCAGGTCACCGACCCGGTCGCCGCGACGTACGAGATCGCCAACTACATCCAGGCGATCGAGCAGCTCACGATGACGACGCTGCGCAACATCACGGGTGGCATGAGCCTCGAGCACGCGCTGACCAGCCGTGACCAGATCAACTCCGGACTGCGCGGCGAGCTCGACAGCGCGACCGGCAAGTGGGGCATCCGCGTCAACCGTGTCGAGCTCAAGGGCATCGACCCGCCGCCGTCGATCATCGACGCCATGGAGCAGCAGATGCGCGCCGAGCGCAACAAGCGTGCGGCGATCCTGACCGCCGAGGGTGAGCGCCAGTCCGCGATCCTCACGGCTGAGGGCCAGAAGCAGTCCGCGATCCTGACCGCCGAGGGTGAGCGCCAGGCGCAGATCCTCACGGCCCAGGCCGACCGCCAGGCGCAGATCCTGCGCGCGCAGGGTGAGGCGCAGGCCATCCAGACCGTGTTCCAGGCCATCCACGACGGCAACCCGGACCAGAAGCTGCTGTCCTACCAGTACCTCCAGATGCTGCCGAAGATCGCGGAGGGCGACAACGCCACGACGTGGATCATCCCGGCCGAGCTGACCAAGGCGCTGGGCACGCTCGGTGGCACGCTCGGCAAGATCCCGGTCGACGGTGGCGGCAGCAAGACCCGCGTCGACTTCGACGCACCGATCGAGGACGACGCCCCTGAGGAGCAGGACACCGCCGATGCGGTGCAGGAGGCACTCGATGCGGCCAAGGCCGCCGAGTCGCCGATCGCCCCGAGCGCGGGCGCGGCTCCGGCCCAGCCCGAGACAGGTACGCCTGAGCCGCCCGCGGCTCCGCCCAAGGCCTGATCAACGCCAGAACGCCCCTCGACCGCGATGGTCGAGGGGCGTTCTGCTGTCCGTCGGCTCAGTGCTGGTAGGTGCCGTGGATGATCGCGCGTCCCAGCGTCTTGAACGCGAGGTTGAAGCCGACGACGGCGGGGGAGACGGATCCCGTCGACGCCGAGGCTGTCCTCGCCGACCGCGTGGACCACGAAGAAGTAGCGGTGCACCTGGTCTCCGGCCGGGGGAGCGGCGCCCATGAAGTTCAGGCCGCCACCGTCGTTGCGTACGTGGAAGGCGCTGCCCGGCAGCGTGTCGTCCGAGGCGCCGGCGCCGGCCGGCAGCTCGGTGACGTCGGCCGGGATGTCGACGGCGACCCAGTGCCAGAAGCCGGACACCGTCGGCGCGTCCGGGTCGAAGCACGTCACGACGTACGACTTGGTGCCCTCGGGGGCGCCGGACCACGACAGCTGGGGCGACGTGTCACCGAACTCGTTGACCTGGTCGTCCTTGAGCGGCTGGCCGTCAGTGACGTCAGCGCTCGTCACGGAGAACGACGGCGCGGCCGGGAGGAGTGGGTAGGGATCGGGTGTGACAGGGCGTTCAATGCTCATGCTCGTTAGGCTAGCCCGGTGGCCGAGATCGTACGACTGGACGACCTCGAGGATCCCCGACTCCGCGACTACGTCGATCTGCGCGACGTCCAGCTGAGGCTGCGGCTCGAGGCCGACCGCGGGCTGTTCCTCGCGGAGGGCGAGAAGGTCGTACGCCGCGCGATCGAGTCGGGCCACCAGCCGCGGTCGTTCCTCATGTCGCCGCGTTGGCTGGACGGCCTCGCCGACCTGCTCGACGCCGCCGACGTGCCGTGCTTCGTCCTCGACGACAAGTCGATCGAGGCGCTCACGGGGTTCCACGTTCACCGCGGCGCTCTCGCGGCGCTCGAGCGCCCCGAGCTCCAGCCACCCGCGCGAGGTGCTGGCCAGCGCGCGACGCGTCATCGTGATGGAGGACCTGGCCGACCACACCAACGTCGGCGGGCGCGTTCCGGGCCGCCGCAGCGCTGGGCTTCGACGCCGTGCTGCTGTCGCCACGCTGCGCCGACCCGCTCTACCGTCGCGCGATCAAGGTCTCGATGGGCTCGGTGTTCTGGCTCCCGTATGCCCGTGTCGAGGACTGGTACGCCGCGCCGCAGCTGCTCCGCGAGGCGGGCTTCACGACGTACGCCATGACGCTCGCCGACGACTCGGTGCCGATCGACGAGGTCCCGCACGACGTCGAGCGGCTGGCGCTGATCGTCGGGATCGGAGGGCCACGGCCTCAGCCCGCACTGGGAGAAGTCGGCCGATCATCGCGTGACGATCCCGATGGCCGCCGACATCGACTCCCTCAACGTCGCCTCGTCGGTCGCCGTCGCGTGCTGGGAGCTACGAGCGCGCTGAGCTACGGGTTCGCTCCGTCGAGCGTCCGGTCATGATCACGCAGCATGGCTCCGCGACGTATCACGAGGGTCGATCTCCTGTCAGGGTCGAAGTCGGATGACGTGGGCGCAGTCGTTTCGCTGGCGCAACGCCTCAGTCAGCGTGTCCCGGCTGGCTTCAGGGCACAGACCCAAGAGGCAGAGCAGCTTCGACGACGCGGCTGTCGCCTCCGGCCTTCGGCAGATCTCAAGAGCTGTGTCGCCTTTCCAACCGGGCCGCAGCGTGCGGCAGCTGCTCCACGCCTGCGCTATCCACAGCTTCGTGGGCAAGATCCATGAAGGCTGTCCACGCGTTGACGTGTGCCTCGATGTAGAGATGCTTGTCGATGCACCGGAACGCTCTGCGAAGACGTTCAGCCCGTGCTCGTCCGAACAGGGGCTCTATAGGCGGCGCCACGGGTGAGAGGTCGACGACGGCGGGGGTCGCCACGGCTCTGGGGACGCTGGGCGACTTGGTCGGGGATGAGAAGTCGGCGAGGGCACACAGCTTGACTGAAGCTGGCAATCGCTCGTCATCACGTCGGTGCTCGAAGTCCAGGCTGGTTCTTCAGCACCGCTTGAACTGTCGCCTGTTCGAAGCGGTGCGCGTGCTCGTCAGCGAACGCTTCGAACACGGGCGCATAGCGCCGAGCGCTTCACTGCTGAAGCAAGCTCGCGCGAGGATTCTTCGGCTGTGCTGGTATTCGTCGCCACCGACTGGTCGGCATGCCGGCGGCGGTCGACGAACCGATCGCACAGCAAGAGCCCGATCAGCGCCGGCTCGTCCTTGCCGGTGAATCCGTTGCGCCTTGAGGTAGCTGCCTGGTCGACCACCGCCGGGACATCAGACGTTCCGAACGGTGTTCGCAGCGACGCGTGGGATCGACTTCGAGGCCAGTCCGTGATTGCGGAATGCCCGCCATGACTCTCCCTTGGTCACAGACAGCGTGTGCAACGGAACCTAGCGCCTGCGGGGGTCATCGCGAGCGGAACTCAGGCAGGCGTCCTGGAAGACGTCGACCTTGGCGACGTCGGCATACCCCGGGAGCGACGGAACCTTGGCCTTCGCGGCGGCCTGGACCTTCGCGCCGCTGCAGTACGCGACGACGTGTCCCGGCTGCACCAAGACCAGGCTCACCCCATCGACTGCTTTGGGGATGTGTCGAGCGAACGCGAACTCAGCGTCAGGGAGACCCGTCGCGGCCTGCAGCTGCAATCCAGCACCTGTCACCGTCACGTCGGGTACGTCGTCACGTCGCAAGGCGGTCGCGATGTCGAGTCCGGCATCAAAGGAGTCGGTGACTGCCTCGACCACGAACGCCCCCGAGCCACGTACGTCGATCGTGCCGCTGACGACGTGTTCGAGCCCGCGCATCGTGACGAACGTACTGACGCTGATCTTCTCGACGTCGAACCGCCCACGATTGAGCGTCAGGGAGACGTCACCACTGACGATGCGGATGTCGTGGACATCGTCGACGAGGGCAGGCTCGGCCTGGTTGATGACGGTCAGGATCTTCTTGGCGTCGAGGTCGGCCTCGACGGTGACGACAAGCGTGCAGCTGGGCCCGCTGTCCAACGGATTGCGGCAGTCGGAAGCAGCCCGCACGACGCCCGGGATGTCCTTGACCGCATCGTCGGCATCGGAGTCGTCAAGGGACGGCTGGTCGCACGCGCACAGGACAAGCAGCATCAGCGCGCCTGCCGCCCAGTGCCGGATCACCTAGCGCTCGATGACCGGATCGTCGACGAGGACCGTGACGGGCCAGTCGTCGGGATAGTTGTCCGCGAGCTCCTGGTGCTGCTTGTAGAGCTTCTTGCGCGAACGCTCCGGCAGCCGGTCGCCGAAGACCGTGCCGAACAGGTGATCCGTCTCGTGCTGCAGGCAGCGCGCCAGCAGGCCGTCACCGACGAACTCCACGGGCTCGCCGTTGTGATCCACGCCGGTCACGTGCGCCTGGTCAGGGCGGGCGCACGAGGTGAAGGCGCCGGGCAGCGACAGGCAGCCCTCGTCCTCGTCCTCGAGGTTGCGCTCCTTGCCCTCGGGCAGGTGCAGGACCGGGTTGCACACGACGCCGGTGACCTGGACGTTGTCGTCGTCGGGGCAGTCGAACACGAACACCTTGAGGTCGACGCCGACCTGGTTGGCGGCGAGGCCGACGCCCTTGGCGGCATACATCGTCGCCACCATGTCCTTGACGAGCGTCTCGAGCTCGTCGTCGAAGACCGTGACGTCCTTGCAGCTCTCGGTGCATGACGGGCGTGCCCCACCGGGTGATGGGGCGCACGGAACCGCCTTGGGGCAGCGGTCGGGACTGTGAAGCAGGCACGGGCTCTGGGCTCCTTCGCTCAGGACTGGTCAAGGCTACCGATCCACCGACACGCGGCAACTGCTGGTCCAGCGATGTGAGTTCGGATACCATTGGTATGTCAAACTGCAACTCCGAGTTACAGTTGATGCAGCGGTGGGCAACTCAGTCCAACCTCGCCCACCATCAGATACCGATCGAGGAGTTCTTGTGGCCAGTCGCCGAGATCCCATGGGCATCGGCCTGGCGGTGCTCAACCGCATCGCCAGCTCGCCGACCATCGACAAGCTCAAGCTGCGCAAGACGACCGAGAAGGCCGTCTACCAAGGCGCCAAGAGCGGGTTCCGCGTCGCCGGCGCGACCGGCCGTACGTTCAAGCGGGTCAAGAGCACCGGCAAGCCCAAGCGCCTCGCGCGTACGTCCGACAGCGGCGTGTTCGATCTCGAGCCGACCGAGGACCAGCAGATGATCGTCGGCGTCATCAAGGAGTTCGCCGCCGAGGTGCTGCGTCCTGGTGCCGAGGCCGCCGAGTCGGCCAACGACACGCCCAAGGAAGTCCTCGCGCAGACCAGCGAGTTCGGACTGACGCTGCTCAACATCCCCGAGAGCCTCGGCGGGCTGTCGGAGGACCGCTCGGCCGTCACCGGCGTGCTCGTCGCCGAGGCACTCGCCGAGGGCGACATGGGCCAGGCCGTCGCGTGCCTCGCACCCGCGGCCGTCGCGACCGCGATCTCGCTGTGGGGCTCCGACGCACAGCAGCAGACCTACCTTCCCGGCGTTCGCCGGTGACGACATCCCCACCGCCGCTCTGGCGGTTGCCGAGCCCCGGCCGCTGTTCGACCCGTTCGAGCTGCAGACGACCGCGGTCAAGACCGAGACCGGCTATCCGGCTCAACGGCGTCAAGTCCGCCGTCGTACGCGGCAGCGAGGCCGAGCTGTTCGTGGTGGCGGTCGACATCGAGGGCCGCGGACCCACGCTGGTGCTGCTCGAGTCGAGCACCGAGGGCGTGACGATCGAGGCCGATCCGAGCATGGGACTGCGCGCCGCCGGCCTGAGCCGGCTCGTGCTGACCGACGTCGAGGTCGCCGAGCGACGCGATCCTGGGCGACGGCACCGCCGACGACTACCGCGAGTGCGTACGTCTGTCGCGGCTCGCCTGGGCCGGACTGGCTCTGGGCACGGCCCGGGCGATGCTCGACTACGTCTCCGACTACGTCAAGACCCGCACCGCCTTCGGCGAGCCGATCGCGCACCGCCAGGCGGTCGCCTTCATGGTCGCCGACATCGCCATCGAGCTCGAGGGCATGCGCCTCACGACCCTGAGGGCCGCGTCGCGCGCCGAACAGGGCGCCGACTACGCCCGCGAGGTCGCGCTCGCGCGCCGGCTCACCGCGGAGTACGGCATGAAGATCGGCACCGACGGCGTCCAGCTGCTCGGCGGTCACGGCTTCGTCAAGGAGCACCCGGTCGAACGGTGGTACCGCGACCTGCGAGCCATCGGCCTGATGGAAGGAGCAGTCCTCGTCTGAGGACGGATTCACTCATGATCAATCTCGAGACTCCCCGCAAGTTCCGCCCGTTCATCAAGCAGGCCCACCAGGTCGCTGAGGAGTTCCTGCGCGCCAACTCGCGCAAGTACGACCTCGCCGAGCACGCCTATCCCAAGGAGCTGGACCTGCTCGCGTCGCTCGTCGACGGCATGGGCGACTCCGGTCAGGGCCAGGGCGCCGGAGCGGCCGGCGTACGCCGCGACGAGGGCGACGAAGACAATGGCAGCAAGGTCAAGAACGGCACCAACATGTCGTCGGTGCTCTCGATCATCGAGATGTGCTGGGCCGATGTGGGCCTGCTGCTGTCGATGCCCCGGCAAGGCCTCGGCAACTCGGCGATCGCCTCGGTGGCCGACGACGAGCAGCTCGAGCGGTTCAAGGGCACCTGGGCGGCCATGGCGATCACCGAGCCGAGCTTCGGCTCCGACTCCGCCGCGATCACGACCACGGCGGTCAAGGACGGCGACGCCTACATCCTCAACGGCGAGAAGATCTTCGTGACCGCCGGCGACCGCGCCGACTCGGTCGTGGTGTGGGCGACGCTCGACAAGACCATGGGCCGCGCGGCGATCAAGTCGTTCCTCGTCCCCAAGAGCCTGCCCGGCATCAGGGTCGAGCGACTCGAGCACAAGCTCGGCATCCGTTCGTCCGACACCGCGGTGATCGTGCTCGACAACTGCCGGGTGCCCGCGGAGAACCTGCTGGGCAACCCCGAGATCGACACCAAGCAGGGCTTCGCGGGCGCCATGGCGACGTTCGACAACACCCGGCCGCTGGTTGCCGGTATGGCTGTCGGCTGCGCCCGGGCGGCCCTCGAGGACACCCGACGCCTGCTGGAGGACGCCGGCGTCGTCATCGACTACGACCGCCCGGCGCAGTCCCAGTCGTACGCGGCCGCGACCTTCATCGCGATGGAGGCGGACTGGGAGGCAGCGCTGCTGCTGACCCTCGAGGCCGCCTGGCTCGCGGACAACCGCAAGCCCAACTCGATGGAGGCCTCGATGGCCAAGGCCAAGGCCGGTCGCGTGGGCAACCAGATCACGCTGCGGTGCGTCGAGCTGGCCGGCACGCTGGGCTACAGCGAGACCGAGCTGGTCGAGAAGTGGTCGAGGGACTCCAAGATCCTCGACATCTTCGAGGGCACGCAGCAGATCCAGCAGCTCATCGTGGCGCGGCGACTGCTCAACCTCACCTCCTCCGAGCTGCGCTGAGGCCCTGACCTGCGCAGACCGCCACGATCGTGACGGGCTGTTCTATAGGGTCTGAGCAGGCATGAGCAGCGACCTCCCGGCCGATCTCGACGTCGAGTACGAGCTGACCAGGTTCATCCGGCGCGTGCGTGCGCGTTCGCTCCGCCAGCTGCCGGAGATCCACCCCTCGCTCGACTACGGGATGTTCCTGTTCCTCATCGCGATCTGCGATGCCCCCGACGGCATCCGCGGCTCGGAGCTCGCTGAGGGCCTCGGCGTGCACAAGTCCACCGCCAGCCGGGCCGTCGCGTCCCTCGAGAAGCTCGGGCTCGTCAGCCGCGTCCCGGACCCCGACGACGGTCGCGCGCAGCTGCTGGTCGCCGAGCCCGAGGCGCGCGCCAAGGTCGAGGCCTATCGCAAGCGCGCCCACGCACGGATGTCGACGATCCTCTCGGAGTGGACCGAGACGACATCAGCACGTTCGCCCGCAGCCTCGCGCGCCTCAACGACGCCGCCGAACAGATGCCGTGAGGATCTTCCACCTCGCCACTGACGAAGCCTGGACCTCGGCACGTCGCCGCGGGCACCTACACGGTCTCGACGCTGGGCATGGAGCTCGCCGAGGTCGGCTTCATCCACTGCTCGCAGGCCGAGCAGGTCGCCGGCGTGTACGAGCGCTTCTATCGCGACGTCGCCGAGCCGCTGGTCCTGCTGACGATCGACACCGACCTCCTGACGTCGCCGTGGCAGCTCGACCCCGTCGACGGCGAGCCGTTGCCGTTCCCGCACATCTACGGGCCGCTCAACGTCGACGCCGTGGTCTCGGCGGAGCCGTTCAGACCGTCAGCATCGACTTGATGGCCGTACGCTCGTCCATCGCGCGGTAGCCGTCTGCGACCTTGTCGAGCGGGACCGTGAGGTCGAAGACGCGCCCGGGCGAGACCGCGCCGGACAGGACGTCGGGCAGCAGCTCCTCGATGTAGTTGCGGGCCGGGGCGACGCCGCCGGCCAGGCCGACATTGCTGCTGAACATCGCCGGGACGTTGAGCTCGACGTCGTGCGGCACGCCGACATAGCCGACGCGACCGCCGGGGCGGGTCGACAGCATCGCCTGCTTCATGCTCTCCGTCGTGCCCACGCACTCCAGGACGCAGTCGGCGCCGATGCCGTCGAGGATCTCGCGCACGGCTGCCGCGCCGTCCTTGCCGCGTTGCTCGACGACCTCATCGGCGCCGAAGTCGCGGGCGAGCTGCTGGCGGTCCGCGTGGCGTGACATCGCCACGATGCGGCCGGCGCCGAGCCGCTTGGCGGCGAGCACCGCGCTGAGGCCGACCGCGCCGTCACCGACAACGGCGACCGTGCTGCCGGCCGTGACACCAGCGGAGACCGCCGCATGGTGGCCCGTCGGGAAGACGTCGGACAACGTCAGCAGGTGCGCCACCAGCTCCTGGCTCGGCTGTTCCGTGGTCGCGACGAGCGTGCCGTCGGCGAGCGGAGACGCGTACGAGCTCGCCCTGACCGCCGTCGACGGCGTGACCCTGGTGGTCCTGACCGCCCCAGTAGCCGCCCTGAACGCAGGACGTGTGCACGCCGCGGACGGCACAGGGCGCACGTGTTGTCGGAGAACGCGAACGGTGCGATGACGAAGTCGCCGGCACTCAGCGTCGAGACTCCAGCGCCGACCTGCTCGACGATGCCCACGAACTCGTGACCGATGCGCCGCGGCGCCGTGAACTCGTTGATGCCGCGATAGGACCACAGGTCGGATCCGCACACGCATGAGGCGACGACCCGCACGATGGCGTCGCCGTCCTCGATCAGCTGCGGGGCGGGTACGTCGTCGAGGCGGATGTCGCGTGGGGCATGGAGGACGGTGGCACGCATGTGGCCATTCTTGCAGCGGGGGCCATATGACAGGATCGTGCGCATGACTGAAAAGCCTGAAGTTGACTTCATCGAGGGCCCCGCGCCCACCGAGCTCCAGATCAAGGACATCATCGTCGGCGACGGGCCCGAAGCCGTGCCCGGCGGCCTCGTGGACGTGCACTACGTCGGCGTCGAGTTCGACACCGGCGAGCAGTTCGACTCGTCCTGGGATCGCGGCCAGTCCGCGAACTTCCCGCTCCCGCAGCTCATCGCCGCGTGGCAGCAGGGCATCCCCGGCATGAAGGTCGGCGGACGCCGCCAGCTCGTGTGCCCGCCGGAGCTCGCGTACGGACCCGCCGGCGGCGGTCACCGCCTCTCCGGCAAGACGCTCGTCTTCGTGATCGACCTGCTCGGGGTCTGAGCCCTACAGCGCGTCGACGAGCGCCGTCACGCGCTTGACCGACACCGGGAACGCCGTTCTGAGGTTCTGCGCCAGCAGGCTCAGCCTCAGCTCCTCCAAGCGCCCAGCGCACGTGCTGGACCTCGGGGGAGAGGCGCGCCCAGGTCGACAGGCCGGCCGTACGTTCGTGGAACCGCGCCTCCAGCTCCTGCGTCGCCAGCAGGTCGTCCGTGAGCGGCGCGTCGAGCCGTCGCCGGGCCGCCTGCAGGTAGAGCGGGAGCCGGCGCAGCTGCGTCGATGCCGGCGTCCCGGATGAACCCGGGATAGATCAGCCACGACAGCTGCACACGGACATCCTCACCGGCCTCGGTCGGCGGGGTGGGGACGACCTCGCCGAGGGCCCGCAGGATGTCGATGACGGTGCGCACGGCCCGCTCGGTCTCGTCGTACGCCTCGGCCCGCACGGTGTCGTGCAGGAGCGCCGAACGTCGACCTCGTCCCAGACCGGCCCGCCGTGGCGGACGACCAGCGCCTCGATCGCCGCCAGCCAGCACTCCTCGATGACCGCAGCGGCGTCGGCGTGCGGCCCGGTCGAGAGCAGCAGCTTGGCGTGCAGGTCGAGCGCCCGGCCGAGCTGCGGGACCGGCGTCGGCAGCGCGAACGACAGCAGTCGGGCCTGCCCCTTCGACCATCGCCACGGTCTGCTCGGCCGCGGTGTCGAGCACGCGCAACGCCACCGAGGTGCCCTCGTCGACGAGCGCGGGATAGCCCGTGACCTGTCCGGCGGTGATCGTCTGCTCGATGTCGCCGACGTCCCACGTGCGGAGGCCGGCCCGCTCCTCCTGGCGCGCCACCTTGGTCAGGTCCGCGCGCACGTGGCTCGTGAGCTCGCGGCGGAGCTCGGCGAGGTCCTTGCCGCGGGCCAGCTCGAGCGCCGCTCTCGGTGATGCGGAACGTGACGCGCAGGTGCGAGGGCAGCGCGTCGAAGTCGAAGTCGTCGGGCGACACGACCGTGCCGTTGAGCAGCCGCATCTGCCGCGCGAGCTCCTCGCTCAGGTCCGGCGCGGACAGGTCCATCGCCTCGACCAGGCGCGGGGCGAACTGTCCCGCCGGCACGAACTCGCGCCGCAGCCGCTTGGGCAGCGAGCGGATCAGCTCGGTGACCAGCTCGACGCGGTGCCCGGGCACATGCCAGTCGAACGCGCGGTCGTCGATGGTCATGAGGCGTTCGAGCGGCAGGTCGACCGTGACGCCGTCGTCGCTCATGCCGGGCTCGAACGCGTACGTCAGCGGGATAGGACTCGCCATCGGAGTGCCACTCGCGCGGGAACTCGTCCTCGGCGTCGACGGCGGCGTGGCTCAGCATGGCCGGGTCGAACGTCAGCAGGTCGGGTTGGTCGCGCTTGGCCTGCTTCCACCACGAGTCGAAGTGCCGCGTCGAGACCACGTCGGCCGGGATGCGCTGGTCGTAGAACGCGTAGAGCGTCTCGTCGTCGACCCGCAGGTCGCGCCGGCGCAGCCGTTCCTCGAGCTCCTCGACCCCTTCGATCATGCGCTTGTTGGCGGCGATAGAACGCGTGGTGCGTACGCCATTCGCCCTGCACGAGCGCGTGCCGGATGAACAGGTCGCGCGAGACGACCGGGTCGATCCGGCCGAACTGCACCAGCCGGTCGGCGATCAGCGGGATGCCGAACAGCAGCACCTTCTCGCGCGCCATCACGGCGCCGCGGCGGCTCGACCAGTGCGGCTCGCTGTAGGAGCGGTTGACGAGGTGCTCGGCGGCGGTCTCGACCCATTCCGGCTGGATCCGCGCCGCCGTACGTCCCCACAGCCGGCTCGTCTCGACCAGCTCGCCGACCATGACCATGCGCGGCGGCTTCTTGGCCAGCCCCGAGCCCGGGAAGATCATGAACTTCGCCTGGCGGGCGCCGAGGAACTCCCGGCCGTCAGGATCGCGCAGCCCGACGTGCGACAAGAGCCCCGAGAGCAACGCCTGGTGGATGCGGTCGGGGTCCCCGCCGATGGATCCGGGATGCAGCCCGAGCTCCTTGGCCGTGCGGCGCAGCTGCGAGTGGACGTCGTGCCACTCGCGGATGCGCAGGTAGTGCAGGTACTCGTCGCGGCACAGTCGCCGGAACGCCGAGCTCGACAGCTCGTCGCGCTGGGTCGCGGATGTACTTCCACAGCGTGAGGTACGACAGGAAGTCCGAGTCCGGCTCACGGAACCGCTGGTGCTTCTCGTCGGCGGCCTGCTGGTGCTCGAGCGGACGCTCACGCGGGTCCTGGATCGACATCGCGGAGACGATCACGAGCACGTCGGCGAGGCAGCCCAGCCGGTCCGCGGCCAGCAGCATGCGAGCCAGGCGCGGATCGGTGGGCAGCGTCGACATCCGGCGGCCGAGCTTGGTGAGCTTGTCGCCCTGCATCGCGCCCAGCTCGTACAGCAGGTTGAGCCCGTCGCTGACGGCGCGGGAGTCGGGCGGGTCGAGGAACGGGAAGTCCTTGATCGAGCCGAGGTCGAGCGACGCCATCTGGAGCAGGACCGACGCGAGGTTGGTGCGCTGGATCTCCGGGTCGGTGAACTCGGGACGACCGTCGTGGTCCTCCTCGGAGTAGAGCCGGATGCAGATGCCGTCGGCGACGCGACCGCATCGACCGGCCCGTTGGGACGCGCTCGCCTGCGAGATCGGCTCGATCGGCAGGCGCTGCACCTTGAGTCGCTGGCTGAAGCGCGAGATGCGGGCGAAGCCGGGGTCGATGACGTACCGGATGCCCGGCACGGTCAGCGATGTCTCGGCGACGTTGGTGGCCAGCACGATGCGGCGTCCGCTGTGGTTGCTGAAGATCTTCTGCTGGTCGGCGGCGGCCAGCCGGCCGTAGAGCGGGAGGATCTCGGTGCGTGGGTACTTCTTGCCCGAGAGGAAGTCCGCCGCGTCCCGGATCTCCCGCTCGCCGGACATGAACACCAGGATGTCGCCGTCCTTGGGCAGCTCCGAGATCGCCTCGGCGATGCCCTCGAGCATGTCGCCGGCATCGGACTCGGCCAGCGGGCGGTAGCGGATCTCGACGGGGTAGGTGCGCCCGCTGACCTCGATGACCGGTGCGTCGAACATCTCCGCGAACCGTTCGACGTCGATCGTCGCCGAGGTGATGACGACCTTGAGATCGGGGCGCCGGGGGAGCAGCTGCTTGAGATAGCCCAGCAGGAAGTCGATCGACAGCGACCGCTCATGTGCCTCGTCGATGATGATCGTGTCGTAGCGCGACAGGCGGCGGTCGCGTTGCAGCTCGGCGAGCAGCAGCCCGTCGGTGACGAGCCGGATCGCGGTGGCGTCGCTGGTCTGGTCGTCGAACCGCACGGCGTAGCCGACCTCGGCTCCGAGCTCGACCTCGCACTCGTCAGCGATGCGCTTGGCGACGGATCGAGCGGCGATGCGCCTCGGCTGGGTGTGCGCGATGGTCCGACGGCCCAGCTCGTACGCGATCTTGGGCAGCTGCGTCGTCTTGCCCGATCCGGTCTCGCCGGCCACGACGACGACCTGGTGGTCCCGGATCGCGGCCGCGATGTCGTCATGGCGCGCCGTGATCGGCAGCGCCGGGTCGTACGCGATCTTCACAGCAAGCCACGTGTGGCTCGAGCAGGAGCGTAGCCGACGAACGCGATGACGTCGAGGATCGTGTGCGCGATGATCAGCGGCAGCACCCGTTTGGTCCGGGGAACCAGTAGCCGAACACGAGGCCCATGACGAAGTTGCCGAGTGCCTGGCCGAAGCCTTGGTAGAGGTGATAGCTGCCGCGGAGAGCTGCGCCGTCACGATCGTCGCCGGCAGGCTCCAGCCGAGCTGCCGCAGCCGGGTCATCAGGTAGCCGACGACGACGACCTCCTCGAGGACCGCGTTCTGGAGCGCGGCGAGGATCAGGACCGGGATCGGTCCACCAGTACTGGTCGACCGGCGCCGGGATGATCTCAGCCGTGATGCCGAGCAGCGCGACCGACGCCGTAGAAGCCCGAGTCCTGGCAGCCCGATGACAGCGGCCAGGCCCACGCCCCAGAGCGACGTCCCGGCCTCGGCCGCGCACGGTCGATGCCGAGCCGGCGCAAGCGGCGAGGGCTGGTC
This sequence comes from uncultured Actinomycetota bacterium, assembly GCA_963761965.1. Lineage (GTDB taxonomy): Bacteria > Actinomycetota > Actinomycetes > Propionibacteriales > Nocardioidaceae > Aeromicrobium. Next base: position 127,360 of record CAVXIX010000006.1, read on the forward strand.
GGGTCGAGGGTCAGCAGGTAGATCGCGAGGGCGACCGGCACGAGCGCAAAGCCGATGCCGAGACCTGGAGATGAAGTCGAGCCATTCCCGGTCGCTCTGACGCCGTTGAGCGTCGCCGTCGAGTTGCGGAGCCCGCCGGGCTGGGTCGGCTTGCACGATCAGGCTCAGCGCGGCATAGACGCCCGCCTGCCCGAGGGACAGCCCGAGGACGATCCAGATCTCGAGCCTTGAGTCTTGCGGTCGGACACCGATCGATCGGACACCGTCAGAGGTCGTTGGTGCTGAACGTGTCGCACTGGTTGACGTTGCCACTCTTGTAGCCGGCGAGGAACCACCGCTGACGCGACTCGCTCGACCCGTGCGTCCACGACTCCTGGTTGACCCGCCCGGTCGACGACTGCTGGATGCGGTCGTCGCCGACGGCGGACGCGGCCGACAGTGCCGACTTGATGTCCTCGTCGGTCAGGGGCTTGAGGAGGGTGTCGCCGTCGTCGTCCTTGGTGCTTGGCGCGTGGTTGGCCCAGACGCCGGCCATGCAGTCGGCCATCAGCTCGATGCGCACGCCGCCACTGAGCGGGCCGGTCTTGCCGTCCTGGCCCTTGGCGAGGATGCCGAGGAGGTTCTCGACGTGGTGGCCGTACTCGTGCGCCACGACGTACTCCTGGGCGAGCGCGCCGTCGTCCGCGCCGAAGCGGCTCGTCAGCTCGTCGAAGAAGCTCGCGTCGATGTAGACCCGCTGGTCCGACGGGCAGTAGAACGGGCCAGTGGCATTCGATGCGACACCGCATGCCGACTGCGTCGATCCGGAGTAGATGACGGTCTTGGCTTGTTGGTACTGCCGTTTCACGTCGGCCGGCAGCGCATCGGTCCAGTAGTCCTGGACGCTGTTGACCGTGCCGATGATCCGGCAGGTGACGTCGCGGTTGGCGTCGGCGCCGGTCTTGCACTGGCGAGAAGTCGGTCGTCGAGGTGTCGCCGCCGGGCTGGATCTGCGATGGTGTCGAACGGGTTGGTCCCGGTGCCGCCCGTCAGGTCGCCACCGAAGATGAGCCCGAGGATCAGCAAGATGATCGTTCCCGCGCCGCCGCCGAGCACAGCACCGCCGCGGACTCCGCCACCACCGCCAGTCACCTGGCTGGTGTCGAGATCGGCGCCCTCGTTGAAGGTCATGGCCAGAAGTCTACGCAGAGCGGAGCGAAGCGACCGCCGTTAGTGTCGTGCTGTGACCTCGACAGATGCGACTGCGAGCTTCCAGATGCCAGAGGGCCTGTCGGCCGGAGACACGGCGCGTCTCAGTGGACTGCGCCGTATGCGCGCGATCGCGCTGTCCCTGCTGATCCTCGCCGCGGTCATCTACATCGTGACTCGCAACCAGGACGGCTGGCTCGGCTACGTCAACGCGGGAGCGGAGGCCGCGATGGTCGGTGCGATCGCCGACTGGTTCGCCGTCACGGCACTCTTCCGGCACCCCTTGGGGCTGCCGATCCCGCACACCGCGATCATCCCGAATCGCAAGGAGTCGCTCGGCGAGAGCCTGCAGGAGTTCGTCACCGACAACTTCCTCCGTGAGGACGTCGTCCGCGAACGCATCCAGTCCGCCGGAGTCAGCCGCCGCGTAGGGGAGTGGCTCGTCACAGATGGCCACAGCGAACGCCTCGTCGCCGAGGGCTCACGCGTGCTGGCCGATGCGCTCCGCCACGTCAAGGAGAGCGACGTCGCGGCCGTCATCCAGGAGGCGCTGATCCCGCGGCTCAAGGAGGAGGAGCTCAGTCCGGTCGTGGGACAGCTCCTCGAGGAGATCCTGCGCGACGATGCCCACCGTGGCCTGGTCGACCTCGCTCTCGACGAGCTCGGCCGCTGGTTGGCCATCAACGAGGACGAGGTCGCGGCACTGATCGAGAACCGCGCCCCGTCCTGGACGCCGCAATGGCTCGACAAGCGCGTTGCCGGGTGGGTGCACGACCAGGTCGTCGAGTGGGTCGCCGAGATCGGCCGCACGCCGGACCACAACGCGCGCATCGCCCTCAACCGGTGGTTGGCCGACCTCGCGCAGGAGCTGCAGCACGACGCCGAGACGCGTACGCGCTTCGAGAACCTCAAGGAGCGTGTCCTGTCGCAGCCGCGCGTCGGCGTCACGTCGGTACGCCTGTGGGACGCGCTGCGTCGTGCGCTGATCGGATCACTCGCCGACGAGAACGGTCTGCTCCGTCGGCGCGCGCTCGAAGAGATCGAGGCATTCGGTCAGCGGCTGATCGATGATCCCGAGCTCGACCGGCGCATCGACGCGACGATCTCCGACGTCGCGGCATACGCGGTCAACCACTACGGGAGCGAGGTGGCCACGATCATCTCCGCGACCGTCAACCGATGGGATGGCAAGGAGACCGCTGAGCGCATCGAGCTGCATGTCGGCCGGGACCTGCAGTTCATCCGGATCAACGGAACGGTCGTCGGCGGCCTCGCCGGCCTGGCGATCCACGCCGTCTCGTCGTTGCTCTGACCCATCTTGAGCGCGCTTCGGGAGCCACAGAATGTGGAAAACATGTGCATAACAGAGCGATGCTTGTGGGTGACGCAGGTCACTCTGTGGGTAAGTGACACATTCTCCAGAAATAGGTCAGAAAGTTCGGGAAATCCCTTGCGCGCCCAACCGCCCGGGGCATACAAATGACCTACGCAATCCTTCGGGAAAGCGGGAAAGAATCAAGATTCGAACCCATGGCCAGCGACGCAAGTCAAAGGCAGCCGGTCAGTGATGTGACAGGCGGGGGAGAAGAAGGATTCTGGATGAGAGAGACCATCACGCTCGATCAAAATGAGGCCCCGGAAACTCATACTTTCCGGGGCCTCGACTAATTCTGCCAACGATTTCCGTGTGATGCCAATGTGCGTCGCACGTCGGCACTCGATGCAGGGCTACCCGATTCGGAACGGCGGGCGGTGTTTGCTAAAGTTCAGTGCTGCACCGCGCCCGTCATACAGGCGCTTGTCCGGGTGGCGGAATGGTAGACGCGCTAGCTTGAGGTGCTAGTGCCCTGTAAGGGGCGTGGGGGTTCAAGTCCCCCCTCGGACACACACGATCGAAGGGCCGGAATCGTCGAGATTCCGGCCCTTCGCACGTCGGGCAGGGTCAGCTCCAGATCGTCGCGAGTTCGCGGATACGGCAGTCGCGCACCGTGGCAAGACCGCCAGTTGCCTGCCACGCGATGCCGTCATTGCTCTCGTCGGTGAACACCAGGACGGAAGCGACGTGCCTGCCGGTGTCGAAGAAGACCTCGATCGAACTCGTGTCGACGATGGCGTGCATATGCAGTGAGGTCATGGTCGGGTCGTCGACTGGCTCAGAGCGGCGGCCGAACGAGACAGGTTTGCCCTCCCGGTCGACGACCGAATCGGGCCCTGACGACGACCTGTCGACAAAGACGGTCCCGTTGCGCGCGTCGAAACCTGCGCTGACGAACTCGCGGGCACCACGCCGCAGGTGCACGGCGACCTCATCGAGATGCTCCCACTCAACGGTGGCTTCGAGCTCGAACGCGGTGTGATGAAACGGCATGACATGGATGTCCTCGACATCGAAGTCGCCCACGGTCTCCGACCGGCGCCGCAGCGGCGCGGTGTCGATGACCCGTTGGATGACACGGGGACGCCCACTGCGGGTTTGCAGGCTCAATGTTCGTGGAAGGGACATCGCGCCGTGCCACGCGCCTGTCGGGGTCCCGTAGGGGTAGCGCCAATTGCCCAGCCATCCGATCCAGACCTTGTCGGCGTGGCGGTCGTCCGACCAGGTCTGGGCGGCGTAGAAGTCCTGGCCGAAGTCGGTCGCCATGACCTCGTCGGCCGGGTTCTGGTTGACGAAGGAGGTCCCGTCGAACGTTCCGATGAAGTACTGCGATGTCGATCCATCGGTGGCTTCGCTGTCGCCGACGCTGACGTGAAGGACCCAACGGATGTCGTCCTGGCGTCCGTCGAGCGGGAGCGGGAACAGGTCCGGGCACTCCCAGACCGCGGTATGGAGACCGTCTGCCTGGCCGAAGTCGCTCAGGTGCGTCCAGCCGATCAAGTCCGGTGAGCCGAAGATGGAGACGTGGTCCCCGCTGCTCACGACCATCACCCACGCGTGCGACTCTGGATGCCAGAAGACCTTGGGATCCCTGAAGTCAGCCTCGCCGTCGTTGTGCAGCACCGGATTGCCGTGATAGCGCTCGAACCGTCGGCCGCGATCTGAGCTGGTGGCGATGCTCTGCGCTTCGCCAGTGCGTGTGCTGGTGAAGACCGCAACCAGACCGTTGTCGCCGTTCACCAAACCGCTGGTGTTGCGTCGGTCGACGACCGCACTGCCCGACAGCGCCTGGTCGTCGCCCTCTCGGTCCAGGGCAAGACGGAGATCACGCCAGAACAGCCGGTCCTTGCTGACGGCGTGGGCCCACCTGCCGTCGTGCTGGTAGAACAAGTGGTACTCGCCGTCCACGTACACCAGCCCGTTGGGGTCGGCAAGATTGCCGCGTGCGGGGGAGTAGTGGAATCGCGGGCGATAGGGCTCGGATGACCGCCGCATCAGCGGCTGGGGACGCGCGTCCCTGGGTTGTTCTGGGGTGCAGGCAGCGAGCAGCGTGCCAGCACTGATCGTGAGAAATGCTCGTCGGTCCATGTCGGCAGTCCTTCCCCCTGGGAACCATCGCAAACCGGTCTCTCCGCGTAGCGGTTTCCGATGGATTCGCAACTCGAAGCTAAATGTTGACACGTGTTGATAGCGGGCTTAGCGTCCTGCGAAAGAACGAACGCATCTCGGGTGGTTGTCCATCGGGGTCGGCCCCGGGACGTTCGGGGGGAGAGTAATCGTCATGCGCGTTTTCGCGAATCCGGGCGGTCGCCGTATGCGGCGAACAGCCATCAATGGGGTACTAGCCGCGATACTTGTCGGTGGCAGCTATGTGGCCACCTCACCAGCGGAAGCCGACCCAGGCTTCCCGAAACCCACGATCCACACGCAGCGTGCCTACAGTCCCTACGCGGACTTCACCGCGAAGTGGACACGGGCCGATGCCCGCCAGATCGAGGCGCAATCGGACCCGACCGTTGCACCCGGAGAGAACTCACTGCCTGACTCTCTGACGATGCCGAAGATTCCCGGGGACTTCCCGGACACCAACCCGGACGTATGGGTCTGGGACACCTGGACGCTGACCGACGACAAGGCCGATCAGTTCAGCTACAAGGGCTGGGAGGTCATCTTCGCGCTCACTGCTGACCGCCACGCCGGCTACACGTTCGACGACCGGCACATCCATGCGAAGCAGGGCTACTTCTATCGCAAGGCCGGCATCCCAGCGTCCAAGCGTCCGAAGAACGGTGGCTGGATCTACGGAGGCAACGTCTTCCCGGACGGAGCCACGGCCTCCCTCTTCGAAGGCCAGACGTACACGCATCAAGCGGAGTGGTCGGGATCGACGCGAATCTTCAAGGGCAACAAGCTGCGTGCGTTCTACACGGACCTGGCGTTCAACCGGGACAGCAACGGCAACGACATCACCCCGGCGGACGCTCGCATCGCGCAGAGCGAGGGAACCATCCACGCCAACAAGGACCGCGTCTGGCTCACTGGCTTCACGAAGCAGCATGAGCTGCTGCGGCCTGACGGTGTGCGATACCAGAACGGGGAGCAGAACCCGTTCTACAACTTCCGCGACCCGTTCACGTTCACTGATCCGGCCCATCCGGGGAAGACCTTCATGGTGTTCGAGGGCAACACAGCAGTGAAGCGCGGGGCGCGTACCTGCAACGAAGAGGATCTCGGCTACCGTCCGGGAGACCCCAACGCCGAAAAGCTGGGGGACGTCCTGGATTCAGGCGCGACCTTCCAGCAAGCCAACGTCGGACTCGCGGTGGCGGACAACAAGTCCCTGACGAAATGGCACTTCCTGGATCCGATCCTGTCGGCGAACTGCGTGACCGATCAGACCGAACGGCCGCAGATCTACCTCAAGGACGGCAAGTACTACCTGTTCACGATCAGCCACCGCAGCACCTACGCGGCCGGTATCGATGGACCTGACGGCGTGTACGCGTTTGTCGGCAAGGGAGTGCGCAGCGACTACCAGCCGGTCAACAAGGGCAGTGGCCTGGCGCTGGGCAATCCGACCGACCTCAACACGCCGTTCGGGGCACCGTCGAACATCCTGCCGAATGAGAACCCGAACGCCTATCAGTCGTACTCGCACTACGTGATGCCTGGCGGTCTGGTCGAGTCGTTCATCGACGCGATCGGCACGCGTCGGGGCGGTTCTCTTGCCCCCACGATCCGACTGAAGATCAACGGGAGCACGACCGCAGTCGACCGCAGCTATGGCAATGGCGGGCTCGGCGGATACGGCGACATTCCGGCGAACAAGCGCTATCGCGGCTGACGCTGCTTGCGCGTGGCGAGCCCCCCGCACAGATCTCGGTCTGGGCGGGGGGCTCGTTGGAGTGCTCTCCAGCGTTGCGCGCCGCAGTAGCGTTGTCAGCGTGACTGCTCCCACCTTGGCAACTGTCGGCGAACTGCGAGCTTCGGGCCACGTGCACAAGACCTTGCGCGTCGAGATCCGTGACAACCTGCTCTCCGCCCTGCGCGAAGGCCGCGACCCGTGGCCAGGCCTGCATGGCTTCGGCTCGACGGTCATCCCGCAGCTCGAACGCGCTCTCATCGCCGGCCACGACATCGTGCTGCTGGGTGAACGCGGCCAGGGCAAGACCCGCCTGCTGCGCACGATGGTCGGACTGCTCGACGAGTGGACCCCGGTCATCGACGGCGCCGAGCTGGGCGAGCATCCCTTCGAGCCCATCACGACGACGAGCCTGCGCCGCGCCGCTGAGCTCGGCGACGAGCTGCCCATTGCGTGGCGCCACCGAGATGAGCGGTACGCCGAGAAGCTCGCCACCCCAGACACCAGCGTCGCCGACCTGATCGGCGACGTCGATCCGATGAAGGTTGCCGAGGGGCGCAGCCTGGGTGACCCCGAGACGATCCACTTCGGGCTCATCCCGCGCAGCCACCGGGGCCTCGTGGCGATCAACGAGCTGCCCGACCTGGCCGAGCGCATCCAGGTCGCGATGCTCAATGTCATGGAGGAGCGCGACATCCAGATCCGCGGCTACGTCCTGCGGCTACCGCTCGACGTGCTGGTGATGGCCAGCGCCAACCCCGAGGACTACACCAACCGCGGCCGGATCATCACGCCGCTGAAGGACCGGTTCGGCGCCGAGATCCGCACGCACTACCCGACGGAGCTTGACGACGAGGTCGCGGTGATCCGCCAGGAGGCCGAGCTGGTCGCCGACGTACCGGACTACCTCGTCGAGATCCTGGCTCGCTTCACCCGGGGCCTCCGTGAGTCGACCGCGGTGGACCAGCGCAGCGGTGTCAGTGCGCGCTTCGCGATCGCCGGCGCCGAGACCATCGCGGCTGCCGCGATCCATCGGGCGACCCGACAGGGTGAGGACGAAGCCGTGGCGCGGCCGGTCGACCTCGAGACTGCCGTCGACGTCCTCGGCGGCAAGATCGAGTTCGAGTCCGGCGAGGAGGGCCGCGAGGACCAGATCCTCGACCACCTGCTTCGCTCTGCCACAGCCGAGACCGTACGAGCGCACTTCCGCGGCATCGACTTCGCCGTCCTGGTGGACGCGATCGAGAACGGGACGATCATCACGACCGGTGAGCAGGTCACTGCCCGCGACTTCCTGACCGGGCTCCCGGTGCTCGGCGAGTCCGAGCTGTATGACGACGTGTGCGAGCGCCTCGGTGCCACCAACGACGGGCAGCGCGCCGGCGCCATCGAGCTGGCGCTCGAGGGTCTCTACCTCGCGCGCAAGGTCAGCAAGGAGACCGACGGCAGCGAGACGATCTATGGCTAGAGCCAATCGCCGGTTGACCCGCGCCGCCCGCTACGGCAAGTACGTCGACGGGCCTGATCCACTTGCCCCGCCAGTCGACCTCGCCGAAGCGCTGGAGTCCATCGGCGAGGACGTGATGGCCGGCTACTCCCCGGAGCGGGCGATGCGGGAGTTCTTGCGGCGTGGTGGCAAGGACCAGGCGGGCCTCGACGACCTGGCCCGAAGGGTGGCCGAGCGCCGGCGCGAGCTGACCCAGAGGCACAACCTCGACGGCACGCTGCAGGAGGTCAAGGAGCTGCTCGAGCGAGCGGTCCTCGAGGAACGCAAGCAGCTGGCGCGAGATGTCGACCTGGACGACAGCGAGCGCGCCTTCGCCGAGATGCAGCTCGACAACCTGCCGCCGTCTCCTGCCGCTGCGGTCAGCCAGCTGAGCGACTACGACTGGCAGAGCCAGACTGCTCGCGAGGACTACGAGAAGATCAAGGACCTGCTGGGCCGCGAGATGCTCGACCAGCGATTCGCCGGCATGAAGGACGCGCTCGAGAGCGCGACCGACGAGGATCGGGCCGCGATCAACGCGATGCTCGACGACCTCAACCAGCTGCTCGAGGCGCACAACCGCGGCGAGGACACCCAGCAGCAGTTCGACGAGTTCATGGACAAGCACGGGGACTTCTTCCCGGAGAATCCGCGCAACATCGACGAGCTGCTCGACTCGTTGGCGCAGCGGGCTGCCGCGGCGCAGAGGATGCGCAACTCGATGACCCAGGAGCAGCGCGACGAGCTCGACGCGCTGGCCCAGCAGGCGTTCGGATCGCCGGAGCTGATGTCGTCCCTGGCCCGGCTCGACGGCAATCTCCAATCGGCACGGCCCGGCGAGGACTGGGGGAGCGCAGAGCAGATGGACGGCGAGGAGGGCCTCGGTCTCGGCGATGGCACGGGCGTGTTCCAGGACATCGCCGACCTCGACGAGCTGTCGGAGCAGCTCTCGCAGTCGTACAACGGCTCCCGCATGGACGACCTCGACCTCGACAAGCTCGCTCGCCAGCTCGGCGACGAGGCAGCGGTCGACGCGCAAACGCTCCAGAAGCTCGAGCAGGCACTGCGCGACTCCGGGACGCTGCGGCGTGGCTCCGACGGTCAGCTCAAGCTGACCCCCAAGGCGATGCGGCAGCTCGGCAAGGCATTGCTGCGCGATGTCGCCAACACGATGTCCGGCCGCCAGGGCAATCGTGACCTCCGGCAGGCCGGCGCGGCAGGGGAGCGCTCCGGCGCCACGCGCGAGTGGGCGTTCGGGGACACCGAGCCGTGGGACGTGACCCGCACGATCACCAACGCGATCACGCGCATCGCCGGCGATGGCGGCTCCACGGCCGGCCGCCTGCGGATCGAGATCGGTGACGTCGAGGTCCAGGAGACCGAAGCACGTACGCAGGCGTGTGTCGCACTGCTCGTCGACACGTCGTTCTCGATGGCGATGGACGGCCGCTGGGTGCCGATGAAGCGCACCGCGCTCGCTCTGCACACGCTCATCACGAGTCGGTTCCGCGGCGACGACCTGCAGCTCATCGGGTTCGGCCGGCACGCCGAGGTCATGGACATCGAGCACCTCACCGGACTCGACGCGATGTACGACAAGGGCACCAACCTGCACCACGCCCTGCTGCTGGCCAACCGGCACTTCCGCAAGCATCCCAACGCGCAACCGGTGCTGCTCATCGTCACGGACGGCGAGCCGACCTCCCACCTGGAGTCCAGTGGCGAGGTGTTCTTCAGCTATCCGCCGCACCCGGTGACCGTGGCGTACGCCGTGCGGGAGCTCGACAACTCGATGCGTCTGGGCGCGCAGACGACGTTCTTCCGACTCGGCGAGGACCCCGGTCTGGCCCGGTTCATCGACTCGATGGCGAAGCGGGCCGGCGGCACGGTCGTGGCGCCGGAGCTGGACGACCTCGGCGCAGCGGTCGTCGGCTCCTACCTCGGCTCACGTGATCCGCGCGGAGGTTTCGGCGGGACGTACGGCGACATGTTCGGCGGCGGACGAGGGTTCTGGGTCGATTGAAAAATTGTTCGCGCGGGTGTCGTATCGGCGCGAGCCCGTTCGTGGTGATGGTGAAAGTCCCTCACACCTCAAAGGAGTCTGAATCATGCGTACTCTCATCGTCAGTGCGTTCGTGTCCCTCGACGGCGTCATGGAGGCGCCCGGCGGGGAGCCCGGCTACCGCAACTCCGGCTGGACGTTCAAGGACATCGAGTTCGACCCTGCGGCCTACGAGCTCAAGGGCCGCGAGCAGGAGGAGACCTCCGCCCTGCTGATGGGCCGGCGCGTCGTACGAGGCGTTCGCGCCCGTCTGGCCCACGATGGACGGAGTTCGCCGAGCTACAACGCGATGCCGCGCTACGTCGTGTCCACGACCCTCGAGCCGGAGGACCCGCGCTGGCCGGCGACTGTGCTCCGCTCGATCGACGACGTCGCCGCGCTCAAGCGAGACCGAGGGCGGCCCGATCGCCATCCACGGCAGCGCGACGCTGGGCCAGAGCCTGGCCGACGCCGGACTCGTCGACCGCTACAACCTGCTGGTCTTCCCGGTGCTGCTCGGCGCCGGCAAGCGGCTGTTCAGCGATGCCGACAAGGACAAGACCAAGCTCGAGCTCGTCGAGCACGAGGCCTACTCCAACGGCATCCAGAAGCAGGTCTTCGACGTCCTTCGCTAGATCTCATCCGGCAGGCGTCATCTCGAGGCGAACGCCCAGCAGTCGAACCGGCTCGGGCTCGCTGCTGCGGCTCGAGCCGGTCGAGCAACGAGACCGCGGCGTCGCTGAGCGCCTGGCCGTCGTTCGTCGGGGCCGGGAGGGTGAGGCTCCGGGTGACCGTGATGAACGGCGCGAAGCGGATCTTGAGGCCGACCCTGGCGGCGGGTCGGCCTTCCGCATCGATGTCCGCCAGCACGCGCGCGGTCAGCGCTCGCACCTCATCGGCGACAGCGTTCCAGTCGTCCAGGTCGGTCTGAAACGTCGTCTCGCGCCCATGAGCCTGCGGGACGTACGGCGAGGGATCGATCGGTCGCGCAGCGGTGCCGACGGCCAGGCTGCGGTAGTAGGGACCCATCGTCGGGCCGAGCGCGTCGGCCAGCACCGCGGGATCGCTCGCCGCCAGCTGCGCGACGGTCTCGAGACCGAGCGCGGCAAGCTTGGCCGCGGTCTTGGCGCCGATGCCCCACAGCGCCTGGGTCGGGCGGTCGCCCATCACCTCGAGCCAGTTCGCGGCCGTCAGCGTGTACGTCCCGCGCGGCTTGCCGAAATCGGTGGCGTTCTTGGCCCGCAGCGTGTTGTCGCCGATCCCGACAGAGCAGTGCAGGCCGGTCGCCGCGAGGACCGACTCCATGACGAGCGCCGCCATGTCCTCGGGATCTTCGAGGTCGCCGTGCCGCGGTCCGGGTCCGACGAACGCCTCGTCCCAGCCCAGCACCTGCACGAGCACCGGAACACCGCCCCAGCTCAGCGACCGCAATGTCTCCATGACCGTGACGGACACCGCCTCGTACGCCGGCGCGTCGACCGGGAGGAACACCGCGTCCGGGCACTTTCGTTTCGCGACCCGAAGCGGCATGCCCGAGCCGACGCCGAACTCCCGCGCCTGCGTAGGAGGCAGTGGAGACCACTCCGCGCTCGGTCGGGTCACCCCGCCCGCCCACCACCACCGGCAGGTCCGCCAGCTCGGGATGACGCTGGATCTCCACGGCAGCGATGAACTGGTCCATGTCGACGTGCAACACCCAGCCCATGCCATCACCCTGCCGGAACTCGTCGTGGTGGTCGACCCTGACTGCGGCCGAATGGTGAGTCGCCTGCACACAGCGGCTGCGATACGGGTAAACTGGTTGCAGTAACAAACCCCGCACCGCTGCTCGTCGAACGAGTACGTCGATCGACGATCGGTCCGTGGCACCGGCTCAAGGCCGGATCGCTCCACGAGGCGGGCGTTGCACCATCCCGATCGTTCATGTCGATCGGTTGTAGCGAGTTCCGTCGTCTCGAGGCCAGCGGCCTCGACCCGGCAGAGCTTTCTGGGCGCCGCCCGGCTTGAGTCCGGATCCGGCGTTGCAGCATCGCCACGGCCAGCGTGCCGGGCCTTCGGAGGAGGAACCTTGGCCAGAAGAGGCCAGCGGCAGTCGGGGACGACCCGTTCCGCACCACAGCGGCGAGCCCGCGGCGGCAACGACGGCATCATGTCGGTGCTCGCCCGCGCCGTGCGCGAGGTCGAGGCCGGCGCCCAACGCGGCCGGGTGTCGCCGTCGACCCGCACCAAGTTCCAGGTCGTGGCACTCCTCGCGCGCGAGGAGCGTACGCGCGCCAAGGCCGACGCCTCGCTGACCGACGCGCAGCGCGCCGAGAAGCTCAAGCGGCTCGACGGGATCGGCACGATCCTCGCCCAGACCGCCGCACGCGACACCACGCTCCTCTCGTTGCTCGCAGAGGACGCCGAGGTGTCCGACGCGGCCATCGTGCTCAAGCACGACATGCTGAGGGCCGCCGGCGTCGAGCAGGCACCCGAGGCCGAGAGCCCCACCGAGGACGAGCCAGTCGCCGCACCGGTCGAGCGCCGGGTCGTGCCCCAGTCGGTCGTCTCGCGCCAGCTGGCCAATCCCTTCCTGCCGCCGGAGTTCGAGACCGCCCAGTCGGCCAAGCCGCAGACCCAGCGACTCGTCGACCTGGGAGCTCCTCGGCCCGTTGTTCTCGGCGTTCGAGCGGGCCGCCGGCGGATCCAAGGCGTGCATGGACCTTCCAGAGCCGTCCGACACCAAGGTCCCGGTCGGCCTGGAGCTCATGCGCCACCAGGCGGAGGTCATCGCCGCCGCCGAGGACGGGCACCGGACGTTCCTGCTCGCCGACGAGCCCGGCCTGGGCAAGACGGCTCAGGCCCTGCTCGCGGCGCAGGCCGCCAACGCATACCCGTTGCTCGTCGTGGTCCCCAACGTCGTCAAGACCAACTGGGCGCGCGAGGCCGAGCTCTGGACTCCCAACCGCCCGTCGACGGTGATCCACGGCGACGGCCACACGATCGACGCCTTCGCCGACATCGTGATCGTCAACTATGAGGTGCTCGACCGTCACGTCGGCTGGCTCGGCGACCTCGGGTTCCGCGGCATGGTGCTCGACGAGGCGCACTTCATCAAGAACAAGTCGTCGCAGCGGTCCCAGCACGTCCTGCAGCTGTCCGAGCGGATCCGGTCGCGCACCGTCCGCCCCCTGATGATGGCGCTGACCGGCACGCCGCTGATCAACGACATCGACGACTTCCGGGCGATCTGGCAGTTCCTCGGCTGGATCGACGACAAGAAGCCACGCGCAGAGCTCATGCAGTCGCTCGAGGAGACCGGTCTGACGCCGATCGATCCAGGGTTCTACGCCGCTGCGCGATCACGGGTCATCGACATGGGCATCGTGCGCCGCCGCAAGGTCGACGTCGCCGCCGACATCCCGGCCCGCCGCATCGCCGACCTTCCGGTCGAGCTCGACGACGAGGCCGGCCGATCGATCCGCGAGGCCGAGCGCGTGCTCGCCCGCAGGCTCGTCGCGCGCTACGAGAGCGCGCTCGCCACCCGCACGTCCGGCATCACGGTCGAGGGCATCGATCACGAGCTCGTACGCCGGGTGGCCGGCTGGGAGCGCGACGAGAGCGCGTCCAAGACCGACGAGAACGTCTTCACGATGATGCGCCGCATCGGCCAGGCCAAGGCCAGCCTCGCCGCGGACTACACCGCGCAGCTCGCGCGCAACGTCGGCAAGGTCGTCTTCTTCGCCAAGCACGTCGACGTCATGGATCTCGCCGAGGAGACGTTCGAGCGGCGCGGCATCCGCTATTCGTCGATCCGCGGCAACCAGACGCCCAAGGTGCGCCAGCGCAACATCGACGCCTTCGTCGACGACCCGGATGTCGCCGTCGTGGTCTGCTCGCTGTCGGCCGCCGGAGTCGGCATCAACCTGCAGGTCGCCTCCAACATGGTGCTGGCCGAGCTGTCGTGGACCGACGCAGAGCAGACCCAGGCGATCGACCGCGTCCACCGGATCGGTCAGGACGAGCCCGTCACGGCATGGCGCATCATCGCGTCGCAGACGATCGACACGCGGATCGTGGAGCTGCTCGACAGCAAGGCCGGCCTCGCCGCCCGGGCGCTCGACGGCTCCGACGACGAGGTCTCGGCATCGGCGGACATGCAGCTCGAGGCCCTCGTCGGCCTGCTCACGGACGCGTTGGAGCAGCAGCAGGACACGTGACGCTTGTCACATGCGGTCGTTGAACCTCCTGCATGAACCCGTACGGGCAAGGAGCCTCCATGAAACGCGTCCTGTCGATCGGTGCCGCCGTGCTCGCGGTCGTCGCCACAATCGCTCGGCGGGTCGCCGGCGACGGCCGCCACCGCTCGCGCCGCTGCCACCGCGGCGCCTGGGCTGCGTGACGTGATGTTCGTCGGCAACAACTGGCAGGGGACCGCCTCGATCGTCGACGCCAACACCCGCGAGCATGCTGAAGTCGGGCATCAACCTGATCCCCGACAAGGCGCAGGAGCTCCAGGACATCCAGCTCAATCCCATCAAGCTCGCGTTCTACCTCATCGTGCAGATCGGACCCGGCGAGGGGCACGACCAGTACGTCGACGACATGTTCACGACAAATGACGGCAAGTACCTCGCGGTCTCCCGCCCGAGCTTCGCCGATGTCGTGTGGATCGACATCGCCAAGGCGGTGGCCGGCGACCCGAACAGCATCGTCCACGAGGAGCAGATGGACGGCTACCGCACGGACCACATGGGGTTGTCCCCGGACGGACGCCGTCTGGTGGTGTCGGACTCCACGAGCCGCCAGGTCATCGAGTACTCCATGGTCAACGAGGTCGTCGGCGGCAAGACCGTCACGATCGGCCAGCGCATGCGGACGTTCGTGTCAGGGGAGACGCCGCACGAGAACACCTACAGCAAGGACGGGTCGAAGATCTTCCACGCGTCGATCGGCCGGGTCTACCTCCCGGTCGACTACCCGAAGCTCGGGCCAGTCGACATCGAGCGTGGTGCACGACGCGGTCAAGAGCGATCGCTGGTTCCAGATCGTCGACAACGCGACGTTCGCCGTCACGCAGCGCTGGGACATCGGCAAGGAGCTCGCCGAGGCCGGACATCCCGGCATGAGCTCGGCAGTCAGGCCGATGGCGGTCGCGCCGGGGGAGCGGTTCATCTACTTCCAGGTGTCGTACTTCCACGGTCTGGTCGAGTTCGACACGCAGGCGCCCGACCTGGACGGCAAGGTCGGCTACACCGCCGGTGGCATCGCGGAGCCCCGTCTCGGCGCGGTCAAGCGGGTCATCCCGTTGCCCAACCGTGTCCCGAACATGCCCAGGGAGCAGTACGTCAACGACTCAGCGCACCACGGGCTGTCGATCAACGCGGCCGGGACGACCCTGTGCGCAGCGGGCACGATGGACGACTATGCCGCCCTGGTGGACCGCAGCACGGGGAAGCACGTCATCTTCGACACCGCGACGACTGGCCACTCGTACGCGAAGCCCTACTGGACGACTGAGGGGCTGAAGGACACCTGCTGGATCTCGTTGAGCGAGGCGGACTCGGTGGCCGTGATCGACACCACCACCAAGCAGGAGAGTCGCCTACCTGCCCGTCGGCGACCACCCGCAACGCATGCGCCACGGGTACATCCCGGAGGCTCTGGCTGCCGGCCTGACGTCCTGAGCGTCAGGCGCCCGGGCCCGGCTCGTCGCGGAGCCGGGGCACCGTCGCGTTCTTGGGCTTGATGCCGTGCTTGTCGGCGAAGAACGCGCGGATCAGGTCCATGTCGGCCTTGACGTCATCGGACGGGTGGAACGTCGGCCCGAATCCCATCGTCTTGGTCGGCGGGTCGAAGAACGCGAGCGTGATCGGCAGACCCGTGTCGCGGGAGATCCGTAGGAACCCGGACTTCCAGTAGTCGCCCCTCGTACGCGTGCCCTCGGCCGCGATGATCAGGCGGAACGGCTCGCCGTTGCGGGCCTCCTGCACGAGCTCACCGACGACACCCGCCGCGTTGTCGCGGTCGAGCGGGACGCCACCGAGACGTCGCAGAACCCAGCCGAGCGGGCCGCGGAACAGCTGCTTCTTGACCAGGACCCGCGGATGGGCCCCGTCGTGCCACATCACGAGCAACATCGTCACGAAGTCCCAGTTGGACGTGTGCGGAGCGCCCACCAGGATCCCGGTGTCCGGCACCTCGCCGACCATCCGATAGCCGGCACGGCGAACGATGAATCGGGCGAGTCGCTGGCGGATCATCCCGCGATCCTATGTGCGGACGGCGCACTGGTCCGCGTCGAGGGGGCGTGAGGATGCCCACCTCTCGGGGTGGGCCAGCACCCGGGACAGGCCGCACCAGATGCGCGGCCAGTGCCTCCCAGGACTGCGCCCAGCCCGATGGGCGCACGGCGGCAGATCGAGTGTGCTGGACATACGCCGGTCGACCGACCGGGAACCAACACCAGGAGAACCCGATGTCGACCATCACCGACACCCCCACCAACCCCCAAGCCACCCCGCCACGTGCCAGGTCCGCAGGGCGGATCGCCTTGCTCGTCCTGGCCATCGCTTCACTGTTGGGCGGCGCCACCGCGCTCGCCGGCGGCGGAGCGCTGATCGCCGTCGACAACTCGTGGCGCGACGACGGCTACCTGACCAGCGACACGGCACGCCTCACGACCGGCGGCCATGCCGTCGCGTCCGAACGCATCGAGCTCGGCGGGCACGACGAGGACTGGGTCCTCGGTCGGGCACGCATCCGCGTCACCGCCGACGGCTCGATCCCCGTGTTCGTCGGCGTGGCTCGTGCGGCCGACGCCGAGGCGTACCTCGCCAAGCGTCGAGCACTCGACCGTCACTGACATCGACGATCCGGGAACGACGTACGAGCAGCACGCCGGCGGCGCGCCTGCCGTCGACCCTGCCGACAGCGACATCTGGGTCGCACAGGCCACCGGCACCGGGACCCAGAGCATCGACTGGTCGCTCGACGACCAGCCGGGCCGCTGGACCGTCGTCGTCATGAACGCTGACGGCTCCGCAGGTGTCGACGTCGACGCCGATGTGGCGGCAACCGTGCCGGTCCTCGGCGAGGTCACCACCGGCCTCATCGTCGTGGGCGCGCTGTTCGTCCTGGTCGGCGCCGGCACTCTCGTCGGGCTCCGGGTCACCGGTCGCCGCGACGTCACCCCGTAGCGGTTGATGAGCAGGACGATCTCCGCGGGCGAACGCCAACCCGGCGCTCGCCCGTGGAGTTTTGCCACCGTACGTGTGACCGGCCAGCGGAAGGGTACGCAGCGTCAAGACCGTCGAAACCCGACCGAACGGAGCATCACCGGTGATCACGAAGATCCTGCACAAGCCCGCCGCCATCGCACAGCACGTCGTCGGGGGAGTCGCGAAGGGCGGCCTGCATGGCGCAGCCGCCGTGCTGAAGAGGATCCTTCCGGACGACCAGGAATCCTCGACGGACGCCGCGTCGCCCAAGGTCAGCACGAAGCCCGTGACGCAGCCGCCGTCACCGACCACGACGACCAAGAAGGCCACGACCAACACGATGCCGGCCAAGAAGGCGCGCGCCGAGCGGACCGCGGCCAAGAAGGCAGCTCCCAAGAAGAACGCGTCCAAGAAGGCTGCCGCCAAGAAACCGGCCGCGGCCATGGACGAGGACCGGGCCCGCGTCGACGCCGACCCCGTGGTCTACAGCTCCGGTCCGGACGTGACGACGAACGTGCCGAAGGACGACCTGCGTCCATGACCCGGCCGATTGCCTGCCGCGGCAACGGGTAAGGGCCATTCCATGCACCAGCTGGAGTGGATCGGCATCATCAGGCACGGCGAGAGTGTCGGCAACGTCGCCGCGGCGACGGCAGAGGAGAAGGGTTCGGACCTGATCGACATCGCCGGAGCGCGACGCCGACGTGCCGCTGTCGGACACCGGGCAGAAGCAGGCCGAGGCCGTGGCCGGTTGGCTCGACGAGCTGCCGGACGACGAACGTCCCGACGTCGTGATCGTCTCGCCATACCTGCGTGCCCGGCAGACCGCGGAGATCGCCCTCAAGGGGTTCGACATCCCCACGCTGCGGGACGAGCGGTTGCGCGACCGTGAGCTCGGCATGCTCGACCTGCACACGGTCCACGGCATCCGGTCGAAGTTCCCCGAGGAGTCCGAGCGCCGGCAGCGGCTCGGCAAGTTCTACTACCGGCCACCCGGCGGCGAGTCGTGGGCCGATGTCGCTGCTGCGCATACGCAGCCTGCTGCGCGACGTCGCGGAGGACCACCCCGAGCAGCGGGTGCTGTTCTTCGCCCACGACGCCGTCGTCTCGCTGTTCCGGTACGTCCTGGAGGGGCTCGACGAGGAGGAGCTCATGGCGGGCGCCAAGGAGTCCCCGATCGCCAACTGCTCGATCAGCAGCTGGCGGTGGAACGACGAGGGATGGGCGCAGGAGCGGTTCAACGACGTCGAGCACCTGCGTCAGGACGACGAGGCACATCCGACGGCCGAGGAGGGCGTCGATGCCCCGGCCGTCTGAGCCACAGCGTCATCACCGCCACAGCTGCTGCGGGACTGGCCGCTGCCGGAGCCCGGACGGCGACAAGGAGCGACCGCGGGCACCGTGCTGGTCGTCGGCGGGTCGCGCACCACACCCGGCGCGGTGTTGCTGGCCGGCACGGCGGCGCTGCGAGCCGGCGCCGGCCGCCTGCAGCTCGCGACGACGGACGACAACGCCCAGGCGCTGAGCATCGCGGTGCCGGAGGCCAAGGTCGTCGGCCTGCCGTCGACCGCAGACGGCGCGGTCGACGGCGACGTGCCCGACCACCTGCTGGAGCTGGCCGGCGACGCCGACGTCGTCGCGATCGGCCCGGGACTCGACGACGAGGAGCAGACAGCGACGCTGCTGCACCGGGTCATCGGCGCCATGGCCGGCGACGCGCGGCTCGTGATCGACGCGTACGCGCTCGGTGCCCTGGGCGAGCATCCGGACCTGCTCGGCGAGCACGCGAGCCGTACCGTGCTGACGCCCAACGTGGGCGAAGCCGGCCGGCTGCTCGGGCGGGAGCCCGGGGACGACCTCGACGCCGAGGCGGCCGCCGTGGCCGAGCGCTTCGGCGCGGTCGTCTCGCTCTACGGCCACGTCGGCCGAGCCCGGCGGGGGAGCGTGGCGCGACGAGAACGCCGACGTGGGACTCGGCACGTCCGGCAGCGGCGACGTGCTGGCCGGCATCATGGCCGGCCTGCTGGCCCGCGGCGCCGAGCCCGCCCAGGCGGCGTGCTGGGGAACGTACGTCCACGCGATGGCCGGCCAGCGGCTCGTCCCGCGATGGGCCGCACGGGCTACCTCGCGCGCGAGCTCGTCGACGAGGTCGCCGCGACGATCGCGATGGTTGACTAGGTCAGGTGGTCGAAGTCGCCGTTGACCCAGGCGGCGTGCCGCTCCGCCGAGCGGTGGACGATCGCGCGGGCATCGGCGTCGATGGACGTTGTCGAAGTTGCCGTAGAGCCGGTCGTACTCGAACCGGTCGACGTGCGTCGGCGACCCGCTTCACGACGGCGCCGGACAGCGGCAGCCGGTTGGGATAGCTGCGCATGAAGCTGACCGACGTACGGTCCGGGTTCGCGAAGATCGTGTCGCCGGTGAGCAGGACTCCGCGTCCCTCGGCGCCGGCCTGCCAGTGCGCGACCGCGCTGCCCGGGAAGTGGCCGCCGGGCTGGCTGAGGGTCACGCCCGGCAGCAGCTCGAGGTCGCCCGACCACGTCTCGATGACCGCGTCGGGCCGGGCGACCCACTCGCGGTCGGCCTCGGCGACGAGCACCGGCGCGTCCGCCGAGCAGCCGGCTCCACTCGACCTGCACGCCGTACATGTGCGGGTGGCTCGCGACGATCGCGCGTACGTCGCCGAGCTCGAGGACCCGCGCCGCGATGTCGGCGTCGACGTAGCCGACGGGATCCCACAGCAGGTTGCCGGCCGGCGTACGGAGGAGCTTCGACTGCTGGCCGATGCCGGTCGAGCGGCGTCGTCGTGATCGCGTACAGGTCGGGCTCGAGGTCGGCGATCTCGGCGTGATGGCCGTCGGCGACGAGCTCGTCGAGCGTGGTCCACAGCTGGCCCTCGGCCGGCACCCACTGCCGTTCGTCGGCGCAGATCGCGCACACCTCGACCTTGCTCGGCGTGCTCGACCGCGCAGGTCTGACAGATCCAGAAGTCACTCATGGCCCCACGGTAGGACACCGCGGGACGCTCAGCCCGTGGCCAATTTGACCCGGACGAACCATCGAAAACTGTCCGGATGCCGGGACTACGGTGTTGATGAACTGCTTGGAACCGCACCGTCGTCTGCAGGGAGAACCCCATGACCGACAGCAATCCCACCCTTGGCTCAGCCTCACCGTCGGAGGCTCCGGACCCCCGGCGCTGGCTCGCCCTCGGCGTCATCGCCGTGGCCCAGCTGATGATCATCCTGGACGCCTCGATCGTCAACATCGCGCTGCCGTCCGCCCAGAAGGACCTCGGCATCAGTGACGCCGACCGGCAGTGGGTCGTCACGGCCTACACGCTGGCATTCGGCGGGCTGCTGCTGCTCGGTGGCCGCATCGCCGACTACACGGGGCGCAAGCGGACGTTCATCATCGGCCTGATCGGCTTCGCCGGTGCGTCGGCGCTCGGCGGCGTCGCCTCGACCGCGGGGCTGCTCTATGCGGCACGAGGCCTGCAGGGTGCGTTCGCCGCGCTCCTGGCGCCGGCCGCACTCTCGCTGATCTCGGTGACGTTCACGCTGCCCAAGGAGCGCGCGACCGCGTTCGGTGTGTTCGGCGCGATCTCGGGCGGCGGCGCGGCGATCGGCCTGATCGTCGGCGGCGTGCTGACCGAGTACGCCTCGTGGCGCTGGTGCCTGGGTGTCAACGTCCCGATCGCCCTGGCAGCGGCGCTCGGCGCGGCTCGAGTCGTCCACGAGAGCAAGGCGAAGGGCAACACCAAGTACGACATCCCCGGCGCCGTCCTCGTGACGCTCGGGCTCGTGTCGCTGGTCTACGGCTTCACCCAGGCCGCCAAGCTCAAGGATCCGGGCAAGAGCACCGAGGTGCAGGGCTGGACCGATCCCTCGACCATCACGTTCCTGGCGATCGCCGTGGTGCTCCTCGTGGCGTTCGTCGTGTGGGAGAAGCGCACCAGCACGCCGCTGCTGCCGTTGTGGGTCGCGCTCGACCGCAACCGCGGTGGCTCCTACCTGGTGTTCCTGTTCGTGGGAGCCGGACTGTTCGCGATGTTCCTGTTCATGACGTTCTACTTCCAGATCACGATGGGCTACACGCCGCTCGAGTCCGGGTTCGCGTTCCTGCCGTTCAGCCTCGGCGTCATCGGCGCTGCCGGATTCGTGTCCAACCTGCTGCCTCGGATCGGCCCCATGCCGATCATGGTCCCCGGGCTGGCACTGACGATCGTCGGCATGCTGATGCTGACCCAGATCACCGCCGACACGTCCTACTGGGGATACGTCCTGCCCTCGCTGCTGTTGATGAGCATCGGCATGGCGGGCGTCTTCATCACGGCCTCCAGCACGGCGTTGGTCGGGATCGGCACGCACGATGCCGGTGTCGCCAGCGCCTTGCTCAACACGTCGCAGCAGGTCGGCGGCTCACTCGGCACCGCGCTGCTCAACACGCTGTATGCCGGGGCGGTCACCGCCTACCTGGCAGATCACCTGGGCGATCCGCCTGCGACCGCGACGGGCCACGCGTTCGTCCACGGCTATCACGTGGCGTTCTTCTGGGGCGCGATGATGCTGACGGTGTCATTGCTGGTGGCGGTGTTCGTGATGAACGCCAAGAAGGAGGACGTCCCGGCAGAGGCCGGCATCCCCGCCTGATCGCGCGACGCTAGCGGCCGGCACCGCGACGAGCGCCTTGCGACGGGCCAGGCGCCCACGCACGTACGTGTCGGCCGCGAGCGAGACCCACAGCAGCGCGATCGCGACGATGCCGTCGAGCCACCAGTGGTGTCCCGTCGCCGCGACGACGAAGATCGTGATCGGCAGGTGCATCAGGACGAGCCAGCGCCACCGGCTCGTCGTCACCGAGAACACGCCGAGCGCCACCACGGCAGCCCAGCCGACGTGGATCGACGGCATCGCAGCGAACTGGTCCGAGATGCCGGTGCCGACATCACCGTAGACATCGAACCCGTGCTTGTCCGACAGGTCGACGAAGCCGAGCTCCTGCACGAACCGCGGGGGAGCCACCCGGATGAACCGGATGACGAGGCAGAACGCCGTGAGTCCGGCGAGCCCGTTGCGCCAGTGCGGATAGCTGATCGCGGTGACGGATGAACAGCCACACGAGGAACACCAGCAGCGCCGGGACGTGCACCGTCGCGTAGTAGTCGTTCGTGAGCGCGGCGAGCCAGTCGTAGTGCACCACGAAGTGCTGCATCGAGATCTCGGTCGGCAGGTGGAAGAAGTTCTGGACGTCGTCGATCGCCCGGGCACGATCCATGGCACCCTCGGGATGCGTGAACGGGAGCTCGCGGGCGAGGCGCCAGACCGCGTAGAGCGCCGAGATCAGGGCGAACTCGCTGAACGCCGGCATCAGCGCATTTCGCACGCGGCCAGACGGCAGCGCCCGAAGGATGAGCCACGCGATGAGGCTCAGCGCGGATGCGATGGCAGCCTGGTCCCAGGTCGCCCAGCTCATGGGAGCCGACGGGTTGTCGCGCGGATCACGAGATGATCTTACGGACGCCTGTGCGATCGTAGGGGCGGACTTCAGACCTCAGCCGCGCGCGCAACCAAGAAAAGGATCGTTCATGGACGTCAAGAACTCCGTAGCCCTCGTCACGGGAGGCGCCTCCGGCCTCGGCCTCGCGACCGTCGAGGCGCTCCTCGAAGCCGGCGCCAAGGTCGTCATCCTCGACCTGCCGGGCTCGCCCGGCGCGGACGTCGCGGCCCGGCTGGGTGACTCCGTACGCTTTGCGCCCGCTGACGTACGCGACGAGGCAGCGGTCAACGAGGCTCTCGACGTGGCGGCGGAGCTCGGCGACCTGCGGGTCGTCGTCAACTGCGCCGGCACGGGCGACGCGATCAAGACGGTCGGCAAGCAGGGCCCCTACCCGCTCGACAAGTTCCAGCGGATCATCGAGATCAATCTCATCGGCTCGTTCAACGTCCTGCGCCTTGCCGCGGCACGCATCGCGGAGCTCGAGCCGCTGGGCGAGGAGCGCGGCGTCATCATCAACACGGCATCGATCGCCGCCTTCGACGGCCAGATCGGCCAGGCGGCCTACGCGGCGTCCAAGGGCGGGGTCGTCGGGATGACGCTCCCCATCGCGCGCGACCTGGCCTCGCTCGGGATCCGGGTCATGACGATCGCGCCCGGCCTGTTCGACACCCCGCTGCTGGCGTCGCTGCCGGAGGACGCCCGCGCATCGTTGGGCAAGCAGGTCCCGCACCCGAGCCGCCTCGGCGATCCCGCAGAGTACGGCGCGCTCGCCGCGCACATCGTGGCCAACCCGATGCTCAACGGCGAGACGATCCGCCTCGACGGCGCGATCCGCATGGCGCCGCGCTGACGGTCAGACCGGCAACAGCCGGGTGATGAACTTCGTCAGCTGATCGACGTTGCAGCACTCGTGCATCTCGACGACCTCGGCGTAGGTCGGCGCGATCGAGTCGCCCAGGCCCCACCGCATCGAGTGCTCCGGGTTGAGCCAGAACGTGCGCCGGGCACGCTGGTTGATCTCGTGGAGCGCGCCCAGGTTGGGGTCCTGGTTGTTGTTGCGCGCGTCGCCGAGGATCAGCACCGCGGTGCGCGGCCCGATCGCCCGCATGTGCTCGGCGTGGAAGTCCGCGAACGCGTCGCCGTAGTCGCTGCTGGTGTGCCACTTGGTGATGCGGGCCTCGCGTGCGATCCGGCCGGCGAGGTCGTCGCCGCCCTCCTTGACGATGTCCGTCACCTCGGCCATCGCGTTGACGAACGCGAACACCCGTACCTTGCTGAACTGCCCGCTGAGGGCCTGCACGAGGTGCATCGTGAAGCTCGAGAAGCCGGACACCGACCCGGACACGTCGCACAGCAGGACGAGCTCGGGCCGGGACGGGTGCGGCTTGGCATACACGGGACGAATCGGCACCCCACCGGTCGACATCGACCGGCGCAGCGTCCGGCGGATGTCGATCCGGCCCCGATTGGCCTTGCGGCGCCGCGCGGCGAGCCGGGTGGCGAGCTTGCGCGACAGCGGCCTGACGATGCGGCTCAGCTCCTCGAGCTGCTGCTTGTTGGCACTGAGGAAGTCGATCCGATCGCTTCCCGTACGCACAGCGTGCCGGGTGACGACGTCTCGGCCACGCAGCTCGGCGGTCCGACGTCGCGCCTCGCTGGCGACGAGGGCACGGAAGCGATCGATGTTGAGCCGTACCTCGTCGCGTTCGAGCCGCTCCGTGAAGTCGCCGCCCTGACCCTGGCCACCACCTTGACCTTGGCCCCCGCCGCCCTGGCCGCGCTGGCCCAGCGCCTGCACGAGCAGCGTCTGAGGCCGCAGCCGCTCCAGAGTCTGGTACGCCGACCAGCCGCCCGTGGGCGTGCCCTCCGTGCCGACAGCGCCGAGCAGATCCACGGCGATCTCGGCGACCTGCTCCAGCGCGCGGAGGTCGTTCTCCGCGAGCGCCATGGCGAGCAGGTCCCTCAGATCGTCGAGGTCGAACTCCTCATCGGTCTCGCGGGCCGCCTGCGGGGTGCCGACGCCGGCGGGGAAGTAGAGGTCGAACGTCATGTCGAAGACGTCGCGCTGCCCGCCGCGCCGCACCAGAGCCGAGGCCAGCCCTTCCCTGAGCTGAGCTCGATCGCTCATGCCGAGCACCTCCACGACCGCGGCTGCGTCGACCGTCTCGCTCGTGCCGGCCGGTATGCCCTTGCTGCGCAGAGCGCCGACGAACTCCACGAGTCGTCCGGCGACATCCTGCGCAGTCGGCTGGGTCATGACGCGCCCAGCACCTCGTCGAGGTCGAGCCGCGAGGTGGCCTTGTCGAGGTCATCCTGGTGCTTGAGGATCACGCCGAGGCTCTCCTTGACGACCTGGTCGTCGAGGATGTCGGCACCGAGGGCGACGAGCGTACGAGCCCAGTCGATCGTCTCGGAGACCGACGGAGCCTTGCGCAGCGGCATGGCCCGCAGGGCGTTGATGACCCGCACGAGCGAGTCGCCGAGCGTCGCATCCAGCTCGGGCACCTTCAGGCGTACGATCTGCTGCTCCAGCTCGGCGTCGGGGAAGTCGACGTGCAGGAACAGGCAACGGCGGCGCAGTGCCTCGGAGAGCTCGCGGGTCGCGTTGGAGGTCAGCACGACGAACGGCCGGCTCGTAGCGGCGATCGTGCCGAGCTCGGGCACCGTGATCTGGAAGTCGCCGAGCACCTCGAGGAGCAGTCCCTCGATCTCGACGTCAGCCTTGTCGGTCTCGTCGATCAGCAGGACCGTGGGTCCTTCGTTGCGGATCGCCGTCAGCAGCGGGCGGGCGAGCAGGAACTCCTCGCTGAAGATGTCGTTGCGCGCCTCGTCCCACGTCTCGTCCTTGCCCGCGGTGATGCGCAGCAGCTGCTTGGCGTGGTTCCACTCGTAGATCGCCCGCGCCTCGTCGACACCCTCGTAGCACTGCAGGCGAACGAGATCGGCCCCGCATGCCTCCGCGACGGCGCTCGACAGGGCGGTCTTGCCGACACCCGCGGGGCCCTCGACGAGAAGGGGCTTGCCCAGCTCGCTGGCCAGGAAGACGGTCGTCGCAATGGCGTCGGAGGCCAGGTAGCCCGCGCCGGCGAGCTTGGTCTTGACGTCATCGATCGAGGTGAACGGCATGGTGCGCATGCTTACGATGATGCCGTGGCCCTCTTCGAGATCGTTCGTGAGGTGCCTCTGTCGCCTGAAGAGTCGTGGCAGCGGCTCACGGACTGGGAGCAGCATGCCCGCCACGTGCCGCTGACCCGGATCGTCCTGTTCGATAGGGGATTCATCGCCCGCACCGGCATCGGGCGGCTCGCCTTCGACGACCCGATGGAGATCGTGACATGGCGTGAACCATCGTTCTGCCGCCTCGAGAAGCGTGGACGCGTCGTCACGGGATGGGCCGAGGTTCTGGTCGAGCCCACGCCGGTCGGCAGTCGCGTGACATGGCGCGAGGACCTCCACGTACGCGGGTTGCCGCGGGCGCTCGACGGCGTGACCCGCGCCGTGAGCACGCGCGTGTTCTCGCGCGTCGTCGACAGGCTGCTCGGCTAGCGCGTTGTCTTGAGGACCAGGTGCGTGGCCAGCGATGACGAGGTCGCCGATACGGCCTCGAACTGTGGCGGAGGGTTGCCGATCCCGTCGAACAGGCGCAGTCCGCCGCCGAGCAGCAGATGGGCGATGCTCAGCCGGATCTCGTCGACGAGTCCCACCGAGAGGTACTGCCGGATGATTCCGGGGCCACCCATCAGCAGGACGTCCTGATCGCCGGCCAGCTCACGGGCGCGAGCGAGGGCCGGCTTGATGCCCGAGACGTACGTGAAGGTTCCTGACGTCATCGGCCGGTCAGGAAGCTCCTCGTGCGTGAGCACGACCGTCGGCAGCGGGAACGGCACATCGCCCCAATGGGGGATCCCGAGGTCATGCATGACCCGTCCGACGATGCAGGCACCGATGCCGGCGGAGATGGCCTCGCCGGCCGCCTTGTCGGTCTCGTCGCCCTCGAACAACCACTCGTGCAGGCCTCGCCGCCCACGCCCATCGCGTTGTCCTGACTGATGTCGGGACCGGTCGCATACCCGTCCAGCGACATGGTCATGGACATGACGAGTGAGCTCATGGCCGGCCTCCGATGGCGTGGTGTCGTGCGTAGGATCACGGTATGGGGTACTCGCCGGAATCTGAAGCACTCGACATCTGCCGCGACCTGATCAGGATCGACACCTCCAACTACGGTGACGACTCCGGGCCGGGGGAGCGCAAGGCGGCCGAGTACGTCGCGGCGTCTCTCGCTGAGGTGGGCATCGAGTCCGAGATCTTCGAGTCCGAGTCGGGGCGCGCCAGCCTCGTCGCGCGGTGGGGCAACCAGAACTCGCCGAAGCCCGGGCTGCTGATCCACGGTCACCTCGACGTCGTGCCTGCACAGGCGAGCGACTGGCGGGTCGACCCATTCGCCGCCGAGGTCGTCGACGGCTATCTGTTCGGCCGCGGTGCGGTCGACATGAAGGACTTCGACGCGATGCTCCTGTCGGTCGTACGCGCCCGGCAGCGGGCCGGTGTCATCCCGGACCGGCCGATCACGCTCGTGTTCACCGCCGATGAGGAAGCCGGCGGTCCGCTCGGCGCGCATTGGCTCGTCGAGCACCACCCTGACCTGTTCGAAGGGTGCACCGAGGCGATCGGCGAGGTCGGCGGCTTCTCGACCGAGATCGGTGGCAAGCGCCTCTACCTCATCGAGTCCGGCGAGAAGGGCATCGCCTGGATGCGCCTGCGGGCCCGCGGCACCGCCGGTCACGGCTCGATGCGCAACGACGACAACGCCGTCACGCACCTCGCGCAGGCACTCGTGGCGCTCGGTGAGCACCAATGGCCCGAGGAGCAGGGGCCGTCGATGAAGCTCCTGCTGACCAAGGTCCGCGAGCTCACGGGCAAGGAGGGCTCGGCCGACGAGCTCCTCGAGCAGTTCGGCCCGGCGATCCGCATGATCGGCGCGGGCATTCGCAACACGACGAACGCGACGATGCTGGAGGCCGGCTACAAGCACAACGTCATACCGGGGGAGGCGATCGCGTACGTCGACGGCCGCTACCTGCCAGGACACGCCGACTCGTTCGTGCCCACGGTGCAGGGCATCGTCGGCGCCAACGTCACGGTCGAGCCCTACATCACGGACGCCGCCCTCGAGTACGCCTTCGAGGGCGACCTGGTCGACGCCATGACGGTCGCGCTGCACAGCCAGGACCCCGAGGCGCACATCGCACCGTTCCTGATGTCGGGCGGCACCGACGCCAAGGCGTGGCACAAGCTGGGCATCACGTCATATGGCTTCACGCCGCTGCGGCTGCCGGCTGACCTCGACTTCACGGCGCTGTTCCACGGCGTCGACGAGCGCGTGCCGGTCGAAGCCCTGGAGTTCGGTTCCCGCGTGTTCGATGAGTTCCTGAACCTGGTCTAGCTAGAGCGTGCTGCGCATGCGGATGATCTTGCGGCGCAGGACGACGGTCCGCTGGCCCGTGTCGTCCTTGCGCAATCGGTCGAGTTCCCAACCGTGATACTCCGCGGCGTCCGTCAGCATGCGGCACACGGCCGTACGCGACTTGGTGCGGTCGATCGTGAGGTTCCAGAACTCGTACTCGATCATTGACTCACCTCTCATCAGTCTGCCTACCGTGCGCTTTCCGATACGTCGTCGAGGGCCTGGACGATCTCCGGTGGGAGCTCGAGATCTTCTGACGCCAAGTTCTCCTGGAGCTGTGCTGTTGTACGTGCCCCGACGACGGCGGCGGCAACCGCGGGCCGAGCCAACAACCAGGCGAGGGCGACGTGCGCGATCGTGACGTCCAGCCCCTCGGATGCCCGCGCAAGTGCCTCGACCACGGCCGACTTCTGAGGAGTGAGGTACTTCGAGACGAAGGCCTCCCACGCCGGGTCGGCAGCCCTCGAGTCGGTCGGGATTCCGCCGCGATACTTCCCGGTGAGCACGCCACGTCCCAGGGGCGACCAGGCGAGGACGCCCATGCCGAGGTGGCGGGCAGCCGGAATGACCTCGTCCTCGGGCTCACGCCTGACGAGGGAGTACTCGACCTGCGTGCTGACGAGCGGGAGGGCGTCGGCCCGCTCCGCCAGCCAGGTGTGCGAGAGGGCTGTCTGCCACCCGGTGTAGTTGGAGATGCCGACGTAACGGGTACGCCCCGTGCGCACGGCGTGCTCGAGCGTGGCGAGGGTCTCCTCGATCGGCGTCTCGGTGTCCCACGCATGGATCTGCCACAGGTCGAGGTGATCGGTGCCGAGCTGGCGCAACGAAAGGTCAAGCTGGTCGAGGAGCGTCCGTCGTGAGCTGTCGCGCTCGATGCGGTCGCCGCGCTTGATCAGGCCCGCCTTGCCGGCCAGCACGATGCGACCTCGGGCGTCAGCCTTGTTGATCAGCGTGCCGAGCAGCTCTTCGCACACACCGTCGCCGTAGATCGGTGCGGTGTCGACCAACGTGCCACCAGCGTCGAGGAAGGCCGACAGCTGCTCCTCCGCGTCATAGGCGTCGACAGCCGTGCCCCACGTCATGGTGCCGAGGGCGAGCCGTGAGACCTCCAGCCCCGATCCACCAACGCGGCGATACTGCATGCCGCAAGGCTAGTCGGACCGATGAAGCGCGCCCGGTAGGCTCGCACGGTGGATTTCCTTCGTGCCGTGGTCCTGGGTCTCCTTCAGGGCCTGACCGAGTTCCTTCCCATCTCCAGCAGCGCGCATCTTGCGATCTTCCCCAAGTTCTTCGGGTGGGACGATCCGGGTGCAGCGTTCACGGCGGTGATCCAGATCGGCACAGAGCTCGCGGTGCTGATCTATTTCTGGAAGGACATCGTCAAGATCGGCTCCGGATGGATCCGCGGCCTCTTCAGCGCGAGTGCGCGCGAGGAGCTCGAGTGGCGGATGGGTTGGTTCGTCATCATCGGATCGGTCCCGATCGTGTTCCTCGGCCTGCTGTTCCAGGACCCGATCAAGCACGAGTTCCGACGGGTCGCGCTGATCGCGGTGGCGCTGATCGTCTTCGGACTGCTCCTCGGCTTCGCCGAGCGCTGGGGCCTCAAGAACCGGCCGATCGAGAAGCTCACGATGCGCGACGCGATCCTGTTCGGGCTCGCGCAGGCTTGTGCGCTGTTCCCTGGTGTCTCCCGCTCCGGCGGCACGATCACCATGGGTCTCCTGCTCGGGTATGAGCGACGCGCCGCGACCCGCTACGCCTTCCTGCTGGCGATCCCCGCGGTGCTCGGCGCCGGCATCTTCAACCTCAAGGACATCCCCGGCCAGACCAATGCGTACGGCCCCGGTCCCACGATCGTCGCGACCATCGTGTCGTTCGTCGTGGGCCTCGCGGTGATCCACTGGCTGCTGGAGTACGTGAGCCGCAAGTCGTACACGCCGTTCGTGGTCTACCGCATTGCCCTGGGTATCGTCGTCCTCGCTCTGGTCGCGACCGGCGTCATGACGTCGACCGTCACGGTCAGCTGAGGTTCGCAGGCCCTGCGCAGAAATCGACAGCGCCCAGTCGGCCGATGGCCGTCAGGTGTGCGTGATGTGGATGCTCGGCAACGTGAAGAACACGCAGTGGGCAAAGGTGCTGCCGACACAGATGGAGTACTCACCCGGACGGTCCGACTGGGCACCGGAGCGACTGACTGTTGCGTGGCTCGGAAGGGCAATCCCGTGATCGACGAACACTTGCCGAAGATCGTGCTCGTCCTCCTGCTCCAAGGTCGCCGCGATATGGCGGAGTCGTGGGTGCCCGAACACATGGGCCATCGTCATCTGGAACTGGGCGAACTCATCAGGGCCGGACGCCGGCATGGGGGGCGTTGTCGGTGTCGGCGTCTGGGTCGGCGTAGGCGTGGCCCCGGTGGATGTGGGTGTCGCTGACGGGTCGGTCACGGCAGACCCTCCCTCTTGATCCTGAGTATTTAGAAGTGAATGTGCGGCAGAGTGAAGCTCACGCAATGCGTGTGCTCCGGGCTCGAGACACAGATGACGAAGTCCGGCCCACGGTCGGACTGGGCGCCGGAAACCTCGACTGTCGCGTTGCCTGGAAGGGCAACGCCGTGGTCGGTGAAGACCTGCCGGGGATCCTGGTCGCTCTCCTGAGTCACCGTGGCGGCGATGTGACGAAGTCGCGGGTGCCCGAACACATGAGCCATCGTCAGCTGGAACTGGGCGAACTCGTCCAGGCCGGACGCCGGCATGGGCGTCGACGGAGTCGTCGGCGTGGGTGCAGGCGTGGCCCCGGTGGATGCGGGTTTCGCTGACATATCGCTCACGGCAGGCCCTCCCTCGTGGTCCTGATGAAGGCAGCGTCGCACGCCGGATCTGACGCGACAATAGTCATGCGTGACTAACCGCACCGGTCAATGCGGACCGGTTGGAGTCGAGCTGTCGCAGTCGTCGTCGCGCAACGTGGCGGACGGCGTCCTCTGGGTGATCACAGCCAGCCCGAGCGCTTGAAGCGCCGGTAGATGTAGAAGCACAAGCCACCGATCACCGCGAGACACAGCGGGTAGCCGTACGTCCACGTGAGCTCTGGCATGTGCTCGAAGTTCATGCCATAGATGCCGGCGATCGCGGTCGGCACGGCGAAGATCGTGGCACCGGCGGTCAGCTTGCGCATGTCCTCGTTCTGCTGGACGCTCAGCTGCGCCAGGTGGGCCTGCAACGCGTTGTCGAGCAGGTGGTCGATCGAGTCGATCGCTTCGGCAGCACGGGCGAGGTGGTCGCCGATGTCGCGGAAGTATGGCCGGGAGTCCTCCGGCATCGTGCCCTGCGCGAACCGCATGATGGGCTCCTTGAGCGGCATCACGGCCCGTCGGAACTCCAGAGTCTCGCGCTTGAGCCGGTAGATGCGCGTCGAGTCGTTGGACCGTACGTTCGAGAACACCGACGTCTCGACCTCTTGGACGTCGATCTCGAGCTCGGCGGCGACCTCCTCGTAGTGATCGACGATGTTGTCGACCACGGCGTAGAGCGCGGCTGTCGGCCCGTGCGACAGCGGCTCGATCATCTTCTCCGCAGCGCGCCGGGCTTCCTTGAGCGTCGGTCCGCCGTGGCGCACCGTCAGCAGGAAGTTGCTGCCCAGGAAGATGTTGACCTCGTGCGTCGTGATGTCGTCGTCGCTGTAGGCCACGGTGCGGATCGACATGAACAGGTGGTCCTCGTAGCGCTCGACCTTGGGCCGCTGGTGCGCCTCGAGCGCATCCTCGACGGCCAACGGGTGGAGCTGGAGCGATGCGGCGACACGATGCATCTCATCGGTTGTCGGGTTGCCGATGCCGATCCACAGGAAGTCGTCCTCACCGAGGCCGGCCAAGGCCGCGTCGAGCGAATGCTTGTCATCCTTGGTCGATTCACGAATTCCGTCGCGATAGACCGCGCAGTCGATGATCACGACGACATTCTGCCCCTGCTATCCACGGGCGACGCCGTCGACAGGCCGCAGCCATCCAGCCGATACGCTCGCCTCATGCGTAGTTGGTCTCGTCCCGACGTCCCGTCTCTCGGCGACCTCGGACTCGGTGAGGGGCCGGTCGTGCGCGCCCACGACACGGCATCGGGCGAGGTGCGTCCGATCGACCCGTCGGGCAATGCCCGCCTGTATGTCTGCGGCATCACGCCCTACGACGCGACTCACATGGGTCACGCGGCGACCTACCTTGCCTTCGACCTGCTGCAGCGGGCCTGGCTCGATCGCGGCCTCGACGTCGACTACACCCAGAACGTCACCGACGTCGACGATCCCTTGATCGAGCGCGCCATCGCCACCGGTGTCGACTGGGCAGACCTCGCAGCGCGCGAGATCGACCTGTTCCGCCAGGACATGACTGCCCTGCGGATCATTCCGCCGGCCAACTATGTCGGTGCCGTCGAGACGATCGACCTGGTGGTCGACCTCATCGGCCGGCTCGACAAGGCCGGCTCGGTCTATCGGGTCGACGACGACCTCTATTTCGACGTGCACGCCGATCCTGCCTTCGGCACGGTTTCCGGTCTCGACGAGGCCGCGATGCTTCAGATCTTCCCCGAGCGCGGGGGAGACCCCGACCGCCCCGGCAAGAAGCACCCGCTCGACTGTCTGCTCTGGCAGGCCGAGCGACCGAACGAGCCGGCCTGGGAGACCTCGCTTGGCAAGGGGCGCCCCGGTTGGCACGTCGAGTGCGCTGCGATCGCCCTCGAACACCTCGGCGTCGCCTTCGACGTCCAAGGTGGCGGTTCGGACCTGGTCTTCCCGCATCACGAGATGTCGGCGTCCGAAGCCACGGTCGTGACGCATGAGGCGTTCGCTCAGGCGTACGTCCACGCCGGGATGGTCGGGTTCGAGGGCGAGAAGATGTCCAAGTCCAAGGGCAACCTGGTCCTGGTGTCCAAGCTGCGTGCCGACGGTCGCGATCCCATGGCGATCCGGTTGGCGTTGCTGGCGCACCACTACCGCAGCGACTGGGAGTGGTTCGACGACGAGATCGCCACTGCAGAGCGGCGGCTTGCCACCTGGCGTGACGCGGTGAGCCGGACCCTCGCACCGTCTGGCGGCGAAGTCGTGCAGGCGATTCGCGCGGCGATGACCAACGACCTGGACGCACCGGCGGCCTTGGCCGCAATCGACGCGTGGGCCGCCGACGACTCGGCTGCCGATCCGCAAGCCGGTCGCACCGTACGGACGGCCGTCGACGCCCTGCTCGGCGTGGCTCTCTGATGCAGAAGCCCACCGCACGCCAGCTCGACATCCTGCGGTGGGTGGTTGCGGCAGCACTCGCGGTGACCTACATGTTCACCGGCTACGAGCCGGTCTTCTATGCCGGCATCGCGATCCTCCTCCTGCCTCTCCTCCTGCGAAAGAAGTCCTACCCGGGGGATGAGCCCAAGGACCCAGAAGCGCCTCGCTGAGCTGGTCGTTCAGCACCTGACGCCCGCGAACCTAGATGTGGTCTCGCGCCTTATTGGCGGAGGTGGCGGGGTTGGTCTTTGGGGAGTAGTGGTGGTGGGTGGGAGATGTAGGTGTGGCCGGTGGGGGTTTGCCAGATGGTGGCTTTGCCTTTGCTGGTGACGGACCAGCCGGGTAGGTGTTTGAGCGTGTGGGAGCGGACGCAGAGCCCTTGGCCGTTGTCGGTGGTTGAGACGCCGCCGTCGATATGGGCGTGGATGTGGTCGTTGTGCCGGATCTTCAGATCGCAGCCTGGTTGTCTGCATCGCCTGTCGCGGGTGCGGATGTGGCCGGCGGTGGTGGGGTCGAAGTGGCGGCGGCGGGGTTCCCGCACCAGCAGGGTGCCGTCGACCGGATCGACCAACAGTCGCCGGATCGTCGGGTCCGGTGCTTGGGCCAGGATCTCGTCCGCGACCGCCGGGCTGATGGGTCCGTAGCCGACCAGGTCGACCGGTTCACCGTCCTGGCCGAGCATGGTGGGTGCGTCCATGACGAGCTGCACCTCAACGTTGGTGTCTTCGGCGTAGCGTTGCCCGGTGACCCGTTCGACGAGGGTTTGGGTCATGATCTGGCCCACGGTGCGTTCGTCACCGTCAGCCCGCAACGCCCGGGCCCAGTCATCCAACGCCGTGTGGGTGGCGACGATCTGCTCAGCCGGTCCACGGACCTGCAAGATGGCGACGCCGTCGGTGTCGGGGAACATCGACACCCTCTGATCGGCCCGGTTCCGTTCGGCCCGTTCACGAGCAGCATCCGCATCGATCCGAATCACCGCCCGTGCGGTCAGCTGCCCCGCCCGGCGTGGGGTGAGCCCGGGCAGCTGGGGCGCGATCTCACCATCCAGGACCATCAAGTCGTCCGAACCCAAGCGACACCGACTCGTTGATGACCGCCCGCACGACCGGCTCACTGATCTGCCCAGCCATGAACAAGGCCTTGACCTCGGGCAGCTCCTCGAGCCTGAGTGCCAGACCGACCTGGGTGCCAGCAGCAGTGGGACCGATGTTGCGGGCCATGCCGACCTCACCGATCACCGACAGCGTCGGGTCACCCCGGTTGATGCCCATGAACTGTGACCGCTCCCGGTGCAACGCTGCGATCTGCGCCAGCTGCTCAGCCTGCGCCGCCCGAATCACACGATCCAAACCCACAATCGCATCAATCCGAGAAGCACCGAACTCATGGGCAGGTTCACCCTCGAAGTCATACGAACGGACCTCCCGCAGCAGGTCCTCGGTGGCGACTTCGGTGAACATACTTCCAACCTAGAACCGGCCTCGGACACGCCTTTTAGACTGCAATTCCGGCTGTGGACAACAGCTTCCCGACGAGCTAAGGAGCGATCAGGCTGCCACTGAACTACTCCGTGTCGTCGCTGCGACGGCGCAGGTAGCGCTCGAACTCGCGGGCGATCGCGTCGCCGGAAGCCTCTGGAAGCTCGCTCGTGTCGCGCTCGTTCTCGAGCGCCTCGACGTACTCGGCGATCTCCTCGTCACGGGACGTGAGGTCTTCGGCGCCGCGCTGCCAGGCATCGGTCATCTCAACCAGCACGCCCTGGGGGAGCGGCAGACCCATCGCGTCCTCGATCGCGCCGAGCAGCGCGAGCGTGGCCTTGGGGCATGGCGGCTCGGCCAGGTAATGGGGGACAGCGGCCCACAGCGATGCCGAGGCGATGCCCTCCTGCGACGCCATCTCGTTGAGCACCGAGGTGATGCCCACCGGGCCGGAGTACGTCGACGGCATCAACGACATCCGCTCCATCAGCACCGGATCGGTGGTCGATCCGCTGACCGGCACAGGACGGGTGTGTGGCGAGTCGGCCAGCAAGGCCCCGAGCGTGATCAGCTCGGTCACCCCGGCCAGCTTGGCGACGCCGAGCACGGTCGAGCAGAACGCCTTCCAGCGGAAGTTGGGCTCCGGCGCCCGCAGCAGCAGCACGTCACGGTCACCCCGGCGAGGGCGCGCGTGATAGATCATCGGCGCCGGCCAGGTGATCATCCGGTCACCGTCATCGCCGTTGTGCAC
Source organism: uncultured Actinomycetota bacterium (assembly GCA_963761965.1). GTDB lineage: Bacteria > Actinomycetota > Actinomycetes > Propionibacteriales > Nocardioidaceae > Aeromicrobium. Next base: position 162,980 of record CAVXIX010000006.1, read on the forward strand.
GTGCGGCCGATGCACCTGGAAGTCGTAGTAGTCCTCGGGATCGAGCTCGATCAGGAGCTCGGCGTCCCACTCCTCGATCAGATGGTCGACGGTGCCCGACGCAGCGTCGGCGGCATCGTTCCACCCTTCGAAGGCAGCGACCATCCAAGGGTCCCTCAGCTGCGGAATCGTGGGTTCGACGGTCACTCCTTCAGCCTAGCCCCGCAGTGCCCGACCATAGGCGGGCGGAGCCCGCCAGCCGGCGCGGCGCGAGCTCCAGCGAGCGACGTGAATGAGCGGCGAGGAACGAGCCGCGGCCGGCTACTTATTCGTTTTCCGTGCGGTAGCCGAGGTTGGGGGACAGCCACTTCTCGGCCTCGTCGACGCTCCAGCCCTTGCGCGCGGCGTAGTCCTCGACCTGGTCGCGGCCGATGCGCCCGAGGACGAAGTACGTCGATTCCGGGTGGGAGAAGTAGAGGCCGCTCACCGCGGCGCCTGGCCACATGGCCATGCTCTCGGTGAGCTCGATGCCGGTGTTGGCCTCGACGTCGAGCAGCTCCCAGATCGTCTGCTTCTCGGTGTGCTCGGGGCATGCCGGGTAGCCGGGTGCCGGGCGGATGCCGACGTACGACTCCTTGATGAGCTCCTCGTTGCTGAGCGCCTCGTTGGGGGCGTGCGCCCAGAACTCCTTGCGTACGCGCTCGTGCATGCGCTCGGCGAACGCCTCAGCCAGGCGGTCGGCGAGGGACTCCAGCAGGATCGCGTTGTAGTCGTCGAGATCCTTCTTGAACTCCATGATCTTCTCGGTGACACCGTGGCCGCCGGTGACCGCGAACGCGCCGACATAGTCCCGAAGACCGGTGGCCTTGGGCGCCACGAAGTCGGCCAGCGACTTGCGAGCCGAGCCTTCGCGACCCTCGGTCTGCTGGCGCAGCTGGTGCAGGACGGTCTTGACCTCCGAGCGCGACTCGTCGGTGTAGACCTCGATGTCGTCCCCGTCGATCTGGTTGGCCGGGAAGAGCCCGAACACACCGTTGGCGCGGATCCACTTCTCCTCGATGAGCCGGTCGAGCATTTCTTGCGCATCGTCGTAGAGCTTGCGCGCGGTCTCGCCCGTCGTCGGGTTGTTGAGGATGTCGGGGTAGCGGCCCTTCATCTCCCACGCGCTGAAGAACGGCTGCCAGTCGATGTACTTGCGCAGCTCCTCCAGCGAGTAGTCGGTGAACGTCTTGACGAACTGCGTCGCGCCGCCGTGGCGGTGGTCGCAGTCAGGACCCGAGCACAGGTCATGGGCCTGCTGCAGCAGCATGCGCGGCCGCGGCGGCGTGTAGTCGCTCCAGTCGATCGGCGTCGCCTTCTGGCGCGCCACGTCGATCGGCAGGAGCTTGCGGGTGTCCTGCCGTGCCGCGTGGCGCTCACGAAGTGCCTCGTAGTCGGCGTCGGTGTCGGCCAGCAGCTTGGGTCGCTGCTCGTCCGACAGCAGCGCTGCGACGACCGGGACCGAGCGCGAGGCATCCTTCACCCAGATCACGGGACCGTGATACTTCTGCGCCACCTTGACGGCCGTATGGGCGCGCGATGTCGTGGCACCGCCGATCATGAGCGGAATGTCGAAGCCCTGACGCTCCATCTCGCTGGCGAAGTTGACCATCTCGTCGAGCGACGGCGTGATCAGACCCGAGAGCCCGATGACGTCGGCGCCCTCCTCCTTGGCCGCGTCCAGGATCTTCTGTGCAGGCACCATCACGCCGAGATCGACGACGTCGTAGTTGTTGCACTGCAGGACGACGCCGACGATGTTCTTGCCGATGTCGTGCACGTCGCCCTTGACAGTGGCCATGACGACCTTGCCGTTGCTGCGCTCGGCGTCGCCCGGCTGCTTCTCCGCCTCGATGAACGGGATCAGGTAGGCGACGGCCTTCTTCATGACGCGCGCCGACTTCACGACCTGCGGGAGGAACATCTTGCCCTCGCCGAACAGGTCGCCAACGACGTTCATGCCATCCATCAGCGGACCCTCGATGACCTCGATGGGCCGGCCACCGCGCTCGGAGATCAGCTTGCGCAGCTCCTCGGTGTCGGACTCGGCGAACTCGTCGATGCCCTTGACCAGTGCGTGCGTGATCCGCTCACCGACCGGCAGCGAGCGCCACTCCTCGGAGGCGACCTCCTTGACCGAACCGTCGCCGGCGAAGTCAGCGGCGATCTCGAGCAGCCGCTCGGTCGAGTCCTCACGCCGGTTGAGGATGACGTCCTCGATGCGGTCGCGCAGCAGCTCGGGCACCTCGTCATAGACCTCGAGGGCGCCCGCGTTGACGATTCCCATGTCCATGCCCGCGCCGATCGCGTGGTAGAGGAACACCGCGTGGATCGCCTCGCGCACGGGGTTGTTGCCGCGGAACGAGAACGAGACGTTGGAGACGCCGCCGGAGACCAGCGCGCCGGGGAGGTTCTGCTTGATCCAGCGCGTCGCCTCGATGAAGTCGAGGCCGTAGTTGGCGTGCTCCTCGATGCCCGTCGCGACAGCGAACACGTTGGGGTCGAAGATGATGTCCTCAGGCGGGAAGCCCACCTCGTTGACGAGGATGTCGTACGCCCGCTGGCAGATCTGCTTGCGGCGCTCGAGGTTGTCGGCCTGTCCGTCCTCGTCGAAGGCCATGACGACGACGGCGGCGCCGTACTTGCGGCACAGCCTGGCTTCGCGGACGAACTTCTCCTCGCCCTCCTTCATGGAGATCGAGTTGACGATCGACTTGCCCTGGACACACTTGAGCCCAGCCTCGATGACGTCCCACTTGGAGGAGTCGATCATGGTGGGCACCCGGCAGATGTCAGGCTCGGTCGCGACCAGCTTGGTGAAGCGGTCCATCGCCTCGATGCCGTCGATCATGCCCTCGTCCATGTTGATGTCGATGACCTGGGCGCCGGCCTCGACCTGCTGGCGCGCAACGGCGAGGGCCGCCGTGTAGTCGCCGGCCTTGATGAGGTTGCGGAACCGCGCCGAGCCGGTGATGTTCGTACGCTCGCCGACGTTGACGAACAGCGACTCCTCGACGACCGTGACGGGCTCGAGACCCGACAGCCGCAGCGCCGGTGACGTCTCGACCGGGACACGCGGGGTCTTGCCCTCGACGGCCTTGGCGATCGCCGCGATGTGCGCCGGTGTCGTGCCGCAGCAGCCGCCGACCAGGTTGACGAATCCGCTGTCGGCGAACTCCTCGATGATCGCGGCGGTCTGATCGGGCTCCTCGTCGTACTCACCGAACGCATTCGGCAGGCCGGCGTTCGGGTAGCACGACACGAACGTGTCGGCGATGCGTGCCATCTCGGCGATGTAGGGCCTCATCTCCTTGGCGCCCAGCGCGCAGTTGAGGCCGACGAGAAGCGGGTTGACGTGACGCACCGAGTACCAGAACGCCTCGGTCACCTGGCCCGACAACGTACGCCCGGAGGCATCCGTGATCGTGCCCGAGATGACGACGGGCCAGCGCCGGTCGTACTCCTCGAAGATCGTCTCGACCGCGAAGATCGCCGCCTTGGCGTTGAGCGTGTCGAAGATCGTCTCGATGAAGATGACGTCGGAGCCACCGTCGATCAGGCCCTTGGTCGCGGTCTTGTAGGCCTCGACGAGCTGGTCATAGGTCACGTTGCGGGCGCTCGGGATCGTTCACGTCCGGCGAGATCGACGCGGTACGCGTCGTCGGTCCGAGGGCGCCAGCGACGTAGCGCGGCCGGTCGGGCGTGCGCTCGGTCATGGCGTCACACTCGCGCCGGGCCAGGCGCGCCGACTCGAAGTTGAGCTCGTAGTCGAGCTCTTCCATCCCGTAGTCGCTCAGCGAGATCGCGTTGCGCGTTGAACGTGTTGGTCTCGATCATGTCCGCGCCGGCTTCGAGGTACTCGCGGTGGATGCCGGCGATGATCTCGGGCTGGGTCAGCGTCAGGAGATCGTTGTTGCCCTGGACGTCCGACGGCCAGTCGGCGAACCGCTCGCCGCGATAGCCGGCCTCGTCGGGGCGATCCCGCTGGATCGCCGTACCCATCGCGCCATCCAGCACCATGATGCGGCTCTGCAGGAGCTCGGTCAGGGCGGACGTGGCGTCAGGACGGAGGTTGGGGGAGTCAGACACAAGCAATCCTCGGAAAGTTGATCGGTAGGAATGCTGGGAAGCTCCAGCCGGCGGCGGGCTCGCCTGGGCCTCGGGAGCTCCCGAACTTAGTGCTGCCAGTATCTCACGAGAGACAAGGTCGCGCCCGGAGCTTCCACCGCGTGGACACCTTGTTTGGCGAGGATCGTGCCGAACCCACGTACGAGACCACCGCGCCGTCCGTTGTTCGGCCTGATCTACGGTGGATGGGTGACTGAATACGCTGCCGTCCTGTGGGATCTCGACGGAACCATCGTCGACACCGAGCCACTGTGGATGGCCGCCGAGCACGCGCTTGCCGCGGAGCACGGCAAGATCTGGACCGAGGAGGACGGGCTCGCGCTCGTCGGCAACTCGCTGATCGCCTCCGGCCACTACATCCGCGAGAAGCTCGAGATCGAGATGTCGGCCGAGGACGTCGTCGACTACCTCGTGCGACAGCTCGCGTCGTCGCTGTCCGAGCACATCGACTGGCGCCCCGGCGCCCGCGACCTGATCGAGGCACTCGCGGCCGAAGGCGTGCCGCAGGCGCTCGTCACGATGTCGTACACCCCGATCGCCGAGCCCGTCGTCGCCTCACTGCCGTTCAAGGCCGTCGTCACGGGCGACATCGTCTCGCGACCCAAGCCGCACCCCGATCCATACCTGCTGGCAGCCGAGCTGCTGGGCGTCGACGCCGGCGGACTGCCTCGCGATCGAGGACTCCGGCACGGGCGCCGCCTCGGCCAACGCTGCCGGCTGCGACGTCCTCGTGGTGCCGCACTTCGTCAACGTGCCGGAAGCCGAGAGCCGCGTCCAGATCCCGACGCTGGAGGGCATCAAGCCCGAAGCCCTGGACGCCTTCTTCGAGTAGGCGTCAGCGGTTGAACAGCCCGCTGAGGAAGCCCTTCTTGCGGTGCCAGCCGTGCTGCTCGAGGAACGTGAACAGCGGCTCCTTGATGCGCTTGGTGGAGAACGAGTAGGTCACCGGCGCCATCGAGATCCCCTCGTCGGTCTTGTTGACGCCACCGAACTCGAAGCTGAACTCCTTGCTGGTGCTCTTGCCGGAGAAGAAGCTCTTCTCGAAGCTGGCGCCGCCGGCGTCGACCGAGCCGGCCGTCGCGGTGTGGACCTCGTTGAAGTCGAAGGTGCCCTTGGCGACGTCGAACGTCACCGTGATGCGGTAGTCCTTGTCGATCGACGTGAGCTCGGTCGGGTAGAGCGAGGTCGCCTTGACGATGTCCCAGCTGCCGACGATCGTGTCGCCCTCGACCGCGTAGGCGAAGGGCTCACCCGGATCGTTGAGGGACGGGACAGCCGCGAGAACGTCGGCGAGGGGAGTCGTCATGGCCAAACCGTACGGGACTCAGGACGCCTGTGGGACGTTAATGACCTCGAACACCGGCATCTCCGGGGGGGTGCCGCCGAACTCCGGACACAGCGCCTTGTGGGCGCACCAGCCGCACAGCCCGCTCTTGCGGGGCGGGAAGTCGCGCAGCTCGATGGCCCGCTCGATCGCCGCCCACAGCGCCACGAGCTTGCGCTCCGTGGCCAGCAGCTCCTGCTCGTCGGGCTCGTACGTCAGGAACGACCCGTCGCCGAAATACATCAGCTGCAGCAGCGTCGGGATGACGCCTCGGGTGCGCCAGATGACCAGCGCGTAGAAGCGCATCTGGAACATCGCCTTGTCCTCGAACCGAGGATTGGGTGACCGGCCGCTCTTGTAGTCGACCACTCTGATGCGGCCGTCAGGTGCGACGTCGATGCGGTCGACGATGCCGGCGAAGGTCACGCCGGACTCCAGCTCGTAGGCGACCCGCTCCTCGCGTGACGCCGGCTCGAGCCAGCGCGGGTCCTCCATGTCGAAGTACGTGCGCAGCAGGTCGACGCGACGACGCCAGCCATGCGGTCTCGTCGGCCGCCTGCTCGGCGGTGAACAGCTCGGCGAGCCGCGGCTCCTCGGCCCGCAGCTTGTCCCACTCGCCGGGCAGCAGCTCGACGGCGCGGTCGAGCGTACGTCCGGGGGCTGCCTCGCCGAACAGGTCCTCCAGCACGGCGTGCACGAGCGTGCCGCGGACCATGACCGGGTCAGCGGGCTCGGGCAGCCGGTCGATCGTGCGGAAGCGGTAGAGCAGAGGGCAGTTCTGGAAGTCACCGGCACGGCTCGGCGACAACGACCGGCGTACGGTCAGCGGTGTCGTCGGAGTCGTCCATGCCAGCAGACTAGTTCGGCCCACCGACGAATCGAATCCACGCCACGCGACCCGATAGGTTGACTCGGTGAGCTCAACCCCGCGCCCCGGCGCCTGGCGACTCGGACGTCTCGTCGGCGTCGACGTGCTGATCAGGCCGTCGCTGCTGGTCATGGGCGTGGCGCTGGTCGTGCTGTTCGCGCCGCGGTTCGACGAGCGCGCCGACTCCAACCCATACGTCCTGGCGACGGCCTTCGTGCTCGCGCTCTACGTCTCGGTGCTGATCCACGAGCTCGCCCACGTCGCCGTGGCCCGAGGGTTCGGCATGCGCGTCCACTCCGTCACCCTGCACCTCCTCGGCGGCGAGACCCTCATCGAGGGTGAGAGCCGCACGCCATGGCAGGAGCTGGCGATCTCGATCGCCGGCCCGCTGTCGTCGCTGGCGATCGGCCTCGCCGTGCTTCGCCGTCGAGCCCGACGCTCGGCGGCACGCCCGCGGACGTCGTCCACGCCGATCGCCCAGCTCAACGTCCTCGTCGCGATCTTCAACATGCTGCCCGGGCTGCCGCTCGATGGCGGCCGGGTGTTCCGGGCGATCATCTGGCAGGTCACCGGCCGCGAGGAGACCGGCATCCGCATCGCCGCATGGCTCGGCCGCATCACGGCGGTCGGCATCGTCGCGTACGCCTTCACCCGCAGCGACGAGCCGACGCTTCGAGATCGACGTCGTGATCGCGGTGCTCGTCGGCTGGTACCTCTGGCAGGGTGCGAGCGACGCGCTCAGCAACGCCGGCCGGTCCGCCCGGATCAACGCCCTCGATGCGCGCGCGATCGGCTTCCCCGGCGCCACCCCACCACCCAACGCCGAGCAGCTCTCGGCCGACCTCCACGGAGCAGAACTCTTGAAGGCAATGGCAGCACGACCCGCCGAGGCGTACGCCTCGATCGAGTCCGACGGCACGGTCTACGGCGTGCTGACGGCGCGCGCTGTCGACGAGGCCTACCGGGCGAGCCGCCGATGACGTCGTTCATGCGCAGCGGGCCGCTCGAGGCAGGGGAGTGGGTACGCCTGACAGACCCCAAGGGCCGCAAGCACAACGTCCAGCTCGCCGCCGGCGCGGAGTTCTCGACCAAGAAGGGCCAGCTCAGCCACGACGACATGATCGGCCACCCCGAGGGCATCGTCATCGAGTCGTCGATGGGCGCGCCCTACCAGGTGTTCCGCCCGCTGCTGTTCGAGTACGTCGTGTCGATGCCGCGCGGCGCCGCGATCATCTATCCCAAGGACGCCGCCCAGATCGTGGCGCAGGCCGACATCTATCCCGGCGCCCGCGTCGTCGAGGCCGGCGCCGGCTCCGGCAGCCTGACGTCCTACCTGCTGCGCGCGATCGGGCCCGACCGGGACGCTCGGCTCGTACGAGATCCGCGAGGACTTCGCCGAGAACGTCGTGCGCAACGTGCACCAGGTCGCCGGCCCCAACCCGCCCGGCTGGACGCTCACGGTCGGTGACGTGCGCGAGGTCATCAGCGAGACCGAGATCGACCGGCTGATCCTCGACATGGTCGATCCGTGGACCTGCATCCCACTGGCCGCCGAACGCCTCGAGCCCGGCGGCATCATCTGCGCCTACGTCGCGACGACGACCCAGCTGTCGCGTTTCGTCGAGACCGTACGCGAGCAGGGCGGCTTCACCGAGCCCCGCGCCTGGGAGACGCTCGAGCGCGACTGGCACCTCGAGGGCCTCGCGGTGCGCCCCGATCACAAGATGAACGGCCACACGGCGTTCCTCGTGACGGCCCGCAAGATGGCGCCCGGACAGACCTCGCTGGAGAAGTCCCGCCGGCCCGCACCCGGTGCGTACGGCCCCGACTACAAGGGTCCGCGGCCAGCCGGATTCGTCGAGGAGTAGCCACGCCCGATGCAACGTCATCCAAAAGACACTTTCCCTGTGTCTGAGATGACAACGAAGAGGTGGCGTCGGCGGGTAGGGTCTTTTGTACGAGCAGGAGGTGGCCATGACCGACAACGAGCCCATCCAGACGAGCGGATCCGAACAGGAGCTCGCCTACTTGCGCGCGGAGGTCGAGCACCTCAGGCGCCGACTCGGCTCGGAAGGGTCCACCGACTCGCGGCTCACCGAGCTCGAGGCGAAGCTGTCCGCCACCAGCTCGCAGAACGAGCGCCTGACGTCGACGCTGCGTGAGGCCCGCGACCAGATCGTGACGCTCAAGGAAGAGGTCGACCGGCTGGCACAGCCGCCGACCGGCTTCGGCACGTTCCTGCAGCGCAACGACGACGAGTCGGTCGACGTCTTCACGGGCGGCCGCAAGCTGCGCGTCAACGTCAGCCCCTCGGTCGACAAGGAAGCGCTGCAGAAGGGCCAGGAGGTCATCCTCAACGAGGCGATGAACGTCGTCATGGCGCTCGACTTCGAGCTCGTCGGCGAGGTCGTCTCGCTCAAGGAGATCCTGGCCGACAACGAGCGCGCCCTGGTGATGGGCAACGCCGACGAGGAGCGCATCGTGCGCCTCGCCGAGTCGCTCGAGGGCATCAAGCTGCGCCCCGGCGACTCGCTGCTGCTCGACTCGCGCTCGGGCTACGTCTACGAGCGCATCCCCAAGAGCGAGGTCGAGGACCTGGTCCTCGAAGAGGTCCCCGACATCGACTACGAGAGCATCGGCGGTCTGCGCAACCAGATCGAGTCGATCCGCGACGCGGTCGAGCTGCCCTACCTGCACCCCGAGATCTTCATCGAGCACGAGCTCAAGCCGCCCAAGGGCGTGCTGCTCTACGGCCCTCCCGGCTGCGGCAAGACCATGATCGCCAAGGCGGTCGCGGCATCGCTGGCCAAGAAGGTGTCGGAGCGCACCGGCGAGGAAGGGCGTTCGTACTTCCTCAACATCAAGGGCCCCGAGCTGCTCAACAAGTACGTCGGCGAGACCGAGCGGCACATCCGCCTGGTGTTCCAGCGCGCTCGTGAGAAGGCCAGCGAGGGCACCCCGGTCATCGTGTTCTTCGACGAGATGGACTCGCTGTTCCGCACGCGCGGTTCCGGCGTCTCGTCCGACGTCGAGAACACGATCGTGCCGCAGCTGCTGAGCGAGATCGACGGCGTCGAGGGACTCGAGAACGTCCTGGTCATCGGCGCCTCCAACCGCGAGGACATGATCGACCCGGCGATCCTGCGACCCGGCCGCCTCGACGTCAAGATCAAGATCGAGCGCCCCGACGCCGAGTCGGCGACCGACATCTTCAGCAAGTACCTCACCGCCGGGCCTGCCGCTGCACGCGGACGACCTGGCGGAGTGGAACGGCGATCGCCAGGCCTGCGTCACCGGCATGATCCAGCGCACCGTCGAGCGTATGTACACCGAGTCCGAGGACAACCAGTTCCTCGAGGTCACCTACGCCAACGGCGACAAGGAAGTCCTCTACTTCAAGGACTTCAACTCCGGCGCCATGATCCAGAACATCGTCGACCGGGCCAAGAAGATGGCGATCAAGGACCTCCTCGAGAGCGGTCAGCGCGGCCTGCGCGTGCAGCACCTGCTGCAGGCGTGCCTCGACGAGTTCAAGGAGAACGAGGACCTGCCCAACACGACCAACCCCGATGACTGGGCGCGGATCTCGGGCAAGAAGGGTGAGCGCATCGTGTTCATCCGCACCCTCATCTCCGGCAAGAGCGGCAACGAGCCGGGCCGGTCGATCGACACCGTGGCCAACACCGGTCAGTACCTCTGACGGCGTTGTCCTCTGACCATCCGCAGTGAGCCTCGAGCTGCGCGCTGCCGCCTACGACAGCGACGACGCGCAGCTGCTCACCGCCGAGGTGCAGCAGGAGTACGTCCGGCGCTACGGCGGCGAGGGCGACACCGCGCCGGTCGACACCACCGGAGTTCGACGGCCAGGGCGGCAGGTTCTTCATGGTCTACGTCGACGACGTGCCGGCCGCGATGGGCGGCTGGCGCCGGCACGCCCCGCTGGCGGAGTGGGACGACGCCGAGATCAAGCGCATGTACGTCCGTCCGGCCTACCAGGGTCGCGGTCTGGCGCGGCTGATCCTCGCCGAGCTCGAGCGGACGGCCGCCGAGGCCGGCATCACCCGGCTGATCCTCGAGACCGGGCTGGCGCAGCCCGAGGCGATCGCGCTCTACCGGTCGGCGGGCTACGACGACATACCCGCGTTCGGCTACTACGCCGACGAGCCCGACAGCGTCCACCTCGGCAAGCCGCTCACCTGAGCGCGAGCTCCTCGACGGCGCTCGTGGGCTCGGCGCGACGGGCGCCGTGCCCGCCGACCGGAGCGCGATGGCCACGCCGATCGCCGACGAGCGCCAGACCGGCCAGACCTGCTGGCGGCACCCGGTCGCCGAACATCAGGGCGGCCCACAGCATCGTGGTCGGGGGAGTCAGGTAGAGCAGCGTGCTGGCTCGCGTCGCGCCCTGCGTACGCGAGACGTACAGGTACGCCCCGTAGCCGCCGAAGCTCGAGAGCAGCACGACCCAGGCGACGGCGCCCCAGAACGCCGGGGGAGTCGGCTCTCCGGCCGTGCCCTCGAGCGAGGGCGAGGAGCCAGAAGACGACTGCTGCCGCTGCGCTCTGCACGGCCATCGAGACCAGCACCGACTCCCGCGGGCGCCAGCGTTGCTGCAGGACGGTCCCGACCGCCAGCGAGAGCATCCCGCCGAACGGCAGGACGTACGCCCACCAAGGGGCGTCGCCGGCTGTCAGGTCGCCGCTGACGACGAGCACGACACCGGCGAGTCCCAGCGCCAGGCCGAGCAGCTGCGCGACGCCGGGCGCGCTCGGCGAGGACGAGCGCGGCCAGCGCGATCACGACGAGCGGTTGCATCGCGGCGATCAGCGCCGCCGTCCCGGACGGCACGCCGAGCCCCACGCCGCTCACCGTCAGCCCGAGGTAGGTCGCCTGGCACAGCAGTCCGAGCACGACCTGGCGACGCACGCCGGCGCGGACTGACGCGTTCGTGCCGCCACACGCAGAGGGCGATCAGGATCCCCGCGGCGACGAGGTAGCGCCAGGCCAGCAGCGTCGAAGCCGGCGCCTGCCGTGTGCCGAGCTCGGCCCCGATGAAGCCCGAGCTCCACAGGACGACCAAGGCGATGGACGGTGCCGACGGTCGCGACGCAGCTGGTTGTGCGCTCATGCACTGCCACGTAACCATACCGGTCGGTATACTTTCAGTGTAGATCCGGAAGGAGTTCACATGACGACCATCACGCAGCCGCGCATGACGCCCACGGCGACGCGGATCCTCGACACCGCATCGGGCCTGTTCTACGAGCACGGGCTCCGCGCCGTCGGTGTCGAGCGCATCGCCGAAGAGGCAGACACGACCAAGAAGACGATCTACGACCGGTTCGGCTCCAAGGACGGGCTCATCACGGCCTACCTGCGCCAGCGGTGCGACCGGTGGCACGCGTACGCGACGGCGTACGTCGACGAGCACCAGCCCGATCCGGGCGAGGAGCGGGTCCTGGCGGTGCTCGACGCCCTGGACAGCTGGATGGCGGTCAACTCGCGCGGCTGCGGGTTCGTCAATGCGTACGCCGAGCTGGCGGGCACTGGCCACGAGGCGCTGCCGATCATCGCCGAGGAGAAGATCTGGACGCGCGACTACTACGTGCAGCTCCTGACCGAGCTGGGCGTGCCGGACGCCGAGCGTCGCGGGCGGCAGCTGTCGCTCGTCCACGAGGGCGCGATCGTCCAGCTGACTGCCGGCGCGCAGCCGGAGGCCATGACCGACGCACGTGCGCTGATGCAGCGACTCGTCCACGACGGTGTCGCCGCGCGTGACGCGTACGGGGACCGTAGGCTGGCCCCATGACAGTCAGACGCGTGCAGGGGAGTGAGGTCGAGTACGGCATCGCCGTGCAGGGACAGCCGCACGCCAACCCGATGGTCGCGTCGACGCATGTCGTCAACTCCTACGCCGCCGCGCACGGCCTGACCCGTCGCGCCCGCTGGGACTTCGAGGAGGAGAACCCGCTGCGCGATGCCCGCGGGTTCGACCTGAGCCGCGAGGTCGCCGATCCGTCGCAGCTCACCGACGAGGACATGGGCCTCGCCAACATCATCTTGACCAACGGCGCGCGCCTCTACGTCGACCACGCGCACCCCGAGTACTCCAGCCCCGAGGTGACCAACCCGCTCGACGTCGTGCTGTGGGAGAAGGCCGGCGAGAACGTCATGCGCCTCGGCGCCGAGCTCGCCGCCAAGATCCCCGGCACCGCGCCGATCGTGCTCTACAAGAACAACGTCGACAACAAGGGCGCGTCCTACGGCGCGCACGAGAACTACCTCATGCGCCGCGACGTGCCGTTCGACCAGATCGTCGAGCACCTCACGCCGTTCTTCGTGTCGCGCCAGGTGTTCACCGGCGCCGGCCGGGTCGGTCAGAAGCAGGACGGCAGCGTCCATGCGTTCCAGATCAGCCAGCGCGCCGACTACTTCGAGGTCGGCGTCGGCCTCGAGACGACGCTCAAGCGGCCCATCATCAACACCCGCGACGAGCCGCACGCCGACCCCAAGAAGTACCGCCGGCTGCACGTCATCATCGGCGACGCCAACTGCTCCGAGACCGCGATCTACCTCAAGCACGGCACGACGTCGATCGTCCTCGCGATGATCGAGGCGGGGTTCCTGACCCGCAGCCTCGCCCTGTCGGCCCCGGTCACGGCGCTGCACGACATCTCGTACGACCCGACGCTGACGCAGAAGGTCGAGCTCGAGGACGGCCGCACCGTCACGGCCCTGGAGCTGCAGGGGGAGTACCTCCGCCTGGCCAAGGAGTTCGTCGCCCGCGAGGGATCCGACGAGCAGACCGACGACGTCCTGCGCCGGTGGGAGAGCATCCTCGACCGCCTGACCCGCGATCCGATGGAGTGCGTGCGCGAGCTCGACTGGGTCGCCAAGCTGGCTCTGCTGGAGCGCTATCGCGAGCGCGACGGCCTCGACTGGGACCACGCCAAGCTGCACCTCGTCGACGTGCAGTACCACGACATCCGGCTGCACAAGGGGCTCTATCACCAGCTCATCCGCACCGACCGGATGGACCGGCTGCTCACCGAGGAGCAGATCGCCGCAGCGGTCACCGACCCGCCGCGCGACACCCGGGCGTACTTCCGCGGCATGTGCCTCGCCAAGTTCTCCAAGGACATCGCGGCGGCCTCGTGGGACTCGGTGATCTTCGACCTGCCGGGGCAGGACTCGCTGCAGCGCATACCCGACGATGGAGCCCCTGCGCGGCACCGCCGAGCACGTGGGCCGGCTGTTCGAGAACAGCAACACCGCCAGCGAGCTGTTCGCCGCCATCACAGGTCGATAGCGCCATGTCGGACCAGGCCGCCCGCCGAGAACGCCGCATCACCGCGGCGATCGCCGTCGCGGCCCTGTGCGGGGTGGCCGGACTCCTGGTGTCTGCCGCGCTGCTGGCGAAGTCGCCGACGCGCTGAGCCCCGCGCCGTGCCGACGCCGACCCCACGACGACGATGGCGCCGGTCAAGCCCGTCGTCCGAGCCGGTGGCGCCGGCTCCCGACACCCTCGGGCGAGCACATCGCCGCGACTGGCTGTCCGACGTCTCCAGGCAGACCGGCATCGGCACGGTGGCGCTCGAGGCGTACGCACTGGCGTCCGTACGCCTCGCCCGCGAGCAGCCCACAGTGCCACGTGGGCTGGACGACCCTCGCCGGCATCGGCGCCATCGAGTCCGGCCACGGCACCCACGGCGGCAGCCGGCTGCGCGCCGACGGCACGACGTCGCGCCCGATCCTCGGGCCGGCCCTCGACGGCTCGTCGGGCATGGCCCGCATTCCGTCCGACGAGCAGTCCGAGAAGTGGCACGGCGACACGCGAGTGGGATCACGCGGTCGGACCCATGCAGTTCATCCCGTCGACGTGGCGCAAGTGGGGCTCCGACGGCAACGACGACGGCACGGCCGATCCCAACAACGTCTTCGACGCGGCCTACGCGGCCGGCCGCTACCTGTGCGCCGCGAGGCCGCGACCTGCGGACCGGCGAGGGCTGGACGCAGGCGATCTTCTCCTACAACCACTCCGAGGACTACGTCCGCAGCGTCGTCGCGCGCGCCAACTCGTACGTCAAGCGCTAGCCGGAGGCGTGGGACGGGCGGAGGCCGTCTCCTGGAATCTTGCTCGGTCCCCGCCCGCTGACGCCCGGCTGGGTTCTCAACCGGGCGCCAACCTGCTGCGTACCCGACCTCGACGCGACCTAACCGCCATCGAGAGGGAAACGGCGAGGTCACGCCACGTCTGGCCTCGCCGGGATAGGGTTGGGGTATGTCCGAACAGCAGCACAAGAGCACCCGCAAGGCGAGCGAGCCCGAGGCGCAGGCCGACACCACCGAGGTCGACGCCGAGCGCAAGGAAAAGCTCGACGATGACGTCGACTCGATCCTCGACGAGATCGACGACGTGCTCGAGGAGAATGCCGAGGAGTTCGTCCGCAGCTTCGTGCAGAAGGGCGGACAGTGATGCTGCCTGACGGCACTCGACTGTCCGAAACCTCGTCCTTCGCCGACTACCTCTCCGTCAGAGCTCCCGAGCTGCTGCCCTCTGCTCGTGCGACCGATGGGGGGAGCCTCGTGGGCGTGACCCATGGCACCACGATCGTCGCCGCGACGTTCGACGGCGGCGTCGTCATGGCGGGCGATCGGCGCGCCACGATGGGCAACGTCATCGCCCAGCGCGACATCCAGAAGGTCTTCCCGACCGATGAGTACTCGTGCGTCGGCATCGCCGGCACCGCCGGGCTCGCCGTCGAGATGACCCGGCTGTTCCAGGTCGAGCTCGAGCACTACGAGAAGATCGAGGGCACGGTGCTGTCGACCGACGGCAAGGCCAACCGGCTCGCCGCGTTGATCCGCAACAACCTCGGCATGGCGATGCAGGGTCTC
Organism: uncultured Actinomycetota bacterium; assembly: GCA_963761965.1. Lineage (GTDB taxonomy): Bacteria > Actinomycetota > Actinomycetes > Propionibacteriales > Nocardioidaceae > Aeromicrobium. Next base: position 178,213 of record CAVXIX010000006.1, read on the forward strand.
GCCGTCGTCCCGCTGTTCGCCGCGTACGACCTCGACGCCGGCATCGGTCGCATCTTCGCGTTCGACGTCACCGGCAACCGCAACGAGGAGCGGGCCTTCCACTCCGTCGGTTCGGGCTCCACGTTCGCGCGCGGTTCGCTCAAGAAGCTCTACCGCGAGGGCATGTCCGAGACCGACGCGGTGACCGCCACGATCCAGGCGCTCTACGACGCCGCGGACGACGACACCGCGACCGGTGGCCCCGACCTGGCCCGCCGGATCTTCCCGATGGTCGGTGCCATCACCGCCAACGGCTATCGCGCCTATTCCGAAGACGAGACGGCTGCGATCGCCGACCAGGTCATCGCCGCCCGCATGGGTCGTCCCGACGGCCCCTCGGCCCCCCTGACGTGAGAGGACCGATCCGATGACGCAACCGTTCTACGTCTCGCCCGAGCAGCTGATGAAGGACCGGGCGGACTTCGCCCGCAAGGGCATCTCCCGGGGCCGCAGCGTCGCGGTGGTCCAGTACGACGACGGCATCCTGTTCGTCGCGGAGAACCCGTCCCAGGCGCTGCACAAGATCAGCGAGATCTACGACCGCATCGGCTTCGCCGCCGTGGGGCGCTACAACGAGTTCGAGAACCTCCGCATCGCCGGCGTACGCCTCGCCGACCTGCGCGGCTACTCCTACGACCGCCGTGACGTCACGGCTCGCGGGCTCGCCAATGCGTACGCCCAGACGCTCGGCACGATCTTCTCCTCGGGCGGCGAGAAGCCCTACGAGGTCGAGATCTTCGTCGGCGAGCTCGGCGACGACGCGTCGCAGGACCAGGTCTACCGGCTGATGTACGACGGCTCGGTCGCCGACATCCAGGGCTATGGCGTGATGGGCGGGCAGAGCGAGCTGGTCGAGACCTATCTCGGCGAGCACTACCGCGAAGGGCTGGCCGCTGCCCGAGGCGATCCGCGTCGCCGTGACGGCGCTGGGTCAGGATGCCACGCCGCCACGCACGGTCGAGTCCTCGGCCCTCGAGGTCGCCGTGTTGACCCGCTCGCGCACGCAGCCCCGCAAGTTCCGTCGCCTCGGCGACGCCGACGTCACAGCCGCCCTCAGCACCTGATCCGGCAGGCAAAGCGACTGGGCGCTCGACGCAGCGTGACGTCACCGGCGAGCTGGCAAGAGTGACCCAGGTCACTCGAGCGAAGTGGAACCGTCGCTCCGGTTGTGCCTAGGATAAGTGGAGAGACTATCCGCATAGATCCTGGAGCCGCACATGACCGCCGCGACGATGTTCGTAGCCGACTGAGGCCTGACGATCGATGTCGGGTCTCACCCGGCCAGGGGTGGTGCACCTCGCGAAGGGCGGCTGGTGCCCCGAGTCTGCGCTCACCCCGATGGTTCGACGGTCCGATCGACTGTGCTGGTGGGCATCCCGGTCGACCGACGGCGCATCGAAGGGGAGCTCAGATGAGTCCGAGCTGACCATGGCGCGGAATCGCATCCCGGTCTCGCGGGTCATCCATGCCGCGGGGAGCGCGGGCCGTACGTCAGCCGATGCTCTCCACCCGGGGTGCGCGAGATCTCCTGCTCGCCGCTCTGGATCGGCTACAGCGCCAGCCGCATGCTCGCGGACAACGATCTCGGCGTGCGCCCGCGAACGGGCCGCCGACGTCCTCGACATCGAGCGCTTCCTCCACCTCGACATCGAGGCGTGGATCAACTCAGCACTCTCGGCACGTGCCGTCGATCGCCGTGCCGATGTCGTTCTGGTACGCCTCGCTGCACTACCTGGTCACTCCGGCCGTCCTGGCCTTCATCTTCTGGAAGCACCGCAGCGACTACCGCCGGGCCCGCAACGGGCTCGTGATCGGCTCGGCGATCGGCCTCGTGGCGTACGTGCTGATCCCGACCGCGCCGCCGCGGCTGATGGGCGGCGGCTACATCGACACGCTTGGCGCAGTCCGCGTCGTACGGCTGGTGGTCCGGCCACGCCTCCGCACCGGCAGGGCTCGGCGGGCTCACCAACGAGCTCGCCGCGATGCCGTCGCTCCACGTCGGCTGGACCGTCTGGGTGGCGTGGGCCATGTGGCGGTACGTCAAGCGCACGGGGCACGTGCTGTCGGTGCTGTACGTCGCGGGCACGACCCTCGTCGTCATCGCGACCGGCAACCACTGGCTGCTCGACGCGGTCATGGGCGCCGTGGTCGTCGCGATCGGCATCGTGGCCGCGTCGCGGCTGGCCGGCCGGCTCCTCGCCGGCATCGGGCCGAGTCGACGCCGTCATGGTGACGTCGCTGCTGGGATTCGTGTTCGCCCTCGCGGAGTCGGGCCTCGGGCTCGGCGCCGTCCTGCCGGGTGAGGTGGCGATCTCGAGCCTCGCCACCAACGTCGACGGCCTGCTCCCGCTGCTGGTCCTCGGCATCGCCGTCGCGCTCGGCGCCAGCGCCGGCGACCACCTCGGCTACGTCATCGGGCGGGTCAGCGGTCCGCGGCTGCGGGGGTCTCGCCTGATCGCGCGGCTCGGACGCGACCGCTGGGACAAGGCGTCCGAGCTCATGCAGGCGCACGGCTTCTGGGCGATCCTGGTGAGCCGCCTGCTGCCATTCGTCCGCACCGTCATGCCGGCCGTCGCAGGCGCCGCGCACCTGCGCTACCCCCGGTTCGCCCTCGCCTCGCTGCTCGGCGCGGCCGTGTGGTCCACGGTCTGGGTCGGCGCCGGGGCGGGTCTCGCCGCCAGCGGACTGCTCGACAACACGCCGCTCGTCGTCGCCGTGGTGGCTGCCGTCGCCGTCCTCGCCGTCGTCGTGAGGGTCGTCCGCAGGCGCCGGCGGCCGGCCGTACCGGCCGACCTCGGAGCGCTCGAGGCCCTCGACGAGCCGGTGCCCGAGCCGACCTGCGTCGGGTGAGGCGACTCGCTACAAGTCAGTGACGTTCGCGCGCCGCACCACGCCGACTGGCCCGCGCGACTAGGCTGAACACATGGACCGGCGGATCTTCGGTATCGAGAACGAGTACGGCGTCACGTGCTCCTTCAAGGGCCAGCGCCGACTGTCGCCCGATGAGGTCGCCCGCTACCTGTTCCGCCGCGTGGTGTCGTGGGGTCGCAGCAGCAACGTCTTCCTCCGCAACGGAGCGCGCCTCTATCTCGATGTCGGCAGCCACCCGGAGTACGCGACACCCGAATGTGACGACCTCGTCGACCTCGTGACGCACGATCGGGCGGGGGAGCGGATCCTCGAGGGCCTCATGATCGATGCCCAGAAGCGGCTCGCCGACGACGGCGTCGAGGGCGACATCTACCTGTTCAAGAACAACACCGACTCGGCCGGCAACTCCTACGGGTGCCACGAGAACTACCTCGTCAGCCGCCAGGGGGAGTTCAGCCGTCTCGCCGACGTCCTGATCCCGTTCCTCGTCTCACGGCAGATCATCTGCGGTGCGGGCAAGATCCAGCAGACCCCGCGCGGCACGATCTTCTCGGTCAGCCAGCGCGCCGAGCACATCTGGGAGGGCGTCTCCAGCGCCACGACCCGGTCCCGGCCCATCATCAACACCCGCGACGAGCCGCATGCGGACGCCGAGCGCTTCCGCCGCCTCCACGTCATCGTCGGCGACTCCAACATGAGCGAGACGACGACGCTGCTCAAGGTCGCGACCACCGACCTGGTGCTCCGCATGATCGAGGGTGGCGTGTCGATGCGCGACATGACGCTCGACAACCCGATCCGCGCCATCCGCGAGATCGCCCACGACATGACCGGCCGCCGCAAGGTGCAGCTCGCCAACGGGCGTGAGCTGTCCGCGCTGGAGATCCAGGCCGAGTACTTCGGCAAGGCCGCCGAGTTCGTCGACAAGCACGGGCTGCACACGCCGACGATCACCCGCGCGCTCGACCTGTGGGAGCGCACCCTCAAGGCCGTCGAGTCCGAGGACCTGTCGCTCGTCGAGCGCGAGATCGACTGGGTCATCAAGTACAAGCTCCTCGACCGCTACCGCAACGTCCACGGGCTCAGCTGGGGCGATCCGCGCATCGCACAGCTCGACCTCGCCTATCACGACATCCGCCGCGACCGCGGCATCTTCTACCTGCTGGAGAAGAAGGGCGCCGTCGCCCGCGTCACCAACGACCTCGACGTGTTCGCCGCCAAGTCCATACCGCCGCAGACCACGCGAGCCCGCCTGCGCGGTGACTTCATCAAGCGGGCGCAGGAGCGTCGCCGCGACTTCACGGTCGACTGGGTGCATCTCAAGCTCAACGACCAGGCGCAACGCACCGTGCTGTGCAAGGACCCGTTCCGGTCGCACGACGAGCGGGTGCAGAGGCTCATCGACGGGATGTGACGACGGGCGGCTTGTCGGCTGTCGTTAGGATGATCGACGATCTGTTTTCCCATCCTGAAGGTCGTTCCCGTGCGTCGAATTCTCTTGGCAACTGTCGCTGCCACCAGCCTCGTTCTCGCTGGATGCGGCGGTAGCGACTCCGGCGGCGGCGGCCTCGACGACGTCAAGGTCAGCTCGGCCAAGAGCCCCAAGGTGACGGTCGACAAGGGCTTCAAGGTCACCAAGACCACGAGCAAGGTCCTCAAGAAGGGCGGCGGCGACAAGGTCGCGACCGGCGACTCGATCAAGATCAGCCTCGCGGGCGTCAACGGCACGACCGGCAAGCAGTTCGACAGCACGTACGCCACCGGCAAGCCGGTCACGCTGACGCCTCGGCCAGGGCATGCTGCCCGGCTTCGTCAAGGGACTCGTGGGCCAGAAGGTCGGCAGCCGCGTCCTCGTCGCGATCCCGCCCAAGGATGGCTTCGGCGACGCAGGCCAGCCGTCCTACAACATCAAGAAGAACGACACCATGGTCTTCCTCTTCGACATCGTCGCCAAGATCCCGACCGAGGTCACCGGCACCAGCAAGAAGCTGCCGGCCGACCTGCCGCAGCTCAAGCTCGACGCCGACAAGCACCCGGCCGGCTTCACCAAGACCAAGACGATGGACAAGAAGAAGACCAAGGAGAGCGCCGACGTCGTGATCCAGGGCAAGGGCGACACGGTCAAGTCCGGCCAGGCGCTGACGGTCCAGTACGTCGGCCAGGTCTATCCCACCGGCGCGGTCTTCGACGAGTCGTGGTCCAAGCAGCCCGCGTCGTTCCAGATCGGTGGCGAAGGCCTGATCAAGTGCTGGAACGACCTGCTCGATCGGGCAGAAGGTCGGCAGCCGCGTCGTCCTCGTCTGCCCGGCCGACAAGGCCTACGGCGACAAGCCGCCCGCAGGGCAGCAAGATCGGCAAGGGCGACACGCTGATCTTCGCGGTCGACTTGCTCGACGCTTCCTGACATCCTCCTGACATGGCCGAACGCAAGACCGAGAGGTTGATGAACCTCATCTTCGCGTTGCTGGTCAGTCGCCAGTACCTCACGAAGGACCAGATTCGCGAGTCGATCGCCGACTACCGCGACTCAACGCCGCAAGCGTTCGACCGCAAGTTCGAGCGCGACAAGGAGGAGCTGCGCGAGCTCGGCATCACTGTCGAGATGGGCCAGAACGACAAGTACTTCAACGACGAGCCGGGCTACCGCATCCGTCGTGACGAGGCCGAGCTGCCTGACCTCGAGCTGACCCGCGAGGAGGCAGCCGTCATCGGCCTGGCGACGCAGGTCTGGGAGCACGCCGGCCTGGCGAGCGAGTCGACCACGGCGCTGGTCAAGCTCAAGGCGATCGGCGTCGATGTCGACACCAGCGTCCTGCGCATGGCCGAGCCCAAGCTGTCGACCGACGAACCGTCGTTCGACTCGCATGTGGGAGGCCGTCACGCGGCGCATCCCGGTCTCGTTCGTCTATGCCCGGCCCGGGCGCGAGCCCATGGAGCGGCACCTGCTGCCGTGGGGCATCATCTCGTGGCACGACCGCTGGTACGTCGGGGGATACGACCTCGATCGCGAGGAGGCCCGCATCTTCCGGCTGTCGCGCGTGATCGGCGAGGTCGAGACGATGGGCGCGCCCGGGTCCTACGAGGTGCCCTGAGGGCATCGACATGAAGGACATCGCCCGCGACCTGTTCCCGCCGGCGTCCGACGTCGCGGCGGTCCTGCGGATCCGCACCGGCCGCGGGCAGTCGCTGCGCCGTCTCGCCGAGAAGGTCACGCCGCTGAGCGACGACCTCGACGAGGTGGAGATCCGCTACTCGTCCCGCTGGGAGCTCGCCTCCGAGGTCGCGTCCTACGGTCCCGACGTCGTCGTCGTGTCACCCCCGGACGTACGCGAGACCGTCATCGAACGGCTCAAGGCCGCCGCCCGCGGCAGCATCGAGGTTGACTGCATGAGCAGGTCACGGCAGCAGGTGGTTCGCATGTTGGCGCTGGTGCCCTACCTGCAGGGCAACGACGGCATCCCGGTCAACGAGGTCGCCGCCGAGTTCGGCGTCACGCCCAAGGTCATCCGCGACGACCTGCGCCTGCTGATGTACACCGGCACGGGGGAGTACGCCGGCGAGCTCATCGACTTCGACCTCACGGCGCTCGAGGAGGACGGCGTCGTGCACATCCGCGACGCCGAGTTCATGACCCGTCCGCTGCGCATCAGCGCCCGCGAGGGTGTGGCGCTGATCGTCGCCCTCCGTACGCTCCGTGCGTCGGCCAGCGGCTCGGAGCTCACCGTGATCGACAGCGCCCTCGCCAAGCTCGAGAGCGCCGTCGGCGACACCGTCTCGCCGCCCGTCGACGTGCTGCTCGACGAGGTCGACCCGACGATCCACTCATCGATCGTGCACGCGCTGGCCAACGGCAAGCGGCTCCAGCTGACCTACGCGACCGTGGCGCGCGACGAGCAGTCCGACCGCGCCGTCGACCCGCGACGGCTGTTCACCGAGCAGGGCAAGCTCTACCTCGAGGCCTGGTGCCTCAGGGCCCAGGACCTGCGGTTCTTCCGCCTCGACCGGGTCATCGACGCGCAGGTCACCGAGATCGACGCCGAGGACCACGACGTCCAGGAGCGCGACCTGTCCGACGGCATCTTCACGGTCGGCGAGGAGACCCCGTACGCCCTGGTCGACCTGCATCCGCGGGCGCACTGGCTGACCGAGTACTACCAGGTCGACCTGCTCGAGCAGAATGCCGACGGGGTCTGGCGGGCCAAGCTCTACGGCGCCGACTGGGCGTGGCTGCGGCGGCTCGTGCTGCGCAACGCCGGTTCGGTGACTGTTGTCGAGCCAGACTTATTGCGTTCACAGGTAGTTGACGACGCTCGTGCAGCCTTGCACGCGTACGATGAGCAGTGATTACGTTCCGAACAAAGGAGCAGCCATGTTCCGTGGTGGAATCGGCCTCACGGAGATCCTCGTCGATCCTTGGAGTGGTGCGTGCTGCTGTTCGGCGGCAAGAAGCTCCCCGAGCTCGCGCGCGGATCGGGCAAGGCGCTGCGCATCTTCAAGACCGAGGTCAAGGCCTTGCACGACGACGATGACGATGACGACAAGAAGCAAGCCTGAGGCCATCAACACGCTGCCGAGGCGGACAAGAAGCCCGAACAGGGCTGACGCTTGGCGCTTCGGCGCGGCAAGCCGACCACCGCTCCGGGCGGCACGATGCCGCTCATGGAACATCTGCGTGAACTTCGTACGCCGGCTCGTCCGGGCGTTGCTCGCGATCCTCGTCGGCACGATCGTCGCGCTGGATCTTCTACGAGCCGATCCTCGAACTTCCTCACCAGCCCTACAACGACGATCCAGCCACTGCTCGAGGAGCGCGGCATCAAGTCGGACATCGTCATCACCGGCATCGGTGGCGCGTTCAACTTCCAGCTCAAGATCTGCGCTGGTCGTCGGCATCCTGATCTCCAGCCCGTTCTGGCTCTGGCAGATGTGGGCCTTCGTCCTCCCGGCGATGCACCGCAACGAGAAGAAGTGGGCCGCCCTGCTGACGGCACCGGCGCGCCGCTGTTCATCGCGCGGCGCGGCGTTCGCCTATCTCCTGCTGCCCAAGGCGATGAACGTGCTGATCGGGCTTCGTGCCCGACGGCTTCGGCAACCTGCGTGACCGGGGCCGAGTACTTCAACTTCATCATCCGCATGATGCTGGTGTTCGGCGTCGCGTGCGAGATCCCGCTCGTCGTGGTGATGCTCAACCGCTCGGTCTCGTCAACGCCCGCCAGCTCGCCAAGGCGCGGCCGTGGATCATCATCGGCGATCTTCATCTTCGCCGCGATCGCCACGCCGACGACCGACCCGCTGACGATGGTGCTTCCTCGCCGCGCCCATGACGATCCTCTACTTCATCTCCGAGGTCATCGCCAAGCTCACCGACCGCAAGCGCGCCAAGGCCGCAGCCGACCGAGCTCGCCGACGATGAGCTCTCCTCGCTCGACGAGTAGCCCTAGAGCTTCTGGCATGCATTACGCGCTCGTCGTCAACCCGACCTCCGGCAAGCGCCGCGGCGAGGCGATAGCCGCGCAGGCCGCCGAGCGGCTCGGCCATGCGGGACACGTCACGACGCGGATCCAGGGCGAGGACGCGCCGACGGCTCGCGACCAGCTCAAGCAGGCGATCGATGCCGGCCTCGACGGGGTCATCGTCGTCGGGGGAGACGGAGCGCTCCACGGCGTGCTCGACCACGTCGCCGACTCCGACCTGGCCTTCGGGCTGATCCCGGCCGGCACGGGCAACGACACCGCCCGCTCGCTCGGCATACCGGTCAAGGACGTCAACGCCGCGGTCGACCTGATCGTCGCCGGCCACGTCCGTACGATCGACCTGGCCCGCACCGGTGAGGCGTACGTCGCCACCGTGATCGCGTCCGGCTTCGACTCCAAGGTCAACGAGCGAGCCAACGACATGACGTGGCCGCGCGGCAACATGCGCTACAACATCGCGATCCTCGCCGAGCTGCGCAAGTTCGAGCCGCTGGCGTTCACGCTGACGCTCGACGGCCGGACGATCAGCGCGAGGCGATGCTCGTCGCTGTCGGCAACGGTCCGTCGTTCGGTGGTGGCATCCGCATCTGCGAGGGCGCGTCGCTGGACGACGGTCTGCTCGACGTCGTGGTCATCAACCCGGTCAGCAAGGGCAAGCTCATCCGGGTGTTCCCCAAGCTCTACAAGGGCACCCACATCACGATGCCCGAGTTCGAGCGCCACCTGGTGCGCGAGGTGACGCTCTCGTCGCCCGGCATCGTGGCGTACGGGGACGGCGAACGGCTCGGCCCGCTGCCCATGACCACGACCGTGCAACCGGGCGCACTACGGGTCTTCGCGCCGCCCGCGCCGTGACCGGTGGATCACCCGGTCACGCGTAGTCTGGAGACATGACCTCCCCGGCCGAGAAGTACGCCCATTCCCGCGCCGCCAGGGCATATCCGCACCTGGCTGCGTTCCGCGGCCACTACTCGTTCGAGCTCGACGACTTCCAGGTCGAGGCGTGCAAGGTGGTCGAGGACGGCCACGGTGTGCTGGTCGCCGCGCCCACCGGCTCCGGCAAGACATTGGTCGGCGAGTTCGCCGTGCACCTGGCGCTCGAGACCGGTCGCAAGTGCTTCTACACGACCCCGATCAAGGCCCTGTCCAACCAGAAGTTCGCCGACCTCGTCGATCGTCACGGCGCCGAGAATGTCGGCCTGCTGACCGGCGACAACACGATCAACGGCGAGGCGCCGGTCGTCGTGATGACGACCGAGGTCCTGCGCAACATGCTCTACGCCGGCTCGCGCACGCTCGACACGCTCGGCTATGTCGTGATGGACGAGGTGCACTACCTCGCCGACCGCATGCGCGGCGCCGTGTGGGAGGAAGTCATCATCCACCTGCCCGAGTCGGTCTCGGTCGTCTCGCTGTCGGCGACGGTGTCCAACGCCGAGGAGTTCGGCGACTGGCTGACCGAGGTCCGCGGCGACACCGTGACGATCGTCGAGGAGCGCCGCCCCGTGCCCCTGCACCAGCACGTGCTGGTGGGCCGCAAGATGTTCCCGCTGTTCGAGTCGAGCGCCGACGACCAGGGCGTCGAGGTCAACCAGGCGCTGACCCGCATCGCCCGCGACGACTGGCAGTTCACGCGTATGCACAAGGGCCGGCCGGGCAAGGGCGGCAAGCGCCCCCGCAGCCGGCACCGCACCGCCAGCCGGGTCGAGGTCGTCGAGCGGCTCGACGCCGAGGGACTCCTGCCGGCGATCTGCTTCATCTTCAGCCGGGTCGGCTGCGATGCCGCGGTCAAGCAGTGCCTCGACGCCCGGCTGACCCTGACGACGCCCGAGGAGCAGGCCGAGATCGGCGCGGTCGTCGACGCGACCTGCTCGCACCTGCCCGAGGACGACCTGCACGTCCTGGGCTTCTACGAGTTCCGCGACGCGCTCGTGCGCGGCATCGCCTCGCACCACGCCGGCATGCTGCCGACGTTCAAGGAGTGCGTCGAGGTCCTGTTCAGCGAGGGCCTGGTCAAGATCATCTTCGCCACCGAGACGCTGGCCCTCGGCATCAACATGCCGGCGCGTTCGGTCGTCATCGAGAAGCTGTCGAAGTGGAACGGCGAGACGCACGCCAACATCACGCCGGGGGAGTACACCCAGCTCACCGGCCGTGCGGGGCGCCGCGGCATCGACATCGAGGGGCACGGCGTCGTGCTGTGGCAGCCGGGACTCGACCCCAAGCAGGTCGCCGGGCTCGCCAGCACGCGAACATACCCGCTCAACTCGTCGTTCCAGCCGTCCTACAACATGGCGGTCAACCTCGTGGGCCAGGTCGGCCGGACGATCGCCCGCGAGCTGCTCGAGCAGTCGTTCGCGCAGTTCCAGGCCGATCGCGCCGTCGTCGGCCTCGCCAAGCAGATCCGCAAGGCCGACGAGGCGCTCGAGGGCTACCGCGAGCGCGTCGAGTGCGACAAGGGCGACTTCATGGAGTACGCCGCGCTGCGCCGCGAGCTCAGCGACATCGAGGCGTCAGGTTCCAAGGCGCGCCGTGCCGCCGACCGCCAGGACGTGGTCGAGTCGCTCGTCAAGCTCAAGCCGGGCGACGTCATCAACGTGCCCGTCGGGCGTTGGGCCGGCATCGCCGTCGTGCTCGATCCCGGGCGTACGACCGACAGCGACGGCCCGCGGCCCATGGTGCTGACCGCCAACCGGCATGCCCGGCGGCTCGCGATGGTCGACTTCAACACCCCGGTGTCGCCCATCACGACGATGCGCATCCCCAAGTCGTTCAACGCCCGCAACCCGCAGTCACGCCGCGACCTGGCCTCCCAGCTGCGCAACCGGGCCGAAGGCGTCGCGTGGCGGCAGGACAAGCCCTACCGCGAGAGCGTCTCGCGCGAGGACCCGCGGATCGCCTCGATCCGCGACAAGCTCCGCAACCACCCGTGCCACAGCTGCCCCGATCGCGAGTCGCACGCCCGCTGGGCCGAGCGCTACTTCAAGCTCGAGCGCGACACCGCCAACCAGCGCGGCCGGATCGAGTCGCGTACGAACACCGTCGCGCGGCAGTTCGACCGGGTCTGCGAGGTGCTGGACGTGCTCGGCTACCTCGACGACGACCAGGTCACGGCCGACGGCAAGCGGCTGCAGCGGCTCTACAGCGAGCTCGACCTGCTCGTCAGCGAGTGCCTGCGCGGGGGAGTCTGGGACGGTCTCGAGGCAGCCGAGTTCGCCGCTGTCGTGAGCGGCCTGACGTTCGAGTCACGCAACGCCGACGACGCACCGGCGCCGCGCTTCCCCACCGAGCCGGTGCGGGTGGTCGCAGACACGATGACCCACCTGTGCACCGACCTGCAGCGCCTCGAGCGCGAGCACCGGGTCCGGTTCCTGCACCAGCCCGACTTCGGGTTCGCGCACGCGGTCTGGCAGTGGAGCATGGGGGCGTCACTCGACGACGTGCTGGGCCAGATGGACCTGGCCGCGGGTGACTTCGTACGCGCCATGAAGCAGCTGATCGACGTCGTGGCGCAGATCGCCGATGCCGCCGGCCCGGGGCCGCTGCGGGACACCGCCCGCGAGGCGCTCGACCTGCTCCGCCGCGGCGTCGTGGCCTACACCAGCATCACCAGCTGACTCGGTCCTTGAGCTTGTCGAAAGGACGTCCTTCGACAAGCTCAAACGTGGCTCAGTCTCGGCGAGGGCTTTCAGGGCTCGGTCGGTCGCGCCGCCGAGGCCCCAGGTCTCGCCGAACGTACGGAACGCCTCCTCCTGCACGGGCGCCGTGAGCACCTCGAAGTCGCAGGCGTCCCGCTTGACCGCCACGACCGTGCGCGCAGCGGCGATGTAGTCGACCGAGTCGAGCAGCGACTGGCGCACGCGCGGCTTGATCGACGACCAGCGGTCCTGCGCCGCCTCGAGGATGCCGTCGATGTCGCCGAACTCCTTGAGCAGCACCGCGGCGGTCTTGTCACCGATGCCGGCGACGCCCGGCAGACCGTCCGACGCGTCGCCGCGCATCACCGCGAAGTCGACGTACTGCGACGCGTCGATGCCGTACTTCGCGCGGATCCACGCGTTGTCGACGACGTCGTGCTTGGACACGCCGCGGGCGACGTAGAGGACGCGTACGCCTCGCGCGTCGTCGACGAGCTGGAACAGGTCACGGTCACCCGTGACGATGTCGACGGGCCCGTCCCAGGTCGAGGCGAACGTGCCGATGATGTCGTCCGCCTCGGCATCGGCTGCGCCGACGACCGGTATGCCCAGCAGCGCGAACGCCTCGGCGATCAAGCGGCACCTGGGGGCCGAGCAGGCCGCCGGTCGTGTCGGCCTCACCGCCCTCGACGTCGAGCCGCTGGGTCTTGTAGGAGGGGATCAGGTCGACGCGCCACTGCGGCCGCCAGTCGTCGTCCCAGCACGCGACGATCGCCTCGGGCCGGTACTGCGTGGTCAGCGTGGAGGTGAAGTCGAGGATGCCGCGCAAGGCGTTGACGACCGTGCCGTCAGGGGACTTCAAGGAGTCGGGGACGCCGAAGAATGCCCGGAAGTACAAGACTTGCGCTGTCGAGGAGCAGCAGTCGACCGTGTGCCATGAGGCGAGCCTAGTGCGGCGCGGTCGCTCACGTGGCGGTGCTGTCGCCCTCTTCGAGCTCGCGCCGCTGCTGATCGCCGAGCTCACGCTGCTGCTGTCTCCCGGTATGCCCGGCGCTGCTCCTCGGCGCGCTCGCGCAGGCCGCGCAGGAATGCCTCGTCGTCCTCCGGGTTCGCCGCAACCGCTCGACCGGGACGGTCGTACTCCGGGAACGACGGATGGCCGTGATTGCCCTTGTACGGCATCGACGAGGTCGCGTCCGACTGAGGTCGCCCTGCGACGAGCCAGGCGATCGAGCCGATGAGGGGGAAGAACAGCACGAGGATGACCCACATGGTCTTGCCGAGGTTGCGGCACGCGTACTCGTCGGTCGAGATGACGTCGAGCAGGCAGAAGATCCACAGGCCCAGCACGATCAGGCCCAACACTCCATCCAGCAGCAGCACGGCGACTCCCTCGTACGTTCAGCGGTCGCCACATCATGGCAGTCCGGAGCCGCGGACCGAGGGCAGAACACGCAGATCGGCGCCACCACCCCGAGGGGTGATGGCGCCGACTCGTGGAGCTGCTCAGCGTACGAGCTGCGGTCCCCGGCTGGGTGCCTTGGCCGCGCTCTTCTTGCCCTTGAGGCTGCCGTCAGGGAACAGCCCCGTCTTCGAGAGCGTCAGCACCGCTGTCGCATGAGCCGCGGCGTCACCGAGCTCGTGCAGGGCGGAGGTGTTGAGGTTGGAGATGTCGTCGCACGCTGCGTGATAGCACGCGTCGTACGGCTCACCCGCCTGCCGCCGTAGACGGCAGCCTCCTCTGGCGTCTTGACCCCCTCGGCGCCGCTGAACAGGCCGCCGGCCGGGATGCCGGCCTCGATGAACGGGCCGTAGTCGGACCGGCCGTCGAAGTCCGTCGGCTCGGAGGCAAGTCCCTTCGCGCCGAAGTAGTCGGTGAAGATGCCCTCGATCGCGTCCGAACCGGCCGGTCCCGCGTCGCCACCGGCAGAGCCGTCTCCGTCGTAGACGAACCGCACGTAGTTGGGCGATCCGAGCATGTCGAAGTTGAGGTTGGCGTAGATCTTCGACCGCGCCGGCGTCCGACAGGTCGGCGACGTAGTGCTCCGAGCCCAGCAGACCCGACTCCTCGGCGCCCCAGAAGGCGAAGCGCACGGGCCGTTCGAGCTTCTTGGTGAGCTTCAGCGTCGGCCATCTGCTCGGCGATCTCGAGGATCGTCGCCGATCCGGTGCCGTTGTCGTTGATGCCGGGTCCGACGGCCACGCTGTCGAGGTGGGCCCCGACCACGACGACCTGGTCCGTGTTGGTGTGCTTGAGAGCCTTGGCCGGAAGGTCGGCGATGACGTTCTCGGTCTCGCGGTTGAGGTCGGTCTCGGTCTTGGTGGTCACCCGCGCGGTGACGCCGGCCTCGGCGAGCGCGGCGCCATCCTCGTAGGAGACGCCGACGACAGGGATGCCGACCGGGTTGCCCAGCGTTCCGGTCAACAGCTCATCGCGACCCGGCTGGCCCTCGTTGAACATGATGACGGCGTCGTATCCGGCCGCCGCAGCGTTGTTGGCCTTGTCCTCGAAGGTGCAGGTGCCGCGCTGGATCAGCGCGATCGCCGGCTCGGCCGGAGCTGCGGGGAAGTCGGACGCTTCGCAGCCCGACGTGCTGCTCGGCTCGGCAGCCGGGGGATCATGACGTCGTTGGTCGGAATGACCGGACCCGTCACGTCACCCGATCCCGAGTAGTCCATCGTGTGGGTCTCGACCTCGCGCTCGGTCGGGTGTCAGCTGGGTCAGCGTCGCGGGCTCCAGCTCCCGAGTGAACGGGAAGGTGAAGTTCTGCCGCTTGACCGACGTAGCCGGCGTCCTTCAGCTTCTTGGCGACGTAGTCGGCAGATGCGGTGTGCCCGGCAGGCCCGACGCCCGGTTGCCGTCATTGCGGTTGGCGATGACCTGCAGCTGCCGCAGGTGCTGCATGATGCCGTTGACGGTGACGGCCTTGGTGAGCTTGCTGGTGTCGACAGGCTTCGGCGTTGTGGCTTTTGGCCGTGGCCGGTCCGGCGACGAGAAGGCTGGCCGTCATGGTGACGGCAGCGATCAATGGCAGGATTCTGCGCATGTGTGATCCCCCGATCGTGAGTGTGGTTTCCTCACACGTAGGTCGGGTCGACCGGACGCTGTCACGTGTGGTTGCGGGTTGCACGGACTGAGCGCGCGGGGCCCGCAGGTATCGTCTTCCCGTGAGCAGATGGCGCAAGGCACAGGAACTGGCCGCATCGCAGGGCATCGATGCCCTGCTCATCACGCCGGGGGCGGATCTTCGCTACCTGACGGGCTACGTGGCGCTCCCGCTGGAACGCCTGACCTGCCTCGTGCTGCCGGCCCACGGTGAGCCGACCCTCGTCGTACCGACGCTCGAGAAGCCGGCCGCGATCGCCTCAGGCGTCGACGTGCAGGTCGAGTCGTGGAACGAGACCGATGACCCGTACGCCCTGGTCGCCTCGCTCGTGGGCGACGCCGGCACGATCGGCGTCGACGACCACATGTGGGCGTCGCGCGTCTTCGCGCTCCGGGACGCGTTCCCGCAGGCCCGCCAGGTGCTCGGCGGCGAGATCGTCCAGCAGCTGCGCATCCGCAAGGACGCCGACGAGGTCGACGCCCTGCGTGAGGCCGGCCTGGCGATCGACCGGGTGCACTCCCGCATGGGTGAATGGCTGCGTCCCGGCCGCACCGAGCGCGAGGTCGGCGCCGACATCGCCCGCGCGATCCTCGACGAGGGGCACGAGACGGTCGACTTCGTCATCGTCGGCTC
Organism: uncultured Actinomycetota bacterium; assembly: GCA_963761965.1. Lineage (GTDB taxonomy): Bacteria > Actinomycetota > Actinomycetes > Propionibacteriales > Nocardioidaceae > Aeromicrobium. Next base: position 193,975 of record CAVXIX010000006.1, read on the forward strand.
CGGTCCCAACGGCGCTTCGCCGCACCACGAGCTCTCCGACCGGGTCATCGAGGAGGGCGATCCGGTCGTCGTCGACATCGGCGGCACCAACGCGGCCGGCTACTGCTCGGACTCGACCCGCAACTACCTCGCCGGCGGCACCGTCCCGGCCGCATACGCCGAGGCGTACGCCGTGCTGGAGGCCGCTCAGCAGGCCCAGCGGGAGCACGCCCGGCCGGGCGTGACCGCAGAGTCCATCGACGCCGTCGGGCGGGCGCTGATCGCCGATGCCGGGTTCGGGGACCTGTTCATCCACCGCACGGGCCACGGCATCGGCCAGGAGACGCACGAGGAGCCCTACATCGTCGAGGGCAACGACCTGGTCCTCGAGGAGGGCATGGCGTTCTCGATCGAGCCGGGGATCTACTTCGAGGGCCGGTTCGGTGCCCGCATCGAGGACATCGCCGTGTGCACCGCCGATGGTCTCGAGGTGCTCAACAACACGCCCCGCGAGCTCGTCGTCCTGTGACACCTGATCTGTGGGCGGGCGGGTCGCCTGGCCCGCAGCCATCGTGCTGGGCGTCGCTGTCCTCGCTCAACTTCGACCCCGTCGGCCTCCCGTTCGCGATGGTCGTGGCAGTCGCCGGCCTGATCTGGCTCGCCCACGCGCCTGCGGGACGCCCGCAAACGTACGGTCATGCTGACCGGTGCGCTCTACGGCGTGTCGTTCATGGGGCCGCTGATCTGGTGGATGAACGCGGTCAGCCACGGCGCCTACGTCGGGCTGGTCCTCGCCGAGACGCTGTTCTACATCCCGATCATGCTGGCCCTGCGCGCCTCGGCCCGGCTGCGCTGGTGGCCGCTCTGGGGCGCTGGCGTGTGGGTGCTGGGCGAGTGGGCCCGCGGCCGCTTCCCGTTCACGGGCTTCCCGTGGGGCCGGCTGGCCCACACGTCGATCGACACCCCCTTCGAGGCGTACGCCCGGCTGCTCGCGATGCCAGGCACGAGCGCGGTGCTGTTCCTCGTCGCCAGCCTGCTCGTCGTGCTGGCGACGTCGGCCACCTGGCGTACGAGGGGTCTCGCGGTCGCCGGAGTGTTGGCGGTCGCAGGCGTCGGAGCGGTCCTGCCGACCGGCATCGCCGGCGCTGACGGCACGCGTCAGGTCGCGCTCGTGCAGGGCAATGTGCCCGGGGTGTTCCTGACCTGGCCGATCGGCGAGATCTTCAAGCTGCACGCCGCCGAGACCGACAAGCTCGCCGACAAGATCGACGCCGGCGAGGTGCCCAGGCCCGACATGGTGCTGTGGCCCGAGAACTCGACGGACACCGATCCGTACTTCGACGAGCCGGTCAAGCAGCGCATCCAGGCGCTGTCGGCGCGCATCGGCGCACCGATCCTGGTGGGCGGCATCTTCGACGGGCCGACGACCTCCACGGCATACAACGCCGGCGTCGTCTGGACGGCGAACGGCCCGGGGGAGCGCTACGTCAAGCTCAAGCCCGTGCCGTTCGGCGAGTACGTGCCGTGGCGCAAGCAGGCCGGCTTCTTCGTCAACCGGCTCGCCCGCGACATCCCGCGCGACATGCTCGCCGGCAAGGAGCCCGGCGCCCTCAAGATCGGCGCCACCCAGATCGGCGACACGATCTGCTACGACATCGCGTACGACAGCGTGACCCGTCGCGCGGTCGACAACGGGGCACAGATGATCGTCGTGCAGACCAGCAACGCGGCGTTCACCAACACCTCCCAGCCCGAGCAGCAGTGGGACATCTCGCGGCTTCGCGCGATCGAGACCGGGCGCTGGGTCGCCGTGCCGTCGACCAACGGCATCACCGGCTTCGTCGACCCGCACGGTCACAGCGTCGAACGCGCACCGATGCACGAGCCGGCGACCCTCAGCGCCAAGGTCACGCTGGCGTCCGGCAAGACCCCGGCGCTCGTCATCGGTGCACCCCTCGAGTACCTCCTGGTGGTGCTGGGGCTGGGAGCATGGTGGTTCGGCACCCGACAGAAGGACAGCTGAAGCCGTGAGCGCGCGCATTCTGGTCGTCATCCCGACGTACAACGAGGCCGAGAACATCGGCTGGATCGTCGAGCACCTGCACAGCGCCCAGCCCGACGTCGACGTGCTGATCGCCGACGACGGGTCACCTGACGGCACGGGCGACATCGCCGACCGGCTCGCCGAGGCGGACCCGCGCGTCCACGTCCTGCACCGCAGCGGCAAGCAGGGGCTCGGTTCGGCTTACCGCGCCGGCTTCGCGTGGGGCATCGAGCGTGGCTACGACGTGCTGGTCGAGATGGACGCCGACGGCTCGCACCGCCCCGAAGACCTCGGCAAGCTCCTCGACGCGAGCGCTGCAGGCGCAGATCTCGTGCTCGGCTCACGCTGGGTCGACGGCGGTGGAGTCGTCAACTGGCCGTGGCACCGCCGGTTCATCTCCCGCGGCGGTACGTTCTACGCCCGCCTCATGCTCGGCATCCCGATCAAGGACGCGACCGGGGGATTCCGGGCGTTCCGCCGCCAGACGCTCGAGCGCCTGCCGCTCGACGAGGTGGCGTCGCAGGGCTACTGCTTCCAGATCGACATGGCACGGCGCGTGCTCGGCGCCGGCATGACGATCGTCGAGGTGCCGATCACGTTCGTCGAGCGTGAGCGTGGCGAGTCCAAGATGAGCGGCGGCATCGTCCGCGAGGCGTTGTGGCGGGTGACGGTGTGGGGATTCCAGCGACTGGTCTCCAAGCCCGGACGGTTGCGGTCCTCCTCCGGTCTCTGAGGCTGTCACCACAACCGCGAGATCAACGGGACCACAGCGTCGGCGGGTGCCAGCGGTCTGCCCGCTCGGGACCATTTGTCCATTTTGTGTGGTCATTGGGCCCCGGTCCGTGCGGCTCCAGATGATGATTTCTGCCCCTGAAGGAGACGCTGCCGCGGGTTCGGCGTCACGATGGGAGGGCGGGAGTAGTCGTCCAGCCATAACCATTCTGGGTTGGTTATGGCGTCATAGGGAACCGACATGCTTCACATTCGATCAGCCTTCCCCATCCGCGAGAGAGCCGTCAGTCTGATCCTTGCCGCGGCCATCGCCGTCGCCCTGGTCCAGTCGTCGTCTCCGGCTGTCGCCGGACCGGTTGTGCGCTGGGTCTCGCCGACCGGCACGGGAAACGCGTGCAGCTCGACCGAGCCGTGCTCGGTGTCGACCGCCCAGTCGCAGGTGCGATCCGCCGCCCCGTCGATGTCGGGCGACCTGGTCGTCAGGTTCAAGTCGGGGACCTATTCGGCGATCACGTTGCGTGACGCGGACTCGGGCACCAGGGGCTACGTCGTCCGCTACGAAGCGGCAGCGGGTGCGCGGCCGATCATCAGTGGCGGCCGCAGGATCACCGGGTGGTCACTCCGAGACAGCAGCAAGAACATCTGGCAGGCGAAGGTGCCGACCTCGTTCACGTCGCGGCAGCTTTACGTCAACGGCGTACGCGCGTCCCTGGCGTCCAAGCCCGTCGCGGGCATCCTCGGATCGCTGACCAAGACGTCGACCGGCTACACCTCCAGTCGTACGGGGATGAGCGCATGGCGCAACCCGGCCGACACGGAGATGGTGTTCCCCGCCGGTGGTTATGACCCGGTCGCCGGCGCAGCCCAGTCCATGGCCCCGTGGAGCTGGTCGATGTGCGGTCTGTCGGCTGTCTCCGGAACGAAGATCACGGTCGACTCGGCCTGCTGGAACAAGGCGGCAACGATCGTGGGTGACGCCACATTCATCAGCAAGCCCACGACGCTGCAGAACAACTACGCGTTGCTCGGCACGCGCGGCCAGTTCTACCTCGACGACACCTCGGACACCGTCTACTACGTACCGCGGGCAGGAGAGAACCTCAAGACGGCAAACGTCGTGATGCCCCAGTCGACGTCGCTCCTGACGGCGACCGGGACTGCGTCTTCGCCGGTCCACGACATCCGGGTCTCCGGCCTGACCTTCGAGTACGCCACGTGGACACCGAGCACGATGGGTGTCGTCGACCTGCAGGCCAATGTCATCGGGGGTCAGTCGGCATCGGGTCTCGCCATGATCCCCAGCGCTGTCAGTTTCGTGGGCAGTCGGAACATCGTGTTCGAGCGCAACACCCTGCGCCACCTCGGCGGCGGCGGCGTGTCCTTCACGGCCGGAACCGGTGCGGTCGTGCGCGGCAACGTGGTGACTGACGTGTCCAGCTCCGGCATCAGCATCGGCGACGGGGTCGCATGGTCGTCGCCGTCGGTCTACGACACTGGTGCGACGGTGTCCAACAACGTGGTCAAGAACGTCTCTGTTGAGTACCTGGGAGGTGTGGGGATCTTCGCCGGGTGGGTCAAGAACACCCGGATCACGCACAACGAGGTGTCAAACCTGCCGTTCATCGGCATCTCGCTCGGCTGGGGATGGGGCAACCCCAGCGCCATGGTCGACAACCACATCGACGGCAACCTCGTCCGAAATGTGCACGGCTCGTCGCTGTACGACGGCGGGGCGATCTACGTCCTCGGCGCACAGGGCACCTCACCAGGTTCGACGATCTCGCGGAACTTCGTCTCAGGTGACGCCCAGCCGTATGGGGCTCTTTACCTCGACTCCGGCGCCTCGCACTGGGCCGTGCGCGAGAACGTGATCGAGAAGGCGCCACATGGCTGGCTCTACCTGCAGAACATGGACAACGCCACGTCCTCATCGAACACCGTCACCTCCAACTACAGCGACACCAACACCCAGCAGGCCGCACCCAAGGGAGCCAGTGCCACGAACACCGTCAACGGCAACCAATTGGGACTCTCGAGCTGGCCCGCTGCGGCACAAGCCATCATCGACGCCGCCGGACTCGAGCCGGCCTACGCCGGCATCGGAGGGTGAGTGTCGCCGACGACGTCATGCGTGGCGGTTGAAACCAGAAAGACCCCGGCCGAAGCCGGGGTCCTTGGTCGTGCCGGAGACGTGGGTCTCAGGCGCTCTTCTTGGTGGTGCTCTTCTTCGCCGCGCTCTTCTTGGCGGGCCGGTGGAGGTGCGGCGGTCCGATCTCCCCACCACGGAGCAGCTCGAGCCGCTCGGTGAGGATCTCTTCGAGCTCGGCCTCTGACCTGCGCTCGAGCAGCATGTCCCAGTGCGTGCGGATCGGCTTCTCAGCCTTGCCCTCAGGCTTGACGCCGTCGGCCAGCTGACCGATCTGTCCGGTCTTGGGGTCTTCCCACTCGAACGGGATCTCCGCCTCGTCCGCCATCGTCACCGAGAACGTGTGCCCGTCCGGGCATACGTACTCGACCTGCTGACGGGGAGCCATTTCCACGCCGCGCTCGTCCTCGAAGCTCTGTGTCCCGAGCCGAGCACCTCGCAATGCACGTTCAGCCATGTGCGTCCCCTCTCGTGTTGCTTACCTCTTACAACGTAAATGACGCACATGAGATTCCCCTAAACGCGTACGCGTACACGCGAGCGAGGTCACACGATTGTCGGAGCCTGATTTCCCGCCTCGACGATGCCCTGGCGCGCGTCGAGCTTCCACAGCAGCCCGCCGCCGACGACGAAGAAGATGATCAGGGCCAGGATGGCCGGGCCGGTAGGAGTCGGTGAGCTGGTGCACGACGCCGAACACCAGCGTGCCGAGCCAGCTCGTGCCGCGCTCGCAGGCCTGGTAGAGGCTGAAGTACTCGGCCTCGCGGCCGCGGGGGATGAGCTGGGAGAAGAACGCCCGCGAGAGCGCCTGGGTGCCGCCGAGGACCAGCCCGATCGCCACGGCGAGCACGAGGAACGGGACGATCTGCTCCGCCGGCAGGAAGTAGCCGAAGCACACGACCAGGATCCAGACGCCGAGGCCGTACAGGATCGTGCGATGGCTGCCGATCCGCGCCGCGACCCGGCCGAACACCAGGGCTCCGACGACGCCGACGAACTGCACGATCAGGATCGTCGCGATCAGGGTGCTGGTCTCGAAGCCCAGCTGCTTGTCGCCGTAGACCGACGCCGAGTAGATCACGGTCTGGATGCCGTCGTTGTAGAACAGGTACGCGACGAGGAACAGCAGCGTCTGGGGATAGTTGCGCAGCTCGCGGAGCGTACGGAACAGCTGGCCGAAGCTGCGCTGCATCAGCGTCGCGCCCTCGACCGGGACGACACCGCGGGGCGCGCGGTCCTTGATGCCGCGATAGGGGATCAGCGTGAAGTACGCCCACCAGATCGCGGCGGACAGCAGGCTGATCCGCACCGCCATCTCGGTCGACAGGCCGAACGGCTTGACCGTCACGAGCGCGAGGTTGACCGCGAGCAGCAGGCCGCCGCCGAGGTAGCCCAGCGCCCAGCCGCGCGACGAGATCCGGTCACGCTCGTCGGGCTCGGCGATCTCGATCAGGATCGCGTCGTAGACCACGATCGACGAGGCATAGAACAGGTTGGCCACGACCAGCAGGCCCAGCCCCGAGCTGCCAGTTGGTGCCGGTGACGAAGAACATCAGGGCCGCCACGGCCGCACCGGACCACGCGAGGCCGGCCATCAAGGTCTTCTTGGACTCGACCCGGTCGGCGATCGCGCCCGACGATCGGCAGCACGAACGCCGAGATGACGGTCGCGAGCGTGACGACGTAGAACACCAGCGAGCCGGCCGAGACCGACAGGCCGAGCACCGAGAGGTTCTCGACGCACTTGCGGTCGTCGTCGCCGACGAACCCGCACGCCGCCCGCTCGGCGACGCTGGTGAGGTAGGGCGCGTAGAGGACCGTGCCGATCGTCGTGATGTACGCCGAGTTGGCCCAGTCGTAGAAGAACCACGCCTTCTGCTCCGGATTGGCCTTGACCTTCTGCAGCTTGGTCATGCCGGGTCCTTCCACGTGCCTCGGGCGATGAGTACGTCCTTGAGGACGTCGGTGCGGTCGGTGATGATGCCGTCGACGCCGAGGTCGAGGAGCTCGTGCATCTGGTCAGCGTCGTCGATCGTCCACACGTGCACCTGGAGGCCGAGCGCGTGCGCCTTGCGGACGAACCGCGGCGTGACGACCCGGATCCCGCGGAAGGCGGCCGGCACCTGCAGGCACACGACGCTTGGGCCTGAGCAGGAAGCGGGGCAGGAGCTTGACCAGCGCGACCTCGCGCCTCGACGCCGACGTCGCGACGCGCGGGAGGATCTGGCGGATGCGGGCCAGGCGGGCGTGGGAGAACGACGACAGGCAGGTCCGGTCGACGGCGTCGTGGGCCTCGACGATCGCGCAGGTCGCCTCGACGGCGTCGTCGGACTTCACGTCGATGTTGAGGCGCGCGTCGGGAAACGCCTCGTAGAGCGCCTCGAGGCGAGCGAACGGCTCGCGCTGGTCGAGACGCTGCAGGTCGAGGCTCTCGGCGGTGAGCGCGGCCACCGGGTCCGGGCTGCCGGTCAGGCGGTCGAGCGCCGCGTCATGGATCGCGTAGACCACGCCGTCGGACGACATGCGGACATCGGTCTCGAGGTAGCGATAGCCCAGCTCGTACGCATGGGCGAACGCCGCGAGCGAGTTCTCGATCCCGACGTTGCCGGCCGTCCCCGACCCACCACGATGCGCGAACGCCAGGGGAGGGGCGTCGAGGAATCCGGTCACGCGCTCAAACTAAGCCCTCGCGGGTGCAGATGCGTCCCTCCGCTCCAGCGCGTCGGTGGTCGGCGGGGTCAGTCGAGCAGCGTCAGCTCCATCGCGGCGGCACGTTCGGGATCGGCGACGATGTCGATCGTGGCGATCCTGCCGTCGACGAACGTGGCCTCGAACACCGAGATCGGTCGGCCGTCCACGAGCGCGACGATGCCGACCGCGCCGTTGACCAGCACCGGCCGGCTCTCGCTGCCGGTCCGCCGGAACGCGACGGCCCCGCTCGCCACCTGGTGCGCACCGCGTACGAACGCGGGCGCACCGCTGCCGGTGTCGGCGCGCAGGATGACGTCGGGGTCGAGCACCGCGACGAGGGCCTCGAAGTCGCCGCCGCGCGCGGCGGCGATGAAGGCGTCGATGATCTCGCGCTGCTGGCCCAACGGCGGGTTGGGCACCGGATCTGAGCCCTGCACCCGCCGACGAGCCCGGCTGGCCAGCTGGCGGGCAGCGTCAGGCGTACGCCCGATCATCGGGGCGATGTCGTCGAACGGCACGGCGAACATGTCGTGCAGCACGAACGCCAGCCGCTCGGCGGGGGTCAGCTTCTCCAGCACCACGAGCATCGCGAGCCCGACGGAGTCGGCCAGCATCGCCTCCTGCTCCGGGTCGACGCCGTCCGGCGCGCTCGCCGGGTCGGTCGGACGGGCGTCGAGCGGCTGCTCGCCGCGCGTCTTGCGCGAGCGCAGCATGTCGAGGCACACCCGGCCCACGACGGTCGTCAGCCAGCCGCCGAGGTTGTCGATCTCGTCGGCGTCGCGTGCGGCTCAGGCGCAGCCAGGACTCCTGGACGGCGTCCTCGGCCTCGCTGAGCGAGCCGAGCATGCGGTAGGCGACGGCGCGCAGGTGCGTCCGGTTCTGCTCGAAACGCTCCGCCAGGAACTCGTTGTCGGACATCGGTCACATTCCCCTCTCGAGATTCGTCATAGCCCTGACGGATCACACGCCAACGATGTGACACGAACTGAGGAGAACCATCATGCAGGCACGTATGGACAACCCGGCCATCCGGTCCCCGGCGCCATGGAGGCGCTGCAGGCCCTGAGCAAGGCCGTGCTCCGGACCGGCGTGCCGGAGACGACGCTCGAGCTGATGAACCTGCGCGCGAGCCAGATCAACGGCTGCAGCGTCTGCCTCCAGATGCACGCCCGCGACCTGCGCAAGGCGGGGGAGAGCGACGAGAAGATCGACACCGTCGCCGGATGGCGGGATGCGCCGCACTTCGACGACGCCGAGCGTGCTGCGCTCGCGCTGACCGAGGCCGTGACCCGCCTGAGCGACACGCCGACGCCGTGCCGGACGACGTGTACGAGGAGGCGGCGGCGCACTACGACGAGCAGCAGCTCGGCGGCCTGATCCTGTCGATCGCCGCGATCAACGTCTGGAACCGCGTCAACGTCTCGACCCGCCAGGTCGCCGGAGCCTGGGGCTGGCAGTCCTGAGTCCTTCGCCTCGCTCCCCGAGCCTCGACTCGGCTCAGATGTCGCGGAAGGTCTCGATCTGGGCGCCCAGGGCGTTGAGGCGCTCGGCGAGGTCCTCGTAGCCGCGGTTGATGACGTACACGCTGCGCAGCACCGACGTGCCCTTGGCGGCCAGCATGGCCAGCAGGATGACGACGGCCGGCCGCAGCGCCGGCGGGCACACCAGCTCGGTGCCGCTCCAGTGCGTCGGGCCTTCGATCAGCACCCGGTGCGGGTCGAGCAGCTTGACCGAGGCGCCGAGCTTGTTGAGCTCGGTGAGGTAGATCGCGCGGTTCTCGTAGACCCAGTCGTGCAGCATCGTCTGGCCCTCCGCCGTCGCGGCGATGACCGCGAAGAACGGGAGGTTGTCGATGTTGAGGCCGGGGAACGGCATCGGGTGGATCTTGTCGATCGGCGCGTGCAGCGGCGACGGGTGCGTCGTGATGTCGACGAGGCGGGTCTCGACCGTTCTCGGCGGGGTACTCGTCGCCGCGGTCGTACTGGAAGCCCATCTCCTCGAGGAGCGCGAGCTCGATCTCCATGAACTCGATCGGTACGCGGCGCACCGTGATGCTCGACTTGGTGACGATCGCCGCGGCGATGAGGCTCATGGCCTCGATCGGGTCCTCGCTGGGGGCGTACTCGACGTCGCAGTTGATGACCGGCTTGCCGGTGACGCGCAGCGTCGTGGTGCCGATGCCCTCGATGCCGACGCCCAGCTTGACCAGGAAGAAGCACAGGTCCTGGACCATGTAGTTGGGGCTGGCGTTGCGGATCACGGTGACGCCGTCGTAGCGAGCGGCGGCGAGCAGCGCGTTCTCGGTGACCGTGTCGCCGCGCTCGGTGAGCACGATCGGCCGCTCCGGACCGACGCCTGCGGCCGCCGTCGCGTGATAGCTGCCCTCGGTCGCGACGACCTTGAGCCCGAACGGGCGCAGCGCCGTCATGTGGGGCTCGACCGTGCGCGAGCCGAGGTCGCAGCCGCCGGCGTAGGGCAGCTCGAAGTCGTCGTAGCGGTGCATCAGCGGGCCCGAGGAACATGATGATGCTGCGCGTACGCCTGGCGGCGTCGGCGTCCATCGCGCGAGGTTGAGCGTCGCCGGCACGATCAGCTCGAGGTCGTTCTGCTCGTTGAGCCAGGTCGCCTTGACGCCGATCGAGGTCAGCACCTCGAGCAGGCGGTTGACCTCCTCGATGCGGGCGACCTTGCGCAGCACCGTGGTCCCGGCGTTGAGCAGCGAGGCGCACAGCAGGGCGACGCCGGCGTTCTTGCTGGACTTGACGTCGATCGAGCCCGACAGCGTCGTTCCGCCGGCGACGCGCAGGTGACTGGGGCCGGACGTGCCGACCGTGACGAGCTCGGAGTCGAGCGCACTGCCGATGCGGGCCAGCATGTCGAGCGTCAAGTTCTGCTGCCCCTTCTCGATGCGGTTCACGGCACTCTGACTGGTCTTGAGCTCGGTGGCAAGCTCGGCCTGGGTCAGGCCACTGTGCTGCCGGGCGTCACGGATGAGTGCCCCGATACGGGAAAGGTAGTCGTCGCGAACGGTCATGTCTTTCACCATATCTCAGATATGAGATAATTCAATTCGAGCGGAATGCGGAGTGTCGTCGGACGCTGATCACACCTCGGTGGCGTCGCCCTGACCCAGCCGGCGTACGTCCTCGACACCGCCGAAGTTGGACACGTGACCCCAGTAGATCCCGTACGCGAGCTCCGAGATCGTGCGGTCGTGGATCGGGAAGAGCGTCGTGGGGGAGACCCGTTGGACGAAGTCGACGGTCTCGCTGACCTTGCCCCACGGGGCGGCCAGCGGCAGCGCCAGCACGTCGACGCCGTCGGGCGCGTACTCGTACGAGTCGCCGGGGTGGAACACGCGTCGGCTCGCCGTCGGCGCTCAACAGCACGCCGACATTGGCGATGCGGGGGAGCTCGGGCACGATCACGGCGTGCTGCGGCGCCGACCCCGCGGAGCGTGATGCCCTTGACCTTGGTCTCGACGCCGTCGCCATGCTCGCGCCAGGAGCCGAACTCCAGGACCGAGGCAGTCTCCGGGTCGCACAGCAGCTGCGCATCGGGGTTGCGCTCGATCAGCTCCGGGCCGCGGGTCTGGTCGATGTGGTCCGGATGTTGATGCGTCACGACGATCGCGTCGAGACCTTCGAGCTCGAACGTCGCGTCGAGGCTGAAGGAGCCTGGGTCGATCAGGATGCGCGTGTCGGCGGCTTCGACGAGGACCGCGGCGTGACCGAATCGGGTGATCTGCATCGTCAGCCGAGGTACTTCTCGACGACGTCCGGCGAACGCTCAGCGGCGTCGTCGGGCGAGTCGCCGTACTGACGCTTGGCGTTGCGCTGGCGCAGCAGGTCCCACGCCTGGTCGAGCTCGACCTCGAGCTTCTGCAGCCGTGCGTGCTCCTCGCCCGGCGTGACCTCGTGCTTGGACAGCTGCTCGCGCAGCGCCTTCTCCTCGGCGACCAGCGCCGAGATGTGCTCGTGGATGCCTTGGTCTGTCGTCATGGCGCGAGTCTACGACTGACGCCGCGACCGCGGGAGTGACAGGATCGGCGCATGGAGTTCCACAGCACCGTCGAGCTCGGCGGCAAGACAGCAACCGGCATCGAGGTCCCGGCGGACGTCGTCGAGTCGCTCGAGGGCGGCAAGCGACCGCCGGTGACCGTGACCGTCGGAAGCCACACGTACCGGACGACCGTGGCGCCGATGGGCGGACGCTTCATGATTCCGCTGAGTGCGGAGAATCGGGAGGCGGCCGGCCTTGCCGCCGGCGACGAGGTCCACGTCGAGATCGCGCTCGACACCGCGCCTCGCGAGATGAAGGCGCCCGACGACCTCGCCGCAGCCCTGGCCGCGTCGCCTGAGGCCGAGGCGTTCTTCGACTCCCTCTCGTTCAGCCACAGGCGCAGCTACGTCGACTGGATCGTGGCGCCAAGAAGGACGAGACGCGCGAGCGCAGGGTCGCTCAAGCCGTCGAGCTGCTCCTCACGAAGCGCAAGCAGCGCTGATCCAGTCAGCGCTCGGCGAATGCCAGCTTGGCGCCCAGGGCGACGAATGCACCCGCGAACGTGCGCCGCATCCAGGTCAGGACCGCCGGCCGGGAGATGACCCGGTCACGGATCACCGCGGCGAAGACGCCGTACGCGACGAACACCACGAACGTGATCAGCATGAACACGCCGCTGAGCTCGAGCATCCGCAGCACGTAGTGCGGTTCGCCGGAGCTGACGAACTGCGGCAGGAACGCCACGAAGAAGATCGAGAGCTTCGGGTTCAGGATGTTGACCAGCACGCCGGAGGTGATGACCTGCCGGGCAGACTTCGGCTCGGTCCCGGCCTCGACGCTCAAGGCGCCCTTGTCGCGCACGGTGTTCCACGCCATGTAGAGCAGGTAGGCGACGCCGGCGTACTTCAACGTCTGGAACGCCACGGCACTGGTGTGCAGCAGGGCCGCGAGCCCGGTGACTGCCGCGACGATGTGGGGGAGCGTGCCCAAGGTGCAGCCGAACGCGGCGACCAGGCTGGCGCGGGCACCACGGGTCAGCCCGGCCGCCATCGTGTAGAGCACACCTGTGCCGGGCGAGGCCACGACGATCAGCGAGGTCAGGAGGAAGGCGACGGTCATGCGGCTGATGCTAACCACATACGTGACCTAGGTGGCCTGATCGGCCAACCACTCCTCGTACGTCTGCACGCCGCGCGGACCCGGGCCGGTCGGCAACAAACCGCCAGATGCCATCGCGCCGGCACCGCTGACGGGGAGGCGCACCTGCAGGACGGGTTTCCGCGAGCCGCGCGCCCGCAGGAGCCGGCGTGCCATGTCGGCGAGCGACTCCTCCTGGGGACCGGCCAGCTCCGGCGCCATACCGACGGGGGAGCCGAGCGCCAGCGCCACGAGGGCCGCCGCCACCTCGCGGGCGGCGATCGGCTGCACCCGCGCTCGCGGGATGAGCGCGATCGGGCCGGGCACCTGCTGAAGGACCTGACCGGCGAACTCGTGGAACTGGGTCGCGCGAAGCACGCTCGCCGGCAGGGGAGAGGCGAAGATGAGCTCCTCCTGGCGCAGCTTGCCCGCGTAGTAGCCGAGGCCGACCCGATCGATGCCGACGATCGACAGCGCGACGTGGTGGCGTACGCCGGCACGAAGCCCGGCATCGAGCAGATTCGTCGTGGCGGCTTCGAAGAAGGCGACCGCCTTCTTGCGGCTCGTCGTCGACTGGTTGCTGACGTCGATGACCGCCTCGACACCAGCAAGCGCATCATCGAGGCCCGCGCCGGTCACCAGGTCGACGCCGCGGCCGCGCGACAGCACGACCGGGTCGTGACCGCCAGCTGTCAGCGCCTCGACGACGTACGAACCGACCACCCCGTGCCACCCGCGACTGCGATCCTCATGCGCGACCTCCGATCTCGACGCGGAATGACCAGCAACGCGGCGACGAGGACCGAACCGCCGAGCGCGATGACGTTGAGCACCTGGTCGGTCGCGTCGAACTCGCCCAGATGCGGCAGGTGGTACGAGAGGTGCAGGGTCCCGAACGTCAGCCACGTCCAGCCCGCCAGCGCCACCGCGATCGACTGCAGGCTGACCGCCGCGATGATGCTGAGGACCAACAGCGCCGTGTAGGTGGCACCGACATCGCGGATCAGGTGCTCGTTGTAGGCGCCGTCGACACCGACCCAGACCCGGCCGAAACCGGGGAACGAGTCGTAGAAGGAACGCGGCGAGATCGACGCCCACGGCCCGGTGTAGGCACCGGTCGCGGCCAGAATCAGGAGCAACGTACGTTGCAGAGTTCGTGTCATACCCCTCAGACGACACTGTCGCGGCGAAGTGTGACAAGGACCTACGAGGTAGTTTCGCTCAACCGCGGAGCTGCGCCGCCAGGGGACAGTCGAACGGGTCGCGGGCGCGGAGACCAACGTTGTTGAGGTAGCCGACGACGATCGCGTACGAACGGAAGAGCCCGACCTCCATGTAGTCGATGCCTTCTCGCGCGCAGTACGCCCGCACCGTGGGCCGCGCCTTCTTGAGGTTGCAGCGCGGCATGCTCGGGAACAGATGGTGCTCGATCTGATAGTTGAGACCGCCCATCGCGACGTCCGTCAGCGGGTTGCCACGCACGTTGCGCGACACCATGACCTGGCGGCGCAGGAAGTCGAGCTTCATCCCCGGCGGGACGATCGGCATGCCCTTGTGCGCCGGCGCGAACGATGCGCCGAGGCATACGCCGAACACCGCCATCTGGACGGCGAAGAAGGCCAGCGCCTTGCCCAGCGGGAGGAACGCCAGAAGCACCAGCACGTACGCCGAGAGGCGGGTCACGACGATCGCCAGCTCGGTGCGCCGCCACGGTTGGGTCGAGGTCTTGTCGCGAGCGGCCTGCACGCTGGCGACGTGCAGGTTGAGCCCTTCGAGCGTCAGGAGCGGGAAGAACAGCCAACCCTGGTGCCGGGCGAACCACCCGGCGAAGCCCGTGCGCTGGCTGACGATCTCGGGCGTGAAGGCGATCGCGCCCGCAGCGATGTCGGGATCGATTCCTTCCTGGTTGGGCGCCTTGTGGTGCAGGTTGTGCTTGGCGCGCCACCAGGCGAAGCTCAGGCCGGCAAAAGCCCCGGCGAAGATGCGCGCGGCCCACGCATTCCACGCCGCCGACGCGAAGATCTGTCGGTGCGCCGCATCGTGGCCGAGGAACCCGAACTGGGTCACGACGAGCCCGAGCAGCGCGGCCAGCCCGAGCTGCCACCACGAGTTGCCCAGCATGAAGAAGCCGACCCAGACCGCCGCGAACGCTCCAACAGCGAGGGTGATCTGGGTCCAGTAGTACAGGTATCGCCGCTCGAGCAGGCCCTGCTCGCGCACGTCGCGCATCAGGTCACCGAACAGGCTCACGTAGCGGTCGGTCGGGCGTACGTCCTGCTGAGTCGTCATGTCTTCGACGCTATGGAGGTTCGGCGGCGGACACGATGGCGCTGGGACCCGTGCGAAGGGGGGCCCAGACCCACCCCGACCCTCTAGCATCGGGCCATGACTCAGCCCGCCGCCGATGAGCCAGTGATCTCGGCACCGGCCCGCGCCGGCACGCTGGTGGGCGGTTTCGTCGCCCTGCTCTACGTGATCGAGCTGGTCGACACGGTCGCTCAACGGCCGGCTCGACAGCCACGGCGTACGCCCGCGGTCCGACGAGGGCCTCCTCGGGATCGTGTTCGCGCCGCTGCTGCACGGCGGGTGGGCTCACCTCGTGGCCAACACCATCCCGCTGCTGGTGCTGGGCTTCCTGCTGGCTCTGTCCGGCGTACGCACCTGGGTGTCCGTGACCGCGATCGTGTGGATCGTCAGCGGGCTCGGGGTATGGCTCTTCGGCGGTGCGAACTCCGTGCACATCGGAGCGTCAGGCCTGGTCTTCGGCTGGCTGGTGCACCTGATGGTGCGCGGCATCTTCGCCCGTCATCTCGGGCAGATCGCGCTCGGCCTGGTGGTCTTCGTCGTCTACGGCGGTGTGCTCTGGGGCGTCATCCCCGGCCGGCCCGGCATCTCGTGGCAGGGTCACCTGTTCGGCGCACTGGGCGGAGCGATCGCCGCCTGGCTCCTCGCGCCGCGGGACGACGAATCCGCCTGAGGGATCAGGCCCTCACGGGCTCCAGCTGGGGCGCAGCCGACGCGAGCCGACCCATGCGCCACAGGCTGTGCACCACGAGTGCTGCGACGACCGAGCCCGCCGTGCCGAGGAAGAGGTCGCCAAGCGTGTCGGTGTAGGCGCCGCGGCGCTCAGACGACGTGCTGATGAAGGCGTAGTACTCCGCGATCTCCCAGCCGATCGCCACGGTCGCGCCGAACGCGAGAGCCCGCTCCACAGTCGCCCGGAGCGTCGCCGTGCGGTGCAGCGTCAGGAGGATCACGCCGGCGGTCAGGAAGCCCGTGTTCATGAAGTGGATCCAGTCGTCGAACCAGACGATCGTGTCGTACATGTTCATGCGGTTGCCGAGCGTGTCGGTGAAGCAGGTGACCGTCACCAGCAGGTCGGCGACCCAGGGGAACGACGCGCGGTCGCGCCAGAACACGTACCAGAGCGCGGGGACCGAGAACGCGAGCAGGGGATAGGTGACCGCCCGCAGGCCGGCCGCTTTGCCGCGCATGTGACCCAGGTCCGGGAACATCACGGCGATCGCAAGCAGGATCAGCAGGCCCGCCTTCGCGGTCAGGTCCATGCCCCGAATCGCGGGCGGAGCGACATGACGCGTCTGTTGCTGCATGTCACTCATGTGCAAAGGATAGAGCGCCGTTCCTGCAAGTTTGGCGCATTTGCGCGTCGCTGCGAATGTCGCGACCCGGTTGGCGTCACACTTTGGCCGGTTTCGGACATATAGGGGTATGAAGCTCTCGCCGGCTGGCCGCTACGTGCCGCGTCACGGCGCGCCCGCGTCGCGCGCTGCGCTCGCCGTCGCACTGTGCGTCAGGTGGTGGCGCATGGCGCTGCACCTGGCCGTGACGACGGTGGTGATCGCCGTCGTGAGCCACAACGCCTCGAGCCCGTATCCCGTACGCCCGGCAGACGGATCGCCAAGCGCCCCGCACATGCACTCGTTGCCGTGACTTCGCCGACGTGCTGAGGGGCACGGGTCCGCAAGACCGTGCCCCTCAAACCTGCAGATCAGCGACTACTCCGCACCACCGCACTGGAAGTTCTCCTGGTAGCGCACCGGATTGTCGCTGGCCTTGACCTTGTCGGCGAGAGCCCACACCCCGTCGGAGAACTCGCCAGACTTGGCCATCTCGTCGAGCAGCTTCCAGTGCCGGGTGCTCCTGAGCGCTTCTACCGATCGCTGCACGGCCGCATCGTTGCTGCCGGCGCGTTCCCATTCCTCGAACCATCCGCACACGTACGCCCTGGCGACTCCGGCACCGAACTGGTAGCGGTCGTTCGTGCCGAGCTTGGACAGTGCAGCCTTGTCGAAGCCCGGAGGCAGGGACATCCCGGCGAGCATCTCATCAGCGACGGCGCTGATCTTGTCAGGAGTCACGATCTCGGGAGGCATCACCGCCAGCCACGTGTCGACGTCGACCTTCTTGACCTTGGCGAGGGCGTCGAGCACGTCCTGCCTGTCCTGCCAACCTCGCCCGGTCCGCAGCTCGGCGAACGCATTGCCGTCCGGCTTCAGCATCACCGCGAAATCGGTGGCGGAGTACCTGAAGAGACTTCCTTCCTGTCCAGCCACGGTGATCGGCACGGCCTTGCTGACGTCGAGGCGATCGTCGTAGTACGAGCGGTAGGCATCAGCCTCGTACCAGTTGACCTCCATGCTCTGGTCACCCTTGGCGTACTCGATCCCGCCTTTCGCGTCCGCGAAGCCATAGACGTGCGTGGGCTTCCAGCCGGGCTCGTCGATCAACAGACGCGGATTCTTCATGGCGGCCTTGATGATCGCTGCCGAGTACGTGATCTGGTCGGTCTGGCTGCCATCCGTACCAGCCTTCTGGCCCGCTGACGGTGAACGATCGTCGGGCTCGGACAGCAGCGACGGCACTGTCACCGCAACGGCGAGGACGGCAGCGGCCAGGAACGCGGCGGCGACGTACGTACGTCTGCGTATGGGGCGTTGCTTGACGGGGGACTGGGACATGATCTCCTCCAAGAGAGCCGTGTCGGCCCCGTGGAGTTCACTCGCGGTTCGCGCGTCGACGGGGTCGACACTGCGCACCAACCGGTCCATGTGTTCGTCTGTCATGTGCCCTCCTCGGGAGCCAGTAGTGGTGTGACACCTGGTACATGTCCCACCGCTCCCACGTCGTTACTGATCAGGCCTCGCAGCCGCCCCCGAGCCCGCGACAGCCGCGTACGGACGGCCTGCGCGTTCACCCCGAGGATCTCGGCGATCTCGCGCGGTTCGAGCTCCTCCCACACCGTGAGGGTCAGGACCTCGCGGTCCAGCTCGCCGAGACGGCTCAACGCGTCCTGCACCGCCAGGCGTTCTGCGAGATCGACTGCGTGATCCGCGACCACGGCGTGGCTCAGCTGCTCCTTCAGCCGCTGACCCAGGCGTTCACGCCGCCGCCCGCCTCGATGCTGGTTCGCCAGCACCTTGCGCGCGACGCCGTACAGCCACAGCCGGGCCTCATCTCCAGGCGGCAGGTCACCGACCCGGCGCCAGGCCACCAAGAACGAATCGGCGACGACGTCCGCTGCGTCCTCCGGACGTGAGACCCGGCGCAGAGCGTACGCGAGAAGAGCGTCGAAGTGGGCAGCGTAGAAGAGCCTGAAACGCCCTTCGTCATCGAGGCCGGGACTGGTCACATCACGCCCATGTCCGGCCACCTGATGATCGTTACACGACGTCTCCGCGGTTGTCCGTCAACTTACGGCCATGCGATCAGGAATCGAGAAGCAGCCGTCCGGGGCCGCCACTAACGTGACAGCCATGGACATCACGATTCACACCACGGTTCTTCCGCACACCGATCCCGACGCCTCCGTGGCCTTCTTCCGCGACGCCCTCGGTTTCGAGGTCCGCCAGGACGTGGGACAGGGCACGATGCGCTGGATCACCGTCGGACCGCCCGACCAGCCCGGCACGTCGATCCTCCTGGCGCCTCCGGCCGCCGATCCCGGCATCACCGAGGACGAGCGCCGCGTCATCTCCGAGATGATGGCCAAGGGCACCTACGGCTGGATCCTGCTGGCCACCAAGGATCTCGACGGCGTCTTCGATCGCGTCCAGGCCACCGACGCCGAGGTCGTGCAGGAGCCAACCGAGCAGCCCTACGGCGTCCGCGACTGCGCCTTCCGCGACCCGGCAGGCAACATGATCCGCATCCAGCAGCTGACCTGACCAGCAGCGTCGATCTGATTGGATCGAGCCACCGACCGCGGCGGCGGCCGCGCATGCGGCGCCGCCCAACGGATGGAGAAGCCATGAGCCCGGCCACGACGACCGACAGCCAGTCACGCGACCGCACGCTGCCGACAGCCACGACCTGATCCGGGTGCAAGGCGCGCGCGAGAACAACCTCAAGGACGTCAGCGTCGAGATCCCCAAGCGCCGGCTGACGGTGTTCACCGGGGTCTCGGGATCCGGCAAGAGCTCGCTGGTGTTCGGCACGATCGCCGCGGAGTCGCAGCGGATGATCAACGAGACCTACAGCGCGTTCGTGCAGAACTTCATGGCGACGCTGGCCAGGCCTGAGGTCGACTTCCTCGGCGGTCTGACCACCGCGATCATCGTCGACCAGGAACGCATGGGCGCCAACCCCCGCTCCACGGTCGGCACCGTGACCGACGCGAACGCGATGCTGCGCATCCTCTTCAGCCGGCTCGGAGAGCCACACATCGGGCCGCCGACCGCCTACTCGTTCAACGTCCCGACCCGGACGGCGAGCGGCAGCATGAGCACCGAGAAGGCCGGGCGCACCGAGAAGAGTGTCGTACGCAATGCCGTCTATCTCGGTGGCATGTGCCCGCGCTGTGAGGGCATGGGCGCGGTCAGCGACTTCGACCTCACCGCGATCTACGACGAGAGCAAGTCGCTCAGCGAGGGCGCGCTCACGGTTCCCGGCTACAGCATGGACGGCTGGTACGGCCGCATCTTCAGCGGCGCCGGCTTCGACATGGACAAGCCGATCGGCGCGTTCAGCAAGAAGGACCTCGACAAGCTGCTCTACAGCGAGCCGGTCAAGATCAAGGTCGAGGGGATCAACCTCACGTATGAGGGGGTGATCCCCAAGATCCAGAAGTCGATGCTCTCCAAGGACGTCGACGCGATGCAGCCGCACATCCGCGCGTTCGTGGAGCGGGCGGTCACGTTCCAGACCTGTCCAGAGTGCGAAGGCACGCGGCTCACCAAGGAGGTCCTCGCGTCCAAGATCAGCGGCAAGAACATCGCCGAGGTCTGCACGATGCAGATCAGCGATCTGGCCGACTGGATGCGCGATCTCGAAGAGCCGACTGTTGCCCCGCTGCTCACCGGGCTGCAGCACCTCCTCGACTCGTTCACCGACATCGGGCTGGGCTACCTCTCGCTCGACCGGCCGTCCGGCACGTTGTCCGGGGGAGAGGCGCAGCGCACCAAGATGATTCGCCACCTCGGCTCGTCGCTCACCGACGTCACGTACGTCTTCGACGAGCCGACGATCGGCCTGCACCCGCACGACATCGAGCGGATGAACGCCTTGCTGCTGCAGCTTCGCGACAAGGGCAACACGGTCCTGGTCGTCGAGCACAAGCCCGAGTCGATCGCGATCGCCGACCACGTCATCGACCTCGGACCCGGGCGCCGGCACCGGCGGTGGGGAAGTGGTGTTCGAGGGCACGGTCGAAGAGCTGCGGGGGAGCGACACCATCACCGGTCGCCACCTCGACGACCGGGCCAGCGCTCAAGGAGTCCGTACGTCCGGCCGTCGGGACGCTGGAGGTCCGCGGCGCGTCGACGCACAACCTCCAGGACGTCGACGTCGACATCCCGCTCGGAGTGCTTTGTGTCGTCACGGGTGTCGCCGGGTCCGGCAAGAGCTCGCTGATCCACGGTTCGGTCGCCGGTCGCGACGGCGTCGTGGTGGTCGACCAGGGCGCGATCCGGGGTTCACGACGCAGCAACCCAGCGACATACACAGGCCTGCTCGAGCCGATCCGCAAGGCATTCGCCAAGGCCAACGGCGTCAAGCCTGCTCTTTTCAGCTCCAACTCCGAGGGTGCGTGCCCCACGTGCAACGGCGCGGGCGTGATCTACACCGAGCTGGGCGTGATGGCCACGGTCCAGTCGACCTGCGAGGAGTGCGAGGGCAAGCGGTTCCAGGCAGCGGTGCTCGAGTTCACCCTGGGCGGCCGCAACATCGCCGAGGTGCTCGCCATGCCGGTGACCGAGGCCGTCGAGTTCTTCGGACCGCGGGCGAGGCGCACACGCCGCCCGCGCTGAAGATCCTCGAGCGGCTCGCCGACGTCGGTCTGGGCTACCTCAGCCTCGGCCAGCCGCTCACCACGCTGTCCGGCGGCGAGCGGCAGCGGCTCAAGCTCGCCACGCAGATGGGGGACAAGGGCGCTGCTGTGTATGTGCTCGACGAACCGACGACCGGCCTGCACCTTGCCGATGTCGAGAACCTCCTGGGCATGCTCGACCGGCTCGTCGACTCCGGCAAGTCGGTCATCGTCATCGAGCACCACCAGGCCGTCATGGCGCACGCCGACTGGATCATCGACCTGGGTCCCGGTGCCGGTCACGACGGCGGCAAGATCGTCTTCGAGGGCACACCCGCCGACCTCGTCGCCGACACGTCCACGCTGACCGGCGAGCACCTGGCGGCGTACGTCAAAGGGTGATGAGTGATCCATGATCCTCTCGAAGGTTCGCGACCCGCGACTCGTGACGGTCCGCAGAGGCGGATCTCTGACGGATGCTGATCACCACTTGCTGGCGCTGTGGGCGGCCTCGTGCGCGGAACACGTGCTTCACCTTTTCGAGGACGCTCACCCCGAGGATCCGCGACCGCGTCAGGCCATCGAGCACATCCGCGCCTGGGTTCGCGGTGAGGTCAAGATGATGGAGTCCCGCGCTGCGGGCGGCCATGCCATGGGCGCGGCGCGAGACAAACGCGGGGCAGCACGGCATGCCGCTTACGCAGCCGGCCAAGCCGGAGCGGTCGCGCACGTCGCAGCCCACGATCGTGGCGCGGCTGCCTACGCGATCAAGGCCGTACGTGCTGCTTCGCCGCCCGACGAGGCCGACGCGGCCGGCCGACGCGAGGGTCAGTGGCAGCGCGAGCAGCTCCCAGACGTGATTCGCGAGCTCGTGCTCGACGACATGCGCCTCCGAAACGACATCTGCTGGTCGGTCTTCGACTGCTGACCACCGTCGATACCCAACTGGGTGAAGCGGCCGCACAGCCCGATAGTTTTGACGCATGGAACTCGTACCGGTCGCGTCTTTGCTCGGCGTCGCGCTGGTGGAGCTGGGGATGGTGCTGACTCCCGGGCCCAACATGGTCTATCTGACGTCGCGAGCCATCTCGCAGGGGAGACGGGCTGGACTCGTGTCGCTCGCCGGGGTTGCCCTCGGGTTCGTCGCCTACCTCGTCGCAGCAGCCGCCGGCCTGTCCGCCCTCTTCATGGCCGTACCTGAGGCCTACCACGCGGTGAAGCTCTTGGGCGCCGCGTACCTCGCATGGCTGGCTTGGCAGATCCTGCGACCCGGTGGCAAGTCGCCATTCGAACCGCGCGAGCTGTCCCCACACTCCACCGCCCGACTGTTCGGCATGGGATTGGTGACGAACCTGTTGAACCCCAAGATCGCGCTCCTGTATGCCGCGCTCATCCCTCAGTTCGTTGATCCCGCGCTGGGTGCGACGTGGTGGCAGTTCCTCCAGCTCGGTGCCGCGCAGATCGTGGTGGCAGTGACGGTCAACGGCCTCTTGGTTCTCACCGCCGCGGCGGTCGCCGGCTATCTGGCTCACCACCCTCGCGTGCTCCACACGCAGCGCCTCGCATCCGGAACGGTTCTGGGCTTCTTCGCTGCCAAGATGGCTACCAGCCGGCCCACCTGAACGCTCGCTGGCACGGCCTCGCCCAAGGGGATGTCGACGTTATGTCAAGTAATGCCGGAATCCTTCGGCTTCCGGAACAAAGCCCAAGCCGGAGTACAGGGCGTGCGCGCCGTCGTTCGCGTGCCGCTTGTGACTGAGAAGCTGCACCTTGTAGCAGTTCGCGGATCGGGCGTCAGCCAGCACATGCTCCAGGAGCAGCGTGGCGACGCCTTGACGACGATGTGCGTATGCAACGACGACAGCTTCGACGAACGCCGTAGGACGGCAGTCGTACGTGATGTTGGGAAGGATCGACAGGCAGGCGGTGCCGACGGCGACGCCTGACGCGTTCTCGGCCACATAGACCGTGACGTCAGGCGACGACTGAACGCGTTCCCACATCGCGAGCTGTTTGCCAGACGCCGCATCTTTCTGCGTCAACGACACGTCGTCCGACGGCGAATCAGCTTGATTCTGTGCCAGAACGCCGAGGACGCTCGTCAGGTCGCCAAGCAACGCTGGCCGCACTGTGTATCGGGGGCTCACAGCTCGACCTTGCCAGAGTCGTTACCGCTGGACCCGTTTGTCCGATAATGCACATTATGTCAATTAGAAGTCTGCGTATTGCATCAGATGAATCGATGACGCTCCTCGACTGACAGCTCACAGGTCTGGCGAGGCAGGTCATCTATTCGGACTGAGCGACGACTGCTGGAGCATGTTGGGTCGCGAGGCGGGCGAAGACGTCGAGTAGGCCCGGGAATCGGTCCTCGAACTCATCTCGCCGCAGCCGGACGAATGTGCCGTTGCCGGCATCGCGCTGACGGATGAGCCCGGCTTCTCGAAGGACCCGCCAGTGATGTGTGCGGGTCGACTTGGCGACCGGAAGCGCGAACGATGCGCAGGCCCGCTCCCCTGCCTCGTTGAGACCACCTCCGGCAGCCAAGGCGGCAATGACCCCCGCGCGATGTGGATCGGCCAGCGCCGCCATGACGGTCCCGAGCTCGACGGAAGCCAGCTCGGGAACGGGAAACTCTTTGGTCATGCTCGCCTCGAGGTCGCTGGTCAATGGTACGACTCTTATCGTACCATCGGTACTACGCTACTCGTACCTAGGAGATGACCATGCTGTGTGTATTCGACGTGAACGAGACCATGCTGGACATGCAGGCTCTGGACGAGACGTTCCTCGAGCTGACTGGCGACCCCGACGCCCGGCATGAGTGGTTCACCCTCGTAATTCACACGGCGCTGACGATCACTGCCGCGGGTGAGTATCGGGATTTCGCCCAGATCGCGGGAGCGTGTGTTGACGTAGTCGTGCGCGATCACGGACGCCAGCCGGAGCCGGAGGACCGGGCTGCTGTCGGCGGAATGCTTCGCTCGCTTCCCCCGCATCCCGACGTGCGAAGCGGGCTCCTCGAGCTGCGTGACGCAGGCCACGAGCTCGCGGTCCTGGCGAATTCCCCGCTCACCGCAGCGCAGTCACAGATCGAGAACGCCGGGCTGAGCGATGTGTTTTCCGACGTGTTCTCGGCGGAACAGGCCGGCGTCCTGAAACCGGCTGCCGGCGCATACGAGCATGTCCTGAGTGCACGGGGCGTGGCTGCGCCCGACGCTGTGATGGTGGCAGCGCATGACTGGGACATCGCTGGCGCAACCGCGGCAGGTATGAAGACGGCCCTCATCACGCGTCCCGGGGTGAGCCCTCTGCCTACAGCCGCTCCCCCAACAGTCTCGGTACCGAACTTCGCAAATTTGGCCGAAAAGTTCGCGGCGATCTAACCCACCTCGTTGGCGCCGTCGCTTCCCTCAAAGCCCAGACCGGGAGATGTAGTCGAGCATCGCTGGGCCTGAGTCGGCGTGCCGCTGAGGATCTCGATCCGGTGGACCACCTCCCTGACGCCAGACCTTCGTAGCGGTCACGAGCAGCCGACGAAGGAGCTGCCGGGTGCAGTACGGCCTCACCCGAGGCTTACCACCGTCTCCTGCTCCACGTGGGACAGCTTCTCGGGGTTGCGCACGGCGTAGAGGCCGCTGACCAGACCGTTCTCGACCCGCACCGCCATGACGGTGTCGAGCTCGCCGTCGAGGCGGAGGATCAGCGCCGGTGCCCCGTTGACCTGCGCGGGCTCGAACGTCAGGGCCTTGCCGGCCCGCGCCATGCCGACCGACAGCAGCCGGGCGACCTTGTCGGCGCCTACGATGGGCCGCGGCACCGCCTGCTTGACCCCGCCGCCGTCGCTCAGAGCCACGACATCGGGTGCGAGGATGTCGAGCAGGCCCTGCATGTCGCCGGTCTCGACGGCTCGCTGGAACGCTTCCAGCGCACCGCGGGTCTGTGCCGGCGACACGACGTCGCGAGGCCGCCGGGCGGCGACGTGGGCACGCGCCCGGTGGGCGATCTGGCGCACGGCGGCGGGGCTCTTGTCGACGGCTTCCGCGATCTCGTCGTACTCGAGCGCGAACACCTCGCGCAGCACGAACACGGCCCGCTCGGTGGGCCCCAGAGTCTCCAGCACCAGCAGCATCGCCATCGAGAGACTGTCGGCGAGCTCGACGTTCTCCGCCACGTCGGGCGCGGTCAGCAGCGGCTCGGGAAGCCACGGTCCGACGTACGACTCCCTGCGCCGGCCGAGCGTGCGCAACCGGGTGAGGGCTTGGCGCGTCGTGATCCGCACCAGGTACGCCCGATGGTTCTCCACTGTGTCGAGGTCGACGGTCGCCCATCGCAGCCAGGTCTCCTGGAGTACGTCCTCCGCGTCGGCGGCCGAACCGAGCATCTCGTAGGCGACCGTGAAGAGCAGGTTTCGGTGGGTGACGAACTCCTCGGTGGCTGGGTCTGGACGGGCGTCCTCGCTCATGGGTGGCTCCTCTTCTGCTGGGCTCGCGACGGTGTCGCCCACGAGACGTCCGGTCCAGCCATTCTGTGACATCCCCTGCCTGTGACCTGGGTCACCACCTCGAGCTGTCACGGGGATGGTGTCGCCGGCGTCTCATGGTCGAGTTCCCAACCAATGAGGAGGACGAGATGTCAACCAGGATTCCCCCGGCCGAGATCACCGGTGTCTACGGCGCGCTGATGAAGAAGATGAGCAAGCGGATGCTCGGCGAGGTGCCCGAGGCCCTCGGTGTGATGTGGCATCACCGGCCGATGCTGAAAGCGAGCTTCGGCTACTCCCACAAGGTCAGCAAGTTCGATGAGTGCGACACCGACCTGAAGTCGTACGCCCACATGGCCGTGGCATCGCTCATCGGCTGCACGTGGTGCCTGGACTTCGGCTACTTCCAGGCCAACAACGAAGGACTGGACCTCACCAAGGCGAGAGAGATTCCACGGTGGCGCGAGTCGGACGTCTTCACGCCGCTGGAGCGCGACGTCCTCGAGTACGCCGAGGCGATGTCCCAGACGCCTCCAACCGTCACCGACCAGATGTCCGCCAACCTGCTCGACCAGCTCGGGGTGCCGGCGCTGCTCGAGCTCACGGGTTACATCGCGATGGCGAACCAGGCGGCGCGGAGCAACGTCGCGCTCGGCATCGAGGCGCAGGGGTTCGCGGCGGCATGCGGCCTCCGTCCGATGGCGGAGCGGCCGACCCGTGACGGCCTCGTGCCGAGCACGTGAACGACCTCAGGCGTCGGGTGCGAAAGGCACAACTCCGCGGTCGCGCAGACCCTCCATCGGAGAACGAGCCGTTCGCGGCCCACCGTGGCCCAGCACATCTGAGCTGGCCCCGGTTCACCGGCCCGCTGGTCGGCAAGCCCCAACCTTGAGAGGAATACATGAGTACGAAATCTGCACAGCCGGCCCCTGCTGACCGAAGCGGCGAGGACGTGCCCGACGCACGTCAGCTGCGCGCGATCCTGATCGCCGTCTCGATGGCGCTGATGGCAGTCATCGCATCGGTGTCCGGCCTGAACGTCGCCCAGACCCAGATGGCAGTCGACTTCGACACCTCGCAGGACACCGTCCTGTGGATCATCAACATCTACACGCTCGCCCTGTCCGCACTGCTGCTGCCGCTCGGCGCGATCGGTGACCGCTTGGGCCGCAAGCCCATGCTGCTCGCCGGGCTCGCCGTCTTCGGCGCATCGAACGTCGTGGCGGCTCTGGCCCCGGCTGCCGAGGTGATGATCACCGCCCGCGTTGCCAGCGGTGTCGGCGCAGCAATGATCATGCCGATCACGCTGGCCGTCATCACCTCCACCTTCCCCGAGGAGCAGCGCGGAAAGGCAATCGGCGTGTGGACCGGCGTCGCCGGAGGTGGCGGCATCCTGGGCATGTTCCTCTCCGCCCTTCTCGTCGACGCCGCCGACTGGCGTTGGCTGTTCGCCCTGCCGATCGCCCTGGTCGTGGTCTCCCTGACCATCGCGCTGAAGTCGGTTCCCAACTCCCGTGAGCGCCCCGCCCACGCCTTCGACACCGTCGGCGCACTGGTGTCGATCGTCGCCGTGGCGGCCCTCATCTTCTGCCTGCAGGAGGGCCCAGAGCGCGGCTGGACCGCGTCCGCGACCTTGGTCAGCCTCGCCGTCGGCGTCCTCGCAACGACCGGTTTCGTGTTCTGGGAGCTGCGCCGTCGGGATGCGTCGCTGCTCGACATGCGTCTGTTCCGTGAGCGCGGATTGGCCGGCGGATCGATCACGCTGGTCGCGGTCTTCGGTGTCCAGTCGGGCATCTTCGTGGTGCTCTTCCCGTTCCTCCAGGCCGTGGTCGGCTGGTCCGCGCTGCAGTCCGCGGCGGGGCTCATGCCCATGGCCGCCGCGATGATCGGCACCTCCGGTCTTGCCCCCCGACTGGCGACACGAGTCGGAGCACGCACGACCATGTCCGCGGGAATCACGCTCACTGGCATCGGCCTGGCGCTCATGGCGTTGTCCGTGTCTGTCGACGATGGCTACCTGTCGATCCTGCCGGGCATCCTCGTCATGGGCTGCGGCCTCGGCCTGGCCATGGTGCCCTCGACCGAGGCCATCACCCTCTCCCTGCCGCGCGAGAAGCAGGGCGTTGCATCCGCCCTCAACGACGTGACCCGAGAGTTCGGCACTGCGCTCGGCATCGCGATGCTTGGCGCACTCCTGACGGCCGGCTACCGCAACGCCATCGACGACCGGCTGGACGGTATCCCCGAGGGGGCCGCGGACCCCGCTCGGGAAGGTATCGCCACCGCCCTCGAGGCCTCGAGCGGTGCGGGCTCACGTGCGCAGGTCTTGGTCGAGGCCGCAAAGCAGTCGTACATCGACGGATGGCAGCAGTCCATGTGGGCAGGCGTCGCCGTCATGGCCGTCCTGCTGGTCTACGTCGCCCTCCGCGGGCCGCAGAATGCCGCACCCGCTTCTCCAGGAGCTCCCGACCCGCAACAGGCGCCGGCATCTTGAAGCCGGCGGCCGGCGCATACGACCATGTTCTGCAGGCCAGGAGCGTGGCCGCAACTGACGCCGTGTTGGTGGCAGCACATGACTGGGACATCGCCTGGGCAACTGCGACCGGAATGAAGACGACACTCATCACCCGACCCGGCGTGAGCCCGCTTCCGGCCACCACTCCCCCAACAGTCTCCGTGCCGGACGTCGTTCGTCTGAGCGAGAAGCTCGCGACGATCTGAGCCCACGTCGGACAAGGCAATACGACCACTCTTGATACGCAGGGGTGCCAGCAGCGTTGAGCCAAGCGCAGGATCTGCCGAACAGGGCTCCCCTCATCATGCTTGCGGCGCAGTGCCGCTATCTCGCTGCGGCAAGGCAGATGTCGTCGACATTCTGGAATCTGGCGCGGACCTCGGTCACCCAGTCAGTCAATGCCGTCGGATCGCCGTCGTCGATGCGTGTGTGAAGCTCGGTGACTCCGGAGTTCAGATAGCGGAACGCTGACTCGGCACCCACCTCGAGCCGGCTCGCATCATCATCTCCATGAAGACTGCTGTGGGTGTTCGGCCCGACGACTTCCCACCGTCCGAGCGATTCGAGCGTGGAGTCGAGATCGTTGAACTGCCTGCTGGCGTCCCCTTCCCCTTCCCGGTCCGCTTCAGCGCGGCCGGCTGCCTCCTCAGACTCGGTGAGGACCGTTCGCATCGCCTCTCGTTCGCCGAGCCAGGTGTCGCAAGCATGATCGATCCGTCGTTCGTCAGCTCCGCGAAACCATACGAACGTCGCGCCCAGCACAAGGGCAAGGATCACCGCTGATACGAACACCCGCGGTGGTGATGCGTGCAATCGGCTACCCAGGGTCACGCCGTCACGCTACCGATGATTCACCGACGCCTCGGTCGGAATCGGAACCAAGCACATGAATCTGCTGAATGGCCGCTCCCCTGCCAGGGTCTAGCTGTCGGCGGGTCGGTTCCGTCCGTGCCAGCAGGATCTACTCTTTGCCCATGATCGATCGGAGACTCCGCAACGGAGCACTGTTCGTCGGGGTCCCTGTCGCCTTGGGCGTCATGTTGTGGGGGGCGTATCACGCCTCAAACAACATTCTCTTCCACGGCTTCGCACCCAGCTGCAGCGACGGCAATCCTGAGTTCAATCCGGACTACTGCGGGATCACATGGCGAGCGGGGGCTCCGCACCTGGCGGTTCTCGGATTGGGACTCGCCTTGCTTTTGGTGGCCGTGTGGAATCTGGCGATCACCCGAATCGTCTTGTACGTGACTGGGTCGTTCGCTGTGGCGCTGGCCCTGTTCCTGCTGTGGGTGGGCACTTGGGATCCGGTCAACCCGGCATACCCCGAACCGGGCGGACCCCAGTATCTGCTCCTGGGCTCTGGGGTGTGTGTCGTGACGCTCGCGGTGATTCTTCGAAAGCAAGGCCGCACCAGCCAGCGTTGACCCGGCCACTCTCGTTGGCCCGGCCCAGCAACTGGGCTAGCGTTGCTGTTCTCACGGGGACGCCGTGAGGCGACGATCCGGAGACGGGGACCCGAGATGACGTCCAACCTATGGTCGGTGACCTTTGACGCGAACGACCCGCGACGCCTGGCGACCTTCTGGGCCGGCCTGCTCGGCTGGGAGATCGCCGACGATGAGGACGGCTTCGAGCTCATCCCCAGCGATGGCACCGGCTACCGCGTCAGCTTCTACCCGAGCCAGGAGACGAAGGCCGGCCAGAACCAGATCCACTTCGACCTGACGAGCGCGACTCCCGAGGAGCAACAGCAAACCGTCGCGCGGGCACTCGAGCTCGGCGGTCAGCACATCGACATCGGTCAGAGCCCGGATGAGGAACAGGTGGTGCTCGCCGACCCCGAAGGAAATGAGTTCTGCGTCATCGAGGCAGGCAACAACTTCCTTGCCGGCACGGCGTTCATCGGAGCGATCAACTGCGACGGCTCCCAGGCGGTCGGCTACTTCTGGAGCAAGGCGCTTGGCTGGCCACTGGTCTGGGACCAGGACGAGGAGACCGCCATCCAGTCGCCGCAAGGTGGTTCGAAGATGTCGTGGGGCGGTCCGCCGGTGGCGCCCAAGATCGGCAAGAACCGGCTGCACCTCGACATCGCTCCGCCCGCTGGCGAGGACCAGCAGGCAGAGGTTGATCGCCTCATCTCGCTCGGCGCCAAGCGGATCGACATCGGACAAGGTGACGTCAGCTGGGTCGTCATGGCAGATCCTGATGGCAACGAGTTCTGCGTGCTGACGCCCAGATAGAAACGAACAGCCCTAGACAGCGCCAACTTCGTCATACGGGCATACCGTTGAGAGATGGACAGAGTGGTACGTCGGCGAGCGAACGCGCGGGGGCTTGCCTCCGTCGTCTTGCTGCTCGCTGTCGCCGCGGCTGTGGTCCTCGCCTGGACACTCCGGCCGCAGGAGTCCGGAGAGCCGTTCGCGATGAACTCCCCCACGTTCGACGCGGTGACGGCGCCCGCGACGGCCCACGCGACGGGCGTCTGCGCCCACCCGGCGACCGCACCGTTCACTCCGACCAGCATCTCGATCCCCGACGTCATTCAGGACGGCAAGGTCATGGCGCTCCCCCGCGACGCGAACGACGTCCCGCGCGTGCCCCCGACGTCCGCCAAGTTCGCCTTCGCCTGGGACCGGCCGCCCGGCATCGAGCCGGGATCCGACCGTGGAAACGTCCTGCTCAACGCCCATACGTGGCCCGACGGCTCGGCTGTCGGCAACAACATGCTGAGCAAGCTCGATGAAGGCGGTCGCATCATCCTTCGCGGTGACCGGTCTGAGCTCTGCTACACCGTGACCAAGCGGATCGAAGTCCTCGCCAGCAAGGGCTACGCCCCGTACTACGACCGCGAAGGCAGCCCGCAGGTCGCGCTGATCGTGTGCTCAGGAAAGCGGCTCGGCCCCGGCGAATGGACTCACCGGACGATCTGGTTTGCCGAACCGGCAACCTGAGCGTCCCTCAGCGCCAGTCGCCGACCCTCTCCTCGTTCGGCGCCGGCGCCCCGGTGCCCGTCTCGACGTACGCCTTCAGGCTCACCAGGAACGTCGCCCACTTGGTGCTGCAGTGGTGCATGAACTCCACGGGCTCCCGCCAACCCTGAGTGGGCGAACATGATGATCGTGTAGTCCCCCTCAGTGCGAAGGTCCCAGCTGACCTGCGTCCCGATCCACTCCCCTGGGCCGTCGACGACCTCCCAGAGCACGCGCTCGGCCGGCTTGGCCTCCAGCACGCTCATGTCGAAGCCATCAGGGTCCGGTGAGTCATCGAAGCGGAAGCGGAACTGGACCACGCCGCCGGCATCGCCGTCGCCGCGGACGTCGGAGGTCCACCACCCGGTCAGCCCTTCGGTCGTGGTCAGCGCTTCGTACACCGCGTCCTGCGATGCCGTGATTCCTACGCGATGCAGGATGTCCACCATGGTCTTCTCCTCTTTCGGTTCGTGCGGCCGCGGTCGCGGTCACTCGTTGGTTGAATCAGGTGCTTGTCGTCTTCTCGATGGCTTCCGCGATCTGCTTGATCCGGCGGAGTCGGGCGTCCCACGTGTTGCCGACCGCGTTGAGCTGGGCGACGGCGCGCGCGAACTGGGCCTCGTCGATCTGATAGCGCTTCTCGCGCCCCGCTTGCGTCGCATGGACCAGGCCGACCCGGTCGAGCACCGTGAGGTGCTTGGCCACGGCCTGACGCGTGACCGGCAGCTCCTCGCTCAGCGAGGTCGCCGTTGCCGGCGCTCCGTGCCAGCAGCAGATCGAGCATCTGGCGCCTGGTCGGGTCCCCGATCGCCGACCACAGGTCGTCGTCGATCGTGACCGTCATGGACGCCGACACCAGCCCTTCGGCGTGCGCCTTGATGCGAGGCACGAACTTGTCCCAGCCCACACCGTGGTCGAGGTACCTCTCCTCGAGCACCGCGGCCTCCCAGCCACGCTCGCGGAAACCGGTCTCGCTGAAGCGGAGCAACGTGCCCGTGCCAGACGGGACGAGCTCGAAGGTGACCAGGTTGGAGTTGCCTTCGCGGGCAGCCTCCCCCGCCGGGTGGGTCCACCGGAAGCTGAACAGCCGCGGCGGTTCGGCGACGACCACCGTCATCGGCTCGACGTGCGCTCTCGGATCGTCGCCGTCGGCCCACACCAACTCCCCCGCCGACCCGGGCTCGGGCTGGACGTCCGTCTCGGCGTACCACCATTCACGGATGTGCTCAGGCCTGCTGATCACCTCGAACACCACCTCGGGCGATGCGTCGATGTGGATCTCGCGGTCGATGCTGGCGAACTCCATGCTTTCCTCCTGATATGCAACCTTTGGTTGCTTATCAAGCTAGCATGCGCCTTGCGCAATATGCAACCATGCGTTGCACATTGATGCGCGCCGCCACGTCGTAGGGCCATACTCAGGACATGACCGGACGGCTGATCGCGGCGCTCCTCGCCTGCCTCGCTGCTGGCGGCATGCGGAGACAGCGAAGGATCGAAGCCTCCTGAAAGCGCAGGATCCACCACCACGGCGACCCAGCCCGCACCGTCGAGCGACTCGCCGACAGTCCCGAAGACAGGCACCGAGATCGTCGTCGCTGACAGCGAGTTCGGCCCGATGCTCTTCAGCAAGGGCAAGCAGGCGATCTATCTGTTCGACGTCGAGACCACGGATGAGCCCAAGTGCTACGGCGACTGCGCGAAGGCCTGGCCACCGGTGCTCACCGACGGCGAGCCGGTGGCCGGAGAACGCCGTGGAGGAGTCACTGCTCGGCACCACCGAACGCTCCGACGGCACGACCCAGGTGACATACGGCGGCCACCCGCTCTACTACTACGCGCACGAGGGGCCCGGCGAGGTGGAGTGCCACGACATCTTCCTGAACGGCGGCACCTGGTACGTCGTCAAGCCGAACGGCAAGCGCGCCTGAAGTTGCTGGCGCGTCGCTCAGTCCTCGAGGATGTCGATCGCGCCTTCTGGACACGAGTCTGCGGCGTTGCGCGCGAACGTCGGCCTGGTCAGCGGGCACGTCGATCACCTGGCCGCGGGGGGTCACGTAGCCGTCTTCGTCGTACGTCAGCAGGCCCTCGGCGAGCGAATAGCAGCGCCCGTGCCCTCGGCAGATGCTGACGTCCACCGTCAGCTTCATGACTGGACCTCCCAGGTCAGCGGCAGGCTGAGCAGCGTCATCATGGCGCCGCCGCCGCGCTCCATCAACGGATCACCGCTCTTGATCTCGAACTCGGGGATGACCTTCAGCCACTCCTCGACCGCGACCTGCATGACCCTGCGGGCCAGGTGCGCGCCCAGGCAGCGGTGCGGTCCGCCGGCGAAGCCGAGGTGGTTGTTGGCCTTGCGGTCGACGATGAACTCGTCGGGGTTCTCGTACACCCGAGGGTCCCGGTTGGCGCCGGACACCAGCCCGTAGACCATGTCGCCCTTGCTCAGCGGGCAGCCGTGGAAGTCGGTGTCCTGCGCCACCTTGCGGCCGTCGCCGAAGATGATCGTGTACATCCGGAGGGACTCCTCGACCGCCGTCGGGATGAGCTCCGGCTCGGCGATCAGCCGGCGCCGGTCGCTCGGGGTTCTCGGCGAGGTGACGGAACAGGTAGCCCAGCTGTCCACGCGTCGTGTCGAGCCCGGCCAGGACCAGCACCGTGAGGATGTCGAGGATCAGCGCGTCGCCCGAGCGGCTCGTCGTCGACCGTCGAGTTCACCAGGAGCGAGACGAAGTCGTCCTCACGAGGTTCCGCGTCGTTGCGGCGATCCTCCAGCACGTCCTCCCAGTAGCCCCGGATGCCGCCGAGAGCCGCGCCCATCGCCGTCTGCTGCTCCAGGTCGCCACCGAAGCCGGCGAAGAAGTCCTCGACCCACGGCACGAACAGGTCGGCGTCGGAGTTGGGCACGCCGATGATCGTCAGGAAGATCTCCGTGGGCAGCCGCATCGCGAAGTCGCTGACGAAGTCGCACTCCCCCTTGGGCGCGAGGTCGGCGACGAGACGCCGGCCGATCTCGTGCGCCTCGGGCGTGATCCGGTTGACCGCGTTCGGTGCGAACCAGCGACTGATCAGCTGCCGATACTTGGCGTGATCGGGCGGGTCGATCTGCGTCGGCACGAATCGGTAGACCGGATCGGGATCCCACGGCGTGATCGACTCGCTGGAGAAGATCTCCGGGTGCTGGTACATCTCGCGCACCTCGTCATACCGCGTGAAGACCCAGTAGCCCTGTGCGTGCGTGTTGAAGAACGCCGGGCTGGTCTCCCGCAGCTCATTGGCCTTCTCCCAGTGCGCGCCCGCCTCCAACGGCGCTGACGCGTCGAGATGGATGACAGGACACCCCGTGGGCACCCGCTGGGAGATCTCGGTCTGCTCTTCAGCCGGAGTGGTCATCGCGGTCTCGCTTCCTCGTACGCCGCGCGATGCGTGGCCCTCAGATCGGTGAACCTGAATTCGGTTCGGTTTGTGTGGACCAAACTGTAACCCGGCTCACACGAGGCCGCAATAGCCTGTTGGAAGTGAGTGTTTGCCGCTGGTGAAAGGCGAGAATCTGTCAGGAAACGCGGCTGGGCGATGAGCCGCAGGACGCGCTCCTCGCTGACGCCGAGCGCCGCGCTCACCCGCTCGATTCCGCGCTTGTCGATCAGCTCGACCAGAGTGTCGCGCCGCACGGTCTTGACCATCTGGCTCATCAGCTGCAGCGATTCGTGGACCGTGGCCAACGCCTCGAGCCGCTCGCCGGGAGGCAGTCCCTGCAGCCAAGTAGCCGAGCCGGTCCCGGAGCGTGTCCATGTGTTCGATGAGCTGTTGGTCGGACAAGTGAGCGCGCCTCGTGAAGTCGGAGTGACGGTGTGTCTGCAAGCGAGTCAATCACAGGCGCCAATGGCCCTCACAGCGTGGTTCCGCGCCTCCGGGATAGCGTCGGTGTCATGACATCTCCGGGTCGGATGCCGCCGCCGAGTGGGACGCGATGTACGCCGAGAAGCACACGATATGGAGCGGCGAGCCGAACGCCCAGCTCGTCGCCGAGACGACGTCCTGGCACCCGGCACGGCGCTCGACGTCGGCTGTGGCGAGGGCGCCGACGCGGTGTGGCTCGCGCAGCACGGCTGGGACGTGACGGCGGTCGACATCTCCGAGATCGCCCTCGATCGCGCGCGAGGCCACGCGTCGTCGGCCGGCGTGGACGTCTCGTTCGAGCGTGCTGATCTCGTCGCCGCTCCCCCGGCGCCCGAGCACGTACGACCTGGTGTCGGCCCAGTTCTTCCACCTTCCCGACCCGCCTCGCGCACAGGCGTACCGGGGCCTCGGCGCAGCCGTCCGGCCCGGCGGCCACCTGCTGGTGGTCGGTCACTACCCGTCCGAGCACATCGGCAAGGACCATCCCGAACGCCTCTTCACGACCGACGAGATCGTCGGGCTGTTCGACGGGTGGCGGGTCGTGACAGTCAGAGGTCCGCGAACGCACGGCCATGCACCACGGCGAGCTCAGCGACCTCGTCGACGGCGTCGTGCTGCTCCAGCGCGCCGGCTAGGCTTGGCGCACGACCTGAAGGAGTGATCCTGATGAGTGCCCGCGACCGCAAGAGGCACGAATATCGGTTGCGCCTCGAGGCGGAAGCCGCGGCGACCGACGAGGACGATCAGGACGAAGCCGAAGCCCGGGAGAAGCGCCTCGCCAACCAGGCGCAGTGGGTCGAGCTCCAGGTCCAGCAGGCGATGCGACGCGGCGAGTTCGACAACCTGCCCGGCACCGGCAAGCCGATCCCGGACCTCGATGCTCCGCACGACCCCGACTGGTGGCTCAAGCGCCTCATCGAGCGCGAGCGCATCACCGGCGTCCTCCCGCCGGCGCTGGCCCTGCGGACCGAGGACTCGCGTATGGACGAGACCCTCGACCGCGAGACCACGCCGGACGGCGTACGCCGGGTGGTCGAGGACTTCAACGCCCGCATCGTCGAGGCGCGGCGCCAGCTCCAGGGCGGCCCTCCGGTCATCACTCCCTTGCGCGACGTCGACCGCGAGATCGCCGCGTGGAGCGAGCGCCGGGCTGCGCGGGTGGCACGGCAGAAGGCCGTCATGGAGCAGATTCGCCGCGATGAAGCCGCCTCCGCTCCCCCGTCCTGGTGGCGCCGGCTGCTGGCGACGACTTCGACCGCGGTTTCGACGCCTGATCTGACCCGCCGTCGGTGGCGAGGGGCACACTGGGCTCATGGTCACGGCATCGCAGGTCTCGCTGACGCGTGAGCTGCGACTCGAGACCCCCGTCAACGCCGCCTTGACATTGAGCATGCTGCGCAAGGGCAAGGGCGACCCGACGACGCGCCACGACGGCAACCACCTGTGGCGCACCAGCCGGATGCCGAGCGGCCCCGTCACGTACGTCCTGCGGCAGCTCGAGCCGGCGCTGGTCCGGGCCGAGGCGTGGGGACCAGGCGCCGCAGAGCTGCTCGACGGGTTGCCGGGGCTGGTCGGTGCCGAGGACGACCCGTCGGGATTCCAGCCCGATCACCCGATCCTGGCCGATGCTTTTCGCCGCCATCCCGGGCCTGCGCGTCCCCCGCACCGGGCGCATCCTCGAAGCGTTGATCGCGGCCGTGATCGAGCAGCGGGTCGTCGGCCTCGATGCATTTGCCGCGTGGCGGCGACTCCACGTGCGATTCGGCGAGGCCTGCGCCCGGTCCGGCGCCGGCCGGCATGCGCGTGTTCCCGACCGCCGAGCAATGGGCTGCCATCCCCTCGTGGGAGTGGCACCGCGCCGGAGTCGACCCGCAGCGCGCCAGGACTGCACAGGCGTGCGCGCGCCTCGGCCCACAGCTCGAGCGGCTCGCCGCGACGCACACCGGCGACCACGCCGCGGTCTATCGAGGCCTGCGCAGCATCCCGCGGCGTCGGCGTGTGGACCGCCGCCGAGGTCGGCAGCCGCGCCCTCGGCGATGCCGACGCGGTCCCGTTCGGCGACTATCACGTCGGCAAGGACGTCGGCGCCGCTCTGGTCGGCCGTCCCCTCGACGACGATGAGCTGGCCGAGACCGCTCGAGCCTTGGCGGCCGCACCGATTCCGCGTCGTACGCCTGATCCAGCTCAGCCCGCACGCGACTCGCGAGCGACGCGGCGCGCGCATGCCGCGGGTTGATCATCGTCACATCTGATCCACGACCGGAATGAATGCACGCCGCAACCGGTTGCAAGGTGTCATGACGACGACTGTGCAGGCCCTGACCCGAAAGCAGATCGACGCCCACACCCGCAAGGCTCTTGCCGCGATCTACCTCGCGGCCTACGGCGACGCGAGCGCTCCCCGAGAGCCAGCTCGACGCCGACAACTTCGTGAACTCGACGATCAAGCGGCACTCGCGACGCGCCGGGTTCCGCATGGTCGTGGCGACGACGGACGAGCACGTCTCCGGCTACGCCTACGGGTTCACCGGCAAGCACGGTCAGTTCTGGAGCGACTGGCTCTCCGGCGCGGCTCCGGCCGACATCGTCGAGACGTGGGTCGGCGACCACTTCGAGCTCGTCGACATCGTGGTCGACCCGGCGCATCGCGGCCAAGGCATCGCCGGGTTGCTGCACGATCGCCTCGTCGACGGGCTGCCGCAGCAGAAGGCCCTGCTCGCCACCACCCCCGACCAAGGTGCCGCTGCCCGCCTCTACGGTGGGCGCGGCTGGCAAGTGCTCGTCCCCGAGATCGACGGCGCCAAGGCCCTGTACGGCCTCGACCTCGCCGGCCGCACGGCTTGACTGTCCGCACCCGCCCCTACAGTGAAGCGGTGCCCCTGACGACCCGTGTTCCCGCGTGGTTGCGGGTGGCCGCAGCGCTGTTCGCCGTCGGTTGGGGCGCCAACCAGTTCGCCGCGATGCTGCTGGTCTATCGCGAGGAGGACGGCGCCTCGAGCGAAGCGGTCACGGCGCTGTTCGGGGCATACGCCCTCGGCCTCATTCCGGCGCTGCTGATCGTCGCGCCGATCTCGGACCGCATCGGCCGACGCCGGGTCATGCGTCCTGTGCTGGTGCTCTCGTTCATCGCGACCGTGATCCTCCTGGTCGGCGGCGACAATCTCGCGGTGCTTCTGCTGGGCCGCCTCGTCGCAGGCATCGCGTCCGGTGCCGCATTCGCTCCCGGCAGCGCATGGGTCAAGGAGCTGTCGGCCGACGGACCACCCGGCACCGGGGCACGCCGTGCGACGCTCGCACTGTCAGCCGGCTTCGGCTCCGGCCCATTGGTCGCCGGCGTGTTCGGGCAGTGGCTGCCCGATCCGACCGTCCTGCCGTACGTGCCCCACCTCGTGCTGATGGTCGGCGTCATCGCGCTCGCCTGGCATGCCCCGGAGCCGTTCGTCCCCAGGAGCACGGACGAGCGCCGCCGCCGGTCCGAGGTGTGGGAGGCGATGCGATCACGCCGCTTCCTGCTCGGCATCACGCTCACGGCGCCGTGGGTGTTCGGCGCCGCAGCGACGAGCTTCGCGACGATTCCCGACGTTCGTCGACATCGGTGTCGCGCCCGTGGCAGTCACCGGGGCGCTGACCGGACTCACGCTGTGGACCGGCGTCGCGGTGCAGCCGTTGGGCAAGCGGCTCCACGACCCTCGGCTCATCATCGGGTCCGGGTTGGCCGCAGCTGCTGCTGGCCTGCTCGACCGGGCTGCTGCTCGCCGCGTCCGGCGCCGCGTGGCTCGTCCTGCCTGCCGCGATGCTGCTCGGCACCGCATACGGGCTCATCCTGGTCGGCGGGCTCACGACGGTCGAGAGCCTGGCCCACCCAGACGACCTCGGCACCCTCAACGCGGTGTTCTACAGCCTCACCTACGTCGGATTCGCCGCGCCGTTGCTCAGCACGCTGGCGCTCAACGTGATGTCGCCGGAGCAGCTCATGCTGGTGGGCGTGCTGATGATCGCCATCACGGCGCCGCTCGTGCTGCTGTCGCAGCGCCGTACGCCGGTCAGCGCCTGACGTTCAGATCACGGTCACGAGACGATCGCGTCAGTGACCTCGACGGGGTGGCTCAAGGCGGCGAGGTGCCCGCCGGGAACCTCGATCGCCTCGATGCCCAGCCGCTCACGGGCGACCCGCTGCTGGAAGGCGAACGGGAAGAACCGGTCGTCGCGCGCCGCGAGCACCGTCGTCGGGATGTCCGGCCAGGAGTCGAGCCCC
This sequence comes from uncultured Actinomycetota bacterium, assembly GCA_963761965.1. Lineage (GTDB taxonomy): Bacteria > Actinomycetota > Actinomycetes > Propionibacteriales > Nocardioidaceae > Aeromicrobium. Next base: position 233,091 of record CAVXIX010000006.1, read on the forward strand.
CACGGCGCCACGAAGACCGTCTCGGTCTGGTCGCGCTGTTCGTCGCCGAGGCTCGCGAGCACATCGGCCGGCACATCATGCAGGAAGTACGTCTCGAGGTCGAAGTTGGCGTCAGGGTCGCGGCCTTCGCGGATGTCGTGGTCTCGCCGCGCGTCGGACGAACCCGTCGCGTCCCACCACTCGCCCGAGGTCTCTCCGGGCAGCGGAATCATCGCGTTCAGCAGGACGATCCGCGAGGTCGGCAGCCGATCTGCCGCCCACGATGCGCTGAATCCGCCCAGCGACTGAGCCACCAGCACGACGTCGTCCAGGCCGGCGGCCGCGTCGACGATGACATCGACGTAGTCGGGCAGACCCTTGGCGGGGTCGTCGGCCGGCAGGTCGACCGCGACGCTGCCGAGCCCACGCGCGTCGAGCTCGCGGCGCACGAGGTGCCAGAACGAAGCCATCCCTCCAGCGCCCGGGACCAGGACATACGTCGGTGCAGCCATGCGCCGATCGTATGCCCCTCGCCGGGCACTATGGGGTCGCCAGCGCTTCGGTCGGCGACAGCCGCGAAGCCCGGATCGCCGGGTAGAGACCGGCGAGGCTGCCGATGCCCAGCGTCGCGACCACGCCGCCGACCACAGCCCACGCCGGGATGACCGTCGGCCAGTCCTGGTACGTCGCATAGCCCGCCGTCACGAGCGATCCGAGCAACGCTCCCCCGAGGCCTCCGAGGCTCGACAGCAACAACGACTCGGCCAGGAACTGCGTGCGTACCTGTCCGCGTGTTGCGCCCAAGGACCGCCTCAGACCGATCTCCGCACGTCGTTCCAGCACGGAGATCACCATGGTGTTCGCGACCCCGACCCCGCCCACGAGCAGCGCGACGGCGCCGAGGCCGAGCAGCAGCCCTGTGAACGCCTCACCCGCGGCCTTCTGCGCCGCGAGGGCGTCGGAGGGACGTGAGACCTCGACCTCGTTGGGCTGTGCGGGGTTGGCCGTGGCGCCCAGCACGGACTGGACCTGCTCGACCTCGCGGGTCTGAGCGCGTGTAGACCGTCGTCGGATGGCCGTCGAAGTCGAGCAACGACTCCGCGATCGGCCAGCCGACGAGCGCCGCGGTGTCGAGCTCCGGCGTCAGCGGCGCCGCCTCGAGGATCCCGACGACCGTGAACCACTCGTCACCGATCAACACCTTGGTGTCGGGTCCGGCGTGGCCGATGCCGAGGCGGTCGGCCGCCTTGGCTCCGAGCACCGTCGCGGGATAGCGACTCGTCGCTGCATTGAGCCACGTGCCGCTGCGGAGCCTGGCACCGATGGCCGAGCGCAGGCTGGTCCGTGCCGCCAGGACATTGATGCCGCTGGTCTCGGCCTCGGGGATCTTGTCCGTCCGGTAGACATTGATGCCAGTGACGTCTCCGACCGCCGAGACGGACTCGACAGGCCCGATGCGGGCAACCATCGACTCGGCCTCGTCGGGCAACGTGGCCTCGTCGCCACCGAATGTCTGCCCCGGTGAGACCGTGAGGAGGTTCGTGCCGAGAGCGTCGAGCTTGCGGTCCAGCTCCGCCTGCGAGGACGACGAGATCCCGACGACCGAGACCATGGCCGCGATGCCGATAGCGATGCCGAGGGATGACAGGAAGGCCCGCAACGGCCGAGTGCGGAGGCCAACTGCGCCGACCTTGAGGACATCGCGCGGCCACATCCGTGCCGGCGTCAACAGCGCCGTGGTCATGCGGGCACCTCCGCACGCGATCGCGCAGAGTCCTCCACGATCCTGCCGTCAAGCATCTGGACCTGTCGCGGCAGCGAATCGGCGATCGCCCGGTCGTGAGTGATGATCACGACCGTCGTCCCCTCCGCGTTCAGCTCGCGCAGCAGCTCCATGACGCCGGCGCCGGACACCGAGTCGAGCGCACCGGTCGGCTCGTCGGCAAGCACCAGGGCCGGTTCCCCCGCGACGGCTCGGGCGATCGCGACCCGCTGCCTCTCACCGCCCGAGAGCTCATGCGGCTGGTGGAGGATCCGTGGTCCGAGGCCAACTCGTTCGAGCGCTGCCGCGGCCCGATTCCTTCGTTGCCACTGGCGCAGCCCTGTGTACAGCAACCCGTCAGCGACATTGTCGAGCGCCGACGTGCCACCAGCGAGGTGGAACTGCTGGAACACGAAGCCGATGCGGGCGGCCCGGAGAGCTGACAGGTTGGCGTCGCTGAGCTCGGCGACGTCATGACCGTCGATCCGCACGCGCCCGGCGGTCGGGCGGTCGAGCGTACCGACGACGTGGAGCATCGTGGACTTGCCGGACCCGGATGGCCCCACGATCGCCGCGAGCTCGCCTCGTCGAATGTGGAGCGAGACGCCGGCGAGCGCCGCCACCCCACCCGGATAGATCTTGGTGACCCCTTCCAGCGCGATCACTTCGGGCATCCCGACAACCGTGCCGCGCGAGATCCCCTCGCCGGACACCTCGACCTTGCCGTCCGCGAACAGCCCGGTCGTGACCGGCACGTACGTCGACGTGCTGCCCTTGACCACCTCGAGCCCGAAGCCGCCCTCCTGCAGCGCGAGCAGGGCCGCGACCGGAACGGTCAGGACGTCCTTGCGCTGGTCGACCGTGAACGTCACGTTCACCGCCGCCATCGCGAACGGCGCCGCCGCCTTTTGCGCCTTCTTGCCCGGTATGTCGACGGTCACCTCGACCTTGGTCTCGTCCTCCGCGCTGGGTTCCTCAGCGGGCTTGACCACCGTGGTGACCGCCGAGATGACGCCGTCGACCGTCTCACCGTTGGGCAGCTCGACCGTGACCTTGCGACCCTTCTTGGCGAGCCGCTGGTCCTCGGTGTCGATCTCGACGGTCACCGCCTTGGACGTACCGGTGAATGACAGCACCTCCTGGCCCGGCGCGGCTGCCGAGCCCTCCTCTGCGGTCAGGCTGTCGATGCGTACCGCTGCGGGTGCGAACACGACGCTGCCGAGCGCGACGACCCCGGTCTCCTCGAGACCGCGGTCCTCCTGCCACCGCTTGACCGCAGCCGCGGTGTTCGACGTGAAGTCCTCGTCGACATCGAAGCCCACGTAGCCCAGGGCAGCCAGGTTGGCTTCGAACTGCTTGACATCGGCACCCTCGACACCGGTCTTGAGCTCCCGGTACGCCGGCAACGAGCCGTACATCAGCGTGACCGGGATGTCGTCGACCTCGAACAGGGACTTTCCTCGACTGACCGTGTCCCCCACCGACGGCAGCTTGGTCACCGTCCCGGTGAGACGGCTGCTTGCGGTCGTCGCCGCTCCGAAGCCCAGCTCGCCTGCCGTCGTGCTGGTGTCGAGCAGGGTCTCCTGCGTCACCTTCGTGGTTTTCGGCGGCAGTGTGGTGTCGGCGTTGGCCTTGCCGCCGTCGCCTGTGCCGAGCCCCATGATCGCCGCTGCGATCCCGGCCAGCACCAGCGCGGCTGCTGCTGCGATGGCGAACGTACGTGTTCGGCGTTGCCGCCGCCGCGGGCGCTCATCGTGTCCACGTCCGGCCGCGCTGCGCCGTAGCGACAGCCTCATGCCTTGCCACCGGACTTGAACTTGGGACCACCCATGAGGTCCTGGCATGCCTCCTGCGCCTTCTCGAAGTCAGGATCGCTCGGCAATCCCCTCGTCCATGCGCATCATCCCGCCCTTGGGGTCTGGGAACTCCTCGACACCGTTCTTTCGCATGCACTTGGCGAACTCGAGGCCCCGCTCGTCCATCTGCTTCCGGTCCGCCTCGGAGATCTTCGGCAGGTACTTCTGGCACGCCTCCTGAGCCTTCTTCATCGTGTCCTCCTGCCCGGGGCCACCCTTGATCTCGATCCGGCCGGCCTTCGGGTCTGCCATCTCGACGCCGTGCTCGCGCATGCACTTGGCGAACTTGAGCCCCGCCTCCTGACGGTCCTCGTCCGACGTGGCGTCATCGGAGTCCTTTTTGGAGTCCTTGCCGGTCGCGCTCGCCACGCCGTCGTCGTCCGATCCGCCGCCGGAGCCGCAACCGGTCAGGACCAGCGTGAGGCCCAGCAGCAGCGCGGCCAGCAGGGTGAATGTTCGCTTCATGAGGTTCTCCTTGCGTCGTGGGTCCGGCCGACCCGGCCGGACGCTCTCATCGAACGCGGGCCTGAGTTTCCTCTGTGTTTCCTCTGAAATCGGACTTTGCGTCGAGATGCCGTCGCTAACGTCGAGGAAACGCGGGCTCCGCGACGATGGCCGGAGCCGACGAAGGAGCACATGCATGCGCGTACTGGTGGTGGAGGACGAGCCACGGCTCGCAGACGCGATCGCCGAGTGGCTGCGGGACGAGTCCCACGCCGTCGACGTCGCCTCACGACGGATCGGCCGCCCTCGAACGCCTGACGGTCAATGAGTACGACGTCCTGGTGCTCGACCGCGACATTCCGGTCATCCACGGCGACGAGGTGTGCCGCCAGATCGTGGCGTCGCCGGCCCCGACGCGGGTGCTCATGCTGACCGCCGCCGCCGAGATCACCGATCGGGTCATGGGCCTCGGGATCGGCGCCGACGACTACCTGACGAAGCCGTTCGCGTTCCAGGAGCTCGCCGCCCGGGTGCTGGCTCTCGGCCGGCGCTCACGGCCCGCCGCTCCACCGGTGCTGCGTCGCGGCGAGGTGACGCTCGACCCGTCGCGCCGCGAGGTCTTCCGCGGTGACCGCTACGTGCCGCTGTCCAAGAAGGAGTTCGCGGTGCTGACCGAGCTGCTTCGCGCCGACGGCGGCACCGTGTCGGCCGAGCAACTGTTGGAGAAGGCGTGGGACGAGAACGCCGATCCGTTCACCGGCGCCGTGCGGCTCACGATCCACAAGCTGCGCCGCAAGCTCGGCGAGCCGTCCCTCGTCGACACGATCACGGGAGTGGGCTACCGAATCTCATGACGATCATGCACGTACGCCGCCTGCTGCCCCAGAGGATCACGCTGCGCGCCCGCCTGACCCTGATCTACGGCGGACTGTTCTTCGCTGCGGGCATCGTCCTGCTCGGCTCGACCTACGGGCTGTTCCACCAGCAGATCAGCCAGGGCGGGAACGTCAAGATCGCGTCACTTGACAAGGGCGACGCTGCCAACGGGCTCCCGCCAGGGGTCACTGGCGACGCCGTCCTGACGGTCGACGGCGAGACGCTCACCGGCGACGAGGCCCAGAAGTTCCTGATCGGCGAGCGGAGCCGCATCGAGAGCGCGGCCAACAACTCCCTCATCACCCAGGGCGCCATCGCGCTCGCGATAGTCGGCGGTGCCGCGGTCGCGTTCGGCTGGCTCATCGCGGGCCGTACGCTCGCGCCGCTGCTCCAGGTCACCGAGACCGCCCGCCGCATCGCCGCCGCCCCGGTCGCGGAGCGCGGGCTGCACGAGCGGATCGCCCTCCGCGGACCTGACGACGAGGTCAAGGACCTGGCTGACACGTTCGACACGATGGTCGAGCGCCTGGACCGGTCCTTCGCGGGCCAGCGCCGATTCGTGGCGAATGCCTCGCACGAGCTGCGTACGCCCCTGACGCTCAGCCGCGCGATGGTCGAGGTCGCGATGCACCGCAAGTCCGCGTCGGACGACCTCGTGCAGCTCGGCGATGACCTCCTCGAGATCAATGCACGGCACGAGCGGTTGATCACCGGGCTCCTGCTGCTGGCGAGCAGCGAGAACGAGATCCTCGAGCAGGCGCCAGTCGATCTCGCGGACGTCGTCGAGCACGTCATCGCCGACACGACACGCGAATCCGAAGCCACGGGTGTCGTCGTCCACGAGGACCTCGACGAGACAGTCGTGAGCGGCGACGCACTGCTGCTGGAGCGGCTCGTCCAGAACCTCGTGGAGAACGGCATCCGCCACAACGTCCCGGCCGGCGGGTGGGTCCGCGTCACGACGCGCATGGGCAACGACGGCACGGTGCAGCTCGAGGTCAGCAACACCGGACCGGACGTGCCGCCGTACGACATCCCGATGCTGTTCGAGCCGTTCCGCCGGCTCGACAGTGAGCGCCTTGCCACCGCCAAGGGAGCCGGGCTGGGGCTGTCGATCGTACGGTCGGTGGCCGTCGCACATCAGGGAGACGTGACGGCAGAGCCACGCGAAGGCGGCGGGCTCGTCGTCAGAGTCGTCCTGCCTGCCGCGACAGACGAATAGCCGCTACTCGAACGGCGAGGGGTCGCCCGCGCCGACCCGGATGACCTCGGCGAAACCGTCGGAGAAGTCGATGACCGTCGTCGGCTCGGCCAGCACGTCGGCACCCGACTCGACGACCGCGTCGATCTGGCCGTCGAGCGCCTCGGCGATCTCCCACGCCGCCGTCATCGGCTCGGAGCTGCCGGGCAGGATCAGCGTGGTCGACAGCATCGGCTCGCCCAGGGCGGTCAGCAACGCCGTGACGATCTTGCTGTCGGGGATGCGTACGCCGACGGTCTTCTTCTTCTCGTGGAGCAGGCGGCGTGGGCACCTCGCGCGTGGCCGGCAGGATGAACGTGTACGGCCCCGGTGTCGCGGCCTTGACCGCTCGGAAGATCGCGTTGTCGACGTGCACGAACTGCCCGAGCTGCGCGAAGTCCTTGCAGACCAGCGTGAAGTGGTGCTTGTCGTCGAGCTGGCGGATCGTGCGGATGCGCTCGAGGGCATCCTTGTTGCCGAGCTGGGCGCCGAGAGCGAATCCGGAGTCGGTCGGATAGGCGATGAGCCCACCGTCCTGGATCACCGCTGCCGCCTGGTCGACGGATCGCTGTTGCGGGTTGTCGGGGTGGATCTCGATGAAGCGCGCCATAGGCCGAGGCTACTTCTTTTTGGCCCGGACATGACGAAGGGCCGCGCACCGGGTGCGCGGCCCTTCGTCACTGAGTCACTGCTGAAGATGCTGTAACCCCCGGGACCGACGAGCGCTGCAACGACGAGCAGGACGATGCCGATCAAGATGTCGCCGCGGACAAGACGCAGGATTCCGTAGATCGCGATGATGACCGCGATGATCCACAAGATGAACGCCATGGGTGTCTCCCTCTCTTCAGTGGTGACGGTGGCCACCGCTGAGAGGACTACCCCCGCGGCGCGCCCTTCAATCGCCCAACATGTGACCTGCATCACGTGAATGCGTTCCGTCATGCGGACAGTTCGCCGCGCGCTGGGGCGCCGCTCGGGGCCGACCTATTCTGGAGCGCGGACGAGCATCGTTCGAGACTTCCTGGAAGAGGTGAGCAGCATGGCCCCTACCGTCCTCACCCTTGCCGAACGGCGCCAGCAGCAGATCGCCCACGACGAGGAGCGCACGACGCACCTGGCCTCGCGCGAGTCCCTCCTGGCCCCTCGACGCACGAACGACGAGCTCAAGGCGATCGCCGAGGCAGCCGCAGGAGCGCTTCGCCGAGTCGGACGCCGCCGAGGTCCTCGCGTGGGTCGCCGAGGAGTTCGGCTACCGCACCGCCGTGGCGTGCTCGATGGCCGATGCCGTCCTCCCGCACGTCGTCGCCCAGCACCTGCCTTGGGTCGACACGCTGTTCCTCGAGACCGGCTATCACTTCGCCGAGACGATCGGCACGCGTGACGCGGTCGAGTCGTCGATGCAGCTCTCGATCGTCGACGTCAAGCCGCGACGCAGCGTCGCCGAGCAGGATGCCGAGTTCGGCGAGAAGCTCTACGAGCGCGATCCCGCCCTGTGCTGCCAGATGCGCAAGGTCGAGCCGCTGCACGACACGCTGCAGGGCTACGAGGTGTGGATCACCGGCGTACGCCGTGACGAGGCGCCGACCCGCGCCAACACCCCGTTCGTGACCTGGGACGACAAGAACGGGCTGGTCAAGGTCAACCCCCTGGCCGCCTGGTCGTTCGACGACCTCCTGGCGTACGCCGACGACAACGACGTCATCGTCAACCCGCTGGTCAACGACGGCTACCCGTCGATCGGCTGCGCGACCTGCACCCGCCGCGTCGCCCCGGGCGAGGACCCCCGCGCGGGTCGCTGGGCCGGCCTCGACAAGACCGAGTGCGGCCTGCACGCCTGATCCCCTGCACGAGACCCCGCACCACGACAAGGCACTGATGACCCTGACAGACGAACGCCGTCTCACCCAGCTCGAGTGGCTGGAGTCCGAGGCGATCCACATCATCCGTGAGGTGGCCGCAGAGTTCGAGCGGCCCGTGCTGCTGTTCTCCGGCGGCAAGGACTCGGTCGTGATGCTCCACCTCGCCGTCAAGGCGTTCTGGCCCTCGCCCGTGCCGTTCCCGGTGATGCACGTCGACACCGGGCACAACTTCCCCGAGGTGCTCGCCTTCCGTGACGCCACGGTCGAGCGCCTGGGCCTGCGGCTCGAGGTCGCCAGCGTGCAGGACTACATCGACGACGGACGCCTGCGTGAGCGCAGCGACGGCACCCGCAACCAGCTGCAGACCCAGCCGCTGCTCGACGGCATCACGAGCCACAAGTTCGACGCGGTGTTCGGCGGCGGCCGGCGCGACGAGGAGAAGGCTCGCGCCAAGGAGCGCGTGTTCTCCCTGCGCGACGAGTTCGGCCAGTGGGATCCGCGCAACCAGCGGCCCGAGCTGTGGAACCTCTACAACGGCAAGCACCGGCCCGGCGAGCACGTACGCGTGTTCCCGCTCAGCAACTGGACCGAGCTCGACGTCTGGCAGTACATCGGCGCCGAGGACATCCAGCTCCCCGAGCTCTACTACGCCCACCAGCGCGAGGTCTTCGAGCGCGACGGGATGCTGATCAGCGTCAGCGAGGTGTCGCAGCCGCGCGAGGGCGAGGTCGTCGAGAAGCGCCAGGTCCGCTACCGCACGGTCGGCGACATGTCGTGCACCGGAGCCGTCGAGAGCGACGCCGTCACGGTCGACGACGTCATCGTCGAGGTCGCCGCCACGCGGTTGACCGAGCGAGGCGCCACCCGCGCCGACGATCGGGCATCCGAAGCCGCCATGGAGGACCGCAAGAAGGAAGGCTACTTCTGATGAGGACGCTCCTCCGCCTGGCGACCGCCGGCTCGGTCGACGACGGCAAGTCCACCCTCGTCGGGCGCCTGCTGTACGACTCGAAGTCCGTGCTCGCCGACCAGTTCGACGCCGTCGAGCGGGTCAGCCGCGACCGCGGCCTCGCGTCCGCCGACCTCGCGCTGCTGACCGACGGGCTGCGCTCCGAGCGCGAGCAGGGCATCACGATCGACGTCGCCTACCGCTACTTCGCCACGGCCGAGCGGTCGTTCATCCTCGCCGACTGCCCCGGCCACGTGCAGTACACCCGCAACACCGTGACCGGCGCCAGCACCGCCGACGTCGTCGTCCTGCTGGTCGACGTACGCCACGGCATCCAGGAGCAGACCCGCCGCCACCTGGCCGTCGCGTCGCTGCTGCGCGTCCCGCACGTCATCGTCGTGGTCAACAAGATCGACCTGGTCGACTTCGACGAGGAGACCTACAACCGCGTGTCGGACGAGGTGCTCGAGTCGGCCCGCAGCCTCGGCCTCTACGACGTCGCCACGATCCCGGTCTCGGCCCTCGACGGCGACAACGTCGTCGACCGCTCCGACCGTACGCCTTGGTACGACGGGCCGAGCCTGCTCGCATACCTCGAGCAGCTCTCCCCCGTCGGCTCCCCGCACTCCGAGCCGCTGCGCTTCCCCGTGCAGCTCGTCATCCGGCCCGCAGTCGGCGGCCGGCGAGGAGTTCCGCGACTACCGCGGCTACGCCGGACAGATCGCCTCCGGCCTGGTCCGCGTCGGCGACGCCGTCACGGTGCAGCCGAGCGGTCGTACGAGCACCGTCACCGGCATCGACTTCGCCGGCAAGGAGCTCGCCGAGGCGTACGCGCCCCAGTCCGTGACCCTGCGGCTCGAGGACGACATCGACATCTCGCGCGGCGACCTCATCGTGACGTCGCGCAGCGTCCCGCCCGTCACGCAGGACATCGACGGGACGATCGCCTGGCTCGCCGAGGGCTCCCTCGTGCCCGGCACCAAGGTGCTGCTCAAGCACGGGACCCGCACGGTGCAGGCGATGGTCAAGGCGATCGGCGGCAAGCTCGACCTCGACGACGCCCGGCTGCTGCCGGCCGAGTCGCTCGGGCTCAACGACATCGGGCACGTGACGCTGCGGCTCGCCGCGCCGATCCCCGCCGAGGAGTACATCCACGCGCGCGGCACCGGCGCGTTCCTGCTGATCGACGCCCAGGACGGCGGCACGTTCGCCGCGGGCATGGTCGGCGATGCGCTGCTCGACACCAAGGCGGCGATGGAAGCGATCGGCGACACTACCCTTCTCGTATGAGCTCGAGTGCGCACGGAAGCTTCCCGCTGACCCTGCGGGTGACCGGCCGCAAGGTCGTCGTCGTTGGCGGTGGACACGTCGCCACGCGTCGTACGCTCTCGCTCCTCGACGCGGGCGCTCGACGTCGTCGTGATCGCGCCCGATCGTCTCCGACTCCCTCGCCTCGTCGATCGACCGTGGCGAGGTCGAGTGGATCCAGCGGACCTACCAATCCGGCGACCTCGACGGCGCCTGGCTCGTGCAGACCGCGACCGCTGATCCCGCCGTCGACGGGCAGGTCGCCGACGATGCCGAAGCACGCCAGATCTGGTGCCTCAAGGGTGGCGACCCCGATCATGCGACCGCCTGGTCCCCCGCCGTCGCCCGCGTCGACGACGTCACGGTCGCGATCAGCGGTGGCGGTGACGCCGGTCGAGCGGCAGCGCTGCGTGACGGTGTGGCGGCCGCGCTGCAGTCCGGCGAGCTGCCGCTGCGTCACCGCACGCACCATCCCGACGGCTTCGTGGCCCTCGTCGGCGGCGGACCCGGGCGACCCCGGACTGCTCACGACCCGCGGCCGGCGGCTGCTGGCCGAGGCCGACGTCGTCGTGGTCGACCGGCTCGCCCCGCACGGGGTGCTCGCCGAGCTGCCGCCCGACGTCGAGGTCATCGACGTCGGCAAGAAGCCCGATCACCACCCGATCCCCCAGGACGAGATCAACGCGATCCTGGTCGACCGCGCCAAGCAGGGCAAGATCGTCGTCCGGCTCAAGGGCGGCGACCCGTACGTCTTCGGGCGCGGCGGCGAGGAGCTCATCGCCTGCCAGCGAGGCCGGCATCCCCGTCGAGGTCGTGCCCGGTGTCACGAGCGCGATCGCCGTGGCCGCCGCTGCGGGCATACCGGTCACGCATCGCGGTGTCTCGCGCGGCTTCACGGTCGTCACGGGCCACGAGTCGCTGGCCGACCTGCCGCGCAACCGTGCGCACACCCTCGTGATGTTGATGGGCGTCAAGCGCCTCGCCGAGACCGCTGGCGAGCTCATCGCCGCAGGTCACGACCCGGAGACGCCGGCCGCGCTCGTCGAGAGCGGCTACCGCGACGGGCAGCGCGTGACGGTCGGCACCTTGGCGACGATCGCCGAGCGCGCCGAGGCCGTCGGCGCCCAGCCGCCCGCCGTCACGATCATCGGCGACGTCGTCACGCTGTCCCCCGCCTGGCCCCCGGCCTAGACCTCCCGCGATGGGAGTGACGTTTGCGGTCGGGGTGACACGGCGTGTCACGACCCAAACGTCACTCCCACGGTGCGGTCAGTCGCCCTTGACGTTGACGATCTGCCGCAGCGTGTGCCGCACCTCGACGAGGTCCTTGGCGTCCTCCATCACCACGTCGATGTCCTTGTACGCAGCGGGGATCTCGTCGACGAACGCCTCGGTGTCGCGGTACTCGATGTCACCCATCGCGGCCCGCAGGTCGTCCTGGGTGAACGTCTTCCGGGCCCGGGACCGGCTGTACTCGCGCCCCGCGCCGTGCGGCGAGGAGTTGAGCGACAGCGGGTTGCCCTTGCCCACCACGACGTACGACCGGGTGCCCATCGAGCCCGGGATCAGGCCCGGCGTGCCCTCGGACGCATCGATCGCACCCTTGCGGGACAGCCACACGTCCTTGCCGAAGTGCTTCTCCTTGGTCGTGTAGTTGTGGTGGCAGTTGATCTCCTCGACCCGCTCCACCTCGTCCACACCGATCCAGTCGGCGAAGCACGTGACGACCCGGTCCATCATCTCCTCACGGTTGAGCAGCGCGTACTTCTGCGCCCACCGCAGCTCACGGATGTAGGCCCAGAACTCGTCCGTCCCCTCGACGAGGTAGGCGAGGTCACGATCGGGAAGATCGATCCACCACTTCTGGCACAGGTCCTGCGCGATCTTGATGTGTCGCTGGGCGATCATGTTGCCGACGCCCCGCGAACCCGAGTGCAGGAACAGCCACACCTGGTCGTCCTCGTCGAGGCTGACCTCGATGAAGTGGTTGCCCGAGCCCAGCGTGCCGAGCTGCTTCTCCCACCGGCCCGCCCGATCGGCCGGGTCGAACCCGGCCTTCTCGGCGTCGGCGCGCAGCTCCTCAAGCCGCACGCGGGTGTGCTCCCGCGTGATGGCCTGGTTGTGCGTTGCCCGCCGACAGCGGGATCGCCCGCTCGATCGCCTCACGCAGCACGCGCCGATCGGCCGGCAGGTCGTCCGGCGGCGTACGCGGTCTTGACCGCGATCATGCCGCAGCCGATGTCGACGCCGACCGCCGCCGGGATGATCGCCCCGAGGGTCGGGATGACCGAGCCGACGGTCGCTCCCTTGCCGAGGTGCGCATCCGGCATCAGCGCGAGGTGCGGGTAGATGAACGGCATCGTGCTCGCCGCCTGTGCCTGGTCACGAGCCTTCGTGTCCAGGATGGATGCCCAGCTGAACAACCGCTGGGAGATCTTCTCCATGATGTTCTCTTCCTGTGAGTGGATGGATACAACAAAAATGAGCCCCGACCGCAGGTGCGGTCGAGGCTCGTGGTGCCGGAGCAGCTGGCTAGGCCAGGGCTGTTTCCGGGTACGGGGCATCGTCCGCAGGACGGTTCTCGTCGCGTCGCGACAAGGTTTCGGGCAGGCCGAAGGAGGAGCTCACGGTCGATGAGTACGACATCGTGAGCCTTCCTTCGGTGGTCGCCCGCTGGTTGCGGATCGGTGCGAGTGAGGACACTACAGCATGTCGCGCTGGGCGTGCAGCCACGCGTTGAGGTGCTTCTCGCCCTGGCGCATGACGATGTGGTGTCCCGCGACGAACACGGGCCGCAGGATCCACGCCGTCCAGCGCATCCAGCGGCGGTCCGTCGCGACCCGCCAGTCGATGTCCATCTCCGAGGTCTCCGGGGTCAGCTCGAGGAACGTGACCTCGCCGCTCCCCCGCAGGTCACCCTCGGAGGTGAAGGTGAGGCGGTCAGGGCGCTGCGACTTCAGGTTGGCGAGCCGGAACGTCACGGCATACCCGAGACCGCTGGCGGCGCGGAGGTCGAGGTTGTCGCCGTCGTACGCCGTGACCTGCACGGATGGCCACCACGGCAGCGGGTCGGATGTCGTCGAGCAGCGCCTCGAGCACGTCCCACAGCGACTCGCGGCTGCGGTCGACCCGCCACCGCGAGACCAGCACGTAGTCCGAATTCATCCACTGTTCTCCGTGTCGCTACCGGGGCTGCGAGTGACTCCCGGGATTGAATGGATCTGGCCCTACGCGGTATGAGTGCGTAGGGCCTTAACTCTGCCCTGACGACGCCGTCCGCCGGAGCCACCAGAGTCCCACGAGCGGCAGCACGAGCGGCACGAAGCCGTAGCCCTCGCCGAATCCCGACCACACCGTCTGGTCCGGGAACAGCGAGTCGTCGACGAGCGACAGCACCCCGGTGACGAGCACGCCGACGAGCTCGATGCTGATCGTCGCGAGCGCGAGGCCCCGCCGGCTGCGGGCCAGGGCGATCGTGGCGACGACGTAGACGAGCCCGGCGAATGCCGACATCGAGTACGCGAACGGTGCGTCGCCGGCCTTCGTCGCGAGCTGGAAGATCGATCGGGCCGATGCGGCGAGGGCGAACACGGCGTAGACCGCGACGAGCACCCGCCCGAAGCCGTGCGAAGTGTCAGACATACGCGTTCTTCCAGATGCCGAGCAGGCGGACGCACAGCACCGCGACCGTCAGCATCGCGACGACGACGACGCCGGTGCCCCATCGCGACTTCTCGGCGATGCCCCACAGCACGGCGGCAGGCGGGATCACGACGATCGTGATGAGGTAGGACACGAACAGCACGCCGTCGACGTCCCGATCGGTCGAGCCGAGCGCGATCGAGCCGCCGACCAGCAGCGCGATCAGCAGGACCTCGAGGGCCGCGACGGCGTAGAACAGCGGGTTGCTGAACGGGAGCCGGCGCATCGTGTGCCAGCCGGCGAATCCGCCGACGAGCACGGCAGCCAGGGCGACGACGTACGCCACGAGGTCGGTCACGCAATGCCTTTGTTCGGGGCCTCCTCGTGCGAGGTGGCGGTCAGGATCTCCGTGACCGAGTCTTCCACGAAGCGTCTCCACGTCGACAAGCGGCGGACCATGAAGTGCCCTGCACCCTCCAGCGGCGTCCACGACGCGCTCGCCGCGACACCCCGACTGCGCTCGACGTACGCCTTGCTGGCGGCCGGCGAGGTCCATCGGTCGGCCGTGCCGTGCAGCACGCGCAGGTGGCGGCCGGCGATCGCCCGGTTGGGCTCGGCAGGCGGCAGCCACGGCGCCAGCCCCACGACACCGATCACTGCCGGGTCGTCGGCGGCCCGGCACGCCGTGCGTCCGCCCATCGAGTGGCCGACGAGCACGACCGGCACGCCGGGATGCTCGGCGGTGAGCTGGTCGAGCGCCCAGCGCGCGTCGCGTACGGGCGCGGGATCGGTCTGCGAGTTCCAGCCCCGCTGGCCGTACTGCAGCAGGCTCACCGCGAGCCCGTCGCTTGCGCGCGAACCGCCGCAGCGATCGCGCCATCAGCGCCATCCGCCACCAGCTCGCGTGCTTGTTCTCGACCGGTTCGAGGCTGTGCTCCTGGCCGCCGTGCAGCAGCAGCACGATCGCCCGAGGCGAGTCGGGCCTGCTGAAGCGGTCGAGTCGTGGGCCTGGCATGTGATCGATGCTGGCATGCCGGCGCAAGTCGCGCACCGCGCACGCCGAGGCGCCTAGGCCCAGTCGCTGGGCGAGCGTCCGCTGCGAACCAGCAGGCGTACGAGCTCGCTCGAGGCTGGCTCGGTGGTCGCAGGCGGCCGAAAGCCCATCTCGGCGAACGACTCCCCGAACATCAAGGACAGCCCCTCGTGCGCCGCACCCACGACGTCGTCGTCGAAGTCGAGACTGCACGCCGACCGCCGCGGCGAGGTCCCACGTATGGATGACGTACTCCGCGATCTGCTCCGCCTGCATCACAGCGACCGACGTCGCACCGCGGTACGGCAGCGTGATGGTCGTCGCTCGGTGCGATGTCGCAGGTTGGCGAGCAGCGTCGTCGACGCGGCCCGCAGGTCGCCGGCGACGTCCGCGGATGCCCGATAGGTCGGCGACCCGTCCGCCAAGCGAGGGCTCGAGGTCGGCGGCGCAGGCCCCCATCACCTGCTGCCAGCCGATGACGTGCTCCAGCAACCGCCGCACGGCGAACTCCTCGCACGGGGTCGGACGGTCGAGGTCATCCGGCTCGAGTCCCTCGACCAGGCGGCGGGTCGCGTCCAGCACAGTCTCCAGCAGATCCACGTGGCGCTCCGTCACGGGACGAATCTACCGACGCACCGAGTCGCCCCGGCGCTGATCCGACGATGACAGCGTCGATGTCATAATGTGCGGCATGCCCGCGCCTCTGGTCCTGATCTCTGCGGCAATGGCCGTGCCGTCCGCGTTCTACCGGCCGCTGGTCGCCGAGTTCGAGCAACGCGGCTGGGAGGCCAAGGCGCTGCCGACACGTGGCTTCGAACGCGGAGAGCCGATCGCCTCACGGTCCCACGACTGGAGCTACGCCGACGAGATCACCGCGATCGCCGACGAGGTCGCCAAGGCGCGCGCCGATCAGCCTGAACGCCCGGTCATCCTGCTCGGCCACAGCCTCGGATCGCAGATCGCCGCCGGGCACGAGCTGCACCACCCGCCGAGCGACGGCTTCGTGGCGGTCGGCGCCTCGGTCCCGCACTTCCGGTCATACCCCACGGCCGGGCTTGCCGGTGCTGCTCATCGGGGTCACCGTTCCGATCGTGGCGCGCGTCCTCGGCTACGTGCCCAAGCCGTTCTTCGGCGCACCCGGCGCGCGTACGTTGATGCGCGAGTGGGCGCGGTTCGTGCGCACCGGCAAGCCACCGTTCGACGTGCCGCACCGCATCACGACGCCGTCGCTCGTGGTGCAGCTGCAGGGCGACACGTACTCCGTCCCCAAGGCCAACAAGGGGTACGTCGAGACGTTCCTCGATCCCGAGCACACCACCCGCTGGGTCTACACGAAGGACGCCGTCCCCGAGGGCGGCACGACCCACCACGTCCTGTGGGTCAAGACCCCCGGCCCGGTCGTCGACCAGATCACGCAATGGTGGCGACCCAACGCTGACGGCGCGAATCGCACCGCCTCGACGGGTCACTTTTGCCCCTGACGGGTCGCGTGTGCCGGCATCCGGCTCCAGCAGAAAGTGACCCGTCGCGGGTCACAGTGACGTCACGGAGCCTGCCGTCAGCGTTGGTCGGCGAAGGCTTCGATCGGGGGGCAGGAGCAGGCCAGGTTGCGGTCGCCGTACGCCTGGTCGATCCGGCCGACCGGCGGCCAGTACTTGTCGTCGGTCGTGCCGGCCGGGAACGCGCCGACGCCGATCTCGTAGGCGTGCTTCCAGTCGAGCAGGTCCCGCATCGTGTGCGGCGCGTTCACGAGCGGGTTGTCGCCGTCGGGGTACTCCCCCGCCGTCACCGCATCGATCTCGGCCCGGATCGCCAGCATCGCGTCGCAGAAGCGGTCGAGCTCGGCGAGGTCCTCGGACTCCGT
Source organism: uncultured Actinomycetota bacterium (assembly GCA_963761965.1). Taxonomy (GTDB): domain Bacteria; phylum Actinomycetota; class Actinomycetes; order Propionibacteriales; family Nocardioidaceae; genus Aeromicrobium. The sequence goes on from CAVXIX010000006.1 coordinate 249,906, forward strand.
CGGCTCGACCATCAGCGTGCCGGGCACCGGGAAGCTCATGGTCGGCGCGTGGAACCCGTAGTCGATGAGCCGCTTCGCGACGTCGTCGATGCTGAGCCCTGACGCCTTCGAGAGCGGCCGGACGTCGAGGATGCACTCGTGCGCCACCAGGTCGTTGTCGCCCGTGTAGAGCACCGGGAACGCGCTCTCAAGCCGCTTGGCGATGTAGTTGGCCGACAGCACCGCGACCGACGTCGCCTCGGTCAGTCCCTCGGCGCCCATCATCGCGATGTACGCGTACGGGATCGGCAGGATGCCGGCGGATCCGTAAGGCGCGGCGCTGATCGCTCCGATGCCCTCGCGCTTGCTCTCGATGGGGTGCAGCGGGTGCGTCGGGCAGGAACGGGACGAGGTGCTCCGCGACCGCGACGGGCCCGACACCGGGGCCACCGCCGCCGTGCGGGATGCAGAACGTCTTGTGCAGGTTGAGGTGCGAGACGTCGCCGCCGAACTGGCCGGGTGCGGCGTGGCCGAGCAGCGCGTTGAGGTTGGCGCCGTCGACGTAGACCTGGCCGCCGTGGCTGTGCACGATCTCGCACAGCTCGGTGATGCCGTGCTCGTAGACGCCGTGCGTCGACGGGTAGGTCACCATGATCGCCGCGAGGTCGTCCGAGTGCGCGTCGCACTGGGCCTGCAGGTCCGCGAGGTCGATCTCGCCCTGATCGGTCGACTTCACGATGACGACGCGCATGCCGGCCATGACCGCCGATGCGGCGTTGGTGCCGTGCGCCGACGCCGGGATCAGGCACACGTCGCGGTGGTCGTCGCCGCGGCTCAGGTGGTACGCGCGGATCGCCAGCAGGCCGGCGAACTCGCCCTGCGAGCCGGCGTTGGGCTGGATCGACACGGCGGCATAGCCGGTGACCTCGGCGAGCCACGACTCGAGCGTCTCGACGAGCTCGATCATCCCGGCAGCGTCCTCGGCCGGCACGAACGGGTGCAGGTCGGCGAAGCCCGGCCAGCTGATGGGCTCCATCTCGGCCGTCGCGTTGAGCTTCATCGTGCACGAGCCGAGCGGGATCATGCCGCGGTCGAGCGCGTAGTCGCGGTCGCTGAGCTTGCGCAGGTAGCGCAGCATCTGCGTCTCGCTGTGGTGCTCGTGGAACACCGGGTGGGTCAGGATCTCGTCCGTACGCAGCAGCGCCTCCGGCAGCGACTCCGGAGCCTCGGCGACACCCGGCCACGCCGAACGCGTTCCAGACCGCGTCGATGTCGGCGCGCGTCGTCGTCTCGCTCGTCGTGATGCCGACGTGGTCGGCGTCGACGAGCCGCAGGTGGACGCCCGCCTCGCGAGCCTTGGCGACGATGCCGGCGGCCGACCCGGGAACCTCGGCGACGACGGTGTCGAAGAACCACGTCTCGGCGACCGTCGACGCCACCGGCCCGCAGGCCTGCGGCGAGCAGCCGGGCCGATCCGTTGACCTCGCGTCGCGATCTTCCGCAGGCCGTCGGGCCCGTGGTAGACCGCGTACATCGACGCCGCGACCGCGAGCAGCACCTGCGCGGTGCAGATGTTGGACGTCGCCTTCTCGCGGCGGATGTGCTGCTCACGGGTCTGCAGGGCGAGCCGGTACGCCGGACGGCCCGCGCTGTCGACGGAGACGCCGACCAGGCGGCCGGGCAGGTGCCGCTCCAGGCCCTGCGCGGACGGCCATGAACCCGGCGTGCGGTCCGCCGTAGAACATCGGCACGCCGAACCGCTGGCTCGAGCCGACGACGACGTCGGCGCCCAGCGATCCCGGCGAGGCGAGCAGCACGAGTGCCAACGGGTCGGCGACCACGACGGCGAGCCCGCCCGACGCGTGCGCGGCGTCGATCGCCGGCTTCGGGTCGACGATCTGCCCGTCGGTGCGCGGGTAGGCGATGATCGTGCCCGCAGCCTCGATCTCGGGAACGCCGGCGGCGAGATCGGCCTCGACGAGCTCGATGCCCAGCGCCTCAGCACGCGTGTGCGTGACGGCGAGCGTCTGCGGGAGCAGGCCCGCATCGATGATGATCGGCAGCGCGTCCTTGCCCTTGGTCGCGCGGCGGATCAGCGTCATGGCCTCGGCGACCGCGGTGCCCTCGTCGAGCAGCGACGAGTTGGCCGTCGTCAGGCCGGTCAGGTCGGCGATCACGGTCTGGAAGTTGATCAGCGCCTCGAGCCGGCCCTGCGAGATCTCCGGCTGGTAGGGCGTGTAGGCGGTGTACCAGGACGGGTCCTCGAGCACGTTGCGGCGGATCACGGCCGGTGTCACGGTCGGGTGATAGCCCAGCCCGATCATCGCGACGCCCGGGTTGTTGCGCTCGGCGAGGGCGCGCAGCGTCGCCAGCGCCTCCGGCTCGGTCTGCGCCGGCGGCAGGTTGAGCGCTGCCGCGCTGCGGATGCCGGACGGGACGGCGGCGGCCATCAGGGCGTCGAGCGAGTCGTAGCCGACCCGGCGGACCATGGCGTCCTGGTCGGACTTGCTCGGGCCGATGTGGCGACTCGGCGAAATCGTGTGACACGGGCGAGACTCCGAAGGGTAGAGGCGTCGAACTGCGCCTCCCCTTCTGTCACGCTCCCGTGCGGGCAGAGTGCTCCAGAATTGCCTCGGTCGCGTGGTCCTTGGTGCCTGAGAGGTTCCGGGGAGGAATTGCCCCTTCGGCGCCGCCTGGGCGAACTCTCCCACGCGCGGTCGACAGCACACTCAGTCTACAAGGCGAATCGGCCGGACTCCCACATGGTGGAACTCCGGCGCGCCCGCAGGCGTGCGACCGTCAGGACGACAGGCGTGCGCGACGCCGAGCGGCGAGCTCGTCGTCGGCGAGACTGATCTCGACCGCGCGCTCGCTCGGGAGCTCGTGGAGCGAGCCCTCGATCTCCTTCCACACACCACCGATCGCGATGCCGAACACGCCCTGACCGCCCTGCAGGAGGTCGATGACCTCATCGGCCGAACGGCACTCGTAGACGCTGGCGCCGTCGCTCATGAGCGTGACCTGCGTCAGGTCGTCGGTGCCGCGGACGCGGAGGTGGTCGATCGCGATGCGGATCTGCTGCAGCGAGACCCCGGCGTCGAGCAGACGCTTGATGATCTTGAGCAGCAGGATGTCCTTGAACGAGTAGAGGCGCTGGGTGCCCGAGCCGGTGGCCGAGCGTACGGTCGGCTCGACCAGCCCGGTGCGCGCCCAGTAGTCGAGCTGGCGGTAGGTGATCCCGGCGGCGCTGCACGCGGTCGGACCACGGAATCCCGCGTCCTCCGGGCAGCGGGGAGACATCGTCGGTGAACAGCAGGCCCTGGTCGCTGGCCTCGGCCGCGGCTTCCGTGGTGGCTGTGACGTCGTCGTCGCGTGACTCGATCATCCGAAATGCCTTCCAATGCTGTGTATTGGGGAAGACTACCTCCACGGAACTACATCCGTGTACCTTCGGTAGTTCTCTCAAGGTAAGGGTGAGACTTTGCGCAAAGCAACGACCGACCGGGCGTGTCGCCCTTCGCTCGCAAGCTCGCTCCCGGTCGGCCGCGGGCGGCCTCAAGGAATCGCAACCCTCAACCTTGAGTAAGACTTGAGACTCACTCCTCCGGCGGCGGCTTCTCGAAGTCTTCCGGACTGATCTCGTCGAGGAACTCGCGGAACTTCTCGATCTCCTCGTCCTCGTCCGTCGTCGCCAGGATGCCGGCCTCGTCGAGCACGTCCTCGGCGCACAGGATCCGCGCCCCGGACGCGCAGCGCCAGCGCGATCGAGTCGGACGGCCGCGCCTCGACCTCGGCGCCCGAGGCGAAGATCAGCGACGCGTAGAAGATGCCGTCGCGCACGTCGATGATCTGCACCTCGTTGAGCTCGTCCCCGAGCGCCTCGACGATGTGCTGCATCAGCTCGTGCGTCAGCGGGCGGGCCGTCACGGTGCCCTGCTGGGCGTAGGCGATGGCCGACGCCTCGACCGCGCCGATCCAGATCGGCAGGTAGCGGCCACCGTCGAGCTCCCTCAGGAGGACCAGCGGCTGGTTGGTCGGCATCTCGACCCGCACCCCGACGACCTCGACCTCACGCATCGGGCTAACCGCGCAATCGGCTTCTGACGAGAACGCTCTGCAGACGTACGGACAGCGCGGCCAGGGCGCGACACGGTCTGCTCGCTGGCTTCCTTGTCGAGCTGGCGCGCCCGCGGCGTCACGACCTGCTCGAACAGCGCGACCTCCCGCTCGGCAGCCGTGCGGAAGATGCGCAGGTGCCGCGGCTCGATGCCGAGCTCGACGAACTCCCCCACCAGCGCCGCGACCTGCAGCGCTTCGCCGTCGTAGTAGGTCTGGCTGGGCCGGCGCACGATCAGGCCGAACTCCTCGATCGCGTCGAGCGTGTCGGAGTCGATGCCGGCCGACTCGAGCAGCTCTTCGCGCGACAGCCGCGCGTTGCTCTTGGGCTCGGCGAACGTCTCGGCCGTCGGCAGCCCGTCGACCGCCAGGCTCAGCCGCGGCACCCGGGTCGTGCTGCTCACCTGCGGTGTCAGGGACGACTCCGCGATCCATGTCGTCGAGCACCTGGCGGATGTGTCCCAAGCGGCCAGAACTTGTCGCGCTGCTGGCGCAGGATGAACCGCAGCCGCTCGACGTCGCCGAACGAGAACTTGCGATAGCCCGACGACGTACGCTCCGGCTCCAGCAGGCCCTCGGACTCGAGGTAGCGGATCTTGGTGATCGTGAGGTCCGGGAACTCCGGCAGGAGCTCGTCGAGCACCTTGCCGATGCCGAGGCGCGAGAGCTCCGGCAGCGGCTCAGTCACGCCACCGCCTCCGAGAAGAGCCCACGATACGAAGGCGGTGACGTGAGGGCCTCTCGGTTCCCTCGCTGGCGCTCGGTCACGCTCTGACCCTTCAGGGCTCCGGCGAAGTAGATCAGGCGATACTTGCCGATCTGCACTTCATCGCCGCCCGACAGGGTCACTTCGCTGTCGATGCGGTCACGGTTGACGTAGCTGCCGTTGAGGCTGCCGAGGTCGGCGATCGAGTAGCCCGACCCGCTGCGGGTGAACGTCGCATGCCGACGCGAGACGCTGATGTCGTCGAGGAAGATGTCGCTGTCCGGGTGCCGCCCGACCGTCACGACATCGCTGTCGAGCAGGAAGCGCGCGCCCGAGTCGGGGCCGCGCTGCACCAGCAGCATCGCGCTGCCGGCCGGGAGGTTCTCGACCGCCGAGACGTCGGACGCGGACATCTCCTCGGTGTCGGCATCGAGCATCGGGATGTGCGTCGTGTCATCGCTCGGAGGCACCGGTCCGGCGGTTTCGTCGGGCTCGTGGTCCGGCGTTGACATCGGGTTCACTCCTGTGGGTCGTGGGTCTTGAGTGCGGGTTGAGACTTCATCTCCAACTTAGCACCCGTGCGTGTGCACGACACGCCGTGATTGTGCGGCCGTTCAGTCGGAGACGAGTGCCGAGTAGGCCTCGGCCTCGAGCAGCGCGGCGGTGGGGTCCTCATCGGCCGTGCGCACCTTGATCAGCCAGCCCTCGCCGTAGGGATCGGAGTTGATGACCTCGGGTCCGCCCTCGAGGGAATCGTTGCGGGAGACGATCTCGCCGGAGAGCGGGGAGAAGATGTCGGACACCGACTTGGTCGACTCGAGCTCACCGATGACGGCACCCGCCTCGACCCGGTCCCCCACGGCGGGCAGCTCGACGTAGACGATGTCGCCGAGCTGGTCCTGGGCGAAGTCGGTGATGCCGATCGTCGCAATGTCCTCGTCGAGGCGCACCCACTCGTGCTCTTCGCTGTAGTAGAGGTCCTCAGGGATCACCGCGTGCTCCTAGCCAGGTCAGGATGATGGACGAGCGTACTCAGGGGTCTTGACGTCGGCCAGCGCCGTGATCGTGACCTTGTCCTTCTCGGTCACGGTCGCCGTGCCACCTCGCGTCGAGATCCCGTCGATGAGTCCGCCGGGAAAGCGTACCGCCCCGGCCAGCACCGAGGAGTCGCCTATCGCCTCGATCCGGTAGGGCCGTTTGATCTCACGCCCACCGACCCGGATCTCGTCGTCGTCGTCGAGGAAGTACGTCTGTGCGACGACCCGGGCGACACCGTTGATCGCGATCGCCTCGGCGCCGGCGTCCCGCAGCTTCTCGACCGCGTCGAGGAGGGCCGAAGCGTCGATGTCCTTGTCGGGATCGTTGATCACGACCTCGACGCCGGGACCCGTCGCGCCGGACGTGCCGGCGAGGATCGCGAGCTGCTCGGCACGCAGCTTGGCCTGCTTCTCGGCCTCCTCCGAGCGCTTGCGTGCTGTTGAGCAGCCCGTTGCGGGTCGCGGTCAGCTCGTCGATCTGGGTGCCGAGGCGCTCGTTGGCGGCGTCGAGGGACTTGAGCAGCTCGACGAGGTCGTCGCCGCGCACGTTGGAGTAGTCGTCGCTGTCGTCGTCGCTGGATCTGCACCACCATCGCGAATGCCAGGCCGCCGATCAGGATGGCGACGACGACCTGCGAGACCGTCGGCCGACAGGAGTGAGCTCGCGCTTCAGGCATGGAAGATCCTCCGTCGGATCGCGGCGGCGTTGGCGAAGATGCGGATGCCGAGCACGACGACGACGCCGGTCGAGAGCTGCGAGCCGACACCGAGCTGGTCGCCGAGGTAGACCATGAACGCCGCGATCACGACGTTGGAGATGAACGACACGACGAAGACGCGATCGTTGAAACGGCGCTCCCCCAGCGCGCGCAGCGCCCCGATGACGGCGTCGAGTGCAGCGACGATCGCGATCGGCAGGTAGGGCTGCAGGTCCGTGGGCACGGTCGGCTTGAGGACCAGTCCGGCCACGATGCCGATTGCCAGGCCGATGACCGGGATCATTCTTCCCCCTTGATGGCTGTCGCGTGACGGATCGTCATGCGCTTCTTCGGTACCGCGGGAACGGAGAGGTCAGACGATGGTGTCACGCCGAACTGCACGGCTGCGTTCTTTTGGCGTGCATGCCCAGTAGTGACCGGCCGGGATTGTCCTCGAAGCGCTGCAGCAACGTGTCGCTCGGACCGATCGCCACGACGGTGTAGGGCGGCGCGATGTCGTTGAAGTTGACGTTGATCGCGCCGTTGGCGAAGTGGATGCCGGTCATGCGTGCCGATGCGCTCGCCGTTGATCGCCACTGGCCTCGGCACCGGCGTACCAGAGCCCGTTGACCAGGATCTGGAGGTCGTCGTCGGTGATGGTGCCGTCGAGATTGCCCTGCGTGCTGGGGCTGGCCACGACGGTGATGCCCGGACCGGAGGCGGCGATGTCGCCGGTCTCGATGCGAACGTTCTGGTAGGCCGGGTCGAACCGGTCGACCGAGGCCGGACAGGTCGGCGACCTCCTTGCGGAGCCGCTCGGCGGTCGCCTCGCGGTTGGCCTGGAGCCTTCTTGCGGGCCGCGACATCGCTGATGAGCGTGCTGCGCTCGCGCTCGGTCGCGGGCCGGTCGTTGCGGGTCTGCACGGCCGCCATCACCACCAGCAGCGCGAACACCGCCAGCACGAGTGCCGTCAGCGGCGTGTTGAACTCGCGGGACTGGGCATAGTCGCCGGCGCGTACGACGTAGTAGTCGTCGTCCAGCGCGGTGTCGGCGATCTGCTCGAGCAGGCCCTCGGCCCGCATCGGCGCCTCCTGCTCGGCCATGTCAGCTCCGGACGACGCGCGCCGTCGAGGTCATGAGCCGGCGCACCTGGAAGGCGTACAGGATGCCGCCCCACCAGTAGAGCGCCACGCCCCAGATCGTGAACGCCCAGCCGAACACGTTGGCGAGGTCGGCGACCGTGCCGGTCGCGTCGCCCAGCAGCAGCAGCGGGAAGGCGTAGAGCAGGCTCGCCGTGGCGGCCTTGCCGAGGAAGTGGACCGGCAGCGAGCTGTAGCCACGCGTGCGCAGGAACGGCACGAGGCTGAACAGGAACACGTCGCGCAGCGGCAGGATCACGGCGAGCCACCACGGGATGATGTCGCGGTAGCCGAGCCCGATCACGACGGCGAGGATGAAGAACCGGTCGGCGACCGGGTCGAGGATCGCGCCGATCTTGGACGTCTGGTTGAGCCGGCGGGCCAGCTTGCCGTCGAGGTAGTCGGTGATGCCCGAGACCATCAGGACGGCCAGCGCCAGCTCGTCGTACTTGGGCCCGAGCACGAGCCACAGGAACACCGGGACGAGCAGCAGGCGTACGAAGCTCAAGGCGTTGGGGATCGTGAGGACGCGCTCCTCCATCTCGATCCTCCTCGCTACTGTCGTGGTCGTCCCCCCGGAATGTCCACAGACAGACTAGGACATCGGCGCAGTGGTCATCTGCCCGCGGACACGGGCGTGGTGCCCACGGGTTGGGCACCGCCGTTGCGCGCGGGAACAGGACTGACAGACTGAAGGTTGAAACGCATACAACTACACACCGGGCACACGAGGTGCCCACGTCCCGAGGAGGATCGTGGCTGACTACACACTTCCGGATCTGCCGTACGACTACGGCGCACTGGATCCGCACATTTCGGGCAAGATCATGGAGCTTCATCACTCGAAGCACCATCAGACTACGTCAACGGCCTGAACACAGCGCTCGAGAAGCTCGAGGAGGCGCGCAGCACCGGGGCCTACGACACGATCAACCTGCTGGAGAAGAACCTCGCGTTCCACCTCGGCGGTCACATCAACCACTCGATCTTCTGGAAGAACCTCTCCCCCGAGGGCGGCGACAAGCCCGACGGCGAGCTGGGTGCCGCGATCGACGACAACTTCGGCTCGTTCGACGCGTTCCGCGCGCAGTTCGAGGCGTCGGCGCTCGGCCTGCAGGGCTCCGGCTGGGCGATCCTGGCCTGGGACACGCTCGGCCAGCGGCTCATCAACGTGCAGCTGTTCGACCAGCAGAACAACATCCCGGCGACGCTGATCCCGATCATCCAGCTGGACATGTGGGAGCACGCGTTCTACCTCGACTACCTCAACGTCAAGGGCGACTACGTCAAGGCGTGGTGGAACATCGCCAACTGGGCCGACGCCCAGGAGCGCTTCACGGCGGCAACCTCCGGCGGCCAGATCATCTTCTGACCGACCCACGGCTGACGGCGGGATCCCTGGATTCAGGGGTCCCGCCGTTTTCCATGTTCGGCGAGGTCACGCAGGCGCGCGTTGTAGGCCTCGAGCTGCTCGTCGCCCGTACGACTCTCGGAGCGGTCGAACCGCTTCGCCTCGCGGGCGTCCGACCGGAACCACTGCACGAGGATCGCGCCCATGACCAGGATCAGCGGGATCTCCCCCATCGCCCAGGCCATGCCGCCGCCGAGGTACTGGTCGGCGAGCAGGTCCGTGCGGTAGGGCCGGTCGAGGGAGCGCCAGTAGTCGCCGGCGAACACCGTGTTGGACGACATGACCGCGACCGCGAAGAACGCGTGGAACGGCACGGTGACCAGCAGCATCCCGAAACGTACGAGCGGCGGCGATCGCGCGCGGTGCGGGGTCGATGCCGATCAGGACGTAGTAGAACAGGGTGCCGACCGCCAGGAAGTGCAGCTCCATGATCGAGTGGCCCCAGTGGTTGCCCATGAGGGTCTCGAACGCGCCGCTGAAGTAGAGGCCGTACAGGCTGCCGACGAACAGCACCGGACCGATCAGGGGGTGCGTGAAGAACTGCGAGAACCGCGAGTGCAGGAAGGCCAGCAGCATCGTGCGCGGCGACACCTCGCCCGGCTGCCGTCGGACCCGGCAGCGTGCGCAGCGCCAGGGTCATGGGGGCGCCGAGCACCAGGAAGATCGGCGCGACCATCGACAGGAGCATGTGCGAGGCCATGTGGGCGCTGAACAGCACGTGTGAGTAGACGCCGAGTCCGCCGAACGTGGCCCAGGCGATGATCACCATGCCGAGCAGCCACGAGACCGTACGCCCGACCGGCCACGCGTCGCCGCGCCGGCGCATCGCCCAGACGCCGCGCAGGTAGAGCGCCGTGCCGAGGCAGACGATCGCCAGGCCGACGCCGTTGCCGGACCAGCCCCACATCAGCCGCAGGACGGTCGGCGCAGCCGGCATCGGGTCCGCCGAGGAGCTCCTCGACCGGGGTCTTGAGGACGTCGTTGCCGACCGGGGTCGGCGTGCGCGAGAGCGCGACCGCCAGCCCGACCGTGGCGCTCATGATGAACAGCTCGGTGAGCGCCAGGCGCAGGAAGCCGGAGCCCTGCTGCACGATGCGGCGGCGCTGCAGGTAGCCCGAGCACGCCGAGGCCGACCAGCGCGGCGACCTTGAGCACGACGAGCCGTCCGTACGCCGACCCGAAGACCTCGCCGAACGACCCGAGCCGCACCGAGGCGTTGATCGTGCCGGAGGCGCCGATGATGACGAACGCCCACACCGCGAGGGACGAGAACCGGAGGATGGCGGGCTCGAGGCGCTTGCTCCCCCGCAGGGCCACCCAGCCGAGAGCCGCGAGGCCGCCGACCCACAGGGTCACCCCGACGAGGTGCAGCAGCAGGCTCGTCGTGGCGAGGTCGTGCGACCCGGACGACGCGGTGTGTCCGGTCAGGGCGATCGGCGCCATGGCGGCGAGGGCGAGACCGAGGATCGCCGCCAGCGGCTTGGTGCCGAGAGTCCATCGGGCGGCGACGGCCACCAGTCCGGCGGCGAGGGCCTGCAGCAGGATCGCGCGCCCCTCGGACGTGTCGGCATAGCCCGTGATGAAGGCCGAGGACAACCCGTTCAGCGGCTTGGCGAAGGTGTCGGCGACCTTGACGAAGAAGTAGAACACGCTGGCCGCGGACCACACGAGCGCCCAACGCGCGGCAATGCGTACGGCCTGGACCGAGAGGCCCTCGACCTCGTTCTGCGTCGACGGCAGCAGGAACACCGCCGCCGCGAGGAACCCGATGACGACGACCGCCGACACGTCGGTCAGCAGCTTGGTGAACGGCACGGCCCAGCCGACGAACTCACCCGGGCTCGGGATGTTGGGCACGACGGGCTGCGGCGCTCCTCCCCCGGCCTCGAGGCACAGCACGAGGACCACCACGGCGAGGAGGAACGCCAGGAGGACGTCACGCGTGGTTCTTGTCATCTCGCCTCCTCAGCGGGGCCAGCAGCAGGGCGATCGCGACAGCGGCGGCGAGGATGCCCCAGAACAGGTGGGCGCGGTGGCGATGGATGAAGGTCTTCTCCTCGGGCGCGCTCGACCTGCTTGACGGTGCGGCCCGTCGTCGAGGAGTAGTGGATCGTGCCCTCGACGGGGTGGCCGTCGGCGGACACCACACGGTAGGACGCCGTGTAGCGACCCTTCTGGTCGACGTCGGGCAGCGTCGCGGTGACCTTGTTGTCGATCGCCCGTACGTCGCCGACGTCGACCTTGCTGCCGTTGGGCGCGGTCACCGCGATGTAGGCGGGGTTGCCGATGTTCTCGTTGAACGTGAACGTGATCGCCGACGGCGCGGCGGCGAGCGTGGCACCGTCCGCGGGGTCGGACCCGACGAGCGACGCATGCGCCGACGCCGGGCCCGACCCCATGAGGAGCAGGGCGAAGCTCAGGAGAGCCACACGAAGAACGACGTTACGCACGACGTCGATTCTCCCGCAGGGCCACAACCAGGGCGACGGCCGCCACTGCGAGGGCGGCGCCGCCGAGCCAGCGACCCGTGTTGTCGCTCGTCGCTCTTGTCCTCGTGCGTGTGCTCGGCGTGACCTCGCGGCCGATGTCGTCGACCGGCTGGGCCAGCGTGAGCGTCGGAGCCGGGTGCTCCGGCTCGGTGTTGCCCTTCTGCACCTGGTCCCAGGCGACGACCTTGCCGTCGCTGTAGGTCTGCTCGGCCGTGAAGGCGATCTTGTCGGCCTCGGGGAACGGCCCACCGGAGATCGCGAACTCGTCGAACTGCGACGGCGGGATGCCGTCGCCGGTCGAGGTCCAGGTGATCGTGCGTACGGCCTTGGTCAGCTCGAAGTCGCCGACCTTCGTCGGCTTGTCGAGCTTGGCCTCCTCGATCGTGACCTTCCAGCCCGGCTTCGACTGGGCGGTGACGAAGGCGAACGGCGTGGCCTCGGGCAGCGTGACGACCAGCTTCGTCGTCGAGGCCGTCTCGGACTCGGTCGGCACGCGGAACACCGCCTTGCCGAACCCGCCCTGGGTGGCGTCGGTCGAGGAGACGTTGACGTGGGCGAACGCCGGGCCGGCGATGCCCACGAGGGCAGCCGTGATGAGCGCAGCGGACAGCCGCGCGGTGGTGCGATTCATGAAGGTGCTTTCTGTGAAGGGTGTGCGGAGCGGGGTCAGGACCCGCTCGGCGGTCCCCTCTCGACGCGCGAGTGCGCGAGGCGTACGTCATGGAGTGATCGCGTCGCGACGACCGGCGGCAGCGGCCGCCACGACGGGATCGGCGCGAGGGTGAGATCTGCGCGAGCGACGCGCAGGCCGAGTCGCTCGGCGAGCTGCCACACGAAGGCCTCGCCGCGAGCGAGCAGCAGCGCGCTGACCGCCGTCGCGGCAGCGTGGGCGATGAGCATCGACGCCGACATCCGCATCTCGCCCGTGGAGCAGCCGAGATGCACGCAGACCTGGCACAGGATCAGCAGGCCGACCAGCTGACCTGGGGTGACCCGGCGGGCCGAGAGCAACCAGGCGACGGCGGCTGCGCCACCGAACGTGGCGATGACGGCGGAGGACCCGATCGTGCCGCCGGCACTCGCGTGGCCCGTCGCGGCGGTGGCGACGCAAGCCAGCGCGGCGGCTGTCGAACGTACGAGCCGCACGGCTGCTCCAGCAGGCCGCAGCGCGTCGTCGAAGGCAGGCCCGGGCACGAGTTCAGGGTATCGATCGGCGATTCTCGCCCACGCATCGCATCTGTGCGGCTACGTTTGCGGTCGGCCGTGGTGAGAGGCTCTCACGCGGCAAAAGGGGGAGAGTGTGGACTCGGATGCCTTCCGTTTCGGGCAGTTCGTCGCTCAGACCTCCCTGCTCCTCCCGGCGCTCGTACTCCTCGTGTGGGGATTCCAGCAGAGGAAGGTCTACGAGAAGCGGCAAGAGGGACGCGTCAAGCTGAGGATCGCCGCTTCGCTGCTGGCGGCATTCGGACTCACGGTCGCCGTGTCGATGGTCGTCGGGCCGAAGGCCGCCGATGATGCTGACACCACCGAAGTCGCGTCGTCGGAGGCCGACAACGTGCTGGACGGCGCCAACAGATACCTGCGAGGAATCGACCAAGTGCGGGCCACCGGCTCGGTCGAAAAAGAGCGTTTCGACATCACGTTCGTCGACGACGATGACGCAGTCGGAACGCTGATGTCGGGTGATGTGAAGCTCACCATGAGGATCGCGGACGCGCCGATCGTGCCTCCGGCGCCTGCGTGGCCGGCCGCGGCGGTGACGACACAGGCCAGCGCGGCGGCTGTCGAGCGTACGAGCCGGATGGGACGTGCGGCCGGTCGCAGCGCGACGTCGAACGCGATCCCGGGCACGGACTCAGGCTATCGATCGCGTGCGTCGAGCGGCCTGCACCGGCAGGGACGTGACGGCGCGATCGACGTCCGGAATCCCGGTGTTCGAGGTGAGCCTCGCACGTATGTACCGTGGGTCACATGGCAGCAACCCCACACGACACCGCGTCCTTCATCACCCTCGACGAGCAGTGGGGTGCACACAACTATCACCCCCTCCCGGTCGTGATCGCCGAGGCCGAGGGCGCCTGGGTGACGGACGTCGACGGCAACCGCTACCTCGACTTCCTGTCGGGCTACTCGGCGCTCAACTTCGGGCACCGCCACCCCGCTCTGCTCGACGCGGCGCGCGAACAGCTCGACCGCCTCACGCTGACGTCTCGCGCGTTCCACAACGACCAGTTCGGCGCGTTCTGCCGCGACCTCGCCGCGCTCACCGGCACCGAGATGGTGCTGACGATGAACACCGGCGCCGAAGCCGTCGAGTCGGCGATCAAGGTCGCCCGCAAGTGGGCGTACGAGGTCAAGGGCGTCGAGTTCGACCGCGCCGAGATCATCGTCGCCGCCGGCAACTTCCACGGGCGCACGACGACGATCGTGTCGTTCTCCGACGATCCGGTCGCGCACGACAACTACGGCCCGTTCACCCCCGGCTTCATCACGGTCCCGTACGGCGACCTCGATGCCGTGCGCGCCGCGATCACGCCCAACACCGCCGCGGTGCTGATGGAGCCGATCCAGGGCGAGGCCGGCGTCATCGTGCCGCCCGCCGGGTTCTTCGCCGGCGTGCGCGCGCTGTGCGACGAGAACGAGGTCCTGCTCGTCGCCGACGAGATCCAGTCAGGTCTGGCGCGCACCGGCAAGCTGTTCGCGCTCGACCACGACGACGTGCGAGCCGACCTCTACACGCTCGGCAAGGCGCTCGGCGGCGGCATCATCCCCGTCTCCGCGGTCGTGGGCCGCGCGGACGTGCTCGGCGTGCTCAAGCCCGGCCAGCACGGTTCGACGTTCGGCGGCTACCCCGTCGCGTGCGCTGTCGGCCGTGCCGTCGTCGGGCTGCTCGAGACCGGCGAGTTCCAGGAGCGCTCACGCGATCTCGGCGAGCACCTGCACGGCCGGCTCAACGAGCTGGTCGGCAAGGGCCTGGTGACCGTACGCGGGCGCGGCCTGTGGGCCGGCATCGACATCGACCCGGCGGCCAAGACCGGCCGTGAGGTCTCGATGGCGCTGCGCGATCGTGGCGTGCTCTGCAAGGAGACGCACGAACGTACGCTGCGCATCGCTCCCCCGCTGGTCATCACCCGCGAGGAGATCGACAGCGCCGTCGACGCACTGGCCGAGGCGCTGCACGCCTGATCATTGCGCCTCAGCTGAAGAACGTCGCTCCGCCGGGCGGCGCCGGCGAGCGCTCGCTGTCGGCGTCGGTGAACGGCGTCTTGCCGGCGAACTTCTCGATGACGTCCCGATAGGGCAGCACGCGGTAGGGCAGCGGTGAGCTCGCGGCCCGCCGGGCCAGCGCCTCCCACGGCAACGGCGCCTGCGACGCGGAGACGAGGACGTTGCCGAACCGGCGACCCTTGAGCGTTGCGGGCTCGGCGCTGATCATGACCTGGTCG
Source organism: uncultured Actinomycetota bacterium (assembly GCA_963761965.1). Classification (GTDB taxonomy): domain Bacteria; phylum Actinomycetota; class Actinomycetes; order Propionibacteriales; family Nocardioidaceae; genus Aeromicrobium. The sequence continues at coordinate 264,928 of CAVXIX010000006.1, forward strand.
AAGTTGTCGCGCACGCCACGGACCACCCGGCGTACGTACGGGAACGGGGCCCGGTCGGCAAGGTTGAGCAGCACCACTCCGTGATCGACCACGACCCTGGCGAGATCGGCGAAGAACTCGGTGGTCGCGAGCTCCGCCGGGACCTGGGCGCCGTCGTACGCATCGAGGATCACGACATCGGCGAAGTCGGGCCGCAGTGCGGCGATCCCCGCCCGCCCGTCGACCGGCCGCACCTTGATGCCGCTGTTGCGCGGGCAGGGGCAGCTCTTCACGCACGAGCGCCGTGACCCGCTCGTCGGGCTCGAGCACGATCTGGGCCGACGTCGGGCGGGACACCGAGACATACCGCGGGATCGTCATGGCCGCCCCGCCGATGTGCACGAAGCGCAGCGGCTTGCCGGGGCTGCCGAGCGCGTCGATGACGTCGGCGATGCGCTGCATGTAGTCGAACTCGAGCCGGCTTGGGTCGTCGAGGTCGACATGCGACTGGTCCGTCCCGTCGATCCGGAGCGTATGCCCTGAGGGCCGATCCCGGTCCTGGACGATCTCGATCGCGCGCTCGGTCACTCGTGCAGGCCGGCCGCCGTCAGGTCGTCGCCGATCTGGCGCCGGATCTCGTCGGACGCCTCGAGGGCGACGATCGAGGACTCGAGCGTCCACAGCGGCGTCTGCGTCTCCCCCGCCGTGATCCGCCGCGCGGCCTCGACGGCCTGGAAGTGCAGCCCGGACGCCTGGTTGCCGCGCGGCTCGTCGTACGTCAGCGTGCGGTCCGCGTAGCGAAGGGTCAGCGGACCCGGGGCTGTGGTGGGTGGGCTCGACGGTCAGGACGCCGTCGGTGCCGACGATCGTGACCTGATTGGCCAAGAAGCCGTGCAACGTCGTCGCGATGACCGACAGCGTGCCGCCGGCGTGGGTCATCGTCGCGCCCAGCTGCCCGTTGACGCCGTGAGGGTCCTGCTGGCCGAGCGCGGCGAGCGACTCGTGCGGTCCGAGCAGCGACGTGACGAAGGCGAGGGGGTAGATGCCGAGGTCGAGCAACGGTCCGCCGGCAAGGACGGGGTCGAACACGCGGTGACCGTCGGGGAACGACTCGCCGTACTCGGAGTGGACCGACGTGATCTCTCCGAGTCCCCCGAGCTCGACCACCTGGCGGACGACATCCCACTTGGGCAGGAACATCGTCCAGAGCGCCTCAGCGCAATAGAGCCCGGCCTGCTCGGCCGCGGCCGCGAGCTCGCGGGCCTGCGCCGCGCTGAGCCCGATCGGCTTCTCCACGAGCACGTGCTTGCCGGATCCGAGGCTCAGGAGCGCGTGCTCGAGGTGGGCGGGATGCGGCGTCGCGACGTACACGATGTCGACGTCGTCGAGCTGCGCCAGCTCCTCGTAGCTGCCCACCGCCGTCGGGATGCCGTAGCGGCCGGCGAAGTCCTGCGCCCGCGGGAGCGCCCGCGATCCGACGGCGACGACTTCCTGGCGGGTGTGAGCCTGCAGCGACTCGACGAACTGCTCGGCGATCCAGCCCGGACCCATGACGCCCCATCGCAGCGGCGGTGCCTCCATCGGGTCAGGCGTGCGAGGGCTGGGCAAGCGAGGCAAGATCCATGACGAGGACTCTAGGCGAGCGCTGCGTGGACGAGCGGCACGACCTCGCGGCCATACAGCTCGATGCTGCGCATGAGCTTGTCGTGCGGCAGCGTGCCGTTGCTGAACTTGAGGTCGAAGCGGTCGATGCCGAGGATCTTGGTGTTGCGGACGATCTTGTCGGCGACGGTCTGCGGCGACCCGACATACAGCGCCCCTTCGGGGCCGGCGGACGCCTCGAACTCCTCGCGGGTTGCCGGCGGCCAGCCACGCTCGCGGCCGATCCGCGTGCGCTGCACCTCGTAGTGGGGCCAGAGCTCGTCGCGCGCCTGCTCGTCGGTGTCGGCGACGTGACCCGGCGAGTGGACGCCGATCGGCAGCTGCGGCTTGCCGAGCTGCTCCAGCGCCTGCCGGTAGAGGTCCGCGTACGGGGCGAACTGCGCTGGCGGCCCGCCGATGATCGCGAGCATCAGCGGGATGCCGTAGCGGGCCGCACGGATGACCGACTCGGGGCTGCCGCCGACACCGATCCACGTCTTGAGGCTCCCGCGGCGGTCTTGGGGAAGACCTCCTGGCCGTCGAGCGGCGGCCGCAGGTTGCCGGACCAGACGATCGGGCCCTCTTCGCGCAGCGCCGCGAACAGGTCGAGCTTCTCGCTGAACAGCTCCTCGTACTGGCCGAGGTCGATAGCCGAACAGCGGGAACGACTCGGTGAACGAGCCGCGGCCGAGGATGACCTCCGCGCGGCCGTTGGAGAGCGCGTCGAGCGTCGCGAAGCGCTCGTAGACGCGGATCGGGTCGTCGGAGCTCAGCACCGTGACCGCCGTGCCGAGGTGGATCTGGGTCGTACGCGCGGCGATCGCAGCGAGCACGACCTCGGGCGCCGTGACGGCGAAGTCCTCGCGATGGTGCTCCCCCACCCCGAAGAACGCGAGACCAAGCTCGTCGGCCAGCACGGCCTGGTCGACGATGTTGCGGATGACCTGGTCGTACGGCAGCGGTGCGCCGTCGTCGCCGAACGTCACGTCGCCGAAGGTGTCGAGTCCGAGCTCGAGCTGTGCCATGTCATCTCCCGGGTTGAGGTACGCCGGTTCAACGCCGAGCGCGTCGACGCTGTTCCCGGTCAGGATGCCGGGCGCAGGAGACCGCCGGCCACGGAGCCCGCGTTGCCGTCCTCGTCGGCCAGGACCCCGTCCAGCTGCGCCCGCTCGCCGTCGTGCAGCCAGAACAGCGGCTCACGCAGGACGTTCCGGTCGGCCGAGCGCACGATCCGGTCGTCGCGCCCCTGCCACCAGGTCTCGGTCCGCTCGCTGCCGGCGACCTTCGACCAGGTCCCGTCGCGATAGGTCCACGTGCCGTACTGCTGCGGTATGCACTCGAAGTCTCCCGTCACGCAGATGCCCTCGTAGCGCACGGCGACCGTGCTGCCGACCTTGTCCAGCCGGGTGATGCGCCAGTCCTTGGTGTAGCCGGGCGGGGCGCCGTACGCGCCGACGATGTCGCCGCTGGCGGGATCGATCTCGACGACGTCCTGCCGCACGACGCAGCCGCCGCACGGCTCGCCCTTGTGCTGCTGGACGGCCAGCAGGCTGCGGCCGTCCGCCGAGACGCGCATCCGGGTGATCCGCTGACCCTTGAGCACGTCGGAGGTCGTGCCGTCGGCGCCGACGCGCGTGACGCCGTATGCCAGCGTCTCCTCCTCGTCCTCCACCTCGCTGAACCGGAGGAAGGTCGCACCGTCAACCGTGACGGGCTGCGCGGCGTACGAGCGTACGATCTCGCCGCCGTGGCCCTTGTCAGTCGCCTTGGTCGGGAGCTTCACGACATGGCGCTCGGTCAGTGCGTGGTTCCAGCGCAGGAGCCGGTGACCGTCGAGGAATGCAATGTCGGTGGTCGGATCGTTCGGCAGGTCCATCTGGTCCTTGATCGTCGACCCGGTGAAGACGCCGCGGACCGGGTCGTGGAGCCGGTAGACCTGAGTGATGTAGTCCGGCTCCTGGTGCGCGATCGCGAGGAGCACCTTGCCGGTCGGCAACCAGCGCGCACCGACCGCGTCGGGCACCACCTGGTGATCGCGGCCGGACCGCAGGAGCATCCCGCCCCGCACCACGGTGGCCAGCTGCGGAGGCGCGATCCTCACCGACACCGCCGGCGCCGTGCTGTCGAACACCGCATCCGAGCCGTCGCTGCCCGAGCGGGCATACAGCGTGATGCCCAGTCCGATGGTCACCAGCACGACCAGCGCTGAGATCAGGCCCTTCGACCGGCTCAACCGACGCGCGCTGCGAGAGTCGTGCCCGGCAGCAGCACCTCGACGAGCATGCCCTTGCCGAGCTGTCGCCCGCGCCGGGTCTCGACCTCGCCATCGACCTTGACGTCACCGCCCTGGATCAGCTCGCCGGCCGCCGCGCCGGAGTCGGCGAAGTTGGCGAACTTGAGGAACTGTCCCAACCGGATCATGTCGCCGGTGATCGGGACGATGTCGATGTCGTCGGAGGCCATGACAACAGCCTGCCACTTCGTGCGCCGTGACGCGTGCGAGGATCGATGACATGCAGCAGACGGTGCGCGCCCGAGCCGTGATCTTCGACATGGACGGCACCCTGGTCGACTCCAATGCCGTCGTGGAAGCCATCTGGACGAGGTTCGCCGAGCGCTTCGGGCTGGTCACCGCCGACGTCCTCGCGTACTCGCACGGTCGGCAGACGATCGACACCGTTCGCCAGTTCGCCCCAGCCGACCTGGACCATGAGGCGCTCGCTGGCGAGCTCGCGAGCACGGAGATCGACACTCCGGGCGGCATCGTCGAGATCCCGGGCGCTGCCGAGTTCGTCGCGTCGATCCCGGCCGAGCTGACGGCGCTGGTGACGTCGGCGCCGCTCCTGTTGGCCAAGACCCGGATGACCGAAGCCGGCGTGCCGGTGCCGCCCGTAGTCGTACCTGCGGAGGATGTCGCCCGCGGCAAGCCCGATCCTGAGGGTTACCTCCTGGCGGCCTCGCTGCTCGGCCGCAGCCCGGCCGAGACCGTCGTGTTCGAGGACGCTCCCGCCGGCATCGAGTCCGCGCGCAGCCGCCGGCGCGCAGGTCGTGGTCGTCGGTGCCTACGACGGACCGGCCGCCAACGGCCTCCCCCGCATACCTGACTTCACCGCCGCCCGTGCCACCGTCGCCGCCGGTGAGCTCGTCATCACCCTGGACACCGCATGAGCACGCCCGGGACGGCACGCGCCGACGTCTGGATCTCGTCCGTACGCCTCTACAAGACGCGCTCGATCGCGTCGTCGGAGTGCAAGGCCGGGCACGTACGCATCAACGGCGCCAAGGCCAAGCCGGCCCAGCCGATCAAGATCGGTGATCGGGTCGAAGCCCTCACCGAGGGCGGCATGCGGATCGTCGTCGTCACCAAGATCATCGTCAAGCGGGTCGGCGCGGCCGTCGCAGTCGAGTGCTACGAGGACCACACTCCCCCGCCACCGCCCAAGGAGGAGGTCGCGATCATGCCCCGGCGCGATCGTGGCGCCGGCCGGCCCACCAAGAGGGACCGTCGAGCGCTCGACCGGCTTCGCCGGCGCTAGGCGAGCAGGAGTGGCAGCAGCGCCTGGCTGCTGAGCGGCGCGAGGTCGATGTCGCCCGGCGCGGCCGGATCGACCCAGATGCTCTCGGCGATCTCAGCGGCGACGACCGGTGTCGTCGCGTCGATCGTCAGGCTGAAGACCTCTGCCAGCACTCGGTGACCGGGCTCGTTGGCGGCGTCCTCCTCGAACGTGCCGACCCAGGTGAACGCGTCAGCGGCCAGGTCGAGGCCCAGCTCCTCGAACAGCTCACGACGAAGGCAGTCCAGCGGACTCTCCCCCGGTTCGATCTTGCCGCCGGGCTGCATGAACACCGTCGTGTCGTGCTTGCGCACCATCAACGCGCGGCCGTCGGCATCGACCGTCAGCGCCGCCGCGACATGGATGACGGGCGGCGTCACGGCTGCGGGAACCTCGTCGTTCGCCCGACCCCACTTGTCGGTCCATGACGGCGGAGCAGCCAAGCATCGTGAGCAAGGTGTCGAGGTCATCGGCGAACGACACGATGCCGGACTGCTCCTCGCGTACGAAGCCGGAGCCGACCATCCCGTCGAGAAGCTCACGCATCGGCGACCAGAAGCCGGCCACATCGAGGAATCCGGAGGGCTTGGTGTGGATCGTCAGCTGGGCCCACGTCCACTGCTCGGCGATCTCCTCGAGCGTGCCTGCGCCGCCGGGCAGCGCGATGAACGCGTCCGAGAGCTCGGCCATCAACGCCTTGCGCTCGTGCATCGACTCGACCACGTGCAGCTCGGTGAGTCCGTGGTGCGCGAGCTCGCGGTCGTCGAGCTGCCGCGGGATGACCCCGATGACCCGCCCGCCGGCCTCCAGCGCCGCATCCGCGACGGTGCCCATCAAGCCGACGTGGCCGCCGCCGTAGACGACCGTGATGCCGCGCTCGGCGAGCGTACGTCCGGTGTGCCGGGCCGCCTCGGCGTAGGCCGGGTCGTTGCCGAAGCTGGATCCGCAGAAGATGGCGATCGCGCTGAGTGGCATGACCACATCCTCTCGTGCCGGTGCGTCCCTTCCTCGACCGGCCCGCGAAGCGCTTGTGCCACACGGGATCCGGGGTTTCAATCGAAGAGGGGCTGAGCCTCGGAGGTACGACATGAGCGATCGCGACGAGTTCCTGGGCTGGGTCGAGACCCGCCTTCGGGATGCAGAGCTGGCCCTGCACAACGGCGATGCCGCACAGCGCGCGGCGATCTGGTCCACCAACGAGCCGGTGACAGTGCTGGGCGCCTGGCAGTCCGCGACCGGTCAGCAGGAGGTCCGGGACCTGTTCCGTCAGCTGGAGACGACGTTCGCGAACTGCACGTCATACGCGTACGAGGTCGTCGCCGCCGACGTGCAGGGCGACATGGCGTACACGGTCGGCTACGAGCACACGTCGTCGTCGATCAACGGCGAACCTCGGACCTACACGCTGCGGTCCACGCAGATCTATCGACGCGAGGACGGCGAGTGGAAGGTCGCGCACCGGCACGCCGACACGGTGCCCGAGGAGAGCTGAGCGCTACTCCTCGCGCTTCCACTTGCCGCGGCCGAACATCCGGCCGAAACGATCCGACAGCGAGCTGCCGGTGTCATCCCTCGCGTCCGCGCGGAAGACCGGAGTGCTGTCGTCGGGCTCGGGCAGCTGCGCCGCCTCGTCCGCCGACAACGTCGTGCGTACGTATGCCGTCGTGATCGTGCCGATGTGGTCAGCGTCGACGAATCGTGCGCCAGCTGGTGTCTCGACGACGACGCCGTCGAAGACGCTGACCTCCTCGACCACCAGCACGGCAGCGACCGTGCCGAACTGCTGGCCGTCACTGGACTGCACGGGCGTACCGGGCTCGAGGGCCGTGTACGCGATGGGTGTGGGCTCGTCGGTCATGCAGGCAACTGTATGCCCGAGGTCATGGCGGGTCCGTCGAAACGGACGAGGCTTCAGCCGGGATTCTCGTCCTCGGCCTGATGGACAGAGGCGTCCGGGCCAGGGAACATCAGGCCCTCGTGGCCGGTGTCCGACCACCTGACGACGTAGGGCGGGCTGCCGTCCTCGTGACGCACCTCGAGGATCTCCGCTTCCCGGTCCGGCTCACCGACGTGGTGACCGTGGATGACCAGACGATCTCCTGCCTTGGCGAACATGGCACTCAGCTCCTTTGGTCAGGGCCGACGGAAGCTGGGCGAGCGACTGCCGTTCGCCGTGGATCTGGGTCCGTGGTCACGCGATGAAGGTGGATTCCTCGACCTCGGGCTCGGCGGCGCGAAGCTTCACAATCACCCGGTTGATCTCGGCCAGCGTGTCGGCCTCGTCGTGACCGAAGGCGAGGCTGTAGGCACGGAGCGCGTGATGGGCCATCTCGAGCTCCGCATCGGTGAGATGGATCGTGTTCATGCCTTCATTGTAGGTCGTTTCGGGGTCCTTGCGACGGTCCAGACCGTGACGACCGAACCCAGGAACCAGAAAGTCCCGGACCCGCTTTCGCAGGTCCGGGACTCCGATCTCGGTGAGATCACAACGTCGGGCTGACAGGATTTGAACCTGCGACCCCTTGACCCCCAGTCAAGTGCGCTACCAAGCTGCGCTACAGCCCGCGACGCAACGAGGTTACCGTATGGCAACCCGCCGGACTGCACCGGCTCGGCAGCCTCGAACGCCCAAATGAGCGGACGTGGCGAGGAGGTTCATCGCCGCTCAACGAGTGTCAGAAGTCGAAGGCAGGATCGAGGAGTGAGCCGCACCCCGCCCTATTCAGACAACGCCCTTGCAGTCGCGGTCGCCCAGTCCCGCTCGTGGCGCGGAGTGCTCCGAGCCCTCGGCCTCAATGCCACGTCTGGATCAGCCATCCGCGCCGTTCGGCAAAGTGCAGACGCGCTCCAGCTTGATCACAGCCACTTCACCGGACAACGTCGCTGGACAGACGAGCAGCTGGCAGCAGCCGTGCGAGCGTCGAACTCGTGGTCGCAAGTCGCCGATGCCTTGGGCCTCAGGGGCGGCTCCTGGCAAGCAACGTTCAAGGCCCACGCGGTCAGGCTTTCTCTGGACATCGGACACCTCCAGACCAGAGGGACCCACTGCGCAACTGCCTGTACTCGACCCCACGTCCAGACCCTGTCCACCTCCCGCGCGCCGGGTCGATGTTGGCAGCCGCTTGGTTTGCCCTGTGTGGATACGACGTGTCGTGGCCTCTCGAACCCTGCAGATACGATCTGCTGGTCGTCGGCGACAAACCAATGAGGATCCAGGTCAAGACTGGAACGGTTCGAGCGAACAACTCTTGGGTGGCGTGGCTTTCGAGCACTGGGACTGTGCGACGCATCTACGATCCCGACGAGATCGACTTCTTCTTCGTCATCGACGGCAGCCTGGAGTACTACCTGATTCCTGTGGCTGTCGTAGGCGGCTTCCACGTGATCCATCTGTCGGCATACGTGCAATACCGCCTGCCACGCCTCACAGACTGAGGATCAGCGACGCTCACGCTTCTTGCGCGGGCGCTGCTGCAGGTGGATCGGCGATCCCGACGAAGCCGAACTCCTCGCGGAGCCGACGCTCGATGAACCGCATGTATGACGCCTCGAGCTTGCCCGAGGTGAACAGCACGAATGTCGGCGGCGCCGTCGACGCCTGCGTGCCGAACATGATCTTGGGCTGCTTGCCACCGCGGACCGGGTGCGGGTGCTCGGCGACCAGACGGCCGAGGAACGCGTTGAGCGCTCCCGTCGTCACGCGGGTCTCCCAGCCCTCGAGGGCGGCATCCAGCGCGCGTACGAGCCGGTCGACGTGCCAGCCCGTGCGAGCCGTGATGTTGATCGTCGGCGCCCACGGCACCTGCACGAGCTCACGCTCGATCTCGCGCTCGAGGTAGTAGCGGCGCTCCTCGTCGACGAGGTCCCACTTGTTGAACGCGACGATCAGCGCGCGGCCGGCCTCGGCGACCGAGCTGATGATGCGGGTGTCCTGCTCGGTGAGCGGCTGGCTGCCGTCGATGATGACGACGGCGACCTCGGCCCGGTCGATCGCCGAGCTCGTGCGGAGGCTGGCGTAGTACTCGTGGCCCGACGCATCGCGTACGCGCCGGCGGATGCCCGCGGTGTCGATGAAGTTCCAGGTGCGACCGCCCAGCGTGACGATCTCGTCGACCGGGTCGACCGTGGTGCCGGAGGCATCGTCGACGACGACGCGCTCCTCACCGGCGAGCCGGTTGAGCAGGCTGGACTTGCCGACGTTGGGCTTGCCGACGATCGCGACCCGGCGGGGTCCCTGCGGGGCGTCGAAGTCCTCAGGCGGCGGGCTGGGCAGCGCCTCGAGCACGGCGTCGAGCATGTCGCCGCTCCCCCGGCCGTGCAGGGCGGAGACGGGGTACGGCTCGCCGAGCCCGAGGTTCCACAGGCCCGCGGCCTCGGCCTCGGCGCGCTGGTCGTCGACCTTGTTGGCGGCGAGCACGACGGGCTTCTTGGCGGCGCGCAGGATGCGGACGACCTTCTCGTCGACGTCGGTGATGCCGACCGTGGCATCCACGACGAACAGCACGGCGTCGGCGACCTGGATCGCGATCTCGGCCTGGGCCGCGATGCGCTCGGCCAGACCACGGGCGTCGGGGTCCCAGCCGCCGGTGTCGACGACCGTGAACGCACGGCCGTTCCACACCGCGTCGTACGACACGCGGTCACGGGTCACGCCGGGCACGTCCTCGACGACGGCTTCGCGGCGACCGATGATGCGGTTGACCAGGGTCGACTTGCCGACGTTGGGGCGCCCGATCACAGCGAGAACGGGTACAACGTCAGCCATCGGTGGATCCTGTCGGAAGGGGGCCGGGGAGGTCGCGCTTGAGCACTGACTTGGCCCGGGAGACATGAGCACGCAGGTGATCGCGGATCTGATCACCTGCGTCTGCCATTGTCCCACGATCTCGCGGCCAAACCTGCATCGGCAGCTGGATCGGCTCTCCATAGACGATGTCCAGGCGGGTTCCCTTGGCCGGACGGGCGTCTGCGGGCTCGCCGGGCTGGCGGGTCCCGAAGATCGCGATCGGTACGACCGGGGCTCCGGAGACCAGCGCCAGGTAGGCCACACCGTTCTTGAAGTTCTCGAACTCGCCGCTGCCGCGCGTCGCCTCGGGATAGATCAGCACGACCTGTCCGGCCGCCAGCGCCTGCACCGAGCGGCGTATGGCGCCGGTGTCGTTGCGGGTCCTGCTGACCTTGATCTGGCCGACGAACCGCAGGAGGCGGCCAGTGCGACCGTGGAACTCCTCCTCCTTGACCAGCGCGTGCGGCGGCCGGGGCGCCGTGATGAACAGCAGCGGCCCGTCGAGCCAGCCGATGTGGTTGCTCGCGAGGATCACCGCTCCCGTGCTGCGGGACGTGCTCCCGGCCGTGCTCGTGGATGTCCCAGCGCCGCGTGAAGTGCCCGCGGGCGAGGCGCCGGACGAGACGCAGCCCGCCCTCGGGCAACCCAGCGGCCGCGGTCATCGTGCGGCTTCGACGATCCCGACGATGGTGTCGATGACCTCTTCGAGCGTCAGGTAGGTGCCGTCGACCACGACGGCACCCTCGGCCTTCGTCAACGGTGACGCGGCGCGGTTGGAGTCGATCTCGTCGCGCCGCGCGAGCGCGAGCTCCATCGCTGCGGTGTCGACTGCTCCGGTCTCGAGCGCCCGGCGGGCAGCCCGTGCGGCCGGGTCGGCGACCAGGTAGATCTTGACCGTTGCGTCCGGCGCGACGGTCGAGCCGATGTCGCGGCCCTCGACGACGATCCCGTCACTCGCCGCGATCGTGTCGCGCTGCAGGTCGACCAGCATCTCGCGCACGCGCGGCACCGCCGCCACGAGGCTGACCGAGCCGGTGACCTCGTCGCTGCGGATCGGGTCGGCGACGTCGGTGCCGTCGACGTGGATCGTGGGATCGAGCGGATCGGTGCCCGACGTCAGGCGTACGTCGTCGGCTGCCTTGGCGATCGCCTCGGGGTCCTGCAGGTCGACTCCACGCTGCGAGGAGTGCCCACGTCATCGCGCGGTACATCGCACCGGTGTCGAGATAGTCCAGCGACAAGCGGTCGGCGACGCCTCGAGACGTGCTCGACTTGCCCGAACCAGACGGTCCGTCGATCGCCACGACCAGGGGCTTGCTCACGTGTGCCACTCCTTGGGTGCTGTCTAGCGGTATGCGGACCAGCCGCGTGCGGTCAGTGCCTCGACGAGCGTATCGGCCGAAGCCGCCACGACGGCGATCTCGACCTGGCCGACCGGGCGGCCGAGCTCGTGGTCGATGCGGATGTCCTCGATGTTGACGCCGGCCTCGCCCGTGTGCGCCATGAGGCGCGGCAGCTCGCCGGGTCGGTCGGGCACCGAGACGAACACCGTCGCCAGGTCCGCGACCTTGTCGCCGTGCTTGCCCGGGATCAGGCGCGTGCCGTCCTGGCCGGACTGGAGCACGCGGCCCAGGCGGTCGGTGTCGGCGCCGATCGAGTCGATGACGCGGTCGAGGTCCTCGCGTACGTGTTGGAGCACGGCGCGGACCTGGCCGGCGTTGGCGCCGAGGATGTCCTGCCACAGCGCGATGTCGCTGCCGGCGATGCGCGTGACGTCGCGCAGGCCCGGGCCCGGCCAGCGCCAGGTGCTCGCCCGGTGCGCCGTTGAGCTGCGCCGCGGTCAGCACCGACAGGATGTGCGGCACGTGCGAGACGAGCGCCACCGCGCGGTCGTGGTCAGGGGCGTCCATGACGAGCGGCACTCCCCCGACGACCTCGGCGAGCCGGACCACGCAGGTCGATCGCGTCCTGGTCGGTGCCCGGCGCGGTCGTGACGGCCCACGGCCGGCCCTCGAACAGGCGCGACGAGGCGGCCATCGGGCCGGATCGTTCGCTGCCTGCCATGGGGTGGCTGCCGACGTAACGCTCGCTGCCGGCCAGCTGCCGCGATCTGCTGCTGCAGGTCGGACTTGACGCTGGCCACGTCGGTGACCGCCGCGGCCGGCCAGTCCTTGAGCACCCGGCGGACCGTGTCGACGACCTCGGCCGGAGGCACCGCGACGATGACGAGCGTCGGGGCCTCGACCGGGTCGGCCGTGCCGGCTCCACGGGAGACGGCGAGCTCGAGGTTGGACGTCCGGATGTCCTCGAGGTGCACCTCGACGCCTGACTCGACCAGCGCGAGTGCGGCGGACGTACCGATGAGCCCGCAGCCGATCACCAGGACCGGTCCGGTCAAGTGCAGTGGTCACTGGTCAACGCTATCGAACAGGGCACCGAGCTCATCGCGGGTCAGGTCGCGCATCGCGCCGGCCGACAGCCCGCCGAGGTGCAGCGGACCGAACGCCGTGCGGGTCAGCTCGCGTACGGGGTGCCCGGCCGCGTCGAGCAGCCGCCGGACGATGCGGTTGCGGCCCATGTGGATGTCGAGCTCGACCAGCGAGCGGCCGCGCGAGCGTGTCCTTGACGAGGAACCGGTCGACCTGCGCCGGGCCGTCGTCGAGCTCGATGCCGGCCTTGAGCTTGGCGCCGAGGCTGTCGGGCACCGTGCCGTCGACCAGTGCGACGTACGTCTTGGTGATCTCGAACGACGGGTGCGCCAGCTTGTGCGCCAGGTCGCCGTCGTTGGTCAGGATCAGCAGGCCCGGACGTGTCGGTGTCGAGACGCCCGACGTGGAACAGGCGATCCTCGCGGCCTGCCACGATCGTCGACAGGTCGGGGCGACCGCGCTCGTCGGCCATCGACGTGACGACGCCGCGGGGCTTGTTGAGCATGACGTACGCGTGCTCGCTGGGCGGCGGTATGCGCTTGCCGTCGACCCGGATGACGTCGGTCATCGGGTCGACCCGTGCGCCCATCGTGTCGATGATCTCGCCGTTGACCTCGACCCGGCCGCTCGCGATCATGTCGTCGCAGCGTCGCCGGCTGCCGATGCCGGCCTGGGCGAGGACCTTCTGCAGCCGGATCTCAGCCACGCGAGTCGTCGTCCGGCTCGTCGGCCTCAGGTGCCTCCGGCGACCGAGGTCGACTCGGCCTCGGTGCCTCGGCCTCAGGCGCCTCGTCGCCGATCGGCTCCTGGCTCGCCAGCTCGCCGAGCGCGTCCTCGGCGCCGGCGAGGACCTCGTCCTCCATGTCCTCGAGCTCCGGCAGGTGGCCGGCGATGTCGGGCAGCTCGTCGAGGCTGCCGAGTCCCATGCGCTCGAGGAAGTAGCTGGTCGTGCGGTAGAGGATCGCGCCGCTCTCCGCGTCGACGCCGTCCTCCTCGATCAGGCCGCGCGTCACGAGCGTACGGACGACCCCGTCGACGTTGACGCCGCGGATCGCCGAGATGCGCGACCGGCTGATGGGCTGCCGGTATGCCACGACAGCCATCGTCTCGAGCGCCGCCTGGGTCAGCCGGGCCTGCTGGCCGTCGAGGATGAACCGCTCGACCGCGCCCGCGAACTCCTCGCGGGTGAAGAACCGCCAGCCGCCGGCGATGTTGCGCAGCTCGAAGCCGCGTCCCTGCTCGGTGTACTCGCTCGGCGAGCTCGGCCAGCGCCTGCTCGACGTCGACCGGCGGGTGACCGACGGCCTGCGCGAGGGTCAGGTGGTCGAGCGGCTGGTCCGCGACCATCAGCACCGCCTCGAGCGCTGGCCGGAGGTCGAGCATCTCCAGCTCGAGCTCGTGCGGGCCGGTGGGTACGTGCTGGTCAGTCATCACTGCTCTCGGGGTCGTCGTCTGTCGGGTTGCTCGTCGCTGTCCTCGACGACGGGTACGTCGTCGGGTGCCACCATCGGCTCGTCGAACTCGTCGCCGACGTCGATGTCGCCGTCATCGGTGCCGGTCCAGCGTACGTGCAGGTCACCCAGCGGAGTCGCCTGCTCGAACGCGAGGACGCCCTCGCGGAACAGCTCGAGCACGGCGAGGAAGCGGGCGACCTTGGTCATCAGGTCCGGCGCGTCCGCGGTCAGCGCGCGGAACGTCATCTCGCCCTTGCGGCGCAGCTGGTCGACCACGAGGTGCGCCTGCTCCCGGACGCTGACCTGCGGGGCGTGCAGGTGCGCCAGCGAGAGGATCGGCACGGGCTTGGCCTCGAACGCCGCCGCAGCAAGCTGAGCCAGCTCTTCGGGGCCGATCGAGATCAGCACCTCGGGCAGCAGGTCGGCGAAGCGTGGCTCGAGCGACACGATGCGCGGGAACCGCTTCTGCTCCTCGGCGAGGCGGGCGGCGATGACGCCGGCGACCTGCTTGAACGCGCGGTACTGCATGAGCCGGGCGAACAGCAGGTCGCGCGCCTCGAGCAGCGCCAGATCCTCCTCGTCCTCGACCTCGGCCTGCGGCAGCAGCCGCGCGGTCTTGAGGTCGAGCAGCGTCGAGGCGACCAGCAGGAAGCTCGTGGTCTGCTCGAGGTCGTCGCCGAGCTCCTTGATGTAGGCGATGAAGTCGCTGGTCACCTTGGACAGCGCGACCTCGGTGATGTCGAGCTGGTGCTTGGAGATCAGCTGCAGCAGCAGGTCGAACGGACCCTCGAAGTTGGTGAGGCCGACGGAGAATCCGGACGGTGCGGACTCGTCGACGTCCGCGATCGTCACGACTCGCTCAATCGCCGGGCGACGTCGCTGTCGGTGCCGCGGGCTTCGAGATCGGCCAGCGCAAGCGCGAGCGCCGCCCGTACGAACCGTCCGCGATCGACGCTGCGGCCCAGCTCGCTGCGGAGCTTGAGCCTGGCCTGCTCGACGGCGAGAAGCTCTGCGGCGGTGACGTAGACCGTCATCTTCTCGTCGTGCTTGACCCGGCCGCTGGCCGGCACGGCGGCGTCGGCGTCACCCTCCTCGGCGGCGGGTGCCGGGGCCGTGGCCCTGAAGAGCTCATCCGCGCCCGGCATGGTGGGGCGTTTGCCGGTCCCGCCCGACGAAGCGGTCACGCGTCGGGGCATCGAACGAGTACCTCCCTCGCGAGCTGCCGGTATGACTCGGCGCCCGGGGATGTCGTGGCGTACTCCGTGATGGGCTCGCCCGCGACGGTCGAGTCGGAGAACTTCACGGTGCGGCGGATGACGGTGTGGAAGACCAGGTCGCCCCAGCCCTCGACGAGGGTCGCGAGGACCTCCTTGCCGTGCAGCGTGCGGCTGTCGTACATCGTGCCGAGCAGGCCGATGATCTGCAGGTCGTCGTTGGTGCGGTCGCGGACCTTCTCGATCGTGTCCTTGAGCAGCGCCACGCCGCGCAGCGCGAAGTACTCGCACTCGAGCGGCACCAGGACGCCGTCGGCCGCGGTCAGCGCGTTGACCGTCAGCAGGCCGAGCGACGGCTGGCAGTCGATCAGGATGACGTCGTAGTCCTTGCGGATCGGCTTGAGCACGCGGGCCAGCACCTGCTCACGACCGACCTCGGTCACGAGCCGCATCTCGGCGGCGGACAGGTCGATGTTGGACGGCACGAGGTCGAGTCCGTCGACCGCCGGTCGGCATGATCAGGTCCTTGATCGAGATCTCGCGGTCCATCAGGACGTGATAGATGCTCTGGTCGAGCTCGTGCGCGCTGACGCCGAGGCCGACGGTCATCGAGCCCTGCGGATCGAAGTCGACGAGCAGCACCTTGCGGCCGGTCTCGACGAGCGCGGCACCGAGGTTGATGGTCGTCGTGGTCTTGCCGACGCCACCCTTCTGGTTGCACATCGCGATGATCGTCGCGGGCTGTCCGGCCTTGCGTGGCTGGGGCTTCGGGAAGTTCGGCAGTGGCCTTCCGGTCGGTCCCAGTTCCTTGCTCATCGGCTACCCCTGCACTCGACCTCGACCGGCGGACGAGCGCAACTCTACCGCGAAAAGTCGACTTGACGACCGCCTGCGGACGATGTCGCGGCACGCTCGCCGAGATCGCAGCAAGAACCTATCTCGTCGCCCGCGGATGGGCCGTCGCATAGATCTCGCGGAGCTTCTCGACGGTCACCAACGTGTAGATCTGGGTCGTCGTCACAGAGGCGTGCCCCAGCAACTCCTGCACCACGCGGACGTCGGCTCCGCCGTCGAGCAGGTGCGTCGCGAACGAGTGCCGCAGCGTGTGCGGCGACACGTCGGCAGCCACCCCGGCACGCTCCGCAGCGCGGGTCAGCACGGTCCACGCGCTCTGTCGCGACAGCCGGCCGCCGCGGGCGTTGAGGAACACCGCGGGCGTGCTCGTCTTGGCCGACACCAGCGCCGGGTCGTGACGCGGTCAGGTAGTCGAGCAGCGACTGCCGGGCGTACGAGCCCAGGGGCACGATGCGCTGCTTGCCACCCTTGCCTCGCAGGAGGACGGTCGACTCCTCGAGGTCCAGGTCGTCGAGGTCCAGGCCGACGGCCTCGGAGATCCGGGCACCCGTGCCGTACAGCACCTCCAGCAGTGAACGATCGCGCGATGCCAGCGTCGTGCCCGGCGCTCCGGCCGCGTCGAGGATCGACTCGATGTCGGACAGCGGCAGCGCCTTGGGCAGCCTCGATGCGGGACGGGGCGGCTTGATCGCCGCAGTGACGTCGGTCGCCACGATCTGCTCGCGCAGCAGGAACCGGTGCAGGCCGCGGACCGCGACGATCGTACGGGCGGCGCTCGCCGTGCCGAGCGACACATGATCGGGGTCGCCGGTGCGCAGCGAGCCGAGGAACGCCGCGATGTCGTTCTCGGTGATCGCGGACGGGTCCGTCAGCTCGCGCGTGTGCAAGAACTCGAGGTAGCGCCGCAGGTCGCGGCGATAGGAGTGGAGCGTGTTGTCGGCGAGGCCGCGTTCGACGCTGAGATGGCTCAGGTAGTCCTGGACCGCCCGCTCCACATCGGTTGTCATCTGCTGCGCAGCACCTGCGCGGCGAGGATCCCCGCGACCGTGAGCGAGTCGGTGATGCGTCCGGAGAGCACCGCGTCGACGGCCTCGTCGAACGGCAGCCACCACTGCACCATGTCGGCTTCCTCGGCCTCACGCTCGGTGCGGTCGGCGTGCGGTACGGCGCTGAGGCCGGTCGCCTGGAACACCTCCCACGCCTCGGTCGAGTAGCCCGGTGTGGCCAACAGGTGCAGGATCGACTCCCAGTGCTCGGCCGCGATGTCGGCTTCCTCGGCGAGCTCGCGCTTGGCCGCGTTGATCGCCGACTCCCCCGTCGACGTCCAGCGTGCCGGCGGGCAGCTCGAGCAGTCGGCGGCCGACCGGGTGGCGATACTGCTCGACCAAGCAGGACGCGGTCGTGCTCGTCGATCGCCAGCACGCCGATCGCGCCGTTGGGCTGCACCACGGCCCGTCCGTGCTCGCCGCCGGTGGGGTCGACGATCGTGTCGATGCGCAGGCTGACGTAGGGACTCTCGTACTTGACCTCGCTCGAGCTCACCGGCCACGAGTGGTCGGAGTCGCTCAGCGAGTCCCCGTCGGCCAGCTCACCCGGCAGTCGCGGGTGCTGTCTCGCTCATGCGTCCGCCTTCGCCTGCTCGTCGACCGGCAGCCGCATCTCGAGCTGTCGAGCCAGGGCGGCGCCGACCAGTCCGGAGAACAGCGGGTGCGGCCGAGTCGGGCGCGAGCGCAGCTCGGGGTGAGCCTGCGTGGCGACGTAGTAGGGGTGCACCTCGCGCGGCAGCTCGACGAACTCGACGAGGTTGGCGTCCGGCGACGTGCCGCTGAACACCAGGCCGGCCGCCTCGAGCTTGGCCCGGTACGAGTTGTTGACCTCGTAGCGGTGCCGGTGGCGCTCCTCGATCTTGTCGGCGCCGTAGAGCTCCGCGATGATGCTGCCCGGCTGCAGCATGGCCGGGTAGAGACCCAGGCGCATCGTGCCGCCGAGGTCACCGGCGCCGTCGACGATCTCCAGCTGCTCGGCCATCGTGGCGATGACCGGGTTGGGCGTCTGCGGGTCGAACTCCGAGCGAGCTGGCACCGTCGATGCCGGCCACGTTGCGGGCGTACTCGATGACCATGCACTGCAGGCCGAGGCACAGGCCCAGCACCGGGATGCCGCGCTCGCGGGCGTACGTCAGGGCGCCGAGCTTGCCCTCGATGCCGCGAATGCCGAAGCCGCCCGGCACACAGATGCCGTCGACGTCGTGGAGGTTGTGCGCAGCGCCGGCCGCCGACTCACAGTCGTCGGACGGCACCCAGCGCAGGTTGATCTTTGCGTCGTGCGCGAATCCACCGGCCCGCAGAGCCTCGCCGACCGAGAGATAGGCATCGGGCAGGTCGACGTACTTGCCGACCAGCGCGATCGTGAGCTCCTCGGCCGGGTGGTGCACGCGGCGCAGCAGCTCGTCCCACTGCGTCCAGTCGACATCGCGGAACGGCAGGTCGAGGCGACGCACGACGTACGCGTCGAGGCCCTGGCTGTGCAGCACCTTGGGGATGTCGTAGATCGACGGCGCGTCGCTGGCGGTGATGACGGCCTCTTCGTCGACGTCGCACATCAGCGAGATCTTGCGCTTCATGCTGGTCGGGATGTCGCGGTCGGCGCGGCACACGATGGCGTCGGGCTGGATGCCGATCGACCGCAGCGCGGCGACCGAGTGCTGCGTGGGCTTGGTCTTGAGCTCGGCCGACGGGCCGATGTAGGGCACCAGCGACACGTGCAGGAAGAACACGTTGCCGCGGCCGACGTCATGGCGTACCTGACGAGCAGCCTCGAGGAACGGCAGGGACTCGATGTCGCCGACCGTGCCGCCGATCTCGGTGATCACGACGTCGACATCGGGGCCCGCCATCGCACGGATGCGGGCCTTGATCTCGTTCGTGATGTGCGGGATGACCTGCACGGTGTCGCCGAGGTAGTCGCCGCGGCGCTCCTTGGCGATGACCTCCTGGTAGACCTGGCCCGTCGTGACGTTGGCCTTGCCTGACAGGTCGACGTCGAGGAACCGCTCGTAGTGGCCCACGTCGAGGTCGGTCTCGGCACCGTCGTCGGTCACGAAGACCTCACCGTGCTGGAACGGGTTCATCGTGCCCGGGATCGACGTTGAGGTAGGGGTCGAGCTTCTGCATCGTGACGCGCAGTCCGCGTGACTTGAGCAGTCGCCCGAGGGAAGATGCGGTCAGACCCTTGCCGAGCGAGGATGCGACCCCGCCGGTGACGAAAACATGTTTGGTAACCGCGTTACCTGCCAAGGTGACTCCCGTGGTCGAATCAGAATGTCGAGCGCTCGTGATGCACTAATTGCATCAGGCCTCCACGGGATTCCAGCCTACCAACAGAACACACGTTGAGCCCAACGACACACGTGTCGGCTCCCCCACATACGAGATCAGCTGGCGGGTACCGCACCGCTGCCACTGCGGGACGTGCCCCAGGCGCCGGGACTGCCCCGCTGCCTGCGCAGCCGCCACGAGCGCCGTGACGACGCGGCCCGCTGCGGTGTCGGTCACGTCGACCGACGAGACCTCGGTGGCGAAGTCGCTGTCGCGGACGGCCTTGACCGCGCCGCCGTCGGTGCTCGACGACGACGGTCCAGCGACGACGACTCCCTTGCCGCTGCCGTTGAGCGCCCCGGCCAGCGCGGCGATGACACCGCTCTGGTCCGAACCACCCGTACGCTCCGGGCCCGTCACGAGAACCGCGAGCGTCGCGAGCTTCTTGGGTGCCTTCGTCAGCGTGATGAGCTTGCCCTCGGCGAACGCCGACCGGATCGTGCCGGCTGTCTGGTCAGGTGCCGCAGCCTTGTCGGCCAGCAGCGCGCGGCCCAAGGCCGAACCGATCCGGCCGTAGCTGTCTCCGGCCGCGTCGACACCTGGTACGTCCGACGCGGCCTGCTGGGCCACGCCCTCGGCGAACTGACGACCCGATGCGTCCAGAAGCTTGCTCGTGAGGTTGACCTCACCAGTGACCTCGGCGCCGGCCGCCTCGAGGTTGGACGAGACGCCCTTGACCTCGGCGGCGCTGGTGCCCGGCACCGTCAGCATCACGACGGTCTGGCCCTTGAGCTTGTCCTTGAGCAGGGCGGTCGACGTACGTCCGGCATAGCCGGACTCGAATGCGGCCAGCCCCGGATCGGCGGCCTGCTGGTTCGCCGCTTCGTCGCCGCGCAATGAGTCGCCGGTGTCATCGAGAGGTCCCGAGCCCAGGGCGACCCCGGCCGCCAGCGCAAGGAGGATCGCGGCGATCGAGACGAGATGGAAGCGGAAGTTGATCACGAGAAAAGTCCTTTGATCCAGGTGCCGAGATCGGCGAGACGATCGCCGAGGGAGTCGAACCAGTCGTTGCCGACCGGGGTGACGGCGATCGAGACGGTGACGGCTGCGATGCCGGCGGCGAGCAGGAGCAGCACGGGCCACAGCGCGAACCGCTGGGAGGTGAAATGGTTGACCGCTTTGGCGTCGACGATCTTGGCGCCGGCCCGGAGGCGCGCCACGAACATCCGTGCGACATCGGTCGGCGGGCGCTCGAGGAGCTTCGACAGCGTCGCGGGTGCCCCTGCGTGCACGATGACCGCAGCCTCGTTGGTGTCCGCCAGCACGATCGCCAGGTCGTCGTCGGCGCCCGTCGACACGAACGTCACGATCTCCTTGCCGTGCCGTTCGAGCCGCTCGGGAGTGTCGACCAAGCCCGATGACGTCGTCACGACGACCTCACCAGCCGCGCGGATCGCGGCGTCCGACAGGTTGTCGAGCGCGCCGATCACCAGCGCCGGAACATACCCAGCCTTCAGGAGGACGTCGGCGCCTGCGCCGGCGCCGATGAGCACGGGGTCGTCGTCGCGGATGTATCGGCGCAGGCCTCGCAGGTCCGCCTCGTCGTCGTATGCCCGGGAGACCACGACGACCGCTCGGCCGCGCAGCTTGGTGCGGATGCGCGGGACACGTGGCCCCGTCGAGCAACATCGTCTGCTCGCGTTGGATGTAGTCCGTGGCATTGGCGGCCAGCGAGTCCAGCTTGGTTGCGAGGCCGGACTCGGCTTCTGCGAGGGCTGCCGTGGCGCGAGCCTCGTCGAGCTCGGTTCCGCGTGATCACGACGATCTCGTCGCGCATCACCTTGCCGTCCTCGATGCGTACCTTCTCGCCGTTCTTGAGCTTCGACCACACGGCCTCGCTGCCGATGTCGACGAGCAGGATGCCCGCGCGTGACAGCATCTGCGGTCCGACGTTGGGCACGCGGCCGCTGCTCGACAGGGCTGCGTTGAGCACGGCGCGTACGCGGCGGTCGATGAGCTCCTGCGCCTGACGAGCGTCGAGCTCGGGCTGGTCGACGACGGCGATGTCGCCTTCGTGCAGGGACGCGAGATCGCTGTCCCGTTGCGCGAAACGTACGGTGCCGACGACCCCCGCCACTTCGGGTGAACTGGGTCTCTTGTGCTTCCTGATGGCCATCGCCGCCCATGCTTCCCGCTGAGGCGGATCGATTTGCGCGCTCCCGCGGCGTGTCGCCAAAAGAGTTGGGACACCTCCTGCGATCGCTGGCGTGAGGGGATTCTCAGCCAGAACTCAGGTCATCCCCGAGCGAGATCCAGCAGCTCTCTGGCGTGGGCCTGGGCCGTCGCCGAGTCTTCCTGGCCGGCCAGCATGCGGGCGAGCTCGTCGACCCTGCTGTGCTCGTCGAGCTCAAGGACCGAGCTGCTCGTGACGGTGCCGTCATCGTCCTTGGACACCACGAAATGGTGGTCGGCAAACGCCGCGACCTGAGGCAGGTGCGTGACGGCGATGACCTGGGCATGCTCAGCCAGGCGCGACAGCCGCCGTCCGACCTCGACAGCGGCCTTGCCACCGATGCCGGCGTCGACCTCGTCAAACACCAGGGTCGGAACTGTCGTGCGATCGGCGAGCACCACCTCAAGAGCCAGCATCAACCGCGAGAGCTCTCCCCCGCTGGCGCCCTTGTGCAGCGGCCGCAGCCCCGTGCCGCTGTTGGCCGCGAACAGGAACTCAACCTCATCGATGCCGTGCGGCCCCGGCACGGCGTCCGGATCACCCGTCACCTGGACCTCGAGACGCGCAGACGGCATCGACAGCTGGGCAATCTCCTGGTCGACCAATGACGACAAGCGGGCGGCGGCCTCAGTGCGGATGGCCGACATCTCACCGGCCAACCGAGCCACCTCGGGGGCGAGCTCAGCCTGCTCGGCCTCGAGCGCGGCGACCGTCTCGTCGTCGTTGCCCAGCTCACTCAGCCGGGCGGCGCTCTTGGCGGCCCAGGCCAGCACATCGTCGAGGGTGGGACCGTACTTGCGCTGGAGGCCGGCCAGCGCCGCGCGCCGGTCCTGCAACGTGGCCAATCGCTCGGGATCAAGATCAACACCGGCGGAGTAGGCTCCCAGCTCGGCGCCCACGTCGTCGAGCAGGATGCCGAGCTCCAGCACGCGTTCAGCCAGTGAGTCGAGTGCCGGGTCGTGGCCCGTTGCCTCACGCAGTGCAGCCGACGCATCGGCCACCTGGGTGCGCGCGGCGTCGAGGTCGGCGTCGCCGACCAGGAAGCGGTGAGCCTGATCTGCGGCCCGAGCCAGGGACTCGGAGTGCGCAAGCCGGCTCTCCTCGACCTTGAGGAGCTCGTCCTCCCCTGCCTGGGGCTCGACCTCGTTGATCTCGTCGAGACCGAACTGCAGGACGTCGAGCTCGCGGGCGCGTTCCTGTGCGTGGGTGCGCAACTCCTGGAGCGTACGTTCGACGGTGCGCCACCGGGCGTATGCCGGGGCGTAGGCCTCCGCAGCGGCCGCAAACGTGTCGCCGGCGAACCGGTCGAGGGCGGCGCGCTGCTCGGCCGCCCGGAGCAAGCGGTGCTGGTCCGACTGGCCGTGAACCGCCACGAGCTCGTCCGTCACATCGGCCAGCAGTGCCGCCGGCACTGTCGCCCCGCCGGCGATCGCGCGCGACCGACCCTGAGCCGACAGGACACGGCCGAGGATCACGACGCCGTCGTCGATCTGGCCTCCGGCATCCTCGACCGCCGCCGTGGCCGCAGCGCCTGCGGGGACACCGATGCTCGCCTCGACCCGGGCCTGGTCGGCTCCCCGGCGTACGAGCCCCAGATCCGCGCGGTCGCCGCGAAGCAGGCCCAGGGCCGTGACGACCATGGTCTTGCCGGCGCCGGTCTCACCCGTGATGACCGTGAAGCCCTCGGACAGCTCGAGCTCTGCCGAGTCGATGACGCCAAGCGATGAGAGACGCAGGTGCTGCCACATCAGGCGTCACCCCTCTGACGACGTTCGGCGGAGCCGCGCCAGCCGGCAACCGGCAGGTCGAACTTGCGGACCAGACGATCGGCGAACGAGGCAATCTGCAGGCGGGCCAAGCGCACGGGGGTCTTGCCCCTGACGACCTCGACGCGTGCACCAACGGGAAGATCCGCCGCGCGTCGGCCATCGCACCACAGGACACCGGTGGAGTGCTCCCCCACGACCTCGATCGCCAACGTCGAGTCGGGCGAGACCACGAGCGGGCGAGCGAACAAGGCGTGCGCGCTGATCGGAACCATCAGGAGCGCGGAGACCTCGGGCCATACGATCGGCCCGCCGGCGCTGAAGTTGTAGGCGGTCGAACCGGTCGGCGTCGCGCACACGACGCCATCGCATCCCCACCGAGACACCGGCCTGTCGTCGATCTCGACGACGATCTCGAGCATGCGCTCGCGCGCCGCCTTCTCGACCGACGCCTCGTTGAGCGCCCAGTTGGTTGCCACGACCTCACCGCCGACGGTAACCGAAACGTCGACCGTCAGGCGTTCCTCGACGGTGTAGCTGCCGTCGACAACGCCGCGGACCACGTCGTGGAGGTCCTCCACATCGGCTTCGGCGAGGAATCCGACATGCCCCAGGTTGACGCCGAGGACTGGGGTGTTGGTGCCCCGGCACATCTCGGCGGCCCGCAGGATCGTGCCGTCGCCGCCGAACACGACCGCGAGCTCGCAACCGCTCGCGGCGCCGGGCTCGGCCGTGACCACGCCAGCGTTCTCCAACCCGGCCGCCCGGAGTGTCTCCATCTCGGCGTCGAGGACGCAGACATCGACGCCCTCGGCGCGAAGATCCGCGGCGAATGCCGCGGCGACCTTGCTGGCCTCCTCACGAGCCACGTGCACGATCAGCAGAACTCGACGAGTCATGCGCTCTCTCCCGTCGTCGTGTCCAGCGGGCCGGCGGCCACAACTGCGTGGGCTGCATCCTCACTGGGCGGATCAGCATCGCTGCGCAACCAGCAGAAGTACTCGACATTGCCGGCCGGGCCCGGCAGCGGGCTCGGTGCCAGTGCCCTGGTGCCCCAACCCAGCTCATACGCCGACAGGCACACGCGATGTACGGCGTCTGCGTGCAACGCCGGATCCCGCACGACACCGTTCTTGCCCAGATTGCTCTTGCCGACCTCGAACTGCGGCTTGATCATCAGCACGATGTCACCTCCGCCTTCCGGGCTGCTCGGCTCGCACACCCTCGTCAGGGCAGGCATGACCACCGTAAGGGAGATGAACGACAGATCCGAGACGATCAGCTCGACCGGCCCGCCGATGTCGTCCGGCTCCAGATTGCGTACGTTCGTGCGGTCGAACACCACGACGCGCTCATCGGACTGCAGCGCCCAGACGAGCTGGCCGTAACCGACGTCGACCGCGCACACCTGGCGAGCGCCCTTGCGCAGCAGCACATCGGTGAATCCACCCGTCGATGCGCCGGCGTCAAGACAACGCTTGCCTTCGACCGTCAGACCCATCGGTTCGAAGACCGAGAGGGCGCCCAACAGCTTGTACGCACCACGCGAGGCGTACGTCGGCTCATTGCTCGCGCGAACGACGATCGCCTGGTCGGTCGTGACACCCG
Source organism: uncultured Actinomycetota bacterium (assembly GCA_963761965.1). Classification (GTDB taxonomy): domain Bacteria; phylum Actinomycetota; class Actinomycetes; order Propionibacteriales; family Nocardioidaceae; genus Aeromicrobium. The sequence continues at coordinate 289,764 of CAVXIX010000006.1, forward strand.
TCGCTGCCTTCGTGGCGACCGAGCCCGCGACCTTGACCTGGCCCTCCTCGATCAAGGTTCCGGCATGCTCGCGCGACCGGGCCAGGCCGCGGCGCACGAGCTCGGCGTCCAGCCGAAGCCGTCTTGTCATCCAGTCACGCGCTTTCCGGGAGGTCCCCGTCGCGGCCGGCGTTGGCGAGGGACTCACGCAGCACGCGGTGAATCGCGTCGAACTCCTCAGGGTGCGACGTGATCTCGAGGTCGTCGAGGCGGTCCAGCCGCTCAAGCGCTCCATCGATGTCGGCATGGCCGGTCGCCTCGACCGGCTCGCGCGCCACGTCATCGATCGTGGCGTCGTGGATCTCGTCCTCGGGGAACTCGCTCATGCCTTCGGGGAACTCGCTCATGGCTTCAGTGTCCCATCCAGGGTCACCGACACGTTGGAGCGATCACGCACTGACCAGGCGAGTCCGACCACCGCGCGAAGCGCATCGACGCTCATGGGATCGCCGGCCTCGACGCTGACCACGTCGTCACGCACGAGCGCAATCGCGGAGCCGCAGCGTGCCCGATCAGCGTCGTACTCGATCTCGGCATGCGCCTCGTTGAGTCCGGCCAGATCTGCCGAGACGAATGTGGGCCGGTGCTTGGGCGCGGCATCGATGATCTCCTGCAACGTGCTGACGCCCGTCAGGACCGCGAGGCTGTCGGTGCCGGCGTTGATCGCTCCGTCGATATCGGTGTCGAGGCGGTCTCCCACGACGAGTGGATCCTGACCTCCCACGCGTTCGATCGTCTCGTCGAACAGCGCCTTCTCGGGCTTGCCCGCCACGATCGGTGAGGCTCCGGTCGCGTTGCGGATGGCTTGGACCAGCGACCCGTTGCCAGGCGCGATCCCCCGCGACGTCGGGATCGTCATGTCGGTGTTGCTGGCGAACCAGGGCAGCCCGGCCTGGATCGCGAACGACGCCTCGGACAGCTGCCGCCAGCCGACGTCAGGATGGAAGCCCTGCACGACCGCGACCGGAGCGTCGTCCAGAGTTCGACACGCACCGCAGTCCGCGTTCCTCCAGCGGTGATCGCAGACCTTCACCGCCGACCAGGAGCACCGGCGAGCCAGCGGGCACCGCATCGGCCACCAGGTGCGCCACGGCCTGTGCTGATGTCACGACGTCACCATCGCTGACCTCGGGCATCGCCAGCTCACGCAAGTGCTCGGCGACCTCATGCGGCGTCCTCGACGCGTTGTTCGTGATGTATGCCAGCCGCATGCCGTTCGCCCGTGCGATCTCCAGCGCCTTGGCTGCTCCCGGCACGGCGTCCGGGCCCACATAGACGACACCATCCAGGTCGAGCATTGCGAGGTCATAGAGCGCGCTGAGCGATTGTGTCGTCGAGCCCAGAGTCATGCCCCCGAGGCTACCGCCGGCACGGTGAGCTTCCGGCAGGAGTCGACGTCCACCGAGACGAAGCTGATGGCGCCACGCGTGAATCGCCGGCGCAGCTCACCCGTCACCTCGACTTCTGTGCCCGCCTCGAGCCGGCTCACGGTGCGTCGCATCGCGACGCTCCACGCCGAGCACTCGATCGTGTCGACGACCTGCTTGGATCGACGCCGGGCAGCTGCGCTGCGACGGACGATCAGGCGGAACGAGACGACCTCGTCTCCGCTTGGAAGGACACGGGTCTCAGGATCCGCCGAGACCCGGCCCGCAAGATGTACGCGGTTGTTGTCATCAGTCATGGACATGACGATGCCCCCTGCCAGCGGCAGGGGGCATTCATCACATCGCGCGTTGTGGACAAGCCATGACGGCTTCAGCCCTGTGGACGCTTCTCCAGCGAGGCGAGCCGTTCTTCGGCGTCGGTCTGACCGTTGCCATCGACGGCAACCGTGCGGTGGAACCACTCGATCGCGTCCTCACGCCGTCCGGCATCCAGCAGCGCATCGGCGTACGCATAGCGCAGCCGCGGCACCCATTCCGACCGTCCCTTGGTGTGCAGTGGCTCAGTCTCGAGCAACCGCACGGCAGCGTCGTACTGCTTCTGGTCACGGCGAGCGCCAGCCACCACGATCGAGAGCTCGATCTGGCCGGCGTCGTCCAGCTGGCTCCGAATCTCCGGGGTGTCGTACGCGATCGCCTTGTCCGGGCGCTTCAGAGCGCGCTCGCAGTCGGCCATCATCGGCGCGTACATGTAGCCACCTGTCATCCGACGGGCAGCGCGGAACTCCGACAACGCCTCAGCGAACTTTCCCGCCGCGTATGCCGTCTCGCCGCAGGCCTCGCGGACGAGTCCCGTGCGGGTCGCCCTGGCCTTGGCGGCGAGCGCGTGCAGGTGCGCCGTCTCTGGGTCCTCCGCGATCAGCAGGCCGGCCATCACGAGGTGACGGGCAACCTTGTCCGCGAGCTTCTCGGGCAGGCTCTGCAACGCCTGACGAGCATGCTTGTCGAGGTCCTTCGCACTGACATCGTCAGGGATCGGCGGACCGTCGTAGATCTTCTGGGCTGCCGTCCGGTCGCCCTCTTCCTGGCGCCGGTCGCGGCGAGCCTCGTACGGCTTGCCGTCACGACGTGGCGTCGTCGGCTTGCCATCGCGGCGTGCCGGTGCGCGGCTTGCCGTCGCGACGTGCGGGATCACCGCTGCCACGACGATCGCGGCCCTGACCTGCAGGTTTGCCGCCTCGTGCTCCCCCGCCGGCGCCTCGGCCAGCTGGCTTCCCGCCGTCTCGGCGGGGGTTTCTCGACTCTGCCATGAGCCGTTCCTTCCATCAAAATGCCAAAAAGATTCTGGCCTGAAATGCAGCAAGGCCGCTCCCGAAGGAGCGGCCTCGCGCTAAAGATTGTCCGGCGACGTCCTACTCTCCCACACAGTCTCCCGTGCAGTACCATCGGCGCTGAAAGGCTTAACTTCCGGGTTCGGAATGTAACCGGGTGTTTCCCTTTCGCCATGGTCGCCGAAACTCTATTGAGATATCAATCAAAACCTTGGAGCTCTCATGAAGAGAGCTTTTCCGGTTCCCGAAACATATCTCGGGAACCTCACAGTGGACGCGGTAGATCTTTGTAAGAAACAAGCCCTCGGCCTATTAGTACCGGTCGGCTCCATGCATTGCTGCACTTCCACCTCCGGCCTATCAACCCAGTGGTCTGCTGGGGGCCTTACCTGGTAAACCAGTGGGAAACCTCATCTTGAAACACGCTTCCCGCTTAGATGCTTTCAGCGGTTATCGCTTCCGAACGTAGCTAACCAGCAGTGCTCCTGGCGGAACAACTGGCACACCAGAGGTTCGTCCATCCCGGTCCTCTCGTACTAGGGACAGATTTTCTCAAGTTTCCTACGCGCGCGGCGGATAGGGACCGAACTGTCTCACGACGTTCTAAACCCAGCTCGCGTGCCGCTTTAATGGGCGAACAGCCCAACCCTTGGGACCTGCTACGGCCCCAGGATGCGACGAGCCGACATCGAGGTGCCAAACCATCCCGTCGATATGGACTCTTGGGGAAGATCAGCCTGTTATCCCCGGGGTACCTTTTATCCGTTGAGCGACGCCGCTTCCACTTGCCAGCGCCGGATCACTAGTTCCGACTTTCGTCCCTGCTCGAGCTGTCACTCTCACAGTCAAGCTCCCTTGTGCACTTACACTCGAAACCTGATTGCCAACCAGGCTGAGGGAACCTTTGAGCGCCTCCGTTACATTTTAGGAGGCAACCGCCCCAGTTAAACTACCCATCAGGCACTGTCCCTGATCCAGATAATGGACCTAGGTTAGATATCTAGTACAGCCAGAGTGGTATTTCAACGATGACTCCACCTGAACTGGCGTCCAAGCTTCACAGTCTCCCACCTATCCTACACAAACTGAACCAAACACCAATACCAAACTATAGTAAAGGTCCCGGGGTCTTTCCGTCCTGCCGCGCGTAACGAGCATCTTTACTCGTAGTGCAATTTCGCCGAGTCCATGGTTGAGACAGCGCCCAAGTCGTTACTCCATTCGTGCAGGTCGGAACTTACCCGACAAGGAATTTCGCTACCTTAGGATGGTTATAGTTACCACCGCCGTTTACTGGGGCTTAAGTTCTGTGCTTCGCTTGCGCTGACACGTCCCCTTAACCTTCCAGCACCGGGCAGGAGTCAGTCCGTATACGGCGTCTTTCGACTTAGCACGGACCTGTGTTTTTAGTAAACAGTCGCTTGGGCCTGGTCTCTGCGGCCTTCAACGCTTCTCGGAGCAAGTCCGATAACGAATCCGGCCCCCCTTCTCCCGAAGTTACGGGGGCATTTTGCCGAGTTCCTTAACCATGGTTCACTCGATCACCTTAGTATTCTCTACCTGACCACCTGAGTCGGTTTGGGGTACGGGCGGCTCTAGATCTCGCTAGATGCTTTTCTCGGCAGCATAGGATCACTCACTTCGACTAAAACGTCTCCCCATCAGATCTCAGGCATGTGAATGGCGGATTTGCCTACCATTCGCCCTACGTCCTTAGCCCGGGACAACCATCGCCCGGGATGAGCTACCTTCCTGCGTCACACCATTGCTTGCCTACTACCAGATCGGGTCGTGCGCAGCGCCGGCTTCGCTCCGAAGAGTCCCGCCAGTTTTGGGCACTTAGCATTTCTGGGTTCGGCATGGGCGATCTAATGCCGGTACGGGAATATCAGCCCGTTGTCCATCGACTACGCCTGTCGGCCTCGCCTTAGGTCCCGACTTACCCAGGGAAGATTAGCTTGACCCTGGAACCCTTGGTCATTCGGTGGAGGAGTTTCTCACTCCTCATTCGCTACTCATGCCTGCATTCTCACTCGTGTGGCGTCCACGGCTGGATCACTCCGCCGCTTCTCTCGCCACACGACGCTCCCCTACCGATCCATGCGCCTGGACCACGAAGGCCTGGCTATTGCATGAATCCCATAGCTTCGGTGGATAACTTGAGCCCCGCTAAATTGTCGGCGCGGAATTACTTGACCAGTGAGCTATTACGCACTCTTTCAAGGGTGGCTGCTTCTAAGCCAACCTCCTGGTTGTCTCTGCGACTCCACATCCTTTTCCACTTAGTTATCGCTTTGGGACCTTAGCTGATGGTCTGGGCTGTTTCCCTCTCGACAATGGAGCTTATCCCCCACTGTCTCACTGCTGCGCTCTCACTTACCGGCATTCGGAGTTTGGCTGAGTTCAGTAAGCTTGTAGGCCCCCTAGCCCATCCAGTGCTCTACCTCCGGCAAGAAACACGCAACGCTGCACCTAAATGCATTTCGGGGAGAACCAGCTATCACGGAGTTTGATTGGCCTTTCACCCCTATCCACAGGTCATCCCCCCAGTTTTTAACCTAGGTGGGTTCGGTCCTCCACGCGGTCTTACCCGCGCTTCAACCTGCCCATGGATAGATCACTCCGCTTCGGGTCTAGATCCTGCAACTATGGTCGCCCTATTCGGACTCGCTTTCGCTACGGCTACGGCTCAACGCCTTAACCTCGCTACAGAACGCTAACTCGCAGGCTCATTCTTCAAAAGGCACGCTGTCACCCTTCACAAGGAAGAGCTCCAACGGATTGTATGCACATGGTTTCAGGTACTATTTCACTCCCCTCCCGGGGTACTTTTCACCTTTCCCTCACGGTACTAGTCCGCTATCGGTCATCGAGGAGTATTTAGGCTTAACGGGTGGTCCCGCTAGATTCACACCGAATTTCAGGGGTTCGGTGTTACTTGGGATGACACAAAAGAGCCATGAGCTTACGTGTACGGGGCTATCACCCTCTATGGCGCAACTTTCCAGTTGGCTTTCACTTCACTCATGGTTTATGACTCTTTGTCTGCTCGGCAGAACAGACCATGTGGTCCCACAACACCCCAGTGACAACGCCTGCCGGCTATCACATCACTGAGGTTTAGCCTGATCCGGTTTCGCTCGCCACTACTACCGGAATCACTTTTGTTTTCTCTTCCTGTGGGTACTGAGATGTTTCACTTCCCCACGTTCCCTCCTGCTGCCCTATGTGTTCAGACAGAGGTACCTGGACTTTACTCCAGGTGGGTTTCCCCATTCGGACATCCCCGGATCACAGGTCGGTTGTCACCTTCCCGGGGCTTTTCGCAGACTCCAACGTCCTTCATCGGCTCTCGATGCCAAGGCATCCACCATGTGCACTTAGTAGCTTGTTGTTACTACAAAGATGCTCGCGTCCACTGTGAAGTTCTCAAAATACGTTCGGTCCCACATAAAGATCCCGCGCCTGCCAGATGTCCCTTACGGGGTGAACCTGGTGGTTCGTGGGGGTATGTGGTCCGAGGTCTCAACTCTTACGAGCTGATCCCTCAGGACCCAACAGTGTGCCTGAGTTGATGACTACGTTCCAGCGAGGTTCCACTCTCCGAAGAGAAGTACTGACGCTGTTGGCTGTCATCAAGCCAAATAATCGACGATCCACTAGTGAGCTGAGTTGCGTACAGACATTCGCCGTACAAACAACTCAATGGACGACCAGGTTTGCACCTGCTCGCCAAATGCTCCTTAGAAAGGAGGTGATCCAGCCGCACCTTCCGGTACGGCTACCTTGTTACGACTTCGTCCCAATCGCCAGCCCCACCTTCGACAGCTCCCTCCGTAAACGGTTGGGCCACTGGCTTCGGGTGTTGCCGACTTTCATGACGTGACGGGCGGTGTGTACAAGGCCCGGGAACGTATTCACCGCAGCGTTGCTGATCTGCGATTACTAGCGACTCCGACTTCATGGGGTCGAGTTGCAGACCCCAATCCGAACTGAGACCGGCTTTTTGGGATTCGCTCCACCTTGCGGTTTCGCAGCCCTTTGTACCGGCCATTGTAGCATGCTTGAAGCCCTGGACATAAGGGGCATGAAGACTTGACGTCATCCCCACCTTCCTCCGAGTTGACCCCGGCAGTCTCCTATGAGTCCCCACCATTACGTGCTGGCAACATAGGACGAGGGTTGCGCTCGTTGCGGGACTTAACCCAACATCTCACGACACGAGCTGACGACAGCCATGCACCACCTGTATACCGACCAAAAGGGGGCTACATCTCTGCAGCTTTCCGGTATATGTCAAACCCAGGTAAGGTTCTTCGCGTTGCATCGAATTAATCAGCATGCTCCGCCGCTTGTGCGGGCCCCCGTCAATTCCTTTGAGTTTTAGCCTTGCGGCCGTACTCCCCAGGCGGGGCGCTTAATGCGTTAGCTGCGGCACGGAGACCGTGGAAGGTCCCCACACCTAGCGCCCAACGTTTACGGCATGGACTACCAGGGTATCTAATCCTGTTCGCTCCCCATGCTTTCGCTCCTCAGCGTCAGGTAATGCCCAGAGAACCGCCTTCGCCACCGGTGTTCCTCCTGATATCTGCGCATTCCACCGCTACACCAGGAATTCCGTTCTCCCCTGCATACCTCTAGTCTGCCCGTATCGGAAGCACGCTCAGGGTTGAGCCCTGAGTTTTCACTCCCGACGCGACAAACCGCCTACGAGCCCTTTACGCCCAATAATTCCGGACAACGCTCGGACCCTACGTATTACCGCGGCTGCTGGCACGTAGTTGGCCGGTCCTTCTTCTGCAGGTACCGTCACTTTCGCTTCGTCCCTGCTGAAAGAGGTTTACAACCCGAAGGCCGTCATCCCTCACGCGGCGTTGCTGGATCAGGCTTTCGCCCATTGTCCAATATTCCCCACTGCTGCCTCCCGTAGGAGTCTGGGCCGTGTCTCAGTCCCAGTGTGGCCGGTCACCCTCTCAGGCCGGCTACCCGTCAATGCCTTGGTGAGCCATTACCTCACCAACAAGCTGATAGGCCGCGAGCTCATCCTTCTCCGCCGGAGCTTTCCACCTCAGAACATGTGATCCGAGGTCATATTCGGCATTAGCCATCGTTTCCAATGGTTATTCCGATGAGAAGGGCAGATTGCTCACGTGTTACTCACCCGTTCGCCGCTCGTGTACTCCCGAAGGAGCCTTACCGCTCGACTTGCATGTGTTAAGCACGCCGCCAGCGTTCGTCCTGAGCCAGGATCAAACTCTCCGTTGAAGCAGCTAAAGCGCTGCCAAACTTCAGTTCGACTCTGACAAACTATTTGCTGACAAATAAATTGTCGGAATTGATTCCATCGAGATCGGCGAGCCGAAGCTCACCGACGGGTCTCGACGGGGTATTACTAATTAATCTCGTCGACTTTTGGCACACTGTTGAGTTCTCAAGGATCAGACGCTCACCTCGGCTTCGACCTCGCGGTCTCTGCCTTGGGGCAACTCGTCTAACTTACACGGCTCGTTTTCACCGGTCAAACCCGGGTCGGTCACCATGTTCAGCTTCGTTGTCCGCGGTCCGTCTCCGGGCGCCTGAGGCGCCGTGCCGTCGACCGTTTCGGTTGAGCTGGTTGGAAGCTCCGAGTGACCGGCCTTTCGGCCTTTCGCTCCGCCGTGCTGTCCAACAAGAAGAACATTACGGGGGCCTTTCCCGCTTCGTCAAATCGGCTCCGTATGGTCCACGTCACATCGGTTTCGAGCCCCTGAAATGGCGGGGTTCAGGACACCGACACGCCCGAGATGGACCGTTTGCCTTTGCGCAGGACCGCCCACTTGCCGTATAGGAGCGCGTCCGCCGAGAGCACCAGATCGGGGTCCGAAACGCGTTCGTTGTTGACGTACGCTCCCCCGTCGGCGACTGCCCGGCGACCTGCGGAGCGGCTCTCGACCAGCTTGGTGGCCACGAGGGCGTCCACCACGGTCGGGTGATCGGCTGCCAACAGGTCGACAGCGCCCGCCTCGCGGAGAGCAGCGGCAAGCGTCGACTCGGACAGCTCAGCGAGCTCGCCCCTCCCGAAGAGCGCTCTGGAGGCCAGCTCAGCGGCTGCGGTCTCCTCCTGGCCGTGCACGATCGTCGTGACCTCGGCGGCGAGCCGTCGCTGCGCCGCCCGCAGTCCGGGCTTCTCGACGTGCTCAGCCTCGATCGCGCTGATCTCGTCGAGGTCGAGGAACGTGAACTGCCGCAGGTACTCGATGACCTTGGCGTCCTCGGCCTGGATCCACGACTGGTAGAAGGCGTAGGGACTGGTGAGCCCGGGATCGAGCCACACCGTGCCGGACTCGGTCTTGCCGAACTTGGTGCCGTCGGCCTTGGTGATCAGCGGAGTCGCCAGTGCATGGACCTTGTGGCCGTCGGCTCGCCGGATCAGCTCGACGCCGGCGGTGATGTTGCCCCACTGGTCGCTGCCGCCCGTCTGTAGGACGCAGCCGTGGCGGCGATGCAGCTCGAGGTAGTCGAGGGACTGCAGGAGGACGTAGCTGAACTCGGTGTAGCTGATGCCGGACTCGAGCCGGCTGCTCACGACGTCGCGGGCCAGCATCCGGTTGACCGGGAAGTGCTTGCCGATGTCGCGGAGGTAGTCGATCGTGCTGAGGCCCGCGGTCCAGTCCAGGTTGTTGACGACCGTCGCACCGTTGTCTCCGCCGAACTCGACGAAGCGGGAGACCTGCTCGCGGATGTTGTCGACCCACTCGCCGACGGTCTCCTTGGTGTTCATGATCCGCTCGCCGGCTTCCTTCGGATCACCGATCAGTCCGGTGGACCCGCCGACCAGCATCAAGGGCTTGTGCCCGGCGAGCTGCAACCGGCGTGCGGTCAGGATCTGCAGGAGGTTTCCGATGTGCAGGCTGGGCGCCGTTGGATCAAAGCCCACGTAGTAGGTGATCGGCCCCGCTGACAGTTCCGCGCGCAGGGCGTCGCGGTCCGTCGCGTGCGCGATGAGTCCTCGCGCGTCGAGGTCGTCGAGTACGTGGGTCACTGGCCAGTCCTTCGGGGTCGGGGATGCACCGCGACTTTAGCGCGGCACTCCCCTGCCCCGGGCTGGCGCTAAGGCTTGACCGCGACGACAGGGACGGCGGAGTCGAGCAGGATCTGCTGCGCGACGCTGCCCATCAAGATCTTGCCGACGGGGCTGCGCGGGCGTACGCCGATGACGATGAGCGACGCGCCTGCCTGCTCAGCCTCGAACAGGACCGTGCTGGCGACGTTCTCGCCCTCGACCTGGCGAAGCTCGTAAGGAACGTTGTCCTGGGCGAGCGCCTCGGTGATGTCCTGGACGTGGCGGCCCTTGGCATGGCCTGTGTCGAGCCTCGGCTCGACCCGGTGGACGTTGACGATGAGGAGGGACTCCCCCTTGGCGCGCGCCTCCGCGGCGGCCCAGTCGAGGGCGGCCCGTCCGAAGTCGTCGGGCCGGTACGCGACTGCAATTGTCATGACATAAGCGTAGCGCCGAAGGTCAGCCGATGGCGAACGGAATATGTCCGATGAGTGATGACGTTGCACACGTCGTGAGTGAGACAGTCAAGGTAGACATCTGGTCAGACATCGCGTGCCCGTGGTGCTTCGTCGGCAAGCGCCGGTTCGAGACCGCGGCGGCAACGTTCGCCGAGGGCGGTGGAGCACTCGAGGTCGAGTACCACTCGTTCGAGCTCTCGCCGGACACACCGGTCGACTTCGACGGCACCGAGGTGGACTTCCTGGTCGGCCACAAGCGCATGCCGGCCGCCCAGGTCGAGACGATGCTGGCGCAGATGACCCAGCTCGCGAGCACCGAGGGACTGTCGTACGACTTCGACGCCCTCCAGCACACCAACACCGTCAAGGCGCACGAGCTGCTGCACTACGCCAAGGCGCAGGGACGGCAGCTCGACATGAAGGAGCGGCTGCTGTCGGCGTACTTCGAGGAGGGCCGGCACGTCGGTCGCATCGACGACCTGGCTGACCTCGCCGAGGAGATCGGGCTCGACCGCGCCGAGGTCGTCGAGGCGCTGAAGTCCGAGCAGTTCCTCCCCGCCGTGCAGGCCGACAAGGAGCAGGCGATCGCGTACGGGATCAGCGGTGTGCCGTTCTTCGTGATCGACGGCAAGTTCGGCGTGTCCGGCGCGCAGGATCCGTCGGTGTTCGTCGAGGTGCTGCAGAAGGCGGCGTCCGGCGAATGAACCCCCTGGAGATCGTCGGCGCAGACACCGCCCCCGTGTGCGAGGACGGTGTCTGCGAGATTCCCGGAGCCGTTTCAGAGCCAGAGGCCTAGGCCAGTTCGTCGGCGCCGTCCGGCTTGACCGCGAGCACGGGACAGGTCGCGTCGAGGATGATCCGCTGGGCGACGCTGCCGAGCAGCAGCTTGCCGACCGGCGATCGTGGGCGTACGCCGACGACGATCAGGCTCGCGGATGACTCGGCGCTGACCTGGAGGACCGCCTCGGCGACGTCCGGGACGACGTCCTGGCGTACCTCGGTCTCGACGTCGAGGCGGCTGAGCTCGGCGCGCAGGGCGTCGATCTCCTTCTCGGCGGCGAGGCGCTTGTCGACGTAGGCGTCGCCCTTGGTGTCGTTGACGACGATGAGCTTCTCGTCCCGCCGCGACGCCTCGGTGGCGCCGTACGCCAGCGCGGCCTTGCCGTAGACATCCGGGCTGTATGCGACCACGACACTCATGCGAGCACCTTCTTCTTCTGGTTGTTGTTGCGGGCGAGGGTGCGGACGCCGTTGCCGATGATGAAGATCAGCGCGGCGCCGATGACGACGTAGACGATGACCGCGACCGGCTCGCTCCACAGCGTGCTGACGTCGCCGCGAGGAGATCGCCAGCGCCTGGGTCAGCTGCGTACTCCAGCCTCGGGCCGAGGATGACGCCGATGATCAGCGGCAGCACCGGGATGCCGAAGCGCCGCATCGCCAGGCCGAGCAGGCCGAAGCACCAGCAGGAGCAGCAGGTCGAACCACTGGAAGTTGACGCTGTAGGCGCCGAGCGAGGCGAAGAACAGGATGCCCGCGTAGAGGTACGGCCGCGGGATCTGCAGCAGCTTCGCCCACAGCGGCGCCAGCGGCAGGTTGAGCACCAGCAGCAGCGTGTTGGCCGATGAACAGGCTGGCGAGCAGCGTCCACACCAAGCTCGGCTCGGTGTCGAACAGCTGCGGCCCGGTCTGGATGCCGTAGCTCTGCATCGCCAGCAGGATGACCGCGGCGGTCGCGGTGGTCGGCAGGCCGATGGCGAGCAGCGGCACGAGCGTGCCCGCGGCCGAGGCGTTGTTGGCGGCCTCGGGCCCGGCGACGCCCTCGATGGCGCCCTTGCCGAACTCCTCGGGGTGCTTGGTGAGCTTGCGCTCGGTGATGTAGGACAGGAACGTCGGCAGCTCGGCGCCGCCGGCCGGCAGCGCGCCGAACGGGAAGCCGAACGCCGTGCCGCGCAGCCACGGCTTCCAGGAGCGGCCCCAGTCGTCGCGGCTCATCCACGGCTGGCCGACCGGGATGATCTCGAGCGGCTTGCGGCGCAGGTGGGCGGCGACCCACAGCGCCTCGCCGATCGCGAAGATCGCGACCGCGACCACGACGATGTCGATGCCGTCGGCGAGCAGCGGGCTGCCGAACGTCAGCCGCGGCTGGCCGGTCTGCGGTGCCGACCAGCCCGATCGCGAGGCCGAGGAACAGCGCGATGAAGCCGCGCAGCCGCGAGCTGCCGAGCACCGCGGTGACCGCGAAGCAGCGCGAGCAGCATGAGCGCGAAGTACGACGGGGCGCCGAGCTTGACGACCTGCGTCGGCCACGCGTCGGCGCGAACAGCACCAGCAGCAGCGTGCCGATCGTGCCGGCGACGAACGAGCCGATCGCCGCGGTGGCCAGGGCCTGGGCCGCGCGGCCCGGCCTTGGCCATCTTGTTGCCCTCGATCGCGGTGACGACCGAGGACGACTCACCCGGTGTGTTGAGCAGGATCGAGGTGGTCGAGCCGCCGTACATGCCGCCGTAGTAGATGCCGGCGAACATGATGAGCGCGCTGCGCGGGCTCGACGCTGTAGGTGACCGGCAGCAGCAGGGCGAGCGTCATCGCCGGGCCGATGCCGGGCAGCACGCCGACGGCGGTGCCGAGCAGCACGCCGATGCACGGCGTACAGCAGGTTGGTCGGGGTCAGGGCGGTCTGGAAGCCCTCGCAGCAGCAGGTCGAAGGATCCCATCAGAGCACTCCGTCCAGGATGCCGGCCGGGATCGGGATGCCCGAGGCCGACGTAGAAGCCGTACCAGGTGCCGACCGAGAGGACGACGCCGATCGCGAGGTCGCGGACGATCGATCGGGCTGCCGAGCACACGGGCGGTGCCGGCGAACAGCAGCGCGCCGGTGATCGCCCAGCCGAGCCAGTCGATCAGCGCGATGTTGAGCGACGAAGACCGCGACGAGCTTGCCGACGGTGACCCAGTCGCTGCCCTCGGTGAGGTCGACGTCCTCGCCCTCCTCGGCCTCGGGGCAGGTCGCCGCGCGCGGTGGCGAGCGCCAGCAGGACGGCGAGCACGACCAGGGCGGCGCCGACGACGTAGGGGAACGCGTAGGGCTGGACCGGCTGGTCGGCGAAGCCCTTGTGCAGCGTCGTCGGCGTCGTAGATGACGTAGCCGCCGACGACGCCGAGCACGGCCGCGAGGCCGTACTGCGCCTTGTCGACGACGCGGTCCTGCCGCGGCGTGGCGGGTGGTTGCTGTGTCGTGCTCATGCGAGTCCCAGCTCCTTCAGGGTCGTGGCGACGCGCTCGTCCTGCTCCTTCGAGGAAGGTGCCGAACTCGTCGCCGGTGGCGAAGGCGTCGATCCAGCCGTTGCGCTTCGAGCGCGTGCCTGCCACTCCTTGGTGTCGTGCATCTCGGTGAAGAGCGTCGATGAGGTACTCGCGCTGGTCTCGTCGGAGATGCCCGGGCGGCGCGAGGACGCCGCGCCAGTTGGTGAAGACCAGGTCGACGCCGGACTCCTTGAGGGTCGGGCGCGTCGACGTTGTCGAGGCGCTCGTCGCCGGAGACGGCGAGCACGCGCAGCGAGCCGTCCTTGATCTGGCCCTCGAACTCGCTGAGGCCGGACGTGCCGACGTCGATCTTCTCGCCGAGCAGCGCCGGTCGTCAGCGGGCCGCCGCCGTCGTACGCGATGTAGTTGACGTCGCTTGGGCTCGATGCCGACCGCCTTGGCGAGCTGCATCGGGAACAGGTGGTCGGGGCCGCCGGGCGACGAGCCGCCGCCGACCGTGACGCTCCTGGGGTCCTTCTTCCAGGCCGTCGACCAGGTCGTCGACGGTCTTGAACGGCGAGTCCTTCGGGCACGAGGAGCCCCTCCTGCTCCTCGATCAGCCGGGCGATCGGCGTCGCCTTGGAGACGCGGGCGTTCGGACTCGTTGGTGTAGACCGCGCCGACGACGCCGAGCCCCATCGTCATGACGAGGTCGTCGGCGCCCTCCTCGTTGAGCAGGCGCTGCATCGCGACGGTGCCGCTGGCGCCGAGCACGTTGGTGATCTCGAACCGGCCGGTGAGGTCGTCGTCCTCCATGCACGTGCGCCGCGGCGCGACCGGTGAGGTCGTAGCCGCCGCCGGGGCTGTTGGGGATCATCATCCGCAGCCGGCGGTTGCCCTCGTCGTCGGACCCGCGGGTGACTCCGCAGCTCGCCAGCACCATCGCGGCCGAGACTGCGAGGATGACGCGCCGCGACGCCTTGCGTGGGCGCGTCTTCTCGACGTCATGAGAACCTCCTGTGGTCGACCGCCGAGCATGGCCCCCACGTGTGGCGTGAGTCACTATTGCGGAACCAAAGGAGGTTGTGTTCTTTGTGGTCACCGCGCCGGCAACGGCTGACACTCGCCGGGCAGTTCCTCGTCCTGCAGCTCGTGGTCGTCGCTGCTCGTCCTGGCGATCGTGGCGGCGATCTCGGTGCGCCAGTCGACCATGACGTTCGCCGAGCGAGCGCGGCGTCGCAGATGCGGTCGGTCGCGGAGTACCTCGCCAACATCTCGGTCGTACGCTCGGCAGATCGACAGCCCGACGCCGGCCAGCGCGCTGGCACCCTCGATCAGCCGCGCGCTCAGCCTTTCGGGCGCGACCGAGGTGACGATCGCCGACCCCGACGGCATCGTCCTGTCCTCGTCGGACCCGCGCCTGGTCGGCGAAGCGGATCGACCTCGGCGACAGCCGCGTACGCGAGGGCCGCGGCTGGGCCGGCGACGTCGACGTCGACGGCCACGAGGCGGTGGCCGGGCACGCGCCGATCCTCGACGACGACGGCGAGCTCGTCGGGCTCTCGATCGCCCAGCAGCCCTATCCGTCGAGCTGGGACCGGCTCACGAATGCGGCGCCCGACCTCGCGCTGTTCCTCGGCCTCGGCGCGCTGCTCGGCGTCGCCGGGTCCTTGCTGTCTCGCCCGGCTCGTCAAGCGGCGAACCCGCGGCCTCGAGCCGCACGAGATCGCCACCCTCGCCGACCACCGCGAGGCGCTGCTGCACAGCATCCGCGAGGGCGTCGTCGCCGTCGGCACCGACGGCCGGGTGACGATGATGAACGACGCGCGCGCGCGAGCTGCTCGGCCTCGACGCGCGACGTCGTCGGGCCGCCCGGTCGCCGAGCTCGGGCTCGACCCGCAGGTCGTCGACGCTGCTGACCGCCGGCGGCGGCAGCCAGGACGCCGTCGTGCTCGTCGGCACCCGGGTGGTCGTGTTCAACCAGCGCTCCGCGTCGAGCCACGGCGAGGGCATCGGCACCGTCACGACCATGCGCGACCGCACCGAGCTGGTCTCGATGCAGAGCCAGCTCAGCTCGAACCTGTCGATCACCGACACGCTGCGCGCCCAGACCCACGAGTTCGCCAACCAGCTGCACACGATCTCCGGCCTCGTGCAGCTCGAGGAGTACGACGAGGTGACCGCGCTCGTCGGGCACGCTGACCCGGCGCCGGGCGGAGATCACGGACGAGGTCACGAGCCGCATCGCCGACCCCGCGGTCGCCGCGCTGCTGGTCGCCAAGTCCAGCGTCGCGGCCGAGGCCGGCGTCTCGCTCGACGCTCGACCCGCGGCTCGCGGCTGCCGGCGCTGACACCGGCGGAGTCGGCCGACCTGACCACGGTCGTCGGCAACCTCGTCGACAACGCGGTCGACGCGTGCCGGGCCGAGGCGTCTCCCGAGGTCGCGGTCGACCTGCGGGCACGACCGGCGACATCTGCGTGCTGGAGGTCCGCGACAACGGTCCGGGCGTGCCCGAGGAGCTGCGCGAGGCGATCTTCGTGCGCGGGTTCTCGACCAAGCCCGAGGTGCTCGGCGGCCGCGGCATCGGCCTGCCGCTCGTGCAGCTGATCTGCACCCAGCGCGGCGGGAGCGTCGACGGTCGACCACGACGACGGCACCGACGTTCCGCGTCGAGCTCCCGTCTGAGCGGCGGACGCGCACGTGATCGGCGTGCTGGTCGTCGACGACGACTTCATGGTGGCGCGGATCCACGCCAGGTTCGTCGAGCGCACCGACGGCTTCGGGGTCGTCGGCACCGCCCGCAACGGCGCAGGAGGCGCTCGCCTGGTCGCGGAGCTGGCCCGGACCTGGTCCTGCTCGACGTGCACCTGCCCGACATGAGCGGGCTCGACGTGCTGCAGCGGCTGCGTGCCGCGGGCAACGTCGCGGGCGTCGTGATGGTGACCGCCGAGCGCGATGCCGACGCCGTCCGCGCGGCGCTGCACGGCGGCGCGATGCAGTACCTCGTCAAGCCGTTCGAGTACGCCGACCTCGCCGCTCGGCTGCTGCGCGTGCGCGACACGTTGGCGCTGCTGGAGACGGGCGAGGCCGACCAGGAGGCGATCGACCGGGCGTTCGGCACCGGCTCAGCCGCGCGGACCAGCCGCTGCCGAAGGGTCTCAGCCAGGAGACCGCCGACCTGGTCGGCGCCGCTCTGCGGACGCCGGAGAGCTGTCGGCGACTGAGTGCGGCGAGCGGGTCGGCCTCTCGCGGGTCAGCGCCCGCCGCTACCTGGAGCACTTCGTGGAGACGGACGCGCCGTCGTGCGGCTCAACTACGGCAGCGCCGGACGGCCCGAGCGCCGCTACCGCTCGTCGGTCGACTCGCGGTAGCAGCGTTCAGAAGCCGGCGACTACGCCGTTGCCGGCTCGAGATAGGCGTCAGGCGCGCGGGCTGCGGCGGTAGGCCGAGACGGTCGGATCGCCAGTGATCCAGAATCGCCACGGCACGTCGGCGGCCTTGGACACGCCGACGCGGGGACCTGCGCTGATGTCGCGGCGTACCCGTCGGCGCGCTCCCCCAGGCGTACGCCGTCGGCTGTCAGCAGATCGGTGCCGAGATCCTCGAGCGACAGGTCGAGGGCCCTGGTCAGGTTGCCAGGCCCGCGGGCGAGCGCCACGTCCTTGACCGCGGGCCTCCGCTTGCGCGCGATCTCGATGCCGTCGACGACCTCGCCGGCGCGGATCAGGACGGCCGACGCCTCCTCGGTGGGACCGGTGACGACGTTGGCGCAGAAGTGCATGCCGTAGGACCGGTAGACGTACAGCCGCCACGGGTCGCCGTACATGATCTCTGAGCGCGGCGGTGCGGGTGAAGGCGTGCGACGCAGGGTCGTTGATCCCGCCGTACGCCTCGACCTCGGTGATGCGCAGGTGCGACGCCATGCCCGTGCAGCACCCGGCCGAGCAGGCCACGGGCATGCGTGACGACGGCACTCTCGCTCACAGCAGCTCAGTCCGTGAGGCGGGCCCGCAGCTCGGCGAGCTGTTCGGTGACGCGGACAGGCGCCGTTCCGCCGCGGGAGTCGCGTGAGGCCAGCGAGCCCTCGACCGTCAGCACCTCGCGGACCTGCGGCGTCAGAGCCGGCGAGATCGCCGCGAAGTCGTCGTCGGTCAGGTCCCACAGCTCGATGCCGCGCTGCTCGCAGACCTGGACGCACGCGCCGGAGATCTCGTGCGCGTCGCGGAACGGCACTCCCTGGCGTACGAGCCACTCGGCGATGTCGGTCGCCAGCGCGAATCCCTGCGGCGCCAGCGACTCCATGCGCTCGGTGTTGAACGTCAGCGTGGCGATCATGCCGGTGAACGCCGGCAGCAGGACCTCGAGCGTGTCGATCGAGTCGAACACCGGCTCCTTGTCCTCCTGGAGGTCACGGTTGTAGGCCAGCGGCAGCGCCTTGAGCGTGGCGAGCAGGCCCGCGAGGTTGCCGATCAGGCGCCCGGACTTGCCGCGGGCGAGCTCGGCGATGTCGGGGTTCTTCTTCTGCGGCATGATGCTCGACCCGGTGGAGTAGCCGTCGTGCAGCGTGACGAAGCCGAACTCCTTGGTGTTCCAGAGGATGATCTCCTCGGCCAGCCGGGACACGTCGATGCCGATCTGCGCCGTCACGAACGCGAACTCGGCGACGAAGTCGCGCGCCGCGGTGCCGTCGATCGAGTTGGCGGTCGAGCCGCTGAAGCCCGAGGTCGGCGGCGACCTTCTCGGGGTCGAGGCCGAGCGAGGAACCGGCAAGCGCACCGGAGCCGTACGGCGAGTCGGCGCCGACGCGGGCGTCCCAGTCGGCGAGCCGGTCGAGGTCGCGGACCAGCGGCCAGGCGTGCGCCAGCAGGTGGTGCGAGAGCAGCACGGGCTGGGCGTGCTGCAGGTGCGTACGCCCCGGCATCGCCACGCCCATGTGGCGCTCGGCCTGCGTCGCCAGCGCCTCGGCGAGCTCGCGGACCAGCCGGCTGATCGCCTTGCCGTGGTCGCGCAGGTACATCTTGAACAGCGTCGCGACCTGGTCGTTGCGCGAGCGTCCGGCGCGCAGCCGGCCGCCGAGCTCGGGGCCGAGCCGTTCGAGCAGGCCACGCTCGAGCGCCGTGTGCACGTCCTCGTCGTCGGGCTGCGGCCGTGAAGGCACCGGACTCGACGTCGGCGGCGAGCGCGTCGATGCCGGCGATCAGCGCCGTCAGGTCGTCGCGGCTCAGCAGCCCGGCGGCCTGCAGCACCATGGCGTGCGCGCGGGAGCCGGCGAGGTCGTACGGCGCGAGCCGCCAGTCGAAGTGCGTCGACCGCGACAGCTCGACGAGCTCGGGCGACGGGCCGGACGGCGAAGCGGCCACCCCAGAGGCTCGTCTTCTCGTCGACTCGGGTCGGGGGTCTCGCTCACGTGGGCTCCTTCGGGGTGGATGCGGCCAGGGCCGTGAACGTTCTCGGCGACGGCCTTGCCGCCTTCGGGGTCACGGCAGATCAGCATGACGGTGTCGTCGCCGGCGATCGTGCCGAGCAGGTCGTGCTGCGAGGCGTGGTCGATCGCCGAGGCGAGGTATTGCGCGGCGCCGGGCGGCGTGCGCAGCACGACGAGGTTGGCCGAGCCCTCGGCGGTGACCAGCAGCTCGCGGAGTATGCGGGCGAGCCGGGCGTGCGCCGACGCGCTGTCGGGGGCCGGCCGCGGGGTACGGTCGCCGCCCTCGGCGGGCACGGCGTAGACCAGCCCGCCGTCGGGGTGCCTCACGCGTACGGCATCGAGCTCGACCAGGTCGCGCGAGATCGTCGACGGCGTCGCATTGACTCCGTGCGAGTCGAGCAGCTCGGCGAGGTCACCCTGCGAGCGTACGAGCTGGTGGCCGAGCAGCTCGACGATGAGCTGCTGGCGCGCGGCCTTGGTCGGCGGGATCGTGTCATGTGCTCGCCTTGCGAGCAGCCAGACGAGCAGCGCCTTCTGGGCGTGCAGGCGGTTCTCGGCCTCGTCCCAGACGACGCTCTGCGGGCCGTCGAGGACCTCGGAGGAGATCTCCAGGCCGCGATAGGCCGGAAGGCAGTGCAGCACGATCGCGTCGGGTGCGGCGAGGGCGAGCGGACTCGGACGTGATCGCGAAGTCGCCGAACAGCGCGAGTCGGGCCTCCTTCTCGCTCTCCTGGCCCATCGAGATCCAGGTGTCGGTGATGACGACGTCGGCGCCGGAGATCGCCGCCTCGGGATCGTCGGTGACCGCGACGGAGCCGCCGGTCTCCCGCCGCGATCTTCTCGGCATCGCGCGACGATCGCCGGATCGGGCTGGTAGCCGGCCGGAGCGCCGATGCGTACGTGCATGCCGGCAGTGGCGCCGCCGAGCAGGTAGGAGTGGCCCATGTTGTTGGCGCCGTCGCCGAGGTAGGCGACGGTCAGGCCGGCGAGGCGGCCCTTGTGCTCGATGACGGTCTGCCAGTCCGCGAGGATCTGGCACGGGTGGAAGTCGTCGCTGAGCGCGTTGACGACGGGTACGCCGGCGTTGGCGGCCATCTCGTCGAGCCCGGCCTGGGCGTACGTCCGCCAGACGATCGCGCTGGTCATGCGGCCCAGGACCCGGGCGGTGTCGGCGACCGACTCGCCGCGGGCGCCCTGCGTCGTGGCCTTGTCGATGATCAGCGGGCTGCCGCCGAGATCGGCGATGCCGACGGCGAACGAGACGCGCGTGCGGGTCGAGGCCTTGTCGAACATCACCGCGACGGTCTGCGGCCCGGCGAGCGGCTTGCGGGCATACGGATCGGCCTTGATCTCGGCGGCCAGGGCCAGCACCTCGGCCTGCTCGGCCGGGGTCAGGTCGTCGTCGCGCAGGAAGTGCCTCATGCCGTCACCTCGTCGAGGCAGCTGCCTGAGGGTCGCCACCGCGCCCTCGGCCTGCTCGGCCGTGAGGATCAGCGGCGGCGCGAGGCGCAGCCGGGTCGGGCGTGGCGTTGTTGATGATGAGGCCGGCGGCGAGCGCGGCCTTCTGCACCTCGGCGGTCACCGGCTCGGTGAGCACGATGCCCGACCAGGAGCCCGCGGCCGGTCGTCTCGGCGACCAGCGGATGATCCGCGAGCCCGTCGCGGAACACGTCGCCGACCTTGAGCGCGTTGTCGAGCAGGCCATCGGACTCGATCGTGCGCGATCACGGCGAGCGCGGCGGCAGTGGCGACGGGGTTGCCGCCGAACGTCGTGCCGTGGTTGCCCGGCTGCAGCAGCGTGCCGGCGTCGCCGAGCGCGATGCAGGCGCCGATCGGGATGCCGCCGCCGAGACCCTTGGCGACCGTGATCAGGTCGGGCACGATGCCGGACTCGGCGTGGGCGAACCACGCGCCGGTGCGGCCGATGCCGGTCTGGACCTCGTCGAGCCACAGCAGCGCGCCGTGCCTGCGACGTGATCGTCGCGCGCGGCCTGGAGGTAGCCGTCCGGGGGCACGACGACGCCGGCCTCGCCCTGGATCGGCTCCAGCAGGACGGCGGCGACGGTGTCGTCGACGGCGGCCTCGAGCGCGGCGGCGTCGCCGTACGGGACCCAGCTGACGTCGCCCGGCAGCGGCTCGAACGGCGCGCGGTAGGCCTCCTTGGAGGTCAGGGCCAGCGCGCCCATCGTGCGGCCGTGGAACGACCCCTCGGCGACGACGATCGCGCGTGCGCCCCGTGCGGCGGGTCGCCTTGAACGCCGCCTCGTTGGCCTCGGTGCCGGAGTTGGTGAAGAAGACCCGGCCCTCCTGGCCGACCAGGTCGAGCAGCTTCTCGGCGAGCTCGACCTGCGGCTTGGAGGTGAAGAAGTTGGAGATGTGGCCCAGCGTGCCGAGCTGCTGCGTCACGGCGTCCAGGATCGCCGGGTGGCCGTGGCCCAGCGCGTTGACCGCGATGCCGCCGAGCAGGTCGAGGTACTTCGTGCCGTCGGCGTCCCAGACGTACGCGCCCTCGCCGCGGACGAGCACGCCCTGCGGCGTGCCGAACGTGTTCATGACCGCGCCCTGGTAGCGCTCGGTCCAGTCGCTCGACGGTCATGCCTTGTCTCCCTTGGTGTCGCCCTTGCCGTCCTTCTTGACGCTCGTGGCGTACAGCGCCGTGCGGATGCGGGTCTCGGCACCGGGTACGACCTGGGTGCCGACGCCCTCGTCGGTGAAGATCTCGAGCAGCACGGCGTGCGGCTCGCGGCCGTCGATCACGGTGGCGCGGCGTGACGCCTTCCTGGACCGCCTTGAGGCACGCGGTCATCTTGGGGATCATGCCGGTCGACAGCTCCGGAATGATCTCGGCGAGCGACTCGGGGCTGATCTCGCCGATGACGTCGGAGCTGTTGGGCCAGTCGGCGTAGAGCCCCTCGACGTCGGTGAGCACCAGCAGCTTCTCGGCGTCGAGCGCCACGGCCAGCGCGGCGGCCGCGGTGTCGGCGTTGACGTTGTGGACCTGGCCGTCGGCGTCGGGGGCGACGGTCGACACGACCGGGATGCGGCCGGCCTCGATCAGGTCCTGCACGGCCTCGGGGCGTACGCCGACGACCTCGCCGACCAGGCCGATGTCGGTCTCGACGCCGTCGATGATCGGCATGGTCTTCTCGGCGGTGAACAGCCCGCCGTCCTCGCCGGACAGGCCGACGGCCAGGTCACCGTGCTGGTTGAGCAGGCCGACCAGCTCGCGGCCGACCTGGCCGGTCAGCACCATGCGTACGACGTCCATCGTCTCGGGCGTCGTGACCCGCAGCCCGCCGCGGAACTCCGACTCGATGCCGAGCTTGTCGAGCATCGCGCTGATCTGCGGTCCGCCGCCGTGCACGACGACCGGCTTGAAGCCGGCCATGCGCAGGAACACGATGTCCTCGGCGAACGCGTGCTTGAGCGTCGTCGTCGGTCATGGCGTTGCCGCCGTACTTCACCACGACGACCTTGCCGTGGTACTTCTTCAGCCACGGCAGCGCCTGCGCGAGCGTGGCGGCCTTGTCGGTCGCCTTCTTCCAGTCCTCGGGCTGCCACTCGTCGAGTGTGTTGGTGTCGTCTGTCGCTTCGCTCATGAGCGAGTACGCCGAGTTCTCGTGGACGTACGCCTGCGTGAGGTCGTTGGTCCAGATGGTGCCCGTTTCAGAGCCTGACTTGAGGTCGATCGTGACCGAGACCGAGCGCTCGGAGAGGTCGATCGCGTCGGCCGACTCCCCCGGTCCGCTCTTGCGGCACACCCAGACGCCGTTGAGCGCGACGTCGAGGTCGGCCGGGTCGAACGCCGCCTGCGTCGTGCCGACCGAGGCGAGGATGCGGCCCCAGTTGGGGTCCTTGCCGTAGATCGCGCACTTGAACAGGTTGCTGCGGGCGACCGAGCGGCCCACCTCGAGGGCGTCGTCGACCGTCGCGGCGTTGACGACCTCGATCGCGATCTCGTGGTCGGCGCCTTCGGCATCGGCGAGCAGCTGCTTCGCCAGGTCCAGGCAGACCGTCGTGACGGCGTCGGTGAACGCCTCGACGTCGGGCGTCACGCCCGAAGCGCCGCTCGCCATCAGCAGCACGGTGTCGTTGGTGGACTGGCAGCCGTCGGAGTCGAGCCGGTCGAACGACTGCGCCGTCGCGGCGCGCAGGGCTGCGTCGGCGGTCGCGGCGTCGACGTCGGCGTCGGTCGTGATGACGACGAGCATCGTCGCGAGTGCGGGCGCCAGCATGCCGGCACCCTTGGCCATGCCGCCGACGGTCCAGCCGTCGCCCTGGGCCACGGCCTCCTTGGACACCGTGTCGGTCGTCATGATCGCGGTGGCCGCCGCGTGACCGCCGTCGGCGCTCGCCCGTCGACCGCAGCGCGTACGCCCGACGAGCAGCGGCTCGCGGTCGTTGAGCAGCCCGATCAGGCCGGTCGAGCACACCTGGACGTCGATCGCGCCGACGCCGAGCGCCTCGGCGACTGCCTCGGCGGTCTGGTGGGTCGTGGCGAAGCCCTCGGGACCGGTGTAGCAGTTGGCGCCGCCGGAGTTGATCGCCACGGCGACGGCCGAGCCGCCCTTGATGGCCTCCTCGCTCCAGAGGACGGGGTTGGCCTTGCACCGGTTGCTCGTGTAGACCGCGGCGGCGGCCTTGGACGGGCCGGCGTTGACCACGACGGCGACGTCGGGCGCGCCGGTCGACTTGAGCCCGGCGGACGCCGCCGCGGTGAATCCCTTGGCAGCAGTGACACTCATCCGGCCCCCCGGAACCGACGCTGGGACGCCGCTTGGCCGCATGCGACGCTCACGCGCGTGCGATGGCTCACGGAGCGACTCCGATCGTGGTGAGGCCCGTGGTCTCGGGGAGGCCGAGGGCGATGTTCATCGACTGGATCGCGCCGCCGGCGGTGCCCTTGGCGAGGTTGTCCATCGCGCCGATCGCGATGACCTTGCCGGCCCGCGCGTCGAGCGTCGCCTGGACGTGCAGCATGTTGGCGCCCGAGCACGGCCTTGGTCTGCGGCCACTGGCCCTCGGGCAGCACGTGGATGAAGGGCTCGTCGGCGTACGCCTTGACGTATGCCGCGCGTACGTCCTCGGCCGTGACGCCGTCGAGCGCAGGCGCGGACACCGTCGCGAGGATGCCGCGCGACATCGGCGCCAGGATCGGCGTGAAGGAGACCGTCGGGACGGGTGCCCGAGACGAGCTCGAGGTTCTGCTCGATCTCCGGGGTGTGCCGGTGCACGCCACCGACGCCGTACGCGCTGGCCTGGCCCATCATCTCCGAGCCGAGCAGGTGCGGCTTGAGCGACTTGCCGGCACCCGAGGCACCGGTCGGCGCGACCACCGTGATGTCGGGCGCGATGAGTCCAGCGGCGAGCGCCGGCATGATCGTGAGCGTCGACGCGGTCGGGAAGCAGCCCGGCACCGCGATGCGCTTGGCGCCGGCGAGGACGTCGCGCTGGCCGGGCAGCTCCGGCAGGCCGTAGGGCCAGGTGCCGGCGTGGTCCCCGCCGTAGAACGTCTCCCAGTCGTCGGCGCTCTGCAGGCGGAAGTCCGCGCCGCAGTCGATGACGAGCGTGTCGTCGCCCAGCTGCGCGGCGATCGCGGCTGACGTGCCGTGCGGCAGGCCCGAGGAACACGACGTCGTGGCCGGCGAGGATCTCGGCCGTCGTGGGCTCCAGCACGCGGTCGGCGAGCGGCACCAGGTGTGGGTGGTGCTCCCCCAGCGTGCTGCCTGCGCTCGACGCCGCGGTCAGGGCGCCGATCTCGACGTTCGGGTGCGCGAGCAGCGTACGCAGGACTTCGCCGCCGACGTATCCGCTGGCGCCGGCGACGGCTGCGGTGATCGTGGTCATCTCTCCACCTTTGCAGAGTTGTGGTCAGACGGTCGGGTGCGTCTCGGCGCTCAGTCGGTGCCGAACTCCATGGCGGCGGCGTCGAGCGCTTCTTCCTCTTCGCTGTGGACGGCCGGGTTGGCCTCGATACGCGTGGCGCCACCAGCGGGCAGCTCACCGAAGAGCGTGCCGTTCTCGACCAGCACCTGGCCCTGGTCGAGCGGCTGAGCGGCGTACAGCTCGAGCATCGCGCGCGAGTCGGCGATGTCGAGGTTGCGCATCGTCAGCTGGCCGATGCGGTCCGTCGGACCGAACACGGCGTTCTCGGTGCGCTCCATCGAGAGCTTCTCGGGGTGGTAGGAGAACGTCGAGCCCTGCGTGTCGAGGATCGAGTAGTCCTCGCCCCGCCGCAGCCGCAGCGTCACGTCGCCACTCACGACCGAGGCGATCCAGCGCTGGACGGACTCGCGCAGCATCATCGCCTGCGGGTCGAGCCACCGGCCCTCGTACATCAGCCGGCCGAGGCGGCGACCGTGCTGGTGGAAGTTGGCGATCGTGTCCTCGTTGTGGATCGCGTTGACGAGCCGTTCGTACGCGATGTGCAGCAGGGCCATGCCCGGCGCCTCGTAGATGCCCCGGCTCTTGGCCTCGATGATGCGGTTCTCGATCTGGTCGGACATGCCGAGCCCGTGACGACCACCGATCGTGTTCGCCTCGTGGACGAGGGCGACCGGGTCGCCGTCGAACGTCGCGCCATTGATCGCCACCGGACGGCCGGCCTCGAAGGAGATCGTGACGTCCTCGGTCTCGATCTCGACCTCGGGGTCCCAGAACTTGACGCCCATGATCGGCTCGACGGACTCCAGCGACGTGTCGAGGTGCTCGAGGGTCTTGGCCTCGTGCGTCGCGCCCCAGATGTTGGCGTCGGTCGAGTAGGCCTTCTCCTGGCTGTCCCGGTACGGGCAGGTTGCGCTCGGTGAGCCACTGGCTCATCTCGTGGCGGCCACCCAGCTCGTGCACGAAGTCCGCGTCGAGCCACGGCTTGTAGATCCGCAGCTCGGGGTTCGCGAGGAGCCCGTAGCGGTAGAACCGCTCGATGTCGTTGCCCTTGAACGTCGAGCCGTCGCCCCAGATGTCGACGCCGTCCTCGTGCATCGCGCGTACGAGCAGGGTGCCGGTGACCGCCCGGCCGAGCGGGGTCGTGTTGAAGTACGTCCTGCCGGCCGACCGGATGTGGAACGCACCGCACGCCAGCGCGGCCAGTCCCTCGTCGACGAGCGGGCGCTTGCAGTCGATCGAGCGGGCAAGCTCGGCGCCGTACTCCATCGCGCGACCCGGGATGCCGGCGATGTCGGGCTCGTCGTACTGGCCGATGTCGGCGGTGTACGTGCACGGGATCGCGCCCTTGTCGCGCATCCACGCGACGGCTACGGAGGTGTCGAGGCCGCCGGAGAACGCGATACCGACGCGTTCGCCGACGGGCAGGTTCGTGAGGACTTTGGACATGCCTCACATTCTTGCATACTTCTGCAATTTCTTGCATTCGGGGTCGAGTCGCTCGATTTCCCGCGGAGCGGGCGATGTTCGCCCCTAGGATGCAAGCCATGCGGATCCTCCTGCGAGCGCTGGCGCTCCTCGTCGCTGCGGGGGTCCTGTTCATCCCCGCGTTGGCGGCACTCGTGCCGACCGACGCGACCGACGGTCGGCCCCGATCCCGTACGCATCTCGGACTACACCGCCGACTACGTCGTGACCGCGGAGGGCGACCTGGTCGCCAAGGAGCAGATCACCGCCGAGTTCCCTGGCGGGCGGCACGGCATCTTCCGGTTCTGGGACCTCGCCGATCCGTCCGACAAGAACGTGCGGCTCATCCCCAAGGACGTCACGGTGCAGCTCGACGGCGGCAGCGTGCCGTACGACATGCAGTGGCAGAAGGGCCGGCACTTCCGGGTCGCCAAGATCGGCGACCCCGACTCGTTCGTCACGCCGGGCACGCACGTCTACACGATCACCTACCGCATCAACGGCGCCCTCGCGCCGAGCACAGCCGGTCCGGGCACGTTCGCGTCGTCGAGCTGGACCGACAAGCAGCCGGCCCAGTCGGTGTTCTACTGGAACGTCGTCGCGCAGGGCTGGCAGATGGACATCGACAAGTCCACGATCAACATCACGCTGCCCGCGGACTCCGGCAAGGTGCAGTGCACCTCGAGCTTCGATGGCAGCGGCACATGCGACATCAGCGGAGCCGGGACCGACAAGGTCACGATCAAGACCGGTCACCTGTCGCCCCGCACCCCCGTGACGGTGCGCATCGGTCTGCCGATCAAGACGCCCGACCGGGTCACGGTGCCGTGGCCGGTCGCCGCCGATCGCGCCCTCGGCACGAGCACCAGCAAGCTCGGCGTCGTCCTGGCGATCGCGCTCGGCGCCATGGCTGTCGGCTACTACCTCGACCGGCGTTCGCGCGAGGAAGACGCCCGGCTATCCCGTCATGTACGAGCCGCCGCCCGGACTCGGTCCGGTCCAGACGGCATACGTCACGACCGAGACCATCCCGAGCCGTTCACTCGTGGCGACCCTGCTCTACCAGGCTGAGCAGGGACTCACGACGCTGACCGACAACGGCAGCAAGTCGTGGACCATCACCGGTGTCGGCGATGCGGAGGCGTGGGCCAAGACCGACGACGTGACCCGGTTCGTCGGCGAGTCGCTCGGCGTCACGCAGCCCGGCGCGCACTTCAAGTCGAGCCCCGACTCGGTCACCTCCGGCCAGAAGCTGCAGTCGGTGCGCAACGCACTCGTCGGCACAGACCAGCGCCTGGGCCGACGGTATCGGGGCGCAGCGCAGAGTGAGCTCCGAGACGCCTCGCGCGCGCTCGCCGTCGCCGCTGCGCCGCCGTGTTGCTCCTGGTGGTCGGCGATCTTCTTCCACCCGCCGTCTCGATGTACCTGCTGCCCCTCGCGGGATTCGTCATCGGCGGCATCGGCCTCATGAGCGCCGGCGTCGGCAAGCGCCGTACGACCCTCGGGCGCGACCTGTGGTCGCGCGCCGGCGGCTTCAAGCGCCTGCTGTCGACCGACTCGGCCCAGGACCGCTTCGACTTCAGCGGCAAGAAGGACCTCTACACCGCCTTCATCCCGTACGCCGTCGCGTTCGACTGTGCCGACCGCTGGGCTCGCAAGTACCAGCTCGCGACGGGATCCGAGCCGCCCGTCCCGACCTGGTACGGCGGCGCGTCGACCTCGACCACGGGTCACAGCTTCTTCGGCAGCAACGACGCCTTCTCCGGATTTGAATCCTCGCTGGCCTCCTCGATCAGCGCCTACTCGGCCACGCAGTCCTCGTCATCGTCAGGTGGCGGCGGAGGCGGCGGTGGCGGAGGGGGCGGCGGTGGAGGCGGCGGTGGCGGTTCCTGGTAGCCCTGCACCACTCACTTCACTCAACGAGGAGAACTCATGCTCTGGATCATCATCCTGGCGGTCGTCGTCGTGCTGGCGCTGTTCACCATCTACGCGTTCAACCGCCTGCGTCGCGTCGACATCGGCGCCCAGGAGGCGCTCGGCGGGATCGACGTCCAGCTGACGCGTCGTGCCGACCTCATCCCCAACCTGGTCAACACCGTCAAGGGCTACGCGCAGCACGAGAAGGGCGTCTTCGAGGCGGTCACCGAGGCACGCGCCGGCGCTGCAGCGGCGGCCAAGGGCGGCTCGGTCCAGGAGAAGGCCGCAGGCGCAGGCCAAGCTCGACAAGGCGATCATCGACGTCCTCGCGGTCGCCGAGGCGTACCCCGACCTCAAGGCGTCGGCCAACTTCCAGTCGCTGCAGGCCGAGCTCGCCGACACCGAGAACAAGATCTCGTTCGCCCGCCAGTTCTACAACGACGCCGTCGCCAAGCTCAACAGCCTCGTCCGTACGATCCCGTGGCTGCTGTTCACCGGCATCGCGGGTGTCCACGCGCGCGAGTTCTACGACGCCCCCGAGGGCCAGGAGACCCCGCCCACCGTCACCTTCTGACACCGCAAGCCGTACCCACTCACGCTGAGGGGTCACTTTTGGCCCACCGACGGGTCAGTTCTTGCGAGACACGGGCACAACAACTGACCCGTCGGTGGGCAAAAAGTGACCCGTCGGCGGACGATAAGTGACCCGTCAGCGGGGGTGCCATTCGAGGTTGGCGACCCAGAGGGGTCATTTCGGCAATGCGGGTACGCCGGCCAGCGCGGTCCCCTAGAGTCCTCGGAGCAGACACGCCGTCTGCAAACCTACCGAGGATCCGGGGAATCAATGTCTGAAGCAGTTGCCACGCCCACGCCCGTCGAAAATGTCGGCAAGGGCACCGCGTTCGCCTTGCTCGCGATACCTGCGGGCGTCGCCGTGTGGCTCATCTTGTGGAAGTTCGGCTTCATCGCCTCGATCGTCGGGTTCGGCGTCGTCTGGGTCGCCGTGCAGCTGTACGTCCGAGGTTCCGGCGGCGCCATCAGCCGTCTGGGTGCCTTCGTCATCCTCGGCGTCGTGGTCGTCACCCTGTTGCTGTCATTCTTCTCCGGCATGGTCTACGACGTCGCGGAGGAAGTCGGCAAGGCCAGCTCGATGACGACGTGGGAAGCGTTCACCCATGACAAGTTCTGGCCGTTCTTCTGGGACGTCTTCGCCGACATCCTGCCCGAGTACCGAACCGACTTCCTGATCGCCGCGGGCTTCGGCGCCCTCGGCGCGTTCAGCATGTTGCGGGCGGTGTTCCAGCACGCTGCGCAGCCGGCGACGGCGCCGCAGACCCCGACGTCAGGTGCGCAGGACGGCGCCGAGTGAACCAGCGGCCGTGACCGCGGCCTCGCGCGCTGACTTGATCTCGTCATCGGTCAGCGTGCGGTCCGGGGCGCGGAGCCGCAGCGCGAACGCCAGCGACTTCTTGCCTTCGGGCACCTGGTCGCCGGAGTAGACGTCGAACAGCCGGACGGACTCGATCAGCGGGCTCGCCTCGGACAGCACCGTCTGCACCGACGCCGCCGGAACATCGGCGTCGACGATCAGCGCAAGGTCCTCCTTGGCCACCGGGAACGACGAGAAGTCCGGACGGGGCCCGATCTCGGGCGACGCCTCGATCAGCGCGTCGAGGTCGATCTCGGCGGCGACGACGCGGGGCGGAAGCCCGTACGCCTTGAGGACCCGCGGGTGCAGCTCACCGGCGTGACCGATCGGCCACGCCGCCGAGCAGGATCGCGGCGCAGCGACCCGGGTGCCACGGCATGACGTGCGCCTGCTGCACCTCGATCTCGACGTGCAGCTCTTCGGCGAGGTGCTGCACGATCGCGATCGCGTCGGCCCAGGTCGCCTGGCGCCCGGCACCGGCCCAGCCCGTGCGGACGCGCTCACCGCTCATGACCAGGCCCACGTGGTGGGGCTGGTCGGGCAGTGCCGCGGCAAAGGCAGCGATCTCCTCGTCCGTCGGGCGGCGATCGACGCCGTAGATCGGCGCCTCGGCCTCGTCGGACTTGGGCAGGAAGACCCGGCCGGTCTCGACGATGTGGACGTCGGAGTGGCCGCGGCCGATGTTGAGCACGAGGCTCTTGAGCAGGCCGGTCAGCAGGGTCGTCGTCAGGCCCGGCTCTTCGGCCGACAGCGGGTTCTCCAGGAGGACCTGGCGACGACGCACGTCGTCGGCGGGCAGGCCGAGCCGGTCGAAGTCGGCGGCGCCGGCGAACGGGAACGTCTTGACCTCGACCAGGCCGTCGCCCGCGAGGACGTTGCCGGCGCGACGCCGCAGCTTCTGCGCGACGGTCAGGCCGCGGCCGGCCGGAGCGGTCGGCAGGATCGACGGCACCTTGTCGTAGCCGACGACGCGCAGCACCTCTTCGACGAGGTCGTTGGGGTCGTTGAGGTCGAACCGCCAGCTCGGCGGCGTCGCGGTCAGCGACTCGTGGTCGAGCGCGACCTCGCAGCCGTTGCCCTCGAGCGCCTCGACCACGGCCGCAGCGTCGATGTCGACGCCGGAGACCTGCGTCGGCAGGTGGACACGTCATCTCGACCGCAGGGTCGAGGCGTCGCGGTGCCCACCACCGTGAGGCCGTCGTCGATCGTGCCGCCGCCGAGCTCGACGAGCAGCTCGGCGACGCGCTGGGTCGCGCGGGCGGGGAGCTCGGGGTCGACGCCGCGCTCATAGCGCTTGGACGCCTCGGACGGCAGCTTGTGCAGGCGCGCCGTGCGCGCGATCATCGGCGCCTTCCAGTGCGCCGCCTCGATGAGGATGTCGGTCGTCGTCGCCGAGAGCTCGGTCTCCTCGCCGCCCATGACGCCGGCGAGGCTGATCGGGCCGCGGTCGTCGGTCACCACGGTGTCATCGGCCGACAGCGTACGCACGACACCGTCGAGCGTCGTGAGCTTCTCGCCCTCGGTGGCCCACCGGACGACGATCGGGCCCTGCAGGCTCGACAGGTCGAAGCCGTGGATCGGGTGGCCGATCTCGAGCATGACGTAGTTGGTGATGTCGACCGCCAGCGAGATCGACCGCATGCCGGCCTGCTCGATGCGCTGCGCCATCCAGGGCGGGGTCGGCCGCGTCGGGTCGAAGCCCGTGACGGCGCGGGCCGCGAAGACCGGGCACGCCTCGGCGTCCTCGACGCGGACGGGATAGCCCTCCCCCGTGCCGGTCACCTCGATGTCGGCCGGATCGGCGAACTCCAGCCCGTACGCCAGCGCGGTGTCGCGGCCGACGCCGCGCATCGACAGGGCGTAGCCGCGATCGGGGTTGACCTCGAGGTCGAGGACCTCGTCGCCGAGGCCGAGCAGCGCGATCGCGTCGTCGCCGGGCGCAGCCGGATCCGGCTCGAGCACGATGATGCCGCTGGCGTCGCCGGCCAGGCCGAGCTCCGCGCTCGAGCAGATCATGCCGTCCGACACGTGGCCGTACGTCTTGCGGGCGGCGATCTCGCCACCCGGGATGAACTTGGCCAGCGCCGGCAGCACGGTGCCGGGCAGCGACACGACGACGAGGTCACCCTCGACGAAGTTGTGGGCGCCGCACACGATGCCGCGGGCGCCGTCGGCGTCGTTGTGCTCCGGGCCGACGTCGACGCGGCACCAGTTGATCGTCTTGCCGTTCTTCTGCGGCTCCTTGACGATCGACAGCACCCGGCCGACGACCAGCGGACCGCTGATGCCGGACGAGATGATCTCCTCGAGCTTGAGGTCGAACTCGGTCAGACGGGCAGCCAGCTGCTCGGTCGACGTGCCATCCGGCAGGTCGACGAGCTCACGCAGCCAGGAGACAGGAACCTTCATGCTCGCCGCCCTCCCGTTTCAGAAGCAAGGACACGGTACGGGAGGGCGGCGAGCAGGTGCCCACGGTTCCCTCGCTGACGCTCGATCACAGCTCTACTCCGAACGGCTGGGTGAAACGGATGTCGCCGTCGAACAGGTCGCGCAGGTCCGCGATGTCGTAGCGGGACGTGATCGTGCGGTCGATGCCGATGCCGAACGCGAAGCCCGAGTAGCGCTCCGGATCGACGCCACACGCGATCAGGACGCGCGGGTTGACGACGCCGCAGCCGCCCCACTCGACCCAGCCCTCGCCCTTGCACGTACGGCAGTCGGCGACGGCGTCCGGCTCGTTGTGGCAGACGTAGCAGAGCAGGTCCATCTCGGCGCTCGGCTCGGTGAACGGGAAGTAGGACGGACGGAATCGGGTCGTCATGCCGTCGCCGTAGATCGCCTGGGCGAAGTGGTCGAGCGTGCCCTTGAGGTGGCCCATCGAGAGGCCCTCGTCGATCGCGAGGCCCTCGACCTGGTGGAACACCGGCGAGTGGGTCGCGTCGAGCTCATCGGTGCGGAAGACCCGCCCCGGGCAGGCGATGTAGATCGGCGGCTTGCGCGTCAGCATCGTGCGCGCCTGCACGGGAGACGTGTGCGTGCGCAGCACCATCGCCGCGCGCTCGGGGGTGACCCAGAACGTGTCCTGCATCGTGCGGGCCGGGTGGTCCGGGCCGAGGTTGAGCGCGTCGAAGTTGAGCCACTCGGCCTCGACCTCGGGTCCCTCGGCGATCTCCCAGCCCATCGCGACGAAGATGTCGGCGATGTGCTCCGACAGCGTCGTGACCGGGTGGCGCGCGCCGACCGGCTGGACGTCCCACGGCAGCGTCACGTCGACGGCCTCGGTGACCAGCGCGCGCTCCTCCTCGGCGGCCTCGACCTCGGCGGTCTTGGCCGCGAGCGCCTGGTTGATCGCTCCCCTGGCCTGGCCGACTCGCTGGCCGGCCTCCTTGCGCGCCTGCGGCGGCAGCGCGCCG
Organism: uncultured Actinomycetota bacterium; assembly: GCA_963761965.1. Taxonomy (GTDB): domain Bacteria; phylum Actinomycetota; class Actinomycetes; order Propionibacteriales; family Nocardioidaceae; genus Aeromicrobium. The sequence goes on from CAVXIX010000006.1 coordinate 322,797, forward strand.
ATCTCGCGGTTGGCGAGCGCCAACGGCGAGCGGTCGCCGACGTGGTCGATGCGCACCTGCTTCAGCGCATCGAGCGTGTCGGCGGCAGCGATCGCGGCAAGAGCCTCGTCGCGCATGCGCTCGACCTCTTCGGCGTGCAACGGGGTGACCTCCACAGGGTCGTACGAGGAATTGGGCGCGGACACAGCAGACCTGACTTTCGATGGCTCGGTTCCCGGACACGTCGGGACCACGGCGGTCAGTCTAGTGAGGCGCGTGATCAGTCGGTCATCGTGTCGGGCTCGTTGATCGGGAACCAGCCCGGATGCGCGCCCCGCCGCCCTCGGCGTCCGTGGATCTCGATCTTGCCGCCGTGCTCCTCGACGATGCCGCGCACGATGTACATGCCGAGGCCACTGCCCGCTCCGGGGCCGGCACGCCAGAACCGGCTGAACACCCGCTGGCGCATCTCCTCGGGGATGCCGGGCCCGTTGTCGTGGACCTCGAGCGAGACCCCGCCGCAGCTGGTCGGCGTGCTGCGGTGTTCTGCACGACGATCTCGCGCAAGCCCGAATCCGTGGCGCATCGCGTTCTCGACGAGGTTCGTGACGACCTGCATGATGCGATCGCTGTCGCCCCAGATCAGGTCGAGGTCGTCGCCGATGCTGATCTCGAACGGCTCCGCCGCACCGCCCGACACATTCGTGAGCACGTGCCGGACGATCTCGTCGAGCTTGACCGGTCCGCGCTTGAGCGTCAGCCGGCCGGCATCGATGCGCGCGGCGTCGAGCAGCTCGGTGATGAGCCGGCTCAGGCGGTCCGCGTCGGCGTCGACGGTCTCGAGCATGAACTGGCGCTGCTCCTCGGAGAACTTCTCCCACTTGGTCAGCAGCGTCGAGGTGAATCCCTTGATGCCGGTCAGCGGCGACCGGAGCTCGTGCGCCACGGTGGCGACCAGGTCGGAGCGCTCGCGGTCGCGCTGGTTGCGGATCGCGGGCGTTGCGGACGCTCACGACGACGCGGCGTACCGGTCCGGCCGGGCGCTCGCGCACCAGCGACGCGGTGATGAGGTACTCGCTGCCCTTGGGCGACCACCAGGCCTGCTCGGAGATCCGCTTGCGGGTCGCGATGCCGTCGTAGGGGCGCGTGGTGTCGTACCAGGAGTTGCCGTTGAGGTCGTCGAACGGCACGGCTTCGCTGAGGTGCATGCCGATCATCTCGTCACCCTCGGCGCGCGCCATGACCCGGATCCGCTGGTTGACGTACAGGACCGTGCCGTCGGGGCCGGCAATGATGATGCCGTCCGGGAAGTCGTCGAGGTCCATGAGGCCTGAATCTAGTACCAACGGACTAGTTGAGCACGACTCAGCCCGACAACTTTCAACCAGTTGAGCGAGCGCGCGCCGAGGCGTAGAGGCACACGGCGGCGGCCGTCGCGAGGTTGAGGCTCTCGGCGCGGCCGTAGATCGGCACCGACACGACACGGTCGGCGAGGTCGCGGGTCTCGGCCGGCAGACCCCACGCCTCGTTGCCCATGAGCCACGCCGTCGGCTGCGACAGGTCGAGATCGTCGTCGAACAGGCTCACGTCTCTCCCCCGCCGTCTGCGGCCAGCACCTGCAGGCCGAGGCGCTGCAAGCGGGTCAGCGTGGCCGGGTATGTCCCGCTCGGTGACGACGGGCAGATGGAAGATGCTGCCGACTGTCGCACGTACGGACTTGGGGTTGTAGGGGTCGACGCTGTCGCCGACGAACACGACACCGTGCGCCCCGGCGGCGTCGGCGCACCGGATCACCGCGCCGGCGTTGCCGGGATCGCGGATGTCGGCGCAGACGACCAGGAACGTCGGGCTGCTGTCGCCAGCAGCGAGTCGAGCGAGGCGTCGGGGATCCGGCACCGCGCCACGACGCCTTGGGGCTGGACGGTGTCGGCGATCGACTCGACGACGTCGTCGGTGACGACGTGCCACGGCGACGTCGGCAGCCTGCGGCCGCGTCGACCAGGTCGGGGTGCTGCGCCGTGCCGGCCTCGGTCGCGAAGACCTCGACCGTCGCGTCGGGCTCGGCGAGCGCCTCGCGTACGGCTTGGGGGCCCTCGGCGAGGAACTCGCCGGTCTCGGCCCGGAACGCACGAGTGGCGAGCCGCCGGGTGTGCTTCACACGTCCTGAACGGACGGTGAGCTCACCGGGCGAGACTCGCCACTACGTGGCGGGTGCCGCGGTCAGGCCGCGGCGCCGTCCTTGGGTGCGTTGACGTCGGCCGGAAGGTTGTCCTTCGCGGTCTGGACGAGCGCGGAGAACGCGGCCGGCTCGTGAACTGCGAGCTCGGCGAGGATCTTGCGGTCGACCTCGACACCCGCGGCCTTGAGGCCCTGGATGAAGCGGTTGTAGGTCATGCCCTCGGCGCGGACGGCAGCGTTGATGCGCTGGATCCACAGACGACGGAAGTCGCCCTTCTTGGCCTTGCGGTCACGGTAGCTGTAGACCAGCGAGTGAGTGACCTGCTCCTTGGCCTTGCGGTAGAGCCGCGAACGCTGACCGCGGTAGCCCGCAGCGCGCTCCAGTGTCTGGCGGCGCTTCTTCTGTGCATTGACAGAGCGCTTGACGCGTGCCATCTCAGTTCTCCTTCAAAGTTTTCGGTATGTCGGGGGTGCGTGCGGTCAGAGACCGAGCATCTTCTTCACGCGCTTGACGTCAGCCTTGGCGACGTCGGTCGTACCTTCGAGACGGCGCTTGCGCGAGGAGGACTTGACCTCGAGCAGGTGGCGACGGTTGGTCTGCTCCCGGCGCAGCTTGCCGCTGCCGGTGACCTTCACGCGCTTCTTCATCCCCGAGTGGGGCTTGAACTTCGGCATTTATGCCTCCATGTCTGGGTCGAGGTTCTCAGAACGCCGACGTGGCTTCTTGGGTGTTGCGGTCTTCTGGGCGGCTTCGCGATGTGCCTTGACCTCGGCGGCCTCGGCATCCTTCTCGGCAGCCTTGGCTGCCGTGGTCTTGACCTTCTCGGCCTTGACCTCGGCCTGAGCCTCGGACTTCTTCTTGTGCGGGCCGAGCACCATCGTCATGTTGCGACCGTCCTGGCGAGCGTTGGACTCGATGAATCCGAGATCCTCGACGTCAGCGGCGAGCCGCTGCAGCAGCCGGTAGCCCAGCTCGGGGCGGTGCTGCTCACGACCGCGGAACATGATGGTGATCTTGACCTTGTCGCCAGCCTTGAGGAATCGGACGACGTGACCCTTTTTGGTGTCGTAGTCGTGCTGATCGATCTTCGGACGCAACTTCATCTCTTTGATGATGGTGTTGGTCTGGTTGCGGCGTGACTCGCGTGCCTTCTGGGCGGTCTCGTACTTGAACTTGCCGTAGTCCATGAGACGGCAGACGGGCGGACGAGCGGTCGGAGCCACCTCGACAAGATCGAGATCAGCTTCCGCTGCCAGTCGCAGGGCATCTTCGATACGTACGATGCCCACCTGTTCACCGCCAGGACCGACGAGGCGTACTTCGGGAACGCGGATTCGGTCGTTGACGCGCAGCTCTGTGGTGATGGATCCTCCTGAGATCGTGTGGGAGGCCAAGAAAAAATGGCCCCCGTACGAAACGGAAGCCACCAGTGGCGTATTCCCGTGGGAATGACGCCGTCGGCCGGTTCGTCGAGCTCAGGAACCGGCGTAACCCCAAGGTCAAGGACCAAGCAGGTGGGAGGTGGACCTCCACTTCGTCCTCAAGGATATCAGCGAGGACGTTCGGTTGTGAAATCTGAAGGGTTTCCCTTCCCGAAACACGGACGACGCCGACGCGAAAACTCGGCGCGTCAGGCTGGCACCATGTTGTGGCGCATCCGTACGACACTGGTCGACCGACCGGGGATCCTGGCGGAGATCGCGCTGGCCTGCGGTCGCTCCGACGTCAACATCCTCGGCATGCAGGTCTTCCCCACCAGCCCGCAGGTGACCGACGAGTTCATCGTCAGCGCGCCCGACGGGTGGGGCGACGTCCAGCTCGCCGAGCTGTTCGAGGAGGCCGGCGGCTCCCAGGTCTCGGCGACACGGGTCAGCGACGACTCGTTGATCGACGCCCCCACCCGCTACCTGCACGGCGTGCACCAGGTCCTCGAGGAGGGCCGCGACGCCGAGGAGGTGCTGCGCGAGCTGCTCGAGACCGAGCCGCCCGACGTCGCCGACTACCGCGGGCACGACGTCCTCGACCTGACCCGTCGCAACGGATCGGTCCTGCGGATCAGCCGCGCGATCCCCTTCACGGCGGTCGAGCGGGCCCGCGCGCAGGCGTTGCTGTCCCTCGTGAGTGACGCCGGCTTCGACACGCCGCTGATCGCGCCCTCGCACGCGCCACCAGGTGCCGATGGTGCGCGAGGCCACGCTTGGCCGACATCGAGGCGGTGTCGGCGCTGCACGAGCGCTGCAGCGTGGAGACGCTCTACAACCGCTACCAGGTGCCGTTGCGGATGCCCATGACGACGCGGATGGCTCGGCGGCTCATCGCTCCGGAGTCGGGTGTGGCGCTGGTCGCGCAGGTCGGGCTCGACGTCGTCGGCCACGGCTTGCTGGAGGCGGTCGACACGGTGTGGACGTTCCAGCTGCTCATCGAGGATGCGTGGCAGGGCCAGGGCCTCGGCACGATGCTGGTCAAGCAGGCAGCGAGCCGAGCCAAGTCGCACGGCGCCGCGCGGCTCACGTTCATCACGGAGGGCTCCAACGACAAGCTCCTGCGGACCGTCGGCAATGCGGGCTTCGTCGCCCGGGTCGAGCGGCACGACGGCAACGTCCACATCTCGGTGCCGCTGTCAGCCGTACGCTCGACAGCCGCCGGCTAGGCCAGTCGCCGCGATTTGGCGGCGATCCACCAAGGACAGTGCTCGGTGGTGGTCTGGCGCCACATCGTGGGACTAGACGACCCAGGCGGGGCCGGCCTCGCTCTGCACGAGGCGGTGGCCGGCGGCGAGGTGCTCGACGTCGTCGGTCTCGACCACCGTGAACGTCGTCGTTGGCGAGGTCGAGCAGGATCGCCGCGGCGCCCTCGTCGAGCGTCGCACGGGCGGCGTCGCGGCCCAGGATCGGCACGGGCCGCGCCTGCGGGTCCCACGTCGCCATCGAGGCGACGCTGCTGAACGCCAGCAGCGCCTGCCGACCGTCGGCGCCGGTCATCAGCACGGCAGCCATGTCGGCGTTCTTGTCACCCTCGGCCGGGACGTCGCCGAGCAGCGCGATGATCGGCACGAACACCCGGGCATCGGCCAACGCGGCGAGCACCGCGAGGTCATCGCCGAAGGCCGCGGCCAGCAGCGGGTCGACGGTCCCGTCGTCGTCGGGGAACTGCGGACTCGCGAGCGAACGGTCGTGGGTCATGCCGTCAGCCGGCTTCGCAGGTAGGCGACGGCTTCGCGGGCGTACGCGCCGTCGGAGCCCTGGATGCCGAACAGCATGACCCGCTCGTCGTCGTTGCGTGACGAGGGTCGGCCACGGAGCGCCGGTGTTCATCGCGAATCCCTTGATGTCGGACCACGCGATCCGGTGCCGGCGGTAGCCGTTGAGCACCTCGACGCCGTCGTCGTCAGCGCGGACGTAGCTGCGTCCGATGCCGTGCAGCAGCGCCAGGACCACGACGATGATGACCCACAGCGTCACGTCCTCGGCGGGCGTGAAGTAGATGTCGTCCGGCAGCGCCAGGCCGATCACGACGGTGAGGACGACCATGATGACGCCCACGCCGTACGCGACGACGCGGGCACCACCGGGACGGAACGTCCTCAGATCCGGCACGCCAGGATGTCCGTCACGAGGATGCCCCGGGCGCCGATCTCGTAGAGCGAGTCCATGACCTTCTGGGCGGCGTCGCGCGGCACCATCGAGCGCACGGCGACCCACCCTTCACGATGAAGCGGCGAGACCGTGGGCGACTCGATGCCAGGCGTGAGCTCGACGGCACGATCGACCTGGTCGACGCGGATGTCGTAGTCCATCATGATGTACGTCCGCGCGACGAGGACGCTGTCGATGCGGCGCTTGAAGACCGCGAACCCGTCGGGTTCGGGCGCACCCTGGCGGGTGATCAGCACGGCCTCGGACGACAGGATCGGCTCGCCGAACACCTCGAGGTCGGCCTGCTTGAGCGTGCTGCCGGTCTCGACGACATCGGCGATCGCGTCCGCCACCCCCAGGCGTACGGATGACTCCACCGCACCGTCGAGGCGTACGACGTCGGCGGTGATGCCGCGCTCGACGAGGTAGGCCTGGACGATGCCCGGGTAGGACGTGGCGATGCGGGAGCCGTCGAGGTCGGCGACCGCCGACATCGCACCGATCGGCGCGGCGAACCGGAACGTCGAGGCGCCGAAGCCGAGCGAGATGTTCTCCGCAGCGTGGGCGCCGGAGTCGAGCAGCAGGTCACGACCGGTGATGCCGACGTCGAGCGTGCCCTCCCCCACGTAGATCGCGATGTCGCGGGGACGGAGGTAGAAGAACTCGACGTCGTTGTCGGGGTCGAGCGTGACGAGGTCCTTGGTGTTGCGGCGCTGGTGGTAGCCGGCTTCGGTCAGCATCTGGGCAGCCGACTCGGCCAGCGCGCCCTTGTTGGGTACGGCGATCTTGAGCATGGGTTCTCTTCTCAGGAGTTCTGTGACGGAGGCGAAGGCACGGACGGGCGCCGAAGAGCCGATCCGTCACAGATGCGCGTAGACGTCGTCGAGCGTGATTCCGCTGGCGATCATCATGACCTGGGCGTGGTAGAGCAGCTGGCTGAGCTCCTCGGCGGCACGCTCGGCACCTTCGTGCTCCGCCGCCATCCACGACTCGGCCGCCTCCTCGACGAGCTTCTTGCCGATCGCGTGCACGCCGGCATCGAGCTCGGCGACGGTGCGCGAGCCCTCGGGGCGGCTGGCTGCCTTGTCGGACAGCTCGGCGAAGAGTTCATCGAAGGTCTTCATCGCGGAGCAGTCTATCGGCGTCTGTCAGGACAGCGTGCGCAGGACGTTCCAGGTGGACAACGCGGCCTCGACGGCTTCGCGGCCCTTGTCCTCGCGGCTGTCGGGCAGGCCGGCGCGGTCGAGCGCCTGCGCCTCGTCGTCGCACGTCAGCAGCCCGAAGCCGATCGGCACGCCGGTGTCGAGGGCGACCCGGTTGAGCCCGTCGGTCGCGGCCGCCGAGACGTACTCGAAGTGCGGGGTCCCGCCGCGGATGATCACGCCGAGCGCGATCACGGCGTCGTAGCTGCCGCGGGCGTACGCCTGGCAGAGGATCGGCAGCTCGAACGAACCCGGCGCACGTACGAGCGTGACGTCCTCGACCTTGGCGTCGGCCAGCGCCCGCTCGGCGCCGGCGATCAGCCCGTCCATGACCTCGGTGTGCCAGCTCGAGGCGATGATCGCGACGCGCGCGCCGCTCGCGTCGACCTCAGATCCGGCGCTCCCTGCCCCGCTCATGCGAGGTCCCCCAGTCCGGGCAGGTCGTGGCCCATGCGCTCGGCCTTGGTCTGCAGGTAGCGCAGGCTGTCCTCGTTGGGCGCGATCCGCAGCGGCAGCCGCTCACTGATCTTGACGCCGTACGCCTCGAGGGCGATGGTCTTGTCCGGGTTGTTGGTCAGCAGCCGGGCGGACGTGACGCCGAGGTCGCGCAGGATCTGCGCTCCGGCGGCATAGTCACGCTCGTCCTCGCCGAATCCCAGCTGAAGGTTGGCGTCGATCGTGTCGCTGCCCGAGTCCTGCAGGGCATACGCCTGCAGCTTGTGCAGCAGACCGATGCCGCGGCCCTCGTGGCCGCGCAGGTAGACGACGATTCCGGCGCCGGCCGTCGTGATCTCGGTCATCGAGAGCTCGAGCTGCGGACCGCAGTCGCAGCGCCGCGAGCCGAACACGTCGCCGGTCAGGCACTCGGAGTGGATGCGGGTCAGGACGTCCTCGGTGCCCGGATCGCCGTAGACCAGGGCGATGTGCTCCGAGCCCTCGATCATGTCGCGGTAGCCGTGTGCCGTGAACGTCGCCGAACTCGGTCGGGCAGCCGGGTCGTCGCGAGCCGCTCGACCTGCGACTCGTGCAGGCGGCGATAGACCTGCAGGTCCTCGATCGACACGAGCGCGATGCCGTGCTCGTCGGCGAACTCGCGCAGCTCGGGCGCGCGCATCAGCGTGCCGTCGTCGTTGAGCACCTCACCGATGACGCCGGCCGGCGTGAGCCCGGCCAGGCGGGCGAAGTCGACTGCTGCCTCGGTGTGGCCGGCCCGCTCGAGCACGCCGCCCTTCTTGGCGCGCAGCGGGATGATGTGACCCGGCTGGACGAGCTCGAACGGCTCGGTCGCCGAGTCCGCGAGCACGCGGCACGTACGAGCGCGGTCGGCCGCCGAGATGCCGGTCGTGATGCCGTCACGGGCGTCGATCGAGATCGTGTAGGCGGTGCGCATCTTCTCGCGGTTGTGCGGGGTCATGAGCGGGATCGCCAGGCGATCCAGGATGTCGCCCGTGATCGGGGCGCAGATGAGGCCGCTGGAGTAGCGCACCAGGAACGCCATCAGCTCAGGCGTGGCCTTGCTGGCGGCGAAGATGATGTCGCCCTCGTTCTCGCGGTCCTCGTCATCGACGACGACGATGGCCTTGCCGTCGCGGAAGTCCGCGATCGCCCGCTCGATGCTGTCGAGTCGCACGGTCTCATGCTCGTCATGCCTGCTCCTTCTGCTTGAGCACCCAGCAGGCGCTCGACGTACTTGGCGAGGATGTCCACCTCGAGGTTGACCCGGTCGCCCGGGCCCTTGGTGCCGAGCGTCGTCTCGGCGAGCGTCGTGGGGATCAAGCGACACCGAGAACCACGGCTCCTGGACGCGTGCCGTCCACGACGTCGACCACGGTCAGCGACGTGCCGTCGACGGTGACGGAACCCTTGGCGACGAGGTACTTCGCCAGCTCCGGGGGCAGCCCGATGCGGACGACCTCCCAGTGCTCGCTCGGCGTACGGTCGAGGATCCGCCCGGTGCCGTCGACATGTCCCTGCACGATGTGGCCGCCGAGCCGCGCGCCGGCCTTGGTCGCCCGCTCGAGGTTGACCTCGTCGCCGACGCGCAGGTCGCCGAGCGAGGTCTTGTCGAGCGACTCCTTCATGACGTCGGCCTCGAACGTGTCGGCGTCCTGCCCCATGACGGTCAGGCACACGCCGCTGACCGCGATCGAGTCGCCGTGCTGCGCGTCGGAGACCACCAGCGGTCCGCGGATCGTCAGGCGTACGGAGTCGCCGAGGTCCTCGACCTCGGTGATCGTGCCCTTCTCCTCGATGAGTCCGGTGAACATCAGTCGAAGTCCTCTCGTTGCATGCGGCCCGGTGTCCCGATGATGCGGATGTCCGGACCGACCATCGTCAGGTCGTGCAGGTCGATGGGCCGCAGGTCGGCGAGCGTCGTCGCTTCGCCCTCGAGCGCCGCGCGTCCCGAGCCGAGCATCGCCGGGGCGATGTAGCCGATCACGCGGTCGATCACGCCGGCGTTCCAGAACGCGCCGGCGAGGCGGGGTCCGCCCTCGAGCCAGATGTGCCGGATCTGGTTGTCGATCAGCTTCTGCAGCACGACCTCGGGGTCGCGGGACTGCACCAGCAGCGTGGGAGCCACCCGGTCGAACACGCGGTAGTAGTTGGGGATCTTGGTCTCGCCGACCACGACGCGCAGCGGCTGCTGGTCGTACGGGAGCGGGATGTCCTTCTCGTCGCGCACCGAGAGCCGCGGGTCGTCGGCGAGGACCGCACCGGTGCCCGCGACGATCGCGTCGGACTCCGCGCGGAACTTCTGCACGTCCCGGCGGGCCTCGTCGCTCGTGATCCACTTGCTCGTGCCGTCAGGCGCCGCGCTGAGCCCGTCGAGCGTCGCGGCGTACTTCCACGTCACGAACGGGCGCCCGGAGGTCACGGCGAACGTCCACTCGACGTTGAGGTCGGTGGCCTCCTCGGCCATGACGCCCGGCTCGACCTCGATGCCCGGCTGCGCGAAGCGTCTTGGCGCCGCCGGCGGCGGAACGGTCAGGGTCGATCTGGCCGAACACGACGCGGGCCACACCGGCGTCGATCAGCGCCTGGGCGCAGGGCCCGGTGCGACCGGTGTGGTTGCAGGGCTCGAGCGTGACGACCGCGGTCGCGCCGCGGGCGGCATCGCCGGCCTGCGTGAGGGCGTCGATCTCGGCGTGCGGCGTGCCGGCGCCGCGGTGCACGCCGGTCGCGATCTCGCTGCCGTCAGGAGCGAGCAGGACGCAGCCGACGCGCGGATTGGGCAGCGTACGCCTGACCGTGCGGGCCGCGTCGAGCGCGCGTTGCATCGCGCTGATCTCGGTGTCGGTTGCCATGCATTCCTCCGGGTCGTGATCGCTCACGCAACCCGGGGTCCTCTGGTGACCAAGTGCCACCAAGCGGTCGTGGCGCGCCAGCGCCACGACACAATGCTCCTCCCATCCGGACTTTCACCGTCGGTGCCGGAATTTCACCGGCTCAACCGTTGCCTCATCACGAGGATGGGACCGCGGGTCGCGGACTGTCACCGCCGGCTCGGAATTACACCGACCCCGGAGCACGCGAGCAAAGTTTCTGCTCGTTGTGCGCAAGTCTAGCCCGCAGGGTCCACTCAGTGGGTGTGACGTCCGGCATGTGAGCGCAGCTCAGCCACCATGGCGTCGGGGTCATCAGCGCTGAACACGGCTGAACCCGCGACGAACGTGTCCGCGCCGGCGTCGGCGCAGCGCTCGATCGTCTCGAGGGACACTCCCCCGTCGACCTGCAGCCAGATGTCGCCGCCGTGCTTGTCGATCAGCGTGCGGGTGCGCTGGATCTTGGGCAGGCAGATGTCGAGGAACTTCTGGCCGCCGAAGCCCGGCTCGACCGTCATGATCAGCACCATGTCGAGCTCCGGGAGCAGGTCCTCGTACGGCTCGATCGGGGTTGCCGGCTTGAGCGCCATCGACGCTCGGGCGCCCTTGGCGCGGATCTCGCGGGCCAGGCGTACGGGCGCCTTGGCCGCCTCGACGTGGAACGTGACGCTGCCGGCGCCGGCCTCGACGTACGTCGGCGCCCAGCGGTCGGGGTCCTCGATCATCAGGTGCGCGTCGATCGGCTGCGCGGCGACCTTGGCCAACGCCTCGATGACCGGTGCGCCCAGCGTCAGGTTGGGGACGAAGTGGTTGTCCATGACGTCCATGTGCAACCAGTCGGCACTCGAGATGCGCGCCGCCTCGGACTCGAGGTTCGCGAAGTCCGACGCCAGCATGCTCGGGGTGATCTGGATGCCCATGCCGCCAGCGTAGTGGTGGGCTGCGGGGCGATCAGGAGGTGGCGGAGTCGCGCAGGATGCCGTCGATCACGATGTCGAGCATCGGCTGGGCCTGCTCGGGGTCGAGCTCGGCCTGGTCCACGATCGTCGCCACGCCGCTGACGAGGCGTTGAACCTGTCGCGACTCGACGCCGTCGCGCAGTGCATGGGTCTCGATCAGGTGCGTGATGACCCGGTCGTTGGCCTCGCCCAGCATCTGGCACTTGCGGTAGATCGGGGACGACGGGTCGTCCATCGCGGCGCTGAGCTTGGCCGCGGCACCACGATGCAGCGTCATGTGCCTGACGAGGTCGGCGAACCAGCGCTCGAGCGTCTCGCGGGCGGGCACGTCCGCCTCGACCGCGGCCACGCTGTCGGCGAGCGACCCGCTCGGTCCAGTCACGCATCAGCGCGTCGATCAGGTCGTCGCGCGTCGGGAAGTGACGGTAGAGCGTGCCCGGGCCGACTCCTGCGCGCTTGGCGATCTCGTCGAGCGAGCCCTCGGCGCCACGCTCGGCGAACACCTCGCGCGCGGCGGCGACGAGCTTGTCGTAGTTGCGCTGGGCGTCGGCTCGCAGCGGCTTGACGACCTCGTCAGCGGCTCTCGGCCTCGGTAGGCGTGATGGACGCCACGACCCAACCTCCCTTGCTAACCGGAGACACTCTCCGTATAGTTCGTCGAAGAACCGGAGTCCTTCTCCGTTCCAGTGTACGACACTCCACTTCTTGGGACAGGAATCCTCACCATGACCTCCATCACCGACGCACCACCGGCGCAGCGCCGAGCTGCGTACGGGCTCGCACTCGTGCTGACCGCACAACTCATGCTCATCCTCGACGCGGCCGTCATCAACGTCGCGCTCCCCCTCCTGCGGGCCGACCTGGGCTTCAGCCCGGCCAACCTCTCGTGGGTCCTCAACGCCTACTCGCTGGCCTTCGGCGGCCTGCTGCTGTTCGGCGGCCGCCTCGGCGACGTGATCGGACGCCTGCGGGCCTTCGAGATCGGCCTCGGCATCTTCACGTTCGCCTCGCTGCTGGGCGGGCTCGCCCAGGATCCCGCGATGCTCATCGCCTCACGGGCCCTGCAGGGCGTCGGCGCCGCGATCGCCGCACCCAGCGTGCTGGCGCTGATCACGGCCGGCGCCCCGGACGAGTCGCAGCCGCAACCGCGGCCTCGCGCTGTTCAGCGCGGTGTCGTCGGCCGGCGCCTCGATCGGGCTGATCCTCGGCGGCGCCCTGACCGGCTTCGCCTCGTGGCGCTGGTCCCTGTTCATCAACGTGCCGATCGGCATCATGGCCGTCGTGCTCGTGCGGCGCTTCGTCCCGGAGACGACTCGCGAGCGCGGCCACTTCGACGTGCTGGGCGCGATCACGGCGACCGCCGGCTCGGTCGCCCTGGTGTACGGCTTCATCAACGCAGCGGACCACAGCTGGTCCTCGAGCCGGCACGATCGCGGCGTTCGTCGCCGCGGCGGTCCTGCTCGGATCGTTCGCCGGCATCGAGCGCCGGGCGCGGCAGCCCCTGCTCGAGCCCTCGCTGCTGCGCTCGCGTCCTCGCGTCGCGGCGTTGGTCACGATGACGCTGGTCGTCGGCGCGCAGTTCTCGCTGTTCTTCCTGCTGGTGCAGTTCATGCAGCGCACGCTCGGCTTCGGCGCGTTCGAGTCGGGCGTCGCGTTCCTGCCGCTGAGCCTGGCGATCTTCGCGATCTCCCGCGTCACGCCGCGGCTGGTCGCGCGGTTCGGCACCTGGCCGCTCATCACGACCGGGTGCGGCACTGGCCCTCGTCAGCCTGGTCTGGCTGCGGGAGCTGACCGAGACGAGCACGTACTGGGCCGATCTCGCCGGGCCCCTGCTGTTCAACGGTGTGGGTGTCGGCCTGCTGTTCATGCCGCTCACCGTCGTCGTGCTGTCGGGCGTCGAGCCCAGGCACGCCGGAACGGCGTCCGGCCTGCTCCAGACGACGCAGCAGATCGGCGGTGCGCTTGGGCCTCGCGGTGATCGTCTCGGTGTACGCCTCGCAACTCCGTGCCCGGGGAGTTCACGCCCGGACTGCGCGAGGCGATGGACACCGGCTCGATCCTGGCGCTGATCGCCCTCATCGTCGCCGGCGTCGCGACCGCCAGCGGTCGTCGGGCCGCGACGTCGCCCGAGCTCGGTGTCAGCGGCGGCGGAGTAGCGCGCAGAACATCGCATCGGTGCCGTCGATGTGGGGCCACCACTGGTGGGTGGTCTCCACATCGACGTCGTCGCGTCCGAGCGTGACGGCATCGACCACGCCGCGCGTCTCGCGCAGGTGCGGCGAGCAGGTCGCGTAGGCCACGACTCCCCCGGGTCGTACGAGCTCCAGCGCGCGGGTCAGCAGCGCCTTCTGCAGCGGGACGAGGTCGTCGAGATCGGCCTCCGAGCGGCGCCACCGCGACTCGGGTCGGCGCCGCAGCGCGCCGAGACCCGTGCATGGCGCGTCGACCAGGACCCGGTCGAACGACTCGGGCTCCCACGGGCCGTGCCGCCCGTCGGCCGTCGTCACCTCGACGTTGTCGAGCAGGCGTACGCCCTGGCGGACCAGCTCGGCGCGGTGCTCCAGCACCTCGTTGGCGACCAGGTGGGCGCCACGCTGCTTCGCCAAGGCACCGAGGAGCGCAGCCTTGCCGCCGGGCCCCGCGCAGAGGTCGAGCCAACGAGTGTCATCGCCGTCGACGCTGCGCCTCGGCGAGCGTGATCGCCACGAGCTGGGATCCCTCGTCCTGCACGCCGGCGCGGCCGTCGCGGACCTGCGGTATCGCTCCGGGGTCACCGCCCTCGTCGAGGATGCGGGCGTAGGGCGAGAGCTTGCCCGGCGTGCCGGGCAGCGCGTCGGGACTGCAGAGGCCCGGGCGGGCCACGAGCGTGACCCGCGGCGGAGCGTTGTCGGCCGCCAGCAGCTTGTCGATCTGCGCCGCGTGGCCACCGAGCGCCTCGCGCAGCGCCGTCACGATCCACAGCGGGTGCGACGTGCGTACGGAACGGGCCTCGTCGCCCTCGAGGCCGGCCGTCACGACCTCGAGCCAGCCGTCGAGGTCCTTCTGGCCGATCTTGCGCAGCAACGCGTTGGCGAAGTGCACGGGCTTGTGGCCGATCTCGCGCCGGACGAGGTCGACCGTCTCCGACACCGCGGCGTGCGCCGGGACGCGCATGTTGAGCAGCTGGTGCGTGCCGAGCCGCAGCGCATCCAGCACCGGCGGGTCGATCGAGCCCAGCCCCTTGCTGGCGACCTGCCCGATGATCGCGTCGTACGTGCCCTGCCTGCGGACCGTGCCGTGCACGAGCTCGGTGGCGAAGGCCGCGTCACGGCCCTCGATCTGGTGCTCGGCGAGCATCGCCGGGAGCACCAGGTTGACGTACGCGTCGCGCTCGGCGACGGCCCGCAGGACGTGGAACGCGACCGGCCTGGCGACGGATCGAGTCATGCCGATCGCTCATCATGCGAACGCCGCGCCGTCGGGGAACGACGTGCCGCGGGCCCAGTCGGCGGCACGCATGCGCTTCTTGCCGAATGCCTGGACGTCGCCGAGCACGAGATCGGTCGTCGTCGTGCCGACCCGGACCTCCTGCTTGCCGATCGACAGCTGTCCGGGCACCAGCGTGCGATCGTCCGCGATCGTCGCCGGACCGATCTTGACGCGTTCGTCGTCGAGGAGGGTCCACGCTCCGGGCGCCGGCGTGCAGCCCCGGATGTGCCGGTCGATCGCGAAGGCGGGACGATTCCAGTCGATCCGCGCCTCGTCGGTCGTGAGCTTGGGGGCGTAGGAGATGTTGTCCTCGGGCTGCGGAACCGCGGCGATGTCACCGTCCTCGATGTGGTCGACGACGTCGACGAGCAGCTTGCTGCCCCAGTCGGCCAGCCGGGCGAGCAGCTCCGCGGTCGTGTCCTCCTCGCGGATGCGCTCGGTGATCGAGCCGAGAACGGGTCCGGCGTCGAGCTCCTCGACCAGGCTGAACACCGTCGCCCCGGTGACCTCGTCGCCGGCCATGATCGCCCGCTGGACCGGAGCCGCACCGCGCCAGGCCGGCAGCACCGAGAAGTGCAGGTTGATCCAGCCGAACTGCGGGATGTCCAGCGCCTCGCGGCGGATCAAGGCGCCGTAGGCGACGATCGGGATGCAGTCAGGGGCGATCTCCCGCAGCCGGTCCATGAAGTCGGGGTCCGACGGCTTCGCGGGCTTGAGCACCTCGATGCCGTGCTCGGCGGCGGCCTCGGCGACGGGAGAGGGCCTGAGCGTACGACCGCGGCCCGGCCGGCGCGTCGGGACGGGTGAGCACGGCGGCGACCTCGTGGCGGCTCGCGACGAGCGCCTCGAGGGATGGGAGGGCGGTCTCGGGCGTACCAGCGAAGACGACTCTCACGGCGTCGAGTCTAGGCGGCGGTGCCGTGCGTCCCGTGGCCGCGGTCAGAGCGACAGCGGGTCGACCTGGATGCGCAGGCCGGGCAGCTTGGCGGCACTGCGCTCGGCGGCCAGCGACGCCAGGGCAGCGGCGAGCTCGGCTCCCTCGCGGCGAGGAGCGCGCAGGATCAGCCGCTCCCCCGCCTCGGCCGAGCGCGAGATCGACGGGGACCGGCCCGAGGATCTCGGTGTGCGGCGTCCAGGTGCGGGTCGCGAGCTCGGCGAGCACCTCGTCGGGACCGGCGACCGTGGCGAGCCGGGCGGTGGGCGGCAGATGCGTCTCGGCGCGGCTCGCGAGCTCGCGCGCGGCGAATCCGGCCGGATCGGCGCGCACGAGCGCCTGCAGCGTATGGGCGTCGCCGACCGCGACCGCCGTCGCTCCGGGTCCTGCCAGCGCGAGGGCGTTGAACCAACGACGATGGGACTCCTCCTCGACGCGTACGTCCTCGCGAGCCAGCATGAGCCAGGTGTCGAGCAGGATCACGACGTCGTAGCCGCCCGCGACGTGCGGCTCGGCCCCTGGTGTCGCGAGGACCAGCCGGCGGCCGGGCTCGACCTCGTCGAGGATCGTCTGGCCGCCCGAGGTCACGACCTCCAGGTCGGGGAACGCCCGGGCGAACTCCTCAGCCGTGCGCAGCGCGCCGACGACCGGCGAACGCAGCTCGGTGCCCTGGCAGTGCGGGCAGGTCCACGGAGAGGCGCCACGCCCGCACCAGCGGCACGCGATCGGCGCCGAGGCGGACGGCTGGCCCAGCGGGCCCTGACACTCCGCGCAGCGGGCCGGCTGGCGGCACGTCTGGCACGACAGCGACTCGCGATAGCCGCGCCGCGGGACCTGGACCAGCACCGGCGCCCTTGGCCGCCGCGGATCGCGCGGAACGCCTCCTGCGGGAGCCGCACCGGTGCCGAGCCGGCGGTCGACCCGTCGGTGACCGTGAGGCGTGGCCAGGCCCGGCGCCGCTCGCGCTGGTCGGCGGCGAGCTCGACGCACCATCCGCTGTCGATCAGCGACTGTCCCTCGGCCGTACGCGCATGGCCGCCGATCAGCAGGGCGGTCTCCTGGGTCGCCGCGCGCAGCAGGAGCACCTCGCGGGCGTGCGGGTAGGGCGAGCGGGGCTCGGCGAACAAGTCGTCGCCGTCGTCCCACATCGCCACGAGCCCGAGGTCCTTGACCGGCGCGAACGCTGCCGCGCGCGTGCCGAGCACGACCTGCACGTCACCACGCGAGGCCGCGAGGAACGCCTGGTAGCGGTCGGCCGGCTCATCGGCCGCGGTGAGCGCGACGTGCCTGCCCTCGCCGAGCACCTCGGTGAACACCGCGTCCCATCGCGCGACATCGCGGATGTCGGGCACACACACGACCGATCCGCGGCCCGAGCCGAGCGTCGCGAGCACCGCCTCGGCGACCAGCTGGGCCGGGTCCTGGCCGGGGACCGCGCTCCACCATGCCCGTGGGCGCTCTCCCGCACGCAGAGCTGCGACGAAGCCGAGCCCGTGGGCGTACGTCTGCCAGCCCGCTGCGCTGCCGACCGGCAACGCTCCCTCGGCCGGGGTCGCGCGGGTCGCCTCGGCCCGTGCATGACGCGGCGGGATCGCCAGGCGCAGCACGTCGCCGAGGGTGCCGGCATAGCGGTCGGCGACGGCGCGGGCCAGGGCCAGCACCTCGGGGTGCAGCACCGGCTCGGACGAGACGACCTTGGCGAGGAACGCGAGCCGGCCGCCGTGCTCGGTGCTCGTCGACCCGTTCGACCACGAACCCGTCGACCAGGCGGCCGGCGAAGCGGACCTTGACCCGGCAGCCCGCGACGGTCTTGGCGTCCAGCGTGCGTCGGGACGAGGTAGTCGAACAGCCGGTCGAGGTGGGCCAGGCCGCTGTCGACCACGACCCTGGCGACCGGACGGATCGCCGCGGCCTCGGGCGCCGGCTTGGCCGCGGGCTTGCGCGACCGCGCCGCGGGCGCAGGAGGGACCAGAGCCAGCTGCTCAGGACCCTCGTCTGTCATCACGGTGCTGTTCTATCAGCCGCCACCCACAGCCGCCGCATGTGCGGACGCAGAACGGCCCCCGCCGAGGCGGGGGCCGTTCTGTCAGCAGTGACGCTCAGGCGTTGGCGTGAGCCTTGAGCGCGTCGGCACGGTCCGTCGTCTCCCAGACCACGCCGGGGAGCTCACGGCCGAAGTGGCCGTAGGCCGCCGTCTGCGCGTAGATCGGCTTGAGCAGGTCGAGGTCGCGGATGATCGCGGCCGGACGCAGGTCGAAGACCTCGAGAACCGCAGCGCGGATCTTGTCGACCGGGACGGTCTCGGTGCCGAACGCCTCGACGTAGAAGCCGACCGGGTGGGCCTTGCCGATCGCGTAGGCGACCTGCACCTCGACCTTGGTGGCGAGGCCGGCGGCGACGATGTTCTTGGCGACCCAGCGCATCGCGTAGGCGGCCGAGCGGTCGACCTTGCTCGGGTCCTTGCCGGAGAACGCGCCGCCACCGTGACGGGCGTAGCCGCCGTAGGTGTCGACGATGATCTTGCGGCCGGTCAGGCCGACGTCGCCCATCGGGCCGCCGATGACGAACTTGCCGGTCGGGTTGACCAGCAGGCGGTAGTCGGAGGTGTCGATGTCGAAGTCCGCGAGGATCACGTCGACGACGTGCTTCTTGATGTCGACGGTCAGCTGCGAGTCGAGGTCGATCCCGTCCTCGTGCTGCGTCGACAGGACGACGGTGTCGACGCGTACGGGCTTGTCGTTGTCGTCGTACTCGACCGTGACCTGGGTCTTGCCGTCGGGACGCAGGTAGGGCAGCGTGCCGTCCTTGCGGACTGCGGTGAGCTGCTCCGCGAGACGGTGCGCGATCGTGATCGGCAGCGGCATGAGCTCGGGCGTCTCGTCGCACGCGAAGCCGAACATCAGGCCCTGGTCGCCGGCACCCTGGAGGTCGAGCGGGTCGGCCGAGCCCTGGGTGCGACCCTCGAACGCCGTGTTGACGCCCTGGGCGATGTCGGGCGACTGGGCGTCGAGCGTGATCTGGACACCGCAGGAGGCGCCGTCGAAGCCCTTGACGGACGAGTCGTAGCCGATGTCCAGGACGCGATCGCGCGCGATCTTGGCGATGTCGGCGTATGCCTCGGTCGTCACCTCGCCACCGACGACGATCAGACCGGTCGTGATGAAGGTCTCACAGGCCACGCGGCTCTTGGGGTCCTGCGCCAGCAGGGCGTCGAGGACGCTGTCGCTGATCTGGTCGGCGATCTTGTCCGGGTGACCCTCGGTCACGGACTCGGACGTGAAGAAGCGGCTCACATTTTCTCCTGGGTTGATGTCTGTACAGCATTCTAACGAGCGAGATGACTGGTTGTTTCGCTAGTCCAAGCGTTGGATGACAGCGTCCCAGATCGCGTGCGCCAGCCGGATCTTGGGACCGTGCGGGATTTCCTCGACGGTTTCGTCGGCGCCGAGGATCACGGCCTCGTTGTCGTCCTGGCCGAAGACCTTGCCCGCGCTGACGTCGTTGACGACGAGCAGGTCGCAGCCCTTGCGGGCGAGCTTGGCCCGGGCGTGCTCGATGACGCTGGCGCGGGCGTCGCCGGTCTCGGCGGCGAAACCGACGATGACGGGGCGCTTGCTCGTGCGCGCGGCGACGAGCTCGCGCAGGATGTCGGGGTTCTCGACGAGGTGGATGTCGGGCGCCACGCCGTCGTCGGACTTCTTGATCTTGGCCTCGACGAACTCGGCCGGGCGGAAGTCGGCCGGCGCGGCGGCCATCACGACGGCGTCCGCGTCGGCCGCGGCGAGGTGCATCTGCTGGCGCAGGTCCTCGGTGCTGACGACACGCACGATCTCGACGCCGGCGGGGTCCGGGAGGGCGACGTTGGCCGCGACGACCGTGACGCGCGCGCCGCGGGCGACGGCGGCCTCGGCCAGCGCGTAGCCCTGGCGACCGGATGAGCGGTTGCCGAGGTAGCGGACCGGGTCGAGGTATTCGCGGGTGCCGCCGGCGGAGACGACGACGTGCTTGCCGGCGAGGTCCTGCGGGCGTCCCTCGAGGACCTGCAGCGCGGCGGCGTAGATCTCGGCCGGGTCAGGCAGGCGGCCCTTGCCGGTGTCGACGCCGGTCAGGCGCCCGACGGCAGGCTCGAGGACGACGAAGCCCCGCTCCCGGAGCAACGCGACGTTGGCCTGGGTGGCGGGGTGATTCCACATCTCGGTGTGCATCGCCGGGGCGAACACGACCGGACAGCGCGCCGTCAGGAGCGTGTTGGTCAGCAGGTCGTCCGCGAGGCCGTGTGCCGCCTTGGCCAGGATGTTGGCGGTTGCGGGCGCGACGAGCACGAGCTCGGCGCCCTGCCCGATGCGTACGTGGGCGACCTCGTCGACGTGCTCGAACACACCGGTCTGCACGGGCTTGCCGCTCAGGGCCTCCCACGTCGCCGCACCGACGAAGTGCAGGGACGACGCAGTGGGGACGACCCGGACGCTGTGGCCCGACTCGGTGAACAGTCGCAGCAGCTCGGCAGCCTTGTAGGACGCGATGCCGCCGGACACGCCAAGGACAATCTCGCTCATGTCGCTACCGCCTCACTCTGGAGGTACTCGGACTGTGGATCAGGCCTTCTCGGCAGCTGCGGCCTCAGCCTCGGGGTCGATGTCCTCGACGGTCAGCAGGTCGGCGTTGATCTCGCGCAGCGCGATCGACAGCGGCTTCTCCTGCACACCGGTCTCGAGGAGCGGTCCGACGTACTCGAGGAGGCCCTCGCCGAGCTGCGAGTAGTAGGCGTTGATCTGGCGTGCACGCTTGGCGGAGTAGAGGACGAGCTTGTACTTGCTGTCCGCCTTCTCCAGAAGATCGTCCAGCGGCGGGTTGGTGATGCCGATGGCAGTCGAGCGTGTCGTGGACACAGAGAGCCTCACAGAAAAGATTAGGAATGCACCCGGCTCGTGCCGGATCTGAACAAGTCTACCAATTCTTGGCAAGCGGTCTCGACATCGGTGTTGACGATCGTCACGTCGAACTCCGGCTCGGCCGCCAGCTCCGTGCGGGCCGTCGTCAGGCGGCGCTCACGCTCCTCGGGGCCCTCGGTCCCCCGGCCGACGAGGCGACGCTCCAGCTCCTCCCAGCTCGGCGGCGCCAGGAAGCACATCAGTGCGTCCGGCATCCGCTCGCGGACCTGGCGCGCGCCCTGCAGGTCGATCTCGAGCAGCGCCGGCGTGCCGGCGGCGAGACGCTGCTCGACCGGGGCGCGCGGGGTGCCGTAGCGGGCGGCCCGGTGGACGACGGCCCACTCGAGCAGCCCGTCCTCGGCGATCAGCCGGTCGAACTCCTCGTCCGAGATGAAGTGATAGTGCACGCCGTCGATCTCGCCCGGCCTCGCCGGCCGGGTCGTGACCGAAACCGAGATCCAGATCTCGGGGTGGCTACGGCGTACGCAGGCCGCGACCGTGCCCTTGCCGACCGCGGTGGGACCGGCCAGGACGACGAGCCGCGACGGACGTGTGACGGGTTCCGTTGACCCGTCAGGCACGGCCAGAGCGGCCTGTTCTATCCGCGAACTCGGCGATCAGGGCCTTGACCTGGTTGGCACCCAGACCACGGAGCCTGCGGCTGTCGGCGATGCCGATGCGCTGCATGATCTCCTGCGCGCGCACCTTGCCGACGCCGGGCATCGACTGCAGGAGGTCGATGACCTTCAGCTTGGCGATGACCTCGTTGGCGCGCGACTCCTGGATGACCTCGGTCAGGCTCGCGCGTGAGTTCTTGAGGCGGTTCTTGACCTCCGCTCGCAGCTGCCGGGCGGCCGCTGCCTTCTCGAGTGCAGCCTTGCGCTGCTCCGGCGTCAATATCGGGAGTGCCACTTGCCTCACCTCATCTGTTGGACGAACGGTTACTTGAGATTGATCTTGCATTCCTGCTTGACGTTCTTGACCACGGCGTTGCGCTGCTTGGTCGTCCCGTTGAAGGTCTTGTAGGCCGCGTTGAGCTCCTTGAGCTGCGCCGGCGCTGAGCTTCTTGACCTTGGCGGTGTCGGTCATGTCCTCGAGCTTGAGCCCGGTCTTCTTCTGGGCGTCAAGGATGCCGGTCGTGACGGTCGACAGGGTCGTCCAGTCCTTCTTGATCGAGGCCGGCGCTTCCTTGCCGACATCGGCGAACACCTTGGCGTACTTGGCATAGGCCGCATTGGTGCGCTTCTGGCCGAACGTGTTGAGCGTGCTCTTGTTCTTGTCGACCGCATCGCAGTAAGGATCGCCGCCTCCGCCGCAGCCTGACAGTGTCGTGATCCCGACGATCGTCGTGATCAGGACGGCGGCGGTTCTCTTCATGCATGGACTCCTCGGAACGGCGGCAACCCTGAACGTTATGACCCTACAAGTTCGGCGTTGACGCGGGCGACCGAATCGCGGAGCGCCTGGACATCCGGCCCGGCCGACAGCACGCCCCGCGACGTCGACGGGATCACGTTGTCGATGACCGAGCCGAACAGCCGGCGTATGTCGTCGACCGTCCCACCCTGTGCGCCGAATCCCGGCACCAGCAGCGGGCCGTTGATCGCCAGGTCCTCGGCCGCGTCGCCGATCGTCGCGCCGACCACGGCGCCGAACGGGCCCATCGGGTGCTGCGCCGGCGTTGAGCTCGGCGAGCTTGGCCAGGATGCCGCCGGCGACCGTCGTGTCGCCGTTGAGCGCGTGCTGCACCTCGGGCCCCTCCGGGTTGGAGGTCAGCGCCAGGACGAAGACGCCGGCGTCGTTCTTGGCGGCGACGTCGAAGAACGGCTGCAGCGACCCGAAGCCCAGGAACGGGCTGACCGTGATGGCGTCGGCGGCCATCGGGGCGTCCTCGTCGAGGTAGGCATCGGCGTAGGCTGCAGCGGTCGAGCCGATGTCGCCGCGCTTGACGTCGAGGATCACGAGCGAACCGGTGTGGCGCAGGTCCTGGATCGTACGCTCGAGCACGACGACGCCGCGGGCGCCGAAGCGCTCGAAGAACGCCGACTGCGGCTTGACGAACGCGACCTTGCCGGCGAATGCCTCGACGCAGATCGTGGCGAAGCGGTCGAGGCCCTCGACGTCGTCGGGCAGGCCCCACTCGGCGAGCAGCGACGCGTGCGGGTCGATGCCCACACACGCCGGGCCGTACGCCGCCATCGCCGCCCGGGCCCGCGAACCAAAGCTCATGCGACTCCCGCCCCTCGGTGACGATGCGGCCCCAGTCCTGCAGCGACTTGACGCCGATCTTGCCCTCGATCAGCGCCTCGATGCCCTGCACCGCCGCCGCCAGACCCTGGACCGTCGTGATGCACGGGATGCCTTCGGCGACCGCCGCCGTGCGGATCTCGTAGCCGTCGATGCGGGGGCTGCCGCCGGACGTCACGCCGTGCGGCGTGTTGATGATGAGCTGGACGTCCTGATCGTGGATCTTGTCGACGATCGTGCTGCGGGCCTGCCCCGGCAGCGGCTCCTCGTTGAGCTTGCGGATGACCGTCGCCGTGACGCCGTTGCGCGCCAGCACGACCGCGGTGCCGCTCGTCGCGAGGATCTCGAAGCCGAGGTCCGCGAGCCGCTTGACCGGGAAGATCATGTGCCGCTTGTCGCGGTTGGCGACCGAGACGAAGACCTTGCCCGACGTCGGCAGCCCGTTCTGGGCACCGGCCTGGGACTTGGCGAACGCCGTGCCGAAGCCGGCGTCGAAGCCCATGACCTCGCCGGTCGAGCGCATCTCCGGACCCAGCAGCGTGTCGACGTAGCGACCTTCGTACGTACGGAAGCGGTTGAAGGGCATGACCGCCTCCTTGACCGCGATGGGCGCGTTGTCGGGCAGCTTGCCGCCGTCGCCCGTCGCCGGCAGGACACCGGCCGTACGCAGCTCGGCGATCGACTCCCCCAGCATGAGCCGGGCCGCAGCCTTGGCGAGCGGGGTCGCGGTGGCCTTGGAGACGAACGGGACGGTGCGCGACGCGCGCGGGTTGGCCTCGATGACGTAGAGGATGTCCGACGACAGCGCGAACTGGATGTTGATGAGTCCGCGCACGCCGACGCCCTTGGCGATCGCCTCGGTCGACTCGCGAATGCGCTGGACCTCGGCCTCGCCGAGCGTGATGGGCGGCAGCGCGCACGCGGAGTCGCCCGAGTGCACGCCGGCCTCCTCGATGTGCTCCATGACGCCGCCGAGGAACAGCTCGGTGCCGTCGTAGAGCGCGTCGACGTCGATCTCGATCGCGTCGTCGAGGAAGCGGTCGACCAGCACCGGCCGCTCCGAGGAGATCTCGGTGGCCCGGCCGATGTAGTCCTTGAGCGTGCCCTCGTCGTAGACGATCTCCATGCCGCGGCCGCCCAGGACGTACGACGGGCGGACCAGCACGGGATAGCCGATCTCGTCGGCGATCTCGCGGGCGCGGCTGAACGACGTCGCCATGCCGTGCTTGGGCGCGGGCAGGTCGGCCTCGGCGAGCACCTCGGCGAACGCGCCACGCTCCTCGGCGAGCTCGATCGCCGACGGCTGCGTGCCGACGATCGGCACGTCCGCCGCCTCGAGGCCCGCGGCCAGGCCGAGCGGCGTCTGGCCGCCGAGCTGCACGATGACGCCGACGACCGGGCCGGCCTGCTGCTCGGCGTGCACGATCTCGAGGACGTCCTCGAGCGTCAGCGGCTCGAAGTAGAGCCGGTCGGAGGTGTCGTAGTCGGTCGAGACGGTCTCGGGGTTGCAGTTGACCATGATCGTCTCGTAGCCGACCTCGGACAGCGCCAGGGCGGCGTGGACGCACGAGTAGTCGAACTCGATGCCCTGCCCGATGCGGTTGGGACCGCTGCCGAGGATCAGGACCGCCGGCTTGGTGCGCGGCTCGACCTCGGTCTCCTCGTCGTACGACGAGTAGTGGTAGGGCGTCTTGGCCGAGAACTCCGCGGCACACGTGTCGACGGTCTTGTAGACCGGGCGTACGCCGAGGGCGTGGCGCACTCCCCTGACGACGTCCTCGCTCAGGCCGCGGATCTTGCCGATCTGCGAGTCCGAGAAGCCGTGGCGCTTGGCGCGGCGCAGCAGCGCCGGCGACAGCTCCGTGGCGCCGGTGAGCTCGACCGCGATCTCGTTGATCAGCGCGAGCTGGTCGACGAACCACGGGTCGATCTTGGTCGCGTCGAAGATCTCCTCCGGCGTGGCGCCGGCCCGGATCGCGTCCATGACCTTCTTGAGCCGGCCGTCGTGCGGGACGCTGATCTCCTGCAGCAGGGCGTCCTTGTCGAGGTCGACCCACTCCTTGCGCCAGTCGAACGCCGCGTCGGGGCGCTCGAGGGAGCGCAGCGCCTTCTGCAGCGCCTCGGTGAAGTTGCGGCCGATCGCCATGGCCTCGCCGACCGACTTCATGTGGGTCGTGAGGGTCGCGTCGGCGGCCGGGAACTTCTCGAACGCGAACCGCGGCACCTTGACGACGACGTAGTCGAGCGTCGGCTCGAACGACGCCGGCGTCTCCTGCGTGATGTCGTTGGGGATCTCGTCGAGCGTGTAGCCGATCGCGACCTTCGCGGCGATCTTGGCGATCGGGAAGCCGGTCGCCTTGGACGCCAGGGCCGACGAGCGGGACACGCGCGGGTTCATCTCGATGACGATGATGCGGCCGTCGTCGGGGTTGACCGCGAACTGGATGTTGCAGCCACCCGTGTCGACGCCGACCTCGCGGATGATGCCGATCGAGATGTCACGCAGTCGCTGGTACTCGACGTCGGTCAGCGTCATCGCCGGGGCGACCGTGATCGAGTCGCCGGTGTGGACGCCCATCGGGTCGAGGTTCTCGATCGAGCACACGATCACGACGTTGTCGGCGGTGTCGCGCATGACCTCGAGCTCGTACTCCTTCCAGCCGAGGATCGACTCCTCGAGGAGCACCTCGGTGGTCGGGCTCAGCGCGAGGCCCGAGCCGGCGATCCGGTGCAGGTCGGCCTCGTCGTACGCCAGGCCGGAGCCGGAGCCGCCCATCGTGAACGACGGGCGTACGACGACGGGATAGCCGCCGAGTCCTTCGACGCCGTCGAGGCACTCCTGCATCGTGTGGCAGATGACGGACTTGGCCGACTCGGCGCCCCACTCCTTGGGCAACGTCTCGACGACGGCCTTGAAGGACTCGCGGTTCTCGCCCTTCTCGATCGCCTCGATCGACGCGCCGATGAGCTCGACGCCGTACTTCTCGAGCACGCCGGCCTCGTGCATCTGGATCGCGGCGTTGAGCGCGGTCTGGCCGCCGAGCGTCGCGAGCAGCGCGTCGGGGCGCTCCTGGGCGATGACCTTCTCGACGAACTCCGGCGTGATGGGCTCGATGTAGGTCGCGTCGGCGAACTCCGGGTCGGTCATGATCGTCGCCGGGTTGGAGTTGATCAAGATGACGCGGATGCCCTCCTCACGGAGGACGCGGCACGCCTGGGTGCCGGAGTAGTCGAACTCGCAGGCCTGGCCGATCACGATCGGGCCGGAGCCGATGACCAGGATCGCTCTTGATGTCGTCGCGCTTCGGCATCAGACACCTGCCTTGTCGCCGGCGTTGGTCATGAGGTCCACGAATCTGTCGAAGAGGTAGGCCGCGTCGTGCGGTCCGGCCGCGGCCTCGGGGTGGTACTGGACGCTGAAGGCGGGCTGCTCGAGCAGCGCGAGGCCCTCGACGACGTTGTCGTTGAGGCACACGTGGGTCACGCGGCCCGGGCCGTACGGCGTGTCGAACGTGCCCTCGATCGGCGCGTCGACCGCGAAGCCGTGGTTGTGCGCCGTGATCTCGACCTTGCCGGTCGTCAGGTCCTGGACCGGCTGGTTGATGCCGCGGTGGCCGTAGACGAGCTTGTAGGTGCCGAGGTCGAGCGCGCGGCCGAAGACCTGGTTGCCCAGGCAGATGCCGAAGTAGGGGATGCGGGCCTCGAGCACCTGCTTGAGCACCGCGGTGACGTGGTCCGTGGTCGCCGGGTCGCCGGGTCCGTTGGACATGAACACGCCGTCGGGGTTGATCGCGGTGATCTCCTCGTACGTCGTGGTGGCCGGCATGACGTGCACCTCGATGCCGCGCTCGGCCATGCGGCGCGGGGTCATGCCCTTGATGCCGAGGTCGATCGCGGCGACCGTGAACCGCTTGTCGCCGACAGCCGGCACGACGTACGTCTCGTCGGTCGTCACGTCGGCGAGGAAGTTGGCGCCCTTCATGCCCGGCGCCGCGGCGACCTTGGCCAGCAGGGCGTCGATGTCGGTGGACACCGAGCTGATGCCGCCGCGCATGGCGCCGCGCTCACGCAGGTGCCGGGTCAGGGCACGCGTGTCGATGCCGGAGATGCCCACGACGTCCTGGGCGGCCAGCTCGTCGTCGAGCGAGCGGTTGGAGCGCCAGTTGCTGCGCACGCGAGCCGGGTCGCGGACGATGTAGCCGTCGACCCAGATGCGGCGGGACTCGAAGTCCTCGTCGTTGATGCCGGTGTTGCCGATGTGCGGCGCGGTCATGGCCACGATCTGGCCCTTGTAGGACGGATCAGTGAGCGTCTCCTGGTAGCCGGTCATGCCGGTCGAGAACACGATCTCGCCGATCGTCTCGCCGACGGCGCCGAAGGACTCGCCGCGGAACACCCGGCCGTCCTCGAGCACGAGGATTGCGTCGGGTCATGCGGTCACACCTTCCACGAGTGCGCGGTCGCGGACGGTCGGTCTGCCGCGCAGGAACGTCGCGACGACCTCACCGGGCAGCGTCAGCCCGGCGTACGGGTTGTTGCGCGACAGCGAGGCGGTGTCGCGCGCGTCGATGACCCGGGTCGCGGCCGGGTCGACCAGCACGATGTTGGCCGGCTCACCCACCTCGAGCGGGCGGCCCTGGTTGCTCACGCGGCCGATCTCAGGCGGGCTTGGCCGACATCTTGTCGGCGACCTGCGCCCAGGTCAGCAGGCCGGTGTCGACCATGGTCTGCTGCACGACCGACAGCGCGGTCTCGAGGCCGAGCATGCCGAACGCGGCGGCGGACCACTCGCACTCCTTGTCCTCCATCGGGTGAGGGGCATGATCCGTGGCCACGATGTCAATCGTGCCGTCGGCCAGGCCCTCGCGCACGGCGGCGACGTCGTCGTTGGAGCGCAGCGGCGGGTTGACCTTGTAGATCGGGTCGTAGCTGCGCACCAGGTCGTCGCTCAGCAGCAGGTGGTGCGGCGTGACCTCGGCGGTGACGTCGATGCCGCGGCCCTTGGCCCAGCGGATGATCTCGACCGAGCCGCGGGTCGACAGGTGGCACACGTGCAGGCGCGAGCCGACGTGCTCGGCGAGCAGGACGTCGCGGGCGATGATCGCCTCTTCGGCGACGGCGGGCCAGCCGGTCAGGCCGAGCTCGCCGGACAGCGGGCCCTCGTTCATCTGGGCGCCCTCGGTGAGGCGGGGCTCCTGCGCGTGCTGCGCGATGACGCCGTCGAACGCCTTGACGTACTCCAGCGCCCTGCGCATGATCACGGCGTCCGAGACGCACTTGCCGTCGTCGGAGAACACCCGGACGCCGGCGGCGGAGTCGGCCATCGCGCCGAGCTCGGCGAGGCGGGAGCCGCCGAGGCCGATCGTCACGGCGCCGACCGGCTGCACGTCGCAGTAGCCACCCTCGCGGCCGAGGCGCCAGACCTGCTCGACGACGCCGGCGGTGTCGGCGACGGGGTCGGTGTTGGCCATGGCGTGCACGCAGGTGAAGCCGCCGCGCGCGGCGGCCTTGGAGCCGCTCAGGACGGTCTCGGCGTCCTCACGGCCCGGCTCGCGTACGTGCGTGTGCAGGTCGACGAGTCCGGGCAGCGCGACCAGTCCGGTCGCGTCGATCGTCTCGTCGCCCTCGAGGCCGCTGCCGATCGCGGTGATGACACCGTCCTCGATCGCGATGTCGTTGACGGTCTCGCCGAGGATGTTCGCTCCCCGGATGACGTACGAGGTCATTCAGTGCCTTCTTCGCTGGTGGGTTCCCCGGCTGCGCCGCCGAGGAGGAGGTAGAGGACGGCCATGCGTACGGCCACGCCGTTGGTGACCTGCTCGACGATGACCGAACGGACGTGGTCGGCGACGTCGGCGGTGATCTCCATGCCGCGGTTCATCGGGCCGGGGTGCATGACGATCGCGTGCTCGGGCAGCCGGTTGAGGCGCGGCGTGTCGAGCCCGTAGCGGCGGCTGTACTCGCGGGCGCTGGGGAAGAACGCGGCGTTCATGCGCTCCTGCTGCACCCGCAGCATCATGACGGCGTCGGCCTTCTCGAGCGAGGAGTCGAGGTCGTACGACGTCTCGACCGGCCACTTCTCGACGCCGACCGGCAGCAGCGTCGGCGGTGCGACGAGCGTGACGTTGGCGCCGAGCGTGTCGAGCAGCAGCGCGTTGGAGCGGGCCACGCGGCTGTGCAGGACGTCGCCGACGATCGTGATGTTCTTGCCCTCGAGGTCGCCCAGGTGCCGGCGCATCGTGAACGCGTCGAGCAGCGCCTGCGTCGGGTGCTCGTGCGTGCCGTCGCCGGCGTTGATGACCGCGCCGTTGGTCCACTTGGCGTTGGCCAGGCGGTGCGGTGCGCCGGAGTGCTGGTGGCGGATGACGACGGCGTCGGCGCCCATGGCCTGCAGGGTCAGCGCGGTGTCCTTGAGGCTCTCGCCCTTGGACACGCTCGAGCCCTTGGCCGAGAAGTTGATGACGTCGGCGCTGAGTCGCTTGGCTGCCGCCTCGAACGAGATGCGGGTGCGGGTCGAGTCCTCGAAGAACAGGTTGACGACGGTGCGGCCGCGCAGCGTCGGCAGCTTCTTGATCGGCCGGCTCGCGACGCCGAGGAGCTCCTCGGCGGTGTCGAGGATGCGGATCGCGTCCGTACGGTCGAGGTCGCCCGCGCTCGAGCAGAGTGCGTGAAGGTCATGCCGCTCCCCCGTTGCTCCCCTGGATGTCGACGGCGTCGCGTTCGTCGGACTCGGCGAGCGCGACCTTGACCTTCTCGACCAGCGAGGTCGGGAGGTTCTTGCCCACGAAGTCGGCGCGGATCGGCAGCTCGCGGTGGCCGCGGTCGATCAGCACGGCGAGCTGGACGGCCTTGGGCCGGCCCAGCTCGTTGAGCGCGTCGAGCGCGGCCCGGATCGTACGACCGGAGAACAGCACGTCGTCGACCAGCACGACGATCTTGCCGTCGATGTCGTCGGGGATCTCGGTGTGCTCCAGCGCCCGAGCCGGCTTGAGCCGCAGGTCGTCGCGGTACATCGTGATGTCGAGTGCGCCGGCGGTGATGACCCGGCCCTCGACCTCGGACATGCGCTTCGCGATGCGCCGGGCCAGGTGGACGCCACGCGTCGGGATGCCCAGCAGCACGATGTCGGAGGCGTCTCGATTGCGCTCGAGGATCTCGTGCGTGATGCGCGTCAAAGCGCGGGAGATGTCCTTGTCGTCCAGGACGGTTCGTGCGGGTGCGTGCGAGTTGTCAGCACGGGGGGCGTCATCAGACGCGACCATGTCTGACCTCCTTCTCCGCCTCTCGGGACGGCCGTTAAAGGATGTCGATGTTCGTCGCTCAGCCTAGCAGCGCGTCACGATGATTCCGGAGGCGGCTCGGCGAGCTGAGCACGGATCGCGGCGAGCTGTGACGGATCGATGTCGTCGGACAAGCGCACTCGCCAGTCCCATCCACCCGCGGTCCACGTCGAGTGCTCGCGATCGTCCTCGTCTTCCCACTGGGTGCTGGCGTGGGGCCTCCGTTCGACGTTCACATAGCCCGCGAAGTCGAACATCGCATGGAACGAGCCGTCGTCGCCGACATCGGACATCTCTGGCTCGGCAGTGACCTGGATCGTCATGCTCGGAACTCGAAGTGCCCTGGCCCTCTGCTCGCGCTCGGCATCGCTGCGCTCGACCATCGCCCGGATGTCGTCCGGTAGCTCCTCCGGGTCGCCGTAGGCGAACCCAAATGGCCCATCCCATGTGAAGAGTTCATCTGCCAGTTCGACCCCGTAGTCGATCGCAGTCCAGCGGAAGACATCGCCGAACTCCTCGTTGCCCCATCGCAGCTGCTGGCCCGTGGCGGCATCGATGACGAGCGTGGCCGGAGCCGGCTTGTGTGGTGGTGGTGCGATCTCCACCTGCCATGCCTCCCGACCGAGGTACGTCGTGCGGGCAGCCGGACCGGTCGGCGTCGTGAAGTCGTTCCCGCGCCATCTCGTCGGATTCGGGCGTGCGATCGCGTAGTCGTACGAGCCGCCTGAGTACTCGTCGTCGTCGATCACGAGGCCCGCCGTGTCACTGCCGGGGCGAAATCTCCACCCGCGATCCGCGGCCCTGATGTACAGCAGGTCGCCGTCGAGTGTCTCGACCCGATATCGGGCGCCACTCTTGTGGACCCGCAAGGTGCGTCGGGGCGAGCCGTCCTCGTCGTCATACCTATCGTCGACCTCGAGGATGCCCGTGAACGGTTCCTCCTCGGACTCACCGAAGCACATCAGGATGATCAGCTCGGGCCAGGTCGGGATGTGCTCGGCGTCAGGCATGCAGCGAGTATGTCCGATTGCACGCGTGCGCTCGGGGTATTCAGCAGGTCCAGGAGGCATCATGCGCATCGGATCTGTTGTCGTACTCGTCTGGTTGGTGATCGGGGTGCTGGCCGCGGCTCAGCGGGACTACTTCTCGTCAGCGGACGATGCCGACTGCTCCAAGACGGGCGACACCGTGCTGACGATCATCGCCGGGCCGCTCAACTACATCGGCGTCAATCCCAAGGTCGAGTGCACAGACACCTGAACCGTCGAAGTGACGGTCAGAGCGCCAGCAAAATGGCGTGACGCCGAGGACGGTATTGCCGGGAGGGAGTAGGCCCCCGACGTCACGGTTCGTGGGAGTCGATCAGACTCGGTTGCGGCGCAGGTAGCTCGGCAGGATGACCTTGAGGAACACCGGCAGGCACTCGACGAAGTAGCGCCGGAACAGGCGACGCGGCTCCTGTGCGAGGCGGTAGAACCACTCGAGCTTGGTGGCTCGCACCCAGTGCGGCGCCATGGTGGCGTTGCCGGTGACCATGTTGACGGCGCCACCGACGTTGAGCACGACGCCACGGAAGCCAGCGGCGCGGACCTCTTCGCCGATCATGTCGCCGAACGGCGGAGTGACCGCGACGATCAGCAGGTCGACCCCATATTTCTGCAGCTTCTTGGCGAGACGCTTGGGCTTCCAGTCGCCGCGCTGTCCGTGGTCGCGGAACGCGACCTCGAGCCCTGAGTCGTGCAGCTGGCCGCGGAAGTCGTAGCCGACATGCCGGTCGGCGCCGAGAATGGCGGCCTTCTTGCCGTGGAACTGGCGCCCCGCGAGCATCCGCTCGATGAACTCCGAACCGGTGACCCGGGCCGGATCGATGCCGCGCG
Organism: uncultured Actinomycetota bacterium; assembly: GCA_963761965.1. Classification (GTDB taxonomy): domain Bacteria; phylum Actinomycetota; class Actinomycetes; order Propionibacteriales; family Nocardioidaceae; genus Aeromicrobium. Next base: position 354,811 of record CAVXIX010000006.1, read on the forward strand.
ACCGCATCAACGAGACGATCGGCCAACCGTCGGCGGTGATGAAGTCAGCCTCGTCGATGGTCTTGGCGAAGTCCTTCGACTTCGAGGCGAGCGCCAGGTGGTGCAGGTTGACGGTCTGGATGCGCTTCGGTCGCAGGTCGAGCACCACCGCGTCGAAGTCGTCGTCATTAAGGATGCACTTTTCCGCCATGCGATCGATGAGTTCTTCGGTGATCACACTGTCCCCTGTCTCCACGACGAGGCCTGTAGGCCTCGAATCTCCGGTGAGACCTGTGGGCCTCACCAGTGGAGAGTAGGGAGCGAGTCAGTTATGACGTCCCAGACAACTTATTTTTCAACTACTTTTGCGGGCCGCGTTGTTCAGGCGGTCAACGTCGGCTTCAGCTCGACGATCTTGCTCAGCAGCCCGTTGACGAACGACGGTGACTCATCGGTCGACAGGTCGCTCGCGAGGCTCACCGCTTCGCTGACCGCGACCGCGTCGGGGACGTCGTCGACGTAGAGGATCTCGTACGCACCGATGCGCAGCAGGTTGCGGTCGACGGCCGGCATCCGGTCGAGGGTCCAGTCCTTGGCGTTCTCGGCGATGATCTCGTCGAGGCGATCACGGTGCGTGACGACGCCTTCGATGAGCAGCACGGCGTAGTCGTTGACCGGGTACTCGGTGTCGGCCCGCCGGTCGGCGAGGGTGCCGCCGGGCGGGAGGCTCTGCGCCTCGGACTCGAAGAGGATGTCGAGGGCGCGCTTGCGGGACTTCGTGCGTGCCGACATCAGCCCTGCACGCGACCGAGGTAGCTGCCGTCGCGGGTGTCGACCTTGATCTTCTCGCCGTTGACGATGAACAACGGGACCTGGATCTCCTTGCCGGTCTCGAGGCGCGCGGGCTTGGTGCCGCCGCTCGAGCGGTCACCCTGCAGGCCCGGCTCGGTGTACTCGACGACCAGCTCGACCGACGCCGGGAGCTCGATGTAGAGCGGCACACCCTCGTGCATCGCGACCATCGCGTCCTGGTTGTCGAGCATGTAGTCCTTGGCGTCGCCGACGACGGCGTCGGAGATGTGGACCTGGTCGTACGTCGTCTTGTCCATGAAGACGTACGCGTCGCCGTCGTGGTAGAGGTACTGGAAGTCGCGCTTGTCGACGTTGGCGGTCTCGATCTTGAGGCCCGCGTTGAAGGTCTTGTCGACGGTCTTGCCACTCATGACGTTCTTGAGGGTCGTCTTGACCATCGCCCCGCCCTTGCCGGGCTTGTGGTGCTGGAACCACACGACGGACCAGAGCTGTCCGTCCAGGTCGAGGACCATGCCGTTCTTGATGTCGTTCGTGGTGGCCATCAGCCAATCTCCAGGAGGTCTTTGGTCATCGTGGTGAGCACCTCGGGGGCGCCCGTGGTCACGAGGACGGTGTCTTCGATACGTACTCCCCCACGACCCGGGACATAGATGCCCGGCTCCATCGTGAGGACAGTGCGACTAGCCAGTTTACCTGTCTGCGAGGGACCGATGAACGGGTCCTCATGGATCTCGAGCCCGACGCCGTGTCCGAGGCCCGTCGTGAAGGCATGGAGCCATCCCGCAGCCTCGAGCGACGCCGTCGCCGCGGCGTACGAATCGGCGACCGCGGTCCCCTCGGTCAGCGCCGCGAGGCCTGCAGCCTGGGACTCCTTGACGGCCGCGTGGATCTCCCGCTGCCAGTCGTCAGGCCGGCCGAGCACGAACGTACGCGTGCAGTCGGCGTGGTAGCCGTCGACCCTCGCGCCGAAGTCGATCTTGACGCAGGTCACCGGTCGGCCAGGGCGCGGTCGGTGGGGCTGTGGTGAGGGATCGCGGAGTTCTCGCCGGCGGCCAGGATCGTCTCGAACCCGATCGCCTCCGCGCCGAGGTCGAGCATCCGGTTCTCGAGGTCGCGCGCGACGGCTCGTTCGGTACGCCCGACCAGCGGCCCCTCGATCAACGCCTCCAGGGCGCGGGTCGAGATGTCACAGGCGCGACGCAGCGCGTCGACCTCGACGTCGTCCTTGACGACGCGCAGCGTCTCGACGACCCGTTCGGCGGGTACGAATGAGGTCTCGGGGGCCAGCTCGCTGAGTCGCACGTGGGCGTCGACGCTGAGCGTGTGCGTCTCCAACGCCCAGGTTCCGCCGGCCATGAGGTCTGCGGCCGCGCCCAGAAGGTCGCGACCGATCTGGTGCTCGACGTCCGGCAGCTCGTCGGCCGCCTGGTCGCGATAGCGGCCGTCGGTCAGGAACACCGGGGCGCCCTCGCGCGGCACGACGAGCGCGCCGTTGGACCCGGTGAACCCGGTCAGGTAGCGGACGTTGACCAGCGTCGTGACGACGACCCCGTCGAGGCCGCGATCGGCCAGCAGCGCGGTGAGGCGGTCACGGCGCCCGGCCGCGGTCACGACGAGATGGCCCGGTAGGCGTCGAGGATCAGCTGCTCATCAGGTCCGGCGAGGATCGCCGGCTTGGCCAGGCCGTCGAGGACGACGAAGCGGAGCTGGTCGCCGCGAGTCTTCTTGTCGAGCCGCATCGTCGCCGACAGCGCCTCCCAGATGCCCGGCCGGTAGGTCATCGGCAGACCCAGCGTGCCGAGGATCGAGCGATGGCGGTCCAGGAGGTCCTGGTCGATCCGGCCGGCACGGTGCGCGATCTCCGCGACGTAGACCATGCCGATCGAGACCGCCTCGCCGTGGCGGATGCGGTAGTGCTCGAACCGCTCGACGGCGTGCCCGAACGTGTGCCCGTAGTTGAGCGCCTCGCGACCGATCTGGCCGCCGTCGCCCGTCTCGCGCAGGTCACCCGCGACTGCGCGCGCCTTGACGGCGATGCCCTTGGCGATCAGCTCTGCCACGATCGGCGATGACGCGTCGGCGACGGCCTCGGGGGCAGCCTCGATCAGGTCGAGGATCGTCGGGTCCGCGATGAAGCCGCACTTGGCCACCTCGGCCAGCCCGCTGCGCAGCTCGGCGGCCGGCAGGGTCTCGAGGACGTCGAGGTCGCACAGCACGCCGACGGGCTCGTGGAACGCGCCGACGAGGTTCTTGCCCTCGGCGGTGTTGATGCCGGTCTTGCCACCGACTGCGGCGTCGACCATGCCGAGCACGGTCGTCGGGACGTTGACGAACCGCACGCCACGCAGCCAGCTCGCCGCGACGAAGCCGGCGAGGTCGGTCGTGGCACCGCCGCCGAGGCCGACGATGACGTCGCTGCGGGTGAACCCGGTCTCGCCGAGCACCTTCCAGCAGAACGCCAGCACGTCGGCAGACTTGGCCTGCTCGCCGTCGGGGACCTCGATCAGGTGCACCTCGAGCGCGTCGGAGACGAGCGGCTCGCGCAGGATCTCCGCCTGCTTGGCCATCGCCGGCGAGTGGATGATCGCGACCCGCAGCACGCCGAGGCCGAATCCGATGAGTCCACGCAGCTGCTCGTGCACGCCATTGCCGATCACCACGTCGTACGGGCGATCGGTCGGCACCGTCAGGCGCGTCGTCATCGGTCCTCCTCAATCAGTGTCATGGCCCGGTCGGTGACCTGGGCCGCGTCGAGATCGTCGGTGACGATCGTGAAGCGCGCAACCTCGCTGTAGAACGGGCGGCGCTGGTCCATCAGGTTCTTCATCTGGGCGCGGACGTTGCCCAGCAGCAGCGGGCCGGTTGGCGTTCATGCCGACGCGCGCCACCGCCGCCGGCAGGCTGACGTCGAGGAAGATCACCCGGTGCTGCCGAGCTGCTCGCGCGTCGCCGCGCTGAGCACGGCACCCCCACCCAGCGCCAGCACGCCGTCGTGGTCGCTGAGCGCTGCCGCGACGGCCTTCTCCTCCAGCGTGCGGAAGTGCGCTTCACCGTGATCGATGAAGATGTCCTGCACCGTCATGCCCTCGCGGGCCTCGATGTCCTGGTCGGTGTCGCGGAACGTCGCACCCAGCCTGTCGGCCAGCGCCTGGGCCACCGTCGTCTTGCCCGCGCCGGGCGGACCGACGAGGACGACGACGGGACTCAACGGTGCCTCAGGTTGGCGAGGTAGCCCTCGACGTTGCGGCGGGTCTCCTCGACCGCATCGCCGGCGAACTTCTCGAGGATCGCGTCGGCCACGACCAGCGCGACCATCGCCTCGGCGACGATGCCGGCAGCCGGCACGGCGCAGACGTCGGAGCGCTGGTGGTGGGCGCGCGCCTCTTCGCCGGTCTCGACGTCGACCGTGCGCAGCGCGCGCGGGACCGTCGCGATGGGCTTCATCGCAGCGCGTACGCGCAGGATCTCGCCGGTCGTCATGCCGCCCTCGGTGCCACCGGCGCGGCCGGAGACGCGGCGAATGCCCTCGTCGGTCGGCACGATCTCGTCGTGCGCGAGCGATCCGCGCGTGCGGGCGAGCTCGAAGCCGTCGCCCAGCTCGACGCCCTTGATGGCCTGGATGCCCATCAGCGCCGCGGCGAGGCGGCCGTCGAGCCGCTTGTCCCAGTGGGTGTGCGAGCCGAGTCCCGGCGGCAGGCCCTCGACGACGACCTCGACGACGCCGCCGAGCGTGTCGCCGTCCTTGTGGGCCTGGTCGATCTCGGCGACCATCGCGGCGCTGGTCTCGGGGTCGAAGCAACGTACGGGGTCGGCGTCGAGCGCCTCGACGTCGCTGTGGCTCGGGATCACGCCGGCCGGTGCGCGTACGGTGCCGAGCTCGACGACGTGCGACACGATCGTGGCGCCGGTCGTCTGCTGGATGAACTGCGCGGCGATCTCACCGAGCGCCACACGGGCCGCGGTCTCGCGGGCGCTGGCCCGCTCGAGGATCGGCCGCGCCTCGTCGAAGCCGTACTTCTGCATGCCGGCGAGGTCGGCGTGACCAGGCCGCGGGCGGGTCAACGGCGCATTGCGCTTGAGCCCGTCGAGGATCTCGGCGTCGACCGGGTCGGCCGCCATGACCTGCTCCCACTTGGGCCATTCGCTGTTGCCGATGCGCAGCGCGATCGGGCTGCCCATCGTCGATCCGTGGCGCAGGCCGCCGACGATCTCGAGCTCGTCCTGCTCGAACGCCATCCGCGCACCACGGCCGTAGCCGAGCCGGCGGCGCGCCAGCGCGGCCTGGATGTCCTTGCTGGTCACCTGCACTCCGGCGGGCAATCCCTCGAGCACGGCGACAAGAGCGGGGCCGTGCGACTCACCTGCGGTCAACCAACGAAGCATGGAAGCAATTCTCCCACGCCCCATGCTGTTGCCCGGGACGGCGTCCGCCACTACTCGACAAACCGGTCGAGCTCGGCGGCCAGGGCCCGTTTGGGCTTGGCGCCGACGATCGATGCGACGAGCTCGCCGCGCTGGAACACCTGGAGCGTCGGCACCGCCATGACGCGCTGGGCGGCGGCCGTGACGACGTTCTCGTCGGAGTTCATCTTGACGATGCGGAGCTTGTCGCCGTACTCGTCAGCCAGCTCCTCGAGGACCGGTGACACCTGCCGGCACGGCCCGCACCACTCGGCCCAGTACTCGACGAGGACCGGCGTCTCGGACGCCAGCACCTCCTGCGCGAAGGTGGCGTCGGTGACAGCGGGCAAGCTGCTCATCGGATCTCCTGGAGGTCGGGGTGGGTGGTCGGGGTCAGGTCGCACAGCGGCTCGGCACGATCGGATGCGCTGGCCAGCAGCGCGATCAGCGCATCCCGGCGCTGGGTCAGGTCGGCGATCCGCGAGCTCATGTCGGCGATCGCGGTGCGGTAGGTCTCGAGGGATGCCGGGCAGTCATCGCCCTCTGCATTGCCGGAGACGAGACAGTCGAGGAACGGGCGGGTCTGCTCGGCCTTGATGCCGAGCGCGCCGAGCGCATGCACCTCGCGGACCAGACGCACGGCGTGCTCGTCGTAGTCGCGATAGCCGTTGCCGAGCCGTTGCGCGGCGACGAGCCCGAGCGACTCGTAGTAGCGCACTGCCTTGATGGTGACCCCGGCCTGCCGGGCAACCTCGCCGATCCTCATGCCGACCACGCTAGACGTTGACCCCGGGGTCAAGGTCAAGTCCGCGGATCAGCAGCCGTAGAACGCGGGTCCCCACGCGGCCCCGATGACCGCGCCGACGACCATGTAGGGCCCGAACGCGTACGACTTGGGGTCCACGATCTTGAGCCGCGAGAGCACCAGGCCGAACACCGCCCCGAGGAGGAACCCCGCGTACATGCCGACCAGTGACCTCGTTGGTGCCGAGCGCACCCAGCGCCGCAGCCAGGACGCCCGACAGGCGTACGTCGCCGAACCCGAACGCTCCCCTGGCGATCCAGTGGAGGACGCGGAAGATCACGTAGACGACGATGTTGGCGACCAGCGCGTCGACGAAGACGTCCGCGTCGCGCAGCAGCAGCGCGCCGAGGCCGACCAGCGCGAGCGTGGCCAGATAGGTCGGCGCCACGACGACGTACGGCAGCAGCCGGGTGCGCCAGTCGATGAAGACCAGCCAGGAGCCCACGCCCGCGACGAGCACCCACGCCGGGAGCAGCTCGGCATGGTCGATGCGCCACGCGACGATGCCGGCCATCAACGCCGCCCCGAGGGCGAGGCCGACCGTGAGGCCCTTGGTCTTCGCCAGCACCGCGTACGGTGACCTTGTCGGCGTCGGGCTCGGGTGGCTCTGGGATCCGCCTCATCACGAACGGCCCGGCCGCCCCGAGCAGCGCCGCTGCGAGAGCGGCGATGGCGATGGTCACGCGATGGAACCTATCGAGCGTCGAGCTCAGCCAGCGCGGCTCGGCGCAGCAGCTGTGGAGAAACCCGGCTTCCGGTCATGAGCTCCACCTGCAGCGCGGCCTGATGAGCCAGCAGGTCGAGTCCGGACACGATGCGTACGCCGGCCTGTTCGGCGGCCTTGGCGAGCGGCGTGGGCCACGGGTCGTAGACGACGTCGAACACGGCCCGCGACGAGTCGACGAGCTCGTGCGACCGCGACCCGACGACCTCGCCGGGCACGGTCGAGATCAGCAGGTCGAGCTTGTCGATCAGCGGCTCGTCGATCGTGTGGATCGTCACCGCGAGACCCGCCGCCTTGGCCACCTGGCGCTGCCTCGGCGGCGCGGGACGGCTCGCGTACGACGAACTCGACGCGTTCGGCGCCCAGCGTCGACACGGCGTATGCCATCGAGGCCGCGGTCGCTCCGCCGCCGAGGATGCGTGCCGAGCGAGCCGTCTCGACGCCGCGCTCGAGCAGCGCGGCCACGGCGCCCTGGACGTCGGTGTTGTCGGCACGCAGGACCGGAGTCCTCGACCAGGATCGTGTTGGCCACGCCGAGCCGGCCGACGATCTCGCTGGCCTCGCCCACCAGCGCCGCCGTACGCCGCTTGAGCGGCGCGGTGACGGAGAACCCGCGCACGTCGTCGCCCAGCGCGGACAGGAACGGCTCGAGCCCGTCCTCCTCGACCTCGACGGCGTCGTAGGTCCAGTCGAGACCGAGCTCGGCGTAGGCCGCCCGATGCATGGCCGGCGACAGGGAGTGGGCGATCGGTGAGCCCAGGACGGCGCAGCGCATCAGCAGATCTTGTCGTCCGCGGCGCGGCAGTACTGCTCGAGCTTCGTGACCGCCTGGTCGTGCTCGGCCTTGGTGTTGGAGAACACCGTCTCGCCGGTCTCGAGGTTGACCGCGACGAAGTAGAGCCAGGAGCCGCTGGCCGGGTTGAGCGCCGCCTTGATCGTCTTCTCGCCGGGCGAGCCGATCGGGCCCGGGCGGCAGGCCGGGGGCCTTGTAGGTGTTGTAGGGCGAGTCGGAGTTGCGCTCGGCCGGCGTCGTGAACACGTCACCCTCGCGGCCGCTGGCGTAGGAGACGGTCGAGTCGAGCTGCAGCAGCATGCCGTCCTTGAGCCGGTTGTAGAGGACCCGCGCGACCTTGGGGTAGTCGGAGTCCTTCTTGGCCTCGAACTCCAGGATGCTCGCCACCGTCAGGACCTGCTCCGCCGTCGAGCCCGAGCGCCTGCGCGCGGGAGTCGATGTCGAGCTCCTTGGACACCGCCACCGTCTTGGCGACCATCTGCTTGAGCAGCTGGGTCGCGGTCGTCTTGGCACCGACCGAGTACGTCGCTGGGAACAGGTAGCCCTCTGGATTGCCCTTGGCCACGGCCGGCAGGCCGATCGCCTCGGGGTCCTTGAGCGCCTTGCGTGACGTCGTCCGCGGAGATCTTGGTCTTGGCGGCGATGATCTTGGTGATGCTCTTGACGCGGGAGCCTTCGGGGATCGTCACCCGTGACTCGCCCGGCGCACCGACGATGTTGTTCTTGTCGGCCAGGGCCTCCATCGCCGCGTCGGCGGACATCTGCTTCTTGACCTTGTAGAAGCCCGCCTGGATCGCCTGGAACCGGGAGTCCTTGAGGGCCAGCTGGTAGAACGCGTCGGCGCTCTTGACGACGTCCTTCTTGGCCAGGATGTCGGCAATCTGCTGGCCGTTGGAGTTCTTGGGGATCTCGACGACCACGCTGCCGGTGCCGGTGCCGGTGTAGTCAGCGGGCCCGCTGATGAAGCTCGACACCTTGCCCCACACGAACCAACCGCCGAGCACCAGCGCCAGGACGACCAACAGGGTCACGATCGGGCGTCCCTTGGGCTTGCGGGACGGCTTGTCGGCACGCCTGCGGCCGGGGCGGGAGGAGCCGCCCGTCATCAGGTCCAGTCCGCTGTCACTCATCGATCCCTCGCAAGCTCTCTCCTGGGGCGGACCCGCGGGTCCGTTCGGCGTCCAGTGCCGTCTGAAGGATCACCGTAGCGGCAGCCTGGTCGATAACTGTCCTGCGGGACGCCCCCGACCGGCCGGTGTGTCGCAGCTGGCCTTCGGCAGTCATGGTCGACATGCGCTCGTCGAACAGCCTGATCGGCACTGGAGCGATCGCCGGCAGCAGGTCGGCGCAGAAGGCACGCACCTTGGCCGCGGCCGGCCCTTCGCGACCGGACAGACCGACCGGAAGCCCGACGACGCACTCGAGCGCGTCGTACTCGCGCGACGAGGCTCGCCAGCCGCGCGATGGCGTCGGGACCGGCCGGAACCGTCTCGACAGGCGTCGCAAGGATGCCGTCGGGATCGCTCACGGCGACCCCGATGCGTACGTCGCCCACATCGACACCGACCCTGCGACCCCGACGCATCGTCACGCTGACAGTGCCGCCTCGACCGCTGCCAGTGCTGCCGGGATCGCCGATACGTCCGTGCCGCCGCCCTGGGCCACGTCGGCCTTGCCACCGCCGCGGCCGCCGATCTTGTCGCCGATGACACCGATGAGCTGGTTGGCCGAGAGCCCTCGCTCCTGGGCGGCGTCGTTGAGCGCGACGACCACAGCCGGCTTGTCGCCGGCGTCGCCGATCACGACGACCACCGCCGGCCGGTCGCGCAGGCGTCCGCGGATGTCGAGCGCCAGCGTGCGTACGTCTCCCCCGCCGGCGCCGGCCGCGTGGTGGCCGACGTAGGCGACGCCGTTGACGTCCTTGGCCTTGGCTGCGATGTCTCCGGCAGCTCCGACGAGCTGCGCCGCCTTCATGCGCTCGGCGACCTTCTCGGCGGCCTTGAGCCGCTCGAGCAGGTCCTTGACGCGGCCGGGGACCTCGTCGGGCTGGGTCTTGAGGATGTCGGTCAGCTGCCGGACGACGTCACGCTCGCGGGCGAGGTATTCGAAGCCCTCGATGCCGGTCAGCGCCTCGATGCGTCGGTTGCCCGCACCGACCGAGCCGTCCGACGTGATGACGAGCGTGCCGATCTGCGACGAACGCTCGACGTGGGTGCCGCCGCAGAGCTCGCGCGACCACGGGCCGCCGATCTCGACGACGCGGACGTCCTCGCCGTACGTCTCGCCGAACAGCGCGAGCGCGCCGAAGTCACGGGCCTCGGGCAGCGACATGATCTGCGCCCTGACCGGCAGGTCGGCACGCAGCGCCCGGTTGGACGCCTCCTCGACCCCGTGCAGCTGCTCGGGCGAGAGCGCGCCGTTCCAGCCGAAGTCGAGCCGGAGGTAGCCGGGCCGGTTGTAGGAGCCGGACTGCAGCGCGGTGGGGCCGAGCACCTCACGCAGCGCGGCGTGGACGACGTGCGTGCCGGAGTGCGCCTGGCGCGCGCCGAGGCGCCATTCGGGGTCGACGGCCGCCTCGAGCTGCCGGTCGAGCGTGAGCTCACCTTCGAGCACGCGCACCTGGTGCACGACGAGGCCGCGGACGGGGCGCTGGACGTCGAGCACCTCGGCGCGGCCACCGTCCCAGGTCAGGACGCCCGCGTCAGCGTGCTGACCGCCGGACTCGGCGTAGAACGGGGTGCGGTCGAGCACGACCTCGCCGATCGACCCGGCCGAGATCGCCGGGACGCTGTCGCCGCCGGCGATCAGCGCGATGACCCGCGACTCGGTCGTGAGATCGGTGTAGGCGAGCCAGTCGGTCGGGCCGTTCGCATCCAGGGCGGCGCGGTAGACCGTGGTGTCGGCGTGCGCGCCCTTCTTGGACTTCGCGTCGGCCTTGGCGCGCGAGCGCTGCTCGGCCATGAGCGCCCGGAAGCCCTCCTCGTCGACCGCGAGGCCCTGCTCGGACGCCATCTCGAGCGTCAGGTCGATCGGGAACCCGTAGGTGTCGTGGAGGGCGAACGCCTGCTCGCCGGGCAGCGTCGTGCCGCCGCCGTCCTTGACCGCGATCGCCGCGCTCTCGAAGATCTGCGTGCCCTTGCCGAGCGTCTGGCGGAAGGCGTCCTCCTCGGCGTACGCGATCTGGGAGATGCGCGGGAAGTCGGCCTCCAGCTCGGGGTAGGACGCCTTCATGCGGTCGAGGCTCACCGGGAGCAGCTCGGGCAGCGCGGGGTCCTCGTAGCCGAGCAGGCGCATCGAGCGCACGGCCCGACGCAGCAGGCGGCGCAGGACGTAGCCGCGAGCCTCGTTGCCGGGCGTGACGCCGTCGCCCATCAGCATCAGGCCGCTGCGGACGTGGTCGGCGACGACCCGGAAACGTACGTCGTCGGCGTGGTCCTTGCCGTAGGTGCGGCCGGAGATCTCCGAAGCGCGCTCGATGACCGGGTAGACCTCGTCGATCTCGTAGAGGTTGCCCTTGCCCTGCAGCAGGTAGGCGACGCGCTCGAGGCCCATGCCGGTGTCGATGTTCTTGTTGGGCAGGTCGCCGAGGACGTCGAACTGGTCCTTGGCGCGGACGTTGGTGATCTCCTCCTGCATGAACACGAGGTTCCAGATCTCGAGGAAGCGGTCCTCGTCGACGACCGGGCCGCCGTCGGGCCCGAACTCGGCGCCGCGATCGACGTAGATCTCGCTCGCCGGGCCACCGGGGCCGGCGACGCCCATGTGCCAGTAGTTGTCGAGCAGGCCGCGGCTCTGGATGCGCTCGTCGGGCAGGCCGGCGATCTCCTTCCAGAGGCTGCGGGCCTCGTCGTCGGAGTGCAGCACCGTGACCCAGATCGTGTCGGGGTCGAAGCCGAGGCCGCCGTCGTCGACGGAGCTGGTGATCAGGCTCCAGGCGTGCGTGATCGCGCCGGCCTTGAAGTAGTCGCCGAACGAGAAGTTGCCGTTCATCTGGAAGAACGTGCCGTGACGGGTGGTCTTGCCGACCTCCTCGATGTCCTGCGTGCGTACGCACTTCTGGACGCTCGTCGCGGTGTTCCACGGCGGCGTCTCCTGGCCGAGGAAGTAGGGCTTGAACGGCACCATGCCGGCGTTGACGAACAGCAGGTTGGGGTCGTCGAACAGCAACGGCGCCGAGGGCACGACGGTGTGGCCGGCGTTCTCGAAGTGCGCGAGGAATCGGCGGCGGATCTCCGCGGTCTGCATCAGGTCTGGTCCTTCTGGGTGTGCTCGGCCTCGAGGCGGAGCAGGTCGGTGTGGTCAGTGGGGGCGCCGGACAGCTCGCGCGCGATGTCGCGCTCGCGAGTCTCCATGCCGTCTCGCAGCTCTGAGCTGAACGCTCGCCAGCCGAGCCCGAGGGCTGCGGCCTGGTCGACGAGACCCGGCGTGGAGAGCCGGTAGGCGGCTCGACGCGCCTTGACCGAGGCGTAGAGGCCGGCCGCGGAGCCGGCCACGAACCACACGACGCGCGATTTCATGAGCCCAGCCATTGGTCGGAGGGCGGGGTGGGGTGTCCAGCGCGTACGGCACGGCGGCCGGCCTGCAGGCGTTCACGCCGGCGGCGGCGGTATTCGCGGCGCATCATCGCGGTGATGCGGTCGCGGCTCTCGGCCCGCAGCGCATGCGCGAGGCCGTGGGCGAAGATCGACAGGCGTACGCCGGGGCGCCCCAGCGCGGTGTTGACGACCTGCTGCTGCGTCGGGGGCACGACCAGGCGGCCCTCGACGAGGCGGGGCTCGAGCTCGACGTGGTCGACCTGCCGGCATCGGCTCGAGCACGGCGAGCTCGGTGGACGGCTGCGCAGCCACGGTGTCGGCCGGGGCCTGCGCGAGCGGCGTGACGCGGCGCGCCGCGCGGACGGCGATGACGGCAGCACTGATCGCCACGACCGCGAGAACTGCGGTCGCGACGAGGATCCAGAGCTCCGCCGACATGCCCACGACCTTATCTCGTCAGCGGTCGCGGAGAATCGCCCGGATGCGGGCCAGGCGCTCGGCGATCGCCGCCTCGGCGCCGTGCTCGCCGGGCTGGTAGTAGGTCGCGCCGTCGACGTCGTCCGGCGCGTACTGCTGGCCGACGACGCCGCGGGGATCGCTGTGGGCGTAGAGGTAGTCGTGGCCGTGGCCGAGCTTCTTGGCTCCGGCGTAGTGCGCATCGCGCAGCGCCGGCGGAACCGCGCCGACCTTGCCGGCGCGTACGTCGGCGATGCGCGGCGTCGATCGCGAGGTAGGCAGCGTTGGACTTGGGCGCCGTCGCGAGGTGCGATGACGGCCTGCGACAAGCGTGATCCGGGCCTCGGGGAAGCCGATCATGGCGACCGCCTGGGCCGCGGCGACGGCCGTCGGCAGAGCGGTCGGGTCGGCCATGCCGATGTCTTCGCTCGCCGAGATCATGAGCCGGCGGGCGATGAATCGCGGGTCCTCCCCCGCCTCGATCATCCGCGCCAGGTAGTGCAGGGCCGCATCGACGTCGGACCCGCGGATCGACTTGATGAACGCGCTGATGACGTCGTAGTGCTGATCGCCCTGCCGGTCGTAGCGCACCGCGGCCTTGTCGACGGCGAGCGCGGCGTCCTCGACGTCGATCTCGGACTTGCCCTGGCTCTTGGCGGCACCGGCGGCGGCCTCGAGATAGGTCAGCACGCGGCGGCCGTCGCCGCCTGCCAGGCGTACGAGATGGCTCTTGGCCTCGTCGGTCAGCGTGACGGTGCCGCCGAGCCCACGCTCGTCCTTGAGCGCGCGGTCGACCAGCACGCCGATGCCGTCGTCGGTCAGCGACTCGAGCGTCAGCAGCAGCGAGCGGCGACAGCAGCGGCGAGATGACGCTGAAGTGCGGGTTCTCGGTCGTCGCGGCGACGAGCGACACCCAGCGGTTCTCGACGCCCGGCAGCAGGGCGTCCTGCTGGGACTTGCTGAAGCGGTGGACCTCGTCGACGAACAGGACCGTCTCGACCCCGCTCTGCGCCAAGGCTCGTCGGGCGCCGGCGATGGTCTCGCGGACCTCCTTGACGCCGGCCGAGACCGCCGACACCTCGACGAAGCGGCGATGCGTATGAGCGCTGAGCAGGCTGGCGATCGTGGTCTTGCCGGTGCCGGGCGGACCCCACAGCAGGATCGTGAGCGGCTGGTTGCCCTCGATCATCTGCCGCAGCGGCGAGCCCGGAGCGAGCAGGTGCTCCTGGCCGACGAGCTCGTCGAGCGACCGCGGCCGCATGCGTACGGCCAACGGCGCCGAGGCGTGCGTGTTGCCCGAGAGGCTGCCGCCGCCCGTGCCGGTCGACGGGGGCGCCTCAGGAAGGTCGAACAGCCCGTCGTCGCTCATGTGGTGAGCCTAGTTGCCGGCACGATGTGGGCACCGGTCAGGACTCGATGGCCTCGGCCGTCTCGCTCGCCGGGCACTCTCGGCGGGCTCGGCCTTCTTGGGCTCGGGCTTGAAGTCGACGCCGGCGTCCTTGCGCTGCTCCGGCGTGATGGGCGCCGGGGCGGCGGTCAGCGGGTCGAAGCCGCCACCGGACTTGGGGAACGCGATGACCTCGCGGATCGAGTCCGCGCCCGCGAGCATGGCGCAGATGCGGTCCATGCCGACGGCGATGCCGCCGTGCGGCGGGGCGCCGAAGCGTGAAGGCGTCGAGCAGGAAGCCGAACTTCTCCTGCGCCTCCTCCTCGTCGATGCCCATCATCGCGAAGACGCGCTTCTGGATGTCCTCGCGGTGGATTCGGATCGACCCACCACCGAGCTCGTTGCCGTTGCACACGATGTCGTACGCCCAGGCGAGCGCGTTGCCGGGATCGGTGTCGAACGTGTCGAGGTCCTGGGGCGAGGTGAACGCGTGGTGCACAGCGGTCCAGGCGCCGGCACCGACGGCGACGTCGCCTGAGGCGACCGCTTCGCTCGACGGCTCGAACAGCGGCGCGTCGACGACCCAGACGAACTCCCAGGCGTCCTTGTCGATCAGGTCGCAGCGCTCGCCGATCTCGAGGCGAGCAGCGCCGAGCAGGCCGCGGGTGGCTTTGGTCGCGCCGGCGCCGAAGAAGACGCAGTCGCCGGGCTTGGCGCCGACGTGCTCGGCGATGCCGGCGCGCTCGGCGTCCGACAGGTTCTTGGCGACCGGACCACCGAGCTCGCCGTCCTCAGAGATCGTGATGTAGGCCAGGCCTCGCGCACCGCGCTGCTTGGCCCACTCCTGCCACGCGTCGAACTGTCGGCGAGGCTGCGAGGCGCCGCCGGGCATCACGACAGCGCCGACGTACTCGGCCTGGAACACGCGGAACGGGGTGTCCTTGAAGAAGTCGGTGCACTCGACGAGCTCCTGGCCCATACGCAGGTCGGGCTTGTCGGAGCCGAACCGGCGCATCGCCTCGGCGTACGTCATGTGCGGGATCGGCGTCGGGATGTCGTAGCCGATGAGCGACCACATCTTGACGAGGATCTGCTCCATCAGCTCGAGGACGTCGGCCTGCTCGACGAAGCTCATCTCGATGTCGAGCTGGGTGAACTCGGGCTGGCGGTCGGCGCGGAAGTCCTCGTCGCGGTAGCAGCGCGCGATCTGGTAGTAGCGCTCCATGCCGCCGACCATCAGCAGCTGCTTGAACAGCTGCGGGCTCTGCGGGAGGGCGTACCAGCTGCCGGGCTTGAGCCGGGCCGGCACGAGGAAGTCGCGGGCACCCTCAGGCGTCGAGCGGGTCAGCGTCGGCGTCTCGATCTCGACGAAGTCCTTGGCCGCGAGCACCTCGCGGGCTGCGGCGTTGACCTTGCTGCGCAGCCGGATCGCGGCCGCGGGGCCGCTGCGGCGCAGGTCGAGGTAGCGGTACTTGAGCCGCGCCTCCTCGCCGACGTCGACGTGGTCGTCGATCGGGAACGGCAGGGGCGCCGCGGCGCTGAGGATCTCGACGTCGTCGGCGATGACCTCGATGTCGCCGGTCGGGATGCCGGCGTTCTCGTTGCCCTCGGGGCGCTTCTGCACCGTGCCGACGATCTTGAGGCAGTACTCGGCGCGCAGCTGGTGCGCGACCTCCTCGCGTACGACCACCTGGACGACGCCCGAGGCCTCGCGCAGGTCGATGAACGCGACGCCGCCGTGATCTCGACGACGGGCCACCCATCCGGCGAGGGTGACCTGCTGGCCGATGTGTTCGGCGCGCAGGCTTCCGGCGTCGTGGGTGCGGATCACGTGTTCTGCTCCTTGCTAGGTGTTCTGAGGATGTGAGGCTTGAGGTCTTCGGCGGGCGGGGCCCAGGTCGTCGGGATCGGCGTCGAGCTGCTCACCGACGCGGATGTCCCGGATCTTGTGCGGGTCGTCGCCGTTGGCGGGGAACCAGACAAACGGTATGCCCCGGCGTTCGGCGTAGCGAATCTGCTTGCCGAACTTCTGCGCGCTCGCCGCCACCTCGGTGGGGATGCCGCGGGACCGCAGCGCTGAGGCGACCTCGACGCTGGCCGGGCGGGACTCCTCGTCGACGAGTGCGACGAGCACCGTGCTGGGCACCGAGCGGTCGGCGGTGAGGCCGTCGGCGACGAGCGGCACGAGCAGTCGGGAGACGCCGAGCGAGATGCCGACGCCGGGATAGGTGTTCTTGCCGTCGCTGGCGAGCTGGTCGTAGCGACCGCCCGAGCAGATCGAGCCGAGGTGCTCGTAGCCCGCCATGCGGGTCTCGAACACCGTGCCGGTGTAGTAGTCGAGCCCGCGCGCGATGCGCAGGTCGGCGACGATGTCGACGCCCTCGGCGCCCGCAGCGCCGGCGACGACCTGGCGCGAGCTCTTCGAGGCCCTCGTCGAGCAGCGGGTGGGTGACACCCAGCGCGCGTACGGCGTCGACGAACGACTCGTCGGTCGTGCGTACGTCGGCCAGCGCCAGGCACTGCGCGGCCTGCTCGGCGGTGAGGCCGGCGTCGGTCTGCAGCTGCTCGGCGATCTTGTCGGCCGGCACCTTGTCGAGCTTGTCGACGATCGGCATGACCGCGGTGGGCTCGGCGATGCCGAGGCCGAGGTAGAAGCCCTCGAGCACCTTGCGGTTGCTGACCTGCAGCGTCAGCTGCGGCACGGGCAGGCCCGACAGCGCCTCGGCCATGACCTGCGCGACCTCGACGTCGAAGTGGAACGGCAGCTCGTCCTTGGCGACGATGTCGATGTCGGCCTGGGTGAACTCGCGGAACCGGCCCTGCTGGGGCCGCTCGCCCCGCCACACCTTCTGGATCTGGTAGCGGCGGAACGGGAACTCGAGCTTGCCGGCGTTCTCCAGGACGTACCGCGCGAACGGCACGGTGAGGTCGAAGTGCAGCCCCATGCCCGAGTCGCTGTCGCCCTCGCCGGCCTGCAGACGGCGCAGGACGTACACCTCTTTGTCGATCTCGCCCTTGCGGAGCAGCTGGTCCATCGTCTCGACCGCGCGGGTCTCGACCGACGCGAAGCCGTGCAGCTCGAAGACCGTACGCAGGTGGTCGAGGACGATCAGCTCGACGTTGCGCTCGGCCGGCAGGAACTCGGGGAAGCCTGACTGAGCTTGCTCATTGCGATCAGCTCCGCGAGGAACGGGTTGGTCGCGCGCTCGCGGCCGATCGACGTCTGGCCGCCGTGGCCCGGCAGCACGACGATGTCGTCGTCGAGCGGCAGCACGCGGTCGCGCAGGCTGTCCTGCATCTGCGGGTGCGAGCCGCCGGTGAGGTCCGTGCGGCCGATCGAGCCGGCGAACAGGAAGTCGCCGGAGAACATGACCTGCGAGACGTCTTCGGGTCCGTCGTAGTCGACGCGATAGAACACCGTGCCGGGCGTGTGGCCGGGCACGTGGTCGACGAGGAACGTCAGGCCGTCGACGTCGATGCGCGCGCCGTCGACCGCATCGCGTACGTCTGCCGGCTCGGTGAACTCGGGGAGGTCGGTCATGCCCGAGCTGGCGCGCGGAGCATCGCGGCCGACTCGTTGGAGATCGCGGCCATCGGGTCGGCGAGCAGGTGCTTGTCGGCGGGGTGGATCCAGACCGGGCAGCCGTACTCGCTCGCGACGTCCTGGGCGCACCACATGTGGTCGAAGTGGCCGTGCGTGATGAGCACCGCGGTCGGGTGTCAGGTTGTGCTCGGCGACGACCGCGTGGACCCCTTCCATGGCGTCCATTCCGGGGTCGACGATCGCGCAACCGGTGCCGGGACCGCGCGAGACGAAGTAGCAGTTCGCCTGCAGCGGACCGGCCGGAAATGACGTGAGAAGCACGTGCGACAGGGTACGCGAGACGCACTGACCACCCCCAGCCCGGCCGACGCCTAGACTGTCGCCCATGAGTTCTGCGCCCACGAACCCTTGGGGTCGTGTCGACGACGAAGGCAATGTCTACGTCAAGACCACTGACGGTGAACGACTGATCGGCCAGTGGCCCGGCGGTGATCCCGTCGAGGCGATGTCGTTGTACGTGCGACGCTACGAAGGACTCGAGGTCGAGGTCGACCTGCTGGAGAAGCGACTCGAGGGCGGCGCGCTCTCCCCCGACGACGCTGCCAAGGCCGTCACCAAGGTGCGCGCGCAGATCGTCGACGCCCAGGCGCTGGGTGATCTGGACTCGCTGCTGAAGCGGCTCGACGCCCTGCAGCCCGCGATCGACCAGCAGCGCGAGCAGCGCAAGGTCGAGCGCGCGGCCAAGGTCGCCGAGGCGCAGACCGAGAAGACCCGCATCGCCGAGGAGGCCGAGAAGATCGCCGCAGGCAGCGACTGGAAGGCCGGCGCCGACAAGCTCCGCGCCCTGCTCGACGAGTGGAAGGCGCTCCCCCGGCTCAGCAAGTCCGCCGACGACGAGCTGTGGCACCGCTTCAGCACGGCCCGCACGGCATACACGCGGCGCCGCAAGACCCACTTCGGCGAGCAGTCGACGCTGCGCGAGCACGCCAAGACGATCAAGGAGAAGCTGATCGTCGAGGCCGAGGCGCTCTCGACGTCGACCGACTGGGGCCAGACCGCCGGCAAGTACCGCGACCTGATGACCGAGTGGAAGAAGGCCGGCTCGGCGCCGCGCAACGTCGAGGACAAGCTCTGGAAGCGGTTCCGGGCGGCGCAGGACGCGTTCTTCACGGCGCGCGACGAGGCCAATGCCCTGCTCGACGCCGAGTACGAGGTCAACGCCGAGAAGAAGCTCGAGATCCTCGCCGAGGCCGAGAAGCTGCTCCCGATCAAGGATGTCGACGCCGCGCGCAAGGCCTGGCTCGACATCGCCGATCGCTGGGAAGCCGCCGGCAAGGTGCCGCGCGCCAGGATCAGCGAGTTCGAGGCTCGCATCCGCAAGGTCGAGCAGGCCGTCCGCGAGGCCACTGAGAGCAAGTGGAAGAAGACGGACCCGGAGAAGTCCGCTCGCGCCGACGACATGATCGGCAAGCTGCAGCGCGCGATCGACGAGGTCGGCGAGAAGATCGCCGCGGCCGAGGCCAAGGGCGACAAGAAGAAGGTCAAGGACCTGGAGGCCGACAAGGCGTCCAAGGAAGCCTTCCTCGACATGGCCAAGAAGGCCCAGGCCGACTACTCCTGACCCACCGCCTCACTGCGGTGGGCTGGTGATGAGCCTGCGGGTCGCATCCGATTTCTCCGGGTTGCAACCACTCCTGGGGAAATGCCTCGAACGTGACCTTGCCGTCGCGCGCGCGCGACGGCGACCACGCAGTCTCTGTTCGCGCCGGCGATGCCGACCGTCACGATCAGACGACCGGCGTCGATCAGCGCTGCGGGCAAAGACGCCATCCTCCGTGAACGCGGCCTGCACGTCATCGGCAAGAGGTCTCCGCATCCGCGGACTTGAGCAGACTCGCCACCCGTTTCTGGGTGTCGTCGGGAAGCTTCGACGGCGCCGGCGGCGTCGGCAGCACCGGATCGGGGCCTTCGGGACACGAGATCTCGCTGTGCTCGACCTGGTCGTAGTTGCGGTTGGAGATGATGACGTAGCGGTAGCAGCGCATCGCGTCGCTGGCCTCCCGCGTCGAGCCGATCGCCCCGCCGGTGTCCGAAGGAAGGTGGACGGAGATCCGTACGTCGACCTCCGCCCCTTTCTCGCTCCGATGTCCCCTCCCAGCGGACCGGTGCGATCGTGACGTTCCGGTCGGGATGCTCTGCCATCACGAGATCGATCGCGCCGTTGGTCGCAAACGTGAGCGCTGGACTCGGCGGATTCGCCCGCGGCGCCGTCCAGCGCAGCAGCGAGGGCATCCGCCGCCTCATCGGCCACCTTGGCGGCGCGTGAGGAGTCGGGATCCGAACCTCCACACGCTGCCAGCACGCTGATCGCCAACCCAACGGCAGCCAGCCGCCCCGCAGACACCCCGGAGAGTCGCATCCCGCGACCCTAGCGCTGCGGGTCACTTCTTGCCCGCCGACGGTACCGCCGACGGTTCATTGCCCGCCGACGGGTCACTTTTCGCCCGCTGACGGGTCACTTTTGGCCCGCTGACGGGTCAGTTTTGGCCCGCTGACGGGTCACTAGTTGCCCGCCGACGGGTCAGTTTCCGGTCAGCCTGTGGACGAAGGTCGACGCCAACGGCGTACGAGGCTTTCATCCCTGCATGTCCTCGCTGATCCACGACGGATATCCCTTCACCTCACAGATGGCTCGGGATCTTGGTCTTCCTCCGAAGACCCTTCGCTCCCACGTCAAGCTCGGCCTCGTACGTCGTGAGTTTCGCAATGTCTATGTCGACGCTCGGGTGCCCGACTCTCGCAGCGGTCGCTTGCGCGCCATCAAGCTCGTCGCCCCGCAGAACGCCGTTGTCTGCGACGAAACTGCTGCATGGCTGCGCGGACTGGACGTCTTCGCGCCAGGTCGCCGGCACGACTTCGAGCCCGCGATGGTGGCTCGGCACGGAGTCGGCCGCGTACGACACCACGGCAGCCGTGCCAGGCAGGCCATCATCCACAGTGACGACATCGAGTACGTCGATGGCGTGCACGTGACGACACCAGTCCGGACCGTCTCCGACCTGCTGCGGAAGATGTATCGCCCGTACGCCTTGGCGGCCGCAGACGCATTCGCACACGCCGGGCTCGTCGAGGTCGATGCTGTGGTCGAGCATGTCGCTCGGCTCAAGGGCTATCGAGGCATCGTCCAGGCCCGCAGTCTCGCAGTCCTCGATCGAGCCGAGAACCCAGTCGCCGGGCGAGTCCTGGCAGCGACTGCGCATGCTGGACGCTGGGTTTCCACCGCCGGAGCCGCAGTTCGAAGTGGTCGATGATTTCGGCCAGTCGTTCTTCATCGACCTGCCATATCCAGAGCGGCTCATCGGGTCGGAGTACGACGGCAAGGAGTTCCACACCGCGGCCCCGCATCTCATGCACGATCAGGATCGCCGGGACTACCTCGCTGAGATGTACGGATGGCGTTGGGTCATCGGCACACAAGTCGCGGATCTTTGGGGTCGACACGTCGTTCGAGGACGAGCTCGGCGAACTGCTGGGCATCAAGCCACTCGCGCGGTGGTGGGGTTCCAGACCCGTGATGACCGTCCCTCCGCGACAACTGACCCCTCACTGGGCCAAAAGTGACCCGTCGCCGAGTCATAAGTGACCCGTCAGCGGGTCATAAGTGACCCGTCAGCGTTATTGGGTGAGGCGGTAGACGTCGAAGACGCCTTCGACGGTGCGTACGGCCGACAGCACGTGGCCCAGGTGCTTGGGGTCGGCCATCTCGAACGTGAACTTCGACTTGGCGACCCGGTCTCGGCCCGTCGTCAGCGACGCCGACAAGATGTTGACGTGCTGGTCGGAGATGACCCGCGTGATGTCGCTCAGCAGCCTGGGGCGGTCGAGCCCTTCGACCTGCACCGCCACGAGGAACGTGCTCTTGCCGGTCGGCGCCCAGTGCACCGACACGAGCCGCTCAGGCTGGCTGCGCAGGGCCAGCAGGTTGACGCAGTCGGTGCGGTGGACCGACACCCCTGCCGTACGCGTGACGAACCCCTCGATCGCGTCACCGGGCACGGGCGTGCAACACCGAGCCAGCTTGATCATGATGTCGCCGTCGAGCCCCTCGACCACGACACCGGCGTCGCGGTTCTCGCGTGCGCGGCTTGCGCGTGCCGACCCCCGGCAGCAGGGTCGCCTCGGCGAGATCCTCCTCGGCACCCTCGCGGCCGCCGGCGAGGTCGATGACCCGCTCGACGACGTTCTGCGCGCCGACGTTGCCCTCGCCCACCGACGCATAGAGCGTCGACACGTCGGCAAGGTGCAGCTCCTTGGCGACGGTGTCGAGGGTCTCGTGCCGGAACAGCCGGTGCAGCGGCAGACCCTCCTTGCGCATCTGCTTGGCGATCAGGTCCTTGCCGCGCTCGATCGCCTCGTCGCGGCGCTCCTTGGTGAACCACTGGCGGATCTTGTTGCGGGCTCGCGGGCTGGCGACGAACTCGAGCCAGTCGCGGCTCGGCCCCGCATCGGGCGACTTCGACGTGAAGATCTCGACGACGTCGCCGCTCTCGAGCTCGGACTCCAGCGACACCAGGCGGCCGTTGACCCGGGCGCCGATGCAGGCGTGACCGACCTCGGTGTGCACGGCGTACGCGAAGTCGACCGGCGTCGCCTTGGCCGGCAGCTGGATCAGGTCGCCGCGCGGCGTGTACGCGTAGACGCCGGCGTTGTTGATCTCGAACCGCAGGGAGTCGAGGAAGTCGACGGAGTCCGACGTCTCGGACTGCCAGTCCAGCAGCTCGCGCAGCCACAGCATGTCGTCCTTCTCGGGACCCTTGCCGGACTTGCCCGCCGTGGCGTCTTCCTTGTACTTCCAGTGCGCCGCGACGCCGTACTCGGCCCGGCGGTGCATCGCGAACGTACGGATCTGCAGCTCGACCGGCTTGCCCTGCGGGCCGATCACGGTCGTGTGCAGCGACTGGTACATGTTGAACTTCGGGACCGAGATGTAGTCCTTGAACCGTCCGGGGATCGGGTTCCACCGGGCGTGCAGCACGCCGAGCACGCCGTAGCAGTCGGCGACGCTGTCGACGAGGATGCGTACGCCGACGAGGTCGAAGATGTCGGAGAACTCGCGACCGCCGACCAGCATCTTCTGGTAGATCGAGTAGTAGTGCTTGGGCCGGCTCGAGACCTTGGCCTTGAGCTTGACGTGCCGCAGGTCGGACTCGACGTCGCTGACGACCCGCTCGAGGAACTGCTCGCGCGACGGCGCCCGGTCGGCGACGAGCCGGACGATCTCGTCGTAGACCTTGGGGTGCAGCGTCGCGAACGCGAGGTCCTCGAGCTCCCACTTGATCGTGTTCATGCCGAGGCGGTGGGCCAGCGGCGCGAAGATCTCGATCGTCTCGCGCGCGATGCGCTCCTGCTTGTCCTGCCGCAGATAGCGGAGCGTACGCATGTTGTGCAGGCGGTCGGCGAGCTTGATGACCAGCACGCGGATGTCGCGGCTCATCGCGACGACCATCTTGCGGATCGTCTCGGACTGCGCCGAGTCGCCGTACTTGACCTTGTCGAGCTTGGTGACGCCGTCGACGAGCTGCCTGACCTCGTCGCCGAAGTCGGCCTGCAGCGCATCGAGCGTGTAGTCGGTGTCCTCGACGGTGTCGTGCAGCAGCGCCGCGCACAGCGTCGGTGCCGTCATGCCGAGCTCGGCGAGGATCGTGGCCACCGCGAGCGGGTGCGTGATGTAGGGATCGCCGCTCTTGCGGGTCTGCCCCTCGTGCATCCGCTCGGCGATCTCGTACGCCTTCTGGATCGACGAGACGTCGCCCTTGGGGTGGGTCGCGCGATAGACCTTGATCAGCGGGTCGAGCACCGCGTCCGACGACCCGGACTTGCCGCCGATGCGCGCCAGACGGTTGCGCACGCGGGCAGAAGCCGGCGCCGAGTCGGCGTTCTTGGACTCGGTCGGCGGTGCCTCGGTGCGTTCAGCCACTCACGTTCCTCACTGTGTCTTTCCATCGTATGCCAGCGGGTCACGCTCAGGGTCAGGTCAGGAGGCCGTCGATCAGGGTGGCCGCAGCGGCCAGCACGAGCACGGCGACGAGCACGAGGGCGACGACGCGGACCTGGTGGGGGTTCATGGGTCTCGATTCTGGGATGAGGGCTCAGTACGTACGCAGACTCGCACAGCCGACCGGGGCGAGCCGCTCCTGGCCGCCGAGAGCGAGCAGCTCGATCAGGACGAGGTTGCCGGCGACTGTCGCGCCGGCCTGCTGGACCAGGTCGGCGGCGGCGAGCATCGTGCCGCCCGTGGCGAGGACGTCGTCGACGACGAGCACCCGGGCGCCGGGCTGCAACGCATCGACATGCATCTCGAGGACAGCCGAGCCGTACTCCAGCTCGTACGACGTGGACAGCGACGCCGACGGCAGCTTGCCGGCCTTGCGCACCGGCACGAACCCGGCGCCAAGACGCAGCGCGATGCTGGGGCCGAACAGGAAGCCGCGCGCCTCGATGCCGAGCACCGCGTCGATCGGCCCGGCCTGCTCGGCGAGCTCGACGAGCCCGTCGATGACGGCCGCCAGGGCGATCGGGTCGGCAAGCAGCGGCGTGATGTCACGGAACGTCACGCCGGGCTCGGGCCAGTCCTCGATCGGACGTACCAGGCGATCGATCGTCTCGGTGAGGTCGCTCATGTGTCCCTTCCACTGCCGAATGACAGCAGGCCTCGCGGGCGAGTCGCCCACGAGACCTGCCGCCCGGTTGACTACGACGCGTTGAGGTCGACCTTGCAGGTCTTCTTCGCGTGCTTCTCGATCGCCTTGGAGGCCGTCGTGAAGTCCGAGCCGCTGAGCTTGGTCATCTCGTTGGCCAGGCCCTGGAGCTTGGACGCGTCGACGTTCTCGGGCATCTGGCCCTTCTGGATCTTGTCGAGGTCGGCGAATGACAGGCCGGCGTCCTTGAGCGCCTTCTCGACCGTCGTGATGGCGCCGTCGAGCTTCTTCCAGTCCTTGTCGATCTCGCTCGGAGCCTCGTCGGCCAGCTTGTGGAACGTGCTGAAGGCAGCGTCGAGCTCGCCGAGGTCGTGCCCGAGGAGAAGTTGCCGAACGACGTCTTGGCCTTCTTGAGGTCCTTGCAGTAGTCGCTGCTCCGCCGCCACCGCTGCCGCCGTCGCCACCACCACAGGCGGCGAGGGTGCTGGCGAGCAGCACTGCGCTGGCCAAGGCCATGGGAATCTTCATCTCTTCTCCTCCAGAGTGCGACGTCGCTGGGGCTGTCCCGCGCCGCTGATCAGTGCGTACAGCATGTCATGGGCGCGGGACGTCGTGCGAGCCCTACGAGTTTCCCTTGCCCCGCTTGGACCGCGGCTGCCGCGAGGGCTGCGTCCGCTTCGACGCGCCCGATGTCGCCACCGGCCGGTGGACCGGAGCCGGCGCCACCTCGACAGGCGCTTCGGCCTGCTTGGTGCGCTTGGCCAGCACACGAGCGGCCTGGGCCTTGATGGCCGGCTCCCGCTCCTTGAGCTGCGACGCGAACGGGGTCGCGATGAAGATCGAGGAGTACGTGCCGGCGAGCATGCCGACGAACAGCGCGAGGGCGAGGTCCTTGAGCGGGCCGGTGCCCAGGATCGCGGCGCCGGCGAACAGCAGCGCACCGACGGGCAGCAGCGCCGTGATCGACGTGTTGATCGAGCGGACGAGCGTCTGGTTGAGCGCCAGGTTGGCCTGCTCGGCGTACGTCTTGGACGTCGACTTGAGGATGCCCTTGGTGTTCTCGCGCACCTTGTCGAACACCACGACGGTGTCGTAGAGCGAGTAGCCGAGGATCGTCAGCAGGCCGGTCACCGTCGCCGGCGTGACCTCGAAGCCCGACAGCGCATAGACGCCGCCGGTGATCACGAGGTCGTGCGCCAGGGCGACGATGCCCGCGACGGACATCCGCCACTCGCGGAAGTAGGCCCAGATGAAGATCACGACGATGAACAGGAACACGATCAGGCCGGTCAGCGCCTTGGTGGCGACCTGCTTGCCGTACGTCGGACCGATCAGGTTCTGGCTGACCTCGGTGGCGCCCGGCCTTCGATCAGGGACTCGCTTGATCTTGGTGGCTTCGTCCTGCGAGAGCGCCCGGGTCTGGACCCGGATGCGTGTCGTCGCCGGAGGTCTGCACGGTCGGGTCGCCCGCGTCCGGCACGTTGGCGTCCTCGACGGCCTGGACCATGTCGTCGGACGAGGCCGCGTTGGCGGTCTTGACCTGTGGCGGTGAACTCGACGCCACCCTTGAACTCCACGCCGTAGTTGAAGCCGCGGAGCACGAAGGCCAGCGCCGCGACGATCACGATGAGCGCAGAGATGGAGTACCAGAGCTTGCGGCGCCCGACGAAGTCGAACGAGATGCGCCCTTCGTAGAGGTGCTGTCCGAATGTGCTGATGCGGCCCATCAGTTGACCTCTCCAGTGGTACGGACTTCAGCGGTGCGGGCGATCTCCGAGACCTTGCGGCCCTTGATGCCCAGGTGAGCGGCGTCGAGCCCGGACAGCTTGTGGCCCTGGCCGAAGAACTTGGTGCGCGCGAGCAGCGACACCAAGGGCTTGGTGAACAAGAAGACGACGAACACGTCGATCAGCGTCGTGAGACCCAGCGCGAACGCGAAGCCGCGGACCACGCCGATCGCGAAGATGAACAGCGTCAGCGCCGCGAGGATCGACACCGCATCGGCCGCCAGGATCGTGCTTCGCGCGCGGACCCAGCCGGCTTCGACCGCGAGGCGCAGCGACTTGCCGTCGCGCACCTCGTCTCGTATGCGCTCGAAGAACACGATGAACGAGTCCGCCGTGATGCCGATCGCCACGATGAGTCCGGCGATGCCGGGCAACGTGAGCGTGAAGCCCATGCCCTTGCCGAGCAGCAGCACCATCACGAACGTGAGGGCCGATGCCACGAGCAGCGAGCCGATGATCACGAGGCCGAGGCCGCGGTAGTAGAAGAGGCAGTAGACCACGACGAGGATCAGGCCGATGACGCCGGCGAGCAGGCCCGCGTGGAGCTGCGTGCCGGCCAGCGAAGGCCCGATCTCCTCGCTGCCGTTGACGCTGAACGTCAGAGGCAGGGCACCGTACTTGAGCTGGTTGGCCAGCGCCTTGGACGAGGCAGCGGTGAAGTTGCCGGTGATCTGCGGCTTGCCGTTGGTGAGTGAGCCCGTTGGTGGTCGGCGCGCTGATGATCTCGCCGTCCAGCACGATGGCGAACCTGCTGGCCTGCTCGTTGCCGGCCTGCGTCTGCGCGTACAGCGCCTTGTTGACGGTGCTGAAGATGTCGGTGCCGTGGCCCTTGAACTGCAGCTGCGACGATCCAGTTGACCTGCTGCTGCGGAAGCTGCGGCGATGGCGCGTCTTGACGTCGGTGCCCTCGATGACCGACGGGACTGAGGATCTGCACCTCGCCGGTCGACGGGTCACACGTGACGAGCGGCCGCTTGCCGACGTCGTCGACCTGCGAGGCCCTTCTTGAGGCACTGGAAGCCCTTGGCCTGCTCCTGAAGTGCAGCGATGCCGGCCTGGTACTCCTTGGGCAGGCTGTCGAGTCCGGTCGTCTCAGCCTTGATCATCTGGTCGAGGGTCAGCTTGCTCCAGTCGATCTTGTCGATGATCGCCTGCTGCGCCGACGTGTCGGTCGGCGTGGTCGCGCTCGACAGGTTGCCGGCCCACACGAGCCGGAACCGCAGCTGGGCCGTCTTGCCGACCTGGTCGACGATGCTGGCCCTGCGCTCGCCGGGGATCTCGATGATGACCTGGTTGCCGCCCTGCGTCGTCACCTCGGCCTCGGTGACGCCGGTCGCGTTGACGCGCTGGTCGATGATGTCGCGGGCCTGCTCGAGCTTGGGCGGGGTGACCTTGCCGTCCTTGGAGCTTGGCCTTGAGCGTGATGCGGGTGCCGCCCTCGAGGTCGAGCCCGAGCTTGGGCTGCCAGGCGCTGTCGTCGCCCTTCTTGTTGTTGAGGTCGATCAGCGCGACCAGGCCGTAGAGCGCGATGATCGCGGCGAGGAAGAGCACCAGGGTGCGCCTCGGGCGCGGCAGGTTGCTGGCCGCCTTGGTGCCCCGGCTCTTGGGAGTGGTCGCCATCAGTCGTCAGTGCCCGTCTCGGTCTCGGTGTCGGTCTCGGGCGATGCCGCCGGGATGACCTGGGCCACGGCCTGGCGCTTGACGGTGAGGACCGTGTTGGCGGCCACGCGCAGCTCGATCGTGTCGTCGCCGACGGACACGATCTCGCCGAAGATGCCGCTCGCGATCATCACGCGCGCGCCGGGAGCCAGCTCGCTCTGCACCTTGAGGAACGCCTGCTGGCGCGCTCGCGCCGGGCGCAGCACCAGGAAGAAGAACGCGACGATGATGAGGAGGAGGGGCAGGAGTACGCCCAGGTCTTTCACGCTTTGATGCTCCCGAATAGGTATGAGGTCGCCGCCGATGGGCAGGCATGACCGGAGGCCATCGGGAAGTTTAGCCCCTTCGTCCAGCATCGTGACCTGGCTCATGCCGATGCCCCCTCGAAGAAGCAGGTAAGGGGCAACGGCATGAGTGCCCTTGTTTCACTCGCTGGCGCTCGCTCATGCCAGCAGCGTCAGTCAGGAGTCGTCGTCGAGCGGCAATTGGTCGAGCGTGGCCGGGACAGCAAGTCCCAAATGCCGCCAGGCGCCCGGCGTGGCGACTCGTCCGCGAGGCGTGCGGGCCAGGAATCCCAGGCGTACGAGGAACGGCTCGGCGAGCTCCTCGACGGTCTCGCGCTCCTCGCCGACGGCGACCGCAAGGGTCGAGACGCCGACCGGTCCGCCGCCGAAGCTGCGGCACAACGCGTCGAGGACGGCGCGGTCGAGTCGGTCGAGGCCGAGCTCGTCGACCTCGTAGAGCGCCAGCGCGTCGCGCGCCACGGTGTGGTCGACGACTCCCCCGGCGCGCACCTCGGCGAAGTCGCGCACCCGCCGCAGCAGGCGGTTGGCGATGCGTGGTGTGCCGCGCGACCTCGAGGCGATCTCCCGCCCACCGTCGTCGGTCACCTCGAGGCCGAGCAGGCCGGACGAGCGGTCGACGATGCGGTGCAGCTCGGCGGCGGCGTAGTAGTCGAGCTGCGCCGTGAACCCGAATCGGTCACGCAGCGGGCTCGGCAGCAGCCCGGCGCGGGTCGTCGCGCCGACGACCGTGAAGGGCGGGATCTCGAGCGGGATCGCGGTGGCGCCCGGACCCTTGCCGACGATGACGTCGACCCGGAAGTCCTCCATCGCCATGTAGAGGAGCTCTTCGGCCGGGCGCGACATGCGGTGGATCTCGTCGATGAACAGGACATCGCCCTCGTTGACACCCGACAGGATCGCGGCGAGGTCGCCGGCATGCTGGATCGCCGGACCGCTCGTGATGCGCAGAGGCGCCGCAAGCTGGTGGGCGATGATCATCGCGATCGTGGTCTTGCCGAGCCCGGGTGGCCCGGACAGCAGCACATGGTCGGGCGTACGCCCGCGGGCCACGGCCGCCTCGAGCATGAGCGAGAGCTGCTCGCGCACACGCTCCTGGCCGATCAGCTCGTCGAGGGTGCGGGGACGCAGCGCCGCCTCGAAGGCGCGGTCCTCGGGTCCGGCCTCGGCGACGATCGCCTCGAACTCTTCGCGTTCGTCCATCAGCGGGCCTTCGACAGGGTGCGGAGCGCGTCGCGCAGAACGGTGGAGACGTCGGGCGTTGCTCCGGGCTCGATCTCGGCGGCGACACGTTCGAGCGCGGCGTCGGCGTCGCGGGCCGACCAGCCGAGCCCCAGCAGCGCTTCGTGGACCTGGTCGCGCCACGCGGGCGCACCACTGACGGCGAGAGTTGCCACGCCGACGCGGTCCTTGAGCTCGACGACGATGCGCTCGGCGCCCTTGCGCCCGATGCCGGGCACCGAGGTCAAGCGTCGCGAGATCGCCTTGGCCGATCGCCTGGCGCAGCCGGTCGGGGTCGAGCACCGCCAACATGGCCTGCGCGACCTTGGGGCCGACGCCGCTCGCGGTCTGGACGAGCTCGAACATGTCTCGCTCGTCGGTGCTGGCGAAGCCGAAGATCGTCAACGAGTCCTCGCGGACCACCATCGACGTCGAGAGCTGCACCTCCTGGCCGATGCGCAGCGACGCGATCGTGCTGGGCGTGCACATGACCTGCATGCCGACACCGCCGACGTCGATGACGGCCGAGGTCAGGGTCACCGCGGCGACGGGACCGCGTACGTGGGCGATCATCGGGCTGCCGTGCCGGAGGCGCGTGATGACTGAGCTCGATCGCGGCCTGGAGCCGGGTCTGCGCTCCCCCGCGCCAGATGTGGCAGATCGCGAGCGCAAGGGCGTCAGCCGCATCGGCCGGAGTCGGCGCGGTCGTCAGCCGGAGCAACCGGGTCACCATCTGGGTGACCTGCGCCTTGTCGGCTCGCCCGCTGCCGGTCACGGCAGCCTTGACCTCGCTCGGTGTGTGGAGCTGCACGGGTATGCCGTGGCGTGCTGCGACGACCATCGCGATGCCGCTGGCCTGCGCGGTGCCCATGACGGTGCGGACGTTGTGCTGGCTGAAGACGCGCTCGACGGCAACGACATCGGGCCGATGCTCGAGGATGCTCGCCTCGACCTGCTGCTCCAGCTGGTGCAGGCGGCGGGCGATGTCGAGGTCCGGCGGCGTGCGGAACACACCGACGTGAACCATCGTCAGAGGTCGGCCGACCGAGCCGTCGACGACACCCACACCGCACCGGGTGAGGCCAGGGTCAATCCCGAGCACTCTCATGGGCCGACCACCGTGCATACCGAACGCATGTTCGACAGCCTAGTCGGCTGGACCATCGGCACGATGGCGACGCGCCGGGACCGGCGGGGCGCCCAGACGAATGCCGTCGGCGACGTCCAGCATGCGTCGCCGGGAGGCGCCCAGCCACGAACGACTCAACGTGCACGAAGAGCGTTTCGCCGCGCCAGACCTCGATCGGCCAGCGCGCCGATGAAGATCGAGCGCGCAGAGCACGACAGCGGCAACAGGAGCAGCAGGAGCGAGAGCAATCTCCGCCACGAATACCGCGAGGACGACAGACGACGGGCAGCAGGAGCACCACGACGACCACGCGAAGAACGCACGAACAGATCGCGGCCCTCAGTCACGTCGACGCGTACGTCCGGCAAGATCGAACGCCTCCTCATCGCAATCGCGGGCGCCACGGCAGCCAGCGCCGCTTGATCCGCCAGGTCTCCCCTGCCGGGTCCTCGACCTTCACGCAGTCACTGAACCTGGGCCATGACCTCGTCGGAGGCGTCGAAGTTGGCGAACACGTTCTGGACGTCGTCGCTGTCCTCGAGGGCATCGATCAGGCGCATGACCTTGGTCGCCGCATCGACGTCGACCTCGACGGTCACGGTCGGCACGAACGACGCATCAGCCGAGTCGTAGTCGAGCCCGGCCTCCTGCAGCGCCGTGCGTACGGCCACCAGGTCGGTCGGCTCGCAGATGACCTCGAACGAGCCGTCGAGGTCGTTGACCTCTTCGGCGCCGGCGTCGAGGACCGCCATCAGGACGTCGTCCTCGTTGGTCGGGCCGCCTTCCTGCTCGGTCGGCACGATGATGACGCCCTTGCGGTGGAACATGTAGGACACCGAGCCCGGGTCGGCCATCGTGCCGCCGTTGCGGGTCATCGCCGTGCGCACCTCCATCGCGGCGCGGTTGCGGTTGTCGCTGAGGCACTCGACGAGCAGCGCGACGCCGCCGGGGGCGTAGCCCTCGTACATGATCGTGATGTAGTCGACCGCGTCGTCACCGACGCCGCCGCCGCGCTTGACGGCACGATCGATGTGGTCCTTGGGCACCGAGGACTTCTTGGCCTTCTGGATCGCGTCGTAGAGCGTCGGGTTGCCGTCGGGGTCGGGTCCACCAACCCGGGCGGCGACCTCGATGTTCTTGACCATCTTGGCGAACATCTTGCCGCGCTTGGCGTCGACGATGGCCTTCTTGTGCTTGGTCGTCGCCCACTTGGAGTGGCCTGACATGGGCACGTCCTTTCTAGATGCGCTGTGTTCCTACGACTGCTTGACGAGGTCGACGAAGTAGCGATGGATGCGGTCGTCACTCCCGACTTCGGGATGGAACGAGGTCGCCATCAGATTGCCTTGTCGAACGGCGACAATTCTACCGGCGGCCTCGCCGGTCGGGATCGTGGCAAGGGGCTGCACGTCGGGGCCGAGCGTCTCGACCCACGGCGCGCGGATGAACACGGCGTGCACGGGCTCGCCGAATCCGTCGAACTCGATGTCGCCCTCGAACGAGTCGACCTGGCGACCGAACGCGTTGCGACGCACCGTGATGTCCAGTCCGCCGAGCGTCTCCTGCCCCGCGATGCCGTCCTCGATGTGGTCGGCCAGCATGATCATTCCGGCGCACGTGCCGAAGGCCGGCATGCCGCCCCGGATGCGCTCGACCAGCGGTTCGAAGAGCTCGAACGAGCGCGCCAGCTTGTACATCGTGGTCGACTCGCCGCCGGGCAGCACGAGCGCGTCACACCGTGCCAGCTCCTCGGGTCGGCGCACCGTGAGCGCGGGCACGCCGAGGTCACCGAGGACGCG
Source organism: uncultured Actinomycetota bacterium (assembly GCA_963761965.1). Taxonomy (GTDB): domain Bacteria; phylum Actinomycetota; class Actinomycetes; order Propionibacteriales; family Nocardioidaceae; genus Aeromicrobium. The sequence goes on from CAVXIX010000006.1 coordinate 386,843, forward strand.
CAGGTGCTCGCGTACGTCGCCCTGCAAGGCGAAGACGCCGATCAACGGGGAAGCCACCCCACGAGCCTACCGGCGGGCTCGGCCGTCACGGCCGGAGCGGGTGTCCTCCGTCGGACGACGACGGCGGCGTGGGAGACGAATCTCCAGGGGATACGCCGCCGCCGCCGCTCCCTCTCGGATATCCCTCCCGATCGGGTTCGACGGAGGCAAGCACGCCGGGGACGCAAGCGTCCGGGTCGATGCTCCCTCTGTGTACCGCCGCGCCATGCGAAGCACTCCCATACTTCGACGCGGTGATGCGACAAATCATAGACGGTAATCGGAGCGGAACGAACCGGCAGTCTCACGTGTCGGTTCGGCGTGTCCCACGGATGCGTCGGCGCGGGACGAACACCACGATCGCGAGGCACGCCACGAACACGCCGCCGATGCTGATCGCGACCAGACCTCGCGCCGGCGCGAACACGTAGCCGAGCCATGGGATCGACATGAAAACGCGATCTGCTTCGGTCACGTCGTACGCCTCGGCGTCCGGCGCGCCACTGTCATCGGCCTGAAGCGTCAGGCGGATGCTGCTGCCATAAGGGCTGGACCTCGACCACGCGGTGCGTCACCCGCTGGCCCTGTCGGTCGTTCACGCTGACGATGTCACCCTCGCCGATGTCGCCGGCGGACACGCTCCTGGCGAGCGCAAGGTCGCCGGAGGAGATGGCCGGTGCCATCGAGTCCGAACGGAACGCGATCGGCGTGACGCCCAGCGCCGCACCCAGTCCCGCAGCAACCAGGCAGATTGCGCCCAGAGCGGCACCGACGTTGAGGAGGGTCGAACGCCAGAAGCCGCTGGTGCGCGGGCCGGACCTGGCCTTGCGTCGTCCCACGTGCCGCACCTGCTTCCCCTCGGGTCTCCCACCCGGCGAAGAGCGTACCGTCAGCTCGCGGTGCCGCAGGTGCAGCGTCAGCCCGAGAGCCCGATCGTGACGGGTTGGTTGGCCTCGACGGACACCCACGTCCCGTTGGGTGCCGGGAGCCGGGTCTGGATCCGAACGTTGTACGTCTGGTTGAACACCGATGCTCAACAGCCCTGCGGAGAAGTCGACGTGGCGCGTGGCCCCGTCGTCGACGACCGTGGGCGACTGACCGGTCTCGGCCAGCGTCGAGGAGTATGTGAACGCGAACGGCGTCGAGACCTCGGTGAACCTGATGGTCGCGGTCTCTGGGTGCAGGCCAGAGCTCGGCGCACGACGTGATGACCGGCTGCGGAACGCGTGTAGGCCGTCATGGTCGTGCCGGTCACGACGACAGCATCGGTCCACGGTGCAGCAACGCCGGCGAGGCGACCGTGAGCATGGCAGCCGACCACGACAGGCGCCGCCGTACGCGCAAGAGACCGAGACCTCTCGGTCCGATCAGCGCGACGAGCTCCGCCTGGGGGCTTCGCCCGTCGGGGGTCCCGCCCTTGTCCGAGCGTCCACCTCCCGGTCGACGAACGATCAGCGCGACCATCCACGCGACGTACAGGCCGAGGATGAAGACACCGCCGGACTCGACGCGGCGTTGACGACGTAGCCCGCCTTCGGGCACGTGGAACAGGATCTTGTCGGCCCGGGTGGCGGTGTAGATGTCCGCGTCGGCGGTCTCGTTCGCATCACCCTTCAGGACGAGCTGCGTGACGTCGGCCTGCACCGTGGACTCGACCAGTCGGTGGGTGACCCGCGTCCCCTTGGCGTTGACCACCGAGACGATGTCTCCTCGTTCGAGACTCGATGCGTCGACCTCGCGGGCGACGGCGAGGTCCCCGGTGCTGATCGCGGGTGACATGGATCCCGAACGAAAGACCAGTGGCTTGACGCCGAAGGCGGCCGACGCGACGGTCGCCAGGATGCAGACGAACCCGAGCATCGCTCCGAGGGTCAACAATGCCTCCCGCGTGCCGCGAGCCAGCCGCGTCCGGGTCATGACAGGTCCGACGTCCCGGTGAAGGTGAAGCCGACATCGGTCGTCGCGGCCTGCACCGAGGACGGCGCGTTGGCATCGAGCGTCACCTGGACGCAGATCTTCTCCCCCGTTGTCGGTGCCAGGAGGCGCCCTGGAGAAGGAACGTGCCCCCCGTGAACGACGTGGCGAAGTCTGGGAGCGCGGTTCCCGCACAGGTCGCAGTCGGATAGGCCCCGGTCACGCTGGTCGCCAGCGGGACCTTGACGGTCAGGGTACCCGCAGGTTCTTGCAGTCGCCGTTGGTGGAGGTGTTGGTAACGGTGTACTTCAGCGGCGACAGGCCGTGGTTCCTGATCGTCAGCACGCTCGGACGACGGTGTTGCCCGGCACCATGTTGGAAGCGACGTTCAGGGTCGTGTAGGCCGCTGGCGGATCACCACCATTGACCAGAAGATCGAGCGTGCCGGCGGTGAACGTCGTTCCCGTGACGGTGACATCGTCGGTCCATGAGGCGAACGTCCCGACGGCCCCGACGCCGAGTGCGACGCCGAGGCTCAGCATGGCGCGCACCCGAGTTGAGGTGAGCCATCCGCGACGCGCGCGACGGGACGTACCCCGATGGTCGACATGGGCGTCTTCCTTCTCTGCACGCCGTGTTGTCAGCGCGATCCCAAGACCAATGAGCGCGGCTCCGGCCCACAACCACCACGCTTGAGCAGGTGAGCCAGTCGACGGCAGGCCTTCGTTGCCGTCGGGATCGGGTGTGGCGCCGGCATCCGCCAGCACGACGATGAACTGTGCACGCAGACGCCTTCTCATGGTCTCGTTCGTCGATCGCGGATCGAACGAGACGCGTATGTCCACGCGGACCCTCGCGTCGCTGGCGATCGGCTGGTCACCCAGCGCGTACGAGCTGTTCAGACGCCGAAGCCGCTGCCATCCTGAGCCTGTCGAACGGGCCTCAACCACGAGGTCCTCACCCGCGAAAAGTTCGTCCGCGTCGTCAAGCACATCGAGCCTGAGACTCATGGTGCCCGACGACGGGCCACGGTTGCGTGCGTAGAACGACCGCACCTCGCTGTCGCCCGGGACCCATCTCAGGTCGAGCTCGAACAGCGGCGACGTCAACGCATTGCTCCAGGACACGCCGTCGCTGCTCACCTGGAGGTCGTCCTCTCCCGACCACGCGGCCGTCGGGACGAGCACCAGGAGGAACGAGGCCAACGCCGCCGAATGCCGCATCACGCTGTGATCTTTTCGCGTCGGCGCCCGACCAGGGCGCTGGTCAGCATGAAGCCTGCGTACAGGATCAGGAACGCCTCGAGGGCGACGAGAACCATGCTGCGCTCCGTTCCTGAGATGAACTTGTTGACGTACCCGAGGTAGGGCACGGAGTACCAGCGCTCGCCCTTGATCTGCACCGGCATCACCGGCTCGGCATCCGGACGCGTTGGCGTCACCCCGCGTGCGGAACATCCTCGAACCGTCCGGTGACGGCCGATCCTGAAACCCGATGGGTGACGACAGTGCGACTCGCCGGAATTCAGCTGGTACGTGACGACGCTGCCGACGCGATGTCGAGGCATCGACGGGCATGACCACGACCAACGTCCCCGGCGGCATAGCCGGGCGCCATCGAGCCGGTCAGGATCGTGTATGGCGTCGCCGCCGCGACCCGCGGGATCAGCACGGACACGACAGCGCACCGCAGGATCGCGGACATGACGAACCACGAAGCGACCTGGATCAGCCGGCTCCGTGCAGAGTGACGTGAGATGCGATGTGACGACATCGTGAGGTCCCCGAGCCGGTCCGCCCCGGTAGGCGGACCGGATCAGAATCAGCTGTGGACCTGCTGGGCGGCGATCGTCGACCGCGTTGAGCGTTGCGGTCAGGTCCTGACGTGCCGTTGAGCGACGCTTCGTCGAACGTCACCGCGATGGTCGCCGTGATGGTGTCGCCCTCGTTGTCCTCGGTGATCTCGGACCGGGATGGCGACGCCGTCGATCTGGTACGTCGCAGCGATGTCGAGATCGGCGGTCAGACGCATTGGCCGCGCGAACCCTCCGCCGGTGGCGCCGAACGTCGCGCGCAGATGGTCACCGAGTGCCGTGATGTCGAACGTGCAGACCTTGGTGATCACGTCACCCGGGACGACCTGATCGCCCGGAGCGTACGGATCGCTCGCGGTCGGCTTCGCCGTCGTCGAGCAGCCAGCCGACGCCACAGTCGGAGGGGTCGACAGCTAGAGCTCGCCGCTGGCGATGGCGCCGCCGGGGACGTTGACGCTGGCGGTCCAGAATGCGAGCGAACCGGCGCCGCCGAGCAGCAGGATCCCGGCAGCTGATGCCGCCAGGGCGCCCTTAGTAGACCTCTTCATGATGTAACTCCCTCTCCCATCGCTGCCCGACCCCAAACGGTCGCGCAGTCGATCTCCCACGACGAGCCTGCACCAGGCGGGGAGCGAAGGGGACAATTCCCCGAAGATGGCTCCGAGTGACTACACGCCGGGACCCAAAGTCCCGGCCGTTAGTGTCCGAGTTCGAACCCGACCATGGGCCTAGCGAAGCGAGGCTACGACTCAGCCATGACGACGAGCGAAGCGAGGAGAGGGCTTCCGGCGAGGCCGGACTTCGACGAGGTCGCAGTCGACCCGACCATAGGCCGGGCGAAGCGAGGCAGGCGCCCGTGCGAAGCACGGCAGCGGCGAGGAACGAGCCGCTGAGACGGCGAGGTACGAGCCGTGCGCCCTACCAGCCGCGTTCGGCCAGCCGGTGGGGCTCGGGGATGTCGTCGACGTTGATGCCGACCATGGCCTCGCCCAGACCGCGCGAGACCTTGGCGATCACGTCGGGGTCGTCGAAGAACGTCGTGGCCTTGACGATGGCCTCGGCGCGCTGGGCCGGGTTGCCGGACTTGAAGATGCCCGAGCCGACGAACACGCCCTCAGCGCCGAGCTGCATCATCATCGCCGCGTCGGCGGGGGTGGCGATGCCGCCGGCGGTGAACAGCACGACCGGGAGCTTGCCGTTCTCGGCGACTTCCTTGACCAGCTCGTAGGGCGCCTGCAGCTCCTTGGCCGCGACGAACAGCTCGTCCTCGGACAGCGAGCCGAGGCGGCGGATCTGCGCACGGATCTGGCGCATGTGCGTCGTCGCGTTGGACACGTCACCGGTGCCGGCCTCGCCCTTGGAGCGGATCATCGCCGCACCCTCGGTCAGCCGCCGCAGCGCCTCGCCCAGGTTGGTCGCGCCGCACACGAACGGGACGGTGAACTGCCACTTGTCGATGTGGTTGGCGTAGTCGGCCGGGGTCAGCACCTCGGACTCGTCGATGTAGTCGACGCCGAGGGACTGCAGCACCTGCGCCTCGACGAAGTGACCGATGCGGGCCTTGGCCATCACCGGGATCGAGACGGCCTCGATGATGCCGTCGATCAGGTCCGGGTCGCTCATGCGGGCGACGCCGCCCTGCGAGCGGATGTCGGCAGGTACGCGCTCCAGCGCCATCACGGCGACCGCGCCGGCGTCCTCGGCGATCTTGGCCTGCTCGGCGTTGACGACGTCCATGATCACGCCGCCCTTGAGCATCTCTGCCATGCCGCGCTTGACCCGCGACGTACCGACCGTGGTTGCTTCGTTGCTCACTGCTGTGTCCTTTGATGTGCCCAGATGATCGCTTTCAGTCTACTCGCGCGGCGGGTTTCCTCCACGCGCAGGAGGTCGCCGGTGGACACGGCGAAGGGCCCCGCACCCCGGGACGGTGCGAGGCCCTTCGGTCTGGGTGGATCAGGCGTTGCTGCCCGTACGCTTGCGGACCGCGAACGCGACGCCCGAAGCCGTCACGGCCAGGCCGCCGGCGAACAGCCAGGCGATGTCCAGGCTGCCGTCCTGCTGCTCGGATGCGAGGCCCGCGTCGACGCGGTTCGGCACTGGACGGTGTCGACGACGTCGTCGACGGAGTGCTTCGACTCACCATCGTTGCCGCCGTTCGGCTCGTCCTTGTCCGGCGTGCAGTCGACACCGTGCGTGGGGCAGGGCTGGGGGTTCGTGATGACGTCAGGTCCGTCGGGCTGCGTCGGCTTTGGCGCCGGGCCGACCTTGTCGTCGGGAGTCGCGGCTTGGGCGCCGGGGCGACTTGTCCTGAGGACCCTTGGGGTCAGTCGGGCTCGGGACTCGGTGGTGCGGCTGGACGATGACGACCGGGCCCGGCTCGGAGGCCATGGCGGCTGCGGGGACCATCGTGAGTGCGGCGGTGGCCAGCGGGGCGGCGATCATCAGGTTGCGGATCTTGGTGTTCATGTCATGTTCTCCTGTTGGTTGGTGGTGCTGCTGTTGTGGCGTTGTCTGGGGCTTGCTTGCTCGGATGTAGGAGCAGGACGCCCATGGCGTCCTTGCAACTTTTCTGAAAGTTTTTTCGGCGAGTTCTCTTGGACCGCTCGAAACCGCAGGTCAGGGCACCATTCGGGCGTAGACGATCGTGTTGTCCGGATACATACGGGTCACCGGATCGGGCTTGCCGCCGCAGGTGATCAGGCGCAGCACGGGGGCGTCGGTGTCGTTCCAGATCCGCTCGTGCGGCAGCTGCGTCCTTGGCGGCTTGCTCCACGGACTCGACGACGAATGTCGAGCTGCCGTCGGTCCGCTTGACCGTGACCTGGTCCCCCGGCTCGAGGTCGTGCAGCCGGGCGAACACGTCGTCGCCCGCCGGCCCATGGACATGCGCGACCAGAACGGCGGGACCCGGTGCGCCGGGCCGCGGTCCCACGGTCGTACCAGCCGGCGTCGCCGAAGTCGGGCGTCTGCATCGCGCCGTCCGACTTGAGCCCGACGCCGTGCAGGCGCTCGATGACGCCGATCGCCGGAATCGACAGTCGGGTCGGCTTGCCGACCGGGCCCGCTGCGGGTGATCGCCACCGTCGGCTGGTGCGGGCGGTGGGTGCGCGTGGGTGGCGACCGGCGTGGGCGCCGGGGCCTCCGGGTCGGTTCGCGCAGCCGGTGAGCCCGGACAGGGCCGCCCAGGCTGCGGCGATGAAGAGGTCGTGCGGACGATGCGGTTCATGCCAGGTGCCTCCGGCTCTCGTGTGCCTACACGAGTGGGAGCACCAGCAGGGCCCGGTTCTTACAACTATCGGCCGGCGGCGACGCCTCACGCCGGCATCCGTGACTGTCCCGGGCAGGGGTCGACGTTGACCGTCCGCGACGCGGTTGCGGTGTTGCCACGCTTGTCGGTGGCCGTGACCCGCATCGTCACGGAGCCGCCGTATCGGCGAACTGCCCCATGTCGGCGCTCCAGACGCGAGCCGGAGCGCGGACATCGACGCGCTGCCCGAGACCGGCCCCGCTCCAGCGCAGGACGACTGACGAAGCCCGCTCTCGTCCGAGACGCTCACGCTGCACCGGATTCGACGTGCAGGACGAGCTGGAGCCGGCGCTCGGGCCGGCCGACGACTCGGGCTCGCGCTCCTCGACCAGCGAGACCTCGACCTGCGCGCTGCCGGTCGCCCACGAGATGCCGATCGCGCCGGAGGACGAGCCCTTCGCGGACGGCGGCCACGATCGGCGCGTACGGTCAGCCGCGACGACGCACCGGCCTGCGACCCGGCCGATCGACGGCGAGGCCGACAGCCAGCCGGCGCTCGAGGTCAGGCTGTAGTCGACCGGAAGGCCGCCGGAGTTCGTGAGCGTGACGGTCGAGGTGCTGCCGCTGCGGCCGAGCGAGATCGACGTCGTCGACACAGCGAGCACGCCTGGCGCCTTGGCTCGACTCGGACGGGGTCGGCGTGGGCGTCGGTGTCGTGGTCGACCTCCGCGTCGGCCGTCGGCGACGGGCGCGGCGGTCGGCGTCGCCACGACATCGCCCTTGGGCGCCGCGTCGTCGGCGTTGCCGGCCCAGAACAACGCGGCCACGCCGGACAGGACGATGACGACCGCCGCGGCCGCGGCCGTAACTGCCGCGCGGGGCCTGCGTCGCGGAGCCAGCGTCGGCGACCGGGGTCAGCGGCTCGCCAGTGGGTGTCGTGTACGCCACGAGCTGGGTGTCGCGCGACGACCCGGTCGCGCAGCGTCAACGGCGCCGCGAACATCGGCACGGCGGCCAGCAGCATCCACGGGCTGAGGATCTTCTTGCGTCGCTTCGAGCACACGTCGCAGTCGTCGACGTGGCGGGAGACGCGCTTCCTGACGAGCGGCGAGAACGTTCCGTCCCAGTCGGCGAGCAGGACATCGAGGTCGTCGCAGTCGTCCCGGCCGAGGCGGGCGATCAGCAGCGCACCGAGGGAGCGGTCGACCTGGGCGCGCAGGCGGTTGAGCATGACGTACGCGTTGGAGGCCGAGACGCCCATCGCCTCGCCGAGCTCCGCACCCTCGAGGCCCTGCCTCAGGTGCAGGTCGAGGAGGGCGCGATCGCGGTCGGCGAGTCCGGCGGAGGCGTCCCACACGATCTTCTGCATCGCCGCCCGCTCGGCCTCCTGGTCGGGGGTCAGCGCGTCGTCAGCCATCTGAACCAGCTGCTCCTCGCCGCCGAACGCGACGCGTTTGCGCGCTCGCAGCTTGCGCAGGCACTCGCTGCGCACGATGGCGTACAGCCACGGCCGGAGCCGCTCCGGGTCGCGGAGCTGGCTGAGTCGCTCGGCGACGAGCACGAACGAGTCCGCGACGGCGTCCGCCGCGTCCTCGCGGTGCCGCAGCATCGAGTACGCGAAGTCGTAGAGCTTGGTGCCGTAGCGGTCGTAGACCGCAGCGAACGCGTCGCGGTCCGCTGCCAGCACCCCCGCGACGAGCTCCGCGTCCGTGCGTCCGGTCTCGTCGGTCACGCAGGCATCCTATGAAGGAATGCGAGGACTGTCCGGCAACGCGCGACATCGGTCATCCCTCTTCTCCTGGCGGTCATTTCACCAGTAGGAGTCGCGAGGCGAGCGAAGTCTTACAAGTTTTGCGCGATCAGTTGTCGAGGCCCGGGTTGGCCACAGCCTGCTTGTGCACCATCAGCATCCGCTGGACCACCGTGATCGTGCTGGCGACGGCGAGCGCCCAGAGCGTGATCTCGCGCAGGAACGGCGCGTCGAACATGCCCGAGAAGCCCGTCATGACGAGGATCGCCACCAGCCGGTCCGAACGCTCGGCGATGCCGCCCTTGGCCGTCATGCCGAGGCTCTCGGCGCGCGCCCGGGCGTACGAGGTCAGCGATCCGAGCACGAGGCACGCGAGGCTCAGGTAGAGGTAGATCCTCGGGTCGCCGAGGTCGGCCTCGGCGTCCGAGGTCGTGTAGTAGAGCAGCAGGCCGCCGAAGATCGCGGCGTCGCCGACCCGGTCGAGCGTCGAGTCGAGGAACGCGCCCCACTTCGACGACTGGCCGGACTTGCGGGCCATGTAGCCGTCGATGATGTCGCTGAACACGAACGCCGTGACGACCAGGACGCCGATGAGGAACTCGCCGCGCGGGAAGAAGATCAGCGCGCCGGCGCTGACGCCGATCGTCCCGACCCAGGTGACCCAGTCCGGCTTGACGCCGAGCTTGCAGCAGCAGGTCGCCGAGCGGCGCCCACACGTTGGACCAGAACTGGCGGAAGCGTTCGAGCATGAGCTACTCCTTGGGCCAGGCGGCCGCGAGCATCTCGCGGGTGTCGCCCAGCAGTTGCGGCATGGTCTTGGTCTGGCCGATGACCGGCAGGAAGTTCGAGTCGCCGCCCCACCGCGGCACGATGTGCTGATGCAGGTGCGCGGCGATGCCGGCGCCGGCGATGTTGCCCTGGTTCATGCCGAGGTTGAACCCGTGCGGGCTGGTCACCTCGCGCATGGCCCGCATCGCGGTCTTGGTCAGCTCGGCGACCTCGAGGGTCTCCTCGTCGGTGAGATCCGTGTAGTCGGCGACGTGACGGTAGGGGCAGACGAGCAGGTGGCCGGCGTTGTAGGGATAGAGGTTGAGCACGGCGTATGCCGACTTGCCCCGGTGCACGATCAGGCCCTCGGCGTCGTCCATCTGCGGGATGCGGCAGAACGGGCAGTCGGCCTCGTCGCCGGTCGCCGGCTTGCCCTCACCCTTGATGTAGACGATGCGGTGCGGGGTCCAGAGCCGCTCGAACGCGTCGGGCTCCCCCACGCCGTCCTGCTGACCTGTGTCGCTGGTCGGTCATACCTGCACTCGCGTCTCGACCGCCTCGACGATGCGCGCGATGGCGTCGTCGATCGCGATGCCGTTCTCCTGCTCACCGCTGCGATAGCGGAACGACACGGCACCGGCCTCGATGTCGTTGTCGCCGGCGATCACCATGAACGGGACCTTCTGGGTCTGCGCGTTGCGGATCTTCTTCTGCATGCGCTCGTCGGAGTCGTCGACCTCGACGCGTATGCCCTTGGCCTTGAGCCGGCCGGCGAGCTCGTAGAGGTAGTCGGCGTGGCGCTCGGCGACCGGGATGCCGACGACCTGCACGGGTGCGAGCCAGGGCGGGAACGCACCGGCGTAGTGCTCGACGAGCACGCCCATGAACCGCTCGATCGAGCCGAACTTCGCCGAGTGGATCATGACGGGCTTCTGGCGCGTGCCGTCGGCCGCGACGTACTCGAGGTCGAAGCGCTCGGCGGACGGCATGTTGAAGTCGTACTGGATCGTCGACATCTGCCAGGTACGGCCGATCGCGTCGCGGGCCTGCACCGAGACCTTGGGGCCGTAGTAGGCGGCGCCGCCCGGGTCGGGCACGAGCTCGAGGCCGGTCTCGACGCACACGTCCTCGAGCACCTTGGTCGCCACGGCCCAGTCCTCGTCGGAGCCGATGAACTTGTCGGGCTTGGAGTCGTCGCGGGTCGACAGCTCGAGGTAGAAGTCGTCCATGCCGAAGTCGCGCAGCAGGCTCAGCACGAAGTTGAGCAGGTGGCGGATCTCGTCCGGGGCCTGCTCCGGGGTGACGTACGAGTGCGAGTCGTCCTGCGCGAACCCGCGTACGCGGGTCAGGCCGTGGATGACGCCGGACTTCTCGTTGCGGTAGACGTGGCCGAACTCGAACAGCCGGAGCGGCAGCTCACGGTATGACCGGCCGCGCGAGCGGAAGATCAGGTTGTGCATCGGGCAGTTCATGGCCTTGAGCCGGTACGGGTTGCCGTCGACGTCGAGCGCCGGGAACATGCCCTCGCCGTAGTAGGGCAGGTGCCCCGACGTGTAGAACAGCTCTTCCTTGGCGATGTGCGGGGTGCCGACGTACTCGAAGCCCTCCTCGATGTGGCGCCGGCGGACGTAGTCCTCCATCTCGCGCTTGATCACACCACCCTTGGGGTGGAACACCGGCAGGCCGGAGCCGATCTCGTCGGGGAAGCTGTAGAGGTCGAGCTCGGTGCCGAGGCGGCGGTGGTCGCGGCGCTGCGCCTCCTCGATGCGGTGCAGATGCTCGTCGAGCGCCTCCTTGGTCTCCCAGGCGGTGCCGTAGATGCGCTGCAGCTGCTTGTTCTTCTCGTCGCCGCGCCAGTATGCGGCGGCGCTGCGCATGAGCTTGAACGCCGGGATGCGCTTGGTGGTCGGCAGGTGCGGGCCGCGGCACAGGTCCTTCCACGCCAGCGAGCCGTCGCGCTTGAGGTTGTCGTAGATCGTGAGGCCGCCGTCGCCGACCTCGACGCTTGCGCCCTCGGCCGCGTCGCCGGCGGTCGACTTGAGGCCGATCAGCTCGAGCTTGTAGGGCTCGTCGGCGAGCTCGGTGCGGGCGTCGTCGTCGGAGATCTCACGACGATCGAACTTCTGGCCCTCCTTGACGATCTTGCGCATGCGCGACTCGATCTTGTCGAGGTCCTCGGGCACGAACGGCTCGGGCACGTCGAAGTCGTAGTAGAAGCCGTCGGTGATCGGCGGGCCGATGCCGAGCTTGGCCTCGCGGGAACAGCTCCTGCACGGCCTGGGCCATGACGTGGGCGGTCGAGTGGCGCAGGATGTCGCGGCCGTCGGCGGAGTCGATCGCGACGCCTTCGACCTCGTCACCGTCGGCCAGCTCGTACGCCAGGTCCTTGAGCTCGCCGCCGACGCGGGCGGCGATGACGTCCGGCGACTCGGCGAACAGCTGCCACGCCTTCGTGCCCTTCTCGACAGCTCGTGCCTCTGCCCTGAATCGGCAGCGTGAGGACGATCTGGATGTCGGACATACGTGACCTCTGTTCGGTATGACGCGCCCTACGGATGGCGCGTTCTGCTTGTCTCCACCCTATGGCAGCGACACGCGTGCGCAGACGAGGTGCCCGTTGCGGTCGCGAATTGCCGCCTACGCGTACCATAGTTGCGATCATGGGCAACAACACTCCGACGATCGTCCTCATCGACGACTCTGCCGAAGTGCGGGAGCTGCTGAAGACCCAGTTCCGGCTGTCCGGCCTGCTCACCGTGGTCGGCGACGGCGCCGACGGGACCGAGGCGATCGGCCTGGCTCATCAGCACCGGCCCGGACCTGCTGCTGCTCGACATGTCGATGCCCACGATGGACGGCCTCGACGCGTTGCCGGGCATCCTGACGGTCTCGCCGACGACCCGCGTCGTCATCTACACCGGGTTCGACAGCAACGGGCTCGCCGAACGCGCCCTCGAGCTCGGGGCGACGGCGCTGCTCGAGAAGTCCGTCCCCATCGAGCTGGTGGCGCCCGAGCTCATCGAGATCCTGACCGGAGCACCGGCACGCCGCCTCGCGCCGGTTCTCGAGGCGGTGCCGCGACTCGCTCGGAGGAGCGGCAGAGCCGCACGCGCGCAGGCGCGTGACGACCAGAGCGTGCTCGACGAGCACCTCGAGCGGTTCCGCGAGATCTTCGAGCAGGCCGCCATCGGCATGGCGACCATGACCCTGACCGGCGGCATCGTCCGGGCCAACCGCGCGCTCGGTGACATCGTGCTCCGCAAGCACGATGAGCTCGTCGGCGTCGACTACGCGACGCTCGACCGCCGGTCGCGCCGACCTCCTGTCCGGCCGCGCTCGACGAGATCAACGTCGGTGCCGCCGACCTCGTGCACCTCGAGCACGAGGTCAGCGGCGCGCCGGAGCCGCGGATCGTACGCGCGACGCCTGGCGGCCGTGCGCGACGCCGCCGCGCAAGCCGTTGTACGTGTTCCTCCAGGTGCAGGACGTCACGGCCCAGCGAGCCGCCGAGGACGCGCTGCGGCTCAGCGAGGAGCGATTCCGGCTCCTGGTCGAGGCGGTCGAGGAGTACGCGATCTTCATGCTCGACCCCGACGGCATCATCGTCAGCTGGAATGCCGGCGCGCAGCGCAGCAAGGGATATCGCGCCGACGAGATCATCGGCCAGCACTTCCGTACGTTCTATCCGCGCGAGCTGCAGGAGGCGCGGCACCCGGAGTACGAGCTCGAACGCGCGCTCATCGACGGTCACTACTCCGAGGAGGGCTGGCGCATCCGCAAGGACGGCTCGAGGTTCTGGGCGCACGTCCTCATCACGGCGGTGTTCGACGACGCCGGCCAGCACCTCGGATTCGCCAAGGTCACCCGCGACATCACCGCCAACCGCGAGGCCGAGGAGAGCCTGCGCCAGAGCGAGGAACGGTTCCGGCTGCTCGTCGAGGCCGTCGGCGACTACGCGATCTTCATGCTCGACACCGAGCGGCCACGTCGTGAGCTGGAACACCGGCGCGCAGCGGAGCACGGGCTACCGAGCCGAGAGATCATCGGGCAGCACTTCCGCGTCTTCTACCCGCCGGAGAGCCAGGCCGAGCGGCATCCCGAGAACGAGCTCGAGATCGCGTTGCGCGACGGCCGCTACGAGGAGGAGGGCTGGCGAGTCCGCAAGGACGGCTCCCGCTACTGGGCCAACGTCGTGATCACCGCGGTCTACAACGACGTCGGCGAGCACATCGGGTTCGCCAAGGTCACCCGCGACCGCACCGAGCAGCGCCGCGCCGAGGAGGAGCGCGAGCAGACGACGATCGCCCTCGCGGCCCTCAACGAGCGCCTCCAGCAGGCCGCCACCGACCAGTCGCAGTTCCTCGCCGTCACGGCGCACGAGCTGCGTACGCCGGCCGCTGTGCTGCGGCGGCTCGGCCGGAACCCTCTCACGCCACTGGGAGGAGCTGGGTGACCGCGAGCGCGCCGGCCTGCTCGAGGGCATGACGGCCAGCGCCGACCGCCTCGGCCGCCTGCTCAACGACCTGCTCACGGCGTCGAAGCTGGATGCCGACGCGCTGCACCTTCGCCCGGACGCCGGTCTCGATCAGGACGCTGGTCGACACCGCGGCCGAGACGGCCCGGGCCGCGCGGCCCGGCGTCGACATCATCGTCGAGCCGGGCGACGACGCCGAGATCGTGGCCGACCCCGGCCGCATCAGCCAGGCGATCGACAACCTGGTCGGCAACGCCGTGATGCATGGCGCGCCTCCCGTGACGCTCGAGGTGGGGATCTCCGAGGGCGATGGCCGAGGTCAGGGTCAGCGACGCGGGCGACGGCGTCGAGGCCGAGGTGCTGCCGCGGCTGTTCGAACGCTTCGCGACCGGTGACAGCATCGGCGGCACGGGTCTGGGGCTCTTCATCGTCCGCGAGCTCGCCCGCGCGTCGGGCGGCGACGCGTACTACGAGCCGAGCTCCGACGAGCAGCCGTCCGGGACGTTCGTCCTGAGCCTTCCGCTGCGCCTGACTCAGACGAGCTTCGCGACCTCCGCGGCGGCTCGCTCCCCTGCGCGTACGGCGCCGTCCATGTAGCCGGCCCAGTAGGTCGCGGTCTCGGTGCCGGCCCAGTGGACGCGGCCGTGCGGCTCCCGGATCGTCGATCCGTACGCCACGGTGGCCCCGGGCTGCACGGACGCGACCGGGCTGCCCATCGTCCATCGCTCGTGGGTCCAGTCGTGCTCGACGTACTCGATCGGGCTGAGCGCCTCGGGCCCCACGACCTTGGCGAAGCCCTCGAGCACGAGCTTGCGGCGTTCGGCCAGCGGGAGCATCGCGCACTGCTGCCACGACGAGCCGCCGACGAACGCCAGCAGCACCCCGACCTTGGCGTCGGCCGGGCAGTTGTCGAAGACGGTCCTGACGACACCGTCGTCCAGCACCGCCGAGCCGGACAGGCCCTTGGCCCGCCAGAACGGCTTCGCATACACCGCATCGACCTTCATCAGCGTGCCCATCGGCATGTGCTGCATGAGCTGCAGGCGCCGCGGCGGCAGCAACGGTGACCAGTCGATGCCCAGCACGAGCGGCGGCGGGACCGCCACGATGACCCGCTTGGCCTTGACGGTGCCACGGTCGCTGACGACCGTCACACCCGTGCTCGACTGCTTGATCTTGCGCACGGGTGCGTTGAGCGCGACCCGCGAGCCCAGTGCGGACGCGATGCGCAGCGGGATCAGGCCGGAGCCGCCGACGAACCGCGAGTCCTGGGCGGCGTCGGCCGTGCCGGAGGCGCGCTCGAACGTCCCGGGGTGGGTCTCGTCACCGGCGGTGGCCATGTACCAGAGGAAGAACAGCATCGAGAGCCCCTCGGCGTCCGTGCCGAAGGCAGCCTGGAAGAACGCCTTCAAGACCTCGCGCACCTGCGGGATCAGCGTGTTCTGCCGCAGCCAGGTGTCGACCGTCATGGCGTCGAGCTTCGCGGCGTCCGGCGCGGTCCACGGCGCATCGACCGGCACCTTGGCCGCCATGTTGTCGATGCGGAGCTGGAGGATCGCGGCATCGGCCAGGATCAGCGGGTCGGGCGGCACCGTGCCGGTGTACTTCATCGTCCCGAGCGTCTTGGAGACGTAGACGTTGTCGCCCGTCACGTACTCCTTGAAGGTCTCGACCTTGAGCTGCTTGGCGAGCGCGAGGATGTGGTTCTGCGTCGGCCCGACGAAGGCGCCCCCGGACTCGATGACCGAGCCGCCCTGCAGCGTGTGGTTGAGCAGCCGGCCGCCGACCCGGTCCCGGGCCTCCAGCACCAGGACGCGTCTTGCCGGTCGCGACGAGGTTGCGGGCCGCGACGAGTCCCGAGAGCCCACCACCGACGACCACGACGTCGACGCTCGACGGCAGGCTCCCTGACGTGGTCGCCGCCTCTGCGGCCTCGCCGAGACCTCCGATCGCGAGGATCGCTCCCCCGGCGGCAGCGCCGCTCAGCAGTCCGCGTCGTGACAGTCCGTGCTCAGCCATGTGAAGCCCTCTCGTCTGCACTGTCAACGAGAGTTGCAGCAAAAAGAGACGGGTGCCGCAGACGATCGGACCGTGACAGTATGTGTGTCAGCATCGGCCTGGCCGACGCCGGACTGCGGAGGAGTGGCATGACTTCAGTCGGAATCATCGGTTCCGGATTCGGCGCGCTCGCCGTGGCGATCGAGCTCAAGCGCGCGGGCCACACCGGATCTGCGGCTGTGGGAGCGTTCGGACGACCTCGGCGGGGTGTGGCGCGACAACACCTATCCCGGCGCCGGCTGCGACGTCCCGTCGCCGCTCTACTCGTTCTCCTACGAGCCCAATCCGCACTGGACCCGCCGCTATGCGTTGCAGGAGGAGATCCACGCCTACATCCGCTCGGTCGCCGACAAGCACGGCATCACCCCGCTCGTACGCTTCGGCCACGAGGTCGTCGCGGCGACGCTGGAACGACGGCCTCCTCGACCTGGACCGTGACGTTCGCCGACGACTCAGAGCGAGGAGACCGTCGACATCCTGGTCAGCGCCGTCGGCCAGCTCTCGCGCCCGACGCTCCCCAGCATCGAGGGCATCGACTCGTTCACCGGCACCTCGTTCCACTCGGCGCAGTGGGACCACTCGTTCGACCCGGCCGGCAAGTCCATCGCGGTCGTGGGCTCGGGCGCCAGCGCCGTGCAGCTCATCCCGCACCTGGCCCGCGACGCCCGCAAGCTCGTGGTGTTCCAACGCTCCCCCAACTACCTGTTGCCCAAGCCCGACAAGCCCTACAAGGCGTTCCACAAGAAGCTGTTCGAGGTCGGCCCCGATCAGCCAGCGCATCGAGCGCGCCGGCGTGTGGACGTTCACGGAGCAGTTCTCCCGCGGCCTCGACGACGAGTCGAGGGTCGGCCGGATCAACAAGGCGGTCGCGATGTGGCACCTCCGCAAGCAGGTCAAGGACCCCGAGCTGCGGGCCAAGCTGACGCCCGACTACCCCATCGGCTGCAAGCGCATCCTGTTCTCCAACGAGTTCTACCCGGCGCTGGCGCAGGACAACGTCGACGTCGTCACCCACGCCGTCACGTCGGTCACGCCGAAGGGCGTCGTGGACTCCGAGGGCATCGAGCACGAGGTCGACGCGATCATCTACGCCACCGGCTTCGACTCGCAGGACTTCCTCCAGTCGATCGACATCACCGGCACCCGCGGGCAGAAGCTGGCGACCCAGTGGGCCGACGGCGCGCACGCCTACCTCGGCATGTACGTCCCCAACTTCCCCAACCTGTTCGTCACCTACGGACCCAACACCAACCTCGGCGGCGGATCGATCATCTTCATGCTCGAGGCGCAGGCCCGCCACATGCGGCAGGCGCTCGACCGGCTCACGGCCGGCGACTACACGACGGTCGAGGTGACCGAAGAAGCCGAGATGGCGTACGACCGGCGAGCTCACCGAGAAGCTCGAGCACTCCGCGTGGGCGCACTGCGACAACTGGTATCGCCACCGCTCGGGCCGCATCACCTCCAACTGGCCCGGCGCGACACGGCCGTTCGCCAAGGCGACCAAGGTGCTCGAGCCGACCGCGTTCCGCTGGGCATGACCGAGCTTACCCGCGCAGCGAGCCGTGGGACCTGCACGGCATGCGTACGTCGGTGTGTGGCTGCTGCCGCCGTCGGCGTCTGGCGCTGCCGCGAGCCCGCACTCAGCCGCCGGCGACCAGGACCGTCACGATCTTCGGCCGGGCGCTCGTGTGCGCCGCGTTCTTCGTCTATGAGGAGCCCAGCCCGCTGACGTACGACGAGATCATGGCGACCGTGCTCGTACGCGAAGGGTGGCGACCGCGGGTGTCGATCACCCACATCTGGGTCAACAGCGTGGCGTCGCGCGACGGCGGCCGCGAGCTCTGGGCGATCCCCAAGGATCTCGCTGACTTCGAGGTCGCGCGCCACTCCTCGTACGCCGCTCAGGGCATCGGCTCGCTCGCGGTCCGCCGCGTGCGCCGACTGCCGTGGCGCCTGCCTCTGGGCTTCCGCATCGCGCAGGACCGGGCCGGGACGCTGCTCGTCTCCCCCGTCACCGGGCGCATCCGCTTCGGCCTCGCCACCGCGCGGTGGTCGTTGGCCGGCGACGGGCCGCTGGGCTTCCTCAACGGGCGCAAGCCGCTGCTGACGCTCGCCTGCCGGCCGTTCCACCTGCTCTTCGGCCGCCGACACAGCTGAGTCTGAAGCCCGCGGCACTCAGCGCTCCGTCGGACTGCGGGCCGAGCGACGCCTCGCCCGACGGCGCCCCCGGCTCCTTCAGCTCGATGAACAAGGTGTGCGTCTCAGTCGTCCCGATGTTCTCCCCGGCATGGGTCTGCGCGGGGAGCCACATGGCCTGGCTGGGCTCGAGCGAGACATCGCGGACCTGGTCCCCCACGCTGAGCCGTCGGTCGAACCAGCTCAAGGTCACCATGACGCTGTCCGGGTGCGAATGTGGCGTCGTTCGCGCCCCCGGCTGATCGCGGTACTCGAGCACGCGCACGCGCTCGTTCTCGAACACGACCGTGTAGAGCGACGGGTTGGACTCGACCGGATCTGGCATCAGTCGAGTGTCGTCCCGCCCGCGGAGCATCGTCAAGCAGCCACAGAAAACGCACAGCCACAACAGGTTTGAAGCCAGACCTTTGGGGTATACCGCGGTCCTCGACCGGCAGTCGAGATATCGGGCGGGCTGGAGGCTTACGCAGACTCTCCAGCCCGCCGATCTCGTCTCGAGCCGACGGCCAGCAGGAGGTGCACCATGAGCGAGTCACCCATCGAGCCGGGCGCAGACCCAGAGGCCAGGCCCACCGAGGACCCGGAGATCACGCCCTCGTCGGAGCCCGACGGCGGTTCCACCGTCATCCCGGCGGAGCCGAGCGTGACGAATCCGGACGCCGACCGGATGACGGTCGATCCGAGCGACCCGGTTCGCCGCCAAGATCCCGACCTCGACCCGGGCCTCGCCCCTGATCCCGAGCACGAGGTCGACGAGAACCCGCCCGAAGGCGCCGGCCCCACCGAGGCCGACCCCGACGACTGAACCGCACGGACGCCCCGCAGCTCGTGAGCCGCGGGCGTCCGTATGTCCTAGGCGTCCTCGACCGGGTCGGGCGCGACGAGGTCCGGGTCGCCCTCCACGTCCGGCTCGGTCACGGGCCGCGTCTCCTGCGCGCCGATGCCCGGCTCCTCGGCGACTCCTCGTCCGGCGTCTGGTCCGGCTCCTCATCAGGTGCTGTCGTCATCATGGTTCCTCTCTCTGGGCGCCGTACGTACCCGCGGCGGTCGGGCCAACCGATAGAAACAGCCTGTTCGGGGTACACGCGATCCGTGAGACCCATGACCGCCGCAATCGCCTGGTCGTCGCTCTCGCCGTCTGACCGGGTGCTCCTCCGGCAATGACGACGCCGCCACCCAGGTCGCCGAGCGGCTGCACGCCAGCCTCCGCGCCGAGGACGGGCCGCTGCGTGCGACCTGCTCAGCGACGACGTGCAGGAGGAGCTGGCCGAGTCGCGAGGGCTCGTCCTGCGAGGCAGCCGTCATGGCGGCCGGCCTGCCCGACTCCGGCCGGGTCGTCGAGGTCAAGGTCTACGGCACGCGGCGCATGGTCCGCTACGACGAGGACGTCGTGTTCCTCGGCGAGTTCCCCGATGGCTGGAAGGTGACGGCCGCCGGCTGCTCCCCGCAGGCCGGCGCGCCGTACGACTGTCAGGTCCAAGGAGGCTAGATGCGCACCATGTTCGTCCTGTACCTGGTCATCATCTGCGGCGGCCTGGCGTACTTCCTGACGACCGGCCTGGTCCACGCCTAGGAGGCCATGATGCGTACGTTCATCCGCAACAACTCGCTCAGCGTGTTCTTCCTGGTCATCTTCCTCGCGGCGCTGATCGGCCAGGCCTTCGCCGGCTGGGCGCAGTTCAACGACCAGCAGATGGCGTCGGGCATGGGCGAGATCGGCTTGGGCCGCTACCTGACGTCGGCCGACTATCGCGGTCGACGTCACCGAGAACTGGCAGAGCGAGTACCTGCAGTTCCTGCTCTACATCCTCGCGACGGTGTTCTTCGTCCAGAAGGGCTCGCCGGAGTCTCCGACCCACGCCGGCCTCGGCGACGACAAGGAGCAGAAGCTCGGCCGCCACACCGTGGCCGACTCCCCCGCCTGGGCCAAGGCCGGCGGCGTACGCACGTCGATCTTCTCGTGGTCGCTGACGATCGTGATGGCCTCGATCTTCGTCGTCTCGTGGCTGGCCCAGTCGATCGCCGGCTGGGCGGCCTTCAACGAGACCCGGCTCGAGGACCGGCTCGACCCGATCTCGTGGGGGTCCTATCTCGTCAATGCCGACTTCTGGGCCCGCACCCTGCAGAACTGGCAGTCGGAGTTCCTGGCGGTCGGCTCGATGGCGGTTCTGGCGATCTACCTCCGGCAACGCGGCAGCGCCGAGAGCAAGCCGGTCGGCGAGCCCCACGAGTCCACCGGCGGTCAGCGCCGGCTGAGGCTTTGACCAAAAGCCGAACCGCGCGCGATTCTCGGCCGTACGCTGGTCGAGGCATGCCGCGCACCGAGGTGATGTCGGTCTGCGAACCGAGCTCAGCGGCATCGGCACTCATCTTCGACCTGGCAGGGGCAGACGGCAGTGAATCGACACAGGCACCCCAGGCAGGTTCGCCGTCGCCGGCTGGTTCCGGTCCTCATCGCGGTCGTTCTCCTGACCTGTGCCCTCACGGCCGGCGCCTTCGCATTCTGGCCGGGCGCGGACGACCGTCGGCGAAGCCGACCACTCCCGCACCGACGTCGGTCGAGCCGACGCCGACGCCGACGCCCACCCCGACCCCACGCCCACGCCGACAACGTCCAAGAGCCCGAGGCCCGCATCGCGATCGCCGGCGACACCGGAACGCGCGACTCCCACGCGATGGCGACGGCCAGGCGGATCAGGTTGCAGGCGGAGAAGGTGGGCGCGCCGTACGACGCCCTGCTGCTCCTCGGTGACATCGTCTACGAGACGGGCGACGCGGACCTCACCAAGCGATCGGTGCTCGATCCGTTCGGCAGCGTGGCCAAGGGCTCGGACCTGATCCCGGTCCTGGGCAACCACGACGTCAAGAGCGACGAACAGAACTCGATCCTCAGACAGCTCGGCCGTACGACGTCCTGGTACGTCCAGCGTGTCGGGCCGGTGCAGGGTGATCGTCCTCAACTCCACCCAGATCCGCAACCGAGAACAGATCAGGTGGCTGCGCGCCGTCCTTGCTGAAAAGCAGCCCGAAGGCACGTGGACCATCGCCGCAATGCACCACGCGCCGTTCTCGTCCGGCTATCACGGCAACGACAGGGACATCCAACGCTTGTGGGTGCCGCTGTTCGTCGAGGCCCGCGTCCCGCTCGTGCTCGCCGGCCATGATCACGACTATGAGAGGACCCTTCCGCAGAACGGGGTGACCTATGTCGTGTCGGGCGCGGCCGCCAAGCTGCGAAAGGTGGGACGCAGCTCGTTCACCGCCGTCAGCGCGGCGACGCGGCACTTCACCGACATGGTCGTCTATCGGGATCGGCTCGAGCTCACGGCGATCGACCAGGCCGGCGGCATCATCGACGAGTTCACGATCAAGCGCGATCAAGCCGTAGATCGGATCATTTGGAGACAGATTCGGTGAAATCCTGTAACGAATCTCTGAGCGTGCCTCACGCTCAGCCCCGACCACTCAATTGCGACAGGGCCGTGCGCGAACTGGATTTCCGTGCGACTCTGAAGGAGTGAGCCTGACGCATATGCGTCATTGCAGTGATGCATGGTCCGTCAGGATTTCTCATTGTGAGACGCGACACCCGGAGGGGGTGGCGCGGACCACGCGCACTGAGCGACGCCAGCTGACTCACATCCCGGCGCGTCGCTTCAATATGCCCGTCAGCCCCGATGACCCATCGGTCGGCACGGACGACGAGAAGCGTGGCCCTTCTCTATTTCCTTGGCCATGTTGAGAGAAGCTCATGTCCACATCGCACCGCACCACGACGAATCCTGTCCGTTCCCGCGGCCGTCGACCGCCCGCCTCTCGGCCGGCATCGGCCTCGCCGCGCTCGTCCCAGTTCCTGATCTACGCGGCGAACACCGCCAACGCCGCCGACACCGCCGTTGACCTCGCCACCGCCAAGCAGTTCTCCGTGCTGGCCGGGTCCGGCGTGACCAACACGGGCGTCACGACCCTCGCCGGCAGCGTCGGGTCACACGAGACGCCGACCATCACCACTGACACGCCCTTCGTCTTCTCAGCACCCTCGGGCGTGAACCACGCCGGTGACGCCGTCACGCAGGGAGCCAAGGCTGACCTCCTCACGGCGTACAACATCGTGGCCGGAGCCGCCTCGACCGAGGCCGTACCGGCAGAGCTCAACCGAGAGACCGCCTATCTGCCAGGCGTCTACACGGCATCGAGCAGCATGCAGCTCACCGGAGCGATCACCTTGGACGGCGGCGGCCGCAATGACGGTGTGTGGGTCTTCCAGGCGCCCTCGACGCTCACCACGGCTTCAAGCTCGGTCGTGAACCTGATCAACGGCGCGCAGCCCTGCAACGTCTACTGGCAGGTGGGCAGCTCGGCGACATTCGGAACCGGCACGGCTTTCGTCGGCAACGTGCTCGCGTACACCTCGATCACGGCGACAACCGGTTCGACGTTCGAAGGCCGCCTGTTGGCCAACTTCGGCGCGGTCACGTTGGACTCCAACACGATCACCGATCCTCGCTGCGACACCGAACCTGGCGGCGGCACTGACACCGACATCGATGGCGCGGCAGTCACCGCGGTCACCGCAATCGACGCTGTCGACGCGACTGACGCAACTGACGCCGGGACCGACGCAGACGCCATAGACGCGACTGACGCCACCGACGCCACCGACGCGACCGATGCCACCGACGCCGGAACGGACGCCACCGATGCGACCGACGCCGACCGATGCCACCGACGCCACCGATGCCACCGACGCCGGAACCGACACCGACGCAACCGAACGCCACCGACGCTACCGACGCCACCGACGCCGGAACCGACACCGACGCCACCGAAGCAACAGATGCCACAGAGGCCACCGACGCCGCAGCAGTCAACGCCACCGAAGCCACAGCCACGGACGCCGGAACCGACACCGACGCCACTGAAGCAACGGACGCGACCGAGGCCACCGACGCGGCAGCAGTCAACGCCACCGAGGCAACCGCCACCGATGCCGGAACGGACACCGACTCGGTCAACGCGACCGAAGCGGTCGAAGCGACAGCCACCGACGCCGGAACCGACACCAACGCACCAACGCGACCGAGGCAACGAACGCCGCAACCGACACCGACGCCGTCAACGCGACGCAAGCGGTCGCCGCCACGGACACCGCGACAGACTCGGTAAACGCCGGGACTGACACCACCGCCGCAGTCGGAACCAGCATCGACTCGGCCGGCGCGGCTGCCCAATCTGTCATAGGCGCGACGCAAGCAAGTGTGCAAAGCGCCACAGATAGTGAGATCGGGACGGACAGTCAGAACTCTGCGGGCACCGACACCGACTCGGCGATCGGAACGGGCTCACTGACACAGCTGCCGGACACGGGCGCGCCGAGCCTGCTTCCCCTGCTGATCGGCCTCTTCGCCGCAGTTGGCGGGATAGTCCTGATCGTCAGTTCTGCACGCGCGCGCCGGCAGGGATAGACCCGGGAGGGAGTGGCTCACGGGAGTCGGTCAACGAGGCGCTTCGCGCCAGCGAGACCGGTTCCCGTGCCGTCACGCAGGAGCTCGATCACCCTGACAAAAGGAACCGCAGGTCAGATTCATGCTCTGACCTGCGGTTACGCGGGTGGGCGATACTGGGTTCGAACCAGTGACCTCTTCGGTGTGAACGAAGCGCGCTACCACTGCGCCAATCGCCCGCGTGCGTCAGAAACCTTAACCCATTGACCGTCCGGGCTCCGAACGAGGCCGGTCAGGGATCGACGTTCTTGGCCGCTTCGCGTGCCCAGATCTCCTGAGCCTTGCGCGTCACGGGACCCGGCGCGGCGATCTCACGGTCGTCGACGCGGGAGATCCCCTGTACGTCGCGGGTGGTGCCGACCAGGATCACCTCGTCGGCGGTCTGGAGTACGTCGATCGGCGCGTCGCGCTCGACCACGTCGAGCTCACCCGCGCACCACTCGAGCACGAGCGCACGAGTGACGCCGGCGAGCGGCCCGGCCTCGAGCGTCGGCGTGATCAGCTGCTCGCCGATGACGTAGAAGATGTTGGAGCCCGTGCCCTCGCACAGCATCCCGGCCGTGTTGGGCATGACCGCCTCTGAGGCGCCGCGTGCGAGCGCGTGCTCGACCATCAGGGCGTTCTCGGCGTACGACGTCGTCTTGAGGCCGGCGAGCGCTCCACGCTCGTTTCTGGGCCACGGGACGGTCGCGATGGCGCTGACGGACGGCGGGCGCTCGCACGGCTCGGTGATGACGATCTGCGTCAGCCCCGCGCTCCCCCGCGGCGACCCCAGCGGACCGGGTCCGGACGTCACGGTCACGCGTATGCGGCCGAACGGCAGGTCCTGTCCCTCGATGGTCGCGGCGACGCCCTCGCGGATCGCGCCGACGTCCGGCTTGCCGATCCCGAGGCCCTCGGCAGAGCGCACCAGCCGGTCGAGATGACGGGTCAGCGCGAACGGCTGTCCGGCCTCGATCTTGATGGTTTCGAACACTCCGTCGCCCACGATGATGCCGTGGTCAAGGGCGCTGATGGAGGGTTCGTCCGGGGATTGCAGCAGGTCGACCGTTCAGCCATGTCTTCATGCCGCCACGCTACGCCGACCCCGGTTTGGGTTCGCCTGCCCGGATCGGCTAAAGTCTCGTGTCGCCTCAATTTGAGGCAACGCGGACGTGGCTCAGTGGTAGAGCATCACCTTGCCAAGGTGAGGGTCGCGGGTTCGAATCCCGTCGTCCGCTCGGAGCGGGTCTCCATACCCATCCAGCGGTGGGTTGGCCGAGAGGCGAGGCAACGGACTGCAAATCCGTTTACACGGGTTCAAATCCCGTACCCACCTCGATCATCAAACTGAATTTCAATGCACGGGCGATTGGCGCAGTCTGGTAGCGCGCTTCCCTGACACGGAAGAGGTCACAGGTTCAAGTCCTGTATCGCCCACCATGAGATCCCTCCCTCGCGGAGGGATTTTTTGTTTCTGACGGCGCGGGGCAGCGATCCCTCAGGCAGGTACGACCAGGGCCACCGCGATCACGATCGGCAGCGAGATCAGCGACGAGATCGAGGTGACCACGGTCAAGGTCTTCAACGTCCCCTTGGTCGACAACCCGAGCAACGCCTTGAACATCCAGAAGAAGTTGCTGTTGACCTGGAGTGCGAAGAGTGCGCCGGAGGCGATGGCCAGACCAACAGCCACCGGGGACACCGAGATCGAGTCGACGATCGGCGCGATGATGCCCGCCGCCGTGATCGCGGCGACCGAGACGGACCCGATCGCCAGGTGCAGCACCGCCGCGATGAACCAGGCCAGCAGGATGCTGAGGACGACCGGCGCACCTGCGTCGGCCGAGAACAGGTCGCCCAGAGTGCCGTCCAGACCGGTGGCCTTGATCACCGCACCCAGCGAGCCACCGACTCCCGTGATCAGCAGGATCTCGCCCGTGGTGTGGAAGCCAGCGCCCATCGCGTGCTCGGTGCGTTCGGCGCCCGAGGAGTGGCGGGACAGCAGATAGGCCCCGACCAGTCCCACGAAGAGCGCGATGTTCGCGTCACCGATGAACGTGATGAATGGCGTGCTGAAGTCCCAGAGCTCGGCGAAGGCACCGAACGCGATCATCGCGAGCGGCACCAGGATGGGCAGCATCAGCACCACGAGCGGGAGTGAGCTGTCGTGCTCCTCCGCGACTCGGCGTCGAGGGCCTCCTCCGCGACCATCGCCTCATCGACCTCTTCGTCGGTCTCCGACTTCCAGTAGGAGGATCGGAGCACCTGGCGCATCACCAGCGTGGTGAGGACCGCCGTCACCGGACCGATCGCGAGCCCGTAGAGCAGCCACGTGCCGAGCTTGATGTCGAGGAGGCCGGCTATCGAGATGGCGGCGAGTCCCGGGATCACGAAGACGTAGCCGCAGAAGATGCCGGTGCCCAGCGCCGAGGCCATCAGAGGCAGGCCCCTGCTGCCGATGAACGGGGCCGAGGAGCGGGCCACCGGCGAGGCCAGCACGACCTGGACGTCGACATAGATGGAGGGCATGACCGTGGAGAGCAGCACGGTGAGGGCATAGGGCAATCGCCCGCCACCGACGCGACGTCACCAACAGCGTTGACGAGCTTGCGGAAGGCACCTGTGCCGTGCAGCAGCGCGCCGATGAGCACGCCGAAACCGATGAGGAGACCGACTTCGGTCATGATCTCGCCGAAGCCGACCGTGATGGCCTTGACGGTGTCGGCGAGGCCGACCCCCGAGGCGAGCCCCAGATACAACGAGGCGGTGACCAGCGAGATCACCGGATCGACCTTGAGCCAGATGATCAGTCCGATGACCAGGACAATCGCGATGGCTGTGTGCAGGACGTCCACGACAGTCTCCCCTCCGAAGGATTTCGCACGCTACCGCATACGCAGCAGGGCCGCCGATCAGCGATGAGCGTGGAGGAAGGATGACTGCCGGTGCCTCAACTCACTCCAGCGGCGGCTCTGGCGCCTCCGGACCGGTGGCCGGCGCGCCTTCCTGGACCGGATCCACCGGGTCGCCCTGGCCGGCGTCGGCTTCAGGAGCTGTCCGCGTGTAGGGGTCAGCGGGCTGCGTCGGATCAGGATTCTCGCCCGGATTGGGGGCCGGATTGAGGTCGGGATCCTCCGGAGTCGAGTTCGGATCGGCTGGTGGGATGGGCGATTCGGTCATGGCAATTCCTCTCTCGTCGCCGTGGATTGAGACGTACCCAACGCAGACCCGATGAACCGTTCCTGACCTGCGGATATGTGAGCGTTCACGGGTCTTGAAAGCCGCGCCAATCCGCCATACGATCAGCATCGAAATCTCTGTGATGTACGATTATGGGGAGGTCAGGGCCATGGCAAGACGACGCAAGAACTTCGAGTACGAGTCGCCGATCCCGGACGACGAGCTCGCGCTTCGAATGAGGACGAGTGCAGGCCGCAAGCTCGAGGAGCGGCTCGAATCCGTCGGCTGGACCGCGGACCGCAATCCGGTCGATGCCGAGGCCGAAAGCCGGACGAAGCCTGACGCGTACGTGTGAGGGTGCGGCCTGATGGGTATGCCTTCACCGTGAACGACTCATCGGACGATCTGGGCACGACCCGCGGCAGCTGGTGGATCGCCATGGTCGTGATCTTCGCGACCGTGGCCGCGGTGATCGTCGTGCTTGTGCTGGTCGATCAGGGCGAGCTCTCGAAAGGCTGGGCGTACGCCGTGATCCCGATCGCGATCATCGCCGCAGCGTTGTCGAGGGTGCTCACGCTGTTCAAGGCCGCCGCCGAGAGCAAGCGGCACACTCCCCCACGCCCCAGTGAGATCAGGCCTCGGTGTGACCCAGCTCGGGGGCTGACACGAACGACACCTCGCTGCTGGTGGTCGCCTGCAGCTCGAACATGACGACCTCGTTGCCGGTCTCACGCAGCACCGGCCCAGGGACGTACAGCGTGCGCTGCGGACCGCGCGACCAATAGCGGCCCGAGGCAGAAGCCGTTGATCCAGGCGACACCCTTGCCCCACGTCGCGGTGTCGAGATAGAGGTCGCCCGATGCCCGGGTGGTCGAACGAGGCGCCGACGAACGCCGGACCGGCGACGAACGAGAGACCGCTCGCTGGACTCCAGAGCATGTGCCACCGGTGCGATGTCGGCGAGGTCCAAGCGGCAGGACGGACCACGATCGCAGCGGCTCGCCGTTGATGCTCGCCTCGCCGATGAGGCCCTTGGGCTCACCGATCCGCGGGCCGTAGTCGACCCGGCCCTGGTCCTCGACGAGGAGCTCGAGCATGCCCTTGGCCGCCGCCGGCAGCGCGATCGTCGTGTCGTGGTGGTCGCGGGCCAGCACGCCGAGGCTGTCCTCGTTGAGGAAGACCTGCGCACGGTCGCGGACCTCGTCGACATGGAGCACCGCAGGGCCGGTGACGTCGATCGCGGTGCGATACAGCGCGAACCCCTCGTACTGGCCCAACGAGTCGAGAGTCGGGAGGGACTCGTGCGAGGTCGGGGTCCCCGAAGAGGTCGAGCACGTCCCACAGCGGCAGGATGCTGCGAATCGGCGCGGTGAAGGCCGGCGGCGCGGGTGCGGGTTGCGGCTTCTCGTCGCCGACCGGCGCGTACTTGGCGATCACGTCGCGCATCGCCCAGTACTTCTCGGTCGGGTTGCCGGCCTCGTCGAGCGGGGCGTCGTAGTCATAGCTCGTGACGATCGGGAGGTACGTCCCCTTGTCGTTGGCGCCGTTGGTGAGCCCGAAGTTCGTGCCGCCGTGGAACATGTAGATGTTGACCGACGCGCCGCGCTCGAGCAGCTCGTCGAGGCTGCGGGCGGTGTCGTCGACGGAGGTCAGGTGGTGATGGCTCCCCCAGTCGTCGAACCAGCCGTCCCAGAACTCCGAGCACATCAGCGGTCCGGTCGGCTGGTGCCGGCGCAAGCGTGTCGAGCCGTTCGGGCGCCCGGGAGCCGAACGATCCGGTCCGGTGCAGCTCCGGGATGCCGCCGTTCTCGAGCATGTCGTCGACCGGCTGGTCGACCGTGGTCAGCGGCACCGTGATGCCGATCCTCCGGTTGATCGCGACGAGCTTGCGGAGGTACGTCTTGTCGGCGCCGTACGCGCCGTACTCGTTCTCGACCTGCACCAGGATGATCGGCCCGCCGTTGATCGATCTGCCGCGGCACCAGGACGGGCGCGAGCTGCTCGAGATAGCGGTCGACCTCCGACATGTAGCGGGGCTCGTCCTGCCGGACCCCGGTCGAGCTGTCGCTGAACAGCCAGGCCGGCAGCCCGCCGTTGGTCCACTCCGCGCAGATGTACGGCCCGGGGCGGACGATCGCGTACATGCCCTCGGCTGCGACCACGTCGAGGAATGCCCCGAGGTCGAGGTTGCCCGAGAGGTCGAACTCGCCTTCCCGGGGTGCGTGCGCATTCCACGCGACGTACGTCTCGATGGTGTTGAGGCCCATCTGCCGGGCCTTGCGGATCCGGTCCGCCCAGTGGTCGGGGTGGACCCGGAAGTAGTGGATCGCGCCGGACAGGATCCGGAACGGCTCGCCGTGCAGCAGGAAGTCGTGCTCGCCGATCGCGAATGTCATGCCGTGTTCCTTCGTGGGGTATGAGCAGTGGTGATGCGGTGCGGCCGTGAGGGCCTCTGATCGAGAGGCCCTCACGGCCCACGTGCGTACGGCGGTCAGTTGACCGTGAAGCCCTGCTGGTCGCCGTAGGTTGCCGACTTCTTCTGCCAGTCCGCCAGGCCGTCTGCGAGCGTCGTCTTCGAGACGTAGGCCTTGCCGACCGTGTCGTTGAAGATGCTGTTGGCGTAGACCTGGAACGGCAGGTAGGACCAGCCCTTGACGACGTCCTCGGCGGAGGCTGCGAGGACCTTGTTGATCTCCTGGCCACCGAAGTAGTCAGACTTCTTGTTGACGAACTCCGGCGAGCTGATCTGCTTGGTCGTCGCCGGGAAGGCACCTGCGTCGACGCGGGTCTGAGCGCCCTCGCCGGCCGTGGCGTAGTCCATGAACGCGTAGGCCAGCGCCTTGTTCTTGCTCGCCGTCGGGATCGCGAGCGAGCTGCCGCCGTTCTCCGAGGTGGCGTTGGCGCCGGCTTCCCACTGCGGCATCGGCGCGACGCGCCACTTGCCCGCGCCGGATTCGACGCCGGACTCGAGGTTGGCCGGCATCCACGCGCCGATCGTCAGCGTGGCGATCGTGCCGTCGCCCAGGCCCTTGTACCAACCGTCGCTCCAGGACGGGATCGGCGCGAGCAGCTTCTTGTCGAGCAGCTTCTGCCACGTGTCGGCGAACCGCTTGGAGCCGGCGTCCGCGAGGTCGATCGTGACCTTCTCGCCGTCGACCTTGAACGGCTGGCCGCCGGCCTGCCAGATCATGCTGGTCGTGAAGCCCGCGTCGCCGGTGTCGTTCGCGATGTACGCCTTGGGGTTGGCCTTGTGGATCTTCTCGCGCAGCCGTCGACGTACTCGTCCCACGTCTTCGGGACCGCGACGCCGTACTTGTCGAAGACGTCCTTGTTGTAGAACAGCGCCATCGGGCCCGAGTCCATCGGCAGGCCGTAGATCCCGCCGCTCTGCTGCACCGACGCCCAGGGGCCGGGCGTGAACGTCTTGTCGAGGCCGCTCGCACCGTACGAGCTGATGTCGGCGACCGACTTGGCGAGCGAGAACTGCGGCAGGGCGTAGTACTCGATCTGGGCGAGGTCGGGGACGCCCTTGCCGGCCTTGACCGCGTTCTGCAGCGCGGTGTACTGGTCGTTGCCGGTGCCGGCGTTGACGAGCTTGATCTTGACGTTCTTGTGCTCGGCCTCGAAGTCCTTGACGACGTTCTTCAGCGTGGGCTCCCAGGCCCAGACCGTGATCGTGCCGCCCTTCGCGAGCGCCGCCTTGACGTCGTCCGCTCCCCCGGACGCGCTCGACTTGTCGCCGTCGGAGCCGCCGCAGGCCGCCAGGGCGAGCGCCGCGACGACGGAGACGGCGACTCCTCGGAGCAGTCGGCGTCGTTGAGTGGTGATCATGTGTTTCCTCTCGTTGGTTCGAAACTTGTTGGGGCCTGCGTCCGCGAGCGTCATTCCTTGACGCTTCCTGCCGACAGCCCGGACTGCCAGT
Organism: uncultured Actinomycetota bacterium; assembly: GCA_963761965.1. GTDB lineage: Bacteria > Actinomycetota > Actinomycetes > Propionibacteriales > Nocardioidaceae > Aeromicrobium. The sequence continues at coordinate 417,696 of CAVXIX010000006.1, forward strand.
AGCGCTGCAGGAGCAAGAAGGCCGCGATGAGCGGCACGATCGTCAGGAGCGATCCGGTGATGACGAGGTTGAAGATCACGTCGCCGCCGGCGGTCAGCGCCTGCTGGCTCCAGGAGTTGAGGCCGACCGTCAGCGGATACCAGTCGGGGTCCTTCAGCATGATCAGCGGCAGGAAGTAGTTGTTCCACGTCGCGACCATCGAGAACAGCAGCACCGTGACGATCCCGGGCGCGAGCAGCGGCAGGGAGACCTGCACGAACGTGCGCAGCTCGGACGCGCCGTCCATCTTCGCCGCTTCCATCAGCTCGGTCGGGATCGCGTCCGTGGCGAAGGTCCACATCAGGTAGAGCCCGAACGGCGAGATCAGCGACGGGATGATCACGGCCCACGGCGTGTCCGTCAGCCCCATCTTGCTGAACATCAGGAACGTCGGGACGGCCAGCGCGGTGCCGGGAACCGCGACGGCGCCGAGCACGACGGCGAACACGCCCTTCTTGCCCGGGAAGTCGAACTTGGCAAGCGCGTACCCGCCCATCACCGCGAGGACGGTCGCTCCCCCGGCGCCGACGACGACGTACAAGCAGGGTGTTGGCGAACCAGCGCAGGAAGATGCCGTCGTCGTACGTGAAGGTGTCCTTGATGTTGGAGAAGAGCGAGAACCCGTCGCCGAACCAGAGCCCGAACGACGACAGCAGGTCCTCCTGCGACTTGGTCGCGTTGATCAGCAGCCAGGCCAGCGGGATCAGGCTGTAGATCAGGATGATGCCGGTGAGGACCGTCAGGAGACGGCTCCGGCGAGGCTTCGCGAACGAGTGCGACGTCTGCCGGCGCTGCTTGGGTCGGATGACGTCGTGACGTCGCCATGTCAGAGGGCCTTTCGCATGCCGCGGAGCTGGACCGTGTACGCGATGACCATCGTGAGCAGGCCCATGATGATCGCGATCGTGGCCGAGTAGTTGTACTGCTGGCCGGAGAACGACAGCGAGTAGGCGTACATGTTGGGCGTGTACTGGGTGTTGATGGCGTTCTTGGCCACGTAGTGCAGGATGTTGGGCTCGTTGAAGAGCTGGAAGCTGCCGATGATCGAGAAGATCGTCGCGATCACGAGGGCGCCCCGGATCGCGGGCAGCTTGATGGCGCGGATGATCCGGAACTCGCTGGCGCCGTCGATCGCGGCCGCCTCGTAGAGCGAGACCGGGATGACCCGCAGCGCGGCGTAGAAGATCAGCATGTTGTAGCCGACGAACTCCCAGGTGACGATGTTGCCGATCGACGCGAGCACCCAGGTCGGGCCGAGCGGATCCGGCAGGGAGATCCCGAACGTGTCGTTGATGCTGCCGACCAGGCCGAACTGCTTGCCGTACATGAAGCCCCACATCAGCGTCGCCACGACGGCCGGCACCGCGTACGGCAGGAAGATCGAGATGCGGAACAGCGAGGCGCCGTAGAGCCGGCCGCCGTCGATCGCCAGGGCGGCCAGCAGCGCGAGGAAGAGCATGATCGGGACCTGGACGACGAGGAACAGCCCGACCCGGCGAACCGACTCCCAGAACGCCGGATCCGACAGCGCCTGCTGGTAGTTGTCGAACCCGACGAAGCTGTTGCCGCCGATGAGCCTGTCCTGGAACACGCTCAGATAGATCGAGTACGCGATCGGGGCGAGGAAGACGAGCGCGAAGACCGCGGCGAACGGAGCCAGGAAGCCCCACCCCGCCCACGACCGACGGAAGTGACCGGAGGATGCCGCCGCTCGTTCAGCCGGCGCGACCACCGATCCCGTGGCAACCATCAGTGCGGTCCTCTCCTGGCCCGTTGGGCCTGTCGCGCTTCACATCAGACGGGAAACCGCCTATGTTTACGTAAACATCGTTGTGACGCGCGTTACGTTACACCCCTGGAAAGGAACGTCAAGACCCCGTGAGCAAATTAGAACCCGTCTCCAACGGCGCACCCCGGCAACGGCGTGTGTCGATGGCTGACGTGGCCCAGCTGGCCGGTGTCTCCTCCCAGACGGTGTCGCGCGTGTCCAACGGCCACCCCGGCGTCATCCCCGCCACCCGCGAGCTGGTCCAGGCCGCGATGCGCGAGCTGGGCTACCGGCCCAACAGCGCCGCGCGGGCCCTCAAGTGGGGCAGCTTCCGCACGATCGGCGTGATCCTGTTCTCGCTGGCCAGCGTCGGCAACAGCAAGACCCTCGAGGGCATCGCCGCCGAGGCCACGGCCCGCGGATACGGCATCACGCTGATCCCGGTGGCCATGCCGACCGAGGCCGCGGTCATCGGGGCGTTCGGCCGCCTCGAGGAGCAGGCCGTCGACGCGGTCATCGTCATCATGGAGATCCATCTCCTCGACGCCGCCACCGTCGGGACTGCCTCCCGGCGCACCCGTCGTCGTCGTGGACTCGAACGCCGGCGACCGCTATCCGGTGGTCGACACCGACCAGTCCTTGGGCGGCCGGCTCGCCGTGGAGCACCTGCTGTCGCTGGGCCACGAGACGGTGTGGCACGTCGCCGGCCCCGAGGAGTCGTTCGCGAGCGAGCGCCGCCTCGCCGCGTGGCGGGAGACGCTCACCGCCGCCGGCAAGGACGTGCCTCGGGTGCTGCGCGGGGACTGGTCCGCCGAGAGCGGGTACGCAGCCGGGCAGGAGCTCCTGGCGGAGGAGTCGGTGACCGCCGTGTTCGTCGCCAACGACCAGATGGCGCTCGGGCTGATGAACGCGCTCCACGAAGCCGGCCGTCGAGTGCCCGAGGACGTGTCGGTCGTCGGATTCGACGACCTGCCGGACTCAGCGGCATACCTCCCGCCGCTGACGACGATCCACCAGGACTTCGCCGAGGTGGGCCGCCTGTGCGTCGATGGCGCGCTCGACCAGGTGGAGAACGGCGCCAGCCAGCCTGGAGTGACCCTCGTGCCGACCCGCCTCGTCGTGCGCAAGAGCACCGCCGCACCTCCAAACCGGGGCTGAAACGGCAGCGCATACCGGGGACAGCGGGGCTCCTGTGGATCTAGTGTTCGCCTTATGGCGATCGACGAACCGATCCACGAGGAGGAGAGCCTGCTCCTGGATGAGCTGAGCTCTCGGCTCGACTCGCTGCGGTTGTTCCGCGAGCACGACGAGACCGAGGCCAACGCGGTCCTCGAGCAGTTCGGCAGCTCGGGTGTCATCGAGGACCAGATGCTGCAGCGAGCTCAGCAGCCGCCTGCCGCTGAAGCATCCGGCGCGGTTCGACGAGGCCCACCGCCGGGCGATGCGCGCACTCGAGGTGTTCGACCGCAACGGCGCCCGTCAGCCGTCGGCGCTGAAGGTCCCCAAGCTGATCAAGCCGCTCGCCAACAAGGTCGTCCAGCTCCTCATCACGGCCATCGTCCGCAGCCACCAGAAGCGCCTCGTCAAGGACCTCCGTCAGCTGTATGCCCTGCGCGAGGCCAACAGCCCCGTCGGCTCGGACGAGTACCAGCTGCTGGCGACCGCTCGGATCCAGGTCGACGCGATCATGAACGACCTCAACAAGTCGTCACTCCCCCTGCCGGCATTCCTCGTCGGCGGCGCCGCGATCTCAGCCCTGCTGTCGGTGATCAAGAACAGCCTGACCGGCGACCAGTGGGCCCAATACACGTTCGCCGCGGCATTCTTCGTCATCGGCCTCGGCATGTTCTGGTGCATCCTTCGTGCGGCGGGCATCGCTCGCAGCCGTACGCGCATCGCCCTCGACGCCTCGTTCAAGGCGCTGTGGGAGGTCATCGGCGACGCCGGACAGCCCCCACGGGATCACGCCAAGCTGTTCGCCACGATCGCGTCAATCCTGCTGGTGCTCGTGTGGATCATCGTCCCGGCGATCGTCGCCTGGGCCGCGATCAACCCCCTCGAGAAGCTCTGAGCCACGGGCGGTGACCTGGTCGCCCTCCAAGGTGCGGCGGTGAGGACGCTCGGCCAGTCAGGCACCTGAACTGTGTGGACACCTGCCCGGCGACCAGCTCCCCGGCAAAGGCGGCCTCGGTCCCACCCTGATCGTGCGACTCGACCACGACACCCTCATCGACGGCCATCAAAGCCGCCACCTTGTCGACCGGCACCCGCATCTCAGCCGGTCAGGCGCGGCTGATGGCCTGCAACGCCGGCATCATCCCGCAAGTCTTCGGCGGCAAGTCGCTCCCGCTGGACCACGGGCACGAGCAACGCCTGTTCACCAAGACCCAGAAACAAGCACTGCCAAGCCCGCGACGGCGGCTGCACCTTCCCCCGATGCGACAAACCACCCGAACACTGCGAAGCCCACCACTGGCGCACCCGATGGGCCGACGGCTCCGACACCAAGCTCGACGACGGAGTCCTCATCTGCCCCTTCCACCACCGAACCGTCCACGAGGGATGGGCCATCCGGATGTCACCGGTCGACGGCCACCCCGAATACCAAGCACCCGGATCCGACACCTGGAAACGCAACCACCGATGGCGACCCTGACCCGAAGCCTTCAAGGCACCCGTCTGGGCTCAGGCAGGTTCGGGCGGCGCCGGCGTGCGTCGGTGACCCCACCAGCCCATCTCCTCGAGGCCCTGCTCGACGGCGGCGTTGATCGCCGCGCCGATCAGGACCGCGATCGACAGGACGTACAGCCACAGCAGCACGGCGATGGGTGCGGCCAGCGGGCCGTAGATCGAGGTGCCGCCGGTGGAGAACCCGAGCGCCCAGCGCACGAAGTAGCTGCCGAAGATCCACAGCAACAGGGTGAACACCGCCCCGGGCAGGCCGTGCCGCCATCGCTTCTTCACCGGCACCGCAAGGTGATAGAGCGTCGTCAGGAAGCCCACCGACAGGACCAGCACCGCCGGCCAGTAGACGTATCGGAGGAACGACCAGCGATCAGACAAGATGTCGGCGGCGACCTGCGGGCCGGCCAGCACGAGCGGCACGAGGACGATGCCGACCATCAGAGCGACGATGTAGAGGGCGAACGACAGCGCGCGGGTCTTGACGATCCCCCGCTGCCCACCGAGGCCATAGATGATCGAGATCGTGTCGATGAAGACGTTGAGCGCCCGCGACCCCGACCACAGGGCCAGGACGAAGCCGATCGAGATCACGTCGATGCGTCCGCCGCCGAGCACGTCATTGAGGGTCGGCGTGATGACCTCCTCGACCGTGCCCGGCGTCAGGGCCTGCGAGGCGAGGTCGATGACCCGGTCCTTGAGCACCTCGACCTTGGCGACCTCGTAGCGCTCGGCGATGAACCCGATCGTCCCGGCGAGGCCGAAAACCAGCGGCGGGAGCGACAGGATCGCGAAGAACGCCGCCTCGGCGGCGAGCCCCGTCACGCGGTAGCGAAAGCAGCTGCTGACCGTGCGTGCCACGAGCTGTTTGCCCGCTTCGGGGATCCCCGGTCGGTCTACCGGTTCAACCGCCATGGCTCTACCGTAGCGACATGGATCCCCTGCAGCGCGCACCTTCGAATCAGGCGACTCCACTGGTCGGCTACAACGTTGCGACCGCGGACCACGCGCTGATGGACGCGGTGGCAGCGTTCGGCGGCGACCACAGCGCCGAGATCGTCGACGCGCTGACCCCGCTGGGCAGCCTGGCCGGATCCGCCGAAGCGCGCGAGCACTGGCACCTCGCCAACGAGAACGAGCCGGTCCTGCGCACGGCCGATCGCTACGGCAACCGCATCGACGAGGTCGAGTTCCACCCGTCATGGCACTGGCTGATGACCCAGGGAGTCGGCTTCGGGCTGACCGCCGAGCCATGGGTCTCGCAGAGTCCGGTCGCGCACCTCAAGCGTGCCGCCGGGTTCTTCGCGTGGGGCCAGACCGAGCAGGGCCACATGTGCCCCATCACCATGACGTACGCCGTCGTGCCCGCCCTGCGCGCCGACGACGCGCTCGCCAAGCAGTGGACCACCGGACTCGCCTCCAGGACGTACGACTTCGGGCTCCGGCCGCCCGAGCAGAAGGCGGGCCTGCTCGCCGGCATGGGCATGACCGAGAAGCAGGGCGGCTCGGACCTGCGCACCAACACGACGATCGCCCGGCCGACCGAGACCCACGGCGAGTACCTCATCACGGGCCACAAGTGGTTCACGTCCGCGCCGATGAACGACGTCTTCCTCGTCCTGGCCCAGGCGCCCGAGGGCATGACGTGCTTCGTGGTGCCGCGCGTACGCCCCGACGGCAGCCGCAACGCGCTGTCGATCGTGCGGCTCAAGGACAAGCTCGGCAACCGGTCCAACGCATCGAGCGAGCTGGAGTTCAACGACGCCCACGCCGTACGCCTCGGCGACGAGGGCCGCGGCATCCGCACGATCATCGAGATGGTCTCGGCGACGCGGATGGACTGCATCCTCGGGTCGGCCGGCATCATGCGCAAGGCACTCGCCGAGGCCGCCTGGCACACGTCCCATCGCGCGGCGTTCGGCGCGACGCTCGCCGACCAGCCCGCGATGACCAACGTGCTCGCCGACCTCGCAGTCGAGTCCGAGGCGGCCACCTGGTCGCGCTGCGGCTGGCCAGTGCGGTCGACCACCTCAACGACCCGCACGAGCAGGCGCTGCGCCGCATCGGCCTCGCGCTCGAGAAGTTCTGGGTCTGCAAGCGGACGCCGTTCATGGTCGCCGAGGCGCTCGAGTGCCTCGGCGGCAACGGGTATGTCGAGGAGTCCGGCATGCCGCTGCTGTTCCGCGAGTCGCCGCTCAACTCGATCTGGGAGGGCAGCGGCAACGTCAACGCCCTCGACGTCCTGCGCGCACTCGGTCGTGAGCCCGAGAGCCTCGACGCCTGGATCACCGAGGTCGGCTCGGTGCGCGGCGAGGATGCCCGGCTCGACACCGTCGTCGACGAGGTCCTGACCGAGCTCGCCGACCTGAGCGACGTCGAGGTGCGCGCCCGACGCATCGCCGGCCGCATGGCCGTCGCACTGCAGGGCACGATCCTCCTCAAGCACGGCGACCCGGCGGTCGCCGACGCGTTCTGCGCCTCACGCCTCGGCGGGCGACTGGGGCGGTACGTTCGGCACGCTCCCCCGCGGGCTCGACCTCGCGGGCATCGTCGCCCGTGCCACCCCTCACCTGGAGAACTGAATGCGCCTTCTGTCCATGGCGGGCTTGCTGTCCGCCCTGCTCACGCTTGCTGTCCGCACTGGCGCTCCGGGCGGCCGACGCAACCCTCGCCGTCGCTGCAGTGGCGGCGGTCGCGGTGCTGTTCACCTGGTACGCCCAGCTGCACTCCAGCGACGAGCGGTCGACGCTCGGCCTCGCCAACCCGGCGGCCGTCCTCACGCTCGCCGTCGTCGGCCGGCGTCCTTGGGCGACGATCCTGCCCGCTCTCGCGGCCCACACCGTCGGTGCCGTCCTCGGCGGATTCGCCGCCTTGGCGCTGGACGACCGGCTCGGCGACACGTTGGTGTTCACCCAGCCCGGTCTCGTCGTCGCCGCCGTGGGAGCCGCGATCGTCGGCGTCATCGGAGCATGGACGACGCTCAGCATCGACGGCGGCGGGCCCGAGGCGCTGGCGGGCGTACCCGCGATCGTCGGCGGAGCGGTCCTGCCTCTCGGCCTGCTCACGGTGTTCCACCCGGCCGCCGTGATCGGCCTCGCGACGGCCGGACTGGTGCCGTGGGACGTCGCCCTGGTCGCCGCCGGGACCACGCTCGTGGCGTCGATCGCCGGCGCGTACGCCGTGTCGGTCCTCGTGCCACACGAGTGACCCAGCCCACAGACGGCCACCGTTTTCCCGCGTGAGCCCTGCATGCCGTCTCGCAATGTGGATGGCCGTCCCACATGTTAAGACCCGTGCTTGTCGTGAGCCGCTGCCCGCCGCCACACTGTTTCCATGCTTGCTGCGCAGACCCTCTGGCTCGTGGGACGACTTCACGTCGACCTCGGTCGCGCCCGCAACATGATGTGTCGCTGATCAACGCGCGACCTCTGCACTGATTTCGATCAATCCAGGCGTGCGGCGACAACCATCGTGACGCAATCGTCCTGATCGCCGTGTGCCCTGCCTCCAAGGGAAGTTCATGGCTCCAGCACCCGGCACCGACACACCAGCCCGTCGACCGCGCCCCAAGCGCGGCGAGGGCCAGTGGGCGTTGGGCTACCGCGAGCCGCTGAACGCCAACGAGCAGTCCAAGAAGGACGACAACCCGCTCAACGTCCGCGCCCGCATCCAGAACATCTACTCGGTGCGCGGCTTCGAGTCGATCGATCCCGGCGACATGCGCGGACGGTTCCGCTGGTGGGGCCTCTACACGCAGCGCAAGCCCGGCATCGACGGCGGCAAGACCGCGACGCTCGAGCCCGAAGAGCTCGACGACAAGTACTTCATGCTCCGCGTACGCATCGACGGCGGCCAGCTCAACCTCGAGCAGCTGCGCACGGTCGCCGACCTGTCGGTCGAGTACGCCCGCGACACCGCTGACCTCACGGACCGCCAGAACGTCCAGTACCACTGGATCGACATCCGCGACGTACCCACGATCTGGGACCGGCTCGAGGCCGTCGGCCTGTCGACGCAGGAAGCCTGCGGCGACTGCCCCCGCGTCATCCTCGGCAGCCCCGTCGCCGGCGTCTCCGAGGACGAGATCATCGACGGCACGTCGGCGATCGAGGAGATCGAGAGCCAGTTCATCGGGGACAAGGAGTTCTCGAACCTCCCCCGCAAGTTCAAGACCGCGATCAGCGGGCACCCCGGCCACGACGTCGTGCCGCAGATCAACGACATCGCGTTCGCCGGTGCTGTGCACCCCGAGCACGGCCCGGGCTTCGACCTCTGGGTCGGCGGCGGGCTGTCGACCAACCCCATGCTCGCCCAGCGACTCGGCGTGTGGGTCCCGCTCGACGAGGTGCCCGAGGTGTGGAAGGGCGTCACCAGCATCTTCCGCGACTACGGCTACCGCCGCCTGCGCACGCGTGCCCGCCTCAAGTTCCTGATCGCCGACTGGGGCGTCGAGAAGTTCCGCGAGGTGCTCGAGACGGAGTACCTCGGACGTACGCTGATCGATCTCGACGAGCCCGAGGCGCCCGAGACTCCCGCCGACCACGTGGGCGTGTTCCGCCAGAAGGACGGCAAGTTCTTCGTCGGCGCCGCCGCAACCGTCGGCCGCATCTCCGGCACCCTGCTGCACCAGGTCGCCGACATCGTCGAGGCGCACGGCAGCGACCGCGTACGCACGACCCCGATGCAGAAGCTGCTGGTGCTCGACGTCGACGAGGACAAGGTCGAGTCGCTCGTGGCCGCGCTCGCCGAGATCGGCCTCGACGCGCGTCCCTCGCAGTGGCGTCGCAACACGATGGCCTGCACCGGCATCGAGTACTGCAAGCTCGCGATCGTCAACACCAAGGACCGCGCCAGGGACCTCATCGACGAGCTCGAGCAGCGCGTGCCCGAGCTGGACACGCCGATCACGGTCAACGTCAACGGCTGCCCCAACTCGTGCGCCCGCATCCAGACCGCCGACATCGGCCTCAAGGGCATGCTCGTGATGGACGAGGACGGCAACCAGGTCGAGGGATTCCAGGTGCACCTCGGTGGCGCGCTGGGGCTCGAGGCCGGGTTCGGCCGCAAGCTCCGGGCGCACAAGGTCATCGGCGACCACCTGCCGGACTACATCGAGAAGCTCTCCCGCACGTACCTCGAGCAGCGTGAGGACGCCGAGTCCTTCGCCCGCTGGGTCGCCCGTGCCGACGAGGAGGTGCTCGCGATGACCGCTCGCGCCGTTCCGTTCCACTGCCCCTATTGCGCCGACGAGGACCTGCGTCCCCACGGCGAGACGCACGGCGAGTGGGAGTGCCGGTCGTGCCTGCGGGCGTTCCGCCTCGGCTTCATCGGCCAGCTCGCCCCCAGCAACCTGACCACCCACGAATCCCCCGCAACATCCAACCACAGCACCACCTCGGAAGGAGGATGCATCATGACCGCACCAGCACTCATTGCTCTTGCGCACGGCAGCCGCGACCCGCGTTCTGCCGAGACCATCACAGCCCTTACGGAGTTGGTCGCATGCATGCGTCCCGACCTCCGGGTGGAGCCTGCGTTCCTCGACCTCGCCGAGCCCGACTTCGACCGCGTCGTCGACCAGCTGGTGGCCGAGGGCTTCCAGGAGATCGTCGTCGTACCGCTGCTGCTGACCGAGGCGTTCCACGCCAACGTCGACGTGCCGCAGGTCATCAAGGCCGCGCTCAAGCGCCACGACGGCATCAAGATCGAGGCGACCAAGGTCCTCGGCATCGAGAACGCGTTCTTCCACGTGCTCGACAAGCGGCTGCGTGAGGCCCTGTCCAAGAACCGGGTTCGCGAGCTCGACGCACTCGTCCTGGCCGGTGCCGGCTCGTCCGACCCGATCGCCAACGCGGCGATCTCGCGGGCGGCCCGCGCGTGGGGCGCGCACCACAAGCTGCCCACGATCGCCGCGTTCGCCTCAGCAGTCCCGCCGGCCGCGGGCGAGGCCGTACGCACGCACCGTGCCGACGGTCGTCGTCACATCGCCGTCGGTCAGCTCTTCCTGGCGCCGGGCGTCCTGCCCGACCGCGTGGCCGAGCTGGCGTACGAAGCCGGAGCCGTCGCCGTGGCCGAGCCGCTCGGCGTCGACGTCGAGGTGGCCCGGGTCATCCTGGCTCGCTACGCCGTCGGTGCCGTCGACCTGGTCCCGTTCGAGGCACTGTTCGCCTGATCGCGTCTAGTACCTGAGGCGGAGGCGGCCGGTCCCTGAGGTCATGGGACCGGCGCCTCAGGCCGATCCGCCGGCACGACCGCGGCTCGTACGTTCGAGTCATGCCGGACCACGACGCCCAGCCGCCGACGCAGCGTCGAGAGACATGGCCCGACGTCGCCAAGGGCATGTGCATCATCCTCGTCGTGCTCTGGCATGTCGTGACGAAGCACTACCAGCGGGTGGACTGGGACACCTCGCTGCCGCTCTCGGCGGGGTGGGGCGCACTGGGCGAGCAGCTCCTGCCGCTGCGCATGCCGCTGTTCTTCACGATCTCGGGCTTGTTCGCGATCGGCGCCGTCAACCGCCCGTGGCCGACGCTGATCCGCACCCGGATCGGGAAGTTCGCCTGCCTGTACGCCGTGTGGCTCGTGATCCACACCGTCGTCATGTGGTTCACCCCTGGCTTCGACACGGCACACGCGCGGGGCCCGCTGCAGCTGGTCGAGCAGCTCACGATCACCCCGACCAATCTCTGGTACCTGTACGCGCTGGCGATCTACTTCCTCATCGCCCGACTCACCTCCGGCGTGCCGACGGCGTGGCTCCTTGCGGCGGCATTCCTGCTGTCGGCGATCGCGGCCGCCCACCTGTTGCCGGTGCCGAGCAACCGCGGGCAGGCGTATCAGAATGCGTTCTTCTTCCTCGCCGGCCTGCGGTTGCGGCCGGCGATCACGGCGTACGTCGCGAAGGTGAGTCGGCGACGTCTGCTCACCGCTGCAGGCGCATACGCCACAGGTCTCGCGGCGATGGCTCTGCTCGGCGCGCAGCAGTGGTTCGGCGTATGGCCGGCGGTGTCGGTCCTCGCCACCTGGTTCGGCATCACGGCGGCGGTGCTGCTCAGCCGCAACCTGCCCCGACCTGCCGGCGTGCTGAGCCGGCTCGGGGTGCGTACCCTGCCGATCTACGTGATCCATCTGCCGTTGTTGGCCGTCGTCGACCACCTGTTGCGCGGGCCGCTGGCGATCCTCGAGCCGCGTACGACGGCGATCGCGATGATCGAGCCGGTCCTGCTCACGGCGCTGCTGATCGGGGCCTGCCTGGTCCTGCATCGCGTGCTGCGGTCGTGCGGCCTCGGCCGGTTGTTCGAGCCATTCGCTCCGCGCAGGCTCGCGGCGTCAGGTCGCCCGTAGTCACATCGACGTGAGGCGAGCGTTCTCGGTGTCGACGTCGAAGTCGGCTGCCGGCCACTGCAGGTCGAGCGCCCGCAGCTGCTCGAGGAGCATCGTCGCGACCGCCCAGTTGCGATACCACTTGCGCCCGCTCGGGACGAGGTGCCACGGAGTCGCCTCGGTGGAGCAGCGATCGAGGGCGATGGCGTACGCGCGTTGGTAGTCGTCCCACAACATGCGCTCGTCGAGGTCCCCGGGGTTGTACTTCCAGTGCTTGGTGGGATCCTCGAGCCTCGCCTGGAGGCGTTCCTTCTGGTCGTCCGTCGTGATGTGCAGGAAGCACTTGATCAGCACCCCGCCGGAGCCGACGAACGCCTGCTCGAACTCGTTGATCGCGTCGTAGCGGCGCTCGATCTCCTCGGGCGGCGCCAGCTGTCGTACCCGGCCGATCAGCACGTCCTCGTAGTGCGACCGGTCGAAGATGCCGATCATCCCGGCCGTCGGGAGCCGCCTTCTCGACCCGCCACAGGAAGTCGTGCTCGAGCTCTTCGGGCGTGGGCTTCTTGAACGACGTGATCGCCACGCCTTGTGGGTCGACGAGTCCGGCGACGTGCCGGATGATGCCGCCCTTGCCGGACGTGTCCATGCCTTGGAGCACGACGCAGCACACGTGCCGGGCTCGTGCCGGCCCGGCCGCCGGCGAACAGCTTCTCCTGCAGGTCGCTGAGCTCCTCACCCATCGCGGCCAGCTGCTTCTCGGCGTCGGCCTTCTTGCCGTCGAACCCCGTCGTGGCGCGGGAGTCGTACGTCGAGAGGTCGACCGGAGCCGACACGGTGAGCGCTGGACCGAGGAGCTTCGCCATGCCCGAAGTATGCCCGGTCGGGCCGCCCGCGGCTCGTCCTGACGACGGAACAGCTGGTACCCGCGGCCCGCGGTTCGGTACTTGAGGTGGAGGTCGCTTCCGCTCCGCGTTCATAGCGTTGATGCCATGACGATCCTCATCGATGATCCCCGCATCACCTCGATCCCGGTCGTGGACCGCGGCGATCCCGTGGTCGACCTGGGCGACCTGGCGCCGACCGCCGTCGGGCGCGGCCCGCCTGGCGCGTCGCGGCCTCGCGAACCGGCTGCACACCGCGAACGCCAACCTGCCCGACGGGATCCGCATCCGCGTCATCGAAGGCTGCCGCACGATCACTGCCCAACAGGCCATCATCGACGACTATGCAGGCCGGCTCCGCGCCCAGCAGCCCGAGCTCGAGCAGGCCGAGCTCGACCAGCTGGTGAGTCGGTACGTCGCGCCGTTGGCGAACGCACCGCACGTGGCTGGGGCCGCCGTCGACCTGACGCTCGTGGGGCGTGACGGCGAGGAGCTGTGGATGGGCTCGGCTCTGGACGCGACTCCTGAGGCGAGCGGCGGGGCGTGCTTCACCGCCGCGGCAGGTCTCGACGCCGAGGCGCAGGCACACCGCGCCCTGCTCGTCACGACGCTCGAGTCGGCCGGTCTGGTCAACTACCCCACCGAGTGGTGGCACTGGAGCTATGGCGACCGCTACTGGGCGTACGCCATGCGTGCACCACACGCGCGCTACGGTCCGCTGGTCAGGGCGGTGGCAGCATGAGCGCCCAGACCGCCGGCCAGGTGCTCCCCCAGCGCTCGAGCACGCCACTGCTGGAGATCGACCTCGGCGCCGTCGCCGCCAACACCCGCTTGCTCGCCGATCGCGCGAGCGGGGAGCTCATGGCGGTCGTCAAGGCGGACGGGTTCGGGCACGGCGCCGTGGCGGTGGCTCGAACGGCTTTGGCCAACGGCGCGACGTCGCTCGGCGTCACCTCGATCCACGAGGCGATGGAGCTGCGGGAAGCCGGCCTGGTCGCGCCGGTCCTGAGCTGGCTCAACACGCCCGATGCCGACTTCTCCGCCGCGATCCTCGCCGACATCGACCTGGCGGTGCCGACCGTCGAGCATCTGGCAGCGGTCGCTGCCGCGGCCGCGCGAACGCGCCGGGTGGCCGCGATCCACCTGCATGCCGACACGGGACTGGCCCGCGACGGCGCCGCTCCCGCGGACTGGCTGCGCCTGTGCGTCCTGGCTCGCGAGGCCCAGACGCGGGGACACGTCCGAGTCGTGGGGTTGATGGGGCACCTGAGCTCCGCCGACGACCCTTCAGACCCCGCCAACGTCGCGGGGCGCCGGGCGTTCGGACGATTCAGCCGGATCGCCCGCGCCAGCGGTCTGCGGCCGACGACGCGCCACCTCGCAGCCACCGCCGCGACCCTCACCGATCCGCAGGAGCCACCACGATCTCTGCCGCGTCGGCGCTGGACTCGTCGGCATCGACCCGACCGGCACGACGCACCTGCGTGGCGCCATCACACTGACGGCACCCGTCGTCAACATCCGGCAGGTGCCTGCGGGGACGCCGGTGGGCTACGGGCACACGTACGTGACCGAGCGCCCGGCCACCCTCGCGCTGCTCCCGGTCGGGTATGCCGACGGCATGCCACGAGCCGCGTCGGGAAAGGCCGAGGTGCTGGTGGCGGGTCGGCGACGCCCGGTCGTCGGTCTGATCTCGATGGACCAGATGGTCGTCGACGTGACCGGACTTCGGATCAGCGCCGGCGAGCCCGTGACGATCGTGGGGCCCGGAGATCGAGGCGAGCCCACGATCGGCGACTGGGCCACGTGGTCCGGCACGCTGCCCCACGAGATCGTGACGGGTCTGGGCTCCCGCCTGACGCGCACCGTGATTCCCGCGAAGTCGTCCCACCTCAGGAGCCTGGCATGAGCCGCCTCCGGGTCGCGGTCATCGGCGGTGGTCAGAACTGTGAGCACGACGGTCTCGCTCGCGTCGGCTGCGTCCGTCGCCGCTGCGCTGGACCCGGCGGTGCACGACGTCGTGCCGCTGACGATCGGCCTCGACGGCACGTGGAGCGATCCTCCGGACCGCTCGGCACCTCGGCGAGTGACAGCCTCGCGGCGGCCGTCGCGTTGATCGGGGCTTGCGACGTGGTGCTGCCGATCGTGCATGGACCGCACGGCGAGGACGGGACGCTGGCCGCGCTCTGCGAGCTCGCCGGCGTCCCGTACGTCGGCAGCGGCGTGCGCGGTGGCGCGCTCGCCATGGACAAGTGGGCCACCAAGCTCGTCGCCCGCGAGCTCGGCATACGTACGGCGAACGGCATCCTCGTGACAGCCGGCGAGCCCCGTCCCGTCACCATCCGCGTCCCCGGTCGTCGTCAAGCCGGTCTCCGCCGGCTCGAGCCACGGCGTGACCTTGGTGCGGCATGCGGCGGAGCTCGACTCCGCCCTCGAGCGCGCACTCGCCGTGGATGATCGCGCCCTCGTCGAGGAGCTCGTGACGGGCCGCGAGGTCGACATCGCGGTGCTCGGACGCGCCGACGGCACGCGGCTCGTCGGCCCTGCGCTGGAGATCGTCGTGGCGCCCGATTCCCTGTTCGACCTGACCACGAAGTACGACGGCAGCGCCGACTTCCGGTTGCCGGCCGAGCTCGACGAGGTCGAGCACAAGGAGCTGGCCGATGCCGCACTCGGGCTGTTCGATGCGCTCGGGTGCGCGGGCGTCGCGCGATTCGACTTCTTCGTCACGCCGGACGGCCCGGTTCTCAACGAGGTCAACACGATGCCGGGCATGACCGCAGAGTCCCAGGTCCCCAGGATGTTCGCCGCGGTCGGCCTGCCGTACGCGAACCTGCTCGCCGACCTCGTGCAGGCGGCGCTCAGCACGGCGCGTGGCCGGTGAGACCACGTCCAGGTCGGCCGCTTCAGGGTGTCTCGTCGTGATTTCATGGTGTGAGCACCTGACGATCTCACCTGCTCGGAGGCACTCCCATCGCACGGCACCGGACCGGACCACGATGACCGCATCATCATCGGTTTTCGGGACCCCGGAAACCCGCCGCGAGTGGTGGCCCGACGCCACGCTCGGCGCGGCCGTGGCTTTCGTCGGACTCGCCGAGCAGACCTCGGGATTCCAGTTCCTCGACAGGTTCACGCGCGACTCGTTCGTCCTGATCCTCGGCTTCGCCGTCGCTGCAGGGCTGTCCCGGCGGATCCCCGGCGCCGCACTGGTGATCGTCTGGCTGACCTGCATGGTGCAGGTCCTGTCGGGGACCCATTTGATGATCGTCGAGCTCGCCGTCGGGATCGTCGCCTTCGGCACAGCGCGCTACGGCAACACCGTCGTGGTCTGGCTCAGCGGTCTGTCCATACCGGTTGGCACCTTGGCGGCAGTGATTGCCGTACGCGCAGATGGGTCCGGGATTCCTGATCCAGCTCTACAACCCCGTCAGATCGATCTACTCCGACGGCTCGGTCGGGCCGGCAACCATGGCCGTCTTCGGACTCGGAGTGCTCGCTGTCCCGTGGCTGCTCGGACTGCTGGTCCGCAGCCGGGCGCAGACCGAGGTGTCCCGTGCCGACCGCGATGCCGCGGAGACGCTTCGCGAGGAGGCCGAAGCCGGACGTGCGCAGGCGCAGGAGATCGCTGACCTCCGGGCTGAGCAGGCCCGACTCGCGCATGACGTGCACGACGTCGTCGGGCACTCGTTGGCCGTGATCCTCGCCCAGGCCGAATCGGCCCAGTTCCTCCCGGACGACGACACCGCCCGCATCCGACAGACGCTGGAGAACGTCGCGGTGTCGGCTCGTCGGTCACTGCAGGACGTACGCACGGTGCTCTCGGGCGAAGACGCACCGGGGGCCACCACGGCAACCCTCGACAGCCTGGTCGACAGCTTGCGGATCGCCGGCAACGACCTGCGTTCATCCGTCATCGGCGAGCCGCGCCCACTGCCGCCCGAGCTCGAGGTCGTGGCCTACCGCGTCCTCCAGGAGATGCTGACCAACGCGCTCAAGCACGGGCGCCGTGGTGAGCCGGTGTGGGTCGAGCGGCACTGGGAGGGCGACCTGCGGATCGAGGTTCGCAACCTGCTCGACCGGCCGGGCGAACCCGACTGGCCGACCGAACCCACTGCACCGGGCGCAGCGCCAGGCGTCGGCATCGACGGGATGCGCCGACGGGTCGAGTCGGTCGGCGGACACCTCGACGTACGTCGTCGGCACGACGACGAGCACGGGACGACCTTCACCACCACAGCGTGGGTGCCCTTCCGCACGGCGACGGCGGACGCATGAGCGACGCGATCCGGGTCGTGCTGGTCGACGACCAAGAGCTGTTCCGTGCGGGTGTCTCGGTGATCGTCGGCGCACAGCCCGAGATGGAGGTCGTCGGGGAGGCAGCCGACGGGCGTCAAGGGGTGCGACTCGTCGACGAGCTGGAGCCCGACGTCGTGCTGATGGACATCCGCATGCCGGAGCTCGACGGCGTCGAGGCGACGCGGCTGATCTTCTCGCCTGACCGGATGGCCCGACGGAGCTCCCCCGTGCGGGTCATCGTGCTGACGACGTTCAACCTCGACGACCGCGCGGCGACGGCGATCCGTCACGGTGCGAGCGGCTTCCTGCTCAAGGACGCGACACCGGTCATGCTGCGCGACGCCATCCGCACGGTGCACGCCGGCAACGCCGTGCTCGCGCCCGACGACCTGACGTCGCTCCTCGAGGGCACCTTCCGCACGCGGAGACCTGTCCCGCCCGGCTATGACGGGCTGACGCTCAAGGAGCGCGAGGTCCTCGCGGCCGTCGCGCGCGGGCTCAGCAACGCCGAGGTCGCGCAGGAAGCCTTCGCCAGCGAGTCGACCGTCAAGACCCACGTCGGCGCGATCCTCCGCAAGCTCAACCTGCGCGATCGCGTGCAGATCGTGGTGTTCGCCCACGAGCACGGACTGGTCGGTGGAGGTTGACGCGCGAGTGAGGCGCCCGGCCGTACGATGAAGTCATGTATGACGTCGCACTCCTCATCGAACGCCAGCTCAACGACCTCGATGCCGACCAGATCATCGCCCTGCACGAGGGCCTCGAGGACACCGTCCGCTATCACCTCCTGCTGCCGGTCGAGAGCTCGAACGCGATCCTGACGTCGTCCATGAGTGCGCTCGGCTCGGGCCAGATCGTGCCGATCGGCGAGCCCGACGCGATCGAGGACGTGCAGGAAGAGATCGTCAAGGCCGGGCAGTCCGAGCTCGACGCCAGCGCCGCCCTGATCCGCGCCCGCGGCCAGGAGGTCACGGCCAAGCTCACCGAGGACGATCCGATCGACGCGCTCGTCCAGCTCGTCAAGGACACCGGATCGTCCGAGGCCATCATCCTCACCGAGCCGCACATCGTGCAGGAGTTCCTGCGGATCGACTGGACCTCGCGCGCGCAGCGCAAGCTCGACGTCCCGAGCGTCCACCTGCTCGAGCACGTCCCCTTCGACGCCCAGCGCTGACGTGCGCTCGTCCGTCGTACGCTGGGCGCATGACGTACGACGTGGAGAAGACCGAGGAAGAGTGGAAGGCCGAGCTCAGACCCCGAGGAGTACCAGGTCCTGCGCAAGCAAGGCACCGAGCGGCCGTTCAGCTCCTCGTACGAGACTGATCCCACCGTCGGGGTCTACGCATGCCGTGCCTGCGGCGCCGAGCTGTTCCGCAGCGAGACCAAGTTCGACGCGCACTGCGGCTGGCCGGCGTTCTACGCGCCACTGGCCGAGGACCGCGTCCAGTACATCGAGGACCGCTCCCTGTTCGGCGGCGTACGCACCGAGGTCCGCTGCTCGCGTTGCGGCTCGCACCTCGGGCACGTGTTCGAGGGCGAAGGGTTCCCGACGCCCACGGACCAGCGCTTCTGCATCAACGGCGTCGCCCTTCAGCTACAGCCTGACGCCTGAGCCCTCGCTGGGAGTGACGTTCGGGTCGCTTCGTACGGCGTGTCGCGCCCAAACGTCACTCTCACGGGTCTTATTGTCGGCGCTCGTCGCTAGCGTGATCGCATGACTCTCACGCTCGGCATGATCACGGTGGACACGACTGAGGCGATGCCTCTGGCTCGCTGGTGGGCAGACCAGCTCGGCGGCACGATCGAGCAGGAGAACGACGGCTGGTACGTCATCGTCGGCCTGCCCGGTCTGGCCCAGAAGATCTCGTTCCAGAAGGTCCCCGACCCGTCGCCGGGCAAGAATCGCCTGCACCTCGACCTGACCGCGCCGGACCTCGATGCCGAGACCGAACGGCTCGTCGCCGCCGGCGCTGGGCTGGTCGAGCGGCACGAGATGCCAGCGGATTCCGCTGGAACATCCTCAGCGATCCCGACGGCAACCAGTTCTGCGTGTCCGGCGCTCACGCAGTCTGAGCCGAGGCCGCCTACGGCCAGAGGTCGGTGAGCTCGCTGACGGTGTGCGCGCGGCCGGTGTAGAACGGGACTTCCTCGCGTACGTGTCGGCGGGCGCGGCTGGCGCGCAGCTCGCGCATCAGGTCGACGATGCGGTGCAGCTCGTCGGCCTCGAACGCGAGGATCCACTCGTAGTCGCCGAGCGCGAACGACGCGACGGTGTTGGCGCGTACGTCCGGGTAGTCGCGCGCCTGCATGCCGTGCTCGCGCAGCATGTCGCGGCGCTCCTCGTCCGGCAGGAGGTACCACTCGTACGACCGGACGAACGGATAGACGCAGACGTACGGGTGGGTCTCCTCCTCGGCCATGAAGGCCGGGATGTGCGACCGGTTGAACTCAGCCGGCCGGTGGATCGCGACCTGCGACCAGACCGGCGCCATGTGCGAGCCGAGCTCGGTGCGGCGGAAGGCGTTGTAGGCGGCCTGGAGCGCGTCGCTGGTCGGCGCGTGCCACCAGATCATCAGGTCGGCGTCGGCTCGCAGGCCGCTGACGTCGTACGTGCCGCGCACCACGACGTCGTCGGCGGCGAGCTTGCGGAAGAGCTCATCGACCTCGGCGGCGAACGCGGCGCGAGGCGCGTCGCCGAGCACCCGCTCGAGACGGAAGACCGACCACATCGTGTAGCGGATCGTGTCGTTGATCTCCTTGGCCAGCTTGCCCTTGTTCTCTACCCGCTCGCTCATGCCTCGATTGTCCCAGCGTCGAGGATGCGCCGAGCAGCCGCCCGACCCGAGGCGATGACCGCGGGGATGCCGACCCCGTTGTAGGCCGCGCCGCAGAGCTCGAGCCCCGGCACCGCGGCGACCGAGCGCTCGATGATCGCCCACGCGGTCGAGGTGCCCGACGTCGTACTGCGGCAGCCCACCGCCCCAGCGCTGGACGACCGCGTCGACAGGCTCGGGCAAGCCGCCGAACGCCGTACGCAGGTCGGCCGAGGGCCCGCGCGGCGATGTCGCCGTCGTCGTGCTGGAGCAGCGTGGCCTCACCGGCGCGGCCGACCGAGGCGCGGATGACCGTGCGGCCGGTCGCCGCGACCCACTCCCACTTGTTGGACGAGACCGTGGCGGCCTTGATGAACGTGTGGTCGACCGGCGGCACCAGGAAGCCGGACCCGTCGAACGCGGGCGGCTCGTCGAACACGTAGGTGACGATCGCCATGCTGGCGTACTCGATCGCCGCCAGCGCGAAGGCCGCATCGGGTGCATCCTCGGCGATCAGGCGCGCAGCGGCCGGCGCCGGCGCGGCAACGACGACCGCGTCGACGTCCAGGTGCTCGACGTCGGTCGTCGGCCCGACCGAGAGCCGCCAGCCGTCGGACGTACGCGTGATGGCGCGCACCGTGGAGTCGAGGCGTACGTCGATGCCGTCGGTCGCTGCGACCGCGGCAGGCAGCTGGCCCACTCCCCCGACGAGCCCGGCGAAGACCGGTCCGGTCGTGTTCGGCGGCAGCGCGCGCGGCCGTGGCGCCCGCGAGGAGGTCAGGACCCAGCGCGGCGATCTGCGGCGTGGTCGCGCGCAAGGAGAGCGCGTCGGTATGACCGGCGTACACCCCGCCGAGCAACGGCTCGACGAGCCGGTCGAGCACGTCACGGCCCAACCGCTCGGTGACGAACGACGCGACCGAGACATCCTCGTCGGGCACCGGGACGACGTGCGGGTCGACATCGGCGATGCCGGACGCGGCCAGCGCGTCGACGTCAGCCGGGATGCCCATGACCGTCGGCGGCATCGGTCGCAGGGCGCCATGCGTCCAGATCGACGCGGTGATCGTGCGGGGGTTGACCACCTTCGCGTCGAGACCGACGGCGTGGACGAGGTCGAGCGCCTCGGGCCGGCGGGCGAGCATCGACTCCGCACCGAGGTCGAGCGTCAGGTCGCCGACCGAGCCGAGCTTGAGCTTGCCGCCGAGGCGATCCGATCCCTCGAGCACGATGACCTCGGCACCGCCGATGGCCAGCTCGTACGCCGCAGCGAGGCCGGACATGCCACCGCCGACGACCGCTACGCGCATGAGTGACACGGTCAGGACTGGGTCGGCTCGTAGCCGTGGACGAAGTCGACGAGGCGCGCCAGCGCATCGGGGTCAGTCGCCGGCAGGACGCCATGACCGAGGTTGAACACGTGACCGTCAGCGGCCTGGCCGGCGTCGATGACCTCGGCGGCGCGGGCGTGCACGAACTCGGTCGGCGCGAACACCGCCGTCGGGTCGAGATTGCCCTGGACCGCCTTGCCCGGGCCGATGCGGCGTACGGCCTCGTCGAGCGGCACGCGCCAGTCGACGCCGACGACATCAGCGCCGGCATCGCCCATCGCGTGCAGCAGCTCACCCGTGCCGACGCCGAAGTGGATGCGGGGGACGTCGAGGTCGGCGACCGACGCCAGCACGGCCGCCGAGTGCGGCTTGACGTACGTCTCGTAGTCGGCGAGCGACAGCGCACCGGCCCACGAGTCGAACAGCTGGATCGCCGAGGCGCCGGCCTCGACCTGCAGGCGCAGGAACTGCCCCGCGATCGCCGCGATGCGACCCAGCAGCGCGTGCCACAGCTCGGGCTCGGAGTACATCAGCTGCTTGGTCAGCCGGTGGTCGCGCGACGGCCCACCCTCGACGAGATAGGACGCGAGCGTGAACGGCGCACCCGCGAACCCGATCAGCGGGGTCGAGCCGAGCTCGCCGACGAGCGCCTTGACCGCGTCGGTGATCGGGGTGACGTCGTCGGGCTCGAGGTCGCGGAACTGGGCGAGCTGAGCGAGTCGAGCGGATCGGCTCGGCGACGACCGGTCCCGTGCCGGGCACGATGTCGAGGTCGACCCCGATCGCCTTGAGCGGCACGACGATGTCGGAGAAGAAGATCGCCGCGTCGACGCCATAGCGGCGTACGGGCTGCATCGTGATCTCGACGACCATGTCGGTGCGGAAGCACGAGTCGAGCATCGCGGATGCCCTCGCGGAGGGCGAGGTATTCGGGCAGCGAGCGACCCGCCTGGCGCATGAACCACACGGGGGTGTGCGCGGGCTGCTCGCCGCGGCTGCCTGCAGGAACGCGCTGTCGGTCATCGTCACGGTCACACTGCATTGTCTCAGGTGGGCAGTGACCGACAGTGGCGGTCGTGCGGAGTGTCGAGGCCCGGCCTGACCCCGGCAGGCCTACGATCACAGGGTGGGAGCCCGAAGCGACATCGACCGCACCCCCGCGCAGTTCACCGCTGCGGTGGAGCTGATCCGGCAAGCCGTCCTTCGACCCGAGGTCGTGGTCGACGAGATGCCTGCGCCCCAACGCATCGCCCCGCACGCGTTCGCGATCAGCGGTGACGTGCTCGTCGGCGAGGACGAGCTGGCGACCGGGCGGTTCATCCTGCTGCACGACCCTGCCGGAAACGACGCCTGGGGCGGTACGTTCCGTTGTGTGACCTTTGCGCGCGCAGACATCGAGGCCGACATGGCCGCCGATCCTGTGCTGCCCAGCGTCGGCTGGAGCTGGCTGACCGAGGCCCTCGAGGCGTACGGCAGCGGCTACACGGCCGGCAGCGGCAGCGTCACGGTCGTACGATCCGAGGGCTTCGGCGAGATGGAGGCCGACGGATCCGACGCGCAGATCGAGGTGCGCGCCTCCTGGACGCCGCTGACCGAGCGCGCCCGACGCCCGGCATGGACTCCCATGCGGCGGCGTGGTCCAACCTGTTGTGCGCGATCGCCGGCCTGCCGCCGCTGGCACCCGGAGTCATCCCCCTACCCGCGCAGGCGTGGTGTCCGTTGACCTCTTCCGACCATCCCACCCCCGACGAGATCCCGACCGACGCCATCGCAGACGAGACGCCGGAGCCGGTCACACCCCAAGCGCCGCGCCTCGAGCTCCGCGACCCGCTGCCGCCGGTCGTCGACACCCCCGAGCTGCTGCGCGACACGTGCGAGCGCATCGCCGCCGGCACGGGTCCGATCGCCCTCGACGCCGAGCGAGCATCCGGCTACCGCTACTCCCAGCGGGCCTACCTCGTCCAGGTACGCCGTGAGGGCTCCGGCACGCACCTGATCGACCCCACCGCGTTCGACAGCCTCGTGCCGCTCGACACCGCGTTCGACGGCAACGAGTGGATCCTGCACGCCGCGACGCAAGACCTGATGTGCCTCGCCGAGGTCGGCCTCTATCCCGAGTCGCTGTTCGACACCGAGCTCGCGGGCCGGCTGCTCAACCTGCCCCGTGTGGGTCTGGCCGCGCTGGTCGAGCACTACCTCGGCCTCAGCCTGGCCAAGGAGTTCTCGGCCGCCGACTGGTCGACCCGCCCGCTGCCCGAGCCATGGCTCGTCTATGCCGCCCTCGACGTCGAGGTGCTGGTCGAGCTCCGCGACCTGATCGACGCCGAGCTCCAGAAGGCCGGCAAGCGCGATTGGGCGGCCGAGGAGTTCGAGGCGCTGCTGTCGTTCCAGGGCCCGCCCGAGCGCAAGGAGCCGTGGCGGCGTACGTCCGGCATCCACAAGGCTCGCGGCCGCCGCGCACTCGGCCTGGTCCGCGAGATCTGGGAGGCCCGCGACGCGATCGCCGAGGCCCGCGACACCACACCCGGTCGCATCCTGCCCGACACCTCGATCCTCGAGATCGCGGTCAATCCCCCGCAGGACGCCAACGCGCTCAAGTCGATGCGCATCATGAAGAATCGCGGGCCGCGACGGTTCCTCAGCGAGTGGTACGACGCCGTCGAGCGCGGCCTGACCCTCGACGAGTCCGAGCTGCCGACGACCGGTCAACGTACGGACGGCCCGCCGCCCCCGCGCGCCTGGGCCGACAAGAACCCCGAAGCCGCCGACCGGCTCGCTCGCAGCCGCGAGGTCGTCGTCGAGCTCGCCGAGAAGCACGATCTGCCGACCGAGAACCTCATCAGCCCGCAGGTCGTCCGCAACCTCGCCTGGGAGCCGCCCACGCCGATCACGGTCGACACGGTCACCGAGGCGTTGACGGCCGATGGCGCACGCGCGTGGCAGATCGGCCTGATCATCGATCCCCTGACGGCGGCGCTCAGGTCTGAGTCCGTGTGACCTACTTCTTAGGTTCTGGGTGGTCTAGGTAAGTACGACCTAAGTTACGATCGAGGAGGTGTTCGCCAACCTCCTGATCGGTCTCCGCGAGGGCCTCGAAGCCAGCCTGATCGTCAGCATCCTCATCGCCTATCTGGTCAAGACCAAGCGGCGACACGAGATCCGCTACGTATGGATCGGCGTCGCTCGCCGCGCTCGCGCCTCGTGATCGCGGTCGTTCACGTTCATCACGCTCGCGTTCGAGCAGCTGTCGTTCAAGGCCCAGGAAGGCGTCGGCGGCACCCTGTCGATCCTGGCCGCAGGGCTGGTGACCTGGATGATCTTCTGGATGCGCCGCACCGCACGCGGCCTCAAGAAGGAGCTCGAGGGCGAGATGGCCTCCGCCGTCGCCCTCGGCAACGGCGCGATCGCGCTCGTCGCCTTCCTCACGGTCGGCCGCGAAGGCCTCGAGACCGCGGCCATCATGTGGAGCACGATCGAGGGCGCAGACAACCCGCAGCCGTTCATCGGCGCGACTCTCGGCATCATCATCGCGATCCTCCTCGGCATCGGCATCTACCGCGGAGCGATCAAGGTCAACCTCGGCAAGTTCTTCACGATCACCGGCTTCCTGCTGATCATCGTGGCCGCGGGCGTCCTGGCATACGGCGTGTACGACCTGCAGGAGGCCGGCTTCCTGCCGCGCCTGACCGGCGACGTCGGCAGCATCGCCAACCTCGGCAACCAGGTCTTCAACATCGAGTCGACCATCCCCGCCGACAGCTGGTACGGCACGCTGCTCAAGGGCACCGTCAACTTCCAGCCCAACCCGTCCTGGCTGCAGGCGATGTGCTGGGCGGGCTACCTCGCGGTCATCCTGCCGCTCTACCTGCGCAAGCCCACGGTCCGCCGCGACACCGACCGAAAACAAGGTCGTCCAGAGCGCCTGATCTTGGGTGCTCGCGGTTACGGTTGTCGCATGACCGGAGGGATTCTCGACGGGGGCGGCAGTGAGCATGAACGAGTTCAAGCGACCGTCGCTGCCCGGCTCTGCGCTGTTCGAGGCACAGGCCGACGGCGCCGACCCAGCCGAGATGGCGGCTGCCGGTCACCGCATCGCGACCCTGCTGGTTCGCGGCCCGCGCTCCGGCGACGACCAGGGCCTCGTCGATCGGGTGCTGCACCTGGCCGACGAGGAGGGCCTCGGCGTCATCGCCGACCTGTGGTCGCATGCCGCGGCCGACAGCCTCGCCGGTGCGCTGTGGCGGCTCTATCTGCTGCGCACCTGGGTCTACCGACAGCCCGAGCAGGCCGCCCGTGAGTTCGCGGCCGGCAAGGCGTACGCGCCCGTGCAGGAGGCGCTTGCGGGCGTCGTCGATCCCCCGGGTCCCGAGGAGGTCATCGCGCTCGTCGACACCGTCGTGCGGGGCATCGTCGGCGACGACTTCGACGTGACGCTCGACCGCGCAGCGGCGTTCGCGCACATCGTCGGGGTCGGTCGCGCGCAGCTCGACAGCGGCGATCCGCAGAGCGCGGCGAAGCTCGTCGACACCGCTGTGCACCTGCGCCGGGCCGCCGAGCTCGAGCGCTCATCCCGCTTGCACTGATCCCTGGATTGATCTCGGTCACGTCGGCCGTGCGGGGTGACTTGAGTTGCGCCTCTGCTCGGTTAGGCTGGTGCACGCGTCGGGCCGCGGTAGCCCCGGGTCCCAAAATTAGCCGCTTCGAGCGGCCACGCGCCGTGAGGCGCTTCCCGGCCCGACGCGATCCTCTCCTCAGCGGTTCAGCGCCGCGGCGCGAACGTCGTGTACGACTGCGCGGGACGGCCGATCTCCGACAGCTCGTCGAGGTCCTCAGGCGTCGGCGTCCACTGCCCCGGCCGCGGCGTTGGCGGCGATCTGCTCGGGCTTGGTGGCGCCGGCGATCACGCTCGTCACCGCAGGCTGCGCCGCGAGGCCACCGATCGCCAGCTCGAGGATCGAGATGCCACGGGCCGACGCGAATGACTCGAGCGCCTCGATGCGGTCCCAGTCGGCGCTCGCGAGACGGTCGGCCTGGACCGCGAGGCGCGTGCCCGCGGGCGCGGCCTCGCCCCGGCGGTACTTGCCGGTCAGCAGGCCGTACGCGAGCGGGAAGTACGGCAGCACGCCGACGCCCAGCGCCAGGCAGGCCGGGACGAGCTCGGTCTCGGCGGTGCGGTTGTAGAGGGAGTACTCGTTCTGCGCGGTGACGAACGACTCGAGTCCCGCGGTCCGCGAGATCCAGTCGGCGTCGACGAGCTGCCAGGCCTGCAGGTTGGAGCTGCCGATCGCGCGGACCTTGCCCTCCTTGACGAGCTCGGTCATCGCGCCCAGCGTCTCCTCGATCGGCGTCGAGGGGTCCGGCGTGTGCAGCTGGTAGAGGTCGATGTGGTCGGTGCCGAGCCGCTTGAGGCTCGCCTCGGCGGCCGTACGCACGTACGTCGCCGTGCCGCGCCGGCCACCGTCGTCGCCGTTGACACCCTGCATGTCCATGCCGAACTTCGTCGCGATGACGACCTCGTCGCGGCGGCCCCGCAGCGCCTCGCCCAGGAGCTGCTCGCTCTGCCCGGTGCCGTACGTGTCGGCGGTGTCGAAGAAGTGATGCCGTGCTCGAAGGCGGCGTCCACGACCGCCTTGGTCTGGTCGGCGTCGATGCGCGTGCCGAAGGCGTTGCATCCGACGCCCACGGTCGAGACGGCGATGTCGCTGGTTCCAAGCGTGCGGGAGGTCGTCATGACTCCAGCCTAGGCAGCAGATCGGATGCGGCCGTCGACCGTCTCGCCTCACGTACACTCGCCAGATGTTCTCGAGGCCCGCAGCGCGCAGGATCGCCGCTGCCCTGACGGCTGCGCTGGTCGCCGTCCTGCTCGTGACGTTCGGCGGGCCGACCCGCGCGCCGGCTCAACGGCTCACCGTCTCGGGCACGAGTCACGCCGGCACTGCCGCCAAGGCCGCGCGCATCCAGCACGCCGTGCCTCCGGCGCACCACCAGCAGGCCCCGCTGCACCTCGACCTCGCCACGACGCCGCCGAGCGCAGCATCCGACGTACGCGCGACAGGGACGATCGCAGCGGCCGAGGCCGATGTCGTACGCACCGGGAGTGACCTCGTCACCCCGACCGGACGGGCGCCGCCGGCTCTTTGAGCCCGCGCCACCCACCCGTCCACCCGCGCCATCTCGGCGTGTTCCTCGAAAGCTGACCCATGTCTTCCCGTGCACCCCTGTGGCGCGCCGTCGCCGCATTCGCCGTCGTCGCCGTCTCACTCCTGCTCGCCCTCACCAGCTCGGCCAAGCTCGGACTCGACCTCAAGGGCGGCACCCAGATCGTGCTGCAGACCAAGGACTCCGACCGCGTCAAGGCCGACGCCGAGTCGACCGACCGCGCGCTCAGCGTGCTGCGAGGGCGCGTCGACGCGCTCGGTGTCGCCGAGCCGACGTTGGCCCGCTCCGGCGACACCCGCATCATCGTCGAGCTGCCCGGCGTCCAGGATCCGCGCGAGGCGGCCAAGGTCATCGGCCAGACCGCGCAGCTCTCGTTCCACGAAGTGCTTCGGGTGCCGACCTCCCCCGGCGAGAAGCCGGCCGAAGGGCGAGAAGCTCCTGCAACGACGAGACCGGCGCACCGCTGATCGTCGGCAAGGCGTTGCTCGACGGCAACGGCGTCAAGGACGCAGCGGCCCAGTCCGACCCGCAAGGCCTCGGGCAATGGACCGTCGACGTCGACTTCAACGGTCAGGGCAGCGGCGGGTGGAAGCAGCTCGTGTCCGACGCCTGCGCCAACACGGCAGCCGGCAACCGGGTCGCGATCGTGCTCGACGACAAGGTCATCTCGTCGCCAGGCGTCGTGCCCGCGCTGTGCAGCTCCGGCGGAGGCGGCAGCACCAGCATCACCGGCGACTTCTCGCAGTCCGAGGCCAAGGACCTGGCCGTGCTGATCAAGGGCGGCGCGCTCCCGGTCCCCGTCGAGGTCATCGAGCAGCGGACCGTCGGCGCGACACTCGGCGACGTGGCGATCAAGGCGTCGATCGAAGCCGCCATCATCGGCATCATCCTGACCGGCCTGTTCATCATGTTCGTCTACCGGCTGGTCGGCCTGCTCGCCACGATCGCGCTCGGCACCTATGCCCTGATCTCGTACGGGCTCCTGGTCTGGCTCGGTGCGACGCTGACGCTGCCCGGGCTCGCCGGCTTCGTGCTCGCGATCGGGCTCGCGATCGACGCCAACGTGCTGGTGTTCGAACGAGCGCGGGAGGAGTATGCCGAACGTACGGCTGGTGGCCTCTCCCCCGCCCTCAACACGGGCTTCAACAAGGCGTGGTCGGCGATCATCGACTCCAACGTCACGACCCTGCTGGCGGCCGGCGCTGCTGTTCTTCTTCGCGTCCGGGCCGGTCAAGGGCTTCGGCGTCACGCTGTCGATCGGCGTCATCGCCTCGATGGTCTCGGCACTGGTCGTGGCCCGCGTGCTCACCGAGTGGGCGATGCGCCGGGCGTACGTCCGCAGGCATCCTGCGCTCAGCGGCATCAGCGGAACCGGTCGGATCCGCAAGTGGCTGACCGAGAGCGGGCCTGACCTCATGAAGCGCAGCGGCACGTGGATCGCGGCGACCCTCGTCGTCGCGGTGCTCTCGATCGGCGGCATCGCGCTGCGCGGGCTCAACCTCGGCGTCGAGTTCACCGGTGGTCGCCTGCTGGAGTTCTCGACGTCGCAGCAGGTCGACGTCGAGGACGCCCGCGAGGCCGTCAGCGATGCCGGCTTCGCCAAGGCGGTCGTGCAGTCCTCGTCGGGCGAGGGCGACCTGGAGAACATCACGGTCCGCGTCGAGGACGTCTCGAACGACGAGGCGGTCGAGATCCAGGACGCCCTCGCCAGCGTCGCCGGCAACGTCGAGAAGGAGCGCGACGAGCTCGTCGGGCCCAGCCTCGGCAAGGAGCTGCGCGACAAGGCGCTCATCGCGTTCGGCATCGCGATCGCCGCCCAGATGATCTATCTCGCGTGGCGGTTCCGTTGGACGTACGCCGCGGCGGCCGTGCTGTCGATGATGTCGGTCGTCCTGACGGTCGTCGGCGTGTTCGCGTGGTGGGGCAAGCCGATCGACGGCGTGTTCCTCGCGGCGGTGCTGTCGATCATCGGCCTGGCGGTCAACGACACGATCGTGGTGTTCGACCGCATCCGCGAACATACGCGCGAGAACCGCAAGCGGCCGCTGCGCGACGTGGTCAACGAGGCGATCCTGCAGACGATCCCCCGCACGATCAACACGGGACTCGGCGCGATGTTCATCCTCGCCGCGCTGGCGGTGCTCGGCGGCGACTCGCTCACCGACTTCGCGATCGCGCTGCTGCTGGGGCTGTCGGTCGGCATCCTGTCGACGATCTTCACCGCCTCGGCGTTGGCGGTCGTGCTCGAGGAGCGGTGGCCGTACGACCCCTCGGATCCCGGCACGCGGGTCATCGATCCGTACGCCAAGATCGACGACGGGCGCTCGACCGGAGCGGTGGTGTAAGCCCCTAGGGTGGCGGCATGACGTCGACACCGCCGGAGCAGCCCGAGCCCGACCACAACGAGCCGACCGTTCCGCTCGAGGGTGGCCAGCCCGACTACGGCCGGGTCAACCCGCCGCCGCCCCCTCCGGGCGGTTCCGCACCGCCGCCGCCGGGCTACGGTCCGCCGCCGGGCTATCAGCCGCCTCCGGGCGGGTACCCGCCGCCGCCCGGCTACGCGTTCGGCGCCCACGCCGGCGCGCCGTGGGGCGTGCACCCGGTGACGGGCGTGCCGTACTCGGACAAGCAGAAGCTCATCGCCGGCCTGCTGCAACATCCTGCTGCCGTTCGGCATCGGCCGGTTCTACATCGGCGACACCGGCACGGGCGTCGCCCAGCTCCTCGTCACGATCTTCACCTGTGGCATCGGCGCGCTGTGGCCGTTCATCGACGGCATCCTCATGCTCACGGGTGAGCCGAACGACGCCCAGGGCCGCCCGCTGCGACCCTGATCCTGGTTTGTCCACAGCGCCGCGCCGGGGGCTGACAGAACGTCGCGTGTTTCGGTAGTTTCTCGGACATGCGATTCGGGGGAATTGTTCTGGCGGTCCTGCTGACCCTTGGCGCGTGCTCGTCAGATCCTGAGCCCAAGGAACCGAAGCGCACCGCCACCTCGGCAACGCCGACGGCAACCCCGCCGACGATGCCGGCCCAGGCCAAGGAAGACACGCCCGAAGGCGCTGCAGCCTTCGTCAAGCACTACATCGACGTCTTCAACTACGCCTCCAACACCGGCGACGTCGAAGAGCTGTCCCGACTCTCGTCGCCGGACTGCGAAGGCTGCCAGAGCTACATCAAGCTCTACCGCGACACCTACAAAGCCGGCGGCTACTTCAAGGGCAGCGATTGGACGCTCGAGAGACCTGTCGAGCTCGGAGCTAGATCCGGCAGACCGTGACGTCGATCGCCAACGTGACGCGCCGCAGGCCGACGTCGGAAGTCAGCTCAGACGAAGCTCGCGCCGGCAACGCCGAAGACGACATTCGATCGATCTTCGTCTGACCAGTCACGGATGCCTGGCGACGACTCATGAGGTCTCGGATCGGCGATGAAGCGTCATGAGCCGTCGCTGCGTCGCTGCATCGTCGCTCCTCTTGGCATGTCCAGCTCGGCGCCGACGCCGAAGTCGATGCCCGAGCCCGGAGGCCCAAAGTTCGACATCGTGCTGAAGGTGAATCAGACCACAAGCCAGGCATCGGCGAGCCAGGAACGCGGCTGCCGACCCCACGAAGTCACAGAACCGTCTCAAGTTTCACTGCTTCCCTGACGAACTCGAGCCGGGGACTCGTTGCGCCCTGCGCGGACTTCGCTGACGAGCCCGACGCCGACGACCCGGAGCTCACTGAGGGGGACATCTTGCGGGCGGTGCGGGAGATCGGGTTGCCGAGCCTCAAGGTGCGGATCCAGCCCGGCGAGGAGACGCTCGTCAACATCGAGACGATCTTCTACACCCGGCCGCAGCCGTTCGAACGCAGCATCACGCTGCTGGGCTTCGACATCGACCTGAGCGCCGAACCGGTCCGCTACACGTGGGTGCACGACGACGGCACAGCGTCGACGACGAGCCGGCCCGGCAAGCCCTACCCGGCGATGGACGTGACCCATCGCTACCGCGAGCCGGCCGATGACGTGCATCCGCGCGTCGATGTGACCTATCGCGTTCGCTATCGCGTCGACGGCGGCGCGTGGCAGACGATCGGGCAGACACTGCAGGCTTCGGGACCGGCCGCAGAGCTCGACGTCCGCGAGGCCGCACCCGTGCTCACCAAGCCCTGACGACGTCAGGATCCCGGCGAGCCACGAGTGCAAGAATGACGACATGCCCATTGCAAACCACATCGTTGAGCTGATCGGCAACACCCCGCTGGTCCGTCTCAACTCGGTCACCTCCGCGGGATCCGCGACCGTGGCCGCCAAGATCGAGTACCTCAACCCCGGCGGCAGCGCCAAGGACCGCATCGCGGTCAAGATGGTCGACGCCGCCGAGGCGTCAGGAGCCCTCAAGCCCGGCGGCACGATCGTCGAGCCGACCTCCGGCAACACCGGCGTCGGCCTCGCGCTCGTCGCCCAGCAGCGCGGCTACCACTGCATCTTCGTGTGCCCCGACAAGGTCAGCGAGGACAAGCGCAACACCATGCGGGCCTACGGCGCCGAGGTCGTGGTGTGCCCCACCGCCGTCCCGCCGGACCACCCCGACAGCTACTACAACGTCTCGGACCGCCTCGTGCGCGAGACCGAGGGCGCCTGGAAGCCCGACCAGTACTCCAACCCCGCCGGCCCCGAGAGCCACTACGAGACGACCGGCCCCGAGATCTGGGCCGACACCGACGGCAAGGTGACGCACTTCGTCGCCGGCGTCGGCACGGGCGGCACGATCACCGGCGCCGGCCGCTACCTCAAGGAGGTCTCCGGCGGCAAGGTCAAGGTCATCGGCGCCGACCCCGAGGGCTCCGTCTACTCCGGCGGCACCGGCCGGCCCTACCTCGTCGAAGGTGTCGGCGAGGACTTCTGGCCCAGCGCGTACGACCCGGCGGTCCCCGACCAGATCATCGCCGTCAGCGACGCCGACTCGTTCGAGATGACCCGTCGCCTCGCCCGCGAGGAGGGCCTGCTGGTCGGCGGTTCGTGCGGCATGGCGACCGTCGCTGCGCTGCAGGTCGCTGCGGAGGCCGGCCCCGACGCCCTGGTCGTCGTGCTGCTGCCCGACGGTGGCCGCGGCTACCTCTCCAAGGTCTTCAACGACGACTGGATGTCGTCCTACGGGTTCCTGCGCGAGCCGCTCGACGGCAAGGTGCACGAGATGACCGTCGGCGACCTCCTGCGTACGCAAGTCCGGCGGCATGCCCGACCTCGTGCACACGCACCCGTCCGAGACGATCCGCGACGCGATCGAGATCCTCCGCGAGTACAACGTCTCGCAGATGCCCGTCGTCGGCCCCGAGCCGCCGGTCGTGATCGGCGAGGTCGCGGGCAGCGTCAACGAACGCGCGCTGATCAGCGCCGTGTTCGAGGGCCGCGCCCTGCTGACCGACGCCGTCTCGCAGCACATGGAGCCGCCGCTCCCGCTGCTCGGCTCCGGCGAGAGCATCGACGACGCCCTCGAGGCGCTCCACACCAGCGACGCGGTCATGGTCATCGAGGACGGCAAGCCGCTCGGCGTCCTGACCCGCCACGACCTCCTGGGTGCATGTCTGAGCGAGCGCCAGCGAGCGAACAATGGGCAGCATGCCGGCATCTCCGTATCGTGGGTTTCACGGTGCGGCATGAGCGAGAAGAAGAGCACGCAGGACGAGGGCGCGTGGCAGGGTTTCGCGACCCGGGCGATCCACGCCGGCTATGAGCCCAACGCCGAGAACGGCGCGGTCAACGTGCCGATCTACGCGTCGTCGACGTTCGCCCAGGACGGCGTCGGCGGCATGCGGGCCGGCTACGAGTACGCCCGCACCGGCAACCCCACCCGTACGGCGCTCGAGGCCAACCTCGCCGCGCTCGAGGGTGGCGCCCACGGCCGGGCGTTCAGCTCCGGCATGGCGGCCACCGACTGCGCGATCCGCGCACTGCTGCGGCCCGGCGACCACCTCGTGATCCCCGACGACGCGTACGGCGGCACGTTCCGCCTGATCGACAAGGTGTTCACCCAGTGGGGCATCACCTACACGGTCGCCGCGGTCAACGACCTCGACGCGATCCGCGCCGCGATCAGGCCCGAGACCAAGGCCGTGTGGATCGAGACGCCGACCAATCCCCTGCTCAACGTCGGCGACATCGCCGCGATCAGCGAGATCGCCCACGCAGCCGACGCCAAGCTCGTCGTCGACAACACGTTCGCCTCGCCCTACCTCCAGCAGCCGCTGGCCCTGGGCGCCGACATCGTGCTGCACTCGACGACGAAGTACCTCGGCGGCCACTCCGACGTCGTCGGCGGAGCCCTCGTCACCGACGACGACGAGCTCGACACGGCGTTCGCGTTCCTGCAGAACGGAGCCGGCGGCGTGCCGGGCCCGTTCGACGCCTACCTGACGATGCGCGGCGCCAAGACGCTCGCGGTGCGCATGGACAAGCACTGCGACAACGCCGAGGCGGTCGTGGAGTTCCTGCAGGGGCACTCGGCCATCGCGTCGATCCTCTACCCGGGACTCCCGGAGCACCCGGGCCACGAGGTGGCGGCGAAGCAGATGCGGCGGTTCGGCGGCATGATCTCCGTACGCCTGGCCGGCCGGCAAGCAGGCGGCGCTCGACTTCTGCGCCCGCACCGAGCTGTTCACCCTGGCGGAGAGCCTCGGCGGCATCGAGTCGCTGATCGAGCACCCCGGCGCGATGACGCACGCCTCGACCGAGGGATCACTGCTCGAGGTGCCCGACGACCTCGTACGCCTGTCCGTCGGCATCGAGGACATCAGCGACCTGATCGGCGACCTGGAGCAGGCCCTCCGCTGAGCCCACCGTGAGCGTGACGTTCTGCAGGCGACACGCCGAAACGAGCCTGCAGAACGTCACTCTCAGCGGGGCTGAAGGCTCAGGCGGTGCGCTCGTCGTCGTTCGCGCAGGATCGGCAGGCCGACCTGCTCGAAGTCGATCTCCGGGCGGGCGATGCCGGTCTCCTCGAGCGCGGTGAACTCGCTCGCCGTGAGCCGGCGCGTGTCGCCCTCGATCTGCTTGACCTCGCCCAGCAGCTTGGCCTCGTCGATGCCGTCGAGCTTGCGGGCGGTCACCAGCACGCGACCCTCGAGCGAGCCCGGCGAAGTCGTTGTAGGAGCGGACCGTGGTCTCGATCGAGCGACCGAGCTTGGACACGTGGTCGGACAGCTTGCCCAGGCGCTTGTAGAGCTCGCGGCCGAGGTCGACCAGCTCCTGGGCGTTCTCGGCGAGGTCCTCCTGCTTCCACGTCAGTGCGACGGTCTTGAGCGTGGCCCAGAGGTTGACCGGCGTGGCCAGCACGATGCCGCGGCTGAAGGCGTACTCCAGCAGGGTGGGATCGGCGTCGAGCGCGGTGTTGAGGATCGCCTCGCTCGGGATGAACGCGATCGTGTACTCGGGGCTGACCGGCAGACCCGTCCAGTACTCCTTGCCGGCCAGGGCGTCGACGTGCCCGCGGACCTGCTTGGCGTGCTGCGCCTGGAGCGACTTGCGCTCGGTCTCGCTGATGTCCTCGCGGAACGAGTCGATGAACGCGCTGAACGGCACCTTGGAGTCGATCGCGACCTGCTTGCGGCCGGGCAGCTTGATCACCATGTCCGGGCGGCGGGCGCCGGAGTCGGCCGAGATCGACTCCTGCACCGAGTAGTCGATGCGGTTGAGCAGCCCGGCCGACTCGACCAGCGTCTTGAGCTGGAGCTCGCCGTAGGCACCGCGCACCGAGTTGTTGCGCAGCGCGGCCGACAGCGTCTCGGCGGCCATCTTGGACTGCTCGGCGCTCTGCCGGGTCGCCCGGATCTGGGCGGCGAGGTCGCCGTGCTGCTCGCTGCGCTGCTTCTCGAGGTCGAGCACCTTCTGCTGCATGTCCTTGAGCTGGGCCGCGACCGGCGCGAGCTTCTGGAGCACCTTGCTCTCGGTCTGCGCCGCACGCCTCACGCTGGCGGGTCTCGTTGCGGTGCGTCTCGAGCGTGTGACGGTATTGCTCCTGAGCCTGGACGAGCTGCTCACGCAGACCCTCGACGGACGCCTGGGCGGCCGCGAGCTGCTGCTCGACTCGGCACGCACGACGGCCTCGTCGTGACGGAGCTGGGAGACCACCGCCGCGTGGCGTGCCTCGAGCACCTCGGGATCGACGCCGACGTGGCCACGCGCGCCGGCGCGCGGCCGAACAACCAGCCCAGCGACGAGGCCGAGCGCGAGTCCGACGAGAAGCACGAGACGAGTCTCCATGGGGTCAGTCTCGCAACCGGGACCGACACAATCGTGGAGACTGGCCGGTGACACGCCCGATCACCCGGCACGAAGCGCGCCGGGACTGCCAGAATCGTCAACCATGGCGACCGTGATGCTCCTGCTGGCCCACCCGCGCGCCACGAGCTATTGCCACGCCCTGGCCGAACGGATCGGCGAGCGGCTGGTCGACCTGGGCCACGAGGTGCGGTCCCACGACCTGTACGCCGAGCTGTTCGACCCCGTGCTGACCGCCGAGGAGTCGCACACCAGCGGCGAGGCGATCGAGTCGATCCTCGCCCGCGAGAACGACCCGATGGTGGCGCTGCACCGCGAGGAGCTGCGCCGCGCCGAGGGTCTCGTCGTCGTGCACCCCAACTGGTGGGGCATGCCGCCCGCGATCCTGACCGGCTGGATCGATCGCGTGGTCGTGCCCGGCGTCGCCTATCGCCTCGCGGAGGCCACCGGCTATCCCGAGCCGCTCGCCCCGATCGCCGAGCTGTTCGTCGTCAACACGTCCGACACGACCGACGAGCGGGAGCGCGACCTCTACAAGGATCCGCTCGCCTCGATCTGGGGTCGCTGCGTCGCGCCCTACCTCGGCGGACCACGGGTCACCCGCACCGTGCTGCGCCCGGTCGGCGACTCCACGGCCGAGCAGCGCGAAGACCTGGCTCGACGAGGTCGACACGCTGGCCGCCAAGACATTCGGCTCCGCCCATCTAGTCTGGCCGGTATGTCTCGACGTCGCGGATTCCTGGGTGAGGTGTCCTGGTTCCAGCTCGCCGCAAGCGTCCTGGCCGCCGTCACGGCCGCCTGGATCGCCTCATCGCTCGGCGTCGCCGGCACCCTCGTCGGCGCCGCCGTCGGCAGCGCGGTCGTCACGCTCACGTCGGCGTTCTACGCCCGTACGCTCGACAAGGGCCGCACGCTGCTCGTCACCACCGCCAGCGGCACGGTGATCCAGCGGCGGGTCGAGGAGGACGGCGAGATCGCCGAGACCCTCGACCAGGCCGCCGAGGACGCGCCGGTCAAGCGCGCCGAGTTCGTCCCCGACGAGCCCGCACCGCGGCTGCACTGGAAGACCATCATCGTGACGACCGTCGTCGTCCTGGCCCTGGCGCTCGCCGCGATCTCGACGTACGAGCTGGTCACCGGTCGAGACGCTCGACGGCTCCAAGGGCACCACGATCGGCGACACCTTCGGCGGCGACAAGGGCAAGCCCGAGCCGAGCGATCCGACGACCGAGCCCACCACGACGCCGACCCCGACAGCGCACGACGACCACCCCGACCCCCACGGCCACGACACCCACGCCGAGCGCCATCGGCGACGACCCCCACACCGACGCCGACCGAGTCGACCGAGCCGACGGAATGAACCCCGTCATGGCGGCGTTGACCCGGCCGACGCCCTGGAAGGAGGCCTCATGACCATCTACATGACCCCGAACATCAGCGACGACAAGATCGAGTCGCTCGACCTGTTCGACGCCTACCGCTACGGCGAGGAGCTGCTCGACTCGCGCTTCCCGCGCGATGCGGCGCGCGTGCTCCGCAAGGTCGTCGAGGCCGAGCCGGACAACTCCGCAGGATGGGAGCTGCTGGGCCGGGCCCACTTCGCGGCGGCGCACCTGCCGCCCGCCGAAGAGGCGTTCCGCCGGCTCATCGAGCTGGAGCCCACGAGCATGTGGGCGCAGACCGCGCTGGGCCTGACGCTCGACCGGCAGAGCCGCCACAGCGAGGGCGCCGTGCACCACCGGGTCGCCGCGGCGATGGGCGCTTCGGAGCGCGACGCCACGCGCGTCGAGCTCGTGGACCGGCAGACCGGCTGACCGCCCTGGACACGCATCAGGCGGCCGCGGCGACAGCTGTCGCACTCGTCGTCATCCCGCCCGTGTGGTCGAGCGACCCGGCACCTCGTGACCCTGGTGCACGAGGCCGGGCATGCGGTCGTCGCGGTGCTCACCGGCCGCCGGCTCAACGGCATACGCCTGCACAGCGACACCTCGGGGCTGACCGTCTCCAGCGGGAAGCCCCGGGGTGCCGGCATGATCGCGACGGCGGCGGCCGGCTATCTCGCGCCTGCGGCCCTCGGGCTCGGGTCGGTGCTGCTCGTCGACGGCGGGCACACGCCGTGGGCGCTGTATGCCGGGCTGGCCACGCTCGCCCTGATGCTGCTGTACATCCGCAACTGGTTCGGGCTGGTCGTCGTCGGGCTCAGCGGGGCCGCCGTGGGCCTGCTGATCTGGCGCGCGCCCGAGCGGGTGCAGGACTTCGCCGCGCTGGCGTTCGCCTGGTTCCTGCTCGTCGCCGCGCCGCGCATGACGCTCGACCTGTGGGCGCATCGCCGACGCGTGCGCACGCGTACGACCGACGCCGACATCCTCGCGCGGCTGACGTTCCTGCCGGCCGCGGTGTGGAACGCGATCTTCCTGCTGCTCACGCTCGCCGCGCTGGTCGGTGCTGTACGCGTGGCCGCTCTGGACCTGATTGGATGCCGGACGTGTTCACCGTCGGCAAGGAGCTCGAGGGCGCGCTCGGGCGTACGCGGCACGATCACGACCCCGCACGGCGAGATCCGCACTCCGGCGTTCATCCCGGTCGGCACCCGCGCCACGGTCAAGGCCGTGCTGCCCGAGGCGATGGCCGACCTCGGTGCGCAGGCGCTGCTCGCCAACGCGTACCACCTCTACCTGCAGCCCGGCGCCGACATCATCGACGAGGCCGGCGGTCTCGGCGCGTTCATGAACTGGCGCGGGCCGACGTTCACCGACTCCGGCGGCTTCCAGGTGCTGTCGCTCGGCGCCGGGCTTCAAGAAGACGCTCTCGATGGACGCGCACGGCGTGCGAGCCCGACGACGTCATCGCCGAGGGCAAGGACCGGCTCGCGCTCGTCGACGACGACGGCGTGACGTTCACGTCGCACCTCGACGGCTCCAAGCACCGGTTCACCCCCGAGGTGTCGATGCAGATCCAGCACCAGCTCGGCGCCGACATCATGTTCGCGTTCGACGAGCTCACGACGCTGATGAACTCGCGCGGCTACCAGGAGGAGTCGATCAAACGTACGCAGGCGTGGGCCGAGCGATGCGTCGTCGAGCACCACCGGCTCTCTGCCGAGCGGGCCGACAAGCCGGCGCAGGCGCTGTTCGGCGTCGTGCAGGGCGCGCAGCACGAGGACCTGCGTCGCGCCGCTGCGCGCGGGCTCGTCGGGCTCGACTTCGACGGCTACGGCGTCGGCGGCGCGATCGAGAAGGAGAACCTCGGCACGATCGTCCGCTGGGTCAACGAGGAGCTGCCCGACGACAAGCCGCGGCACCTGCTGGGCATCAGCGAGCCCGACGACCTGTTCACCGCCGTCGAGAACGGCTGCGACACGTTCGACTGCGTCTCACCGTCGCGGGTCGCCCGGTCGTCGCGGGTCTACGCCCTGACCGGCCGCTACAACCTCAACGTCGCAGCGTCACGGCGCGACTTCGGGCCGATCGATCCCGAGTGCGACTGCTACACGTGCGCGCACTACTCCAAGGCGTACCTGCACCACCTGTTCAAGACCAAGGAGTACGTCGCGGCGACCCTCGCGACGATCCACAACGAGCGGTTCACCGTGCGGCTCGTCGACGACATGCGTACGCACATCGAGGCCGGCACGTTCGCCGAGTTCAAAGCCGAGTTCCTCGCCAAGTTCTACGCCTGACGCGTTTCGCCAGCGAGGCGCTCGCGTCCGAGTCACGACCACCGAGGGTTGCAAGCGACGTGGTGGCGTGACAAGTCCCCTTGCGCTGAGTGCACCATTCCTCGCTAGGCCCTCCATCGGGAAATGCCGACAGATCGATCTACGCCCAGTAGGTCGGCTCGCGGTCCTTGAGCAGGCTGATGACGATCATCGTGACCGGCATGACGAGCAGCTCGACGGCGCACTTGAAGACGAACCCGACGACGAAGTAGTTGACGAACTGGCCACCCGTCGTGATCCCGATCGCCGACGCGGCGATGGCGCAGAAGATCAGCGTGTCGGCCGCCTCGCCCACACCCGTCGAGCCCGCGAGCCGGCGGAACAGCCCGGGCTCGGCGCTGCGGGCCTTCATGCGTACGAGCACCCACGAGTTGAGGAACTGGCCCGTGAGGTAGGCGACCATCGACGCCGCCGACGATCTGCACGCCGGACCAGACGACGCTCTCGAACGCCTCCTGGTTCTCGTAGAAGCTCGCGCCCGGGCAGCTGCCATGACGATCAGGAACGTCGCGAACGTCATGATCGCCGTGCCGAAGCCGACCAGGATCGCCCGCCGCGCCGCCTTGAAGCCGTACACCTCGGACATGACGTCGCCGAGGATGTAGGCCAGCGGGAACAGCACGGCTCCCCCGTCGGAGATGATCGGCCAGATCTGGACCGGCCCGAGCGACACGTCGCCGGAGCCGAACTCGGTCGCCTTGGTCGCGGCGATGTTGGACACGACGAGCACGACGCAGAACACCGCGAGGATGACGTCGTAGTACGACGATCCGCGGGACGCGTAGTGGATCTCGCGGTCGGGCTGAGCAGCGGTTTCCTGCGATGTCATGGGTGACATCCAACCAGTGGCCACCTCTGGGAGAATCGACTCATGACCGCCCTGCCGACCTCCACCGACGTCCTCGTCGTCGGCGCCGGCCCTGCAGGCTCGGCCGCCGCCGCCTGGACCGCTCGCTTCGGCATGGACACCGTGCTCGCGGACGCTGCGACGTTCCCGCGCGACAAGACCTGCGGCGACGGGCTCACGCCCCGCGCGATCGCCGAGCTCCAGCGACTCGGGCTCGAGGAGTGGGTACGCGGGCACGGCACCAACCGCGGCCTCCGCGCCTCCGGCTTCGGCCAGGAGCTGCTGCTCCCCTGGCCCGGCGGCTCCCTGCCCGACTGGGGCTCGGCGGTCCCCCGCACCGAGCTCGACGACAAGATCTTCCGCGTCGCCCTCGAGTCCGGCGCCACCCCGTTCGAGGGCGCCCGCGCCGTCGACGCCGAGCGCGACGCCGCCGGCAAGGTCACCTCGGTGACGTTCCAGCTCGGCAAGGACCGCACGCCGCACACGATCCAGTGCAACCGGCTCGTGGTCGCCGACGGCGTACGTTCGCCGCTCGGCCGCGTCCTCGGCCGCGAGTGGCACCGCGACACCGCCTACGGCGTCGCCGGTCGCTCATACGTGAAGTCCGGTCGCAGCGACGACCCGTGGATCTCCTCGCACCTCGAGCTCCGCGGCGAGGACGACGAGCTGCTGCCCGGCTACGGCTGGATCTTCCCGCTCGGCGACGGCGAGGTGAACCTCGGCGTCGGCGCCCTCGCCACCGCCAAGCGGCCCGCCGACCTGCAGATCCGCCCGCTGATGGAGTACTACTCGACCCTGCGCCGCGAGGAGTGGGACCTCAGCGGTGAGCTCCGTATGCCCACCAGCGCGCTGCTGCCGATGGGCGGCGCCGTCTCCGGCGTGGCCGGACCCAACTGGATCCTGGTCGGCGACGCCGCCGGCTGCGTCAACCCGCTCAACGGCGAAGGCATCGACTACGGCCTCGAGACCGGCCGCGTCGGCGCCGAGCTCATGCGCACGCACACCGACCTCCAGGCACGCCTGGCCCGCGCTGCTCACGACGCACTACGGCGAGGCGTTCTCGATCGCGCGCCGCCTCGCCGGCCTCATCACGGTGCCCCGCCTGCTGCCCACCGCGGGCCCCGTCGGCATGCGGTCACACCGCCTCATGACGTTCGCCCTGCGGGTCATGGGCAACCTCGTCACTGACGAGGACCGCGACTTCACCGCCCGCCTGTGGCGCTGGGCCGGCCGCCAGTCCGTACGCCTCGACGATCGCCCGCCGTTCACCTCCTGAGCGCGTTCACATGTGGTTGCGGCTCGCCAACCGCTAATCTCTGGCCATGACCGAACCGCCCCCGGGCCAGCCGCCGTACAACCCCCCGCCCCAGGGCTACGGTCCACCGCCTCCGGGCTACTACCCGCCACCTCCCGGGTATGGCCCACCGCCGCCTGGCTACTACCCGCCGCCGCCGGGCTACTACGGTCCGCCCCGCTTCGAGATCGGCAACGCGTTCACCTGGGCGTGGGCCAAGTTCAAGGCCAACACGGCGACGCTGCTCACCGGCGGCGTCATCCTGTTGCTCGCGATGATCGCCATGTATGCCATCGCGATCGTCGTGGTGTTCGCCGTCGTGCCGCATCCGACGCTCACCATGACGGACACCCAGACCGGTGAGGTCGATGGCATCGGCAGGTACTTCGCCACGATGGGCGTGGGCTACGGGACGCTTTTCCTGCTCCTGATCCCCTACTGGGTGCTGTTTGCAGGCGTCATCCGCACAGGTCTGCGGATCGCCGACGGCGAGACGCCTGGAATCGGTTCGCTGTTCTCCTACCGGAACGCTCCGCGCATCCTGCTGCTGGCCGCCCTGACGGCGTTGGGAACCCTGGTCGGGAACGGTGCTCTGCTACCTGCCGGGGATGGCGTTCGGGCTGTTCGCGGGCTTCACGCATGTACTTTCGTGCTGGACCAGGGCCAAGGGCCCATCACCGCCCTCAAGTCCAGCTTCTCCTTGGTCAAGAACAATTTCGGCAATGCGCTGGTGGCGATCGCTGCTGGCCGGCCTGGTGACGGTCCGGCGGGTCGATCGCTGTGCCTCATCGGCATGGTGTTCTCGGTGCCGTTCGGCTCTTGCTGCTGCACGTCTACACGTATCGCTTCCTGAGCGGCGGCACGGATCGCGCCCTGACCACTCGAGGACATACGAAAGGCCCGGCCGAAGCCGGGCCTTTCGTCGTTCAGTGCGTCACGCAGCAGGCGGAGCCGGCGGCGTGTCGTTCTTCTTGTTGAGATCGGCATCTTCTCGCCCGACTCCTTGAAGGAGAGGAACGTGAAGACCGTCAGCGCGATCGTCGTGATGAACAGCAGCCAGCCCGACCAACCCGGACCGACGTCGACGATCCCGGCCGCCGTCGCCGTACGGTGAACGCGCGGAGGATGATCAGCAGCGTGCCGAGACCGGCAGCCGCAGCGCGACCAGGTTCCACGGAACACCATCCGGAAGGTTCTCCTTGGCGAACGCCTTGACCGCGACGATCACGGTGGCGGCGATGACCAGGAGCATGCCGAGGGTCGCCGCAGCCGTCCCACGCGCTGTCCGCTCGAGACTCGCCGAGCCTGGCCGCCGTCGATCGACACCGTCACGTAGCTTGCCGAAGAACGACAGGATGATCGAGACAGCCACCCGCGACGAGCGCGCCTTGTTCGAACTTGCCCAGAGACTTGAAGTCAACGGCCATGGTAAATTTTCTCCCAACGATGAATGTTAGGGCTGAATCTAGACCCCTAGCGACTCCTATACGACAGCAATTTCGCCGGTATTTACACCGTGTCGCGCGACGCTCGATCCACCCGCCGCTGCGGATGGATGAACCCGGCGTAGGACACAATCTGCGTCATGGATGCTGATGTCATCGTCGTCGGAGCGGGCCTCGCGGGCCTCGTCGCCACCGCAGAGCTCGTCGAAGCCGGCCGCAAGGTCATCGTCGTCGACCAGGAGGGCGAGCAGGGCATCGGCGGCCAGGCGTTCTGGTCGTTCGGCGGCCTGTTCTTCGTCGACTCGCCCCAGCAGCGCCGCATGGGCATCAAGGACTCGGTCGAGCTCGCGATGCAGGACTGGATGGGCAGCGCCCAGTTCGACCGCGACGAGGACCACTGGCCGCGGCAGTGGGCCGAGGCGTACGTCAACTTCGCCGCCGGCGAGAAGCGCGCCTGGCTCAAGGAGCGCGGCCACAGCGTGTTCCCCGTCGTCGGCTGGGCCGAGCGCGGCGGCGGGCTGGCCAGCGGCCACGGCAACTCCGTCCCCCGCTTCCACATCACCTGGGGCACCGGCCCCGGCATCGTCGAGCCGTTCGAGAAGCTCGTCCGCGCGGGCCACGACCAGGGCCTCGTGCAGTTCGCGTTCCGCCACCAGGTCGACGAGCTGATCGTCAGCGACGGCGCCGTCGACCGGCGTACGCGGCCAGGTCCTCGAGCCCACCGACGCCGAGCGCGCGGCACCCACATCGCGTACGTCCGATCGGCGAGTTCGAGCTGACCGCGCAGGCCGTCATCGTGACGTCGGGCGGCATCGGCGGCAACCACGACCTCGTACGCGCCAACTGGCCCGATCGCCTCGGCACTCCCCCGGAGCACATGATCTCCGGCGTCCCCGCCCACGTCGACGGCCGCATGCTCGGCATCGCCGAGCAGGCCGGCGCGAGCCACATCAACCGCGACCGCATGTGGCACTACGTCGAGGGCATCAAGAACTGGGACCCGATCTGGCCCAACCACGGCATCCGCATCCTGCCCGGGCCGTCGTCGATCTGGCTCGACGGCGCCGGCAAGCGGCTGCCGATCCCGGGCCTGCCCGGCTTCGACACCCTCGGCACGCTCAAGCTGCTGCGCCAGAGCGGCCACGACCACTCGTGGTTCGTGCTGACGCAGGCGATCATCGAGAAGGAGTTCGCCCTCTCCGGCCAGGAGCAGAACCCCGACCTCACCGGCAAGAGCGTGCGCGAGCTGCTCAAGCAGCGCCTCGCCAAGGGCGCCACCGGGCCGGTCGAGGCGTTCAAGTCCAAGGGCGAGGACTTCATCGTCGCCGACACGATCGAGGAGCTCGTCGCGGGCATGAACGCGCTGACGCCCGACGCGCCCGTCGACCTCGAGGACGTACGCCGCCAGGTCGACGAGCGCGACCGCGAGCTCGACAACGCGTTCACCAAGGACCTGCAGATCGCCGCGCTCAAGCAGGCGCGCAGCTATCGCGGCGACAAGCTCATCCGCGTCGCGACGCCGCACAAGATCCTCGACCCCAAGAAGGGGCCGCTGATCGCCGTACGCCTGCACGTCCTGACCCGCAAGTCGCTCGGCGGCCTCGAGACCAACCTCGACTCGCAGGTCCTCGGC
Organism: uncultured Actinomycetota bacterium; assembly: GCA_963761965.1. Lineage (GTDB taxonomy): Bacteria > Actinomycetota > Actinomycetes > Propionibacteriales > Nocardioidaceae > Aeromicrobium. Next base: position 462,196 of record CAVXIX010000006.1, read on the forward strand.
GCCGACGGATCGCCGCTCGACGGGCTGTATGCCGCGGGTGAGGTCGCCGGCTTCGGCGGCGGCGGCGTGCACGGCTACAACTCCCTCGAGGGCACGTTCCTCGGCGGCTGCATCTTCAGCGGCCGCGCCGCCGGCCGGGCCGCCGCCAAGCAGGTGGGCTGACGCCCGGCGTACGTTTGGACGCATGAACACCGCACCACTGCTGGAGCTCAACGACGGACGGCAGATGCCGGTCCTCGGCTTCGGGACGTACTCGATCAAGGATCCGCAGGTCTTCGTCGAGGCGATCGACACCGGCTACCGCCTGCTCGACACCGCGACCCGCTACGAGAACGAGACCGAGGTCGGCCGCGGCATCGCCGACTCGCCGGTCTCCCGCGACGAGCTGTTCGTCACGACCAAGCTGCCCGGCAACGCCCACGGCTCGCAGGGCCCGCGCATCGAGCTGACCGCGTCGCTCGAGCGGCTCGGGCTCGACCACGTCGATCTCTACCTGATCCACTGGCCGCTGCCCCGCATCGACAAGTACGTCGAGACGTGGCAGGCCATGATCGAGCTGCGCGACGAAGGGCTGACGCGGTCGATCGGCGTCTCCAACTTCCTCCCCGAGCACCTCGACCGGCTCGTCGCCGAGACCGGCGTGACGCCGGCGGTCAACCAGGTGGAGCTGCACCCTACTTCCCGCAGGCCGAGCAGCGCGCCGCCGACGAGGGCTACGGCATCATCACGCAGAGCTGGACGCCGATCGGCCGCGGCAGCGACCTGCTCGACAACCCCGTGCTCGCCGAGATCGGCGCCAGGCACGGCAAGTCGCCGGCGCAGGTCGTCCTCCGCTGGCACACCCAGATCGGCGCCGCCCCGATCCCGAAGTCGGCGACGCCCGAGCGGTTCCGCAGCAACCTCGACATCTTCGACTTCGAGCTCGACCAGGACGACCTCGACCGCATCGCGGGTCTCGACACCGGCCAGCGCATCGGCGGCGATCCGCGTACGCACGAGGAGTTCTGGAGGCGCCCAGCCGCTAGGTTCATCGCATGACCGCTCTCGCGCTGATCTTCGCCGGCATCGCTGCCCTGCTGCACGTGCTGTTCTTCAAGCTGGAGTCCCTCGACTGGCGCAAGCCCAAGACGTGGAAGACGTTCGGGCTCGCGTCGCAGGCCGATGCCGACACGACCGCCTCGCTGGCGTTCAACCAGGGGTTCTACAACCTGTTCCTCGCGATCGGCACGTTCGTCGGCATCGGCCTCATCGCGTTCTGCGACAACCACGACACGATGGGCTGGACCCTCATCGTCTTCGCCTGCGGCAGCATGCTCGCCGCTGCGGTCGTGCTGATCTCCAGCGGCGGCAAGTCGTATGCCCGCGCGGCCGCGATCCAGGGCGTGCCCGCGCTCCTCGCCGTGGTCACGAGCCTCATCGCCGCCAACTGAGACGCCCGCGGAACCGTCGGGGTCGCCGACTAGGGTGAGCCCGTGCTTCGTATCGCCACCGTCAACGTCAACGGCATCCGCGCCGCCCACAACAAGACCCGGGGTCAGACCCTCGGATTCGGCGACTGGCTCGCCGAGCGCGGCGCCGACATCGTGACGCTGCAGGAGGTCCGGGCGCCCGACGCGATCGTGCACGAGCTGACCGCCGACGCCGGCTATCACGTCGTCCACGCCGAGGCCGCCGCCAAGGGCCGCGCCGGTGTCGCCGTGCTCAGCCGCGCCGAGCCCAAGGACGTCCGCATCGGCAACGGCGACGACTACTTCCACGACTCCGGCCGCTGGATCGAGGCCGACATCCCGCTGTCGGACGGATCGATCCTGACGACGGTGTCGGCCTACGTCCACTCCGGCGAGGCCGGCACGCCCGCGCCAGGACGACAAGTACCGCTTCCTCGAGCAGATGGCCGTACGCCTCGCCGAGATCCGCGCCACCGGCAACCACGGCGTCGTCACGGGCGACCTCAACGTCGGCCACACCGAGCGCGACATCCGCAACTGGAAGGGCAACGTCAAGAAGGCCGGCTTCCTGCCCGAGGAGCGCGCCTACTTCGACCGCTACTTCGGCGAGCTCGGCTGGGTCGACGTGCACCGCACCCTTGCCGGCGACGTCGACGGGCCCTACACGTGGTGGTCGATGCGCGGTCAGGCCTACGACACCGACACCGGCTGGCGCATCGACTACCAGATCGCGACGCCCGAGCTGGCCGCCGCGGCCCGCGAGGCCGTCGTCGACCGGGCGCCCAGCTGGGCCGAGCGCTGGTCCGATCACGCTCCCCTGGTCATCGACTACGACCTCTGACATGACCGCCCCGCTCGATCGTCGCCTCGGGCTCGTCGGGTCGGTCGCGGTCGGCATGAGCGCCATGATCGGCGCGGGCTTGTTCGTGGTGTTCCCGCCGGCGGTGTCGGCGGCCGGCGACGGACTGCTCGTCGCGCTCGCGCATCGCTGCGGTCGTCGCAGCCTGCAACGCCGATCTCGTCGGCACGCCTCGCCCGCCGGCACCCGGTCGCCGGCGGCACGTACGTCTACGGCCGCGAGCGGCTGGGTCCGTTCTGGGGCTACCTCGCCGGCTGGTCGTTCATCGCCGGCAAGGTCGCGTCGTGCGCGGCGATGGCGTTCGCGCTGGGCAGCTACCTGTGGCCCGACCACGCGCGACTCGGCGCCCTCGTCGCCGTCGTCGTCTTCACCGTCGGTCAACCTCGCCGGCGTCGAGAAGTCCGCCGCGGTGAGCCTCCCGCTCGTCGCCGGGGTCGTCGTGATCGTCGTCGTCGCGGTGGTCGCCATGTTCGCCGGCGTCCGGCGGGCGAGCCCAGACCTCCCGACGACGCTCGGGCGGCGTGCTCGAGGCCGCGGGACTGCTGTTCTTCGCGTTCGCCGGCTATGCCCGTCTCGCCACGCTCGGCGAGGAGGTACGCGAGCCGGCCCGCACGATCCCGCGGGCCATCGCCGTGACGTTCGTCCTCGTGCTCGCGCTCTACGCCGCCGCCGCGCTCGCGCTCCTGCACGCGCTGGGCGCCTCGGCTCTCGCCGACTCGGCTCGGCCCTTCGTCGCGGGCGTCGACGCAGCCGACGCCGCACGGCTTCGTGCCGCTGGTGCTGGTCGCCGCCGCTCTGGCTGCCGGTGGAGCGCTGCTGTCGCTGATGCTGGGCGTCTCGCGCACGACCCTGGCGATGGCGCGTGACGGGCACCTGCCCGCACGGCCTGGCGGCGGTCAGCGAGCGCACCCGGGTGCCCCACATCGCCGAGATCGCGGTCGGCGTCGTCGTCGCGGCCCTGGTCTGCTTCGGCGACCTCGGTCACCAGCGTCGCCTTCTCGTCGTTCTGCGTGCTCGATCTACTACGCGATCGCCAATGCCTCGGCCTGGACGCTCAGCCGAGCGGTCCTGCCACGCCTCATCTCGGTGCTCGGCCTCGCCGGATGCGCCGCACTGGCGCTGAGCCTCCCGCTCTCGACGATCATCGCGGGCGCCGGCGTCGTCGCGGCCGGCGCCGCGCTGTATGCCCTGCGGCGCAGCTGAGCCCGATGAACACAACGCACACAAGTTGAACGTTGCATAACCCCGCCATACGCTTGGTTGCATGCCGCAACCTGACCTCGATCACCTCGCCCGCGGCCTCCGCGAGTTCGCCGGCGGCACTCCTGCGCTCGACCCGCGCCGACTCGTTGAGCCGCGCGGCCGCCTCGGCGCTCTCGTGGCTCGCCCGTGAAGGTGCCATGCGGATCACGACCCTCGCCGAGCGTGAAGTCCGTCACGCAGCCGGCCATGACCGGACTCGTCCAGCGCCTCGAAGCGAGCGGGCTCGGTGAAGCGCGAGTCCGACGCCCGAGACGGGCGCGTGGCACTGATCGACATCACCCCGCTGGGCCGCCGGGTGCTCGAACGACGGCGGGCGGCCCAGGACGCCGTCATCATCGACCGCCTCGAAGGGCTGTCCCCAGACGAGCTTGCCGCACTCGAGGCGGCACTCCCGGCGCTCGACAACGTGACGGGAAGAACTGCTCCAGACGCCGCGCGTCGCCGCTGACCTGAACATGAGTGGGCCGCGCAACGGATACCAGACTCCGTCGCACGGCCCACTTCTCATTTCTCGCGGGGCCACGCACCCCCCGATGCGTGGCCCCCGCCTAGGTGAACGGTCAGTTGAACCTGACCTTCAGCGAGGTGCCCTCCTCCTCGAGGACCTTCACCTTGACGCCCACCGCCGGCAGCTTGACGCCGTGGTTGGGCAGCTCGGCGTACCAATACTTCTTGGTGTCGTCGAACAGCGGCTTGGCAGCCTGGCCGCGGATGTAGCTGGGGACACCGTTGGTGTGCAGCGTCATCGAGTCGGCCTTGTGCAGCGAGAACGGCGCGTCATACACCTGGATCCGTGCGCGCCACGGGGCACCTGTTGCGATGTTGGTGATCGGCGCCGGGTTGGCATCGATCGGCAGGTTGCGACCCGAGCCGGGGTGCAGGCTCGTGTTGTTGTCCTGCATCGAGGTGTCCCAGTAGGAGATCAGCAGGCCGTGGCCGTACTTGTAGTGCTCGACCCAGTCCGGCTTCGTGTTGGCGAAGCCGAAGTTGTAGGGACCGGTCAACAGGTACTTGTCGAAGGACACGTAGGAGCGGTGACCCATGACGTAGTAGTTGTCGAACTGCTCCGTCGTCGTGGCACCGAGGATCCGGAACCCGTCGAGGTCGAACGCCGGTGGCGCCGTCCTCGGCCCCATCGGTGAACAGCGTCTCGGCGCCGGCCGTGACGGCGACGTCGTCGGCATAGAGACCGCCGAGGGCCAGGCCACCGTCGGTCTTGTAGAAGAACGCGCAGCTTGATGTTCTGACCGTCGTACGCCGACAGCGGCACCTTGAGGTCGGCCCACTTCGGCCTGCTCACCGTCGATGCCCGGGCGTCCCGAGGTGTCGACCCCGATCGGCGCGCCGTTGATCGTGCCGTTGAGCGCCGTCCAGTTGGCTCCACCGTCGGTCGAGGCCTGGACGTACGCATAGTCGTAGCCCTCCTCGATCTCGTAGCGGATCTTCGCCGTCAGCTCCGCGCCGGTCTTGCCGGTGAGGTCGACGTCCCGGGTCATGGAGTTGGCCAGGTCGTCGCCGGAGCCGGAGTGGAACTGCTTGGCGCCCGACGCCGGTGCTCCGTTGTCGGTCGTCACGCTCTTCTTGGGCAGCACCACGACCGCGCCCTGGGCCTTGGCCGTGTTGTACTCCTGCGGGCCCATCTCGAGCGTCTTCTTCTGCTTCGCACCGATCGCCTCGTAGTCGAGCCAGCCGAGCTGCAGCTTCTCCCATGCGCCGAGGTCACCCGGACGCGTGCCGAGGGGCTCACCCTTGGCGTTGAGCCGGCTCTGGGCCATCAAGGTCCAGTACTCGTTGGAGTTGTCGCCGCCGCCACTGATCGCGTAGGCGTCCGGCAGGCCGAGGTCGTGGCCGTACTCGTGGACGAACACCGACAGGCCGCCGTTCTCCGGCTGCACGGTGTAGTCGCCGACCCAGATGCCGGTGTCGCCGACCTCGGTGCCGCCCAGCTTGTTGTTGGCCGGGCCGGTGACGCCGGCGTCGGTCAGGAAGGCGTACCAGCGGTGCGACCAGATGGCGTCCTCACCCTGCTGCGGATCGCCGTCGGCCTCGTCGCCACCGGCATGGACGATCTGGAAGTGGTCGAGGTAGCCGTCGGACTCGTTGAAGTCGCCGTCACCGTCGAAGTCGTAGCGGTCGTACTTGTCGTACGACTGCAGGTGCCGTCTTGATCTGCTCGTCGGTCTGTCCCGCAGCCTTCTGGTCGGCGACCCATGGGTCACGGCGTCCTGGATGAGGTTCCAGGTGGTCGGCGTCCTCGCGGCCGTAGCGCGCCTCGTTGAAGGGCACCTTGACCCAGTCCGACACCGTGCCGTCGACCGTGTAGCGGCCTGACGACTGCTTCTCGTAGTACGTCTTGACCGAGTCTTCAGTCTTCTTGAAGTACAGGTCCTGGAAGTGCTGCTGGTTGTAGTCCGCCTGCCAGACCGTGGAGTTGTCCTTGGTGCGGTCGGGCTCGGGGATCTTGTTGTGGAGGGGGCCCTCGAACGTCGTGGGTCCAGGGGTGTCCGGGTCGGTGTCGACGTCGGGGAAGTCGGGGTGACGCTCGTTGCCGAACTCCGCGAGGATCACGAAGATCTTGTCGGCGCGTTCCTGCGAGAGCTCGACGTACTGGTCCTGCTGCTGGGCCCCGGCGCGAGCCTTGAACTTGCGGCCTTCCAGGTTCGCCGCGCGAGCGGCTTCGGCCGGGCTCGTGCCCTTGCCGACCTTGACGACGGTGCTGCCGTCCTTCTCGACCGGCTTGAGGTCACCGTTGAGCACGCCGGTGATGGCGGACTCGCGCAAGGCGCGACGCTTGTCCTCGAGCGGGTTGGGCAGCTCGTCCTCGGTGCTGGTGCGTTCACCGCCGACGGCTGGTGGTGCTGCTGATGCGGAGCTCGGTGCGGTGTATGCCGTACCGAACGCTGCCGCGAGTGCTAGGCCGATGAGGCCTGAGGTCACACGCTTCACTGTTCCCCCTGATTTCCCAATTTGTTTCGATGAGCAGCCGAGCGGTTTGCCTGGCCTGCTGTGCGTACGCCCTCGTGAGGCGAACGCGGCACAACGGAGTCAACTTAGGGAATTTTCAGGAAGAAAGGCAGTCTTGACTTTGATCCATCCTGACTATAAGGACTAGTTCATTGGAACTATCGGCGCGCTTGTCCTGCTCTTTCGATTCTGCTCACCCGTCCGCGCCGTGTGACCTATGGTGTGGGTGGGAGGGAGAACCCATGAAGAAAATTCTGAACCCGCGAGTGCTTGCGGGCTCACTGATGGTGATGTTGATCCTGACGTTCACACCGGCTTCTGCGGTGACGTCGACGACGTACGAGTACGACGTCATCAAGTGGACCAACGTCAAGCGGGTCAACTACGGCAAGGTCCCCGTGAAAGCCCAGTCGTGTGTCGACAAGTACGCCGAGCGGCATGCAGCCTGGATGGCCAGCAACCGCGTGCTCAAGCACCAGAGCATGAGAACGATCCTCAACGGGTGCGATCTCTCGAGCGTCTCGGAGAACATCGCGTACGGGTATTCGAGCGGTGGCCGCGTCGTCAGCGCCTGGATGAGGTCGCCCGGACACAAGGCCAACCTGCTCAGCTCCAACAAGCGCTGGATCGGCGTTGGCGCTGTTCAGGACAAGAACGGTGTCTGGTGGGTTTCGCAGGTGTTCGGCAGAAGGTGACAGGTTTCCGGGTGGTGAATTTTTTGGATTCACCACCCGGAAGGCTTTCCCTTCGGGGATCGCTGTGCCCTAGGCTTGTCGCCAGTTGCACGACGTTGGGCCGTAAGAATGAATGAGTTCCTCTCGGGGTGTCTAGTTCTTCTCGAAGGTTGGATGTACGTCGCGACAGTCATTCGCGAAGGTCGTGAGTGAACTCGCCAAGAGGAGTAAGACATGGCAACAGGAACCGTCAAGTGGTTCAACGCTGACAAGGGCTTCGGATTCATCGCCCCCGACGACGGCAGCGAAGACGTCTTCGCGCACTTCAGCGCGATCCAGTCCAGCGGCTACCGCTCGCTGAACGAGAACCAGAAGGTCGAGTTCGACGTCGAGCAGGGCCAGAAGGGCCTGCAGGCCGCGAACATCCGGCCCCTGTAAGATCTCAGCTGGAAACAGCAGAACGCCACGACCTGCGGGTCGTGGCGTTCTGTCGTTCAGGGCGTGATCAGAGGTGGCCGCCCTCATCCCACGCGTGGCGGCCGAACTCGGCGCTCGGCGCGCTCTCGAGGTAGCTGACGTCCGCGTCGGGCTTGGCGTGCCGCGGCGTCAGGCGATGAGCAGGGAACCGGGCCGATGCCTCGGCGATCTGGGCCGAGTCGATCTCGAACGTGGACTCGTCCATGGGGCTCTCCTCTGCTACACGGGCGTTGACCTGAGGTTATCCTCATGTTTGACCGTGGCGTAACCCTTACCGTTCGGTAGCTTCAGAGGGTGACGCGGAAGATCCGGTCGTCGCCCCGTCGCAGCTCGCCTCGGCCGTCGGTGTTGCTCGTCGTGACCCACAGCGAGCCATCGGGCGCCGTTGACCACGGTCCGGATCCGGCCGTGGTCGCCGCCGAAGTGGGCCTTGGGCTTGCCGACCTGCTCGCCGTTGAGGCTGACGGCGAACAGGCACTCGCCCTGCAGCGCGCCGAGGAAGGCCGTCGACCGGGTGATCGCGAGGCCGGCCGGTGAGCACTCGTCCGTGCCCCACGTGACCTTCGGATTGACGAAGTCTTCGTCGTCCGACCTGCCCTCGACGTCGGGCCAGCCGTAGTTGGCACCGCGCTCGATCAGGTTGAGCTCGTCGGCCGTCCTCTCGCCGAACTCCGTGGCCCACAGCCGGCCGTCGGCGTCGTAGGCGAGGCCCTCGATGTTGCGGTGGCCGTACGACCAGGTGCGATTGTCGAACGGATTGCCCGGGGCCGCCTTGCCGTCCTGGGTGATCCGCAGGATCTTGCCGTTGATGCGATCCCTTGTCCTGGGCCAGCTCGCCGTCGCCGGCATCGCCCGTCGACACCAACAGGTGGCCCTCGCCGTCGAACAGCAGGCGGCCGCCGTGGTGCCGGCCGCCTTTCGCGATGCCCTTGAGGATGGTCTGCTGCGACCTCAGCGAGTCGCCGTCGAGTGTCAGGCGTACGACCCGGTTGTCCGACTCGGTCGTGACGAACGCGAACAGGGTCGACTCGTCGTCGGGGGCCAGCGCGAGCCCCAGCAGCCCGCCCTCTCCCCCGGGGCCTCCCGAGGCGCCGTCGATGTCGCCGACCTTGGTGACGTTGCCGGTAGTCGAGATGCGCACGATCGACCCTTCGTCACGCTGCGACACCAGCGCGTCGCCGCTCTCGAGGAACACGATGTCCCACGGCACGTTGAGGCCGGTGGCGATCGTGGAGGCGATTCTCGGGTTGACGCTCTCGGGTGTCTGAGTCGTGGTCGGTCTCGGTCGGTGTCGGTTTCGGTGTCCGTGTCGGGGAGGGCTTGTCGTCGTCGCCGCCGCACCCCATCAGGGTCACGGCACCGATCGCCGCGAAGCCGGTCAGCAGGGTTCGACGCTCCATGGAACGATCATGCCCTCCGCGGGCCAAGTGCGACAGTCAGTCCGCACGCCTCGACATGAGAAGTGCCCAGACGACCACTAATCTTGAGGGATGCCTCCCCTGCTCGGCGGTCGATACCGCCTCGACAAGCTCATCGGCGGCGGCGGCATGGGCGAGGTCTGGCAAGGCACACGACTCGGTGCTCGACCGCGTCGTCGCCATCAAGATCATCCGCCCCCATCTCGCGGGCGACGAGAACGTACGCGCGCGCCTCCGGGTCGAGGCTCAGCTGGCCGGCAAGCTGCACCATCCCGGGATCGTCGACGTGTTCGACTACGGCGAGGACGAGGAGGACGGCAAGCCCGTCCCGTTCCTGGTGATGCCGCTGATCGACGGTGCGCCGTTGTCCGCGCTGCTGGCCGAGCGGGGGCCGCTGTCGACCGGCGAGACCATGGCGATCGTGGCGGAGATCGCGGCAGCACTGCACACCGCGCACGAAGCCGGCATCGTCCACCGCGACCTCAAGCCCGGCAACATCCTGGTGACGCCCGACGCCCGGGTCATGCTGGTGGACTTCGGCATCGCCCACGCGGCTGGCGGGGAGCCACTGACCCAGACCGGCGCGCTGATCGGCACCGCGGACTACCTCAGCCCGGAGCAGGCAGCCGGTCGTACGGCGACGCCCGCCTCGGACCTCTACGCGCTCGGCGTCGTGGCCTACATCTGCCTGAGCGGCAACCTGCCGTTCCATCGCGACAGCGACATCGCGACGGCGCTGGCGCACATCCAGGCCGACATCCCGCGCTGCCGGAGACCGTGCCCGCCGAGGCGGCCGGCCTCGTCAACGCGTTGCTGGCCAAGGACCCGCGCGATCGACCGGCTCGGGAACCGTCGTCGCGCAGCACGCCGGCGCACTCGCCACGTCGGTGCCATCGCCTCCTGGGCACGCCCCGGTCCTCGGCGGCGAGCCCACCATGCCGGTCGCCGCGCGGCACCAGGAAGCACGCTGCCCGGCATCGTCGAGCGACCCGTGAGCGTCGGAGCGCACGACGACCCGGCCACCCTCCGGGGCCCGGCAGACGTCTGGGACTCGCCGACACCCATGCTCCGGCTGCCGGCAGCGTCGTCGCGGACGGAGAGGTACGTCGCAGGCGTCCGCGACGCATGGTGTTGCTCAGCTCGGCCCTGGTCGTGCTGCTCGCTGCCGCGCTCGGCTGGATGCTGCTCGGCGGTGGCGCCGAGACCGTGACCGTCCCGGATGTCGACGGCAAGTCCCAGAGCGCTGCGACCGCCCTGCTCGAGGCCGAAGGGCTCAAGGTCGAGGTGCGCAAGGTCCACGTCGCCAACGCGAAGGCCGGCGAGGTCGTCCGCCAGACGCCCACGGCCGGCACCGAGGCCGACAAGGGCAGCATCGTGACGCTGTCGGTCGCGACCGGCCGCGTACGCATCCCGGTGACCGCGCTGGTCGGCGAGACGTACGAAAAGGCTGCGGCCCGTGCTCGACAAGCTCGGGCTCAAGGCGGTTCCAGCCTTCGCGCCATCCGACAAGGCTGCCGGCACCGTGATCGAGGTCGACCCGACCGGCACCGCCAAGATCGGCTCGACCGTGACGCTGACCGTGGCCACCGGGTCGTGCAGCCAGGCTCCGGACGACAACAAGGGCAAGGACAAGAAGGAGGACAAGAAGAACAAGGGTTCAGGCGGCGAAGGACAGCGACCCGACCGAGACCACGGCACCCACGGATCCCACGCCTACGACGACGTCACCCAGCGCTGAGCCGGACACCGGCGAGTGAGTGCGCTGGTCCGCGCCTGCCGAGCGGCCGGGAATGCCTACCATGGACGTACCGTTGAACAGTGCGTACGGAGTTTTCCTATGAGAGGCAGTCATGAGCACCGTCACCCTGACCAAGGACACCATCGACGACGTCATCGGCGCTGAGGGCATCACCCTCGTCGACTGGTGGGCCGAATGGTGTGGTCCGTGCAAGCAGTTCGGCCCGGTCTTCGAGGCCGCGAGCGAGCAGCACACCGACGTCGTCTTCGGCAAGATCGACACCGAGGACCAGCGGGAGCTGGCCGCCGCCGCCCAGATCACCTCGATCCCGACGCTGATGGCGTTCCGCGACGGCGTCCTCGTGTTCTCGCAGCCCGGCGCCCTTCCGGCCGCCGGACTCGAGCAGATCATCACGGCGGTCAAGGACCTCGACATGGACGACGTACGCCGTCAGATCGCCGCCCAGGAGGCCGACGCTCCCGAGGCGCGCCAGGGCTGACCGCTAGGCGGTGACGACGGTCGATCCGCCGGGATCGACCCAGGTGACGCGGTCGGCGTAGGGCGAGCCGGCCAGGACCTGCTCGGCATCGTCCCGGCCCTGCTGGAAGTGCGACCAGCCTTCGTAGTGCACCGGGACGACGGTGGACGGCTTGACGATGTCGAGCAGCTCGGCGCCCTGCTGGGCGTCCATGGAGTAGCGGAGCCACCCGGTGAGGTAGCGGAAGCGCACCGAGCCGAGGTGCATCAGCATCGTGCCGATCGTCGAGCCGTGAGGCGACGTCGCGCAAGCCCGCGGAAGAGGACCGTGTCGCCGGTCATCCAGAACGCGCCGTGCTCCTGGCCCGCCCAGTCCAGGGCGAAGCCGACGACCGGTCCGGTGATCGGGTTGAGGCCGACCGGTCCGTGCTGGCACGGGGTCGCGGTGACCGTGATCGTCTCCTTGCCGGGCGCCTCGAGGGTCCAGGTGTCCCACGCGGCCAGGCCGATCGCTCCTCCGCCGAGCTTCTTCGCCGCCTTCTTGGTCGTGAGCACCGTGCCGAGCGTGGGCAGCATCGAGACGCCGGTGGGATCGAGGTTGTCGGCGTGATGGTGGTGGCTGACCAGCACGGCGTCGATCGGGCCGAGGTCGTCGGGCTGCGATCGACGGGCCCGGCGAGCTTGCTCGACATCGTGCCCCAGCCGAAGAAGTAGCGCTTGCCAGGCGGGTCGAACGTCGGATCGGTGAGGATCCGCCATCCGCCGAACTCGATGAGCGCGGTCGGGCCGCCGATGTGGGTGATGGTGACAGCTGTCATGAAGGCTCCTTGGGTGCCAGACAGCATACGAGCCGCCCGCCATGTTGCGATGGTGAACGGCTCGGAGGTCAGAAGGTGCTCAGGCGGAGATGAACGACCTCATGCTGACCGAGCCCATGTCGATCTCGTCGTTGAAGAACTCGATGTCCTCGCCGTCCTCGAGCAGGCTCAGCGCCGCGACCATCGGGCGGTAGTGATCGTCGGTCGGCACCGCGATGCGCGCCTCGGACCAGGTCGCATAGGGGTTGACGAGCTTGCCGATCTCGCGGTCACGCAGCGCGACGGCGGTGTCGGCGTCGAACTGCTCGGCCCAGTCCCAGCCGCGCCGCCGTCCCACTTGACCCGGTTGAGGGCGTGGACGATGTTGCCGCTGCCGATGAACACGACACCGCGCCGGCGCATCGCACGCAGGCGGCCGTAGAGCTGGTAGAGCTCGGGCAGCGGCATCGCGTAGTCGATGCTGATCTGCAGGACCGGCACCTCCGGGGCGGGCGCGAGGTGCTTGAGCACGCTCCACGTGCCGTGGTCGAGGCCCCACTGCTTGTCGAGCTCGGCTTCGTACTCGACGAGCTGCTTGGCCAGGAGCCGGGCGACGTCCTGGTCACCGACGGTGTCGTACTGCACGCGGTAGAGCTCGTCGGGGAAGCCGCCGAAGTCGTAGATGATCTTGTTCTTGGGCGCGTCGGTGATGTGGGTCTGGCCCGGCGTCAGCCAGTGGGCGCTGACGACCACGATGGCCTGCGCGTCGGGCAGGCCCCGGCCGACCTCGGCCCACTTCTGGGTGAACGCGTTGTCGGCGATGGCGTGCATGGGGTTGCCGTGACCGACGAAGAGCACGGGCATCGAGCGGGCTGGGCTGCAGCCGGTTGTCCAGGTCCGAGATCGAGTAGGTCGCCATGGTGCCGTTCCTCCAGTTAGTTGATGCTTCAACTATAGCACTACCACTGCGGTCCCGGCTCCTGGCGGAAGCGGCTCGGCATCTCCTGCGTCCATTCGTCGGGCTCGCGCGCTGGCCGAGCGGGCTCGCGAGGTCGATGCGCGCCTGCTTGACCGCCGCTTCGGCGTCCCAGTAGGCGCAGCGCAACGACCGAGAAGTCGAGCAGATCGCTTGCGGCTCAGGTGGCTGAGCAGTCGCGAGACCAGACTGATCTGCGTGCGCGCCTCGCCGAGGCTCTCGGGCATCCACGGCTCCAGCAGGAAGCCCGGGCAGCACGCAGACGAGCTCGTCAGGACCGAACAGCTGCCAGAACGCTCCGTGCTCGTGGAACTCGCGCTCGGCCGACGAGCAAGGTCGCCGGGTCGGTGCCGAGCCACGCGGCTCATGTCGCCGGTGTCGAGGAACTGCGTGAGCCGGTCGCGCACGCGGACGTAGCGGCGCACGGTCGGCCTCGGCCCGGCCGGACGCCTCCTTGGCGAAGAAGTCGTCGAGCAGGGGCCATCCGGGTTCGTCGGTCTCCATACCTCGACTCAAGCACCGAGGTCTGACAGTCAGGTCGGCCAGACGTTGTCGGCGAGCAGCTCGTCCAGCGGGCGTACGGAGGTCCAGCTCTCCTGCTCGAGCATGGGGCGCGGATAGAACGCGTCGACCGGGCCGAGGCACAGGATCGCGACCGGCTCGGCGCCCTCGGGCGCGCCGATCAGGGCGCCGACCTCCTCGGGCACGAACAACGACACCCAGCCCATCCCGAGGCCCTCGGCGCGGGCGGCGAGCCAGAGGTTCTGGATCGCGCACGACACCGAGGCCAGATCCATGTGCGGCATCGTGCGGCGGCCGAACACGTGCCGCTCGCGATCGTCGCCGAGCGCCACCACCAGCACCTCGGCGCAGTCGAGGATGCCCTGCACCTTGAGCCGCATGAACTCGCCGGCGCGCTCCCCCATCGCCTCGGCGGTGCGACGGCGCTCGACCTCGACGTGGTCGTGGAGCGCCTGGCGCAGCTCGCGGATCGGTGACCCGCACGATGCGCCAGGGCTGCATCAGTCCGACGCTCGGTGCCTGGTGGGCCGCCGACAGCAGGCGGGCGAGGACGGACTCGTCGACCGTGCCGCCGGCGAAGTGCCGCATGTCGCGGCGTTCGGCGATGACGCGGTAGACCGCCTCCCGGTCCTCCTTGTCGTACGCGTGCTCGGTCATTCGGCTCCCAACCCTGTGAGGACTCCGCGGGTGAATCCCTCGAACGTCAGTGCGTCGGGCGTCGCGGGCCGGGCTCCCAGGCGTACGGCGACGACTCGTTCGGAGGGCACGACCGCGACGTACTGGTCGCCGTAGCCATAGGCCCAGAACGCGTCGTCGGGCACGCCCGGCGCGAGCTGTCCCTCGTAGGGCGCCTTGTCCTCGGCGTAGCCGGCCTGCCGGAGCACCTCGACGATCCGGCCCTTGCCGTTGACCCACCACAGCAGGCCGTACGCCGCGTTGAGCCTCGACGACGGGCGGGTCGCCTGCTCGACGAAGCCGGACGACACGAGCTGCGTGCCGTCCCACGCGCCGCGGTTGAGCATGAGGTGGCCGACCCGCGCGAGGTCGAGGCACGTCGACTCGACGCCCGAGAACGTCAGCGCGTTCTCGGCCTGGTCGCGGGTCCAGACGGTGTCGCGCATGCCGAGTGGTGTCGAGCAGGCGGTCCTGTGCGATCTCCGGGACGTCGTCGGTGTCAAAGAGCGTCGTCGAGCACGGACTCCAGGGCCTGCACGGCCGAGTTGTCATAGACCCACTTCGTGCCCGGCGCGTGGTCCTGCGGCAGATTGACGGCGTACGTCGTCTTGTCGGCCTCGTCGCGGATCATCCGGCTGTCGGTGCCTTCGTCCCAGTGCCGGCCGGAGGTCATCGACAGCAGGTCGCGCACGGTGACGGCCTCGGCCGGGCCCGATGCGCCATTCGTCGATCTGCTCCGACGCCGTGTCGTCGATCTCCACGGAGCCGTCGTCGGCGGCCATGCCGACGAGCAGGGACGTCAACGACTTGGTGATCGAGTAGACCCGGTGGCGCCGGTGCTCACTGCCGCCGTTCCAGTACGCATCGTGGACGAGCTCGCCGTCCTTGATCACCGCGACGCACGTCGAGCCCGTACGTTCGAGGGTCGCGTCGAGCTTCGCCCAGTCACCCTGGTCGTTGCGCTTCCAGCGTTCGCCGGGGAAGGCGTCGGGCACGGCGGTGACCGTCGGCAACGTCACCGGCGCGACGCTGACCTCTTCGTCCGGGTCTCGCCGGTGCACGCCGCGACGACGAGCATCGCTCCCACCGCACACACTCGCCCGATCAGCACTCCCCCACGATGCCAGAGCCACCCGGCCCCTACGGAGGCCGGCTGTTTGCTCACCGCACACCTCGGCGCCACCTCGTGGCCAGCCGGCGTGGTTAGCGTCGCGCCGTGACCTCACCTGCGCCCGCTTTCGCGGCCCTCGCCCTGCTCCTCGTCCCTACGCTGGTCGCCTCGCCAGCGTCGGCGCATCCACGATCCGCCGATCAGCTCGTCAACGTCACGGCCACGACCGAGACGCCCGGCGTGTACGACGACGATGCCGGCAACAACGGCGACGCCGACGACCCGGCGATCTGGGTCAACCGGCACGACAAGTCCCGCAGCGTCGTGATCGGCACAGCCAAGAACGCCGGCCTCAACGTGTACGACCTCGAGGGCACGGTGCTCCAGACGATCGCCGCCCCACCCGCGCCGGGACCCGACGACGAGGCGGGCCGCTTCAACAACGTCGACATCGTCCACGGCTTCAAGCTCGGCGGACGAACGGTCGACCTCGCAGTGACGAGTGATCGCGGCCGTGACCAGATCCGCTCGTACGCCATCGACCCTCGCACCGGCTGGCTCACCGACGTGACGGCAGCCAACGCACCTCTGGCGTTCTCGGCCGATCAGGAGCAGGTCAACGAGCAGGCGACGATCTACGGGCTGACGACCTTCAAGGAGCACGGCACGGCGTACGTCGTGGGCACTCGCCGGCACCAGACCGACGTCGGGCTTTTCAAGCTGTCCTCGTCGGCCGGCAAGGTCACATACAAGAAGGTCGACACGCTCGACTTCCCCTCGTCGTTCCGCCTGCCCAACGGCACCACCTGGTCGCCGTGCGAGGAGCCCGGGCGAGGGCCCGCAGCTCGAGGGCGTCGTCGTCGACGAAGCCGCCGGCACCCTGTATGCCGCGCAGGAGGACATCGGCCTCTGGCGGGTCAAGCTCGGGCACGGACGGTTCCACGGCGAGCCGCGCAGCGTCGAGCGTACGAAGGAGTTCGGCGTCCCCGCGACGTACGACGAGCAGACCGAGGAGTGCGCGCCCACCGGGGCCGACCCGGGATTCGGCGGTCGCATCGCCGCCGACACCGAAGGGCTCACGATCCACGAGACCGGTCGGCGCAGCGGCACGCTGCTGGTGTCGAGCCAGGGCGACAACACCTTCTACACGTACGACCGGCAGACCCTTCGCCCGCTCAAGCACTTCGCGGTCGTCGACGGTCCGGCCGCCGACGGCTCGCAGGACTGCGACGGCGCCGACACGGTCAGCACTCCCCTGCCCGGCTATCCCCACGGGCTCCTCGTCGTGCAGGACGGAGACAACACGCCGGTCGAGCTCGGCGATGACGGTGAGCCGCGGGTCAACACCAACTTCAAGTTCCTCGACGCGAAGATCCTGAAGCGCTGATCGGCTTGTCCTTTCGACAGGCTCAAGGACCGGTGTTCGACAGGCTCAAGGACCGGTCCTTGAGCCTGTCGAAAGGACGCATGTGTGCCCCGGGACGGGAGGGTGCATGACTGCAAGTTGGAGGGGTGAGCGACAATGGAGGGATGCCTACGTCCACGGATCTGCGCCGGCTTTTGCGCTTCCCCGTGGAGTTCGTCGCAGGCGAGGATCCGGCTGATTCACGCTTCGTGTTCCACGCCCCCGACGGTGATCACGCGGCCACCGCCAACGAGTCGATCGGCGCGCTGAGCCAGGGCATCCGCGTCATGTCGGCCGACCCGTCCGTACGCGCATGGGCGACGCCGGCGATCCTCGCGCTGCGCATCATGGCGCGCGGCGCGCTCGGCTCGCCCGACTCGACCGAGCTCAACCAGCTGCAGAGCGCCGCCTCCGCGATCGACAGCAATGCCGGGCGTGGCCAGGCGACGATCAACGCGTTCCTCAAGGCCCTCGCGGTCGACGCCCCGGCCGCAGCCTCGACGCCGCAGCGCCAGGCGTACGTCTCGCCGCAGGCCGCCCAGCCGCGCCAGCGCGAGACGACGTTCTCGTGGACGCTGATGGTGTCGTTCCTCGAGCAGCCCACGGCCGAGCAGGCCGCCGTCGTACGCCTGAGGGTGCAGCCGCGCTCGGGCTCGTGGGCGGCGTTCGACGCCGGCGACATGTTCGCCGGCAACGCGTCGCACCCGCTCGGCCAGGACGCCAAGGAGCCGACCGCGGCGATGCTGCGCCGGCTCGAGCCGTGGTGGTCCCCCGCCGAGCGCCTGCGCGACCCGCACACCCGCGGCGCGGCGACCGTCAGCCCCGACGAGCTGGCGCGGCTCGGCGACCGGTCGCTGGCGCCGACGCTGATGGCCAACCGCATCGAGATCCGCTGGCCACCCGAGCTCGTCCGCGAGCTGTCGACGTCTGCGGTCGTACGCCGTGACGAGATGCCGCGCACGGATCGTCCATCGGCGTTCACGCAGGGCCAGCTGTTCTCGTTCGACTGGCAGGTCGCGCTCGGCGACGACGTGCTGACGGCGGCCGAGCTCGACCAGCTCGCGCAGTCCCAGACCGGGTTGCTGCGGCTGCGCGATCGGTGGGTCTTCGTCGACAAGTCACGCCTGCAGCGCGTGCTCGAGCGGCGTACGCGCGAGATCTCCCCGCTCGAGGCGCTGCGGGCGACCGTCACCGGCGAGCTCGAGATCGACGGCCGGATGACCGAGGTCGACACGGTCGGCTGGCTCGAGGACGTACGCAAGCGGCTCGCCGTGCAGGACCGCGACATCGCCCCGGCGGTGCAGCCGGACGGGCTCGACGGGACGCTGCGCGACTACCAGCTGCAGGGCCTGCGCTGGATGACGCAGCTCGTCGACCTCGGACTCGGCGGCATCCTCGCCGACGACATGGGCCTCGGCAAGACCGTCATGCTGATCGCCCTGCACCTGCAGCGCACCGCGATCTCCTCGTCGCCGACGCTCGTGGTGTGCCCGGCCTCCGTGCTGGGCAACTGGGAGCGCGAGATCAAGCGGTTCGCGCCGGGCGTCAACGTACGCCGCTATCACGGGCCCAAGCGGCGGCTCGACGGCGTCAACGACGGGTTCCTCGTCACGACGTACGCCACGATGCGCTCCGACGCGATCGAGCTGTCCGAGCACCAGCCGGGCTGGGGCCTGGTCGTCGCCGACGAGGCGCAGAACATCAAGAACCCGCACGCGCGCACGGCTCAGGCGATCCGCGGCATCCCCGCCGAGGCGCGCCTGGCGCTGACCGGCACGCCGGTCGAGAACAACCTCTCCGAGCTGTGGGCGATCCTCGACTGGACCACGCCGGGGCTCCTCGGGACGTACCAGCAGTTCCGCAACACCTGGTCGCGCGCGATCGAGTCGCGCCGCGACTCCGGCAAGGCGACCGGGCTCTCGCAGCTCATCCGGCCGTTCGTGCTGCGCCGCCGCAAGTCCGATCCCGGCATCGCGCCGGAGCTGCCGCCCAAGATCGAGACCGACCACCGCATCAACCTCACCCGCGAGCAGGTCGGCCTCTACGAGGCGGTCGTCCGCAGCACGATGGCGCAGATCGAGAACGCGCAGGGCATCCAGCGCCGCGGCCTCGTGGTCAAGCTGCTGACCCAGCTCAAGCAGATCTGCAACCACCCGGCGCAGTTCCTCCGCGAGCCCGGACAGCCGCATCACCGGGCGCTCGGGCAAGCTCGGCGTGTTCGACGAGCTGGTCGAGGAGATCGTCGCCGAGGACGGCGCGACGCTGGTGTTCACCCAGTACGCCCAGATGGGCCGGCTGCTGACGCGGCACCTCGAGGAGAAGAAGATCGGCCACCAGTTCCTGCACGGCGCCACGACCGTACGCGCGCGGGAGAAGATGGTGCACAAGTTCCAGAGCGGCGAGATCCCGGTCTTCGTGCTGTCGCTCAAGGCGGCCGGCGTCGGCCTCAACCTGACCAAGGCCGACCACGTCATCCACTACGACCGCTGGTGGAACCCCGCCGTCGAGGACCAGGCCACCGACCGCGCGCACCGCATCGGGCAGACCAAGAACGTCCAGGTGCACCGGCTCATCAGCGAGGGCACGATCGAGGAGTCGATCGCCGAGCTGATCCGGTCCAAGCGCTCGCTCGCCGATGCGGTGGTCAACGGCGGCGAAGGCGCGCTCACCGAGCTCTCCGATGCCGCGCTGGCCGACCTCGTACGCCTGCGGAAGTAGGGCTACCCGCTCACGGCTAGGTGGATCTCGGCGTAGAGCTCGTCGTTGTCGAGTTGAGCTCGCGTCGACGCGAACGTGCTGTCGAGCAGCTCGTGACCCACACCCGTGACAGGTCGAAGGACCGCCATCGCCGGCTCGGCGCAGACCGCGTCGACGAGAACCCGGCACCTGCGACCGCGTGCAGTGTCACGACGACCGTTCGACGCGGTGAACACCACGTGCGGGTTGACCACGCGCAGCCGCGCGACTGCGGCCCGAGCACGTACCTGATCTCGAGCTGCCGCCGGTGCTCGATCGCGTACGCCGACCGCTCGTCGATCGCGACGTCCATGCCTCGCCCCGCAGGATTCGAGGCTACTTCTTCGATGTTGAAGTGCACGGTCTTGAAGTCGGCCTGGTCGATCGTGACGCTGACCTCGATCTTCTTGCCGTTCGTCGCGGTGACGGAGCAGTCGACGGACTTGCCGATCGTGCCCTCGAGCTCGTCCGGGCACGACACCGAGTCGATGCCCGACTCGATCTGGTCGGCCAGCAGGGTCTTGACCTGCGCGTCGAGCGTGCTGGTCGGCACCACGGCCGGCGGCGGGACGTCGGTGGTGAACGGCATGTCGGTCTCGGTGACATCGTGCGCCGTGACCGTGGCGACGTACTTGAGGTCGTTCGCGATGAACGTGCACGACGCGGTCGCACCATCCTTGGCCAGCAGCGGCTTGAGGCAGTCGATCGTCGACGGGGCCAGCTGCTCGGCGAGACCTGGTCCGTGACCTGCGACTTCAGCAGCTCGGGCGTGGCCGAGACGATCGACTCCTTGAGGTCGAACGTCACCGTGCTGTCCTTGACCTTGGTGGCCTTGGCCTTGACCGCATAGGTGATGCCCGCGCTCTCGTACGTGCACGTCGTCGTCGCGTCGACCTCGGCCTTGAGGGGCTTCGGGCAGCTGACCTTCGTGGACTCGATGCCGGCCTTGTCGAGCTGGGCGGTGATCTTCTTCTCGACCTGTTTCGCGCTGAGCTCGCCGGGGCCGGTCGAGCACGCGGTCATGATCACGAGGAGCAGGCCGAGAACGGCAAGACGGTAGGTGCGCACGGTGGAGTCCTTCTGGTCAGGATCCGTTGCCTGGGCACCGGTCCGCGGGAGTGCACCAAGCGTGGCAGAGACCGAGCGGCGTACGGGCGAAATCGGCGAATCCCGCCGCGGTCAGAGCAGGCAGGTCTTGAGCGCGGAGACGCGGTAGAAGTACGGGTGCGACGGTCGACGGCGTGCACGAGCTGTTCATCCGGACCGGCTGCTCGTTGTAGCGCATCGTGACGAGCACCGCTCCGGTCGCGTTGCGATAGGCCGCCCACTCGATGTTGCCGGCCATGCCGCCCGGCGACATAGCCGCGCCACGAGTTGTTGCCGTACGAGAACGGGGTGCCGGCCGAGGCCTGCTTCGTGCTGCGCGGCATCCTGCGTCAGCGCGGCGAACGGCATCGTGGTCTCGCCGTGGCCGAGGCGGAACACCGCCGCCGTGCCGCCGCCGGCGAGGCGCTTGTCGAGCTCGGCTGAAGAAGTCGTCGAGCACCGGGCGGGCCTGCCGGTACGAGCTGGACTCGCCCTTGACGCCGGGGCCGTAGCGGTAGAAGTTCTGCGCGTCCTTGGCGAAGCCCAGCAGGCGCGCGTCGGCGAGCGGCACGTAGCGGCTGAACGTACACCGTGGTCTCGCCCCGCATGCCCGGCGCGATCGCATAGAGCCCGTAGATGTCGAGCGCCTTGCCGACCGGGTCGCTGAGGCTGTCGACGTACTTCGCGGTGTAGAGCCGGCGCAGCACGTGCCGCGCGGCCGTACGCACGTCGGACCGGCGCATCACGCTGGCGATCGCGGCGTTGCCCTTGCTGGTGGCGCCGTCTGGTGATGCGCATGCGGTCGTCGACGACGCTGCGGCTTGAGGTCGAGCCCGGGGACCGCGGCGTCGAGGCCGCTGCGCAGCGACGCCGCACTCTGCTTGGTGCGATAGACGCTGGTCGTCTTGAACACGATGTCGTCGCCGTCGGCCGCCGCCTTGGTGAGGAAGCCTTGGTAGTTCGCGGCCGTGCGCCGGCCGATCCCGATCCATTCCGTACGCCGAGGGCGCTGAGGCGGCCGTAGCCGATCGACGTCTCGGCTGCCTGGAACTTCTTGAGGTCGTCGTCGAACAGCTTGCCGGCGGTCGTCAGCTGGCCCTTGCTGGATGCGGCGCCTCCACACCGCGAGGGCGCGCTGCTCGCCGTCGTTGGTGGTCTGGCTGCGCGAGCCGTGCCGGCCGACGTTCTCGAGGAACACCAGCTCGTAGCCCGGCGGCGGGGTCCTGATCGACGTCGTCGCCGGGTCGCCGTACGGCGTCTGGTTGGCGTAAGAGTGGTCGTCGCTGACGATGTCGGCCTGGGCCGGCCCGATCAGGGCGGCCAGCAGCGACACGATGATGCTGATGATCTTGAGCATGGTCTCCCCCGGTGTGGCGCCTGCTCAGTCTAGGCGCGGCAGGGCGCTCATCAGGCGGTTTCGGCGCGGTGCGGGCGACACACCGTTGCCGGTGTGCGGGGCGTTGTTGTAGTGGTTCATCGCCCGGTCCTCGACCTTGATCACGAACTCCTTGATGCGCGGGTCGTCCGTGATCTTGCCGAACGCCCGCCGGATCTCCTCGTACCTCTCGCGTCCAGCCTTCGCACCCAGCACGTATCCCGTCGCGAAGGCTCCCGCCGCCATCAGCTTGCTCATGGCGGTGGCATACCCACCGATCGAGCCGGCAACCGTGCACACGCGAAGGACCCCGGCCGCGTGGCCGGGGTTCCTCTCGCTCATCCCTGACTAGATGCGCGACTTGCTGCGTCCGGTCACCGCCGAGGCGATCATCACCAGGACCGCCGAGACGGCAATCGCGACGAGCCAGCGGACCCAGTCGACGCCGTCGGTGGTGTCGCCACCGCCGCGTCGTAGATGTACCAGCCGATGACCACACCGCCGATGCCGCACACGATCGTCAGCCAGATCGGGATGTTGTCCTTGTCGCCCGGAGCGACGAACTTGCCGAGCAGGCCGATGATGATGCCTGCCACGATCACGCCGATGATCTCCATGAGGCTCCCTCTTTCGTGTTGCGTGGTGCGACGGGTGCGCCGCAGGACATGTCTACCCAGCACCGCACAGCCGATGCGCGCCGACGGCGCGTCAGAGCGCGAGCGGGTAGGCCACGAAGAGACTGCCGCGAGACCGGCGCCGGCCAGGTGGATCATGGCCACCAGCAGCGAACCGAATCGGAGCCTGAGCCGGGAGATCCGCGGACGACCAGCAGCATCGCGGCTGCGGGCATCAGACCCACGCGAGACCCCAGGTCGTACCGAACACGTCGTCCGGCCATGCCGCAGATCGCCGGCGTTCGCGAACCCGGCGACCAGCACGACGTACCAGGGGAACAGCATCGGCAACGAGCCGCGCGCGGCCGCTCCCGCGGCGAGCCGGAACCCGCTGCGCATCGACCGATCGACCACGCGCTGCGGCGCGGGTTGCCCACGGGCGGACCGCCGATCGACGCGAGGAACGCCTGACGGCGCATCAGCAGGAAGACGCCGGCGATCGCGACCGCCAGGAGCCACCAGCCGAACAGAGCTGGCGTCGCGCATGGCCTGTGGGCCGGTAGTCGTCGGAGACGAACGCGGTGCTCAGCCACACGAGCCCGGGCAGCAGCGCGACGATGAACGCGCTCAGACGCGCATCCCGACGACGTACGCCTTGAGCCTGCTCCAGCGCGTGACGACCGGTGCCACGGCTCCTCTGCTCCTCGAGCCTGCCTCGCTCCTTGAGCTCGTCGAAAGGACCTCCGCAGGACTCACGTCAGCCGCCGCCAGGGCCGCGAGCATCTCGCCGACGCTCTGGTAGCGCTCGGCGGGTCGATCGCCATCGCCCGCATGACCACCGCCGCCAGCGACGCGCTCACCTGCGGCGCCAGCTGCCGCGGATCGGGGCGCGGCCGGTTGCGGTGCGCCATCACCTGGGCGGCCATCGTGCCCTCGAACGGCGGCTTGCCGGTCAGGCACTCGTACAGCAGGCAGCCGACGGAGTAGATGTCGCTGCGCTCGTCGGCCCTGCCGTCGAACTGCTCGGGCGCCATGTAGTGCGGCGTGCCGGCCACCGTCGCGGTCGTGTCGGACGCCGCCCGGGCGATGCCGAAGTCGACGATCTTGATGCCCCCGCGCGTCGTCACCAGGACGTTGGCCGGCTTGATGTCGAGGTGCAGGATGCCGGCCTGGTGGCAGGCGGCGAGTCCTTCGAGCACGCCGCGCACCGCGGTGACCGAGCGCAGGCTCGGGCCGCGCGTGGCCAGCAGGTCGCGCAGCGAGGTGCCCTCGACGAGCTCCATCACCAGGTGCGGCGTGACCTCGCCGTCGCCGTCCGGCATGTGCACGAGGTCGTGCACCGTCACGACGTTCGGGTGGGACACCCGGGCCAGCGCCGCGACCTCGCGGGTGATGCGGCGCATCGCGCGTGGGTCGTCGGCGAGGAAGTGCGAGAACCGCTTGATCGCGACCTCGCGCTGCAGCTGGCTGTCGCGGGCGCGGAACACGACGCCGTGGTTGCCCGCACCGATGCGGCCCAGCAGCTCGAAGCGCTGCTCGACCGGCACCGTGGCGGGCGGGGTCGCCGGGGTCGCAAGAGGATCTGGCATCGGGCTGATCCTCCTGCTCCACATCGGCGACAGCTCACCTATGACGGTACGTCGGGCAGCTCCATTGTCCCTAGTGACTCGTCAATCCCTGCAGATGCACCGTGCCCGCCGTGTCGATCGCCGCGACGACGCTGACCCCGGCGAGCGCGATGACCGATCCCGGACGCAGTGCGGTCCAGTCGTCGATGCGGTGGCCGTCGACCGTGGTGCCGTTGGTGCTGCCGAGGTCCTTCACCTCCCACGCGTGCCGTGCAGGCGGATCGCGGCGTGGCGGTAGGACACCTGGGGCTCCTCGAACCGCATCGGGCTCTCCGGCAGCCGGCCCAGCACGGCGCCGTCGATCGGGATCGACGTCGTGCGTCCGTCGCGCTCCAGGCGCAGCCCGCTCGCGACATTCATGGTCGGCGCGGTGTCCTCGAGGTCGGGCACCAGCGCCGGGAAGTTCATCGTCGCCGCCGGGTCGGCGCCGGTGGCTGAGGAGTCCCGAGGAACGAGGGACGTCCCGAGACCACGTCGGCCGGCCCGTCCGCCACGTCCTCCCACCCCAGGCCCGTACGTTCGGGGATGCGCCTGGCCGGATCCGCGCGACCGCTGCCCCGCGCCGGCGGGATCCAGCCGGACCGCAGCCCCGGGTCCACCTCCACGATCACCGTGACCTCCGGCGGCACCGCCCAACCGGCCCGCTCGGCGTGCGCGACGTAGAGCTGCGCGCCGTCGTCGCCGAGCCGCTCCAGGTCACCGTCGGGATCGAGCCGCTCCAGATCCTCCGGCGCGACCCGCACGGTCAGCTCGCGCGAACGCGAGCCGCTCACCGCTGGGCATCACGACGTGCTGCGCGGTCAGCGCGCGTACGAATCGGCGGCGCAGCACCGCGGCGGACCCGGTCGGGTACGACACGAGCTTCGCCCCGACCTCCGCGGCGGCCGCACGCTTGGAGCTGACGCCGAAGATGCTCTGCGCGATCCGCAGCCCGACCCACACGACGGCGACGAAGATGACGAGGATCAGCAGGTTGGAGGCGAGCCCCGAGAGAGTTCCATACATGGCATCATCGTGGGGGTCATCCGGGGCTGAGGTCGAGCCGCGGCGGAACGCATTCCACGAAGGAGCACCGGTGCTGCACATCGCCTGGTCGGCCGGCGAGCAGCACTCGGGCGAGGCGACGATCGAGGCCGGTTCGGCGTTCGTGCTCGCCCGACGGATGAACCTGCCCGAGCAGCAGCCCCTCGTCGCCGAGCAGATCGCCGGTTCGGCGTACGTCTTCGTGCGCCTCCCGTACGTCAGCGACCCCGCGCTGGTGATCTCGGCGACCGCACGCGCACCCCGTCGTCCACCGCGGGCAGCGCGCCAACGGTGCGATCGTCGAGCTCACCGCGCCGTCGGGCGAGGCGACCACGCCCGCACCGGGCCAGAAGATCTCGCTGACCCACAGCGGCACCCGCATCGAGCTGCGCTATCCCGGCCTGACGTTCACCGCGGTCGTGGAGTTCGACCTGCCGGAGGCGCAGCCGACGGACTCGGGCACGGTGCAGCTGGGCGTCGACGCGCTGCAGCACGACGACGCCTGGCTCGTCGGCGGCGATCGCCGTCGCCCTCTCGCCGGAGCACGGCGTGGTCGCGCACGGCGACCTCAAGCGGGCGTTCGCCGCGTGGCGCGGCACCGAGGTCCACAGCGACGGCGCCTTCGACCGCAACGTGCTGCGCCCGGCGCTGGCGTCGCGCGGGCTCGAGATGCCGGGGCCGCGGCTCAACAAGATCGTCTACCTCGTCGAGCGGTGCCGGCGTACGTCGGAGTTCCCCGCCCGCCTGCTCGACGACATCCGCGACGAGGTTGCGGGCCGCCGGCATCGACGCCTAGGACGGCTCAGGACTCGGCGCCACCGAGGCTGCGCCGAAGCCAGCCCTCGATCCCCGCGACGTGGGTCAGCGCGCACGCTGCCGCGACGCTCGGCTGCCGCTCGGAGATCGCCAGCGCGATCGCGCGGTGCTCGCGACGCGTCTGCTCGAACGAGTCCTCCTGCGTCACGCCCCGCCACACCCGCGCCTGATGGGTGCGGGCGGCGACGCTGTCAGCCAGCAGGCACAGCACGGAGTTGTCGGCGGCGAGCGCGATCCGGTGGTGGAACTCGATGTCGTTGGCGACCCACGCCTCGACCGGAGTCGTCGGCCTGCACCGAGTCGACCAGCGCGAGCAGGTCGGCAGCATCCTCAGCGGGCATCAGCCGGGCGGCCTTCTCCGCGGCCATCGGCTCGAGCGCGCGGCGCACCTCGAACAGGTCGAGGACGTCGGAGTCCTGGTGGAAGTCGATGACGAAGGTCAGCGTCTCCAGCAACAGCTCGGGCTCGAGGCTCGTCACGTACGTGCCGTCGCCACGGCGTACGTCGAGGATGCGGATCATCGACAGCGCCCTGACGGCTTCGCGCAGGGAACCGCGGGAGATGCCGAGCTGCTCGGCGAGGTCAGCCTCGCGCGGCAACCGGTCGCCGGGCTTGAGCCGGCCGTCGAGGATCATGGTCTTGATCTTCGAGATCGCCTCGTCGGTCAGTGCCATCTCACTCCGCTCTCAGCTGGAGCGGACGGGTTCGCAGGCCTGCCATGCCGCCGTCGACCGCGAGCGAAGTCCCGGTGGTCGAGCCGGCGAGCGGGCTGGCGAGGTATGCCACGGCGTGCGCGACCTCCTCGGGGCTGACCAGCCGGCCGTGCGGCTGGCGGGCCGTCATCGCCGCGCGTTCGGCGACCGGGTCGTCGGCCTTCTCCAGCAGCAGGGTGACGAAGTGGGTCTCGACCGTCCCCGGGTTGACGCTGTTGATCCTGATGCCCTCGCGGACGTGGTCGGCGGCCATGGCCAGCGTGAGGGCGTGCACGGCGCCCTTGGTGGCTGAGTACAGCGCACGCTCGGGCAGCCCGGCGGTCGCGGCGATCGAGGAGACGTTGACGATCGCGGGGCTCGGCGAGAGCCGCAGGTGCGGGAGGGCGGCACGGGTGGTGCGGACGACGCCGAACACGTTGACGTCGAACACCCGCTGCCACTCGGCGTCGGAGTTGTCCTCGACCGTGCCCTTGGCGCCGATGCCGGCGTTGTTGACGACGACGTCGATGCGGTCCAAGGTGCTCGCCACGGTCTCGATCGCCGCGCCGGACGCTGTCGT
Source organism: uncultured Actinomycetota bacterium (assembly GCA_963761965.1). GTDB lineage: Bacteria > Actinomycetota > Actinomycetes > Propionibacteriales > Nocardioidaceae > Aeromicrobium. The sequence goes on from CAVXIX010000006.1 coordinate 489,550, forward strand.
CGGAGGAGACATCCGCCTCGACGCGAGGGTTCCCTCAGGAGCGCTGCTCGGGTCCAGGTCGAGGACCGCGACCGACGCCCCCGGTCGCGGAGCTCCGTTGCGATGGCGGCGCCGATCCCGCTGGCGCCACCGGTGACGATCGCGACCAGGCCGTCGAACTCGGGCGCGCTCATCGCGCCGCCTCGTACGCGACGACGTCCTGACGCTGCCGGCCGAGACCGTCGATCTCGAGCTCGACGACGTCACCGGGCTGCAGGTAGGGGAACCGGCCCGACAGCGCGACACCCTCGGGCGTACCGGTCAGGACCACGTCGCCCGGATCGAGCACCATGTACTGGCTCAGGTGATGGATGATGTGCGCCACGTCGAAGATCAGGTCCGCCGTCGACGAGTCCTGGCGCGGCTCGCCGTTGACCCAGCTGCGGAGCCGGAGGTTCTCGTGGTCGACCTCGTCGGGGGTGACGACCCACGGGCCGAGCGGGCTGAACCCGGGCGCGATCTTGCCCTTGCTCCACTGCCCGCCGGACTCCTCGAGCTGGAACGCCCGCTCCGACAGGTCGTTGGCCAGGACGAATCCGGCGACGTGGTCGAGGCTCTGCTCGACGGAGTCGAGGTAGGACGCCCGGCGGCCGATCACGATGCCGAGCTCGACCTCCCAGTCGGTCTTCTCGCTGCCGCGCGGGATCGTGACGGTGTCGTTCGGGCCGGCGATCGTGTTGGCGGCCTTGAAGAACAGCACGGGCACGCTCGGCGGCTCGGACCCGGACTCCGCAGCGTGGGCGGCGTAGTTCATGCCGATGCAGACGATCGTGCCGGGCTTGGCGATCGGCGCACCCACCCGCAGCGTCTCGGCATCGGGCAGGACGGGCAGCGTGCCGTCAGCCAGCGCGGCGCTGACCTTCGCGACGCCGCCGGACTCCCAGAACGACGCATCGATGTCGGCCGGTGACCGAAGACAGGTCGAAGACGCGGTCCTCGACCTGGACGACGGGGATCTCGTGACCCAACGGGCCGAGCCGGGCAAACCTCATCAGATTCCTTCACAGACATTGGATCTTTATCGTGTAGTGCGACCGCCGTTGGGCGCGCTAACGGTATCTTGACGGATCAAACATCGAATGTCTAGGCTCGGAGTCGTGGCCACGTACATCGACACACACCTGCACTGCTGGGACCGGCGACTGTTCTCGTACGACGTGGCTCGAGGGGACGCCGTTTCCCGAGCGGTTCACTCCCGCCGACGTCGCCGAGCAGAGCCCGAGCTCCCTCGGAGCGGTCTTCGTGGAAGCCGATCGGACCGCTGCCGAGGCTCCGGCCGAGGCGGCGTGGGCCTCGCAGCTGCACGAAGGCGGTCCCGCCATCGCCGCGGTCGTGGCCTTCGCCCCCATCGAGCGCGGCGACGCCGTGGCCGCCGAACTCGACGTGCTGCGCGACATCGACAAGGTCACCGGCATTCGCCGGCTGCTGCAGGACGAGCCGGTCGAGCTCTTCGACGACCCAGCGGTCGCCGCCGGGCTGGCCGCCGTCGGCGATGCCGGTCTGACGTTCGACGCGTGCGTCCGGGCCCACCAGCTGCCCGCCCTGACGCGCCTGAGCCGGCGGGCCCCGCAGACCACGGTCGTGCTCGACCACCTCGGCAAGCCCGCGATCGACGACGAATGGGGCAGCCCGTCGGCGACGCAATGGCTCGAAGGCCTCCGCGCACTCGCCGACGAGCCGAACACCCTCATCAAGCTGTCGGGCCAGGGGTCACCGACCGACCCCGCGTACGTTCGACCGCGCGCGCCCGTTCGTCAGTGCAGCGCTGGAGACGTTCGGCCCAGGCCGCTGCCTGGTCGGCAGCGACTGGCCGGTGTCCCGACGCGACGGCGAGCCGTACGAGGCATGGTTCGACCACGTCGCCACGTCGTACGGCCTGTCGGACGGACGAGCAGGAGCTCGTGCTGGTGACGAACGCCGCCACGACGTACGGGATCGAGCTCGGCTAGCCGCGTGAGAGGTGCCAGGCCAGGTCGAGGTCGCGCCAGGGGCCGCCCGGCCGGCCCGGTTCGGGGTCCAGCTGGCACGGGTCGGTGAGCGCCAACCACCGCTGCATGTCAGGATCCTCGTCGAGCACCGCGAGGTCGGCGGCCAGGTCATCCCCGACGTACTCGAAGTAGGCGACAAGCGTGTCGCCGCGCACGAAGATCGAGTAGTTCTCGATGTGCGCGGCCCGGATCCCGGCCTCCACGGTGTCCCAGACCGCAGCGTGAAGCTCGAGGTAGCGCTCCCGCATCTCCGGGCCGGAGCTGTGTCGTCTGGCAGACCCGCAACGGCTCCCTCATGCTCCGAGCCACCTGGTGTCGCCAGGAGTGCCCGGCTGCCCGGCACCATGCGGAGCCCGGCTCGTTCGGGCCGTACGTGGGGTCCCGCGGGCGTGGCCCAGCCCTGGCCGACCGGCAGCTGCTCGATCATCGCCTCATCGAGCGTGATGCCGGCGCCCGGGCGCGTTGCCCAGCACGATGCCGCCGTCGGCGATCTCCTGGTCGATGTGCACCCCGATGGGCTGGCCGAGGTCCTGGACCTCGGTCGTCAGGTGGTTGGGCATGGTGCTCGCGGCGTGCGCGATGATCGGCGTGAACCCGATCGGGCTGACCGGCAGGTCGTGCGCGTGGGCCACCACGGCGACCCGCAAGGCGTTGCGTGATGCCCCAGCCGCTGTTGAACTGCACCACGTCGACGGCGTCGGCGTCGAACAGCGGGCGATACTGCTCGAGCCCGGTCAGGTTCTCGCCGGTCGCGACGCCGGTCTTGACGCTGCCGGCGCACCTCCGCCAGCCCGTGGGCGTCCCAGCGGCGTACGGGCTCCTCGACCCAGGTCAGGTCGACCTCGGCCTCGATGCGCTGGATGTGCCGCACCGCCTGCGAGCGGTGCCACGACTCGTTGGCGTCGAACATCATGGCCGGCTGCGCGGAGTTGGTGGTGAGCACGTCGCGCACGAGGCGGAGCCGGCGCAGGTCGTCGTCGACGTTGCGGCCGCCCTTGAGCTTGGCCTGGGCGAAGCCGGCGGTCGGCGAACCGCTCGTAGAGCGTGTGCACCTCGTCGTCGGAGAGCCCGAACTCGAGGCCGGAGGCATAGCCGGGCACGAACCGCGTACGGCCTCCGAGCATCCGCCACAGGGGCTCGCCGGCCATCTTGGCCTTGAGGTCCCAGAGCGCATCGTCGATCGCGCCGATCGACGCGAACGACGCTGCCGGTGTGGCCGGACTTGAAGACGTACGCCAGCATGCGGTCGTACAGCGCCGTGACGCTGCGCGGGTCCTCGCCCTCGATCGCCGGGAAGACGCGTGCGAGGTCCCCACGGCTCGACGGGCCGACGCCGATGCCCTCATAGCCCTCGTCGGTGGTGAGGATCAGGACGTGCACATCGGTGCGCGGTCCCCACGCTGACCCCGTTGACGTCGCCGACCGAGCGGTGCCACTCGTGCTGGGTGAAGAGCTCGCGGTAGCCGGTGATCTTCATTCCTTGACTCCCCCGGCCGTCATGCCCGCGACCAGGAACCGCTGCGAGAACAGGAACAGGATCAGCACCGGCAGCATCGACACGATGGTCGCCAGCGCGAGCGTCGGCAGGTGCATCGACTCGGATCCCGACCGCGCTCGGGTTGAACGCCGGCGTCGACGACGAGCAGGGTCGAGAGGCCGACCTGCATCGGGATAGCTGTCGCTCGACGGCAGCATCACGAACGGCAGGAAGTAGTTGTTCCAGTTCTGCACGAAGCTGAAGAACGCCACGAGGGCCACGACCGGCGCGGCCAGCGGCAGCGCGATCCGGGTGAACACCTGCACCTCGCTGCAGCCGTCGAGGCGCGCCGCCGCGAGCAGGTTCCGGGGAATGCTCGTCGAGAAGTAGATGTAGGTCAGGTAGACGCCGAACGGGAAGAACGAGAACGGCAGGATCACCGACAGCGGGCTGCCGACCAGGCCGACCTTGTTCATCTCGAGGAACATCGGCAGCACCAGCGCCGTGTTCGGGCATCAGCATCACGACGAGCGTCAGTCACCAGCAGCATCCGGCGGAAGCGGAACTCGGTCAGCGCCAGCGCGTACCCGGCCGGGACCGAGATCGACGAGCGTGATGACGAGCGCGCCGACGGAGTAGAGCGCCGAGTTGCGCATCCAGCCGACGACCGCGCCGGACTGGAAGTCGAAGAGCTGCCGCACGTTGGTGGTGAACGTGTCCCACGAGCCGATCGCGAACGGCGTAGCGCACGGCCAGCTCGTGCTCGGTCTTGGTCGTCGCGAGGAGCAGCCAGACCAGCGGGACGATGAAGAACAGCGTCGCGACGACCAGCACGAGCCCGATGATCGACCGGCCGCTCCAGCCGCGTGAGCTTCGGCTCGCGGCGCCGGTCCGGCGGCTGTCGAGTCGCAGCGTCGTACTCATACGTCCTCGGTATCGAACAGGCCGCCCTTGGCGACGAAGACGGCGGACAGCAGCAAGGGCGACGACCAGCAGCATGCACGGAGATCGCCGCGGAGCCGTTGAAGTCGTTCTGGTCGAACGCGTACTGGTAGGCGAGCTGGTTGAGCGAGTAGTCGTTCGGTACGACCGCGTTGCTCGCCTGCGACAGCAGCGTGCGGCTCGACGAACAGCTGCGTGCCGGCCGCGAGCGACAGGACCGCCATGTAGGCGATCCACTTGCGCAGCAGCGGCAGCTGGATGTGCGAGGGCGATCTGGACCGGGCTGGCGCCGTCGATGCGCGCCGCCTCCATGATCTCGGTCGAGATGTTGTTGAGCGCGCCGTACATGACGATGATCCAGCCGCCGGCGCCGGTCCAGAACGCGATGATGGCGAAGATCAGCGGCAGGTGGCTCGGGCTGGATGACGTTGGCGAAGCTGTCGAAGCCCAGCGGCTCGCAGCAGCGGGCCGACGGGGCTGGCGACGGGATCGAGCACGAACAGCCACAGCAGCACGCTCGACGCGCCGGCCAGGGCGCCGGGCAGGTAGAAGAACAGGCGAGCGCTCGCGCTCAGCCAGCGGACCCGGATGGCGTGCACGACGATCGCCAGGAAGACGACCAGCACGAGCAGGCGCCGCGAGCCAGATCACGAGGAAGAACGCGACGTGACGCGCCGCGGCGAAGAACCGGAAGTCGTCGATGACCTTGGAGAAGTTGGCGGTCGGCGCGAACCCGCCGTCGGCGTCGGTGAGCGCCAGATAGATCGCGTAGAGCGCCGGCAGGACGCCGAACGCCAGCATGAACACCGCGTACGGCGCGACGAACACGGCGCCGATCGACCGTTTCCGGCCCTTGCGATCGCGGTTCACGCGCACGGCCTCCTTGGGGATTCCGCTGTCGGCGGTGGCCGCCGGCCGGCTCGGGGTCTCCGAGCCGGCCGACTGCGCAGTGGTCATATCAGTCATTGACCTGGTAACCGTTGACCTTCGCCTGGTTCTTGATCGCCGTGCCCCAGGTCGCCGAGATTTCCTCGATCGACTTGCCCGAGGACACCAGCGGGGTGATGGTCTTGGCCCAGATCGCCTCCTGGCTGAAGGATGGGAATCCCCAGCCGTCCCAGACCAGGCCGCCGGCCGTCAGTCAGCCCGGACAGGTCGCGTGGCGTAGTAGCCGGAGCGACTCCTGCTTGGCGACCCACTTGTCGGCGGCCGCCGAGAACGCCGGGTATCCGGGAGCCGAGATTCACCTGGTACGCGTCGTCCGTCGTGACGAACTCGGCGAACTTGGCGGCGTTGGCCAGGTTCTTGGAGTGGCTCGAGATGAACCACGTGCCGCCACCGACGTTGCCGGCCACGGCGGAGTCGCCGTCCCAGGCGAGCGGCGCCGCGACGCCCAGCCGGCCCTTGGGGACGTTGAGCGACTCCGGGTTGTTGAAGATCGCGCCGGCGAACCAGGCCGGTCCGGGCATCAGCAGGACCTTGCCGGTGTAGTTCTTCACGAAGTCAGGGGTGAACACGCTGAGCTTGGTCAGCGACTTGTTGGCCACGAGGGTGTCGAGCATCGACGCGGCGCGCTTGCACTCGGTGGAGTCGGTCTTGACCGTCACCGTTGCGGATGCCGGTCACGTCGTTGGCCTGGCACTTGCTCGACCACATGAACACCTCGGGCGTCCAGGTGTCGCCGACCGAGCCGACGATGTAGCCGGGGTGCTCCTTGGCGACCTTCTCGCCGAGCGCCTGGTACTCCTCCCACGTCTTGGGCACCGCGTAGCCGAACTTCTTCAGCAGCGAGTTGTCGTACCAGAGCACGGTCTGGGCGAGGTCGTTGCGCAGGCAGTAGACACCGCCGTCGACGGTGCACGGGTTCAGCGCGCCCTTGGCGAAGCCGGACAGCGTGTCCTCGGGGACCAGGCCCTTGTCGAGGCGAGCCGCGAACGCCTGCTTGCCGGCGACGCTTCTGACGTCGCCCACGCGGCGTCGTTGTTCTGCGACGAGAAGACGACGTCGGGCCAGCCCTTGCCGGCGCGGTCGAAGAGCGCCATCTTCGTCTTGAACGAGTTGGACCCGTTGGCCGAGCCGTCGTAGGTGACGGTCTTGACCTTGATCGACGGGTTGGCCTTCTGGAACGCCTTCACGGCCGGCACGCGAGTCGCGTCGACCCAGACCGTGATGGTGCTGTTCTTGTCCTGCTTGGCCTCGGAGAACCCGCGACCTCCGTCCGAGCTGTCACTGCTGCTGCTGGAGCATCCCGAGAGGACGGCCACGGCGGTCACGCTCAGGACGCCGAGAAGGCCGATCTGGCGAACCAGGCGGCGGGGTTGGATGCGGTTCATTCATTCCTCCACTGTCACAGGGTCTGCCATGGTCGGCAGCAGAGATAGCACATCATACGTGTGATGTTTGCGCAAGGGATTCGTGTGAACCGGATCACTTTTCTTCAGGATGGGGCGAGGAGTCCCGGGGGATCAGGACTTGCGGGCCGGGTTGCGACGTTCCCAGGCAGCCGACGATGTGATCGACCATGGCGCGCTGAGCCTCTGCCGACCTTCTCCGGCGGCGATGGCCTCGTAGACCGCGCGGTGCTCTCGACCGTACGGTCAATCGCGTCGGACGGCGGATCGCCCTCGAACCGCGCGAACGAACGGGCCCGGCTGTAGAGCGTGTAGGCGATGTTGCTCGCCAGGAAGTTCTCGGACATGTCCATCACGGTGCGATGGAAGACGGCGTCGGCCTCCCTGAACTGGTCATAGTCCTCCATCAGCGCGACCATGCGGTCGAGCGCCGCTGACGAGCTCGGCACGCCCCTCCTCGCCGGCCCGCTCAGCCGCCTGCGCGGCCATGACACCCTCCAGCGAGCCGCGGACCAGGGTGAGCTCGTCGAGCGTGTGCAGCTCCTCGTCATGGGAGATGACCGCGCTGAGCACCAGCGGGTCCAGCACGTTCCAGCTCGAGTGCGGCTGCACGAGGGTCCCGCGGCCCTGCTGGACCGCGACGAGGCCCTTCTCCTCGAGGCGCTTCATCGACTCGCGGACGATCGTGCGGCTCACGCCGAAGTGCTCGGCCAGGGCAGCCTCTGGCGGGAGCGCCTGCTCGGCCTCGTAGCGACCGGCGACGATCGAGTCGACGATCGCGCGCATCAGCATGTCCGGCCGGACGTTCCCGGCTCTCGGGCGCCTGCAGATCCTTGATCTGGCCTCGACCACTCATGCGCGGGGACTCCATGTTCCGTGGGGCGGTTCCTGATGTGGCGCGAGACTGATCCGAGCTCACATGACCTCATACGTCCTATCATCGCGCCCACCAGTGCGATGAGTGCCGTCGACGGGGCGGACCGCGGCGCGCCGGGACCTCATCCGCGGACCAGCCCCTCGTCGGTCAGTGCGGCCCAGAACTCCTCGGGAATCGGGACCGTCGCCCGCTCGACCGACGAGTCGCGTGCGCGGCCGTACGTATGCCCAGCACGACCGAGGCGACCTCGGGCCGCCGCAGTGGGAACTGGACCGCCGCGGCCGGCAGGTCGACGCCGAAGCGTCGCGCACACCTCCTGGATCCGTCGCGCCTTCGCCAGGACTCGGCTCGGCGCGACGCCGTAGTCGAAGTGCGCGCTCGGCCGGGACCGTCGAGCGTGCTGAGGATGCCCGAGTTGTAGACGGCGGCGGCCACGACGCTGACGCCACGCTCGGCCGCCGACGGCAGGAGGTCGTCGGCGCGCCGACTGGTCGAGCAGCGTGTAGCGGCCGGCGACCATCATGATGTCGACGTCGGTGCGGCGGACGAACTCGGCCAGCATCGCGGACTGGTTCATGCCCGCGCCGATCGCGCCGACCACGCCTTGGTCGCGCAGCTCGACCAGCGCGTCGACGCCCGTCGTCGATGCCTGCTCCCAGTGCTCGTCGGGGTCGTGCAGATAGGCGATGTCGAGCCGGTCGAGGCCCAGCCGCTCGAGGCTGGACTCGACCGACTGCAACACGCCGTCCCGGGTGAAGTCGAAGACCCGTCTTGGTCGTCCGCCGGGACGACGAAGCCGTCGTCGTCCTGCTGATCCGCCGTCTCCGGCGAGTCGACGAGCAGCCGGCCGACCTTGCTGGAGAGGACGTATTCGTCGCGCGGCCGGCCGGCCAGGGCGCGTCCGAGACGGCGCTCCGAGAGGCCGAGGCCGTAGTGCGGCGCGGTGTCGAAGTAGCGGATGCCCGCATCCCAGGCGGCGTCGACGGCAGCCGCGGACTCCTCGTCGGTCGATCTCGAGGAAGAGGTTGCCGAACTGGGCGACCCCGATGCCGACTCGGTCAGCGATCCGCCGCGTCGATAGTCGCGTCGCTTCATGACCCCCACGGCGGACTGTCCCACGGCGCTCTCCTCAGTTCCGTTGCGAATCGGTGCAGGAGCATCGCCGACTGCGGATCAGTCTAAGGTATGATGTATTACCTATCAACTGGCACTGCTCGGTGGCCTCTCACATGCGATCGAAGGGAAGAGCTCCGTTGCGCGCAGCCCAGTACGTCGGCGACAGAGACCGGTCCGGACAGAACGCCTCGAACCGCTCGAACCCGCGGACGGGGCAGGTGCAGATCGAGGTCGCCTACACCGGCCTCTGCGGCACCGACCTGCACATCCTGCACGGCAACATGGACGCCCGCGTCGAGCGCCCGCTGGTCTTCGGCCACGAGATGAGCGGCACGATCGCCGCCGTCGGCGCCGGCGTCACCGGCTGGATCGGCCGGCGACGCCGTCACCGTCATGCCGCTCGACTGGGACGGCACCTGCCCCGCCTGCCTCGCCGGGCAACCAGCACATCTGCCAGAACCTGAACTTCATCGGCATCGACTCCCCCGGCTCGCTGCAGGAGCTCTGGAACGTGCCGCGAGCACGCTCGTCGTGCGGCTGCCCGACGGCGCTCCGCTGCGACCACGCCGCGCTCGTCGAGCCGGTCGCGGTCGCGGTGCACGACGTGCGCCGCGTCGGAGCTCGCGCCGGGCGACAAGGCCGTCGTCATCGGCGGCGGGCCCGATCGGCGTGCTCATCGCCACCGTCGCCCGCGCACTTCGGCGCCGAGGTCGTCGTCATCGAGCTCGACGCCGACGCCGGCGCAGCAGATCGAGGCGCTCGGCTTCACGACGCTCGACCCGCGCGACGACCGACCAGGTCGCCTGGGTCGAGGAGTGGACCGGCGGCGCCGGCGCCGACGTCGTGTTCGAGGTGTCCGGCGCCGCCGCGGCCGTGCTCGGCGCCACCGCGCTCGCGAAGGTGCGCGGCACGATCGTCGTGGTCGCCATCCACCCGACGCCCGCGCGAGATCGACCTGCAGCGCGTGTTCTGGCGCGAGCTGCGCATCCTCGGCGCGCGGGTCTACCAGCGCGCAGGACTTCGAGACGGCCGTCGAGCTGCATCGCCGACGGCGTCATCCCCGCCGACCTGCTGATCACCGACGATCGTGCCGCTCGACGAGACCGGCACGACGCGTTCGCCGACCTCGAGGCCGGCACGCGCGATGAAGATCCTGGTCGACGTGCAGGACGGGCGCGGCGTCATGACCGGCCCGTTCGACCTCACCGGCACGACCGCGGTCGTCACCGGCGCCAGCCGCGGCATCGGGTTCGCGATGGCCGAGGCCCTGGCCGCGGCGGGCGCCGACATCATCGGCGTCAGCGCCTCGCATCGAGCCCGAGGGCAGCGCGATCGAGGCCGCCGTCGAGGCGCACGGCCGCGCGTTCGAGGCCATGGCGCGTCGACTTCGCCGACCGCGACGCGGTCGAGCGCGCTCGGCGCCGAGCTCGCCGAGCGCGACGATCGACATCCTGGTCAACAACGCCGGCACGATCGAGCGCGCACCCGCCGCCGAGCACCCGCTCGACGTCGTGGGACCGCGTGCTCGAGGTCGAACCTGTCGAGCCAGTTCGTGCTCACCCAGGCGGTCGGCCGCGGCGATGCTCGAGCGCGGCCGCGGCAAGATCATCTTCACCGCGTCCTGCTGAGCTTCCAGGGCGGCATCAACGTGCCCGGCTACGCGGCCGCGAAGTCGGGCATCGCCGGCCTGACCAGCGCGCTGGCCAACGAGTGGGCCGGCGCGCGGCGTCAACGTCAACGCGATCGCCCCCGGCTACATCGCGACCGACAACACGCAGGCGCTGCAGGACGACCCGGACCGCTCGCGCGCCGATCCTCGAGCGCATCCCCGCCGGCCGCTGGGGACGTCCCGACGACCTCGCCGGCGCCGACCGTGTTCCTCGCCTCGCCGGCCTCGGACTACGTGTCGCGGCATCGTGCTGCCCGTCGACGGTGGCTGGCTGGGGCGATGAGCGACGTCGCCGCGCAGCTCGTCGCAGCTCCGCATCGTCCCGGTCGTCGTCATCGACGACGCCGCGCCGCGCGGCCGACCTGGCCGAGGCGCTGCTCGCCGGCGGCATCGGCTGCGCCGAGATCACCCTGCGCACGCCGGCGGCCTCGAGGCGATCCGCGAGGCGGCGCAGGTCGACGGCTTCCTCGTCGGCGCCGGCACCGTGCTCACCGCGCGGCCAGGTCGACGAGTGCGTCGACGCCGGCGCGCGATTCATCGTCAGTCCGGGGCTCGACGGCGACGTCGTCGACGCGCGCTCGTACGCGCGGGGTCACGGTGATCCCGGGCGTCGCCACGGCGACCGAGGTGCAGCACGCGTTGCGCCTCGGCCTGTCGCTGCTCAAGGTCTTCCCGGCCGGCCGCGCTGGGCGGGCTCGGCACTGATCGAGCGCGCTCGCCGGCCCGTTCCCCGACGTCCGGTTCGTGCCCAGCGGCGGGGTCTCGCTCGGAGAACGCGCCGAGTACCTCGCCGTCCCGTCCGTCGCGGCGATCAGCGGCAGCTGGATGGCGCCGCGGTCGACGCTGGCTCGACGCGCGACTTCGCCGACGATCGAGCGCCTCGCCCGAGCCACCGACGCTCGACGCTGGCGGCGTCATGACGCCGCGTCCTCACCCTCGGCGAAGGTCTCGGCGTCATCCGCACCGCCGAGACGCTCTGGCCGCCGCGTCACACCTCGGCGTCGGACGTCGGCGGCGCCGAGCAGCAACGTCGCGATCGGGCTGGCCCGTCTCGGCACCGGAGGTCACCTGGCTCGGCCGCGTGGGCGCCGACGGGTTGGGCCGTCGCGTGGTCCGCGAGCTGCGCGCCGAGGGCGTCGACGTGATCGCGCCGGTCGACGACCGGCCCACCGGTCTGCTGCTCAAGGAACGCGACGCACTCGGCCGCACGCGTCGTCACCTACTACCGCACCGGAAGCGCCGGCAGCACGCTCGACGCCGGCCGACCTCGACGCCGTCGACTGGTCGCGGTTCGGCGCTGCTGCACGTCACCGGCATCACTCCCGCGCTGTCCGACTCGGCCGCCGCGACGGTGCACCGAGGCCGTACGCCGCGCCGAGCACGCCGGCGTGACCGATCTCGTTCGACGTCAACCACCGATCGCGCCTCTGGAGCGCGCGAGCAGGCCGCGCCCGTCTATCGCGAGCTCGCCGCACGGTCGGACGTACTCTTCGCCGGCCTCGACGAGGCGGCCGCTCCTGGTGGGTGATCCGACCTCGAGACCCGTGGGACACCGTGCGAGGCGCTCGCCGACCTGGGCCCGTCGACCGTCGTGCTCAAGCTCGGCGACCGCGGCGCCCTCGCCCGGTCTGGCGACAGGACGAGCGCCGGGCGAGTGCCGTACGCGTCGAGGTCGTCGACACCGTCGGCGCGGGCGACGCGTTCGTCGCCGGCTATCTGGCCGAGCTCATCCAGGGCCGATCGCTGACGGAGCTGCCTCGACGACCGCGGTCACGGCGGGCGCCGCCGTGTGCCGGCACGCGGGCGACTGGGAGGGCGCCATCACGCGCGCGGAGCTCGACGCCGAGGTGACCGACCCCGTCGTGCGGTGACGCTCAGGCCTTGCCGAGGTCCACTTCGTACGCGAGCGGCACGGCGAGCCGGCGGATCTGCTCGGGGCCGAACTCGTGCAGCCGCGGCCCGGTCAGCGCGTCGGTGACCACGACGAGCAGCCAGTCGAGGTCGTGCCCCGCGGCGCGCAGCTCGTTGCGGGTGACCAGCACCTTGGGCACCGAGCCGGCGACACCCTTGACCTCGACGTGCCGCACGCGCGGCCCCTTGGTGGCGGTGATGTCCCAGCCGAGGTTGAGCGCGCTGACGTCCTCGACGATCCAGCCGTCGACGGCGTACTGTCCGCTGACGAAGCTCATCGCCACGAGCTCGACCTCGCGGTTCGACGCCGGATCGCCGAAGCCTGCTCCGTTGTCGCCGACGTGGAAGACCTCGCTCTGCTCGGGGTCGCCACGTCCGGCGTCGTCCGGCACGTACGAGATGGGGTTGCGACCGCGCGACTCCGGCGCCGGCCGGTTGACGTACGCGTCGTGGATGCGCTCGCCCGGGCCGAGCACGCGGCCGTAGACGACGCTGCGCATCGAGCGCTTCGGCGCCGGCTCGACGCTCGAGATCTCGACGACCTGGCGGACGATGCCGTTGAAGCTGAAGATCGCGTACCGCTCGTCCTGCGCGCGTGCGCCCAGACGCCAGCAGCCGCGGTTGGCCTCGTACACCTGCGCGTCGCTCATGCCCTCGCGATAGCCGACGACGCTGCGGCCGAGGTCGTCGGCGACCGGATCGACTTGGCGGAGCTCGCCCAGGCGAATGTGCAGCATCGGGTCAGGATAGGCCCGGGGGCGTGCGATGCCGGGTCAGCGTTTGCGGTCGGCGACGATCGCGGCCGCGTTGAGTGCCGTGCCAGCCGATCGTCACGGCCAGCACCTTGGCCTTGCGGCCGGCCGTCGTCGCCTCATTGCTGAACAGCGCGCCGTCGGTCAGGTCGAACACGACACGGCCATTCATCGCCTGCTCCCGCGCGGCGGCGGTCGGAGCGGCCAGCGCCAGCCCACTGATGACCAGGTCGCGTACGCCGAACGTACGCGCGGCGACGTCGTAGTCGGGCTGCTTCAGCGGGCTGGGCGTCAGCGCGTTGCCGAGGTGGCCAGGCTTGGCCAACGCGAAGACGGAATAGGCAAGGGTGGCGACGGAGATCAGGGCGCTGTAGCTCGGCTTCTTCATCCTCCGACGCTAGGCGAGCTCGCGGGCTCGGACGGTGAGCCGGTCGACGTCGTAGCCGGCTCGGCACAGCTTGAAGCGCGGCTCGACCTTCGGGGGGATCTTCGGGTTGAGGTTGTAGTCCGTGACCTTCCAGAGGCCCTCGTCGACGACGAGCGACACGCTGGCGAGCACGCCGCTCTGCTGGCTCGGATAGGAAGTGGCGTCGTAGTCGAGGCACATGTGAGGCTGTCTCAAATCTCAGGAATCTTCTCTGCGTAAAGCTGGCCTATCACTGCCGCGATCAGAATGCGCTTTAACAAGACCTCAAGCGACACGTTAAGCCTGTTGGCCCACTCCCTCAGGAATGCCCAATCTTTCGGCTCAATGTCACTAGGAGTTAGGTTTACGACGGCGTAAGGGGTTTCACCCTTGGCGTGAGTGTCCGTGATAGTATTATCCGGCATGGTCGATTCCTTTCTCTTAACCGGCTAGGAGTCGGCTGTGTAAGGGTTGGCGAGTGTTCACGCACTTGCCAGCCCGCTGTTTTTGTGGGTGCGGGCGACTATAGATGACAGGATTTTCGGTTGTCAATAGAATTTATGGTGAAGGCGCCATAATATTTCAGGATGGTATACTTGGGCCATGAAGATCATCAGCACGGCTGAGGCAGCGAAGCGGTTAGGAGTAACCGCGAACAGAGTGCGGGCGATGATTGAAGCGAAGCGTTTGAAGGCTACGAAAGTCGGAAACGTGTGGCTGATCGATCCGAAAGACCTTGACGCCGTTAAAGATCGAAAAGTAGGGCGTCCGCGAAAGTCACGCAAGAGCGCCAAAAAATGATGCTGCATAGCAACTTCCCAACCGCGATCTAAACCCGTCCGACAACTATCATTTGAATTTGATCTTTCTTCACATGATTAGTTTGAATTGTCGGTCAAATCGTTCAGGCAGTACAGAGAGGAACGTAAGATCAATTTCAAGCGGCAGTGGTCTCGGCTGTTTCGCTGATCTGTTATGGCACATCGAGTTTACGAATCAATCGTTCACGAGGTGAAAAACCGAAGCCTCAACGAACCCTTTTCGAGAGATGACTTTCGGTCAAGCTGTCCTGGTTTCGGGAAAGGAACGTATAACGCGTTTCTCGACAAACACGCCGTTGGAAATATGGGCGGCAATTCAGAACTGTTCCTTCGGGTTGCTGCGGGGAAGTTCAAATGCGTTCGTCCATTCAAGTATGGCCTGTGACCACAGGCTGCAGAATGGCTTCCGGTATCGGAAATGTCAAGATTCAAAAGACTAGGCGTGAAGATCGCGATCGGCAGTGTCGTACTGGTGATTGCCGGAGTAGTGCTGGCAAGACTCTGGTGTCCTTCGGCGGCCGACAGGCGAACGCCGTCACGATGGAGGAGATCGAAAGAGAGGCCAAGAGCTGAGACCGGCAAGAAGCTGGCCAAAGCAGGAAAGGAATTAGCCGAAACGCGAGTGGGCTCAGCAGAGCATGAGGAAAAACTGGAGACGTTGATTAGCTTACTTGACCCTGACACCCAGGTTTACATTAGATCGCTTCCGAGGGAAGAGCGAATCGAAGCGATTGCCAAGAAGATCAAGGAAGAGAACAATGCCAGAGAGGCCGGACTTACGAGACAAAAGCTGAAACAAACACTATGTTGGTGGAGATAAGCACAACGCCGAACAAATCGGATGCGAGTGGCGGAGGCGTTTGTAAAATGATTCGAAGGGCGATGCTTGAATGAAATCGAGCTGCCGTATCAAGTCAACAGTTATGTTGCTTCCTAACGCGAACGCACTAATTTGATATGGAGAAATACGATTGGTCTCGATTGACGCATCTTCAAGTCGGACGCTTTGCCGAGTATTTTGTCAAAATGGAGTTCACACTTTACGGGTTTGACGTATATCAGGCTGAAGTGGACGACAAAGGCATTGACTTTGTAATTCGCAAAGGACACAACCGTTATTTTGACATTCAGGTTAAATCTATTCGCGGCTTGAATTATGTGTTCTTTCCTAAACGATGCTTCGAACTACGTGAAAATCTGTTAGCAGCAGTTGTTGTTTTCTTGCCAGCACAGATGCCGGAGATATTTCTAATTCCATCGTTTGCATGGCGGAACGCGAACGCGCTGTTTGTCAGTCGCGATTACGAGTTGCCAACGCAAAAGAGCAAACCGGAATGGGGCTTGAACTTGTCGCAAAGGAACTACGAGTTGTTGGCGGAGTATCGTTTTGAAGGACGAGTTGCGTGTTTGTAGCGGCGCGTTGATTTGATTCAGCTAGGCGGTGATGCAGTGAATGGGTCCATCAACCTGAATGATGCGTAGAGCATTCTCGCCCAACCTTCGCGCCATTCTTGAATGCATCTAGCGAGTGCTCTTGGCTCACTGCGATGTAACCCTAGACAATCCGCTACGTGAAGTAAGTTGTCTGCTGGCCCTTCTTCTGGCCTCATCCCAAGTTGGAGCACAATACTGATTGTCTCTGCTTGAGCGCCACTCGTCGTCGCAACGTCCCACTGCTCGGGCCACTCATCGACATGCTTGAAGTAATTGCTAACGGCATTAATAATGACGATCTTGCTGAGATTTGTTTTGGCCTCGGTCGCGGCATGTGCGACCAGTTTTCTCGTCTTGTTACTGGGTATAACGCCCTGTGCCTGTGGGTGCTTGCTCAACTCATTTAGTATGGAGACCGTTTGCGTGATGGCGGCCTGTCCAAGGACGAACATCGCGCCAATGAGAAGCCCAATCTTCTCGTGGTAGTGTTCTTGTTCAACCGACCAGAACCTCCTATCCACGCCCCACCAAGGATCTGTGTGCTCCGCCTTCCGCGCCTCGGTTTCGTCAACAGCTTGGAAGAGAGTGTCTGCAACGTTCTCGACAGGAAACATCGTAAACGGATCTTCAAGTTGTTCGAGCAACCAGGGGACACTTCGAACTGAGGTTGTTGTCATGTCGACCTTTCTATCTGCTAAACGTATGCGCATTCCTAACCAACATACGACATCGACTGTGTGTGTGCCAAAGTCGACCGGGTGTTTGGGAAAGCGAATTGTGGGTTGGAAAGGATCGTTAGGCTTGCGAAAATCAAATTGTTAATTCGAGTTCGTCATCAATGAATTGTTCGACGGGAATTCCTACGAGGCGAGCATAGGAGAGCAGGATCGTGAGCGTCGGTTCGTTTTTGTCGAGTTCGTACTTGGAGATGGTCGTATGCTCGATCAGAGCTTGAACGCCAAGTTGTCTGACCATCTCCCCTTGAGACACTCCTAAGCTCCTCCGAATTTGCAGGAGCTTCTTGGCAAGATATTTCGGACGGGGTCGCGAGTTTCCCATAGTTATTTGACTTTCGTAAAGAAGGTGGAATCTGCGAATTACCGGTAATGAGGGTCTGCGGATTGTATAGCTCGTCTGCGAACTCAGTGATAAAGCTCGCCGCCTGTTCTCTGTTCTTGAATATAAACGCCGTATTGAAGTCTGTGGAGAACAGCCTCGGAATACCTGATATGTAACCTTGAAATGTCACTACTATTATTGCCGTCTCCGTTTCTCCACCTGCTGCATCACGCCGCCGAATCGTTCCAGCATTGCCTGATTGATCGCCTCAGCATAGAGTTCGTCCGCATTGGGAATGTGACCAACCTCTAACAGGTGAACGTTGGTGCCAAGAATCGCGAGCAAAGCTACTCCCGCTCCGTCAGTTCCTATTTCGGTATCTTCTGGCACATCCATTAACCAATCGAGCAGTTTATGTTTAGTCGTTGGCATAGTTGCCTCTCTTTCTTCTCGCGCAGAAAAGTTGACTCGAGGAGTCTTAATCTCGCGGGCCAACTCGCTTCGAGCCGGCACTTGAATCTGAGTGGCTCAGCCGCAAGTTGGCCCGCAATTGTTTTCCAGGTATCTATTTGGCTTTGACCTTCTCGATTAACGCGATCTCTTTGGTGAGCGCGTCGCGAAAGCGCGTGAGAATGGCAATGAGTAAATTGATTTTGGCCAGGGATCGACGACGCTCTCGCTTAGTCCCAGAAAGAATTCAATCTGGACTCTGCGCCGACAATCGGCAATTGTAAGCACGTTGTGACCCCACCGGTATTCGCCCTCGTTGGAGGATTCAACCTCAGCGAAGATATGCGACGTAAAGCCGGTCGAGACAGGAGAGAGAAATGAACGCTTGCGAAGAGAGAAAACATTTTTCATGTTAGCAACCTCGGAGGAAGTGATTACGTCAAACCTCCGTGTCTCTGGCAAACGATTTGTATTGTCGCGCTTATTGAGAGACAGGGAGGCTGGATACGGCAAGAACGCAGCGTATGGCTTATCTGGTCCAATGCTTTAGGTGTAAACTTTTATGGACCAGGACCCACGTAATCCTTTTTGTTAAGCGTAACCCCAACAGGGTAGCCGCAAACTACTTCCTCCCCAGGTGCGGGAGTTTGGTCGATTATCAATCCGGGTTGAAGGGTCGATCGTAACGTGTCGCCAACAGTCGAATATTCAACTTAGCGGCGTGAAGCTTTTTCTCGGCGTCTTCATAGGTCAGTCCTTTGACGACTGGCAGCTTGGTTTGAGCTGGTCTAGACCGGCGTTCACGTTGGACGTCAATACTCAGTGCCCAAAAGCGCAATTGCCGGTATAACGACATACACAACGAATGCCAGCGTCACAAGAAATCTGATAAGCAGTTTCTGTTTTCCTCGTAGGATGTAACCAACAGAACGCCAAGTAAAAATCTCATTACGCGGTTCCTTTTGGAGATCCTTAGTGAATCACCGACTCGGTAACCGCCTCTTTTTCTTATTGGTTATGTTGAGGAATGTCGGTTGGAAGGAAAGCGTGAGGGCGTCAATGAAGACATAACAAGAAAAGCGTCAATGTTCGCGGGAGTTCGACGGAACGGAGGTGTGAACTCAAACGCAACCGATGAAAACTTGCACGGTGTACGGGGTTCGCCGGAAGGGTTTGTGTCGGTGATGGTCACGCCAACAGCGTAGTTGTAATCGACCTGTTCTCCAGGAGCCGGAGATTGGTCGACAATTGTTCCCGGTTGTTGTGGTAAGTCGTAGCACGTTGCCAATACACGAATGTTCAAGTGGGAGTCCCGTAGTGTGGTTACGGCAGATTGATAATCCAAACCTTTGATTGCGGGAACTCTTGTTTGTTTTGGTCTGGCCAGTCGTTCGCGGTGGACAGACAGGCCAAGGTGCGTAAGGGCTATAGCCTGGATCGCGAGTGAAAAGCAGGCAACACAAA
>CAVXIX010000007.1:0-110059 GCA_963761965.1 uncultured Actinomycetota bacterium
GGAACTCGCGGATCTCCACGCGTACCTCCCCCACGAGCGTCTCGAGGCAGCTCATCCGCAGGCATTCCCCCAGAGTACGAGCCTTGTGCAGGCGTTGGGAGTCACGACGAGTGAGCTTGTCGGTTGCCGGTGGGACGATGACGGCATGGCGATCGAGGTGCGACCGGCGAGCGATTCGACGACGTAAGCACGATGGTCGGCCCGAAGCGGCCGGACGCCAACGTCTGCTGGTGCCTGAGCTACCGCATCCCTTCCAAGGAGAACCTGGCGCTCGGAGGCCCGGTCCGCGGCGAGGGGTCGCGCAGCTCTTGCGAAGGACCCGCCGCCCGGGGTGCTCGCCTATCACGGTGACGAGGTGGTCGGCTGGGCGGCAGTGCATCCGCGCGCCGACACCAGCTTCGCCCGCAACCGCAGGATCCCGCACGTCGACGACCTCGACGTGTGGTCGCTGTGGTGCGTCCGCGTACGTCCGGGCCACCGCGGCGAGGGCATCTCGCACTCGCTCGTGGCCGGTGCGGTCGAGTTCGCGCGCGCCCGCGGCGCTCCGGCCATCGAGGCCTATCCGGTCGACAACGACGGCAGAAGGTCGACCTCACGATGGCCTACGTCGGCACGCGCAGGCTGTTCGAGCACGCCGGGTTCATCAAGGCCGCCGACACCGACTCGGTGCTCAACGGGTTTCCGCGCGTGCTGATGCGACTCGACCTGCGCTGAGCCTCACCTCGCGTGATGACCCCGGTGCCGGAAGTCGAAGGGGCCTCCGTGCAGACGCTGGTGAACGACCCAGCCCAGTCCGGCAAGCCCGATGGTCAGCACGAGGTGCAACCAGTTGTCCGCGGAGTTGACCGGGATGAAGTTCTCCTCGCTGGCCTTGTCGACCACGATTCCGTAGACCGTGAGCACGCCATAGATCGTGGCACTCGTGAACAGGAACGGAGCGACGAGTCGAGCCTGGGTCGCCGCCAAGAGCCCGCCGACGCCGAACAACAGGTGCACGATGTTGTGCAGGACCGAGACCTGGAAGATACCGAGCAGCTCGGCGCCGCTCTCGTGATCCGCGAAGGTCATGCTGTCGTAGTCCGTGGTGATCCCGGGACGAACCCGAGCACGCCGACCAGCAGGAAAACGATGCCCACGACGGCCGCAGAGGCCCGGGCGAACTGCTCCGCGCCGGGACGTTGCCTCGAATCTGAGCCATGATGCGCTCCTTCCAAGGGCAGTGAACCCTATGGAAGGCGTACCCACTGGTCAGCGGGGCCATTCGGAGCCGTCTAGGGGAAGACGACGACGCTGAGCCGTCCAGGAGCGCCCGTTGCTCGGTGTGCCAGCGCACGGCCCGCGACAGGACCTGGCACTCGACGTCGCGGCCGGCCGGGACCATCTCGGCGGCGTAAAGCTGTGGTCGACGCGGGCCACGTCCTGCTCGATGATCGGGCCCTCGTCGAGGTCGGAGGTGACGTAGTGCGCGGTCGCGCCGATCAGCTTCACGCCGCGCGCGTGGGCCTGGTGGTAGGGCCTGGCGCCCTTGAAGCTCGGCAGGAACGAGTGATGGATGTTGATCGCCTTGCCCGCCAGCGCCTGCACGTCTCGTCGGACAGCACCTGCATGTAGCGCGCGAGCACGACCAGATCGATGTCGAGCTCGTCGACGAGCTCGAGCAGCTGCGCTTCGGCCTCGTCCTTCGTGTCCGGCGTCACCGGGATGTGGTGGAACGGGATGTCGTACGTCTCCGCGAGCCGCTCGAAGTCGCGGTGGTTCGACACGATCGCGGGGATCTCGATCTGCAGCGAGCCGGTGCTCCACCGGAACAGCAGGTCGTTGAGGCAGTGGCCGAACCTCGACACCATGATGAGGGTCCGGTACGGCGCGCCGGCGGGCCACAGCTCCCAGGCCATGCGCGAATCGTCGGCGACCTGCCGAACGCGGCGCGCAGCTGCGTCCGAGCTGCGGCGCCGGCGACCTCGAAGTGCACCCGCATGAAGAAGCGGCGGTCTCGGCGTCGCCGTACTGCTGGCTCTCGACGATGTTGCCGGCCTGTCCTCGAAACAGGACGACACGGCGTGGACGATGCCCGGGCGGTCGGGGCAGCCAGTGTGAGCACGAAGTCGAAGGCGGGTTGATCGCTGATCGAACGCCATGGGGTCCTGCCTCGGGTGACACTCGGCCCGACTCGAATGTCGGCCGACCGTGTTGTCGCGATCTGTGCACTAGCGTCGCGCATGAGCAACAACTCAGTGGGCAATTCGGGAGCGGCCAAGGCCGCGACCAGCACCGTCCAGTCGGTCGACCGTGCGGTGACCATCCTGGAGATCCTGGCCCGCAACGGCGAGGCGGCGTGACCGAAGATCGCTCGCGAGCTCGGCGTCCACAAGTCGACCGCGTTCCGGCTGGTCGCCGCCCTCGAGCGACGCGATCTGGTCGAGCAGAACGCCGGCCGCGGCAAGTACCGCCTCGGCACCGGCATCCTGCGCCTGGCCGGCGCCACGACCTCGCGGCTCGACCTCGTCCAGGAGAGCCGCGACCGTCAGCCGGGCGCTGGCCGCAGAGACCGGCGAGACGGTCAACATCGCGGTGCTGTCCGACGGCGCGGCGCTGTACATGGACCAGGTCGCCGGCTCCTCGCGCGCTGCAGCCGCACAACTGGGTCGGCCAGCGCATCCCGCTGCACGCCACGTCGAACGGCAAGGTCCTGCTGAGCGGGCTCACCTCCGAGCAGGTCGCGACGGCAGGTGCCCGCGCTGCGCGCCTACACCGCCAACACGATCACGCGATCGAGGGCTGATGCGCGAACTCGACGAGGTCCGGGAGCGCGGTTACGCGATCGCGATCGACGAGCTCGAGATCGGGCTGACCGCGGTCGCCGCGCCCATCCGCAACACCCACGGCGAGGTGATCGCCTCGATGAGCATCTCCGGCCCGACATTCCGGCTCGACGCGCGCCGGGTCCAGATGAGCCGATGACCAGGTCATCGATGTCGCGCGCCGAGGTGTCGCGACGGCTCGGCTGGCGGGTCGCGCAAGCGCCCGACTGGCGAGATTGACTCTTGACGTCGCGGCCAGCTTGGCGCGACAGTTGTTGCGCAACGCAGTTCTGGTTGCGTAATACGCAACACAATTGCGATCGGGCGGGTTACGACCACGAGATCGTTCTGATCAGGAGGCAGGTGCCCGAGCTCTTCATCGACGGGGAGTGGCGCCGGCGCTCGGGGGCGGCGCCGCGAGATCCGCTGCCCCGCCGACGGCGGCCTGGTCGCGACCGTCGACGAGGCCGGGCCCGAGGACACCGTCGCCGCGATCGAAGCCGCCCGCGCGGGCCTTCGACACGGCCCGTGGCCCGCGACATCCGTCGCACGACCGCAGCGCGCTGCTGCACCGGGTCGCCGACCTGCTCGAGCGCAACAAGGCCGAGGTCGCGCGCGCCGAGTCGCTCGACACCGGCAAGCGGCTCGTCGAGAGCGAGTACGACGTCGACGACATCGTCAGCGTGTTCCGCTACTACGCCGGACGCCGCGGCCGAGGATGCCGGGCGCGTGGTCGACACCGGGCGACCGGCGTCGCAGCCGGATCGTGCACGAGCCGATCGGCGTGCTGCGCGCTGATCACGCCGTGGAACTACCCGCTGCTGCAGACCGTCGTGGAAGGTCGCGCCGGCGCTCGCCGCGGGCAACACGTTCGTGCTCAAGCCGAGCGAGCTGACGCCGTCGACGGCGATCTTGCTGATGCGCTACCTCGACGAGGCGGGCCTGCCCGCCGGCGTCGGCAACCTGGTGCTCGGCGCCGGGCCGACGCCGGGGCCCGACTCTCCGACCCATCCCGCGGTCGACCTGGTGTCGTTCACCGGCGGGCTCGCAGACCGGCCGCGGCTGATGGCCAACGCCGCCGCCACGGTCAAGAAGGTCGCCCTCGAGCTCGGCGGCAAGAACCCCAACATCGTGTTCGCCGACGCCGACCTCGAGATGGCGCTCGACTTCGCCCTGACCGCCGTCTTCCTGCACTCGGGCCAGGTCTGCTCGGCCGGCGCGCGGCTGCTCGTCGAGGACGTCGATCAAGGACGAGTTCGTCGACGAGCTCGTCCGCCGCGCCGAGCGGATCCGCCTCGGCGGCCCGTTCGACGACAAGGCCGAGACCGGGCCGCTCATCTCGCGCCGCCCACCGCGACAAGGTCGAGGCGTACGTCGCGCGCGGGCATCGCCGAGGGTGCCCAGCTGCGTGCGGCGGCGCGCCGGCCCGACGACCCGGCGCTGGCCGACGGCTACTACTACCTGCCGACGATCTCGACGACTGCACCGCCGACATGAGCGTCGTCCAGGACGAGTCGTTCGGCCCGGTGCTCACGGTCGAGACGTTCACGACGAGGACGACGCGGTCGCCAAGGCCAACGACAGCATCTATGGCCTGGCCGGCGCGGTCTGGACGCCAGAACGCCGGCCGCGCCGAGCGGGTCGCCGCCCGGCTGCGCATGGGCACGGTCTGGATCAACGACTACCACCCATACGTGCCGCAGGCCGAGTGGGGCGGCTACAAGCAGTCCGGCTTCGGCCGCGAGCTCGGCGCTCGACGGCCTCGACGAGTATCGCGAGACCAAGCACATCTGGCACAACGTCGCAGCCCGACGGTGCAACGCTGGTTCGACGGAGCTGATGGCGTCGAGGACGCAGACAGAGCTGGGACTTCGTCATCGTCGGCGGCGGCTCGGCCGGGCTGCGCCCTCGCCAACCGGCTCAGCGCCGACCCGTCGACGACCGTCCTCGTGCTCGAGGCGGGCCACTCCGACTTCCAAGCTCGACCCGTTCATCCACATGCCGGCGGCGCTGCCCGATCCCGATCGGCAACCGGCTCTACGACTGGAAGTACGAGTCGGAGCCCGAGCCGTACATGGACGGCCGCCGGGTCTACCACGCCCGCGGCAAGGTGCTCGGCGGCTCGAGCAGCATCAACGGGATGATCTTCCAGCGCGGCAACCCGCTCGACTACGAGCGCTGGGCCGCCGACCAGGGCATGGAGACGTGGGACTACCGCACTGCCTGCCGTACTTCAAGCGGATGGAGACCTGCCTCGCCGGCGCCGACGAGTGGCGCGGCGGCAGCGGACCGCTGATCCTCGAGCGCGGACCGGCGACCAACCCGCTGTTCGGCGCGTTCTTCGAGGCCGCCCAGCAGGCCGGCTACCCGCTGACCGACGACGTCAACGGCTACCGGCAGGAGGGCTTCGCGCGCTTCGACCGCAACGTGCACCGCGGCCGCCGGCTCAGCGCGGCCCGCGCCTACCTCCACCCGGTGATGAACCGGCCCAACCTCCGGGTCGAGACGCTCGCTCACGTCACCGGGCCTGCGCTTCGAGGGCAAGCAGGGTCACCGGCGTCGACTACCTGCGCGGCGGCAAGCTGCACCGGCAGCGTCGACGCCAAGGAGGTCATCCTGTGCGGCGGCGCGATCAACTCGCCGCAGCTGCTGCAGCTGTCCGGCGTCGGCAATGCGGCCGAGCTCGAGGCCGCTCGGCATCACGTCGGTGGTCGACCTGCCCGGAGTCGGCGAGAACCTCCAGGACCACCTCGAGGTCTACATCCAGTACGCCTGCAAGCAGCCCGTCTCGATCGGGCCGTGGCTCAAGCACCGCCACAAGCCGCGAGATCGGCGTGGAGTGGCTGTTCCTCCGCAAGGGTGTCGGCGCCATCCAACCACTTCGAGGCCGGCGGCTTCGTCCGCAGCAACGACGACTGGTCGACTACCCCAACCTGATGTTCCACTTCCTGCCGATCGCGATCCGGTACGACGGCTCGCAGCCGGCGGCCGAGCACGGCTACCAGGTGCACATCGGTCCGATGTACTCCGACTGCCGCGGCACCGTGAAGATCAAGTCCACCGATCCCAAGGAACACCCGGCGCTGCGGTTCAACTACCTCTCGACCGAGACCGACCGGCGCGAGTGGATCGAGATGGTCCGCGTCGCTCGCCGCATTCTCAACCAGCCGGCGTTCGAGCCGTTCAACGACGGGGAGATCTCGCCCGGGCCGTCGGTCGAGACCGACCAGGAGATCCTCGACTGGGTCGCCAAGGACGCCGAGACCGCACTCCACCCGTCGTGCACCGCTCGGATGGGCACCGACGACATGAGCGTGCTCGACCCGACCAGCATGCGCGTGCATGGTGTCGACGGCCTGCGGGTCGTCGATGCCTCCTCGATGCCGTACGTCACCAACGGCAACATCTACGCGCCGATCATGATGCTCGCCGAGAAGGCTGCCGACCTCATCCTCGGCAACGCCCCGCTCGAGCCGGCCACCGACGTTCCGTTCTATCGCCACCGCGAGGGCAGTCCACTGTTCCCGCCGGGCGATCCGCGCAACGCTTCCCACACACAAGGAGTGGAGCAGTCATGACCGATACCGCCGTCAAGGTCGACCATCTGTGGAAGGTCTTCGGACCCAAGGCCTCACGCATCCCCGGCAGCCCCGAGGGGGAGCTGTCCCGCGACGAGCTCCGCAGGAAGACCGGCTGCGTCGCCGGCGTCAAGGACGTCAGCTTCGAGGTCAAGCGTGGCGAGGTCTTCGTCGTGATGGGACTGTCGGGGTCGGGCAAGTCGACACTGGTGCGGTGCCTCACACGGCTCATCGAGCCGACCGCAGGTGAAGTCGTGATCGATGACGACGACGTCCTCAAGATGTCGGAATCGGCTCTGCGCAACCTCCGTCGCACCCACGTGGCCATGGTGTTCCAGCACTTCGGCCTGCTGCCCCACCGCCGGGTCCTCGACAACATCGCGTACGGCCTCGAGGTTCGCGGCGTCGGCCGCGCCGAGCGTCACGCCAAGGCGCAGGAAGTGCTCGAGCTGGTCGGTCTCGCCGGCAACGCCGCGTCCTACCCCGATCAGCTGTCCGGCGGCATGCAGCAGCGAGTCGGGCTCGGGCGCGCCCTTGCCGTCGACCCGTCACTGCTGCTGTTCGACGAGCCGTTCTCGGCGCTCGATCCGCTGATCCGCCGCGACATGCAGAACGAGGTCATCCGGCTGCACCACGAGGTCAAGAAGACGATGATCTTCATCACCCACGACCTGCAGGAGGCGCTCAAGCTCGGCGACCGCATCCTGATCATGCGCGACGGCGAAGTCGTGCAGGTCGGCACGCCCGACGAGGTCGTCGGCGCCCCGGCGGACGAGTACGTACGCGACTTCGTCAGCGAGGTCCCGAAGTCGCACGTCCTGACCCTGAAGTGGGTCATGCGGCAGCCAGAGCCCAACGACGCGCTCGACGGGCCCGAGCTTCCGCCCAACACGATCGTCCAGAACGCCGCACGGCTCGTGCTCGACTCCGACAAGCCGATCAAGGTGGTCGAGAACGGCGAGCTGCTCGGTGTCGTCACCGACGAGGACATCCTGCGCGTGATCGTTGCGGAGGAGAAGCCGACGGAGGTGCCGGCATGAGCACTGCGACGGCGGCCCCGCCGGTCTCCAAGGAACAGGCGCCGGCGCCCGCGGCGGAGAAGCAGTCTCACCGCGGTCGAGCAGTTGCGATCGTTCTCGCGGTGTTCGTCGTCCTCAGCTTCCCCTTCCGTGATGTCGCGACCCTCCCGCTGGCCCGTTCAGACCTCACCGACTTCCAGAAGTGGCTCGGTGAGCTCAGCGACAAGCTCGAGTCGGCGCAGAGCTCCAGCGCGATCCTGCAGGGCCTCGACAAGATCAGCACCGCCCTCGAGAAGATTGCGGTGTTCCTGCAGGAGCTCGTCAGCCAGCCGGCCTTCCCCCGGCCGGTTCCCGACATCGGCTGGCTCGGCGTCCTGGCGATCGCGGTCTGGATCGCCCTCGCGATTGCCGGCTGGCGCATGGCCGTCCTGACCGGCATCAGCTTCGCGCTCTTCGGCATGCTCGGCTATTGGGCCGACAGCATGGACACCCTCATCATCACGTTCATCGCCGTGGCCATCTGCCTGATCATCGGCATCCCGATCGGCATCTGGATGGGCCGGAGCACACGGGCAACCGCGGCGATCACCCCGATCCTCGACGGCCTGCAGACCCTGCCCTCGTTCGTCTACCTGCTGCCGATCACGCTGTTCTTCAGCATCGGCGTCGCCGCCGCGGTCATCGTGACGCTGATCTACGCGATGCCCCCGGTCATCCGCATCAGCGCCCACGGCATCCGCACGGTCTCGTCGGAGACGATCGAAGCGATGGAGTCGCTCGGCACGAGCCGCTCGCAGATGCTGCGCAAGGTCCAGCTGCCGATGGCCAAACGGACGATCATCGTGGGCGTCAACCAGACGATCATGGCGGCACTTTCGATGGCAACGATCGCCGCCTTCGTCGACGGCCCCGGCCTCGGCGGGCCCGTCATCAAGGCGCTGGAGTCCCTCGACGTCGGCCGGGCCGCCACCGCGGGCCTCTGCATCGTGATCATGGCGATCATGCTCGACCGCGTCACGACGGCCGCCAGCGAGCGCAGCGAGGCGATCCCGTCCGAGCACGGGCGACGCAACCGGTGGATCGTCCTCGGCGCGTCCGGCGTGGCCGCCATCGCGTGCATCATCGCGTCCCGCCAGTACCTCAACCTGGCGGAGTTCCCCTCCGATCCTGATCTCGGCACACCATTCGCCAAGGCTGCGGACAATGTCTCCAACTTCTTCACCGACAACGCCGCGACCACGACCAATGCGATCAAGGACGCCCTGACGTACGGGCTGCTGAATCCGCTGCAGACCCTGCTCGCCGACTCGCCATGGTGGCTGGTCGCCGCAACCCTGCTGGCCCTGTCGCTCCTGATCGGCGGGATGCGCTCGTTCCTCACATCGGTCGTCTGCATCGGCGTCGTTCTCGGCGTCGGCCTGTGGCAGGACGCGATGATCACGCTGACGATGACCCTCGTTGCGACCATCCTGACGATGATCCTGGCGCTGGTGCTCGGCGTGTGGATGGCGCAAAGTCGCACGGTCGACCTGGTCGTACGTCCGATTCTCGACGCGGCGCAAGTCGTCCCGCCGTTCGTCTACCTGGTGCCGGCACTCGCGCTCTTCAGCGCGACGCGCTTCACGGCCATCATCGCGGCCGTGGTCTATGCCGCGCCGGTGGCGATCAAGCTCGTCTGTGACGCGATCCGAGCGGTGTCGCCCACCGTCGTCGAGGCGGCGCAGTCGGCCGGCTCGAGCCGCTGGCAGCTCATCACCAAGGTGCAGCTGCCGATGGCTCGCAAGGGCATCGCCCTCGCGACCAACCAGGGCATGCTCTACGTCTTCGCGATGGTCGTGATCGGCGGCCTGGTCGGAGCGGGTGCGCTCGGCTATCTCGTCGTCGCCGGCTTCTCGCAGAGTGAGCTGTTCGGCAAGGGACTCGCAGCGGGACTCGCCATCGTCGCGCTCGCGATCATGCTCGACCGGATGGCACAAGGAACGTCAGCGCGACAGGCGCAGGCAGGCAAGCGAAAGTTCTTCAGGTCCCCGTTCGCGGGAACCTGAGGGGCCTATCCAAAAGGAGTACGGATGAAGGCACTGACAAGAAGGGCAAGTCTGACCGCGACCATCGCGGCCGGCGCCCTGCTCGCGCTCTCCGCCTGTGGCGGCGGTGGCATCGAGGAAAGCGGCAGCGGGGACAAGAAGTGCGACACGACCGTCAACATGGCGGTCAACCCTTGGGTCGGCTACGAGGCCTCGGCGCACGTCGTGGGCCAGGTCATCGAGCAGAAGCTCGGCTGCAAGGTCGACTACAAGGACCTCAAGGAGGAAGTCGCCTGGCAGGGCTTCGCCAAGGGCACCGTCGACGTCGTCATCGAGGACTGGGGACACCCAGCGCTGGAGAAGAAGTACGTCGAGGGCGACAAGTCCGCCACCATCGCCGGCACCCAACGGCAACGTCGGGCAGATCGGCTGGTTCGTGCCGCCGTGGATGGCCGAGAAGTACCCGGACATCACGGACTACAAGAACCTCAACAAGTACGCCGACCTGTTCAAGACGTCGGAGTCCGGCGGCAAGGGTCAGCTCCTCGACGGCGATCCGTCGTACGTCACGAACGACGAGGCGCTGGTCAAGAACCTCAAGCTGAACTACAAGGTGGTCTACGCCGGCAGCGAGGCGGCGCTCATCACCGGGTTCCGTCAGGCGGAGAAGAACAAGAAGCCGATGATCGGCTACTTCTACGAGCCGCAGTGGTTCCTGTCGGAGGTCAAGCTCGTCAAGATCAACCTCCCGCCCTACAAGGAGGGTTGTGACGCCGATCCCGAGAAGGTCGCGTGTGACTACGCCAAGACCGATCTGAAGAAGATCGTCGCCACGAAGTTCGCCGAGTCCGGCAGCCCGGCGTACGACGTCGTCAAGGCCTTCACGTGGACCAACGACGACCAGAACATCGTCGCGAAGTACATCGCCGAGGACAAGATGTCGGCCGATGACGCGGCGAAGAAGTGGATCAAGGACAACCCGGACAAGGTCGACGCCTGGGTCAAGTAGTCCCGTCTGCGCCACCTGGCGTGAACGTTCGTACGCCCCGAAGGCTCCGGCCTTCGGGGCGTACGGCATCCCGGTCGAGATTCGGGCGGCTGCACGCCTTGACACTCGCGTGATCGGCGGCGACCATTGATGAAGAGTGTTTCAGATAGCGATTTGAGTTGCGAATTACGCAACAGATGAACGGAGCTCCACATGCCAGAAGTGCCGGGTAACGCACGCGTCGTTGTGATCGGTGCCGGAATTGTCGGCAACAGCCTGGTGTATCACCTGGCTCGGCTGGGCTGGCGCGACATCGTCCAGATCGACAAGGGCCCGCTGCCCAACCCCGGCGGATCGACCGGGCACGCCTCCAACTTCATCTTCCCGGTGGACCACTCCCGGGAGATCACGGATCTGACGCTCGACAGCATGAAGCAGTACAAGGAGATGGGCGTCTTCACCGAGTCCGGTGGCTTCGAGGTCGCCCGCACCGAGGAGCGCATGGAGGAGCTGCGTCGCCGCATGTCCTCCGCCAAGGCGTGGGGCATCCCCTCGGAGATCGTGACGCCCGAGCAGGTCGTCGAGAAGGTCCCGTTCCTCGACCCGTCGGTCATCATCGGCGCGTTCTACACCCCCAGCGTCGGCGTCGTCGACTCCCTGCGCGCCGGCACGATCATGCGAGAGCGCGCCCAGGAGCTCGACGCCCTGCAGGTCGTCTCGACCGTCGAGGTCATCGGCCTCGACGTCGAGGACGGCAAGATCCGCCGAGTCCGGACCACGGGCGGTGACATCGAGGCCGAGACGGTCGTGATCTGCTGCGGCGTCTGGAGCCCGCGGATCGCCAAGATGGCCGGCGCCAAGATCCCGTTGACCCCTGCGGTGCACCAGATGATCAGCGTCGGCCCGGTTCCTCAGCTGTCCGGCACGGTCGGCGAGATCTCGTTCCCGATCGTCCGCGACATGGACACGTTCTGCTACGAGCGCCAGCACGGCGGCGACATGGAGGTCGGCTCCTACGCCCACCGCGCGATCCTGCACGACCCCGACGAGATCCCGTCGATCGAGCAGTCCAAGCTGTCGCCGACCGAGCTGCCGTTCACGGCAGACGACTTCGACCAGCAGCTCGAGGAGGCGCTGGAGCTCATGCCTGAGGTCCTCGGCAACCCCGAGGTCGAGATCCGCTACGCCATCAACGGCCTGCTGTCACTGACGCCGGACGGCAGCCCGATCCTCGGTGAGACGCCTGAGGTCAAGGGCCTGTGGTCCGCCGCGGCGGTCTGGATCAAGGAAGGACCGGGTGTCGGGCGTGCGGTCGCCGAGTGGATGACCGACGGCAACCCCGAGATCGACATCCACCAGTCCGACATCGCTCGCTTCTACCCGCACCAGCGGACCAAGCAGCACGTCGCAGCGCGCACCAGCGAGGCGTTCATCAAGACGTACGGCATCGTGCACCCGTTCGAGCAGTACGAGAGCGACCGTGGCGCGCGACTGGCGCCGATGCACGCGAGCCAGAAGGAGCTGGGCGCCCAGTTCTTCGAGACCGCAGGTTGGGAGCGCCCGCACTGGTACGCCTCCAACGAGGGCCTGCTGGCTGAGTACGGCGATGCCGTGATGCCGCGCGAGAACGAGTGGGACTCGCGCTGGTGGTCGCCCATCATCAATGCCGAGCACCTCGCGATGCGCGAGCGCGCCGGAATCGTCGACCTGACGGCGTTCTCGATCTTCGACGTCGTCGGCAAGGGCGCGTTCGACGCGGTGCAGCGCATCGCCGTCGGCCAGATGAACGTCGCGCCCGGTCGCGTCGTCTACACGCCGATCATCGACAGCCGGGGCGGCTTCCGCGCCGACCTCACGATCATGCGGCTCGGTGACAACCACTTCCGCGTCGTCACCGGTGGTGCCCACGGCAACCTCGATCGCAAGTGGTTCCGTGACCACATGCCGGCCGATGGCTCGGCGCAGGTCGTCGACCAGACCTCGGCGTACACCACGATCGGTGTCTGGGGACCCAAGGCGCGCGACATCCTCGGCAACCTGACCGAGAGCGACATCAGCCACGAGGCGTTCAAGTTCGGCACCTGCCAGTCCCTCGAGCTCGGCTCGATCGACGTCCTGGCCTCCCGCATCTCGTACGTCGGCGAGCTCGGTTGGGAGCTGTACGTCCCGATGGAGAGCGGCGCGAAGCTGTGGAACCTGATCCGCGAGTCCGGCGACCCGCACGGACTCGTGCCCGTCGGCATCGGCGTCTACGGCACGACCGGCCGCATGGAGAAGGGCTACCGCGCCTACGGCGCCGAGCTCGACAGCGAGCGGACCATCATCGAGGCCGGCATGCAGCGGCCCAAGGTCAAGGAAGCGGACTTCATCGGCCGTGAGGCGTACGTCAAGCAGCGCTCCGAGGACCCCGCGACCGTGATGTGCACGCTGACCGTCGACGACCACACGTCGGCCGACGGGACCAAGCGCTACATGCTGGGCGGCGAGCCCGTCCTCACGCCTGACGGCGAGCCGCTCATCGACGGTCACGGGCACCGCGCCTACGTCACGTCGGCCGGTTCCGCGCCGTCGCTCGGCAAGCACCTGCTGATGGCCTACCTGCCGCCCGAGCAGGCCGTGGTCGGCACCAAGCTGGCCGTCGACTACATGGAGCAGCGCTATGCGGTCACCGTCGGCTCGGCCGACGCGACCGGTCTGTTCGATCCCGACAACGCACGAATCCGAGGCTGATGACATGACCAACGTCCTTGTCTGCATCAAGCGAGTCCCCGAGACGTCGAGCGAGGTCCTGCTGTCCGAGGACGGCATGAGCGTCGACGCACGCCACGTCGGGCACACGACCAGTCCGCATGAGGAGGCGGCGGTCGAGATCGCCGTCCAGACGGCCGAGGCGACCGGCGGCTCGGCGACCGTGCTGACCCTTGGGCCCGGCGACGCCGAGGACCAGCTCCGGGACGCCATCGCGGTCGGCTGCACGCGCGCTGTCCACATCGAGGCCGACTCCGAGCAGTTCGGGCCGGCCGACGTGGCTGCCGCGATCGCCCAGTTCGTCAGCACCGAGGCCGACCCCGTCGACCTGGTGCTGGTGGGCACCGACGCAGCCGACACCGGCGACTTCCAGGTCGGCGTCCGGCTCGCGTACGCCCTCGCAGCGGCCCGTGCTGACCGGCATCTCGAACGTCTCCGTCGACGGTGACACCGTCACCGCACGCGGCGCCGGCCCTGAGGGCGACGAGATCTTCGAGCTCCCCACACCGGCGGTCATCGCGATCTCCGAGGGCGGCGTGTCACCTCGCTACCCGTCCATCGTCGGACGCATGAAGGCCAAGAAGACGCCGATCGACGTCATCGAGACCGACATCGTCCCCACCACCCAACGCGTCAAGCTCAAGTCCCCGCCGGCGCAGCCCAGCTCGGTCGAGATCCTCGGCAAGGGGCCCGAGGCCGCAGGTGCCGTCGTCGACATGCTGATCAAGATCGGAGTGGTCGCAAAATGATCCTCGTCCTCGTGGAGACCGACGCCGAAGGCGTCACCCTGACCTCACGCGAAGCGCTGAGCTTCGCCCGTTCGCTCGGTGAGAGCCTCGCCGACGACGCACTCGAAGCGGTCGTCGTCGGACCGCTGTCGGAGCAGCAGCAGCCCGCTCGTCCTGGCCCACCTCGGTGAGCAGGCCGTCGCTGTCGCGCACCACGCCGACGACGAGCGCCTGACGTCGTACGGTGCAGCGTCGTGGGCCGCGTCGGTCGTCGACGTGGCCTCGTCCGAGTCGGCTCGCCTCGTCATCGCGTCCGGCACGCCCCGTGGCAACGAGGTCCTCGCCCACGTGGCAACCAGACTCGATGCGCTGATGGCCGCCAACGTCATCGGTGTCGACAGCACCGAACCGCTGATCGTGTCGCGTCAGGTCATGGGCGGCGGTGTCTTCGAAGAGATGCGCCTCGACGGCCAGGTCGCCACGCTCAGCGTCGCGGGCCACGCCGTCGACGCCGTGCCGGCCGCCGCGCCGACGAGCCCGGTGCTGCGTACGTACAGCCCCGTGCTGACCGACGCCGACCTGCTGACCCGGGTCGTTCGCACCGAGATCAAGGAAGAGGGCGACACCGGCGCGCTGACCAGCGCGCGGGTCGTCGTCGGCGCCGGACGAGGTGCCGGCAGCGCCGAAGGCTTCGCCGACCTGCTCGAGCTCACCGACCTGCTCGACGGGGCACTCGGCGTCTCGCGCGTCGTGACGAGCCTCGGCTGGCGGCCGCACCACGAGCAGGTCGGTCAGACCGGCAGCCGCATCTCGCCGGATCTCTACGTCGCGTGCGGCATCAGCGGCGCGATCCAGCACTGGGCCGGATGCCAGAGCGCGAAGACGATCCTGGCCATCAACACGGATGCGGACGCCCCGATGGTGACCAAGGCGCACTACGCGGTCATCGGCGACCTGCACGAGATCGTCCCGGCGATCAACGAGGAGCTGCGTCGTCGCCTCGGCTGACGACGACCGGCAACATCCGCGCACACCAGGACTCCAAGGAAGTGCCATGTCAGACCAACTGATCCAGACCCTCGCGGACGTCGACGAAGAAGTCGATCGTGCGATCGCCCACGAGCTCAACCGCCAGCAGTCCACGCTGGAGATGATCGCCTCGGAGAACTTCGCGCCGGCTTCGGTGATGGAGGCGCAAGGGCTCGGTCCTGACCAACAAGTACGCCGAGGGCTATCCGGGCAAGCGCTACTACGGCGGCTGTGAGCATGTGGACGTCGTCGAGCAGCTCGCGATCGACCGGGTCAAGGCGCTCTTCGGTGCCGAGGCCGCCAACGTGCAACCGCACTCGGGGGCCCAGGCGAACGCGGCGGCGATGTTCGCGCTGCTGGAGCCCGGCGACACCATCATGGGCCTGGACCTGGCGCACGGCGGCCACCTCACGCACGGGATGCGCATCAACTTCTCCGGCAAGCTCTACAACGTCATCCCGTACCACGTCAGCAAGGACGATCACCTGGTCGACATGGCCGAGGTGGAGGCGCTGGCCCTCGAGCACCGACCCAAGCTGATCGTGGCCGGCTGGTCGGCGTACTCGCGGCAGCTCGACTTCGCCGAGTTCCGACGCATCGCCGACCTCGTCGATGCCTATCTCATGGTGGACATGGCGCACTTCGCCGGCCTGGTGGCTGCCGGTCTGCATCCCAACCCGGTGCCGTACGCCGATGTCGTCACCACCACGACGCACAAGACGTTGGGCGGCCCGCGCGGTGGAGTGATCCTGAGCAAGGAGGAGTACGCCCGCAAGATCAACAGCGCCGTCTTCCCCGGACAGCAGGGTGGCCCGCTGGAGCACGTCATCGCCGCGAAGGCCGTGGCGTTCAAGATCGCGGCGTCTGACGGCTTCCGGGAACGTCAGCAACGCACGCTCGAAGGTGCGAGCATCCTGGCCTCCCGGCTTCTGCAGGACGACGTCGCCGCCGCCGGGATCTCCGTGGTCAACGGTGGAACCGATGTCCACCTGGTCCTCGTCGACCTCCGCGACTCGGAGCTGGACGGGCAGCAGGCCGAGGATCGCCTGCACCGCATCGGCATCACGGTCAACCGCAACGCCGTCCCCTTCGACCCCCGTCCGCCGATGGTCTCGTCGGGACTCCGGATCGGCACTCCCGCCCTGGCGACTCGCGGCTTCGGGGCCGCGGAGTTCACCGAGGTCGCGGACATCATCGCGCTGGCCTTGATCGGGTCGACGCCGAGGGGGACCGGAGAGGCAGCCCGAGCTGCGGCGTCGGGTCAGCGCACTCGCCGCGAGCTTCCCGCTGTATCCGCACCTGAAATCAGGGGTAGAGGACTTCGCCTGATGGCGTTGAGCGTGCTCGACCTGTTCTCCGTCGGTATCGGCCCCTCGTCCTCACACACGGTCGGCCCGATGCGGGCTGCCAAGCGCTTCGCCGAGGGTCTGGCCGGTTCCGGCCGGCTCGATGCCACGGTCCGGGTCCAGGCCGAGCTGTTCGGCTCGCTGGGAGCCACCGGCCGCGGTCACGGCTCGGACAAGGCCGTCGTGCTGGGGCTGCAGGGACTCGACCCCGAGACGGTCGACACCGCAACGGCTGATGACCAGGTGGCGGAGGCCGTCCTCGATGCGGAGCTCTGGATCGGCGGGCACCGCGTGGACTTCAACTGGGACGAGGACGTCGTGCTGCACCGGCGCAAGTCCCTCCCGGCGCACCCCAACGGCATGACGTTCCGGGCACTCGATCACGCCGGTGCGGTGCTCCACGAACGCAGCTACTACTCCATCGGCGGCGGCTTCGTCGTCGACGGCGATGCTGACGGCGCCGACAAGGTCGTGGCCGACACGACCGTCCTGCCATACCCCTTCACCTCGGCCGACGAGCTCCTGGAGATCTGCCGGAGCCAGGACATGTCCATCTCCGAGGTCATGCTCGCCAACGAGATGGTGTGGCACAGCGAGGCCGAGCTCAGGGAGAAGCTCCTGGCGCTGTGGGCCGTCATGCGTGAATGCGTCTACAACGGCTGTGCGAGCGACGGCATCCTGCCCGGCGGGTTGAAGGTCAAGCGGCGCGCACCGGCGTTGTTCCGCACCCTCACCGCCTCGGCGGCCAGCGTCGAGGCGGCGGCGCTCAGCCACCCCACCAGCCAACCGCCTGCGGACCCCTTGCTCGCGATGGAGTGGGTCAACCTCTTCGCGCTCGCGGTGAACGAGGAGAATGCCGCCGGCGGCAGGATCGTCACGGCGCCCACCAACGGTGCGGCGGGGATCGTGCCCGCCGTCCTGCACTACTACGTCAAGTTCGTGCCCGGTGCGGATGACGACGGGGTCGTGCGGTTCATGCTCGCGGCCGCCGCGGTGGGCATCCTGTTCAAGATCAATGCCTCGATCTCCGGCGCCGAAGTGGGCTGCCAGGGTGAGGTCGGATCGGCGTGCTCGATGGCCGCAGCCGGGCTGTGCGAGGTGCTGGGCGGCACGCCCACCCAGGTCGAGAACGCTGCAGAGGTGGGCATCGAGCACAACCTCGGGCTCACGTGCGATCCCGTCGGCGGACTCGTGCAGATCCCGTGCATCGAGCGCAACGCGATTGCGAGCGTCAAGGCGATCAACGCCGCACGGCTGGCCCTTCACGGCGACGGCAGCCACAAGGTGTCGCTCGACAAGGCGATCAAGACCATGCGCGAGACCGGCGCAGACATGAAGGACAAGTACAAGGAGACGTCCCGCGGCGGTCTCGCCGTCAACGTCGTCGAGTGCTGAGGGGCCTACGCCTCGACGATCAGGTCCTCCAGCGGCCTGGAGCAGCACAGCAGGATCTTGCCCTGCGCGATCTCCTTCGGCCGGATGCCGCCGTCGTGATGCATGTCCACCGAGCCCCTGACGAGGGTCGTCTTGCAGGTGCCGCACATGCCGCCGCCACATGAGGACGGGACGCGGATCCCGGCGGCGATGGCCGCCTGGAGCACCGTGACGTTGGTGTCGCACTCGACGGTCTGGTTGCTGCGCGTGAACTGCACGCTGAAGGACGGCCGGTGCGGCGCCGTCAGGATCTGTCGCAGCGCGACTCGTCCGCCGCTCCGAACGCGAAGGACTCGGTGTGGACGCGGGAGGGGTCGACTCCTGCGGCGCTGAGCAGCTCCTGGGCAGCTGCCATGTAGGCAGCAGGCCCGCACAGGAAGATCTCACGCTCGTGCAGGTCGGGGCTGATCTCGGCGAGCATGTCCGAGGTCAGTCGGCCGCGTCGTCCGTCCCAGCGAGTCGTTGCCGGCGTCCTCGCAGATGATGGCGACGTCGAGGTTGGGGTCCGATGCGGCCAGGTGGTCGAGCTCGGACCGGAACACGATGTGCTCGGGGCTCCGGACGCTGTGCACGAGCACGACGTCGGTCGGTTCGGCGAGGTCGTGCAACGTGCGAATCATCGACATGGAGGGGGTGATCCCCACCCCGGCGGAAAGGAACAGGTACTTGGCCGAGGGGTGTTCGGCGAACGTGAATGATCCGAGTGGACCAGTCGCGCTGACCCGGTCGCCCACTCTCAGCTCGTCGTGCAGCCAGTTCGACACCAGGCCGCCGGGCTCACGCTTGACGCTGATGCTCAACGGCGTACGGGCGCGTCGCCGGCGAGGAGATCGTGTAGCACCGGCTGACGGGCTGCCCGTCGACGTCGACCGTCAAGGTGAGGTACTGGCCCGGCAGGTGGCGGAAGAATCGTGGTTCCGGCGCCTCGAAGACGAACGTGCTGATCTCCTCGGTCACCGGAACGATCCCGCGACAGATCAGCTTCTCCTCCGCGCTGTCGTCCCACATGCGAGGCGGTCGGCGGTCCTGCGTGAGCATCGCGCTGAAGGTCTGGGTCAGCGACCGTCATGACGACAGGTGCTCCTGCAACCGGTCGATGTACCAGGTGCAGAACGCCTCGACCTGGTACTCGCTGGGCATGTAGGGGCCGGGCTCGTACGCGGGGCTGGCCGCGCCGAGCTGTGCGCGGGCCACGAAGGCAGCGTCTTGGGCGTTGGTCTCGCGCCAGACCTTCGTGAGCGCCTCGGGGTCGTAGTCGACGCCCTCCTCGGCGTCTTCATGCACCAGCCAGGTCGTGCGTACGAGCGTCCGGCCCGCGCTCAACGGGAGGACCGCGAACGTCACGGCATGGTCACTGAGGAAGTGGAACCAGGCATTGGGCTGGAGGTGCA
Organism: uncultured Actinomycetota bacterium; assembly: GCA_963761965.1. Taxonomy (GTDB): domain Bacteria; phylum Actinomycetota; class Actinomycetes; order Propionibacteriales; family Nocardioidaceae; genus Aeromicrobium. The sequence goes on from CAVXIX010000007.1 coordinate 19,087, forward strand.
ACGACAGCCGTCCCAGGCGCCGATGCTCGAGATCGCCGAGCAGCATGTTCGAGACCGACTCGCCGGTCTCGCTGAAGGACTCCCCGGCACCGTCCAGCGCCTCGCGCTGGATGCGGAAGCCGGACAGGCGCGTCGTGAGCTCCTCGATGGCGGCGTACGGCAGGCCGAGCTCATCGCACGTGGCCTCGAGCTGCGCCTGGGCGAGCAGGTAGCGATCGTGGCCCGGCTGGAGATGGGGCGGGATGTCCGAGGAGCCATATCCGAAGGTGGGGAAGAGGGAGCACGCCAGCTCGGGATGTCCGTCGCAGTGGTAGCACTCGCGATTGTTCTCCATCACGAGCTTCCAGTTGCCCTCCTCGACCAGGTCGACCTGGGCCGCCACCTTCGTCCGGCCCAGCTGGTGGGGCGCGATGTAGGGGCTGATGATGTCGGAGACCCGGGCAAGATCCTCGGGAGGCTCGTCGGCGAGGCAGATGAAGATCAGGCCGCTGACCACCTGCACGGCGACCTGCTTCAGGCCGAAGCACGACATGTCGAAGTCCTTGCCGTGCGTGGGGGCGTGGCGCAGCCGGCCGTCCGTGGCGTACGCCCAGTGGTGGTAGCCGCACACCAGGTTGCCAACGGAGCCTTGCGCGTCGGTGAGGATGCGGGCGCCGCGATGCCGGCAGACGTTGTGCAGGGCGCGGACCTCTTCGTCGTCATCGCGGACGACGATGACCGAGTACGTACCGAGGTTGATCGTGACGTAGTCGCCCGCGTCGGGGATCTCGCCTTCTGATGCGACGAAGATCCACTGCTTCGAGAAGATGCCCGCGATGTCCGCCTGGTAGATCTCGTCGCTCGTGTAGAACGGCGCCTCGAGGCTCAGTCCCGGCTCCCGTCGCTCCGCCAGCGCGGCGATGTCCAGCTGTTGCGCGGGGATCCAAGAGGCGAGCGTCCATAGCGGCATCCTAGGATCGTCCACTCTTCATGAATAGCGCACGAAAATGTACGGAAACGTGCAGTTGGGCTGCACGAGTCAGGAGTGATGGTTCTCGTCCGCGGCCAGCTGGACGGCAGCGAGCGCCGCAGGGCCCACGTCGTCGAGCGTCCGGATGGCCTCGGAGACGATGGGGAGACCGCGACTGCCGCGACGGATGCCGGTGATGATGTGCCTGGTGGGCCTGGGATCGCCGTGCAGCGGGACGCGTACGACGGGATAGCCGGCGGGTAGGCGTGCCAACCGCGGGATCAACGCCACCCCGAGCTCGGCACCGACGAGCGCGGCGGCCGTCTCCCACTCGACCACCTCGTGCGCGATCGTCGGCACGAAGCCGGCCGTCGCGCAGGCGGTCATGAAGAGCTGGTGGTACGGACGACCGACGCGGTCGACGATCCAGCGCTCGGTGGCGACCTCGTGGAAGGACGCCGACTCATGTCCTGCGAGCCGGTGGTTGGTCGAGAGCAGGAGATCGAGCGGGTCGTTCAGGAGCGGCTGCTGGTAGAAGCGGGGATCAGCGGCAGGCGGGATCTCCTGCGTCACGGCCACGACCGCGACATCGGCTTCGCCGGCGAGCAACAGGTCGAAGCATTCCGCGGGCCCGGCCTCGATGATGCGCACGTCGAGGTTCGGATAGGTCCGCAGCAGGCGTGCGGCGACCGGGCGGAAGCAGCGCGGCAGCGGCCGTGGAGAAGCCGCACATGCGCAGCTCGACCATCGTCTCGTCGGTGCCGGCGACCAGCTCGGCCCGGATCTGCTCCCAGCGCTCGTAGAGGTCGTCGGCGCGGGAGAGCAGGAGGCGTCCAGCAGGCGTGAGCTTCACCCCCCGGCCCTTGGGGACCAGCAGAGGGACGCCGAGCTGCTCCGACAACGAACGAAGCTGGGCCGACACGGCCGACGGCGTGTAGTGCAGGGCTTCAGCGGTCGCGGTCACGGTGCCGTGGTGGGCGAGCAGGCGAAGCACGTGGAGCCGGTGATCGATCATCCATCAGTTTTGCACGATTTCGTGTGGATTCGTGCGCTGTTCATGCAGGGTCGCCGAATCTAGGATGCGATGAACCAGACCAGATGGGACTCGATCACGTGACTGCGCAGATTCTTGATGGCAAGGCGGTTGCGGCCGCGATGAAGGACGAGCTCCGCGTACGCGTGGATGCGCTGCGTGAGCGGGGTGTGACGGCGGGGTTGGGCACGATCCTGGTCGGCAATGATCCGGGCAGTCAGTGGTATGTCGCGGGCAAGCATCGTGATTGTGCCCAGGTGGGGATCGAGTCGTTGCGGATCGATCTGCCGGAGACGGCGTCGCAGGCTGAGGTCGAGGCTGCGGTGGATGAGCTGAATGCGGATCCGGCGTGCACGGGTTACATCGTGCAGCTGCCGTTGCCCAAGGGTCTGGACGAGAACGCGGTGATCGGTCGGATCGATCCGGTCAAGGACGCCGATGGTCTGCATCCGACGAACCTGGGGTGGTTGGTGTTGGGCAAGGAGGCGCCGTTGCCGTGCACGCCGCGGGGGATCATCGAGCTGCTGCGCCGGCATGAGGTGCCGATCGCGGGCCAGCATGTGGTGGTGGTCGGTCGCGGGATCACGGTCGGCCGGCCGATGGGGTTGTTGTTGACCCGGCGCAGTGAGAACGCGACGGTGACGTTGTGCCACACCGGGACCCGTGACCTGGCCGAAGAGGTACGCCGGGCGGACATCGTGATCGCCGGTGCCGGGGTGCCGGGGATCATCACCGCCGACATGGTCAAGCCTGGTGCCGCGTTGTTGGATGTCGGGGTGAGTCGTGACGAGAACGGGATCGTGGGTGACGTGGACCCCAAGGCGTACGAGGTCGCGGGTTGGATCTCGCCGAACCCTGGGGGAGTCGGGCCCGATGACCCGCGCGATGCTGCTGGCCAACGTCGTGGAGACCGCGGAGCGGCTCAGCCCCTGAAGCTCAGCCCACGCCGAACACGAAAGGCGCCTCCATGACGCATCATGGAGGCGCCTTTCACGTGCGGCTGGGTCAGTCGCCGAGCTCGGTCCGGCGACGGTTGACGTAGGCCTCGAGCTCTTCCCGGATGCTCTCGTCGAGCGCCGGCTGCTCGTACTCCTCGAGCCGCTTCTTGTAGATGACCTCGGCGCGCTGGTTGGTGTCGAGCGAGCCGTTGCGGGTCCACTTGTCGAAGTTGTCCGAGCTCGACAGGAACGGCCGGTGGAAGCACGTGCGGAACCGCTCCATGGTGTGCGCCGCGCCGAGGAAGTGACCGCCGTGGCCGACCTCGACGTGGGCATCGAACGCGAGTGAGCCCTCGTCGATCTCGAGCGGGGTGAACTCGGCCCGCAGCATCTGCAGCAGCTCGACGTCCATGATGAACTTCTCGTAGCCGGCCACCAGCCCGCCCTCGAGCCAGCCGGCGGAGTGCATGACCCAGTTGGCCCCGGCGAGGAACGTCGGCATCAGCGTCATGAGCGACTCGTAGCCGGCCTGCGCGTCGGCCTGGTGGGCGGAGGTGAGCCCGCCACCGGAGCGGAACGGCAGGCCGAAGCGCCGCGCGATCTGCCCGGTGCACAGCAGGCCGATGCCGGACTCGGGGGTGCCGAACGTCGGCGAGCCCGACTGCATGTCGATGTTGGACAGGAACGAACCGAAGATGACCGGCGTGCCGGGGCGCACCAGCTGGGCCAGGGCGATGCCCGACAGGGCCTCGACGATCTGCTGCACGAGGGCCGCCGGGATCGTGACCGGCGACATCGCGCCCATCAGGATGAACGGTGTCAGGACGACGGGCTGGCCGGCCTTGGCGTACTCGAACAGCGACTCCAGCATGCGGTCGTCCCACCGCAGGGGTGAGTTGCAGTTGATCAGCGAGATCGAGACCGGCGTCTTCTCGATCGCCTCGCGGCCGCCGAACATGATCTCGCCCATCGCGATGGTGTCGCGCGCGTTCTCGCCCGTCACGACGTTGCCCATGTAGATCTTGTCGGTCAGGGTCTGCAGCGCGTAGATCATGTCGAGGTGCCGCGAGTCGAGCGGCGTGTCGTACGGCTCGCAGATGATGCCGCCGGCCGAGTCGAGCTCGGCGTAGCCCTGCGCCAGCTTCGTGAAGTTGCGGAAGTCGTCCATCATCGCGTCGCGGCGCACGGCACCCTCGCGGACGAACGGGGGACCGTAGACCCCGCTGAACGCCATCATGTTGCCGCCGATGTGCACGTTGTTGGCGGGGTTGCGGGCCTGGACGTCGAACTCCTTGGGCGCCATGGCGACCTGGGCGAGCACGAACTCCGGATCGAGGAAGACCGTCTTGTCGACGACCTTCTGGCCTGCCTTGCGGAAAGCTCGAGGGCGTCTTCGTGCATGAACTCGACGCCGACCTCGGTCATCAGGCGTCGCCAAGCGGTCTCCAGGGATGCCATCGCGTCCTGGGACAGGATCTCGTAGCGCGGCATCGTGTTCTCGAACATCGGACCTCCAAAAGACCGTGAAAGTGAGCGGGACCGGAAACTGCTCTGCCCGCAATGCTTGACCCCAACGTTTTGGGATCTTACCCTCATGTAGTGGGATTGCGGTTCCACACTATGGAACTCTCGCGGTCTTGTGAAGAGCGCGCCCGCCCCAATTTCCGCCGAGCCGAGAAAGAGTGGATCGATGAGCAACGGCACCCAGTCCCTCGATCGTGCAGCTGAGCTGCTGTCGTTGGTCGTGCGTGCCGAGGAGCCCATCTCCTACACGACGATCGTCGGCCAGACCGGCCTCGCCCGCTCGACGGCGTCACGGCTGCTGCAGGGGCTCGAGCGCAACGGTCTGCTCGAGCGCGATCGCGACGGGGCCTTCCGCGGGGGCGCGCTTGTTCGCCCACTACGCCAGCAAGTTCGACCGCGTCGAGGCGCTGGTCGCTGCGTCGCAGCCCAACCTCGATCGCCTCGCCGAGGCCACCGGAGAGACCGTCAACCTGGCGGTGTCCCGCGGTGACACCGTGGTGCAGGTCGCGCAGATCGACTCGACCTTCATGATCGGCGCGTTGAACTGGGTCGGCATCGACGTACCGCCGCACTGCTCGTCGCTCGGCAAGGTCATGTACGCCTTCGGCGCGCTCCCGCTGCCCAAGGGCGAGCTCGAGCGGCGCACCCCGGCAACCATCACGGATCCGGCGGAGCTCAAGGCCGAGCTCGATCGCGTACGTGAACGCGGCTTCGCCATCACGCGTGGCGAGCTCGAGGAGGGGCTGGACGGCATCGCCGCGCCCGTCTTCGGCGCCGACGGCCACGTCCTGGCCGCACTGGGAGTCTCCGGTCCTGCGTTCCGGATCGAGGACTCCCTCACCAGCATCGGCGACCTCCTGGTCGCCGAGTCACAACAGCTGACCCGACTGCTCGCCCGTCGCATACGAAAGGAATCCCGCAATGACTCCTGAAGAAGTCCTGCAAGGGCTCTACGACGAGACGCTCGTCGGCAACGCGCCCCGCGTCCTCGAGCTCACCAAGCTCGGCATCGAGATGGACATGGGACCCGAGACGCTGCTGTTCGACGCGCTGATCCCGTCGCTCGAGGAGGTCGGTGCGCGCTTCGAGCGCGGAGACTTCTTCGTGCCCGAGATGCTGATCGCCGGCCGGGCGATGAGCGGGGCCCTCGACGTGCTGCGTCCGCTGCTCGCGGAGACCGGCGCGGAGACCGTCGGCACGTTCCTGATGGGCACCGTCAAGGGCGACGTGCACGACATCGGCAAGAACCTCGTCAACATCATGCTCGAGGGCGCTGGATTCCACGTCATCGATCTCGGCGTGCAGGTGCCGCCGGAGAAGTTCGTCGAGGCCATCAACGAGCACAAGCCGGACATCGTCGGCATGTCGGCATTCCTCACCACGACGATGCCGATGTTCAAGGCCAACATCAACGCGCTCGAGAAGGCCGGCATGCGCGAGCAGGTCATCGTCATGGTCGGCGGCGCGCCGGTCACGCAGGAGTACGCCGACGCGGTCGGCGCCGACGCCTACGCGCCCGACGCCTCGGCGACGGTCAAGAAGGCCAAGGACCTGATCATGCGCCGCCGCGAAGCCGCCGTCGGCGTCTAGTTCCCCAACCCCAGCAACCAGGAGCCCTCAGTGCACACCATCATCCGTTCGGCCAGCAAGGAAGTCGTGCTCGGTCACGACCAGAAGTTCTGCATCATCGGAGAGCGCATCAACCCGACCGGACGACGGATCTTCCAGGAGCAGCTGCGCGCCGGCGACATGTCGGCGATCGAGCGCGACGTCGAGGCGCAGGTGGCCGGCGGAGCGATGGTCCTCGACGTCAACATGGGTGTGCCGCTGACGGACGAGCCGGAGCTCCTCGGCCGCGCCATCAAGCTCGTCCAGAGCCGCACGGACCTGCCGATCTGCATCGACTCCTCCGTCGTGGAGGCGCTCGAGGTCGGCCTGGCGGCATACGAGGGCCGCGCGCTGGTCAACTCGATCACGGCCGAGGACGACCGCATGGAGGCGATCCTGCCGCTGGTCAAGAAGTACAACGCTGCCGTCATCGCGCTGCCCAACGACCACGACGAGATCCCGATGGAGCCGGAGAAGCGGCTCGAGCTCGTCGAGAAGATCGTCCGCGTGGCGACGACGGAGTACGGCATCGCGCTCGAGGACATCGTGATCGATCCCCTCGCGATGCCGATCGGCGCCGATCCGCAGGTCGGGAGGTCGTTCTTCCAGACCGTGTCCGGCATCCGCGAGCGCTGGGGCATCAACACGACCTGCGGTGCCGGCAACAACTCGTTCGGCATGCCGGGTCGCGACGACCTCGGTGCGTCCTTCCTGCCGATGGCGATCGCCGCCGGGCTGACGTCCGCGATCATGGACGCCCGCAGCCCGCGCATGGTCAAGGCGGTCAAGGCTGCCGACGTCGTGATGGGCAACGACGAGTGGGGCATGGCCTGGATCGGTGACTTCCGTGCGAAGCAAGCCGCCGAGAAGGCGGCCCAGGAGGCTGCAACAGCCTGATGACCGATCAGCCGCGCCGTTCACGGGCGATTCACGTCGATGCCGAAGCCGAGTATGCGGCCAATCCCGAATGGGACGGGACGGGCCGGCTCAAGCTGAGCTTCACGCCCGCCGAGCGCGACGTGCGGGTGCCGCCGGCGGTGACGGTGTTCGACGCCGCGAGCTGGAACGGCATCGCGATCGACTCGACGTGCGGCGGCCACGGCACGTGCAAGAAGTGCAAGGTCAAGATCCTGGACGGCACGATCCCGGTGTCGCCGATGGACCAGCGCGCGTTCCGGCCCGACGAGCTCGACGACGGCTGGCGCCTCGCGTGCCTGGCCTCGGTGCACACCGACCTCAAGATCGAGATCCCGCCGCTGACCACCCGGCCCAAGGCCGCCACGGTCGGCGTCGGGCGGCAGGTCATCCTGCGACCGGCCATCATGAAGCGCTACGTCGAGCTGTCCGAGCCGTCGCTGCACGACCAGGTGCCCGACGTCGAACGCCTGCTGGCCGCGATCGACGACCTCGAGCTCAAGGTCGACCTGCACGCCCTGCGCCGCATCCCGTCGGTCATCCGCGCCGCGGGCTGGAAGGTCACCGCCGTCATCGTCGATGAGCTGCTGATCGACGTCGAGCCCGGCGACACGACCGAGACCCACCACGCCATCGCGTTCGACCTCGGCACGACGACCGTCGTGGCGACCCTGCTCGACACGTCCATCGGCACGCCGGTCGCCGTCGCGTCGATGCTCAACAAGCAGCAGCCCTTCGGTGGTGACGTCATCACGCGGATCAGCGCGACGATGATGGATCCCGACACGCTGCCGCGGCTCACCGAGCTCGCGAAGGACACCCTGGCCGAGCTGACCGGCAACGTGTGCGCCGAGGCCGGCATCGAGCCGACGCAGATCTACGAGATGGCGCTCGCCGGCAACGCGACGATGGTCGCGCTGCTGCTGGGCATCGACCCCGAGCCGATCGGCGTCGCACCGTTCATCCTGAGCTCGCGCCTCACCCCGACCGTGAGCGCCGCCGATCTCGGCGTCCCCATCCACCCGGCGGCACCCGCGTACGTCCTGCCGTCGCTCGGCGCCTACGTCGGTGGCGACATCGTGGCCGGCACGCTGGCCTCGGGCATGGACCGCGACAAGCGACTGCGGCTGTTCATCGACGTCGGCACCAACTGCGAGATCGTGCTGGGCGACGGTGACCGTCTGCTGTCGACGGCGGCGCCGGCCGGTCCGGCGTTCGAGGGTGGCCAGATCCGCTGTGGCATGCGCGCGGCCGATGGCGCCATCGAGGTCGTGTCGTTGACCGAGGACGATGTCGTGCTGCAGGTCATCGGCGATGTCGCGCCGATCGGGCTGTGTGGCTCGGGCCTCGTCGACGCGGTGTCGGAGCTCGTACGAGCAGGGTTGCTCGACCGCAGCGGCCGCTTCATCACCGAGGAAGCCGCCCAGGAGCTGCTGCCCAAGCTGGCCGGCCGCCTGACCAAGATCGGCGAGGAGCGCATCTTCGTCCTGCACTGGGCCGGCGTGGAGGGCGACGTCAGCCAGTCGACCTACATCTCCCAGCGCGACGTGCGTGAGCTGCAGTTCGCCAAGGCAGCCATCTCGACCGGCTGGACGTTGCTGCTCGAGGAGATGGGCGTGACCGAGGACGACGTGCAGCAGGTCCTGCTCGCCGGCTCGTTCGGTTCCTACCTGTCCCCGGCCAGCGCGATCCGGATCGGCCTCGTGCCCAAGCTCCCGGTGCTGCGCATCGTCAGTGCCGGCAACGTCGCCGGCGAGGGTGCCAAGATGACGCTGCTGAGCCAGGCCGAACGCGCCGGCGCCGAGGCGTTGCTGAAGGAGGTGGCCTATGTCGAGCTCTCCGATCGCAAGGACTTCAACGACCGGTTCGTCGACCTCCTCGCCTTCCCTGGCTAAGGCGCGCTTCGCGGTCATCGCGTGTGGCGCGATCGCGCAGCCGATCTCCGAGGTCGTGGAGCGGCACGGCTGGTCCGTCGACATCCATCCGCTGCCGCCGCTGCTGCACAACCATCCCGAGCAGATCGCCGGCGAGGTCGAACCGCTCGTGGTGGCGCTGAGCGGCTCCTACGAGACCGTCGCGATCGCGTACGCCGACTGCGGGACGTACGGCGCGCTCGACGAGGTGTGCGCCCGCCACGGCGTGCGACGGCTCGAAGGGCTGCACTGCTACGACGTCTACGGGGGAGCGGAGCGCATGCGCTCGATGCTCGAGCAGCAGCCCGGGACGTACGTGCTGACCGACTTCCTGGTGAAGTCGTTTCGTCGCACGGTGATCCAGGAGCTCGGACTCGATCGCCACCCCGAGCTGCGTGACGACTACTTCCGCCACTACACCCGCGTGGTGTGGCTCGCGCAGGATCCCGACGACGAGCTGCAGCGCCTCGCCGAGGATGCGGCCGCCGTGCTCGGCCTGCCCGCTCACGGTGCTCGACGTCGGCCTGCAGGGCCTGGACGACTCGATGCGCGAGCTGCTCGCGCTCTAGACCGGTCACGTGTCGGTGCCGGTTCCTAGACTGGGTGCATGACGATCTCCATCGGAGCGCACGTCGCCCAGGACGACCCGATCGCCGAGGCGCGGGCCCGCGACACGACGCTGGTGCAGTTCTTCCTCGGTGATCCCCAGGGCTACAAGGGTCCCGAGGTGCGCTATCGCGGAGGGGCCGCAGGCCTGCGCGCCGACGCGGAGGCGGCCGGGATCGACCTCTACGTCCACGCTCCCTACATCGTCAACGTCGCGACGACCAACAACCGCATCCGCATACCCAGCCGCAAGCTCCTCCAGCAGCACGTCGACGCCGCCGCCGAGATCGGCGCCAAGGGTCTGATCGTCCACGGCGGCCACGTCAACAAGGGCGATGACCCGGCGATCGGCTTCGACAACTGGCGCAAGGCGGTCGAGGCGACCGATCTCAAGCTGCCCGTCCTGATCGAGAACACCGCAGGCGGTGACAACGCGATGACCCGCCACCTCGACCGCATCGAGGGCGTGTGGGAGGCGATCTCCGCCGCCGACGGCGCCGAGCACATCGGCTTCTGCCTCGACACCTGTCACGCCTGGGCCAGCGGCATCCCCTCGCCGACGCGGTCGAGCAGATCCGCGCGATCACCGGACGGATCGACCTGGTGCACGCCAACGACAGTCGCGACGCGTTCGGGTCCGGCGCTGACCGGCACACCAACTTCGGCAACGGCGAGCTCGACGCCGACGAGCTCGCGGGCGTCATACGCGCGGCGGGCGCGCCGGTGATCTGCGAGACGCCAGGTGGCCCGGCCGAGCACCAGGCGGATTTCGCCTGGCTGCGCGAACGCCTCTGAGCCGGGCTATCGCTTGGCGGCGCTGTGCGAGTCGAGCTCGGCCAGCAGGCTCTCGCGCCACGCGTGGGTCTCGGCGACCTGGTTGAACGTGAAGAGATGCAGGCCCTCGACGTGCGACGCGGCTCGCGGGTCGTCGGCGAGATCCGCTCGATGAAGCGCTCGGGGCTGTAGCCACCCGGCGTGGCGATCCGCGCGAAGACGGACTTGTTCTTGGCCAGGAAGCGAGCCGACTCGCTCACGCCGATCTTGGTCGCCATCGACAGCAGCTTGGTGCGCTCGACGGGCCCGGGCATGCCGATCAGCAGCGGCATGACGGCCCCGCGCGACCTGACCCGCTTGACCCACGTGCTGACGACTGCCGGGTCGAAGCACAGGTTGCTCACGAGGTTGGTGGCGTGCTCTCGCTTGTCCCACATCGCCTGCACGGTGATGTCGTCGTTGATCGTCGGATGCGACTCCGGGTAGCCCGTCACGCCCACATGGGCGAACGGCCGACCCATGTCGCTGAGATCGCGGAGCAGGTCGACGGATCCTGCGTACGACCGCTGCGGGATCGGCGTCTCCGGCCGGCACGAAGACGCTGTCGATCCCGCTCTCGAGGAGTCGCGCCACGATCTCCTCGAGCTCGGTGCGCCCGCTGATCATGCGCGCCGCGAGGTGGGGGACGGCGCGATAGCCGTGCCCGACGAGCCGCTCGGCCAGGTCGAGCGTCGCGGGCAGGCCCTTGCCGATCGAGGCGGTCACCGTGAACGTGTGGCCCAGCGGGACCGAGGCGACGATCTTCTCCTCGATCGTCGCCGTGGGCAGCACTTCGTAGCGTGCGTTCGTCGAGGAGCCGACGCATCTCGGTCTTTGTCGCAGCGTTGCGCATTATGCAACTCGTTTCGTGATACGCACCAAGGACCTTCAGCGTACCGGCGCATCCACGCCGCGACAAGAGTCGCGAGGGCTCGGATCTGGGGCCGCGTCCAGGCATCTTCGTGCCAGGTGTTTGCGACGTACTCTCTTGACACGTCGCTGGGGTCACTCCATACTTCCGGACATCCACTAGGAGGCGCTATACGCAACCCGTTGCGCAGAGCGCAACAGACTGGTTGGTTCGGCTTTCACCACGTCCGATCAGCGCAGCTTTCCTGACCAAAGGAATCGGCATGGGATCACAGCACCTCTCACGGAACCGCTTCATCACGGCCGCTGCTGGGGCCGCGCTCGGCCTCGGTGCCTTGATGGCTCCGATGGCGGCGGACGCCAGCCCGCCAGAGGGTTCGTCGACGGCCCACGACAGTTCGGCCGCGCACAAGCCCAAGCGAGTCGTCATCATCGTCGTCGACGCTTTGCGCAAGGACCTGGTCGACAAGTACCAGATGGACAACATCAGAGTCCCTCATGCACGGAGGGACGAACTTCAAGAACTCCTATCTCGGTCACATGGGCTCCGAGACCGTCGTGACGCACAACGTCATCACCAGCGGCAAGCTGCCGAAGAACATGGGCTGGACCGACGAGGGCTACCGCGATGTCGACGGCGTGCTCGCCCCGAAGGACAACGATCCGTCCAATGACTTCTATCTCCCGGGCGACCTGAGCAAGGACCAGCTGTACTCCCTGCAGAACCACTCCGGCAACAAGAAGCTGCAGGACTACCTGCACGACGAAGTTTCCAGGCAAGCTGGTCGCCACCGTGAGCCCCAAGACCTATGCCGCATGGGCCTTTGGTGGCTCGACGTCCGACATCACCGTGACGTTCGGTTCCAAGGTGGACTGCGATGGAACCGGCGCCAACTACCGTGCACCCGGTGGTGTGAACGTCCCGGCCTACATCAGCGGACCCTCGTGCGGTCGCTACTTCGTGGACGGCAAGAAGTCGAACGTCTATGACACCGACAACCAGCCCGCCCGGCTGTATCCACTTGACGGCAATCGCTACACGGTCGGACACGACACGGCTCACCAAGGTGGCGACGTGTGGGCCGCCGACGCCGCCATGGACATCATGAAGAACGAGGACTGGAGCGGTGTGTTCGTCACCCTCCCGGGCGTCGACAAGGCGGCACACATGTGGGGCGGTGTCGACGATCCAGGCGCCGGAGCATTCGCCAACGGCGATCCATCGACTCACGTCGCCCATGCCGCCAAGGTCGCCGATGAGCAGGTCGGCCGGATCATCCAGTCGCTCAAGGACAGCGGTCAGCTCAAGGACACGATGGTCGTCCTCACAGCCGACCACGGTCAGCTGCCGGCGCGCACGTTCCTGGGCAACACCGCAGGACACTGCGGCAGGATTTCCTGCGGATCCGCGCGGCTACTACAACTGGTACTACGCCAACACCCCCGTCCTCGACTACCTGGATCCCTCGGACTGGATCAAGCCGCTGGTCAACACGGGCAACATCGGCATCAGCTTCCAGGACTCGGCGATCCGCATCTGGCTCAAGGACAACTCGCGCACCAAGCAGCTCGAAGCCAGCCACATCGTCAAGGGCATGAAGGGCGTTCTCGCCACGTACTACCGGGACGGCAGCCACTATCACCTCGTCTCGCACCTCGACCGCAAGAAGCTGACGAAGGCGGAGTGGACGTGGTTCAAGGAGCACGGTCAGGAGATCGTCGACACCTCGGCGGCACGCTACGGAGCCGACGTGATCGGACTCCTGCGCGACAACACGACGGCCGGAGTCGCGGGCGACCACGGCGGCGCGCAGTACGACGCCCAGAACATCCCGATCGCCTTCTATGGGGCGGGCGTCTCATCGAAGGACAACAGCGCACACATCAGATCGGTCGACATCATGCCGACCGTCCTCAAGGCGATGGGAATCAAGCCTGCGCCCAAGCTCGACGGCCATGCATTGCCGCTCAAGTAGGCGCGGTTCCGGCGGCCATCCTGCCGCATGATGGTGGTTGCGCTGACCCGCGGGACGCGGTGTGCGGCGACGACATCTAGGGTGGCCGTCGAGGGAATGCCGGCGAGGCCGGAGTGCCGACGAGACCGAGGGGTGCGCACATGGACACACGGATGATGGGTCGCACAGGACGCGAGGTCTCGGTCGTCGGACTCGGGACGTGGCAGCTCGGCGCCGACTGGGGCGACGTGACCCACGACGAGGCGATCGCGGTGCTCGACAGCGCGACCGACGCCGGCGTGACGTTCTTCGACACCGCCGACGTCTACGGCGACGGGCGCAGTGAGCAGCTGATCGGTGAGTACCTGCGTGCGCGGCCCGAGCTCGATGTCTTCGTGGCCACCAAGATGGGTCGCCGGGCCGAGCAGGATCCCGCGAACTTCACGCTCGACAACTTCCGCGCGCTGGACCGAACGCTCCCGGACCAACCTCGGCGTCGAGACGCTCGACCTCGTCCAGCTGCACTGCCCGCCGACCCCCGTGTTCTCCAGCGACGAGGTCTACGAAGCCCTCGACCTGCTGGTGCAGGAGGGCGTCATGGCGGCGTACGGCGTCAGCGTCGAGACCGTCGACGAGGCGCTGACCGCGATCGCCCGGCCCAACGTCGCGAGCGTCCAGATCATCTTCAACGCGTTCCGGCTCAAGCCGCTCGACGAGGTGCTGCCGGCGGCCAAGGAAGCCGGCGTCGGCATCATCGCGCGGGTCCCGCTCGCATCCGGGCTGCTGTCGGGTCGCTACACGACCAGCACGACATTCGCGCCGGACGATCACCGCACCTACAACCGGTCGGGCGAGTCGTTCGACGTGGGCGAGACGTTCTCCGGCGTCGACTTCGAGACCGGCGTACGTGCTGCGCAGGAGTTCTCGGCGGCCGTGCCCGACGGCGTACACCCCGCGCAGGCGGCCATCGCGTGGATCCTGGCGCAGGACGGCGTCACGGCCGCGATCCCCGGTGCCCGCAACGTCAACCAGTCGCGCTCCAACGCTGCGGCGGCTGGTGTGGCGCTCCCGGACGGTTTCGATGCGACGGTGCACGACATCTACGACCGCCACCTGCGCGAGGCGATCCACCCCCGCTGGTAGCAGCCAAAGCAGGAGTCTTGGTCCACCGAACCCGAGGAGTCGTGTGATGTTCAGCCGGTACGTCGCGATCGGCGACAGCCTCACCGAAGGGCCTTGGCGACACCCCTTGGCCGGGAGACGTGCCTCGAGGATGGGCTGACCGACTCGCGCAGCACCTGACGGAGCACGCCGGCTCACCCCATCGACTACGCGAATCTCGCCGTCCGCGGGCAGAAGGCCGCGCAAGTGCGCGATTCGCAGCTCCCCGCAGCGCTCGCCGCGCGCCCTGACCTCGTCACGATCACGGCAGGCATGAATGACCTCATGCGGGTCAACGTCGACCTCGACGCCTTAGGGAACGACCTCGACGACATGGCTCGCCGACTGGCCGAGGAGGACATCGTCACCGTCCTGGTCCCGCTGCCGGACATGACCGGGCTCCTGCCGATCGGCGCACGGCTGAAGGGTCGCGTCGATGCGTTCAACAGCACGCTGGCCGACGTGGCGGGTCGACGAGGGGCGCTGCTCGCACCGCTTCCGCCGCCACAGGTGTTCGGCCGTCATGAGGCGTGGAGCAGCGACCGCCTGCACCTCTCACCCGTGGGTCACAGCCGGTTCGCGCTGGGGATGCTGCAGACGCTGGGGCTGCCCACGCCGTCTCCATGGGACGAGCCATTGGCCGCGGACCTGCGTCCGGGCCCTGTCGAACGCGCCGTCGGGGAGCTGCGATGGTGGGCCGGCTTCGCAGGTCCATGGATCGGCCGACGTCTGACCGGCCGCTCATCCGGCGACGGCCGGACCGGCAAACGCCTCGACCTCGCACCGTGGACCGACGCATCGGACTAGGCTGACGCGCAGTGAGGTGAGGATGGACGCAGAGGCTCGATTCGACGAGATCGTCGATGACCTGGCACCTCGTGGTGTCCTGCCCGGAGCGATGTTCGGTGCCCGCTCCCTGACCCTCGAGGGCACGGCGTTCGCGTGCCTCAAGAACGATCAGCTCGCGGTCAAGCTCGGCGCGGGCACTCCAGCGCATACCGAAGCGCTCGAGATCGAAGGCGCGGCGCTGTTCGACCCGTCCGGCAAGGGCCGACCGTTCAAGCGACTGGGTCGCCGTGCCGGTCGCGGAGTCGGGCGAGTGGGGTCGGCTGGCCGCGGCGGGGCTCGATGCCCTGGGCGCCGACCGATGATCTTCTCGTCGCCCGATCCGGCGAGCGATCCCTACTTCGCGGGGGCGTTGCTGCAGCTGCAGAGGACGGCGTACGCCCTGGAGGCCGAGCTGATCGGCGACGACCGCATCCCGCCGCTGCAGCAGGACGAGGTCGACCTCACGGCGTGGCGGGGTCGCTGGCTCACCGCGTGGGACGGCGTCGACCTGGTCGGGGCGATCGCGTGGTGGGAGAGCGACGAGCAGGTCGAGATCGAGAAGGTCATGGTCAGCCCCTCGGCGATGCGCCGCGGCATCGCCAGTGCCCTGCTCGGCCAGGTGCTGGACCGGGCCCGCGGGCGCGAGGTCGTGGTGGCCACCGGTCGCGCCAACACGCCCGCGGTCTCGCTCTACGCCAAGCACGGGTTCAGAGCCGACGCGTGACGAGGAGGTCCCGCCGGGGATCTGGATCACCCGCCTGCGGCGCATCCCGCTCGCTAGTGCGGCCTTAGGGGCCGAGCCTCAGCTCTGGAGGATGCGCATCGCGGCCCACGTCTCGTCGAGCGCGATGCTCTCGACCGCGCTCCAGCCGTAGTCGCCGATCAGCTCCTGCAGCGTGTCCTCTTCGAGATCGGAGTGACCGTTCGCGGGATAGGTGATCCAGACGATCGGGATCGAGCCGAGCTGGGGGAGCACCTCGTCGAAGTCCTCGGCCAGCGCCGCGCGGTTGTCGCTGACCATGATGGCCGCGTCGACGTTCTCGGGCTCGTCCTCGTCGCGCTCCTCGATCATCTCGGCGCCCTCGGGCATCGGGTCGAGCAGCGAGGTCTCCTCGACGCTCGCGCCGATGATCCACACGACGAATCCGTCGCCGATGCGGAGCTTCGCGGCGTTGGTCGTCTCGGTCATGCCCTCATCCTATGTGGGTCTTGCGCACGGCCGTGATGTCGCGGATCGTCCGGCCCACGCCGAGGCCCTTGCCCTCGAACCGCGTCTGCGGCCGCCCCTCGAAGCGCGGTCCCCAGTCGCCGCCGTCGAAGTCCGGCGACTCGGTGATGACCGACCGGATCTGCTCGGCGTAGTCCTCCCAGTCGGTCGCGAGCCGCCACACGCCGCCGGGCTCGAGCACGCGAGCCGCGAGCCGGGCGAACTCCGGCGTGACGAGGCGGCGCTTGTGGTGGCGCTTCTTGTGCCAAGGGTCGGGGAACCAGACGCGCAGCTCGTGGACGGATCCGGGCGACAGCATCGTGGTGAGCGCCTCCGCCGCGTTGACGACCGCGAGGCGTACGTTCGTGACACCGGTGTGGCGGATCGTCACGAGCGTCTGCGCAACCCCCGGCACGTAGACCTCGAGGCCCAGGAAGTCGAGCTCGGGATGGTCCGCCGCGGCCTGCACGATCGCTTCGCCGCGGCCGCTGCCGATCTCGACGACAAGAGGTGCGGTGCGGCCGAAGACCTGATGGGTGTCGAGGACGTACGACGGGTCGACCGACGTGCTCGGGCCGTGCCGAGGGACGTCCAGCACGTACGTCTCGGACAGCGCGTCCCAGGCACTCTGCTGGCGCTCGGTCAGGCGTCCGCCACGTCGGGTGAACGAGACCGGCTCGGTTCTGTACGGCGTCGGCTCCACTCGCGCTAGCGTAGACGCGTGGACATCGAACCTGACACCAAGGACTGGACCTGGGTGCTCGACCAGTCCTGCCCCGAGTGCGGCCTGACTGCCGGCGACATACCGCCCAGGGAGGTTGCTGATCGTGTGCAGGCAGAGCTGCCGCGCTGGTCAGCGGTGCTGGAGCGCCCCGATGCCCGGGAGCGGCCCGCGCCGTCGACGTGGTCGCCGACCGAGTACGCCTGCCACGTCCGCGACGTCCACACCCTGTTCGGCCAGCGGATCCGGCTCATGCTCGAGCAGGACGCGCCACAGTTCGCCAACTGGGACCAGGACGAGACCGCGATCGCCGACGACTACGCGTCGCAGGACGCGGCGACCGTTGCGGCCCAGCTCGTCGCCGCAGGCGAAGGCATGATCGAGATCCTCCGCGCGGTGCCCGACGACGCCTGGGACCGCACCGGCTATCGCAGCGATGGCTCGGAGTTCACGATCGCGACGCTGGCGCAGTACTACCTCCACGACATCGCTCACCACCTCCACGACGTCCGGGGCTGACATGCCGCCGACCGCCGACTGGGACGCGATCGTGCTGGCGGGTGGCCGGGGCTCGCGGCTCGGCGGCGTCGACAAGGCGGCGCTCGAGTTCGACGGCGAGACGCTGCTCGCCCGTACGCTCCGCGCTCTCGCGGGTGCCGAGCGGATCATCGTCGCCGGCGACCCGAGGCCGGTGCCCGCGGGCACGATCGTCGTGCAGGAGGAACCCCGGTTCGCGGGTCCCGCCGCCGCGATCGGTGCGGCGATGGCGGAGGTGCGTGAGTCATACGTGTTCCTCGCCAGCTGCGACCATCCGTTCCTCGCCGATGCCGTCGACCTGCTGCTCGACGACGGCCTCGGGCGACGGCGTCATTGCCGTCGACGGCAACGGCCGCCGGCAGTACCTCATGAGCGTCCTCGACTCGGCCGCCCTCAAGGCATCGATCGCCGCCCAGGCAAACCTCGTCGACCTGTCGGTCCGGGCATTGCTGGCGCCGCTGGAGCTCATGGAGATTGTCGTGCCGGCACGGGCAGCGCTCGACATCGACACGTGGCACGATCAGGAGAAGGCGCTGGCAGAAGGGAACAAGGATGGCTGACATCACGCTCGACGACTGGGTCGTCACGGTTGCTGCCGAGCTCGGCATCAAGGAGCTCGACCTCGACACCGAGTCGGTGCTCGACCTCGCGGCGGTCGCCGCCCACGCTGTCGTACGCCCCGCCGCGCCCCTCACGACGTTCCTGGCCGGCCTGGCCGCCGGCATGGCGGGTGGCTCCGAGTCGGACCTGCGCGACGCGATCGAGACGGCCACTGCCCTGTGCGAACGGGTCGAGGAAGAAGACGACTAGATGGCCGGCCGGCTGACGAGGCGTACGAAGGTCCCCGGTTCACCCCGGACGGACCCGTGACGGTCCGCGAGGATGCGCTCGCGGTCGAGGAGCCTCTCGAGATCCGGGTCGGTGGCACCTCGCTGTCGGTGACGATGCGCTCGCCCGGTGACGACTTCGACCTGGTCGCGGGCTTCCTGGTGTCCGAGGGAGTCATCTGGTCGGCCGACCAGCTCGTCTCGATGCGGTTCTGCGCCGGCACCGACGACAACGGGCTGCAGACGTTCAACGTCATCGACGCCGAGCTGAGCGCCGACACGCCGCCGCTCGACGTCTCGCTGGAGCGCCACGTCTACACGTCGAGCTCGTGCGGCATCTGCGGGACCGCTTCGATCGACGCGGTGCACAAGGCCGCTCACTTCGGCCGCCTCGACGACGACACGAGCTGGGACCAGGTGCTCGTCGGATCGCTGCCCGACCGGTTGCGGGAGGGCCAGAAGGTCTTCGACCGCACCGGGGGAGTGCACGCCGCCGGACTGTTCGACGCGTCGGGCGAGCTGTTGTGCCTGCGCGAGGACGTCGGCCGGCACAACGCGGTCGACAAGGTCGTCGGGTGGGCGCTGCGGGAGGGCCGGCTGCCGTTGACCGGCACCGCCCTCCAGGTCTCAGGCCGCGCGTCGTTCGAGCTCGTGCAGAAGGCGCACATGGCCGGCATCCCGGTGCTCGCTGCGGTGTCGGCGCCGTCCTCCCTCGCCGTGGAGCACGCCGAGTCCGCCGGCCTGACGCTGGTCGGCTTCAGTCGCGACGGCGGCTTCAACGCGTACGCCGGCACGCACCGCATCTCCTGACCGACGACACGCCGGGGCGCGTCTTGCGTCACGCGCGCTAGTGCGTATTGCGTGGTACTGTCCCATCCATGGATGCAACCCAGCTGCTCAAGGGAGTCCTCGACGTCGCGGTCCTCGCGGTCGTCGAGGACGAGGACGGATATGGCTACGACGTCGTGCGCAGGCTGCGCGCCGCCGGCCTCGAGGAAGTCGGAGATGCCTCCGTCTACGGAACGCTGCGCCGGCTCTACACCGCGGGCGCCCTCACGTCGTACGTCGTGCCGTCCGAGGAAGGGCCGCATCGCAAGTACTACGGCATCAACGCCCAGGGGAGGGCCATGCTCGATCTCCAGCGCAAGGTCTGGACCGAGTTCTCCACGACCATGAACCACCTGCTCACCAGCTCGTCCCAGCCAGGGGAGGCAGCATGACCACGTCCACCGTCACGCCCGAGATCGTCGAGTTCGCGCAAGGCGTCCGCGCCGCGCTGGCCGACCTGCCCGCCGAGGAGGTCGACGACCTGACCGAGGGGCTGGAGGCCGATCTCGCCGAGGCGTACGCCGAGGACCTGCAGCGCGAGCTGCCGGACCCCGCGGCATACGCGACCGAGCTCCGAGCGGCGGCAGGTCTGCCGCAATGCGTGAAGGCTGCCAAGAGCGGGGTCTTCGTCGGGCCTCAAGCTGGGCTGGAAGGACACCCGCGCTGACCTTGCAAGGTCGCGATCCGCCGCAACCCGGCGCTCGCGAGCGCCGCGGAGTTCCTCGTCGACGCTGCGGCCCGTCTGGTGGATCACGCGTGCCTGGTTGGCCGCGTGGCTCGTCGCGTCGTTCTTCGGCAACGAGCGTGGCTTCGGTATGGCCGGCACGTGGTGGCTCGTGTTCGCTCGCGTTCGTCGTCGTCAGCGTTCAGTGGGGCCGCGGCCGTTGGCATGGAAGCTGGGGTTCCCGCCCTGATCGCGATCGGCAACGTCGTGGCGGTGTTGGCCCTCGTCCCGGTCATCGCCGCAGCGGACGACGGTGGGACGGCGACTACGGCGCCGGCTACGAGGACGGCCCGATCCGAGCGATCGGCGACTCGAGCGGGATCGCCCTCGACGGCCAGCCGGTGACGAACATCTTCGCCTACGACGCCGAAGGCAAGCCGCTTGAAGAACGTCCAGCTGTTCGACCAGGACGGGCACCCGATGGTCGCTCACCTCGATCCCGTTCGTGACGAGTGCTTCGACGAGCGGCGTGCACTGCCGACGCTGCGGGCAGACCGCGCCGTCGAAGCTCGAGACCGGCGCGTCGGTGTCCAACGTCTTCCCGCTCGCGCTCGTGGGGACGTCACTGGACAATGAGACCGGCGAGCCGACGATCGATCCGACTGCGGTCCCGCAACAGCCGACGGCGCCGTTCATCAAGGTTCCGGGGGTTCAGGTGCCCGAAAAGGTTGCCAAGTCCAACGAGTGAGCTCGGGATCAAACGGGTTGTCTGCAACGTTGGATAGGGTGAAGGACAACGACTCCATCTCGGAGCCATCCCACGGAGGGAATCATGAAGAGCAGCAATCCCGTCTTCGCCCGCAGCGCCGAGTTCAACGGCCGCGGCGGCGCAGTCGCCAACGACCCGTCCCAGTGGCAGGTCGACCTGGGCGGAAACCCCACGCACACCGAGCGCGGCAGCGGCACCGGCCGGATGACGATCGACTCGGTCGTCGAGAAGACCGGCATCACCATTGGTCTGCTCGCGCTGTCGGCCGCCGTGACCTGGTTCCTGATCGGTGACCTCAACGACGCTGACATCTCCAAGGCCGATGCTGCGCAGGGCACTGCCTATGCGCTCGCGATGGGTGGAGCCCTCATCGGCTTCGTGCTGGCGATGGTCAACTCGTTCAAGAAGGTCATCAGCCCGCCGCTGGTCCTTGCGTACGCCGTGGTCGAGGGCGTGTTCATCGGTGCGTTCTCCAAGGTCATCGCGACATGGGTCAACGATCCGACGATCGTGTTCCAGGCTGTCCTAGGCACCGTCGTGGCCTTCTTCGGCACGTCTTGCGGCCTACAAGTTCTTCAACATCCAGGTCACCGACCGATTCCGCAAGGTCGTCACGATCGCGATGTTCAGCGTCGTCGGCGTGCTGGTGCTCAACTTCGTGCTGAGCCTCACGGGTGTCTTGGACAACGGCGGACTGCGTGGCTTCAACACTCTCGGCCTCTTGGTCTCGTGCGCGCTCGTCGTGCTCGCCGTGTTCATGCTGATCATGGACTTCGACTACGTCGAGCAGGGCGTCGCGGCCGGTCTCCCGGAGCGCGAGTCGTGGCGTGCGGCGTTCGGTCTCACGGTCACCCTGGTGTGGCTCTACATCGAGATCCTGCGCATCCTCGCGATCCTGCGTGGCGACTGACCTCCAGCGCTAGACACACGAACGGCCGATCCCTCCGGGGTCGGCCGTTCGTCGTGGTGCGGACGGGTCAGGAGGCGCGACGGCGGCGGAGCACCGAGGCGAACCGGCCGCCGGGACCCGCATCCGGCGCGACCTGGGTGCCGGGGTTGTCGACCGACACCGCCGCCGCATCGGCGACCGACACGAGATCGCGCGCAGTGCCGGCATAGGCGAATTCGGTCTGCTTCTGCCGCAGCGACGCCGTGATGGCCGGGATCAGCACCGACACCATGTTGGCGTAGCCGGTCTCCGACGGGTGGAAGTGATCGGCGCCGAACATGACGTCGCGCTTCTCGGCGAACAGCGTGCCCAGCAGGTCGCCCAGCGAGACCGCGCGGCCGCCGGACTCGACGACCGCGATCGTCTGCTTGCGAGCGAGGGCGCGGCTCAGGCGTCGAGCGACGCTGCGCAAGGGCTGGTGGATCGGCTGGACGGTGCCGAGATCAGGACACGTGCCGACGATGACATCGCAGCCTTCGGCCTCGAGCCTGCGGACGACCTTGCTGAGCAGTCGCGCTGAGGCTCGGGGCGTGACCCTGTGCGTCACATCGTTGGTGCCGACGACGATGACCGCGACATCGGGGTTCCAGTCGGGATCGAGGTCGATCTGGCCCATGAGCTCCGAGGTCTGCGCGCCGACGACGGCGCGGCACTGGACCTCGACCGGCGCGTCCATGACGTGGGCGAGGCCGACCCCGATCATCGCCGACGGTGTGGCGTCGGCGCGCTTCACGCCATAGCCGACGGCGGCGGAGTCGCCCAGCACGAGGACGCGGATCGTACGACCTGGCAGGTCGTCGCCGTAGATGCCGTCAGGCGACGGTGGACGCTCGTCGGTCGTGCCGATCGCGCGGCGGGCGAGGATCGCCTCGCCGACCAGAAATCCGTAGAACCCCGAGAGAGTGGCACTGCCGCCGATCAAGGTGGCGGCAGCGATACGACGGGGGCGAGGCACGGTGTCATTTTACGTCGTCCAGATGACGGAAACACGCGAAACAGCCGGTCAGCGGTGTGGCCTTGCTTGCGCTTAGGGTGTGATCGTGCACGAATTCGTCCCCAACCTCCGAGATGTGGGCGGGGTGGAGACGGCGGACGGCCGCACGGTCCTCAGAGGCCGCGTGCTGCGCAGTGCGATGCCGTCCCACAAGGACCACGCGCCGGACGGGATCGTCTGGCCTCCGGCGCTCGTGATCGACCTGCGATCGGCCAACGAGTCGGACGACATCCACCCGCTCGCCCGATCCGGCGCGCGCATCGTCAACCTGCCCCTGCTCAGCGCCCTGCGCCCCGGCACGGCGCCGGCCGAGACACTCGCGAGCCTCTACCTCCTGCTGCTCGACCACGCGTCGATGTACCTCGTGGAGCTCGTACGCGAGGTCGGCACGGCCCGCGGCGCGACACTGATCCATTGCGCCGCCGGCAAGGATCGCACCGGGATCTCGATCGCCCTGCTGCTGCGACTCGTCGGGGTCTCGCGCGAGGACGTCGTCGCGGACTTCCTCGAGACCCAGCACGCCGAGCAGGCCATCGCCTCGAGGCTGCGCAAGATGCCTGGCCGGCATCACCGGGCCGCGCTGCCACCGGAGTTCCTTGCGCTGCCCGTCGAAGCGATCGAGGGCGTGCTCGACGTGTGGGACGCGCACGAAGGCGGCGTACATGGTTGGTTCGTCGGCATCGGCGGCAATGACGACTTGATCGAACAGCTCCGACGTACGCTTCTCACATGACCTCGCTCGACCTCTCACTGGATGCGCGGGAGGTCCCGCTGGGCGGGGTTCGTGGCATCACAGTGCACCGCACCCTTCCCCATCGCGGACTGCCGACGGTCGGTCCTTGGTGCTTCGTCGACCACTTCGGCCCGACGAGCCGAGCGCATGAACGTGCTGCCGCACCCGCACACCGGTCTGCAGACCGTGACGTGGCCGCTGGCCGGCGAGATCCGCCACCGCGACAACCTGGGCAGCGATGTCGTGCTCAAGCCCGGCGAGCTCAACCTCATGACGTCCGGCGACGGGGTCGCCCACTCCGAGTTCTCGGTCGGCGACGAGGACAAACCCATGCATGGCCTCCAGCTGTGGGTCGCGCTGCCCAACCTCCGCCGCACGGGCGTCGCTGGCTTCGAGCATCATCCGGACCTGCCCGTCGCGGAAGGCAAGAACTGGGCGGCCAAGGTCCTGATGGGCGAGCTCGACAGCGCCGCATCCCCGGCCACGACCTATTCACCGATGGTCGGCGCCGAGCTGTCCGTACGACCTGGGGGAGCGGTCGTCCCGCTGCGGCCCGAGTTCGAGCACGCCATCCTCGCCGTCGACGGCGAGGCGCTGGTCGCCGGCACCGAGATCGTGCACCGGCAGATGCGATACCTCGCACCCGGCCGCGACGAGGTCGAGCTGTTCGTGCCGGCCGCGACGACCCTCCTGCTGATCGGCGGCACGCCGTTCCAGGAGGAGCTCGTGATGTGGTGGAACTTCATCGGGCGCTCGCACGACGACATCGTTCAGGCGCGGCTCGACTGGGAATCCGGCGCCGATCGGTTCGGTGTGGTCGCTGGCCACAACGGCGAGCGCATCCCCGCACCGCCGATGCCGGAGATACGCCTCAAGCCAAGGCGCCGTACGGTCCCCTGATCGCGCCGGATTGACCTCAACTCTGGTTGAGGTTCTAGGTTTGTCCTGCCCGAGGTGGAGACTGGGCAGGCGTACGCCGATCCAGGAGGACGACATGAGCATGGACGCCGCAGCATGGAACTCGCTGCACCGCGTGATGAACACCCAGAACGGTCCTCAGCGGCTGACCAAGGAGACGCTCAAGCGCATCGCGGGCTTCGCCGCACCGCACAAGAGGCTGCTGATCCAGTTCCTCGTGCTGAGCGTCGTCTCGGCGTGCCTCGCGGTGGCGACCCCGGTCCTGGCCGGCCAGGTCGTCAACGCGATCGTCGATGGCGACTCGCGCAGCACGGTCTTCGGCATCGCCGGCCTCATCGCGCTCATCGCGGTGGCTGACGCCGCGCTGGCGATCTGGACGCGTTGGCTGTCGGCGACGATCGGGGAGGGGCTGATCCTCGATCTCCGCACGACGGTGTTCGACCACGTGCAGCGCATGCCGATCGCCTTCTTCACGCGCACCCGCACAGGCGCACTGGTGAGCCGGCTCAACAGCGACGTGCTCGGCGCTCAGCGTGCCTTCAGCGGCACGCTCTCCGGCGTCGTCAGCAACGTGGTGACCCTGACGCTGACACTCGTCGTGATGATCAGCATCTCGTGGCAGATCACCCTCGTGGCCCTGATCCTGCTGCCGGTCTTCGTGGTGCCGGCCCGCCGGATGGGCAGCCGGCTTGCCGCGCTGTCGCGTGAGGCGGCCAACCACAACGCCGTCATGAGCACCCGCATGACCGAGCGCTTCTCGGCGCCGGGTGCGACCCTCGTCAAGCTCTACGGTCGTCCCGACGAGGAGTCCGTCGAGTTCGCCGCGCGGGCCCGCCGGGTGCGCGACATCGGCGTGAAGTCCGCGATGCTGCAGTCGGTCTTCGTCACGGCGTTGACCACGGTCTCGGCCCTCGCGCTGGCCGTCGTCTACGGTCTCGGCGGGTTCTACGCCCTCAAGGGCTCGCTCGACCCCGGTGCCGTCGTCGCCCTGGCCCTGCTGCTGACCAGGCTGTACGCCCCATTGACCGCGCTCGCCAGCGCCCGCGTCGAGATCATGAGCGCGGTCGTCAGCTTCGAGCGCGTCTTCGAGGTGCTCGACCTGCAGCCCCTGATCCGCGAGAAGGCCGATCCTGTCTCCGTGCCGGACGGCCCGGTCTCGGTCGAGTTCTCACACGTCACGTTCGCCTACCCGTCGGCCGACAAGGTCTCGCTCGCCTCGCTCGAAGAGGTCGCGATGCTCGACAACCGCGGCGGCGTCGACGTCCTGCACGATGTGTCGTTCCGCGTCGAGCCCGGTCAGATGGTGGCACTCGTCGGCACGTCAGGCGCCGGCAAGTCGACGATCGCCAGCCTGATCCCGCGCCTCTACGACGTCGACAGCGGCTCGGTGCGCCTGGGCGGAGTCGACGTGCGCGATCTCTCGATGGCATCCCTGCGCGCCACGCTCGGCATGGCGACCCAGGACGGCCACCTGTTCCACGAGTCCGTCCGCGCCAACCTCCTGCTGGCCCGCCCGGAGGCGACCGAAGATGAGCTGTGGGCAGCGCTGCGCGACGCCCGCCTCGACGACCTCGTGGCGTCGCTGTCCGACGGTCTCGACACGATCGTCGGTGAGCGCGGCTACCGGCTCTCCGGCGGCGAGCGCCAGCGGCTCACGATCGCCCGGCTGTTGCTCGCACACCCGCGCGTCGTGATCCTCGACGAGGCAACCGCCCATCTCGACTCGACGTCGGAGTCCGCGGTGCAGGAGGCGCTGGCGGTCGCGCTTGCAGGGCGTACGTCCGTCGTGATCGCCCATCGGCTGTCGACCGTACGTGCGGCGGATCGCATCCTCGTCATCGAGAACGGCCAGGTCGTCGAGCAGGGTACGCATCACGAGCTGCTGGCGCAGGGCGGGCGCTACGAGGAGCTGCACCGCACCCAGTTCGATGCGGGCACGCTCGACCAGCCACTCCCGGGCTAACGTCGTTATCTGATAGCCTCGATTCAGATACCCTCAGTATCTGGAATTCGAGAGGACGCCATGACCCACTTCACCGACAAGGTCGCCGTCGTGACCGGCGCAGGCTCCGGCATCGGCCGGGCGCTGTCCGTCGAGCTGGCCCGACGCGGCGCGAAGCTCGCGATCTCCGACGTCGACACGCGCGGCCTCGCCGAGACCGAGGCGCTCGTCAGGCAGGCCGGGGCCGACGTCATGGCTGATCATCTCGACGTGTCGCAGCGGGAGGTCGTGCTGGCCTACGCCGATGACGTGATGGCGCATTTCGGCACGGGTCAACCTGGTGTTCAACAACGCCGGCATCGCGTTCACCGGCGACGTCGAGGAGATGTCGTTCAAGGACATCGACCGGGTCATGGACGTCGACTTCTGGGGCGTCGTCAACGGCACCAAGGCGTTCCTGCCGCACCTCGTCGCCTCGGGCGACGGCCACGTCGTCAA
Organism: uncultured Actinomycetota bacterium; assembly: GCA_963761965.1. Lineage (GTDB taxonomy): Bacteria > Actinomycetota > Actinomycetes > Propionibacteriales > Nocardioidaceae > Aeromicrobium. The sequence goes on from CAVXIX010000007.1 coordinate 45,787, forward strand.
CATCTCGAGCATCTTCGGCCTGTTCTCGGTGCCGACGCAGAGTGCCTACAACGCCGCGAAGTTCGCGGTCCGTGGATTCACCGAGTCACTGCGCCAGGAGATGGCGCTCAACAAGCGACCGGTCAAGGTCACGTGCGTGCATCCCGGTGGCATCAAGACCAACATCGCCCGCAACGGTGAGCAGGTCGAGGGTCGCGACCACGACAAGCTCGCGAGCTCGTTCGACAAGATGGCTCGCACCTCTCCCGAGAAGGCCGCCACCGTGATCCTCAAGGGCGTCGAGGGCAACAAGGCGCGCGTGCTGATCGGTGCCGACGCGTGGGTGCTCGACAAGTTCGTACGCCTGACCGGCGCCGGCTACCAGCGCGCGATCACGGCGTTCAGCAAGCGCAACGGGCTCTAGGCGGGCGCGACGCCCAGTCGGTCGAGCAGCTCCTTGGCCTTCTTGACGTACAGCTTGGGCAGTCCGAACTCCCACGACGTGCCGTCCGACAGCTGCAACGAGAACGGTGACTGCAACCCGCCTTCGTCGAGCGAGTATGCCGTGACGGCGGAGCGTGGGATGCGGGCGATCTCGCCGTCGGGCTTCGGCCGGATCAGGCCCTGCTTGATCCGGACGAGGACGAGGGCCTCGGGGGTCAGTGCGAGATAGGCGGCCTGCCACGAGCCCGTTGGCTGGGGCAATGCGTCGGCCGACTTGCGCGCGACGTCACCGTCGGCCGAGACGCCGATGGCCCGGCGCCCAGGTTGCGGGCTGCGGCGCCGCGCGCGATCGAGCCGGCGCTGCCCGGAGGGTTGACGACGCAGCCGGCTTCGACGGGTGCGCCGATGAGCTCCTCGGTGCCCTTCATGCTGCGGTTCCGAGACATCGATCCTGTAATGGTCATGCGGCGAGGCTATCGGCGTTCTCGGCGCGTGTCGGCGGATTGCCGGCATTCACTAGGTCAGGCCAGGTCGGCGAGCGCTGAGGGGCGGGAGCCCTCCGGCAGAGCGAGCAGCGTGCCACAAGGTCTGCGCGCACAGGTCGCGGACCTCGTCGCGGCTGGTCTCGGTGGAGTCGAGCCACTGGTGGCAGGCATTGCGCATGAAGTGCAGCCAGCTGCGTACGGCGATCTGCATCAGCTCGGACGGTTGGCCGGTCGGCTCGACGCCTGCGGTGATGCGCTCCTGCTGGCGCTGCATGTCGTCCTCGACGATCGCCTGGATCTCCGGATCGGCCGATGCGCGCGCCGTGGAAGATCGCCTTGACGCCCATCTTGTGGTCCTGGCAGTAGTCGAGGTAGGTCTCGATGCCGTGGCGCAGCCGCTCGAGGATCGGCAGTGATTCGTCGGGGGCGGTGAGCTCCATCATCCGGCCCGACTCGCGCCGGACCATCGCGGCGAAGAAGGCCCGCTTGGTGGGGAAGTAGTGATAGAGCAGGCCGCGCGAGACGCCGGCGACCTCGGAGAGCTCCTCGATGTGGACGTCTTCGTAGGACCGGTCGGCAAACAGCTCGGCGCCGAGCTCGAGCAGCTGGTCCTGCCGAGCCTCTCGGCTCATCCTCGTGCGGGTTGCCATGCGCCACAGACTACTTGACATTGATTCAACAAGGGTTAGGCTGACGCTACTGAATTGTCGTCCAATAGGAGACCGTGGTGCGCAACGACTGGTCAGGTCAGACGTTCCCGCATCCGCCCGGCCGCAGGCCGATCGTGGGCGACGTGCTCGGCGCGGAGCTCCAGGCCCCGCTGCAGAGCACGATGCGGCGAGCCGAGGACCTCGGCCCGATCTTCGAGCTGCAGGTCTTCGACCAGAAGTTCGTGTTCGTGACCGGGGCGGCGCTCGCGGCTGAGCTGGCTGACGAGTCGCGCTTCGTCAAGGGCTTGTCGCCGGCGCTCGTCGCACTGCGTGAGTTCGCCGGGCAGGGTCTGTTCACGGCCTACAACGACGAGACCAACTGGGCGCTGGCTCACGACCTGCTGCGGCCGGCGTTCACCAAGGCCGCGATGCAGCGCTATCACCCCATCATGCTGGCGGCGGCGCAGGAGCTGTTCGACGTGTGGGACCGGCGTGGAGGGCCCGGTCGACGTCTCGGCAGACATGACGAAGCTGACGATGGAGACCATCAGCCGTACGGCGTTCAGCACCGACTTCGGGTCGTTCAGCCGAGCCGAGCCGCACCCGTTCATCCCGGCGATGATCGCCGCCCTCCAGGCCGGCCAGCGCAAGGGCTCGCTCAATGCGATGCCGGGTGCGGGGTTGATGGCCAAGCGGATCGACAAGAAGAACGCGCACCACCAGGCGTACGTCGACTCGCTCCTCGACGGGATCATCGCCGAGCGGCGCGCTGCCGGCGACGCCGACGAGAGCTGACCTGCTCGGCATCATGCTGCACACGCCGCACCCCGAGACCGGGCAGCGGCTCGACGACCTCAACATCCGGCACCAGATCCTGACGTTCCTGGTGGCGGGGCACGAGACGACGTCAGGTGCGCTGTCGTTCGCGCTCTACTACCTGTCGCGTGACCCTGCGGTCCTGGCCAAGGCGCAGGCAGAGGTCGACCAGGTGCTGGGCACCGATCGTGACGCCGAGCCGACGTTCGAGCAGGTGGCGAAGTTCCGCTATCTGCGGCGGGTGCTCGACGAGGGCCTGCGGCTGTGGCCGACCGCGCCGGCATTCACCCGCAGTCCGCGCGAGACCACGGTGCTCAGCACGGGGCACACGATGCGGCCGGAGGACTGGGCGATCGTGATCCTGCCGATGATGCACCGTGACCCGGCGGTCTGGGGTGAGGACGCGGACGAGTTCGACCCCGACCGGTTCCTGCCGGAGAACTCCCGCGGCCGACAGCCGCACTCCTACAAGCCGTTCGGCACGGGGGAGCGGTCATGCATCGGCCGTCAGTTCGCGCTGCACGAGGCGATCCTGGTGCTGGCGCGCCTGTTGCACCGCTACGACATCGCGGGGGATCCCGGCTACGAGCTCGAGATCGCGGAGCGGCTCACGCTGATGCCCAAGGGCTTCGAGCTGACGATTTCCCCGCGTACTCCAGGGCCGGTGTCGCCGATCGACCAGCCTGGGTTCCAGGCGACTTCCCAGGATGCCCGTCGGGTCGGCGACGTAGCCGGACAGCCACCCACGCCAACGCCGGGCCCTGCATGCGCAGGGCCCGGCGGAGGGTGTCAGGCCAGCGTGCGGAGGGTCTCGACGATCGGCGTCGTGGGCCGGCCGATGAGCGAGCTCAGGTCGCCGGTCGCGAGCTCGAGGTCACCCTGCTTGATCCCGGAGTCGACCCCCACGATGAAGCCGATGAGGCCGGCATCGAGACCAGCGGAGGTGAGGATCGCCGTCTGCTCGTCGGGCGAGACGTTGGCGACCTCGACGGGCTTGCCGACAACCTCGGCGAGCGCGGCGGCCAGGTCGCTGTGGGTCCAGGCGACGTCGCCGGCCAGCTCGTACACCTGCTTGACCGGGCCATCGGTCGTGAGGACGACGGCGGCGGCCTCGGCGAAGTCCTGGCGTGCGGCGCTGGCAACGCGACCGTCGCCGGCGCTGGTCAGGACCGAGCCGGTGGCGGCGGCGGTCTCGACGCTCGAGGCGTAGTTCTCGGTGTACCAGTTGTTGCGCAGCAGCACGTGGTCCACGTCGGTCGAGGCGAGGTACTGCTCGGTCGCGAGGTGCTCCGGCGCGACCGGAAGCGTCGAGGTGTCAACCTGGGGCGCGCTCGTGTAGACGATGCGCGAGACGTCGTTGGCGATCGCGGCGTCAATGACGTTGCGGTGCTGTTCTGCGCGCTTGCCGAACTCGTTGCCCGAGATCAGGAGCACCTGGTCGATGCCGACCAGCGCCTCGCTGAGGGCGGCCGGGTCGTCATAGCTCGCAATGCGTACGTCGACGCCCTTGGCGGCGAGTGCCTCGGCCTTGGCGGCATCGCGGGCGATCGCGACGATCTGGTCGGGGGTCGTGCGCTCGAGCAGTGCGTCGACGACGAGGGTGCCCAGCTGCCCGGTGGCGGCGGTGACGGCGATGGTCATGGATGGTTCCTTCCGGTTGGCGGTGCTCACGAACGTACACTAACCAATCGAAAGCACAAACTCTGGGTTAGTACTAACGAAGTGCTAGCATGAGCCAACAGGAGGACGCACCATGGCTCAGGATCCGAGACGCCCGTTCGACGTGTTCAGCGGCGCATGCCCGTCACGCGAAGTGCTCGAGCACGTCACGAGCAGGTGGGGTTCGCTGACTCTCGCGGCGCTGAGCCCGGAGCCGGCCCGGTTCGGCGAGCTCCGCCGATGCGTCGACGGAGTGAGCGACAAGATGCTGTCGCAGACCCTCAAGGCCCTCGAGGCCGACGGCCTGGTCGAGCGGCACGTCCAGTCGACGTTGCCGCCCCACGTCGACTACCGCCTGACGCCCAACGGCGAGCAGGTCGCCGAGGCGGTGAAGTCACTGATCCTGGCCCTGTACGGCGTCATGCCCGACGTCATGAAGACCCGCGCGCACTCGGCCTGACCCCACTACTCTCGGGGCACGACGTCGAGAGGACCCAGCATGGCCAGATTCGAGATCCGGGGGTCACGCGCCCTCGTGACGGGCGCTACGGGAGGCATCGGGCAGGCAATCGCCCGTGCGCTGGCGGCTGAAGGTGCCGAGCTCGTCCTCACGGGCCGACGGCTCGACGTGCTTGAACCCCTTGCGTCGGAGCTCGGTGCGACAGCGATCGCTGCGGACCTGTCGGAGCTCGGTGAGGTCGGCCGTCTGCTGACCGAGGCCGGCGACATCGACATCCTGGTGGCGAATGCGGCACTCCCCGGATCGGGCGACGTCCTGGACTACACCCACGAGCAGATCCTGCGCAGCCTCACGGTCAACCTCGAAGCGCCGATCCTCATGGCTCGTGACTCTGCCGCGGCGAATGGTGGCTCGCGGTCGAGGGCACATCGTCATGATCGGCTCGGTGTCGGGCAAGATCGCGTCGGCAGAGGCGTCGATCTACAACGCGACCAAGTTCGGTCTTCGCGGTTTCTCGCTCGGCTTCCGGCAGGACCTCGCACGGCACGGGGTCGGCCTGTCGCTCGTCGAGCCGGGATTCGTACGCGATGCGGGCATGTTCGTCGAGTCGGGTGGGAAGCTGCCCAAGGCGATCCGGACCGTGACGCCGGAGGCTGTGGCGCGCAAGGTCGTCAAGGCGATCCAGCACAACAGCGCAGAGGTCGTGGTCGCACCGGTCGAGCTCCGGGCAGGCGCGGCATTCGGCGGCTCGTTCCCGACGATCTCGGCAGCGCTCCAGAGGTTCGGGGGCGGCGAGAAGGTTCGAGGTCGATGGTGGAGGGGCAGCGCGGCAAGCGGTAGCGGTCAGACGACGCCAGCCGCCTCAGCCACCTCTCGATAGGCCGCCGCGAGTGACTCGGCCGTCTCGTGAGCGTTGAGCCCGCTCGGGTTGGGCACGACCCACAGCTGTGCGTCGCCGATCGTCTCGTCCTGGCGGCCGGCCCGCGCGACCCTGCGGCCGAAGGCGACGCGGTATGACGTGATGCCGGCGATCGCGACGACCTGCGGCCGATGCGCCTCGACGAACGCCTCCAGGCGTGCGCGGCCCGCCACGAGCTCGGCGGCATTCAGCTCGTCGGCTCGCGCCGAGGCCCGGGCGACGATGTTCGTGATGCCGATGCCGCGGGCCAGCAGCGCGGGCCGGGCGTCCTCCGGTGTCAGGACGTCCTCGGGGATGATCCCGGCGAGGCGCAATGCCGGATAGAAGCCGGTTCCCGGGACGGGCGAAGTGCAGCCCGGTGGCAGCGCTGACGAGTCCCGGATTGATGCCGACGAACAACAGCCGCAGGTCATCGCCGACCAGGTCGGGGATCGTGCGCCCGGCGTACGAGAGCAGCTCGTCGCGAGTGAACCCCATCTGGCGAACGTACCCTGCCGGCTCGTCAGCCTTCGTCGAGGTCCGGGACGATGCGGTCGCCGTCCGGGACGATGTCCGGGTCCTCGTCGTCGGGCCACGCGCTCTCGGTCTGCGCCGCCAGGTCGCCGTCGGGCACGAAGTCCGCGACGTCGCCCGGCTCGTCCGGGACGTCGTCGCCCGGTTCGGGTTCTTCGGGTGGGACGGTCATGGGTCCTCCTGGTGTCGGTCCTTGTCGCTGCCGTACCCGCGAGCGTACGTCGATAACCTGCGCCGACGCCGCGGCGTAGGGGTGCGGAGGGGCGGGTACGTCCGGGGCGTGACCAAGCGAAAGGAGCACGGCCATGACGACCGTTCCCGACGACCCGGTCTCCACACCTCCGGGGGACGAGCCGAGCGTCGATCCCGGGGCGCCCACGCCTGCCGAGCCGGGCCACGAGCCCTGAAGGCGATCCCGGCGCAGAGCCGTTCACCCACACGCTGGCGGCCGGAGGCGGAACCCAGTCCTGATGCGGCGTGCGGGTTGGCGGCCGGCATCCGGGGTATCTCATCGGCGTACGAGACACCCGGTTCTCGTACGGCCGAGAGGAGATCTCATGTCGGGCACCCGCTGGTTGGCGGTGGCGTTCTTCCTCGCCTTCCTCGCGATCGGGACGATCATCGTCGTGATCTCCGCGCAGCTCTCGTAGGTCGGCTGAGCGCAGACGACCAACCTGCACAGGATCTTCACGAGTCGACCCCGATTCCCGACCAGCGGCGCTCATACGCTGAGGACATGACCGCACCCCGCCGCATCCTCGTCGTCGAGGACGAGCCCATCATCAACGGAGCGGTCACCGACCGGCTCGTCGCCGAGGGCTACGACGTCGTGCGCGCATGGGACGGCCCCGGTGCTGTGGAGGCGTTCACGCACGCACGAGCCCGGACCTGGTGCTGCTGGACGTCATGCTGCCCGGCTTCGACGGGCACGAGGTGTGCCGGCGCATCCAGGCGGTCCGGCCGGTGCCGGTGCTGATGCTGACCGCGCGCGACGACGAGGCCGACATCCTCGTCGGGCTGGCGGTCGGCGCCGACGACTACCTGACCAAGCCGTTCCGCATGCGCGAGCTCGTCGCACGGGTCGCCGCGCTGCTGCGACGGGTCGACCGGGCCGCCGAGCTCGCGGGCCAGGGCATCGCCGACCTGGGCGACCTGCGGATCGACCCCGGCGCCCGACGGGTGTGGACCGCCGACGCAGGAGGTGCACCTGACGCCGACCGAGTTCGACCTCCTGCTGTGCCTCGCCGCCAGCCCGGGAGTCGTCCTCACCCGCGAGCACCTGCTGGCCGAGGTGTGGGGCTGGCCGGACGCCTCCGGCACTCGCACGGTCGACAGCCACGTCAAGGCGCTGCGCGCCAAGATCGGCGCCGACCGGGTGCGCACCGTGCATGGCGTCGGGTACGCGCTCGAGGCCGGGGCGACGCGATGACGGCGCGGCCGCTCGACCAGGTCCGCTCGGTCAAGGTCAAGCTGGGGTTGCTCGTCGCGGCGAGCGTCACCGTCGCCTCGGTCGCTGGCGACGATCGGCTCCGGCCGGCGGCGTACCGATCTGGCTCAGCATTCCCGTCACGATCGCCCTCGCCCTCGCCGTCACCCAGCTCCTGGCGGTCGGCATGACCTCGCCGCTGCGCGAGATGACCGCGGCCGCCCGGCGGATGGCGACGGGGGACCACTCCGTACGAGTCGCCGCCACGTCGCGCGACGAGGTCGGCGAGCTGGCCCGGGCGTTCAACCGGATGGCCGAGGAGCTGGCCGGGGTCGACCGGCAACGCCGCGAGCTGGTCGCCAACGTCAGCCACGAGCTCCGCACGCCCGCTGGCGGCCCTGTGCGCGCTGCTGGAGAACCTCGCCGACGGAGTCGCGGATCCCGATCCGCGACGCTCCGTGCGGCGCTGGACCAGGGGGAGCGGATGACCGCCCTGGTCACCGACCTGCTCGACCTGTCGCGCGTCGATGCCGGCAAGGCGCCGCTCAACCTGCGGGGCGTCGAGGTCGGGCCGCTGCTGGAGGCCGCCGTCGCCGAGCTCCGGGTCAGCGGGCGCGACGTGACGTACGCCGTGCGGGTCAGCTCCGCCCGATCTCGTGGTGCAGGGCGACCCGGCGCGGCTGCGCCAGCTCGTCGCCAACCTCTTGGACAACGCCTCACGCCACAGCCCGCCCGGTGGCACCGTGACGGTACGCGCCGACGTCTTCGGTGATCACTGGCATCTCGTGGTTGCCGACCAGGGCCCCGGGGTCGCGCCGGCCGCACCGCGATCGCGCCTTCGAACGGTTCGGGACGCTCAGCGACACCGATGGGGGCGGCGGGAACCGGCCTCGGCCTCGCGATCGCCCGATGGGTCACCGACCTCCACGGCGGGATCGATCGGCTTCGCCGAATCCGGAGCCCGGCGAGTCCGGCGCACGTGTCCTGGCCGACCTCCCGCGCAACCCCACATTCGTACGTCCGAAGGAGAGCCCGATGTCCGACTCGACCGCCGCAATGGGGCCCGTTGCGGCGCCGCTCCCGCCGTACCACGAGGCCCCGCCATCCCTCACGGACTTCACGTTCGGTGACTTCTGGCCGGATGACGGCGTGCCCGGCAACGTGCGCGTGCTGCTCGGCGCGTTGGGCGTCGGCGTGCTCGCTGGCGCGCTGCTCCCGTTCCGCGATCACGGGCTCGGGGTGTTCCTCGTGCTGATCGCGGCCGGCGCGCTGCTGCTCACGGCGAGCCGGAACCGCCGGGACCCGTTCACCCTGGCCTGCGCCGCGCTGTGCCTCGCGCTGTCGATCGTGGTGCTCGTCAGGGACGCCGAGTGGATCGTCGTGCTGTGCCTGTTGACCGGCGCCGGCGTGTGCGCCATCGGGCTGGTCCGCGGCCGCAACGTGGTGTCGTTCGTGCTGACGGGGCTCGCCTGGCCGCTGGCCGGCCTGCGCGGCATGCCGTGGCTCGGCCGCACGCTGCGGCGCGTCACGGGACGCGGCGGCGGAGCGGCTCTCGTGCGTACGGTCGGTGATCTCTGCTGGTCGGCGTGACGGTGTTCGCGCTGCTGTTCGCCTCGGCCGATGCGCTGTTCGCCGAGTGGGTCGGACGCGATCGTCCCGGACGTCGGATCGGCCGACTTCGCCCTGCGGGCGTTCGTCGCCTTCTTCGTCGGTGGCGTCGTGCTGGCCGGTGCCTACCTCGCGCTCAACCCGCCAGAGGTCAATCGCGGCGAGCGCGCGGCCCGGCCGGTCGCGCACCGGTTCGAGTGGCTGGCGCCGGTGCTGGTCGTCGACGCGGTGTTCGCGGTGTTCCTGGTCGCGCAGGCCGCGGTCATCTTCGGCGGCCACGACTACCTCAGGCGTACGACCGGACTGACGTATGCGGAGTACGTCCATCAGGGCTTCGGCCAGCTCACGGTCGCGACCGCGCTCACGCTGCTCGTCGTGTGGGCGGCGTCGCGCAAGGCGCCGCGCGAGACGTCGTCGGATCGCGCCTGGATCCGCGGCTCGCTGGGCGTGCTGTGCGGGTTGACGCTGGTCGTCGTGGCCTCGGCGCTCTACCGGATGCACGTCTACCAGGACGCGTACGGCTTCACCCGGCTGCGGCTGCTGGTCGACGTGTTCGAGGGCTGGCTCGGCGTGCTGGTGCTGGCGACGCTTGCCGGCGGAGTCGCGCTGCGAGCGGTGTGGTTGCCGCGGTTCGCGCTGTTCAGCGGCGCGGCGCTGCTGCTCGGCCTGGCCGCCATCAACCCCGATGCCTGGATCGCCCAGCACAACATCGACCGCTACGAGACCAGCGGCAAGGTCGACTGGTCGTACCTCCAGGGCCTCTCCGACGACGCGCTCCCGGTGCTCTCGACGTTGCCGCCGAACCTCGTCGAGTGCGCGGTGTCGCTCGATGGCCGTACGCATGACGACTGGCTGGAGTGGAACCTCGGCCGTTCACGGGCGCGTTCGACGATCGAGGCGCACCGCGCTGACTGGGTCACGAGCCCGAGCTGCCCCGGCCAGACCGTTCGCTGAGCGTCCCGCAGCCGTCAGGCGGTGACCCAGGCCCATCGGACCTGCGACAGGTGCCTAAGTCACCGCTCCGGCGTCAGGCGTACGAGACGCCCGTGGCGTGCAGCGGGCAGTAGCCGAAGGGGTTCTTGACGAGGTACTGCTGGTGGTAGTCCTCGGCGTAGTAGTACGTCTCCAGCGGCAGGATCGACGTGGTGATCTCGCCGTAGCCGGCCTCGGTCATGCGCAGCTGGTACGCCTCGCGGGACGCCTCGGCCTGCGCCTGCTGCTCGGGCGTCGTGGTGAGGATGACCGAGCGGTACTGCGTGCCGCGGTCGTTGCCCTGGCGCATGCCCTGCGTCGGGTCGTGGTTCTCCCAGAACACCTTGAGCAGGTCGTCGTACGTCACCTTGGCCGGGTCGAAGATGACCCGGACCACCTCGGCGTGCCCCGTGCGACCGGTGCACACCTCTTCGTACGTGGGGTTGGGCGTGACACCGCCGGCGTACCCGACGGAGGTCGACCACACGCCCGGGACCTCCCAGAACGTCTTCTCCTCACCCCAGAAACAGCCCAGTCCGAAGACCGCGACGCCGAAGCCTTCGGGGGCCTGGGTCTCGACGGGGTTGCCGAGGGTCAGGTGCGTGCCGCCGACCTGGTAGGGCCGGCCCTCACGGCCGGGGAGGGCGCTGTCGGCGCCGGGGAGCTCGGTCTTGCTGCGGTTGAAAATCATCTGGTTTCCACCTCTCATGATCGGCCGGGTCTCGTCACGACCGATGCACCCCATACAACCCCACGCAGGTCACAGATGTTCCTTCGCAATGCCCTAGGCTCCTGCGCATGAGGTCTGGGTCGTGAGGGAGCGCTATCAGGTGCCCATCGGCATGGAGATTGCGACGCAATGGGCCTGGCGTGTCCTGGTGATCGCGTCGGCGGTGCTGCTCGGGGTGTTCTTCCTGCGCTACTTCTCCGAGATCACCGTGCCGATCGCGGTCGCGGTGCTCGTCACCGCACTGACGATCAACGCCGTCGACTGGCTCCAGGCGCATGGCGTCCCGCGCCTCGCCGCCACGTTCATCGTGGTGCTCACAGGGCTCGTCGCGTTCTTCGGCATGCTGGCGCTGGTCGGCCAGCAGCTCGCAACCCAGGCGACGGACCTGCGTACGAGCGTCGTCGACGGCATCTCCAAGATCCAGGACTGGGCCAAGACCGGCCCGCTCAAGCTCAGCGACGACCAGATCCAGACGTGGATCGACAATGCCAAGGAGTCGATCCAGACGAGCGACACGTCGCTGATCACCCGTGTCGGCGAGGTGGGCAGCACGCTGACCCACCTCCTCGCCGGGTTCTTCATCGCGCTGTTCTCGACGTTCTTCTTCCTCTACGAGGGCAACCGCATCTGGAGCTGGGTCGTCGCGCTGTTCCCGCGCGCCGCCCGCGAGCGGGTCAACTCCTCAGGCCACACGGCGTGGGCGTCGCTGACGGCATTCGTACGTGCGACGGTGATCGTCGCGCTGACCGACGCGATGGGCATCGCGTTCGGCGCCTGGGTGCTGGGCGTGCCCCTGACGTTCGCGATCGGCGTCCTGGTGTTCCTCGGTGCGTTCATCCCGATCATCGGTGCGTTGCTGTCGGGCATGGTCGCGGTGCTGGTGGCGCTCGTCGCGCAGGGGCCGTGGACCGCGCTGTTCATGCTGATCATCGTGATCTTCATCCAGCAGATCGAGTCGCACGTGCTGCAGCCGTTCCTCATGGGCCGACTCGTGGCGGTGCACCCGCTGGCGATCATCTTCGCGATCACGGCCGGCGTCGTCGTGGCTGGAGTGGTCGGGGCGCTCATCGCGGTGCCGCTCGCGGCCTGCCTCAACGGGGTCGTACGCCACCTCGCCACCGTTGCCGAGGAGTTCGAGGACGAGCCGCCGGACGACGGGACCCAACCGTTGCCGGGACTCGCATGACCGACATCCACGCGGTGTGCCTGGCCCTGCCGGGCGCGATGCTGACCTTCCCGTTCGGCGAGGAGACCGCGGTCTTCAAGGTCGGCGGCAAGGTCTTCGCGATCACCGCCGCTGAGTCACCGACACACGTCACGCTCAAGGCCGAGCCCGAAGAGGTGACGGGGCTCGTCGAGACGTACGAGTCGATCACTCGCGGCTATCACATGAACAAGAAGCACTGGATCACCGTGCAGGTCGACGGCTCGCTGCCCGACGGCCTGGTCGCCGAGCTCGTCGAGGACTCGTACGACCTGGTGGTCGACAACCTCCCCGCCCGCGACCGGCCCTGAGCTTCCTCAGATCTCGGTCGCCTCGGCGGCGATCGGGGTGTCGCGCGTACGCAGCGGGATCTCCTTGATGAACAGCGAGATCACGAACGCGATCGCGACGACCGGCAGCGCGGCGAGGAACACGTCGTGCAGCGAGTCGGCGAAGGCCTCGATGACCTTGGTCTGCAGCGGCTCGGGCAGGCGGTGGATCGCCGAGGCGTCGTTCGTGTTGATCTTGGGCGCATCAGCCCCGCCGCCGACGCGTCGCGGCGAGGTGATGCGTCAGTCGGGTGTTGAGCACCGCGCCGAAGATCGCGGCGCCGAACGCACCGCCGAGCGTACGGAAGAACGTGATCGTCGAGGTCGCGATGCCCATGTGGCGGGGGTCGACCGAGTTCTGCACGATGACCGTCAGCAGCTGCATCGTGAGGCCGAGACCGGCGCCGAGGATGAACATGCCGAGGCCGATGCGCCAGTAGGGGCTGTCCGCATCGGCCGTCGAGAGCACCAGCAGCGCCGTGAAGACGACGACCGTGCTCGCGATCGGCAGGGGGCGGTAGCGACCGGTCTTGGTGACCCAGTTGCCCGACGGGATCGAGGTGCAGAACAGCCCGGTGACCATCGGCAGCATGCCCAGGCCGGACTTGGTCGGCGACATGCCCATGACGATCTGCAGGTAGAGCGGCACGAAGATGATCGCGCCGAACATCGACATGCCCATCACGATCGACATCGCGTTGGTGGTGCGGAAGATCGACCCGCGGAACAGCTCCATCGGGATGATCGGCTCCTTGGCGCGCAGCTCGACCGCGATGAACAGCGCGGTCAGGACGATCGCGCCCGCGAGGAGGCTCGAGCCCGAGGCGCGAGCCCCAGCCGTGATCCGGGCCGGCCCACGAGACGTACAGCAGCATCGAGGAGACGCCGGCGACCAGCACTCCGGCGCCGAGCCAGTCGATGACGTGCTCGCGGCGGGTGTGCGGGAGCTTGAGGGCGTACGACGTCACGACCAGCGCGACGACGCCGATCGGCACGTTGAGCCAGAAGATCCACTCCCAACCCGGCCCGTCGGCGAGCCAGCCACCGAGGAGCGGGCCGGCGACGCTGGACGTGCCGAAGACCGCGCCCATGTAGCCCATGTAGCGGCCGCGCTCGCGAGGCGGGATGACGTCGCCGATCGTGGCGAACGCCAGTGCCATCAGGCCGCCACCGCCGATGCCCTGGAGCGCGCGGAACGCGATGAGCTCCTCGATGTTGCGCGAGAACCCGCACAGCAGCGAGCCGACGAGGAACGTCACGATCGCGATCTGGAAGATCTTCCGGCGGCCGTAGAGGTCGGAGATCTTGCCCCACAGCGGCGTGGACGCGGTCGAGGCGAGCAGGTATGCCGTGACGACCCAGCTCAGCTTGTCGAGACCGTTGAGGTCGGACGTGATGCGGGGGAGAGCCGTGCCGACGATGCTCTGGTCGAGCGAGGCGAGGAACATGCCCGTCATCAGGCCGCCGAGGATCACCAGGATCTGGCGGTGCGAGAGGTATGTGGGTGCGGCGGTGGCGGGAGTGGTGTCGGTCATGAGGCGGCTCCGAGTGAGGCGGTGAGTCGGGTCAGGTCGTGGCGCAGGCGGTCGCGCTCGGCGTCGTCCCACTCTGCGAGGGCGGCGGTGATGAAGGCGCGGCGTTGGTCGAAGGACTTCTTGAGGCTCGTGGCCCCGGCGGGGGAGAGCGCGATGATGCGGGCTCTGCCGTCGACGGGGTCGGGCTGGCGCTCGATGAACCCCCGGTCGCCGAGCTGCTGCACGTGGCGGCTGACCGTCGAGGCATCGAGCTGCATGGCCTCGGCGATGTCGCCGAGCCGCATGGCTCCGCGGCACTTCAGCGTGTAGAGCAGCGCCGCCTGGGACGGGTCGACGGTGTCACCGTCGATGCGCGAGCGGAAGCGTCGGCCCATCGCCAGCATGAGCTGCATCAAGGCGTCCTCAGCCGTGGTGGCGGCCTCGGTGGGCTGTGCTTGCATGATGCAACCATATAACAGGTTGTGTCATGCAACCAATGGGACTCAGTGTGACGGGAACGTCCGGACGATCTCGGCAGGTACGCGCGCGACGATTCGGTCGACGAGGTCCTTGCCGCGCAGCCAGTCCGTCGGATCGACAGTCGCGCTCCGGCCGCGCGAGTCGACCAAGGCGAGGCAGCCACACTCGTGCCGCCCCAGTACGGCGATGTCGTCGAGCCGGATGCTTCCGGTCTCACCCTTCGCCTGCGTCTTGAGCGAGTCCTCTGTGAGGATGGCCCACTGTCCGGGCATGTCGCCTCGCCGGCGCGCCCTCCAGACCCTGCCCTTGCGGGCTCTTCGGTGCCGCGGCTCAGTGGAGTCGGTCTGCCAGGCGTCGAAGTCGTCGACTGGAAGGCCAGCGGACTCGAGCCACTTCTTGTCGAGCTCGGCCTCGTCGTCGAAGGCGAGGATCAGGCTAGGCAATGCATCGGTGAGTGCACGCGCGAGGGCGTCGCGGTCGAGCTCGCGAGCACCGCCGAGGAGGGCTTCAGGCGTGGGTGGCATGCGACCGGTGAGGTGCCCGCCCGCGAGCGCGTCGACATAGCCAGCGACGGTCGTGTTGGCCCAGGCCAGTGACGTGACGATGTCCGACCGAGCGTGGTCGATCGCATGATCACTGAATCCTTCGGAGCTGACTCGGCGCACAAGCGCGATGGCTGCCTCGAGCGTCGCAACGACCTGGTCCGGCAGTGGATCAAGGACGAGGTCGAGCTGGGTGGCTCGCTCATCGATTCGGGTGAAGAAGGTGTCGATGGAGTAGATGAGTCCGAGCTCGTGCCGCAGGCGGTGTTGGAGCTCGAACTCGAGTGCTGCGCTCAGGAGATGGACCGCGTCGAACGGCACGACCAGCGAGATTGCCACCCCCTCCTTGTCGGACTCCACCAAGCAAGGGGTCTGGGTGACCTGGCCAGGTACGGCATGTCGGGGAAGGACGCCAGAGAGCAACGCAAGGTCGAGGCCCGCTGGTGGTGGACCCGTGAAGGAGAGCGCGGCATTCTCTGCAATCAGCCACTTCTGGCTCCAGTCGGCAAGCTCGGCTGCCGTGATGGACGAGATGCGTCACGTCGTTGGCGTTGGCATTTCCGAGCCCGCCGATGCCGAAGCGGTAGGTCAGCAGGCCTGCACCTGGGCGTTCATAGTGCGAGGGGTATTCGGCGTGATGCACCGCCTTCTCCCGGGCGAGGTCCTCGTCGGTGACCTTCCCAATCGCCACCACAGCGCGTGCAATCCCGTTGAGGAATGCCGCGACCTCCTCAGGCTCGCCGGTGGCGTGGAACACGACCGCCTCGTGGTCGACCATCCCGTCATGCCTGATCACCAAGGGCTCGAGGGGTCGAAACGCCAGATGCTCCGTGAGGTGTGTGATCCCCATGAGCGGTGCCGGTTCGTCGCGCATGCCGACGCCGAAGGTCAACGTGCCGGTCAGGGGGCCCGGTATGTCGGCCCAGAAGACCGGGATTCCTTGATGTGTGGACCGGTGCACCTCAGGGAACATGGCGGTGATTCTGGCACAGCCCGTGAGCAAGGGAGCGAATCAGGTGTTCCCGAGGCGGTAGCGGCGATGCAGCTCGTGGACCTCGTCGTCCAGACCGGGAACGGGACCCTCGACGGTCACGCCGGGTGCGACGTCCTGGATCGGGATGGCGCGCACGGGGGAGGGTCCGACGCCGAGATCGGCGAGCCATGCACTGGTCTGGGCGGACGAGCTCGCGAAGACGATGCGGCCCAGGCCGACCCAGCCGTGGGCGGCGGCGCACATGGGGCAGTGCTCGCCGGAGGTGTAGACGGTCGCCGTCGCGCGCTGCTCGGCGTCGAGATGGCGGGCGGCCCAGCGGGCGAGGGCGAACTCGGGGTGGCGCGTCTGGTCGGCCTCGGACGTCTCGCGGTTGCGGTCCTCGGCGAGCACGGCACCGTCGCCGCCCACGAGGACCGAGCCGAACGGCTCGTCCCCGGCTTCGATCGCCTCTGCGGCCAGCTCCAGGCAGCGACGCAGGTGCTGCAGGTCGTTGTCGGTCACCATGAGGACGAACGTACCCTCGCGAAAGCGCAGCGACTACGTTGGTGAGGTGGATCTGAATGATGTGAGGGCTGCCCGCGAGCTGCTCGACGGAATCGCCGAAGTGACGCCCATGGCGCACTCCCGCTGGCTGAGCTCGCGGACCGGCACGCAGGTGTTCCTCAAGGCCGAGAACCTCCAGCGCACCGGCTCGTTCAAGATCCGCGGAGGGTACGTCCGCATCTCGCGGCTCAGCGAGGAGGAGCGTTCGCGCGGCGTCGTCGCGGCGAGCGCCGGCAACCACGCCCAGGGCGTTGCGCTGGCGGCGTCACTGCTCGGCATCAAGGCGACGATCTTCATGCCGGTCGGCGCCGCACTGCCCAAGGTCGCGGCGACCGAGGGATATGGCGCCGACATCCATTTCCACGGCACCGGCGTGACCGAGGCGCTCGTCGCCGCGCAGGAGTTCGCCGATCGTACGGGCGCCGTGCTGATCCACCCGTTCGACCACGAGGACATCATCGCGGGGCAAGGGACGATCGGCCTCGAGATCCTCGAGCAGTGCCCCGACGTCAAGACGATCCTGGTGCCGCTGGGTGGCGGGGGACTGGCCGCCGGCATCGCGCTGCTGCGCACCGAACGACCCGACCTGCGGATCGTCGGGGTGCAGGCCAAGGATGCCGCCGCCTATCCGCCGTCGCTCGCTGCCGGCAAGCCCCTCACGTCGCCCATGGGCATCACGATGGCCGACGGCATCTCGGTCGCGCTGCCCGGCGACATCCCCTACGGCATCCTCTAGTCGCTGTGCGACGAGGTGCTCACGGTCAGCGAGGAGTCGATGAGCAGCGCGCTGATCTCGCTGCTGGAGCGTTCGAAGCTGCTCGTCGAGCCGGCTGGCGCCGCAGCGGTGGCGGCGATCCTCGAACAGCCGCACGCGTTCGAGGGCCCGGTCGTCGCGGTGCTCTCGGGTGGCAACATCGACGCGCTGGTGCTGCTCGACGTGATCCGTCACGGTCTGGCCGCGGCCGGGCGGTTCCTGCTGTTCCGTGTCCGCATCGCGGATCGTCCCGGCGCGCTGATGCGGCTGCTGACGGACCTCGCCGAGATGCAGGTCAACGTGCTCAACGTCAACCACGACCGCGCCTCGGAGACGCTCAGCGTCGGTCAGGTCGACGTCGACATCCAGATCGCGACGCGCGGCCGCAGCACCGCGCAGAGGTGCGGGACCGCCTCATCGAGCTCGGCTACGAGCTGGTCTGAGCGGCGCTGCTGCCCAGCAGAGGGGTCAGAACGGCTTGGCGTCGACGACCTCGACGGTGAGGTTCTTGCCGTTCGGCGCCTCGTAGGTCGCCTCGTCGCCCTTGTGCTTGCCGAGGATCGCGGCACCGAGCGGCGAGGTCGGCGAGTAGACGTCGATGTCGACGCTGGAGTCCATGCTGAGCAGCTCACGCGAGCCGAGCAGGAACTGCTCGGTGTCGGTGTCGCCCTTGAAGCGGATCGTGACGATCATGCCGGCCTCGACCAGGCCGTCGTCAGCAGGCTTGTCGCCGACCTCGGCACGCCGCAGCATGTCCTCGAGCTGACGGATGCGAGCCTCGGTCTTGCCCTGCTCCTCGCGCGCGGCGTGGTAGCCGCCGTTCTCCTTGAGGTCGCCCTCATCGCGAGCGGCGGCGATCTTGGCCGTGATGTCGGCGCGCACGTCGCCCTTGAGGTGCTCCAGCTCCTGCTGCAGACGCGCGTACGCCTCCTGGGTCACCCAGATGGTGTCGGTCTCTGTCGGCTGAGTCATTGAGCGCTCCTTTACGTGCTGCACCCCAGGCGTACGCCCGGGGTGAACCTCCAACTTTAGCACTCAACTCCGAGGTTCACACGTCCTCAGCACACCTGTGACGGCCTTTCGCTCGGTCTGGACATCGATCGAGATGCGAGTCTTTTCGTCCTTGGATGCCGGTACGTCGACGGTCTTCTCGCCGACGATCGAGTGGTCGGCGGCCTGCGCGTAGACCGTGCACCGGACGGCGAGGGGATCGGGCCGGATGACGTCGACCTTCAGGGTCACGAGGTGGTCGCTCTTGACGTCGTAGCCCCACAGCCGGCCCTTGACGGGCTCGTCCTGGAAGCCGACCCAGGCCGCGAACGAGATGCCGATCGCGATGCCGACCGCGGCGACGGCCGGCCAGAACCAGCGCGGTCGGGTGCGGGTCCCGTAGCGGGAGCTGAGGTCGGTCACGCCTGCCATTGTCTCAGGAGCCGAGCATCTGCTTCCGGTACGGCCTTGTCGAACGTCCGGTACGGCAGCAGGCTCGAGGCGGTCGCGATCATCTTGGCCTCGGTGCCGACGAGGTACTCCGCCTTGGCGCGGCGCGCGAACACCGCGTGGTGCGCCGCCTCGGCGACCTTCGACGCCGGGATGCCGCCGTGTGCGCGCGTCCTTGGAGATCGAGCGCATCGCCGTCGATGCCGTCGCCGTAGAGCTCGACGCCGCGGGGCGGGAGCTTGGCGGCGATGTCGTCGATGTCGTCGCCGGCCTTGTCCCAGATCGGGGTCGCCACCGTCGCCGGCGCGAGCACCGAGACGCCGATGCCCCACGGCTTGAGCTCGCGGCGCCATGACTCGGCCATGCCCGTTGAGCGCGTGCTTCGAAGCGGCGTACGGCCCGATGAACGGAGCGGCGATCCGCCCGGCGATCGAGCTGGTGAACACGATGCGGCCCTTGCCGTGCTCGCGCAGCAGCGGCAGGAACGCCTGCGTCACGGCGAGCTGGCCGATGACGTTGACCTCGAGCTGGCGGCGGAGCTCGTCGAGATCGAGGAACTCCATGGGGCCGCCCACGGCGATGCCGGCGTTGTTGACGATGCCGCGCAGGCGGGTCTCATCGCCCAGCGCCTGACCGACGACCTCGGCGGCGTCCAGTGCTTCCTGCGCCGAGGTGACGTCGAGGCGTACGGGCGTCACGAGCGGGTGCTCGGCGACCGTGGACAGGTCGCGTACGGCCGCGAACACGCGGATGCCGTTGGCGGCGAAGGTCTCGACCATGGCCTGGCCGATCCCGGTCGATGCGCCGGTCACGATCACGGCATCGGGGGTTGTCATACCGAGAGTATTGCCGACGGAACAACCCGGGCCGATGCATGGCGTTGGAGACAGTGCGAGGATTTTGCTCGAGCCTTCGAAGGAGAACCGTGGTCGACCAACTGCGCCTGATGCACGTGCACGCCCATCCCGACGACGAGTCGAGCAAGGGTGCGGCATCGACGGCGAAGTATGTCGCCGAGGGCGTCGACGTCCACGTCGCCACGTG
Organism: uncultured Actinomycetota bacterium; assembly: GCA_963761965.1. Classification (GTDB taxonomy): domain Bacteria; phylum Actinomycetota; class Actinomycetes; order Propionibacteriales; family Nocardioidaceae; genus Aeromicrobium. Next base: position 65,292 of record CAVXIX010000007.1, read on the forward strand.
CACGGGCGGTGAGCGCGGCTCGATCCTCAACCCGGGCTTCGAGCATCCCGGCATCCTCGAGAACCCTGGGCTGATCTCGGAGATCCGCCGCGAGGAGATGGATCGCGCGCGCGAGATCCTCGGCGTCAAGCAGGACTGGCTCGGCTTCGTCGACTCGGGTTGGCCCGAGGGCGACCCCAAGCCGCCGCTGCCTGAGGGCTGCTTCGCCCTCGTGCCGATCGAGGAGGCCGCCGAGCCGCTCGTACGCCTGATCCGCTCGTTCAAGCCGCACGTCCTCACGACGTACGACGAGAACGGCGGCTACCCGCACCCCGACCACATCAAGTGCCACGAGATCAGCGTCTATGCGTACGAGGCGGCGGCCGACCCGGAGCGCTACCCGGACGCGGGCGAGGCGTGGCAGGTGTCCAAGCTCTACTACCACCTGAGCTGGAGCTACGCCCGCATGAAGGCGATCGACGACGAGATGAAGAAGCACGGGCTCGAGAACCCGTTCGCCGACCGGCTCGAGTCGTGGGAGCGCAAGCCCGAGGACGAGGCCCGGCTGACGACCCGCGTCGAGTGCGCCGGCTACTTCGGCGTCCGCGACGCAGCCCTGCTGGCGCACGCGACGCAGATCGACCCCAACGGCTTCTGGTTCGCGATCCCGCACCAGGTGCAGGAGGAGGCGTGGCCGACCGAGGACTACCAGCTCGTGGACTCCAAGGTCGAGACCAGCCTCCCCGAGGATGACCTCTTCGCGGGTCTGCGCTGACAGAGCCCGCGAAGCGACGCATAGAGCGCGGGTGCGCTAGCTCTTCAGCGTGAACTCGTAGCCGCCTTCGGGCGGTGGCCCGGCCATCGACACGTCGGCCGATCCGGTCAGGTCCGCGAGGCCGTCCGTGCCGAGCCCCGGCAGCACCTCGACGTGGTCGCTCACGGCGCCGTCCTCGTACGAGCCGGTGTGCCGGAACACGCACGAGCCCTCGCGGCCGCCGATCGAGCCGGTGAAGCGTTCGTAGCCGAGGATGTCGGCGTGCCCGGCCTTGCTGTCGCGGTAGGCGAACAGGTACGTCGTCGCGCCGGTGCCCTCGATGTCGCCGGTGTACTGGAACGTGACCTTCGCGGTCGTGACGCCGCGGCTGGGGTAGTAGGTGCCGTTCTTGGTCTCACCCTCGCCGTCGACGTCCTCGATGACCGACTCGTCCCAGCCGGTCGGCATGAATCGTCCTGTCGTCTCGGTGCTCATGTGCTCACTGTCCTCCCGTTGTCGTGTGGCGGCACGCTCAGAGGTCGTAGCTCAGCGTGATGTCGTAGCCGTCGTCGCTGTGGCCGGCGAGCTCGATCGTGGCCTCGCCCCTCATGCCCTCCAGGCCGCCGGTGCCCAGCCCCTCGACGATGGTCAGCGTGGAGCGGACGGCCTGCTCGTCGTGGTCGCCGAGGTGCTGGAAGACCAGCGAACCGTCGTGGCCGTCGATCGACCCTTCGAATCGCTCGAAGCCTGACGTCGGAGCGAAGCCCGGGGCGTACGAGATGAGGTACGCGACGGTGCCGGTGCCCTCGATGTCGCCGGAGTAGGCGTACGTCGTGTCGGCCCGCGAGAAGCCACGCTTGGGGTAGGTCACGCCGTTGATCTCGACGCCCTCGCCGTCGATGTCGACGATGACCTTCTCGTCCCACGACTTGACCGTGAACTTGCCTGATGTGGTGTGTGATCTGCTCATGCCTCGACGCTAGGAGGCTGGAGTCAGAAGTGTCTTGGACAAACGCGACACTGGGGTCATGAACACGGAACCGGTTGGTCGGGGAGGGTCCGCGATCGTGCGGCCGTCCGCTGCGGCCCAGCACATCGACGTACGCCGGGCGGTGCCGTCGGAGCGCTGGCAGCCGTTCCTGCAGTACCACTGGATCGTCCGCTGGGAGTGCCCCGAGCCGTTCGATCAGCAGGTCATCCCGCAGCCGTGCGTGCATGTGTCGGCGGAGCTGTTCGAGGGGCAGCCACGGCTGCTGGTCAACGGCCTCACCCGTGAGCCGTTCGTCCGTACGCTCAGCGGCACCGGGCACGTGCTGGGCGCGGCGTTCAAGCCGGCGAGCTTTCGTGCCGTGCTCAGGGCGGACGCCAGCAAGGTGTCGGGCCGGATCGTGCCGATGGGTGATGTCGTCGGCGTCGACGACTCGGCTGCTGCGGCCGAGATCCTGCGGACCGAGGTCAGCGACGACGAGATGATCGCGGCGCTGGAGGCATACCTCGACGCCCTCGATCCGGTCGCCGATCCACAAGCCGACGTCATCAACGCGCTGGTCGATGCGGCGGAGCAGGACCGTTCGTTGATCCGTGCCGAGCAGCTCGCGGAGCTGGCCGGGGTCAGCCTGCGCACGCTGCAGCGGCAGTTCACGGCCTACCTCGGCATCGGGCCCAAGTGGGTCGTGCAGCGGTTCCGTCTGCTCGACGCCGCTGCGGCCGCGCACACCGGCACGGACACCGACTGGGCTGCGCTGGCCGCCGAGCTCGGGTTCAGCGACCAGGCGCATCTGACGCGGGCGTTCACCTCGGTCGTCGGGACGCCGCCGGCGACGTACGCGCGCGAAGCGTGACCGCCTCGGCCGAGATTTGGCCGCTTATCCACCTCGATCGAGGCGGCGGAGGTGGATCTGCCGCCAGATTTCGGGGGAACTACTCTGGGGGTATGAACGTGTACGCGATCGCCTCCTTCGTCACGGCCGAGCCGGCCTTCACTGACGAGGACGTCAAGCCCGGCTGGGTCGCGCTCGGCGTCGTCGTGGCGTTGTGCGTCGCGACCTACTTCCTGGCCCGCTCGTTCCTCAAGCACTCCAAGAAGGCGCAGCAGCCCTGGGACGGCGAGGACGAAGGCCCCGGTCGCACCACGCCCCACGACCGCATCTAGTCGATCAGAGCCTCGGGTCGACCGGCTCTGACTCCATCGCGAGGATCGCGAAGACGCACTCGTGGACCTGCCACACCGGCGCTCCGGTGGTGAGCCGGCGCAGCGCCTCGAGCCCGAGGGCGTACTCGCGCAGCGCCATCGACCGCTTGTGGCCGAGGTTGCGGTTGCGGAGCCGCGAGAGGTTGGCCGGCGCCGTGTAGTCGGGGCCGTAGATCAGCCGGAGGTACTCGCGTCCGCGGACCTTGACGCCGGGCTGCACGAGCCCCTTGGGCCCGCGCACGAGGTTGGCGAGCGGCTTGACGACCATGCCCTCGCCGCCGTCGGCGGTCAGCTCGTTCCACCAGTCCACCCCGGCGGCGATCGATGCGTCGTCCGCGGTGTCGACGACCAGGCGCCGGGTCGGCGCGAAGAGCGCCGGATCCGCTTCGACGAGCCGGTCGGCGATGCTGAGGTGCCAGGCGTGGTCGTGCTTCTCGTACGTCGTACCGTCGCTCGCGAGCACCTGGAACGGGGCGATGCGCAGGCCCTCGGTGCCGTTGACGGGCCACGAGTAGCGGCGGTAGACCGCCGTGAAGGCGGAGGCGTCCTCGCCGCGCTGTGCGGTGCGAGCGGAGAGGTCGCCGACGTCGATGCCACGAGCTGCGGCGAGGGTGAGCGCCTCGAGTGCGGCGGGCAGCGCGGAGCGGGCAGCCGTGCCGACCGCGGCGTACTGGCTGCGGATCAGGTCGAAGGCCTTGGCCGACCACGGCATGATCTCGGCGTCGAGCAGGACCCAGTCGCTGCCGAGCTCGTCCCACAGTCCGGCCGACGTCGCCGCGGCGGCGCACGCCGCGAGCAGCTCTGCCTCGGTGCCGGCGTCGAAGAACGAACGGCCCGTACGCGTGTGGATCACGCCGGTGGCGTCGCGGCGCACCAGCAGCACGGCGCGCGAGCCCATGTGCTTCTCCTCGCAGATGACCTCGCCGATCCCGGTCCTGGCGAAGTGCGTGAACGCCTCGACCGGGTGCTCGAGGTGGTCCTCGAGCTTGGAGGTGTCGCACGGGGCCATCGTGGGCGGCAGGTAGACGAGGCGGGACGGGTCGACCGCGAACCGGCTCATGACCTCGAGTGCACCGGCGGCGTTCTCCTCGCGCAGCGACACGCGCCCCATGTGGGCCGTCTCGATGACCCGTGGCCCGAGCACGTCGTCGAGCCGCAGGATGTCGGGGTCGCGCGGCGGCGGAGCCAACGGGCGTACGGGCTCGTAGTAGACCTCGTGCGCGTCGACCGAGACGATCTCGCGCTCGGGATAGCGGAGCGCCGTGAGCGCGCCGCCGAACACGCACCGGTGTCGAGGCACAGGGTGTTGTTGATCCACTCGGTCTCGGGCACCGGCGTGTGGCCGTAGAGGACCATGGCCTTGCCGCGGTAGTCCTCGGCCCACGGGTAGCGGACCGGCAATCCGTACTCGTCGGTCTCACCGCTGGTGTCGCCGTAGAGCGCGAACGAGCGCACCCGCCCGGACGCCCGGCCGTGATAGCTCTCCTTCAACCCGGCGTGCGCGACGACGAGGTTGCCCTCGTCGAGGACGTAGTGGGCGATCAGTCCGTCGACGAAGCGCCGGACGTCCTCGACGAACTCCTCGGGCTCCTGCCCGAGCTGCTCCATCGTGCGCTCGAGGCCGTGACTGAGCGTGACCGTTCTGCGGCCCAGGGCCCGGTTGAGCTTGGCCTCGTGGTTGCCGGAGACGCAGAGCGCATGCCCGGAGCCGACCATGCCCATGACGAGCCGCAGCACGCCGGGGGAGTCGGGACCGCGATCGACGAGATCACCGACGAACACGGCGCGACGGCCGTCCGGGTGGCTGGCATCGACCGGTCGCCCGGCCTCATCGCGTACGACGTCGTAGCCGAGCTGCGCCAGCAGCTCCTCGAGCTCGAGGCGGCAGCCGTGGACATCGCCGATCACGTCGAACGGACCGGTCTGGTCGCGCAGGTCGTTCATGAGCTTCTCGCGCACGAAGGTCGCCGACTCGACCTCCTCGACGGAGCCGAGCACGTGGACGCTGCGGAATCCCTCTCGCTTGAGCCCCTTGATCGACCGGCGGAGCTGGTCGTGCTGGCGCTTGACGACGTGGGCGCCGAAGTCGCGGTCGGCACGTGCGGCATTGCGCTCGACGCTGACGCCGGTCGGCAGGTCCAGCACCACGGCGACCGGCAGGACGTCGTGTGCCTTGGCGAGCGCGACCAGGCTCTTGCGGGCGCCGGGCTGCACGTTCGTCGCGTCCACGACCGTCAGCCGGCCCAGCTCGAGCCGCTTGCCGACGATGAACTCCAGGACCTCGAAGGCGTCCTTGGTCGCCGCCTGGTCGTTCTCGTCGTCCGCGACCAGCCCACGGCAGAAGTCGCTCGAGACGATCTCGGTCGGCTTGAAGTGCTTGGCGGCGAACGTCGACTTGCCCGAGCCGCTGACGCCGACCAGGACGACGAGCGACGTCTCGGGTATGCCCAAGGTCGTCATGAGGCCGCCTCCGTCCTGGTGAAGAGGGCGAGCTGGGTCGCCGGACCGACCTCGTCGTCGACGGGGCCGACCGGTCGGTGCTCGACGGTGTAGCCGTACGCCTCGCCGGCGGCGGAGGCCCAGGCGGCGAACTCGGCCCGCGTCCACTCGAACCGGTGGTCGGGGTGGCGCATGCCGCCGTGTGCGAGTGCTTCGTAGCGGACGTTGTGCTCGGCGTTCGGTGTGGTGACCACGACGGTCCGCGGACGCATGAAGCCGAACAGGTTGGCGGTCACGGCGGGCACCCGCGCGGGGTCGATGTGCTCGATGACCTCCATGAGGACGGCCGCATCGAGGCCGGTCAGTCGGCTGTCCTGGTACTGCAACGACGAGAGCCACAACGAGAGCCGGTCGGCCTGCCGCTCGGTCATGGTGTCGACGTGCAGGCGGCGCGCGGCCTGACGGAGCGACCCGTCACTCACCTCGGTGCCGATGACCCGGTCGATGCCCTGGATGTCGAGCAGCTTGCCGATCAGCGCGCCCGAGCCGCAGCCGAGGTCCACGACGGAGGCGGCCGCGCCTCGGTGAGCGCGGCGATCACGGCGTCGTGCCGGAGCGCGACCAGTGGACGCGGCCGCTCGGCCTCCTCGACTTCGGGCGCGGTCTCGCCGTCGAGCTCGGCCAGTCGGGTGCGCGCCTCGTCGGCCATCGACCGCTGGTGCGCGAGGTAGCGGCGCGAGATCAGCTCACGCTCGGGATGATCGGCGAGCCAACCCTCGCCGGCGCGCATCAGCTTGTCGACCTCGTCGTTCGAGACCCAGTAGTGCTTGGCGTCGTCGAGCACCGGCAGCAGGACGTAGAGGTGATTGAGCGCGGTGGCGAGCCGCACGGTGCCGGTCAGGGTCAGGCGTACGTAGGTCGAGTCGCCCCACTCGGGGACCTCGGGATCGAGCGGCAGCGTCTCGGCCTGCACGTCCCAGCCGAGTGGGGTGAAGAGCCGCTCGACGAGCTCGGCGCCGCCGGGCACGGCAGGGATCGCGATCGTCAGCGGCAGGTCGGCGTCGGCCAGCTCCTGACGGCTCTCGCATCGACCGCTCAGCGCCGTGCGGAACACCTTGCCCATCGCGACGGACAGCAGCGACGAGGCGGCGTACGGCCGGTCGTTGACGTACTGCGCGAGGGAGAATCCGTCGAAGTGGCGGCCCTTGCCGCGTACGAGCGCGATCGGGTCGACCTCGAGCAGCAGCGCCGCCGTGCACCGCTCAGCGCCCGACTCCGGGTAGAACACGTGCGCCTGGCCGCCGTGCACGTCGAACGTCTGCAGCCGGTCGGGGTGCTTGTGCAGCAGGAAGCCCAGGTCGGAGGCGTCGTCGAGGACGTCCGATCGCGAGGCCGTGATGGTCAGGAGCACCGAGTCAGTGTGTCAGGCGCGGTGGTGCGAAAGGCAGGGGCCCGGCCACGCGCCTAGGGTGGCGGTATGCCGAATCGCCTCGCGCAGGCCACGAGCCCCTACCTGCAGCAGCACGCCGACAACCCGGTCGACTGGTGGGAGTGGAGCGACGAGGCGCTGGCCGTGGCGCAGGAGCTGGACCGGCCGATCCTGCTGAGCGTCGGCTACGCCGCGTGCCACTGGTGCCACGTCATGGCGCACGAGTCGTTCGAGGACCCGGCGACGGCGGCGTACATGAACGACCACTACATCAACATCAAGGTCGACCGCGAGGAACGCCCCGACATCGACGCGGTCTACATGAAGGCGACGACCGCGATGACGGGGCAGGGTGGCTGGCCGATGACGTGCGTCCTGACGCCGACCGGCGAGCCGTTCTTCGCCGGTACGTACTTCCCGCCCGAGCCGCGGCAGGGCGCGCCGGCGTTCACCCAGGTGCTGCAGGCCCTCGCGGAGGCGTGGCGTGACCGCCGCGACGAGGTGCTCAAGGTCAGCGACGACGTGCTCGCCCACCTGCAGCAGAACACCGACACCGTCGGTGGCGCTCTCGGGCCCGACGAGCTCGACGCCGCGGTCGACGAGCTGGCCAAGCAGTACGACGCCGAGGCCGGGGGATTCGGCGCGAGCCCGAAGTTCCCGCCGTCGATGGTGCTGGAGTTCCTGCTGCGCAACGCCGCGCGCACGGATTCGGCGCAGGCGCTCGGCATGGTGGCGTCGACGTGCCAGGCGATGGCGCGCGGCGGGATGTACGACCAGCTGTCCGGCGGGTTCGCGCGCTACAGCGTCGACCGGTTCTGGCGCGTGCCGCACTTCGAGAAGATGCTCTACGACAACGCGCTGCTGCTGCGGGTCTACCTGCACTGGTGGCGGCAGACCGGCTCGCTGCTCGGCGAGCGCATCGCCCGGGAGACCGCCCGGTTCCTCCTCGACGAGCTGCGTACGCCCGAGGGTGGCTTCGCGTCGGCGCTCGATGCCGACAGCGACGGTCACGAGGGGACGTTCTACGTCTGGAACCCCAACCAGCTGATGCGACTGCTCGGCGTCGACGACGGTGCGTGGGCGGCGCAGCTGCTGGGGGTCACGGGCCCGGGCACGTTCGAGCGCGGCTTCTCGACGCTTCAGCTCCGCATGGACCCCGACGACCCGGAGCGCTGGGACGACGTACGCACGAAGCTCCTCGCAGGCTCGGGCCGAGCGCACGCGGCCGGCCCGTGACGACAAGGTCGTCGCGTCCTGGAACGGGCTGGCGATCACGGCTCTTGCCGAGGCCGCGGTGCTGCTCGACGAGCCCGACTTCGCCGACGCCGCGGTGGCGGCGGCGCAGCTGCTCGTCGACGTGCACCTCGGTGAGCGGTTCGCGCGCACGTCACGCGACGGCGTCGCCGGGACCAACTCAGCGGTGCTGGAGGATCACGGCGCGGTCGCGGAGGCGTTCATCGCGGTGCTCGGCATCACCGGCGACGCGGTGTGGCTCGATCGGGCGCGGCTGCTCCTCGACCGGGTCGTCGACCACTTCGCCGGATCCCGAGGGCGGGTTCTTCGACACCGCCGACGACGCCGAGACCCTCGTCGTACGCCCCAAGGATGCGTCCGACAACGCGTACCCGTCCGGCACCTCGGCCGCCGTCGCAGCCCTGCTCTCGTTCGCGGCGATCACGGGTGAGCACCGCTATCGCGCAGCCGCAGAGTCCGGCATCGCGTCGGCCGCCAACATCGCGACGCAGGTGCCCCGGTTCGCCGGCTGGACGCTCGCCGCAGCGGAGGCGGTGCTCGCCGGGCCGCTCGAGATCGCCGTGGTCGGCTCGCGCGAGGAGCGTACGGAGCTGCACCGGGCCGCGCTCGGCCTGACCTCGCCGGGCGCCGTCGTGATCGCCGGCGATGTCGGCCTCGACATCCCGCTGTTCGAGCAGCGCGACCTGGTCGACGGCCGCGCGGCGGCGTACGTCTGCGAGGGCTTCGTCTGCCGTCAGCCGGTGACGACCGGTCGAGGCGCTGACGGCGCTCTAGTGCTTCTGGTACGCCAGCAGGCTGACGCCGATGTAGTGCACGATGAACGCCGCGATCGTGAAGGCGTGGAAGATCTCGTGGAAGCCGAAGTACTTGGGCGACGGGTTGGGCCACTTGAAGCCGTAGACGACGGCGCCGAGTGAGTAGAGCCCGCCGCCGGTGATCAGCAGCACCAGCACCGCGGTCGAGGCGTTGTCGACGAACTCGGGGAAGTAGAGCACCGCGGCCCAGCCGAGCAGCAGGTAGAGCGGCACGTAGAGCCAGCGCGGGGCGCCGATCCAGAAGATCTTGAACGCCACGCCGAGCAGGGCGCCGCCCCATACGAGCGAGAGCATGATCGTGGCGTGCGTCTTGGTCAGCAGGAGCAGCGAGAACGGCGTGTAGGACCCGGCGATCAGCAGGAAGATGTTGGCGTGGTCGAAGCGCTTCCAGAAACCCTTGACCCGGTCGTTCCAGGTGCCGCGGTGGTAGACCGCGCTGACGCCGAACAGCAGCATCGAGCTCACCATGAACACTGCGACGCCGACGCGCACCAGGATGTCGTCGGAGATCACCAGCATCACGATGAACGCGAAGAACGCCAACGGCAGCGTGATGGCGTGCAGCCACCCGCGCAGCTTGGGCTTGATGTCGTCGACGGTCTCGCGGATCCGGTCCGTGGCCTCATGCACGATGCCCTCGGGCTCACGGTCGGTCATGCGCTCAGCGTAGTCCGTATGCGGGTACTACTCTGGCCCGCATGGGAGTGAGCGATCTCGCGTACGGCGTGTATGAGAGGCGCCTCGTCAAGCGCCTCGATCCGGCTCGCCTTCCGCACCATGTCGGGGCGATCGTCGACGGCAATCGGCGGTGGGCCAAGGGCGCCGGGACGCGGTTCGAGAACGGCTACCAGGCCGGTGCGGACAAGATCTCGGAGTTCGCGCAGTGGTGCGACGAGCTGGGCGTCGAGATCGTCACGCTGTGGCTCCTCTCGACCGACAACCTCCAGCGTTCGCCCGAGGAAGTCGGCAGCATTCTCGCTGCGGTCGAGGGCCTGATGGAGAAGCTCGCCGCCGAGAAGCGCTGGTCGCTCGCGGTGATCGGCAACCTCGACATGCTGCCGGCTGAGTCGGCCGGGCGGATGAAGCGGCTCGCCGACTCGACCTCCGACGTCAAGGGCATGCGGGTCAACATCTGCGTCGGCTACGGCGGGCGCCAGGAGCTCACCGACGCGATGCGGTCGCTGCTGCTCGACCAGGCGGCCAAGGGTCGCAGCCTCACCGAGGTCGCCGGCACGCTCGAGGTCGATGACATCGCCGAGCACCTCTACACCAAGGGCCAGCCGGACCCGGACCTCGTGATCCGTACGTCGGGGGAGCAGCGGCTTTCGGGCTTCCTGCTGTGGCAGAGCGTGCACTCGGAGTTCTACTTCAGCGACGCGCTGTGGCCGGCGTTCCGCCACGTCGACTTCCTCCGCGCGATGCGCTCGTACGCCGCGCGGGAACGCCGCTTCGGCCAGTAAGCCCGCCGGGCTCAAGATGTCGGCGGTTGTGAACCACGCGTCAGCCTCGATCGGGTACACAACTGCCGAGATCGGCTGTTCATCTGCTTGTGACCTGCCGTCGGGCGTGTCGTCGCCCGAAATCGACGACCCGCCGCCGTACGTTCGAGGTGTGTTGACGCTCGCCCCTGAGCCCCGATTTCCCGCCCACGAGTAGGGCCGGCGCAGGGTGCGCGCGGGCTCGTTGAGGAGACAGTTGTGGCCGCAACGCGCACGAAGAAGCCGAGCACGAGCCCTGTCCGCCGCACGTACGTCCTGGACACCAGCGTCCTGCTCGCGGACCCCAACGCGGTCAACCGCTTCCATGAGCACGAGGTGGTCATACCCGTCGTGGTGATCACCGAGCTCGAGGGCAAGCGGCACGACCCCGAGCTCGGCTACTTCGCCCGCAGCGCGCTGCGCTTCCTCGACGACCTCCGGGTGCTGCACGGCACCCTCGACGTGCCCCTGCCGATCGGCGACGAGGGCGGCACGATCCGCGTCGAGCTCAACCACACCGACTCCTCGTCGCTGCCGTCCGGCTTCCGCCTCGGCGACAACGACACCCGCATCCTGTCGGTCGCCCGCAACCTCGCCAACGAGGGCAACGACGTCACGATCGTGTCCAAGGACCTGCCGATGCGGGTCAAGGCGTCGGCGGTCGGGCTGATCGCCGAGGAGTACCGCGCCGAGCTGGCCCTCGAGTCCGGCTGGACCGGCATGCGGGAGCTCGAGGTCGAGAGCATCGACCTGGACGCGCTCTACGAAGGCGGCACGCTCGACCTCCCCGAGGCGCGCGACCTGCCGTGCCACACGGGACTCGTCCTGCTGTCCGACAAGGGCAGCGGGCTGGGCCGGGTCACCGCCGACAAGGAGGTGCAGCTCGTACGCGGCGACCGTGACGCGTTCGGCATCCACGGCCGGTCGGCGGAGCAGAGGGTCGCGCTCGACCTCCTGCTCGACCCCGACATCGGCATCGTCTCGCTCGGCGGTCGCGCCGGCACCGGCAAGTCGGCGCTCGCGCTGTGCGCCGGCCTCGAGGCGACGATGGAGCGCGGCCAGCACAAGAAGGTCGTGATCTTCCGCCCGCTCTACGCCGTCGGCGGCCAGGAGCTCGGCTACCTGCCCGGCAGCGAGTCCGAGAAGATGGGCCCGTGGGGCCAGGCGGTGTTCGACACCCTCGGTGCCGTCGCCTCACCGGCGGTCATCGAGGAGATCCTCGATCGCGGGATGCTCGAGGTGCTGCCGCTGACCCACATCCGCGGCCGCTCGCTGCACGACTCGTACGTCATCGTCGACGAGGCGCAGTCGCTCGAGCGCAACGTCCTGCTGACGGTGCTGTCGCGCATCGGCGCCAACTCCAAGGTCGTCCTCACGCACGACGTCGCCCAGCGCGACAACCTGCGGGTCGGTCGCCACGACGGGGTCGTCGCGGTGGTCGAGAAGCTCAAGGGCCACCCGCTGTTCGCCCACGTCACGCTGACCCGGTCGGAGCGTTCGCCGGTCGCGGCGCTGGTCACCGAAATGCTTGAAGATGTGACGTTGTAGCACGACGGTCACGTCTGTGGTCCACGGGTTGGGAGACGTTCCTCTGCCGTGACTTTCTTCGGATGTGACGTGAGTCAACTCAAGTGACGGAGGGGCCTTTCCCGGTATGGCCGGGAAGGGCCCCTCCTCTGTGGCAAAGTTGCGATCGTGAGCGCACGAGGGAGGCTTTGGGCACGTGCGTCCGCTGCTGTCCTCCTGTGCGTGCTCGCCGCATGCGGCTCGACCGGCGAGAAGCCCGACGGGACCCCCACACTGACCTGGTACGTCGGTCCGGACCGCGCCGACACGGCCGCGCTCGCGCGTACGTGCACGGCGCAGGCCAACGGTGCGTACGAGATCCGGGTCCAGCAGCTCCCGGCGGACGTCAACGCACGCCACGCGATGCTCGTACGCCGGCTGCAGGCCAAGGACACGTCGATCGACCTGCTGAGCCTCGACTCCGCCTTCACCGCCGAGTTCGCCGCCGCACAGTTCCTCGCGCCGCTGCCCGAGGAGCTCAAGGCCACGTTCAGCAAGGACATCGCCCCGGCCGCGCTGGCCGCCGCGACGTACGACGGACAGCTCGCCGTCGCGCCGTGGTGGTTCGACCCGCAGCTGCTCTGGTATCGCGGCAAGGTCGCCGAGCGGGCCGGCCTCGACACGACCAAGCCGATCAGCTGGGACGACCTCGTCGCCGGCGCCGAGCGGCTCGGCGTGACGATCCAGATGGCCGACGACGACGGCACGCGGCCTGGCCCAATGGGTCAACGCGCTGGTCGCCGGCGCCGGCGGCAAGCTCATCGACGGCACGGGACGTCACCCCAAGGTCGGCCTCGACACCGACGCCGGCCGGGCCGCGGCGACGGTCATCAGGTTCTATCTCGACTCCGATCGCGGGCCCGGGCCGTCGAAGGATGCCCTCAAGAAGTTCGCCGCGCCCGACGGCGGATTCCTGCTCGCCCCCAGCTCGGTCATCGCCGATCCCGATGTCGCGGCCGTGGCGTCCGACATGGCGTGGACGGCCTATCCGACGGTGACCGGCAAGAGCGTCGCCCCGCTGTCCGGCGTGGGCCTCGCAGTGCCGCTGTACGCGCCGCACTCCGACCTGTCCTACCAGGCGATCAGCTGCCTGACCTCGCCGACCGCGCTCACCTCGATCATGGCGAGTGCCGGGCACAGCGCGAGCCGACTGACGACGTACGACGACCCGGCGGTCAAGCGGTCCTACCCGATGGCCGCCGTGACCAGGCCCGCCGTGATGTCGGGCGTCACGCTGCCGGTGACGCCCTACTGGCAGGTCGCCGAGGCGGCGCTCGACGACAGCTTGCTGCCGCTGCGCGACTTCTCGCAGGACACGACGCTCGAGCGCTCGCAGCAGGACGTGCGCGCGGCGATCGCCGGGGAGCTTCCGTGAAGGGCTGGCGCTGGCTCGCGCCGGCCTTCCTCGTCCTGCTCGTCGTGACGGGCTGGCCGATCGGCCGCGGCATCTGGCTGTCGCTGCACTCCGCGCCGCTGACCAATCCCGACGCCCGTACGTTCGTGGGTGCCGACAACTACGTCGACGTGCTGACGAACCGCATCGTGGTGGCTCGCGGTCGCCACGACGCTCGTCATCGTGCTGGTCGTCGTGGTGCTGCAGCTGGTGATCGGGCTGGCGTTCGCCGTGGCGCTGCGCCGGTTGACCGTGCTGTGGCCGGTCACCCGCGTCATCGTGCTGGTGCCGTTCGCGCTGCTCGCCGTCGTGTCGGCCGTCGTGTGGCGCGACGCCGTCACGACGGGGTTCGCCGTCGAGTGGTTCCGGCTCGGCGAGGTCGGCCCGTTCGGCGAGCTGGTCGGCGTCACCGTCGGCGAGCTCTGGCGCGGCACCGGCATCACCGCGCTGATCCTGCTGGCCGGACTCCTGCGGGTGCCGAGCTCGCTGTTGGCGGCCGCGGTCGCCGACGGTGCAACCGCCTGGCAGCGGTCGCGCCGCGTCGTCCTCCCCGCGATGGGTCCGGCGATCGCGGTGGCGGCGACCTACCGGGCGCTCGACACCTTCCGCATCCTCGAGGGACCGTTGCTCGTCGACGAGCCGGGAGCCGCGATCCGTACGGCGCCGCTCCTCGTCTGGGACACCACGTTCTCGTCGCTCGAGCTCGGGCTGGGCGCGGCGATGTCGATGGTCCTGCTCGCCATCATGCTGCGTGATGGCGGCGATCATGGTGCCGCTGTTCCGCGTGAGGAGGGTCGTGTGACGCCCTCCGTGCGCTCGCGCCTCTGGGCGTCGGGCATCGCGTTCGTCCTCGGGTTCGCCGTGGCCAACTACGGCATCATCCGTGTCTCGCGTCCCGACCTGTGGATCTGGATCGGCCTCGCGGTCGTCCTGATCGGCACCAGCGCGGCGGGCATCCTGTTCGCCGACACCCGGCGGCCGCTGTCGATCTGGTCGCTCATCGGCATCGAGCTGTTCGCCGCGTTCACCCTGGTGCCGCTGCTGTGGACGTTCACCGTCGCGACGGCGCCCCAGGGCACGACGCCGCGCACGGTGTGGCCGCAGGAGATCACGTGGGACGCGTTCGACGGTGCGCTGCACTCGCAGATCCTCCAGGACGCCGCACTCACGTCGGTGTTCGTCGCCGGCATCGCCACGCCGTCGCGATGCCGCTGGCGATCGCCGCCGCGTACGCTCTGGTGCGGCTGCCGGTCCGCGGCCGGCGTCTGGTCTACGGCCTGGTCGCCGCGACGCTGCTGCTGCCGCTGCTGGCGCTGGGCGGCCCGATCACCGACCAGGTCATCGCGCTCGACCGCTACGGCACCCGCATGTCGCTCGTCCCGCCCGCGCTGCTGATCACGCTGCCGCTGGCGATCTGGCTGTGCGTCACGGTCTTCCGCGACGTCCCCTGGTCGCTGCGCGAGTCCGTACGCGCCGACGGTGCGACCTGGTTGCAGTCATTCGTCCGCTTTGCGCTGCCCAACGTGCTGCCGGGCGTCTTCGTCGCGACGCTGCTGGTGTTCGTGGCCGGCTGCAACGACTTCGTGCTCGGCGCCGCGCTCTCGGCCGACGACGACTCGCGGCCGCTGCCGGCGACGCTGATGCTCGCCACCGGACAGCTCGAGACGTCGAGCTCCGCGGTCGCCGCGGCCGGGCTCCTCTGGCTCGCGCCGGTCGTCCTGCTGCTTCTCGTGTTCCCGCGCCGGATCACTCAACTCCTGGGAAGGTCCTACCGATGACCTCGATCGAAGTCCGCAACCTCACGAAGGCCGCCAAGGGTGGTCGTCCGCTGCTCGACGACATCAGCCTCACGGTGCCCGTCGGGGGAGACGCTCGCGCTCACGGGTCCGTCCGGCGCCGGCAAGAGCCTGCTGCTCAAGACGCTCATCGGGCTCGAGGAGCACACGTCCGGCGACATCCTGATCGACGACGTCGTGGTCAACTCGGCCGGTCCGCGCCGCCGTGACCTCGCGATGGTGTTCCAGGACTTCGCCCTGCATCCCCACCTCGACGTGTTCGACAACCTCGCCTTCGCGGCGACCCTGCGGCGGGGCTACGACCGCAAGGAGCTGTCGGAGCGCATCAACGAGGTCGCCGAGTTCCTCGCCCTCGGCGAGCTGCTCGACCTCAAGCCGGCCGATCTCGACGACGCACAGCGCCAACGCGTCGCGCTCGGTCGCTCGCTGGTGCGCGACGCCAAGGCGTACCTGCTCGACGCCCCGTTCTCGCAGCAGTCCGAGCGCGTACGCACGCAGGTGCGCTCGGTCACGAGCCAGTGGCAGCAGGAGAACCAGCGCACGTCGATCTTCACGACCAACGACGTCGCCGAGGCGCTCAGCACGGCCGACCGCGTCGCGGTGATGCATCAGGGCTACATCCACCAGGTCGGCACGCCGCGCGACCTCTACGAGCGGCCGGCCGACATGTTCGTCGCCGGCTACCTCGGCTCGCCGCCGATGAACCTCGTCCCGGCGTTCCCCATGGGCCGTCAGCTCGTCATGCCGCTGGCGACGATGCTGATCGACGACGACCTGCTGGAGCGCATCGGCGAGCGCGGGGTCGTGGTCGCCGGCATCCGCCCCGAGCACTGCTACGACGCGTCCGGTGGCGGCGGTCAGACGGTGACCGACCGGGTCGAGTTCACGACCCGCATCGACGACGTCGAATGGCGCGGCAGCAGCCAGTTCGCCTATCTCGGCTACGACATCGCGCCCGAGGTCGAGGACCTGCTCAACGAGGTCGAGGACCTGCTCGAGTTCGACCTGTTCCAGAACTTCCTGGTCGCCGAGCTGGCCCCCGAGAGCACGCTGCGCCCCGGCATGTCGATCCGGGTGGTCATACCGCGCCAGAGGGTGCACGTGTTCGACCCCGAGACGGGTGAGAACCTCACGCTCGAGCGATGACCTCCACGACCCGGGGCCAGCGACTCCTCGCTGCGCTGATCGCCGTCGCGGTCGGCGCGGCGTACGGCGTGCTGACGCTGATGCGCTATCGGCGCTTCACGATCTCGTCGTGGGACCACGCGATCTTCGAGCAGGCGGTCAAGGGGTATGCCCGGCCCGGCGCGCCGATCGTCGACGTCAAGGCTCCCGGCTTCAACATCCTCGGCGATCACTTCTCGCCGATCGACGCACTGATCGCGCCGTTCTACCGGCTGTTCCCGTCGGCGCAGACGATCCTGCTGGCGCAGGTCGTGCTGATCGCGGTCTCGGTCGCGGTGATCGCGCTGGTCGCGATGCGGCACCTCGGCACCGTGACCGGCGCGACGATCGGCCTGGCGTACGGGCTGTCGTTCGGGCTGCAGTCCGGCGTCGAGGCGGAGTTCCACGAGGTGGCGTTCGGGGCGCCGCTGCTGGCGCTGGCCGGGGCGGCGTACGTCGATCGGCGCTTCGGTGCCGTGTTCGCCTGGTCGTTGCCGCTGCTGCTGGTCAAGGAGGACCTCGGGCTCACCGTCGCGGTGATCGGCGGGGTGCTGTGGCTCGCGGGGGAGCGGCGGCGCGGCGTCCAGCTCGCGGGGATCGGCCTGGTCGCGATGGCGTTCATCGTGCTGGTCATCGTGCCGGCGTTCAATCCCGGCGACTCGTACGCCTACACGTCGTCGCTCGGTGGCGATCGCGGCATCGTGACGACGCTGTTCGACGAGCCCGGCCGCAAGCTCGCGACGGTTGCGCTGACGGTCGGCATCACGGGGCTGGCCGCGCTTGCGTCGCCGTGGGTCCTGCTGGTGCTGCCGACGTTCGCGTGGCGCTTCGCCGGCGACAACGCGTACTACTGGGGCACGGAGTGGCACTACTCGCTGCTGCTGATGCCGATCGTGTTCATCGCGATGATCGATGCCATGCGGCGGTGGCCCCCGCTGCGGTGGGCGACTGTCGCTGCTGTCGTCGTCACCGCGTTCACGCTGGTCAACTCGCCGCTGTCGACGCTGCTCGACTCCGAGACGTACGACGAGCCGCCGCGGGCCGCCGCCGCGCACGGGGTCATCGCGGCGGTGCCCGACGGAGCGACGGTCGAGACCGACATCGCGATGATGAGCCATCTCGTCACGGACCACACGGTCTACTGGTGGGGCACGATCGGCAAGACGGTGACGCCGGAGTACGTCCTGTTCGACGCCGGTGCCGGCATCGGCTCACCCGTCGGACGTCGTCACGTACGCCGAAGAGACCCACGGCGGAACGTACGACCTGGTCTACGACCGCGACGGCTACCTCCTCGCCAAACGCCGCTGACGGGGTCACTTATGACCCGCTGACGGGTCAGTTATGGCCCGCTGACGGGTCAGTTGTGGCCCGCTGACGGGTCACTCATGTGCCACCACCCAGTCGAGAACTGACCCGTCGCGGGGCGAAAAGTGACCCGTCGCGGGGCGAAAAGTGACCCGTCACGGGGCGAAAAGTGACCCGTCACGGGGCGAAAAGTGACCCGTCAGCGGGGGGTTGGGTCAGGGGTGGGTCATGGACATGACGTCGAGCGCCTTGTCCAGGTCCGCCTCGCTGATCTCGCCGCGCTCGACGAAGCCCATCTCGACGACGACCTGGCGGATCGTCTTCTTCTCCTTGACCGACGTCTTCGCGACCTTGGCGGCGTTCTCGTAGCCGATGAACCGGTTGAGCGGCGTGACGACCGACGGCGACGACTCGGCGAGCTCGAGGCAGCGCTCCTCGTTGGCCGTGATGCCGTCGATGCAGCGGTCGGCGAGCACGCGTGAGGCGTTGCCGAGCAGGCGCATCGACTCCAGGATGTTGCGGCCGATGACCGGCAGCATGACGTTGAGCTCGAACGAACCCGATGCGCCGGCGGTCGCGATCGTCGCGTCGTTGCCGATGACCTGCGCCGCGACCATCAGCGTCGCCTCGGGCAGGACCGGGTTGACCTTGCCGGGCATGATGCTCGAGCCGGGCTGCAGGTCGGGCAGGGCGATCTCGCCGAGTCCCGTGCGGGGGCCGGAGCCCATCCAGCGCAGGTCGTTGCAGATCTTGGTCAGGCTGACCGCGATCGTACGGAGCTGACCGGACATCTCGACGAGGCCGTCGCGGGCGCTCTGCGCCTCGAAGTGGTCGGTCGCCTCGGTGATCGGCAGGCCGGTGTTCTCGGCGAGGATCTCGATGACGCGCTGCGGGAAGCCGATCGGCGTGTTGATGCCGGTGCCGACCGCCGTGCCGCCGAGCGGGACCTCGGCCGTACGCGCGAGGGAGGACTCGACGCGCTCGATGCCGCGGCGGATCTGGTGGGCGTATCCGCCGAACTCCTGGCCCAGCGTGACCGGCGTGGCGTCCATGAGGTGCGTACGCCCGGACTTGACGACGCCGGCGAACTCCTTGGCCTTGGCCTCGAGCGAGGTCGCGAGGTGGTCGAGCGCGGGGATCAGCTCGTTGCTGGCCGACGCGGTGGCCGCGACGTGGATCGACGTCGGGAAGACGTCGTTGGAGGACTGGCTGGCGTTGACGTGGTCGTTGGGGTGGACGTCCTTGCCGAGCGACTTCGTGGCGATCGTCGCGAGGACCTCGTTGGTGTTCATGTTGCTCGAGGTGCCCGAGCCGGTCTGGAACACGTCGATCGGGAACTGCGCGTCGTGCGCACCGGACGCGACCTCCTCGGCGGCGGCGACGATCGCGTCGGCGATGTCCTGGTCGAGGATGCCGAGCTCGGCGTTGGCCTTGGCGCAGGCGGCCTTGATCTGGGCCAGGGCGCGGATCTGTGCGGGCTCGATCGGGGTGCCGGAGATCGGGAAGTTCTCGACGGCGCGCTGGGTCTGGGCTCGCCAGAGGGCGTCGGCGGGGACGCGGACCTCGCCCATGGTGTCGTGCTCGATGCGGTATTCGGTCATGCTTCCGACGATATCGCTGCGGTCTGGACGTACGTCCGGCAGGACGTCAGGTCGTACGTCAGAAGGCCGAGACCGACGCCGGTGCGCGCTGGGGCCGGCTCAGGGCGCGCACCACCGCGGCCTGGCCGTGACGACGCATCGCCACGCCGCCGAGCAGGTCGACGACGTGGGCGGCGATCGTGTCGGGGAAGTCCGGCGTCGGCAGGCCGACGCTCGCGGCGAGGTCGTCGGAGTGGACCATGAGCTCCATCGACCGGGTGACGAGGAAGTCGTCGGTCGTCAGCGCCCAGCCCTGCCACGGGATGAAGATCGTGTCGGGGCTCGCGCGGCGTACGCAGCAGGTCGGGCAGCTGCTCGATCAAGGGCGCGATCTCGGCCAGCACGGCGTCGTGCCCATGGCTCAGCGGCCTCGTTGCCGCTCGTCGCGGATCGAGGTGTTGGCCTCGTCCTCCGGGCTCGGCGGTCACCCACTCGGCGCCGCGCGTAGTGGTCGAGCAGGGGGATCGGCGTCATCGAGCCGTCGGCGGCTCGCGCCAGGAAGCTGGCGACGTGCCTCGACCTGGGCGAGCAGGTGATGCGTCAGCCCACCGACCGTCATCCCGGCGCACGCGCTCTCGCTGTTCCAGGCCTCGGCGACCTCCGGCGAGCTCGCGAGCTCGAAGGCGGTGCGGCAGGCGGTGACGAACTCGGTGCGATCCAGCGGCTCCATGCCTGACGAACGTTAGTCGGCTGCGGCGACATCGTCGCGCCGAGTGCCGGACACGATCCAGTAGCGCTCGTCCCTTCCCTGGAGTCGTACGTCGACGGCTTCGGTCCGTACGTCGGCCAGGTGGTCGCCCATCGCCCGGCGCAGCTGCTCGGAGTCGTTCATGGACCAGACGCACAGGTGTCCGCCGGGCCTGCAGCCGCGACGCGCACACCTCGATGAAGCTCGCGCCCGTACACCGCGGCGTTGTCGTCGTGCACGAGGAAGTCCGGCCCGTTGTCGACGTCGAGCGCGATCGCGTCGAGCGACGCCGGGGCCTGCGCCGCGACCACATCGCGTACGTCGCCGACCACGACCTGCGTACGTTCGTCGGCCAGCAGGTCGGCGCCGGGGATCGTGCCGTCGCGCATCCACGCCGACGATCTCGGGGTGCAGCTCGGCGACCACGACACGGCTGACCTGCGGCGATGCCAGGAGGGCGCGCAACGTGTAGCCGAGCCCGAGGCCGCCGACCAGGACCTCCCGCGCGCCGAGGTCGAGGACCGTACGCGCGAGGGCCTGCTCCGACGAGGTCTCGACGTCGTCCATGACGAACACGCCGTTGACCCGCAGCTCGAGCGCGCCGTCGTCGCGCCGCCGCAGGGTCGGCCCGGTCATGCCCACCAAGCCCGCTGATTGACGTTACCGGGTCAAGCCCGATCGGGGAGTCAGGCCGGATAGATCGTGACTTCGCTGGCCTTGACGACGAGGAACACGTCCTTGCCCGGCATCAGGTCGAGCTCCGCGACGACCGGCAGCGTCACGTCGGCGCTGAGCTCGTCGGTACGTACGCGCACCTGGGCGCCGCGCGGCTCCAGCTCCCGGATCGTCGAGGCGAACACGTTGCGAGGGCTGCCCGCGGGCGGCTCGACGTAGACGCCGACCGCGCTCGGGCTGAACACCGCGACCGCGGCGTCGCCGTCCGGCACCGGCTCGTCCGCCAGTCCGGCGACGGTGGAACCCGACGGCGTGCGTACGGCGCCGCCGGCCGAGCGCCCGCGCATCAGGTTGAGCCCGGCGATGCCGGCGCCGAACGTGCTCCGCGGCCGCTCGAGCACGTCGCGGGTCGGGCCCTCCTCGACGATCCGGCCGCCCTCCATGACGAGGACGCGATCGGCGAGCAGCAAGCGCGTCGAGCACGTCGTGGGTCACGATGATCGCGCTGCGCCCCGCGAGGACCCGCTTGAGCACCTGGCGCATCGCCGGCACGACCGTGATGTCGAGCGCGGCCATCGGCTCGTCGAGCAGCAGGAGTCGCGGCTCGGCGGCGAGCGCCCGCGCGACCGCGATGCGCTGCGCCTGGCCGCCGGAGAGCTCCGACGGTCCGGCGGTGCTCGAGGTCGGCGGCGTCGACGGCGCCTCAGCCAGGTGACGGCGTCGGCGCGCGACTGTGATCGCGTACGCCCGGCGCTGCGCGGCCCGAACGCGACGTTGTCGACGACGTTGAGGTGCGGGAACAGCAGCGGGTCCTGGGCGAGCAGCGCCGTCCGGCGGGCGTGGGCCGGCTGCCAGGCCCCGGTGCCGAGGTCGAACAGGACGCTCGTCGTCGAGAGTGGCCCGGCCGGCGTCGGGCCGCAGGACGCCGGCGATCGCCGCGAGGACGGTGGACTTGCCGGCGCCGTTGGGCCCGAGGATCGCGACGATCTCTCCCGGGCGCGACCTCGAGGGAGACGTCGACGTCGCGGTCGGCGATCGTGGCATCGATGCGGAGGCTCACAGTGCGGTGCTCCTCGACCCGCGTACCAGCCCGATGACCAGCACGGCGACGACGACCAGCACGAGCGAGAGCGCGACGGCGGCGTCCGGGTCGGTCTCGCGCTGCAGGTAGATCTCGAGCGGCAGCGTCCGGGTCACTCCCTCGAGGCTGCCGGCGAACGTGATCGTCGCGCCGAACTCGCCCAGCGCTCGCGCGAACGACAGCACGGCACCGGCCGCGAGTCCCGGCAGCACGAGCGGGAGCGTCACCCGCCGCAGCACCGTGGTCGGCCGCGCGCCGAGCGTCGCCGCGACGACCTCGTACCGCTCGCCGGCCGTCCGCAGCGTGCCCTCGAGGCTCACGACCATGAACGGCAGCGCGACGAACGTCTGCGCGATGACGACTGCAGTCGTCGAGAACGCGATCTGCAGTCCGAGCACGTCGATCGTCTCGCCGAGCAGGCCCTTGCGCCCGAACGTGTAGAGCAGCGCGATGCCGCCGACGACGGGTGGCAGCACGAGCGGCAGCAGCACGAGCGACCGCAGCGAGCGACTGCCCGCGGAAGGACGTACGCGCGAGGACCAGCGCCATCGGCACGCCGAGCACGATGCACAGCAGCGTGCTGACCGCGGACGTACGCAGGCTCAGCCACAGCGCCGCGCGCGACGAGTCCGAGCGTGATCAGCGAGAAGAAGTCGCCCCACTCGACGCGGGTCGCCAGCGCGACGAGCGGCAGCACGATGAATGCTGCGCCGAGCGCCGCGGGCAGCGAGGACCCACCGCGGCACGCCGGACTGCTGCGCCGTGGTCATGTCAGCGTTCGCCGAATCCCGCTGCCGCGAGGACCGACTGGCCCTTCGTGCCGGTGACGAAGTCCGATGAAGTCTCTGGCGGCGGCCTGCATGGGTGCCGCTGTGACAGGGCGGCGATCGGATAGTGTGTTGACCGCCTTGGCCGACTCGGGGAACGTCACGCCGTGGACCTGGTCGCCGGCGGCCTTGACGTCGGTGACGTAGACCAGCCCTGCGTCGGCTTCTCCGGAGATGACCTTGCCGAGCACGTCGGTCACCGACTGCTCCTCGCTGACCGGCTTGATGTCGACGCCCGGCGGCCTTCTCGACGTCGCGCCGCGGCCGCGCCACACGGCACCTCTGGCGGCGCACACGACGACCTTGACGTCGGGATCGGCCAGGTCGTCGAGCGAGTCGACCTTCGCCGGGTTGTCCGGGGGCGTGGCGATCTCCAGCGAGTTCGTGGCGAAGTCGTCCGGCGTGCCGTCGACCAGGTCGTCGCTCGATCGCCTTGTCCATCGTGCGGTGTCGGCGGAGGCGAACACGTCCGCGGGCGCACCCTGCTGCGATCTGCGCGACGAGGTCGGACGACCCGGCGAAGTTGAACTTCACGGTGACGCCGTCGTTCTCGGCCTCGAACTGCTTGCCGATCTCGGTGAACGTGCCCTTGAGCGAGGCCGCGGCGAACACCGTGATCGTGGTCTTCTCGGTCGGTCCGTCCGATCCGACGAGCCGCAGGCCGCGACGGTCGAGAGCAGCAGTGCCAGCGGCGAGGGTGCCGATGAGGCGCTTCATGACGCGCCCTCCAGGGACTCGATGATGACGTTGGTCGACTTGATGACCGCCACGGCGACGGATCCGGGCTCGAGGCCCGAGCTCGTCGACCGCCTCGCTGCTCATCAGCGACACGACGCGGAACGGCCCGCACTGCATCTCCACCTGCGCCATCACGGTGTCGGCCTTGACCGCGGTGACGAGGCCGACGAAGCGGTTGCGGGCCGAGCTGGCCGATCCGCTCTCGTGCGCCGCGCCGGCCTGCGCCTTCGCGAACTTGGCCAGCTCGCGGCCCTCGATCGCCATGCGACCGGCCTCGTCGGTCACCGACGTCAGGCTGCCGGCGCTGACCCAGCGACGTACCGTGTCATCGCTGACACCGAGGAAGCGGGCAGCATCGGAGATCCGTACGTGCGACATGCACGGCACTCTAGGTCATCATCTGCGGCTGAACCACTCGACAATGAATGCCGCAGATGCGGTATCAGTGCGAGACGGCTCGCTGCGCCGTACGCACGATCGCGTCGACGTACGTGTCGTAGAGCTGCACCGGCAGGTCATGCCCGAGTCCGGCGATCTCGAGGTGCTCCGCGCCCGGCACGGCGTTGGCCACGGCCTTGCCGCCGGACCGGTGCACCAGCGGATCGTTGAGGCCGTGGATCACGGTGACCGGCAGGTCGAGCTTGGCCAGGTCCTTGGTGCGGTCGGGCTGCGCCAGCACCGCCAGCATGTGCCGGGTCACCCCGCTCGCGGTCCAGCCCCGGTCGTACGTCTCGTAGGCCCGCGCCCGCGCCAGCTCCTCGTCGCCTGGGAACGCCGGCGAGCCGAGGATCGCCGACGTGCGCAGCGACCGTTCGACGTACGAGTCGCGGGTCGAGCCGGCCGACGAGAGCAGGGCCGGGATGATCCTGGGGTGCTGCCAGCCGACCCGGCGGTTGCCGGTCGTCGACATGATCGACGTCATCGACATCGCGCGCTCGGGCCGCGCGATCGCCATGGTCTGCACGATCATGCCGCCCATCGAGACCCCGACGAGGTGCACGCGTTCGATGCCGAGGTGGTCGAGCACGCCGAACGCGTCCTCGGCCAGGTCGCTGATGCCGTACGGCGGCTTGCCCAGGCCGGCGAACGCGCGGACCAGGTCGAGCCGGCCGACCTTGTGCTGGCGCAGCTTGGTCGAGCGACCCGTGTCGCGGTTGTCGTAGCGGATGACGAAGTAGCCACGGCCCGCGAGGCGCTCGCAGAAGTCCTCGGACCACCAGCCCATGGGGCCGCCGAGGCCCATGACCAGCAGGATCGCCGGGTCGTCGGGGTTGCCGAACGTCTCGTAGCAGATGTCGATGCCGGACGGCAGCGACGCGAACTGTTCCCCCGACCGGGTCATGTCGTCACCTCAGGACTCGTAGTCGACGGTGGAGTACGCCTTGAGCTTGGCGAGCTGGTGCTCACTCGTGATCTTGCGGATCGTGCCGCTGCGCGAGCGCATCACGATCGACTCGGTGTATGCCTTGCCGGCGCCGTAGCGCACGCCGGCCATCAGCTCGCCGTCGGTGATGCCGGTGGCGACGAAGAAGCAGTCGTCGGCGTCGACCAGGTCGTTGGTGTAGAGCACCCGGTCGAGGTCGTGGCCGGCGTCGATCGCGCGCTGGCGCTCGTCGTCGTCGATCGGCCACAGCTTGCCCTGGATCGTCCCGCCGATCGCCTTGATCGCGCACGCCGTGATGATGCCCTCGGGCGTGCCGCCGATGCCGACCAGCAGGTCGACGCCGGTGTCGGGCCGCGCTGCCGTGATGCCGCCGGCGACGTCGCCGTCGATGATGAACTTGATGCGGGCGCCCGCGGCGCGGATCTCGTCGACCAGCGCCTGGTGGCGGGGGCGATCGAGCACGCACACCGTGACGTCGCTGTTGCGGATGCCCTTGGCCTTGGCGACCAGGGCGATGTTCTCGGCGACGGGCAGCCGGATGTCGACGACGTCGGCGGCCTCGGGGCCGACGATGAGCTTCTCCATGTAGAACACGGCCGACGGGTCGTACATCGAGCCGCGCGGCGCCACGGCCATGACCGACACGGCGTTGGGCAGGCTCTTGGCGGTCAGCGTCGTGCCGTCGATCGGGTCGACCGCGACGTCGCAGTCGGGCCCGGTGCCGTCGCCGACGTGCTCGCCGTTGTAGAGCATCGGGGCGTGGTCCTTCTCGCCCTCGCCGATCACGACGACGCCGTTCATCTGCACGGTGTTGATCAGGGTGCGCATCGCGTTGACCGCGACTCCGTCGGCGCCGTTCTTGTCGCCGCGGCCCACCCAGCGGCCGGCTGCCATGGCTCCGGCCTCCGTCACCCTGACCAGGTCGAGGGCGAGGTTGCGGTCGGGGGCCTGCGCGGCGGGCTGAAGGCTGTTCACGCGGTCATCGTACCCGGCGGTAGGCGTCCGTGGCCGGTCGAGTTTGCGCAGATGTCGCCCCGTAAAGTGGCATCGCTGACGATGACAGGCACCGATGGCCCACAGGATCGACCCGCGGCAATCCGTCGATGGGTGACATCGTCCGGTCCGTCGTCGTGATCGGCCTGATCGTCCTCGGGCTCTACGCCTTCGGCAAGCTCTTCACCCAGGAACCCGAGAGCCCGGTCGACGCGATCGACTACGCCACGATCGTCGATCAGGCCCGCCCGGCGGCCGGACTTCGACCTGCTCGCCCCGTCGAGCCTGCCCAAGGGCTGGAAGGCCGACGTCGGCGACCCTCAACATCGACTGGTGGCACCTCGGCGTCCTGACCGACGACGACGAGTACATCGGCCTCGAGCAGATCAAGGGCAGCACCGACCGGGCGGTCGACCGGTTCGCCGATGGCAGCAAGGCCGACGGCAAGGCCGACGTCGACGGCGAGACCTGGAGCGTGCGCAAGGGCCCGCTGAAGCGCACCACGTACGTACGCAGCGAGGGCGACGTGACGACCTTGGTCGTCGGCACCACCTCGCGCTCGGTGATCGAGGACTACATCTCGTCGCTCTCGACGTCCTAGGCGAGCAGCTAGAACGGCGCCGGTTCGTCGTCGACCGGGGCGGCCGCGGCGCTGACCGGCGAGCTCCGCGTTCTCGTGCACCTGGCGGTCGGGGCACCACTGGCGTACGGGGCACCACGCGCAGTGCGGGCCGGGACGCGTGTGCCACTCCGCGTCGACGTGCCAGTCGGCCGCCGCGGCGGCGACGTCAGCGCGGACCGCCTCGGCCAGGCCCGGCTCCTCGAGGTCCCAGGCGAAGACCTCGCCGGCGTCGGGCGTCAGCATCTCGACCTCGACCGTGGCGGTCGTGCAGCCGTGCGCCTCGGCGACGCCCGCGGCCAGCATCGACAGCAGGAACGGCACCTGCAGGTTGTCGGCGTAGACCTCGTCGGCGCCGCCGGCCGGCAGGGTCGCGGTGGTCTTGACCTCGCGCGCCACGAGCCGGTCGCCGATGCGGAACACGAGATCCGGCTTGGTGACGGCGATGACCTCGGCGTCGTGGTCGAAGCCGTGGATCGCGGTCTCGCTGGCCACGTACTCGACACCGTCGGTGGCGAGCGGGCAGCTCGAGACGTGGTGCCGCAGGTATGGATGGGCGATCGCGTAGTCGGCGGCGTCCATGACGGTCGCGGCGAGGCCGATGTCGCCGCCGGGCGCCGGCAGGTCCGCGTCGCTGCAGCCGACGCCGCGGGCGTGCGCGGCCTCGAGCCAGGTGTGGACCAGGAGGCCGCGGGTCTGGGCGCCGGAGTACTCGGTCGTCGCGCGGGACCTTGGCCTCCGAGGTCAGGAACCACTGCGCCGGGCAGCGCTGATAGCGGTCGAGGTCGGATGGCGCGACGGAGCGCGACGCGTAGCCCTTGATCGGCTGGCCGAGGACCTCCGGCACCGGGATCAGCGCCTCGCACGCGCCGGCGACCTTGCAGCTCGCGCACTCGCGGCCCGGTGTGCGCCGTGCGAGGTCGCCGAGGCTGCCGGCGACGTGCTTGGCCTCGGCCGAGAACGCGGCGTCGGCCTCGGCGGGCGTGCCGTCGAAGAGCACCACGATGCTGCCGTCGGCGGCCCCGATCTCGACGACCCTGATGCGTACGGGCGTGTCGCGCGACGGGAAGCCGGCAGCGACCTGAGCGGCCGTGTGGGCCCAGAGCAGGTCCTCGGGCGTCGGCTCCGGGTGGGCCGCGCCGAGCCGGTAGCGCCGGACCTCGCGCACGCCGTCGTCCGTGCGATAGAGCGGGCCCCACACCGTCAACGTACGTTCGACCGTCCCGATCGACGGGTCGCTCTGGAACAGCTGCAGCGGCCCGATCTCGTCCTCGATGTCCCAGTGCGCCTCGAGGATGTTGGTCACCGCGACGGTCGCGTACGGGCGCAGGAGCCGGTGGACGCGGCGGCGCTCGAGCTCCTGGGCGATCCAGCCGGCCAGGTGCTGCGGATCGTGCGCCCACTCCGACGAGTGTGCCGCTCGTACGAGGTCGGTCACGATGCCGAGGACGAACGTCTTCTCCGAGCCGAACGAGCGGCGCCAGCGGCGGGACTTCACGTCGGGGCGGATCTTGAGGGCGAGGTGGCGCGGGCACGAGCGCGGCCGACGCGATGTCGGTGGCGGAGACCTTGAGGATCGAAGGATCGCCGAACAGGTCGAGGGCGTCGATCGTCATGCCTGACCCCCTATCCGCGTGGAGTCACGATGATAGGCCGCGCGGCGCCGGCCCGGAGGTCACTCGGCGGCGTCGTCCTCGGCGTCGATCCCGGCGGCCGCGGCGAGCCGGCTGCGGGCGCCGTCGAGCCACTGCTGGCAGATGCCGGCGAGCACCTCGCCGCGCTCCCACAGGGCGATGGACTCCTCGAGGCTCGTGCCGCCGACCTCGAGCTTCTGCACGACGGAGATCAGCTCGTCGCGAGCCTGCTCGTAGGGGATCTCGGGAGTCGTTGGGTTGCTGTCAGCCATGGGGCATCTCTTCCTTCGTGTGGGTGCGTACGCCGACGGTGCCGTCGGACACGCGCACCGTGAGCTCGTCGTCGACCGTGACCTGGTCGATCGAGGTGACGACGGTGCCGTCGGCGAGCTGGGCGACGGCATAGCCGCGCTCCAGCGTCGCGAGCGGCGACAGCGCGCGTACGCGGGCCAGGTGGTGCCCGACCTCGTCGTGCGCGCGGTCGAGCCGGTGACCCAGCGAGCGCCGGGCCCGGTCGCGGGACTCGTGGATCAGGCCTTGCTCGGCGTCGACGAGGGTCGTGGGGTTGGCCAGCACCGGGCGCGAGCGGATCGCGGCGAGGCCCTGGATCTCGCGGCCCGAGGATCGCGCGGATCGCGTGCGACGAGCGCTGGCGCATCGCGGCGAGGCCGGCGAGCTCCTCGCGGACGTCGGGCACGATGCGCTTGGCGGCGTCGGTGGGCGTCGAGGCGCGCAGGTCGGCGACCAGGTCGAGGATCGGGCTGTCGGGCTCGTGGCCGATCGCGCTGACGACCGGCGTCGGCGCAGGCGTGCACGGCCCGGATCAGCGCCTCGTCGGAGAACGGCAGCAGGTCCTCGACCGAGCCGCCGCCGCGGGCGATCACGATGACGTCGACCGATGCGTCCGCGCCGACAGCTCCTTGAGGCAGCGCATGACGTCGAGCGCCGAGCCGTTGCCCTGCATCAGCGCGTGGCGGACCACGAAGCGTACGTCGGGCCAGCGCACGCGGGCGTTCTCGAGCACATCGCGCTCGGCGGCGGAGTTCTTGCCGGTGATCAGGCCGATGCCGCGGGGGAGGAGCGGCAGGGTCTTCTTGAACCGCGGGTCGAACAGGCCCTCGGCGGCCAGCAGCTGCTTGCGGCGCTCGAGCTGGGCCAGCAGCTGACCCTCGCCCTGCGGCCGGATCTCGCGGAGCTCGAGGGCGAGCTGGCCGCGGGGAAGATAGAACGACGGCTTGGCGTGGACGATGACGCGCGAGCCCTCGGTGATCGGCGTGGGGGAGGCGTCGAGGATGCTGGCGTGGCACGTCGCGTCGATCGAGATCTTGGCGACGAGGTCGCGCAGCGTCAGGAAGCAGACGCCCTGGCGGCGGGTCAGCTGGGCGATCTCGGCCTCGA
The DNA here is from genome assembly GCA_963761965.1 of uncultured Actinomycetota bacterium. Classification (GTDB taxonomy): domain Bacteria; phylum Actinomycetota; class Actinomycetes; order Propionibacteriales; family Nocardioidaceae; genus Aeromicrobium. Next base: position 94,535 of record CAVXIX010000007.1, read on the forward strand.
CCCAGACCGCGCCGAGCCGGCCGATGTAGCCGTCGATCAGCTGGGAGATCTGCCGCAGCGGCGCAGGCGTGTCCGCGCTCGTCTCCAGGGCCATACCGACACCCTAGGGTCTTCGGGCGGACACCGTTAGACTCGTCCACATGTCTTCCACGATCGAGCTCGGCATGCCCCCCGTCGGAGGCAGCGTGTTGCTGGCCGACCCGCGCGGCTACTGCGCCGGCGTCGACCGCGCCGTGATCACGGTCGAGAAGGCGCTCGACCTCTACGGCGCGCCGGTCTACGTACGCAAGGAGATCGTGCACAACAAGCACGTCGTCAACAACCTGCGCGAGCGCGGCGCGATCTTCGTCGAGGAGCTCGACGAGGTCCCCGAGGGCGCGACCGTGGTGTTCTCCGCGCACGGCGTCTCGCCGATGGTGCACGCCGAGGCCGCCGAGCGCAGCCTCAAGACGATCGACGCGACCTGCCCGCTGGTGACCAAGGTCCACCACGAGGCGCGGCGCTTCGCCAGCGAGGGCTACCGCATCCTGCTGATCGGGCACGAGGGTCACGAAGAGGTCGAGGGCACCGCCGGCGAGGCGCCCGATCACATCACCCTCGTGCAGACCCCCGACGACGTCGACGCCCTCGAGTTCCCCGAGGGCACCCGGCTGTCGTGGCTGTCGCAGACCACGCTCAGCGTCGACGAGACGATGGAGACCGTACGCCGGCTGCGCGAGAAGTTCCCGCAGCTGGAGGACCCGCCCAGCGACGACATCTGCTACGCCACCCAGAACCGCCAGGTCGCGGTCAAGGAGATCGCCAAGAACGCCGATCTCGTGATCGTCGTCGGCTCGGCCAACTCCTCCAACTCCGTACGCCTCGTCGAGGTCGCGCTCGAGGCCGGCGCCAAGGCGTCCTACCGCATCGACGACATCTCCGAGATCGACGAGCGCTGGCTCGACGGCGTCGAGAACGTCGGCGTCACGTCAGGCGCCTCGGTGCCGGACGACCTGGTGCAAGAGGTGCTGGGCTATCTCGCCGAGCGCGGCCACCCGGGCGCCGAGGCCGTACGCACGGCCGACGAGAGCCTGATCTTCGCCCTCCCGCCCGAGCTCCGCCGCGACATGAAGAGCCGCCGCCCAAGCCTGAGCGGTCTCGATACGCCCGCTCGATGCTCGGCGGCTACTCGACCAGCGTGGCCAAAGCTGGTCGAGTGCCGCCGAGCATACGAGGCAGGCGTATCGAGACCACTAGCCGGTCGGTCGCACCACCAGGGCCGTGCCGCCGCCTCGGCGCTTGGGCTCGGCGACCGCGATGAGCTTGCCGTGGCGGCCGACCTCGATCGTCGCCGCCGCGCCGATCTCCGCCGCCGAGGTGAACTGGTCGCCCGACGGCGTGAGCACCTGACCGTACGGCGCCAGCAGGCCCTCGTACGCCTGGATGAACTCCGGCTCGGCCGGCGTCGCCGCGGCGTTGCGCTGCGAGGCCCTGGGCGCCGCAACCGCTTCGGGCAGCGTCATGCCGAGGTCGATGCGGTTGAGCAGGATCTGCAGCACCGTCGTGATGATCGTCGCGCCGCCCGGCGACCCGACGACGTACTTGACCTTGCCGTCCTTGAGCACGATCGTCGGCGACATCGACGAGCGCGGGCGCTTGCCGGGCTCGATGCGGTTGGGGTCCTTGGGGTCGTAGACCGCGGTGAAGTCGGTCAGCTCGTTGTTGAGCAGGAAGCCGCGCCCCGGCACGGTCATCGCCGAGCCGCCGGTCTGCTCGATCGTCAGGGTGTATGCCGCGGCGTTGCCCCACTTGTCGACGACCGAGAGGTGCGTCGTCGAGACGTTCTCCGTGTCGGCCTTCTCCTCGTGCTTCGCCGTCGCGCATCCCGCGCCGTCGAGCGCGCCGGCGGCGACCGGACGCGTCGACGCGTGGTCGGGGTCGATCGTGCAGGCCCGCGAGTCGGCGAACTTCTGGCTCAGCAGCGTCTTGGTCGGCACGTCGACGTACGCGGGATCGCCGACGTACGCGCCGCGATCCGCGAACGCCCGCGCCGACGCCTCGAGGTAGAGGTGCAGGCTCTGCGCGAGCTTGGAGCCGCCGCCGAGGTCGATAGTTCTCGAGGATGTTGAGCGCCTCGCCGACCGACGTGCCACCGGATGACGACGGCGCCATGCCGTAGACGTCGAGGCCGCGGTAGGACACCTTGGTCGGGTCCTGCTTCTTGACCCGGTATGCCGCGAGGTCCGCGGTCGTCATCGACCCGGCCGGTGCGGGCAGCGTCGAGGCCGGGTCCTTGACCGGGTGCTGCACGACGTCGGCGATCTCGGCCGCGAGCGATCCGCGGTAGAACGCGTCGGGGCCTCGCTTCGCGATGCGGCTCAGCGTGTCGGCGAGCTCGGGGTTGCGGAACCGGGTGCCGACCTTCGGGCGCGTCACCGCCGGGCAGGAACAGCTTGGCGGTGTCGGGGAACGCGGCGAAGCGCGCCTTGTTGTCGAGCGTCTGGCTGCGGAACGTGTCGTCGACGACGAATCCCTTGCGGGCCAGCTCGATCGACGGCGCGAGCGTACGCGCGAGGGAGCGGGTGCCGAACCGCTTGAGCGCCGAGTCCCACGTCGCCAGGGTGCCGGGCACGCCGACCGCGACGCCGGACGAGACGAGCTCGGGCGTGAACCTGTACGGCTTGCCGGTCGCCGGGTCGATGAACGCGTCGTGCGTGATGCCGGCCGGCGCGGTCTCGCGGCCGTCGATCGTGCTGACCCGGTGGGTCCGGGCGTCGTAGTAGACGAAGTAGCCGCCACCGCCGATCCCGGCGCTGTAGGGCTCGGACACACCGAGCGCCGATGCCGTGGCGACCGCCGCGTCGGCCGCGTTGCCGCCCTTGCGGAGCACCTCGAGCCCGATCTTGCTGGCATTGGCGTCGACGGACGACACGGCTCCGCCGTAGCCGTACGCCGTCGACTGCGTGGCACTCGCGGTGCTCGGCGGGCTCGACGACACCGCGAGCAGGGTGCCGGCGGCGAGCGCGGCGGCAAGGCCTGCGGCGATGCGGCGACGTGGACGGACGTGTGCGACAAGCTCGAGCATGGGCTTCCCCCCGGAAGTCGTTGGCGTTCCCTCACGGTATGCCCGGCAACTGCATGCGGCAACGCAGGGACAGGAGCGTGGTGGTCGCTGAGAGAATGGATGGGTGCACACTGCCCTGACGCTCGTGACCCTGCTGGCCATCGTCGTCGCGGTCAGCGCCGCCGCCGGCCGGATGAAGCTGTCGGCCCCGCTTGGTCCTGATCGTCGTGGGGATCGTCGGGTCCTACCTCGACTTCGTGCCGGACTTCGAGCTGACGCCCGAGATCGTGCTGATCGGTCTGCTGCCGCCGCTGCTGTACGCCGCGTCGATCCGCACGTCGCTGATCGACTTCCAGACGTACCGGCGGCCGATCGCGCTGCTGAGCGTCGGGCTCGTGCTGTTCACGACGGTCGGCGTCGGTGTCGTCGTGTGGGCGCTGCTCGACGTGAAGCTTGCGGTGGGCCTCGCGCTCGGCGCGGTCGTGGCGCCGCCCGACGCCGTCGCGGCGACGGCGATCGCCCGGCGGGTCGGGCCTGCCGCGGCGGGTCATCACGATCCTCGAGGGCGAGAGCCTGGTCAACGACGCGACCGCGATCGTCACGCTGCGGACCTCGATCGCGGCGATCTCCGGCTCGGTCAGCGTGTGGCAGGTCGGCGGCGGGTTCCTCGTCTCGGCGGTCGGTGGCGTGCTGATCGGCCTGGCCGTGGCGTTCGTCATCGGGCACATCCGCAAGCTACATCCAGGACGACGTCACCGACGTTGCGGTGTCGCTGCTGACGCCGTGGATCGCGTACCTCCCCGCCGAGGAGATCCACATCCCCGGCATCGAATCGCAGCCGTCGGGCGTGCTGGCGGTCGTCGTCGCCGGCGTGGTCCTCGGGCACAAGTCGCCGCGCATCCAGTCGGCGTCGTCGCGGCTGTTCGAGCGCACCAACTGGACCACGATCTCGTACGTCCTGGAGAACGCCGTCTTCTTGCTGATCGGCCTGCAGATCAAGTCGATCGTCAACGACCTCGGCGACAGCGACCTGTCGACGGCGCGCATCACCTGGTCGTGCATCGCGGTGCTGCTGACGGTCATCGTGCTGCGCATCATCTGGGTGTTCCCGGCGACGTACATCCCGCGGATGATCCCCAGCATCGCCGCAGCCGAGGCCCGGCCCACTCCGCAGGCGGCGTTCCTCGTCGCGTGGACCGGCATGCGCGGTGTCGTCACGCTCGCCGCGGTGTTCCTGCTGCCGGCCGACACTCCCGAGCGGGAGGTCCTCGTGCTGATGGCGTTCGTCGTGACGGTCGGCACCCTGCTGATCCAAGGACTGACGATCCCGACGTTCGTGCGGTGGCTCAAGGTGCCCGGGCCGGACGTCCAGGAGGATCACCTCCAGGAGGCCACCGTGCTGCAGTCCGTCACCGACGCCGGCATGGCCTATCTCGACGACGAGGTCCACGACGGCGTGTCCGATGCCGTGATGCACCGGCTGCGTGAGCGCGCCATCGACCGTACGAACGCCGTGTGGGAACGCCTCGGCGGTGCGGAGACGCCGAGTGCGCAGTACTCCCGCATCCGCGGCGAGATGATCAAGCGTGAGCGCGACGAGCTGCTGCGCATTCGCAAGCTCGGCACGGTCGACCAGGTCGTGCTGGCGCAGGTCATGAACGCGCTCGACGTCGAGGAGTCGATCCTCGACGTGGCATACGAGAACGAGACGACGGCGAACCGCGAGGAGGACCTGCGCCCGTTGGATCCCGATGCCGCGTGCGAACACCTGGCCAACGCCTGCGCGGTGCCCAACCCGGTGACGCCCACCGGTTGCGAGGAGTGCCTCGACGAAGGTGGCGACTGGGTCCACCTGCGACTGTGCATGGACTGCGGGCACGTCGGCTGCTGCGACTCCTCAGTCGGCAAGCACGCCACGAAGCACTACCAGGACTCCGGGCACCCGGTCGTCCGCAGCTTCGAACCGGGCGAGGCGTGGCGTTGGTGCTTCATCGACCAGGCGAACGGCTGACGTCGGGCGATCAGCGGTCGCGGTCGGCGAGGATGCGCAGCGCGATGATGCCGAGAGCGAGTCCGTGGCCGATGACCAGCGTCACGCCGTGGTCGATCACCGTCGCGATGAACCGGCCGACCAGGCCCGCATCCTTGGCCAGTCCGTCAACGTGGACCGCTGTCGAGGCGAACATGCAGACGAGCAAGAGGCTGCCGATCAGCAGCGCCGGCGGCAGGACGCCCGCGGGGAACAGCGAACGTACGTCGACCGCCAGCGGGACCGTCACCGCGATCAGCACGAAGCCGACCGAGAACAGCAGCCCGAGCCGGCCGTCCGTCAGGTCGAGGCCGATCACGACGGCCATCGACAGGCACGCGACCGTGATCGCCTGGCGGGCGCTGGGATCGCGCCGGGCCATGGCTGCGGGTGTGCGCGTCACCGCCTGCGACATACATATGACGGTAGATGACCGACTGGCCGGTTCCCCGTCATTGCGGTGGGTGTCGCCTCGGCGGACCGTTGTGCCCGCCTGATACAACCAAGACGTGGACACCACGATCGAGACCGAGCGGCTGACCTTGCGGCGCTTCGTGCCTGACGATGCCGACTTCGTGTTCGACCTGTTCCGGCGCCCCGAGGTCTCACGATGGAGCGGCCTGGGCGTGCCGATGAAGCATCGCGACGAGGCGGTCGCCCGCATCGCCCGGCAGCCCGAGCGCACGGGGACCCATCCGGCTGCCGGCATCTTCGCGGTCGTCCCGCACGGGGCCGGAGCTCCAGTCGGTATGGCGGTGCTGGTGCCGATACCGAGCAGTGAAGGTGTCGGGCGCGACGACATGGAGATCGGCTGGCACCTTCACCCCGACGCGTGGGGCAACGGCTATGCGACCGAGGCGGCGCAGGCTCTCGTCGACCGGGCCTTCGCGTCAGACATCCCCGAGCTCTACGCCGTGACGCACCCGGACAATGCCCCGTCCCAGGCCGTCTGCAGGCGCCTGGGCATGACGGATCTCGGCCTCAGGTCCGACTGGTACGACCGAGAGCTCCGGGCGTTTCGCGTCGTCCGACCCTGAACCCGTAGGCTTGTCGATCGTGGCTCTCAGCATCGGCATCGTCGGACTCCCCAACGCGGGCAAGTCGACCCTTTTCAACGCACTGACCAAGAACGACGTCCTCGCGGCGAACTACCCGTTCGCGACGATCGAGCCCAACGTCGGCGTGGTGGGCGTGCCCGACCACAGGCTCGGCAAGCTCGCCGAGATCTTCGGCTCGGAGCGTCAGCTTCCCGCGACGGTCCAGTTCGTCGACATCGCCGGCATCGTTCGCGGTGCCTCGGAGGGGGAGGGGCTCGGCAACAAGTTCCTCTCGCACATCCGTGAGTCCGACGCGATCTGCCAGGTCACCCGCGTGTTCCGCGACGAGGACGTGACGCACGTCGACGGCAAGGTGTCGCCGTCCGACGACATCGAGACGATCTCGACCGAGCTGATCCTCGCCGACCTGCAGACCATCGAGAACGCGCTGCCGCGCCTCGACAAGGAGTCCCGCAAGGACAAGTCGCTCGTCCCGGCGTTCGAGGCCGCCAAGGAGGCCCAGGCCGTGCTCGAGAGCGGCAAGGGTGCGTTCCAGGCCGGGCTCGATCTCGACGCGATCCGCGACCTGCACCTGCTGAGCGCCAAGCGCCAGCTGTTCGTCTTCAACTGCGACACCGACGAGCTCAACGACGAGGACCTCAAGTCCCGTATGCGCGAGATCGTCGCGCCGGCCGAGGCGATCTTCCTCGACGCCAAGTCGGAGGCCGAGCTGGTCGAGCTCGGTGACGACGAAGAAGCCGAGGCGATGCGCGCCGAGATGCTGGCAGACATGGGCGTCGACGAGCCCGGCCTCGACGCGCTGGCCCGCGTCGGCTTCGACACGCTCGGCCTGCAGACGTACCTCACCGCCGGCCCCAAGGAGTCGCGCGCCTGGACGATCCCCAAGGGCGCGACCGCCCCGCAGGCCGCCGGCGTGATCCACACCGACTTCGAGCGCGGCTTCATCAAGGCCGAGATCGTCTCGTTCGACGACCTCGTCGCGGCCGGCACCATGGCCGCGGCCAAGTCCGCCGGCAAGGTGCGCATGGAGGGCAAGGACTACGTCATGGCCGACGGCGACGTCGTGGAGTTCCGCTTCAACGTCTGAATCGCCGCGTTTGCGCAGGTCAGACCGCCGGGTCTACGCGTCGTAGTCGATCCGGAGCTCTTCGCTGACCGGATGCGCCTGGCAGGTGAGGACGTACCCGGTGTCGATCTCCTCGTCGCTGAGGACGTGATTCTGGTCCATGACGGCGCGGCCGAGAAGGACCTTGGCGCGGCACGTGCCGCACGCGCCGCCCGCGCAGGAGTACGGCGGGTCAATGCCCTGCTGCATCGCCGCGTCCAAGATGGTGTCGCCGGTCGACCGCAGGGGGAACGTGGTCTCCATTCCGTCGACTGCGACTGTCACCTTGCTCTCCACGTCCAGACCCACCGAGCTGCTCGCCGGTTCGGTGTGGAACACCTCGGTCAGGACACGCGTCCCTCGCGAGCCCAGTGATGCCTCCATGGCGTCGACCAGGTCTTGCGGCCCACACAGGAACCAGGTGTCGACGGGGTGCGCCACCAGCTCGTCAACGAGCTCGGGAGTGACGCGACCACGCAGCGCCGCGCCGTCCTCGCGTGACAGCACATGGTGGACGGTCAGCCGGTCGCCCATCGCGTCGAGCTCTGACCCGAACATCGCGGACTCCGAGGTCTTGTTGCCGTAGACGAGCGTGAACGTGCTGTCCGGCTCGGCCTCGAGCGTCGTCGCGATGATCGACATGAGCGGCGTGATGCCGGAGCCGGCGGCCACGGCTGCATACGACCGGGAGGTGCCCGGATCCAGCGCGGTGTGGAAGCGGCCCGTCGGCGTCATCACGTCGAGGATGTCCCCGGCCTCGAGCTCGCGGTTCACGTACGTCGAGAAGACTCCGTCGGGTATCTGCTTGACCGCGATGCGCAGGGTGCGGTCGGACACCGGGGCCACGATCGAGTAGCTGCGACGGACGTCGTGTCCGCCAACCATCGCGCGCAGGGTGATGTGCTGACCGTGGACGAAGCGGTACTCGTGGGTGAGGTCGTCGGGCACCTCGAACGTGATCACGCGACTGTCGGCCGTGAGGCGCTCGACCGAGCTGACGCGTAGCGGGTGGAAGATCGGCCGCTGCGCCGACGCCCGGTCAGGCGTCTGGCCGATGTCGTCCGTCAACCGCCGCCAGGTGCGGTACTCCGCCGTCGTGAGTGACCGGCCGAAGACGGTCGAGATGGCGGCATTGCGGTCGAGGTACGCCTGCTCGTTGCGGCGCCACGCACGGACATACCGATAGAACGGCACGCTGGGGTGGAGGTGGTGCACCAGGTGGTAGTTCTGATAGACGAAGAGCGGCGTCGCCCACCACTCGCCACCCACGCGCACCCGGGTGGCGCGGTACTTGTCCTGGCGCTGAGTGAACGGCAGGCCATGGTGCGGCAGGTAGTCGAACCACCACGCGAGTATGCCCATGCCGAAGCGCTGGGGGATCAGGAAGGCGACCAACAGCTCGGCACCGTACCCAGCGAGGACCAGGCCGGCGAATGTAGCAAATACGCCCACAGCGGTCGCGACGGTGCCGATCACCTCTCCGCGCGGGCGTTGCGAGATCCGGCGTAGGTAAAAGACGAAGTACCAAGCCTCGATGGTCATCCATCTGAACGGAAGCTGCCACCACGGACCCTCACTCGTCCAGGCGTCGGGATCGACGGACTTGGGCTCGTTGGTGTTGCGGTGGTGCTCGATGTGGATGAACTTGAGCAACCGGTACGAGGCGTACGGCGCGACGAACGGCACCGAGATGTAACCAAGGGCGTTGTTCAACCTGGTGTCAGTGCTGATCGCGTGATGCGTCGACTCGTGCAGGACGCTGAACATCAAGAACGTGACCGCAGCGCCGATCGGCACGGTGATCCACGGCGACCAACCCGCCGCCAGCGCGCCGTACATCTCCACCGCGAACAGGCCCAGCGTTCCCACGTAGAGCGCGACGGTCGGCCACGCGACGAGCGGGACGCGCTCCCCGGGGTCTGGGAGCCCAAGGACGGGTTGCTGGTGGGTGGTCGTCGCCATGGGACATCTCGCTCTCGCTGGCCGGGACATAATCTCGTTATGCTTGACATTTGCACCGTATATGTAAAGCAGTAGTTCGGCAAGAGGGTCGACTATTCACATTACGTATACACAGTGTGTATAGTCTGTCGACATGGCTATCGGACACGTTCTCCTGGGCATTCTGGAACGGGGCGCGGCGCACGGCTACGACCTCAAAAAGACCCACGACGAGAGGTTCCCCAGCACCAAGCCCCTCGCGTTCGGACAGGTCTATGCGGCTCTGGCGAAGCTCGCGTCGGATGGTCTCGTCGAGGTCGCCGAGACCCAGCAGGAAGGCGGTCCGGAGCGAACGACCTATGCCATCACGCCGGCAGGCGTCGCAACACTCGAGTCCTGGCTGGCAGCAGCGGAGTCGGCGGGCCCCTATCCGGCCGACGAGCTGGTCCGAAAGACCATCACCTCCCTGCTGCGAGGCGCGGACACCCGGGCGTTCCTCCAGCGGCAACGCGCGACGCATCTGGCGATGATGCGCGACCTCGTGGCTGCGCAGGCGGATGCCACGAACGCCGCCGCCAGCATCGCGATGGACCACACCATCTCCCACCTTGACGCCGACCTTCGGTGGCTCGAGACCGCGGCCGAACGAGTGGCTGCAGACAGGACACGCAGCGCATGAACGAGGACCGCAAGACTCACGTGCTGCTGCAGGCCCAGAACCTGCACAAGTCCTACGGCCGGTCGGAGGCACTGCGTGGGGCATCGCTGTCGGTGGCCGCAGGTGAGGTCGTCGCGATCACGGGTCCGTCAGGCAGCGGCAAGTCCACCCTGCTGCTGTGCGCTGCGGGCGTGATTCGGCCCGAGTCCGGACGCGTGACATACGGCGCCCAGGACCTCGATGACCTGAGCGAGACGGAGCGGTCCAAGCTGCGTCGACGGGACTTCGGGCTGGTGCTGCAGTTCGGCCAGCTTGTCCCCGAGATGACCGCGGTGCAGAACGTCGCCCTTCCGCTGCTGCTCGAACGGCACGACAGGGCCAGCTCCTTCACAGCGGCTCGCAGCTGGCTCGAACGTCTGGACGCCCTCGACCTCGCTGACTCTCGGCCCCGGGGAGATGTCCGGCGGGGAGTCGCAACGCATCGCGATCGCTCGCGCGCTCGTATCGGGCCCGCGGGTCATCTTCGCCGACGAGCCCACCGGGGCGCTCGACACCGTCAACGGCGAACGCGTGCTCAAGGTGCTTTACGAGGTGGCCCGCGAGACCTCGGCGAGCCTCGTCCTCGTGACGCACGACAACCGTGTCGCTGCCGGGGCAGATCGCGAGGTCGTCCTTCGGGACGGGTGCCACGAGCAGCGGGTGGAGGTCTGATGTTCGCTCTCGCGTGGACGATGACTCGCGCTGGCGGCTGGGCTCGCTCAGCCTTGCTGGCCGGCTGCACGGCCGCGGTCTCCGGCCTGCTGCTGGTGGCGGTGGCGCTTCTCCTGCTGAGCGAGTCCCGCGACGAACAGCTGGCGTCGTTCGTGCGTGACGGTGGCACCCGCGGTGGAGTCGTGTTCGCGGTCCTCCTCCTGACCTTGCCGCCCCTGCTCCTCCTCGACCAGGCCGTACGCCTCGGGTCTGCCCACCGCGATCGACGTCTGGCAGCGCTCCGCGTCGCAGGCGCGACTCCGTCAGAGGTGCGTCGTCTCGGTGCGATCGAAGTCGGCATCCCGACGTCAGTGGGCGCCGTGCTCGGCATCGGAGTCTTCGCGGTGCTGCGTGGGCTCCTCGGCGGTCAGGAGTACGACCCCATGGCCTACTACGGGTCGAACTTCGCCGTGGTGCCGACATCGGGTGCCCCACACGCGTGGCACATGGTCGTGGTCGTGGTCGTTGTCGCAATCGCCGGTACGTTCGTCGGCTGGTGGGCATCGCGTGCCGTTGTGACGTCACCCCTCGGTGTCACCCGGAGGGAGAGGAAGCGCTCACCACGCCCGTGGGGGTTCTCGCTGCTCCTACTAGCGGCCGTACTCACGCCAACAGCCCTCAGCGTCGACCACGACACAGATTTCGTCGCCTTCGTCGTGATTGCCCTCATCGTCGCTGCACTGGTGGCGCTCGCGCCCTGGGTCGCGTTCGTCATCGCGCGGAGGCTTGCTCGGCGGACGGATCACCCGGTGTCCTTGCTGGCAGCGCAGCGCATCATCGCCGAGCCGGGCACGGCGGGCCGTGCGGCGGCGGCGGTTGGCGGCATCGCCCTGGTCAGCGGCGGGGTCGTTGGGTTCGTTCTCGATGTCTGGGATTCTGATGACTCGTCCTACATGGCTGGGGCCATCCTGGTCGGGATCTCGTTGCTGGTGGACTCCTGATCTCGGCTGGCTCCATGGCGGTCCACTCGGTCGAGTCCCTTCTCGACCGACGACGCGAAGTGGCGTTCCTGGCCGCCAGCGGCATGCTCGAGTCGGAACTCGAACTCGCTGCCCGACGAGAGATCACGATGGTCGCGCTGCCGCTGGCTGCGGTCGGATCCGCGTTGGGCGCGGCGACGCTTCCCGCCATCGGCGGCAATCCACTCGCCGCGTTGCTGCTTTCGGTCGTGCTCGGGGTTGCCATCACGGTCGCCCTGGTCTGGCTGGCGTCCACGCTCGCCGTGCGGGCGGTACGTCCGTGGACACGTCGCGCCGCCTCGCCCCTCAACCTCCGCACGGAATAGGGATCACGAGCCATGAAGGAGTCAGCTGAGATGAGTGACCATCGCGTGCACCCCTGGCATCGGGTCGCTCTGTCCGTGGCGGACCGACGTGACCTGCGAGGTGTCGAGGAACGACTCGCACGGCAGCATCCCGGGGTTCCGGCCGGGAGGATCATCCGTCTGGTCTTCGGAACAGCGCGGCTACTACGTTCAGCCGGACCGGTCCACGAGCCATTGGCTGCGCAGGTGGAAGCCGCGTGCCTGGCAGCGCTCGAGCAGGAGACCTCCGCCCAGCGCTAGCCCCTTGGGACCCTGACTCGTCGAGCTGTCAGTCCGCAAGCTCGGTCGGTACGACCACGGCGTCCACCAGAGCGCCATTGCGCAGCACGGTGATCTCCATGCGTTGCCCAATCGCATCGGCGAACAGCCTCTTCTGCAATGACTGAGCATCATCGAGGGATACGCCGTCGACCGCGAGCACGAGGTCGCCGTTGTACAGCCCGCTGAGCGCGGCCGGACTGTCGGCGACGGTCTCGACGACACGCAGCGCACGGCGCTGCCCGAATCGCTCCGCCGCGCAGGCGTCAGCGGCGCCGGAGTGCTCACCAGGCCGAGATATGCCCGGCGCACCCGACCGTCATGCATCAGCGCATGGATGATCCGGCGAGTGGTCGCATTCATGGGCACGGCCAGTCCCAGGCCGAACCCGGCCACCGCGGTGTTGATGCCGACCACACGGCCTCGGCTGTCGGCCAGAGCGCCACCGGAGTTGCCTGGGTTGAGCGCGGCGTCGGTCTGGATCACGTCCTCGATCAACCGGGCCGCGGTGCGCGACCGCGCCGGCATGCTCCGTCCCAGGGCGCTCACGACGCCGGCAGTCACCGTGCCAGCCAGACCCAGCGGGTTGCCGACCGCCACCACCAGGGAGCCGACAAGGAGGGAATCGGCATCGCCGTACTCCGGGGGCTCGGCACCCGGCGTTCGGTGCGCACCACCGCGAGGTCGGAGAGAGGGTCGCGTCCGACGACCTCGAAACGGGCGACGGTGCCGTCGGCGAACTCCGCCGTGCCGCCGTCGGCTCGCCGACGACGTGGGAGTTCGTGATCAGGTGGCCCTCGCCGGTGAGCGCGACGGCTGATCCGGCCGATTCGCCCCGAGCCACTGGATGCGCAGTGCCGCCACCCGTGGCGTCAATTGCGCCGCGACGGAAGTGACGATTGCGGAGTAGGCGTCAAGGGCATCGTGCTCGGCCTCCGAATCGCTGCTCATGACGTCACAACCCTCGCCGCAGAGGCGCTATTCCCGCCGGCTTGACGTCACTTCACGCTTGAGGCCGACTCCTGCTGACTCGCGACCAGGCGTATCCCGGCGTCACCCGAGAGCCACTCGACGGGCAAGGGATCGGTCACTCCGCCGACGAACTGCCCGGAGCTGTCGAGATTGCGGAACGCCAGGAGCCGGCTGGATCCGTCTCGGAGGGTGATCAGCTTGCCGACGTAGAGCTCCTCGTCGGTCAGGCGGGTGGCAAGGTCCAGGTCCACCGCTGCCCCTGGCCCGTCGACCGGCACCGCCCACACGCCCCCGGCACCCGCCGGATCGTGCGGCATGTGCTCGGCCAGGCATGAGAACAACATCACCCAGCGCCCGTCGAGCTGGTGCAGCCTGATCACTTCGGCCCAGGCGAAGCGCTCGCTGGGTGCACTGAGCGGCGGCTTCACCGTCCACGCCTCCAGATCGTCGGAGACCGCGTGCGCCACGACGGCCTTGGTCGTCCCGGCGGCTCGCGCCGTTGCGTAGAGGTGCCACGTGCCGGACTCATCGCGGCAGACCCACGGATCGCGCCAATGGGTCTCGTCGGCGCCGTTGTCGCGGGTCGCGTACCACCGCGGATCGGCCTCGAGGACCGGCCGCGGGTCACGCTGCCACGTCAACAGATCAGTCGACCTCGAAACGCCGATCCGCTGGACCAGGCCTTCCTCGGTGCCCGACAGTCCGGTCGTGAACATCCGCCAGGTCCCGTCATCGGCGCGCACCACGCAGCCGGTCCACGTCGCCAGGTCGTCGAAGGCCGGAGCCGGCTGGGGGTCAAGCGCGTCCGCGACGCGGGTCCAAGAGATGAGGTCGGTCGATACCGCGTGGCCGACCGACGCGTTGCGGTGGCGCAGCTCGGGGTCGCCGAGCGAGCGCGGCGCCTTCAGGAAGAACAGGTGGTACGACGTGCCGTCGTCGGCCACCCAGAAGTCCCACACCCAGTCGTTCGGCAGGTCAAACATCAGGCTGTTCCTTCGTCGGTGGGGGTTGTCAGGACTGAACCGCCCGGCATCAATGGCATCGGGAGGCGCACCACTCCCGGCGCGAGCACGCCAGGATCGAGCAGCGCGTGCACCGCCTGTGCACCGAGCTCGAGGAACGGCAGGGCCACCGAGATCACCTGAGGCCGCAGCCAGGTGGCCAGCTCCGAGCCGTCGAACGACACCACCGAGACATCGCCCGGAACGTCAAGGCCGCGCTCGGCCAGCGCTTGGTAGACGCCCATCGCGACGCGGTCGTTGAGGCAGATGAGCCCGCCGGGCCGAGCTGCAGTCGCCAGCCACGCGTGTGTGGCCTCGTATGCCGCGTCCACGGCCCATGGGCACGGCACGACACTCGCCACGGAACGACCCACTTCCGCGAGCCGGTCGTTCATGCCGGCGAGTCGCTGCGGCCCCGCGAACGTGTCTGGGGCGTCTCGCCGACCACGTGGATGTCGCCGTTCACACCGGCGTCGAGCAGGACGCTCGCGGCAGTGCGTCCGCCGCCGAACTCGTCAGGCACGTACGCCGGCAAGGGCGAGGCAGGATCAAAGCAGTTCAGGAGCACGGTTCGGGTGCCCACGAGCTTTTCGGGCACCTGGATCTCAAGGCCGGTACGCGTGACATAGACGATGCCGTCGACCTGCCGATCGATCATCTCCTCGATCAGCATCCGCTCGACCTCGGCATCGCCACCGGTCTCTCCGATCACCAGCAGGTGGTCGCGCTGCCGAGCCGCCTCCGAGGCGCCGGCGAGCATCTGGCTGGAGAAGTGTCCACTCGCCACGAAGTCAGAGATCACGCCAACAGTGCTGGTCTTGGCGGTGCGCAGGTTCTGCGCGCTGCGGTTGGGGCGGTAGCCCAGGTCGATGACGGCCTGGCGTACGCGCTGCTCGGTCGTCTCGGAGATCCGCATCTCCGCCGATCGGCCGGTGAGGACGTAGGAGGCCGTCGTCGCCGACACGCCGGCGCGGGTCGCGACGTCGCTCAGCTTGACCTTGCTGCGAGGAGACACACTCACCACCCTTCCTGAGAGACCCCCGAACCGTCTGCGGCTCGGGTCAATCCTGCACGATTTCGAATCATGTCCTTGACAGTGACGCACGACACAGTCATGCTCATGCTGATTCGATTCAGCATGTGTACCACAAATCGTGTCCAGTTCGTCCGCCAGACATCAGCGCTACCCAGAAATAGCGCGACAACCGCGAGGAGATCCCCAAGATGCGAACCCACGTGCGAGGACGCACAGCCCTGTTGACGTGCCTGGTGGTCGGCGCCATGGGCCTCTCCGCCTGTGGTGGCGGCGACAGCAAGGCCGACAGCAAGACCGTCACGATCTGGTCCAGCATCGACCAGCCAGTCCAGGACGGCTTGAAGAAGTCG
>CAVXIX010000008.1:0-195865 GCA_963761965.1 uncultured Actinomycetota bacterium
GGCCAGCAGCAACCCGGCATGCAGCAGGGCGGCCAGCAGCAACCCGCCGCGCAAGGGAACGCCTCGAACAGCTAGACCGCCACTACGCTGACCCCATGACGCGGCTCACCCGATCGCAGGTGCAGGACCGCAATCGCGAGACGGTCCTCGCAGGTCGCCCGCGGGGCGTTCCTCCGTGACGGCTATGTCGCGACGTCGCTGGCCTCGGTCGCCAAGGAGGCCGGGTTCACCACGGGCATCGTCTACTCGAGCTTCGGCAGCAAGGCGGATCTGGCGCTGGGCGTGCTCGAACGGCTGCAGGCCGAGCAGATCCGGCGCTCTGGGCGAGCGGGTCGAGCGCGCCGCGGCGTCCGGCGACGTCCTCGACCAGGTCCGGGAGTGGGCCGCCGAAGCGATGGCGTCGGGCTGGGTCCGGCTCGAGCTCGAGCTGCTGCTCGACACGATGCACGACCCGCGGCTGGCGGCGGCGCAGACGCAACGCCAGACCGCCTCGATCCAGCAGGCGGTCACGGTCGTACGTTCGCTCGTACCGCCGGACTCGATGGACGACGAGACGCTCGAGGTGCTTGCCGAGGCGGCCGTCGACTACGTGATCGGCCTCGCCATGCGGCAGGTCGTCAATCCCGATGCCACCCCCGACCGCTTCCTTCGGCTGATCGAGCCCCTGGTCGCGGCCATCAGGACGCCGTCGGCCTAGGACGGATAGGGGCGCGTCTTGCCGTCCGGCGGTGCCGCACTCGGTGCCGGCGACGCTCGCCGGGAAGCGGAACTTCTCGAGGACGGCGCAGTCCGGGCAGCGTCTGCCCGCCCCAGACCTCCCGCCATCCTCCGGCGACCTTGGCCCACAGTGCCGCGTTGCCGCCGCACTGCGGGATGAAGCTCCCGCCGGCCGCCCAGCCCACGGGTGTCGACCTTGGCGACGTGGATCTCGGGCTGCTCGGCGCAGCCCTCATCCTTGCTGTCCTGTTGCCGTTGCAGGTCGGCGACGATGAACGCCTTGAAGTCGTCGGGTGCGCCCGTCAGCTTGTCGGCGTCGGCGGCCGTTCGCCACGGTGACGCCGTCGTCGCCGTAGTCGATCAGCGTCGAGGCGCGTCGTCGGACTTCGTCGGCGTCGTTGTCGCCGTCGTCGTGTGGCGTGTCGTCGTCGGATCGCCGCTCCTGGAGTCCGAGCCGCCACACCCCGCGGCGAGCACCAGGAACGCGATGGCCACACGGAGTGCGTCTCATGCCCGCCAGTATCACCGAGCCCGGTGCGTGCGGTAGTCAACGACCTGCTGGAAGGTCGGCCGGTTCTGCCAGTCGATCGGCCGGACGCTGACGACGCCTCCGGTGGTGGGCCGGATGTAGTCGATCGACTTGTCGTACGTCAGCTGGCTCGGGCTGCGTCACGCCCTGGGCCGTCTGCGCCCGCTGCACGGCGTCGAGCAGCGACGCGCGCAGCGTCGTGCGGCAGGTCGAGAGCGTGCCGCAGAGCCGATAGGCGTACGGGCTCTGCACCGTGGATCCGGTCAGCTGGCGCAGCTCCTTGTCGATGTAGCCGTACCAGGGCGAGCCGAGCCACGACGATCCGCCGCCGCCGCGCGGGTGGTCGTCGAGCGGCTGCGGCAGCGCGCGGGCGAGGTCGGCGCCCAGGCCCGGCGTGACGAAGTCGTACGCCAGCGACTTGTCGCCGTCCTCCCACCACGTGTCGAAGATCCGGATCGCGGCCTGGTGCGCGTACGAACCGGTCCGGTCGTAGTCGACGCGGTGTGCGCCGTCCGCCAGCCAGGCCGACAGCAGCGAGCGGGCCTCGGCGGTCTGGGGATCGTCGCCGAGCACCTTGAGCAGCTCGGGAGGAGCTCCTTGGCTCGTACGTCCTCGGTCGCGGCGTCCTCGACGATCCCGGCCAGCTGGGCCCGACCGACCTTGCCGGCCGCGATCGCCTGCGGTCACGCGCCGGCTGAGCGCCTGCGAGCGGTGCACGGAGCCGTCGGACCACTTGTCGTCGGCTGCGGCGAAGTCGCGCGCGGGCTTGTTGTTCCAGCTCGCGAGGTAGCCGGTCGACGGGTTGATCTGCTGCACGTGCTTGGCGGCGCTGAGCCAGCCGCTCGGGTCGTACTTCTTGCCGGCCCAGCGGGGCATGTCGGTGTCGGTGCCCGCCGCTCGCACGGGGAGGCGGCCGGATGAGAAGTACGCGATGTCGCGGTCGTCGGCATAGAACCAGTTGAACGTGTAGTCGATGCCGTTGGCGGCCTGCTTGAACGTCGTCGCGTTCTTGACGTAGTCGGGGTTGTTGAAGCGGGAGAAGCCCAGGATCGAGGCGGCCTCACGTCCGTACGTGCTGCGCTCGATGACGACCGCGACCGGCACGCCCTTGACGGTCGTGCGGGTCTGCACGATGCCGTGGTTGGTGCGCCACACCTGCATCTTGAGCGTCTTGGGCGCCGTGGGGGCCGAGATGTTGGGGATCACGGTCTCCTTGTGCTCGTTGTACTGCATCGGCACGCACGCGCCGCCGTCCTTGCGGTACGACGTCGAGTCGACCGTCGGCGCGCTGCCGTCGGCGTTGCACAGCTTCTCGACGACGGTGTCGATGTTGTCGCTGCCCGAGCTGGTCGCCGACCAGGCGTAGTCGAGGCCGTGGCCCAGCTCGACGACGAGGTTGGTGCCGGCGAACGACACGCCGCGCGCGAAGACGCCCGGGCCCATCAGCACCTGCTCGTTGAGCAGCTGGGGGTTGTAGTAGCCGGTCTGCGGCCCGAACACCACGAGCGGATGTCCGGTCTTGGTCTTGTTGGCGCCGACCAGCAGCGCGTTGCTCATGCCGTTGGCCGAGAACAGGCTGCTGAGGTCGATCGTGCCCGAGGGCGTCTCGACCTCGTCCGGTACGCCGGTCAGCCCGAGCTTGAGCGCGTCGAGCAGCGTCTCGATGGGGTTGGTGCTGCCGACGTCGTCGCCCGAGCCGGTGCCGTGCGCGCCGTCGAGGTCAGGGATCGCGACGCCGGCCTGGTGCGGGTTGAACGCCTTGTTGTCGTAGGGGAACGACAGCGTCGACGTCGTCGGTGCTTCCTTGTCGTTCTTCTCGCGCAGGCGTGGCGAACATCTTGTCGGCCTTGGCGGTGCCGAACTTCTTGACGAGCTGGCCGTAGAACATGCTGTTGGCGTACTCCTGGCCGCCGCCCTTGCCGAAGATGCCGCCGACGAGCGAGGCGACGTACGTCAGATCGGCGCGCGTCCACGGGGTCGGCTTCTTCTGCAGCGCGACGTACTCGGCTGGGCAGTTGAGGCCGGTCGGCAGGCCGAGCGGGCACATCTGGTCCTGCGCCGCGTTGATGCCGGCGAGGTAGGCATCGGCGCCGTCGAGCAGGCGCTGGCCCTCGGCGCCGTTCTCCTGGGCGATGATCTCGAGCTGGTCGGCCGCCTCCTTGGGCGTGTAGTACGCCGACCGGAGCTGCGCCCGGTCCATCGCGATGTTGCCCGGCGTGCCGCCGACGAACTCCGCGCCGCGGCCCGCGCCGAGGTGGCGCAGCGCGTCCATCAGGAACATGCGGTCCTGGGTGCCGGCGAACCCGGCGCCGAACATCGTGTCGTTGTAGGTCTTGCCGGTGATGTAGGGGACGCCGTACGCGTCGCGCACGATCGTGACGCCGTCCTTGGGCGTCTCGGTGCTGACGACCTTCTCGGGGACGAAGCCGGCCTTCTTGTAGTCCTTGTCGACCACGGCGTCGGTGATCGTGCCGGGCTTGTGCTTCGCGAGGTCGTCGTACATCTCGAGCTGGTCGGCGTAGTTCGGCGGCGCGTTCTTGCCGTCCTCGGCCGTCAGGCCGCCGCCGAGCAGCACCTGGACGAGCTGCAGCGCGTTGATCGTCCCGCGCTGGCCGGCCGGCACGATGTTGCGGACCGTGCCGTACGAGTCGGCGGTCGTGGGGGAGGGGACCGTCGTTGCGGCGTGGGCGGGCAGCGCTGCCGCTCCAACTGCCAGGACACTGAGGACGGTGATGGCGGCGCGACGACGCACGGTTGCTCCCTCTGCTCGATTGTGTTGCAGGTCACAACGATTCAAGGTGACAGGGAGTTACACGTCCTAGGGTCGCCATCGGTGGTTGCGTTGCCAGACGCCGTGGGGTTTCTTGATCTCGATGTGGCCGTCGGGGGCTTGTCGGAATTGCCAGTCCTCGTCGTGGGCCTGGTGGTGGTGCCGGGAGCACAGCAGGGCGCCGTCGTCGATGTTGGTGGTGGCGCCGTTGGCCCAGTCCTGTTGCCAGTGGTGGCCTTCGCACCAGCCGGGTGGTGCTTCACATCCGGGTGTGACGCAGCCGAGGTCGCGGTTGGCGATCGCGATGCGTTGGGCGGGCGTGAACAGCCGCTTGGACCGGCCCATGTCGAGGGGGAGTGATGCGCCGTTGAAGACCATCGGCAGGATGCCTTGGGTGCAGGCGATGCGGCGCAGCTCGCCGCCGGAGACCCGGGTGCCGGTGGTCAGGGTCGCGGCGCCGACCTGGGTCTTGAGGTCGTCGAGGTCGATGTTGACCGTGATCAGGGCAGGGGTGCCGCCGGCGGTCGGGAGCTTGTCAGTCGGCAGGCGCTCGATCAGGCCGGCGAACGCGCGACCCATCCGTTGCGAATAGGTCAGCTCGTCCTGGTCGCGTTCCTGCTCGGCGGTCAGGTGCCGGCGCCGTGGGTGCGGCGATCGCATCCAGGGAGGACTTGAGCATTTCGGCCTGCAGGGCGGGCAGGCGTCCGCCGAACCGCCAGGTGCCGTCCTTGTCGTCGACCATCCACATCTCGGTGCGCGCCCACGCCCGGCGTTCGCGCAGCCGCAAGGCCTCGTCCTCATCGGCGGCGGCCTCGGCCGGCTCCTTGAACACGTCGGAGATCCGCAGCGCCCGCTGGCGCAGGTCCTTGATCGGGAACCGTTTGGCGTCGGCGATCAGACGTCGTCTCGCACGCCTCCCGCTGCTCCGGGGTGACGGTGTCGGGCAGGTCGGCCATCGTCCCGGCGATCACCGCAGCCTGGGTCTCGGCCAGCTCACCGGACGGCCAACGCGTCCTCAGTCTTGGGTGCCGCCGACAACGTCTTGGCGACCCGCACGGTGCGGTCGGCTTCGTACTTGTCACGCCCGAACCCCCGCGCCAGCATCTCACCGGTGCGGGCCTTGTCACCCAGCCCGGCATCCAGCGCCCGCACGGCGGCCATCTCCTGCGCCGGTGACCCGCGCCTTGATCCGCCGCAACCGCTCCACCGCATGCCGTTGCAGTCGCCGGGTCCAGGTCGGCATACGCCTCGGTCGGCATCGAGTCGAGCACCTCATCGAGCGCGTCCAGGCACCCCACCAACGGTGGCGGCGACGGCACGAGCTCGGCAACCATGATCCCCCGATCAATAGAACATATGTTCGACTGATCCCAATCTAGACCACACCACCGACACTGTCCATCAATCCAAAACCGCGACTGTGGACAACGCTCCCAGCGAGCTGCCTAGCGGCTGGACTCGCCGTCGATCGCCTCGCGCAGCAGGTCGGCGTGGCCGTTGTGCCGGGCGTACTCCTGGATCATGTGGATGTAGAGCATGCGCAGCGACATGTCCTCGCCGTGGCTGTCGAACGTCACGTCGAAGTCGAGGCTCGCGCGCCGCCGCATCGGCCTCCCGCTGCTCCTCCAGCAGCTGCGCCACGGCGCGCTCGGCGTCGGCGGGATCGATGACGTTGAAGTCGGTGTCGTCGCGCGCCTCGAAGTTGTGCAGGTGCTCGATGTCCTGCTCGGCGAGCCGCTTGCGGAACCAGATGCGCTCGACCTTGGCCATGTGCCGCACCAGCCCGAGCAGGGTCAGGTTCGTCGACGGGATGGGCCGGGACGCGAGCTGCTCGGCGGTCAGGCCGGCGCAGATGTTGAGCAGGGTCGCGCGGTGATGCGCCAGCATCTCCTCGAGCAACGGGCGGTCGGGGCCGGTCATGGGGCCTTCGGGCGCAGGGGTCGGCGTGGGGACGGTCCAGGTCATACGCCCGATCGTGTCACGCAGCCGCGTCAGCCAGCCCGGCGAGGATCAGCTCGAGGCCGAAGTCGAACTCCTCGCCGAAGTCGTACCCCGGCTTCATGACGTGCTCGGCTCGCGAACTCGACGAGGTGCGGGTATCGCCTCGGGCGACATGCGCTCGAGCATCGGCCCGGCGATCTCGGCGACGTCCTCGGGCCCACTCATCGGCAGCGTCGCCTCCTGCAGCGAGAACCCGTAGACGAAGGCGTCGATCAGCGCGAACGCATGGGCGACCATCGTGATCGAGAAGCCGGCTTCGCGCAGGGCTCCGATGACGGCGTTGTGATGACGCAGCGTCGCCGGACCGGGACTCGTGCGCGTCTCCATCAGCGCGATCGCCCAGGTGTGGCGGCCCATGACCGTACGGGCTGACTGCGCCCTGCGGCGCATGCCGGTCCGCCAGTCGTCGTCTGGCTCGGGCAGCTCGATCTCGCTGAAGACGATGTCGACGATGCCGTCGAGGATCTCCTCCTTGTTGGCGACGTGGTGATAGATCGCCATGGGCTTGACGTCGAGCTCGCTCGCAAGAGCCCGGATCGTCAGCGCGGCGAGGCCGTCGGCGTCGGCGATCGCCACGGCCTGTTGGAGCACCCGATCGCGGGTCAGCCGCGTGCGCTCTGGTCTTCGCCGGTTCGGTCACGAGTTCCCCTTTTGCGCGGTTGTGTGGTTCACTGTATACCCGTACCGTACTTAGTACGGTTTCCGACTCGCCGCAGGAGCGAGACCGACAGGAGCAGACATGAGCACGTCAGACCAGGCAGTGCAGCGCGACACGATGCGGGCGGTCGTCCAGGACGCATACGGCTCGACCGAGGTGCTGCGTGTGTCGCGCGCCGACGTGCCCGTGATCGCCGACGACGAGGTGCTGATCCGCGTGCACGCCGCCGGCGTCGACCGCGGCACGTGGCACCTCATGACCGGGCGGCCCTACCTGATGCGCGTCATCGGGTTCGGCTTCCGCCGGCCCAAGAACCGCGTGCCCGGTCTCGACGCCGCCGGCACGGTCGAGTCGGTCGGCGCGAAGGTCACCCGCTTCGCGGTCGGCGACGAGGTCTTCGGCATCAGCCGCGGCTCGTTCGCCGAGCTCGCCGCCGCCAAGGAGAGCAAGCTCGCGATCAAGCCGGCCGGCATCTCGTACGAGCTGGCGGCTGCAGTGCCGGTCTCGAGCAGCACGGCGCACCAGGCGCTGCATCTCGCCGGCCGCCTCCAGCCCGGCCAGAAGCTCCTGGTCAACGGCGCCTCCGGCGGCGTCGGCTCGTACGCCGTGCAGCTCGGCAAGGCCCATGGTGCCGAGGTCACCGGCGTCGCCAGCACCGCCAAGCTCGACTTCGTACGCTCGCTCGGCGCCGATCACGTCGTCGACTACACCCAGCCGGGGGACCTGCCGGACCGGTACGACCTGATCGTCGACATCGGCGGCAACACGCCCCTGCGTCGCCTGCGCCGGGCCCTCACGCCGACCGGCACGATCGTGTTCGTCGGCGGCGAGAGCGGTGGCAACGTCACCGGCGGCATCGGCCGCGGGATGCGGGCTGCGCTGCGCTCGCCGTTCGTACGTCAGCGGTTCGTGATGCTGGCGTCGAAGGAGCGCTACGAGGAGTTCGAGCAGGTCGCCGAGCTGATCGTCGCGGGATCCGTCACGCCGGCCGTCGAGCGTACGTATCCGCTCGACGGCGTCGCCGAGGCGCTCCAGCACCTCGAGGACGGCAACGTCCGCGGCAAGCTCGTGATCAGGGTGCTGCCTGCGTCATAGCTCGACAACTCGCCCACGGGAGACCACGGTCCGTACGTCGTGCAACGCGGCGATGTCGTCGAGCGGGTTGCCGCCGACGACGACCAGATCGGCGTCGAACCCCGCGCGCAGGCTGCCCGTACGTTCGCCGAGGCCAATCGCCTCAGCAGCGGCGGTCGTCGCGCTGGTGAGCGCTGCGGCTGGGGACAGCCCGCAGCTCACGAGATCGCCGATCGAGATCGGCAGCAAGGCGTGGTGCTTCGCTGGGTTGATTCCCGAGTCGCCGCCACTGATGAGCCGTACGCCGCCGGCCACCAGCTCGGACACCTGCGCCAGGCGCATCTCGACCGTGATGCCTGCGCGCTCCATCAACGCGTGATCTGCGGCGGCAGGACACCACCGGTGGCGCGGAGATCGGAGCCGAGCGTCGGGCACACGACGATGTCGTTGGCGACGAGTGCCTCGACGACGTCTGGAGGTGTGTGCACTCCGTTCGGCACCAGGCACGAGCAGTGCTCGATGCCGTCGACCCCGGCCGCGATCGACTGGCGTACGGACGGCACACCGTGCGCGTGGGCGGTCACCCCAAGGCCAATCGCGTGGGCCTCATCGACCACGGCGCGGAGCTCCTCGTCCGTGAACTGGCAGGTCATCACGTCGGTGCCGGGAGTCATGACGCCGCCGCTCGTCATGATCTTGACGAGGTCGGCGCCGCGCTCAGCTCTCTCGCGTACGGCCGCGCGCAGCTCGTCGACGCCGCTCGCCTCGCCACCCATCGACGCGCAATGTCCGCCGACGCTGGTGATCGGCGGTCCAGCGGCAACGACGGTGGGTCCGTCGGCCCGGTTGCGGTATCTGTCGACGACCGCCCAGTGGTGGTCGCCGAGGTCCCGCACCGTCGTCACGCCGGTGCGCAGGTGGATCCGCAGGCGACTCCTCGATCACGGCGTCGAGCTCGTCCGGACTGAATCCCGGTATGCGGTCCAACGCGTTCGGACCAGCATCGGCACACAGGTGTACGTGCGCGTCGATCAGACCGGGCAGCAGCGTGGTGCCCGGCTCGTACGTCACCTCGCAACCGTCCGGCACCGGCGCATCGGCCGGCTCGACCCCGATGATGCGGCCGTCCTCGACCAGCACGAGCGCGCCGCCTGACAGCTCGTTCTCGCCGTCGAACGCCCGGTCGGCGCGGTAGCCGTGCATGTGGTCAGTATCGGCCGGCCGCGTCAGCGCGGACTCCAGGCTGGGGCGCTGTCCCATTCCGGCGTGCGGGTCAGCGGTGTCTTGTCGGTGCCGTCCCGGCGCATCAGGTAGAGATCGGGGAGCTCGTCGACGCCGGTCATGGCGAAGACGATCCACGCGCTGTCGGGCGAGAAGGATGTCGCGAAGACCTGCTTGCCCTTGGCCTGGGTGAGCTGTGTGAGGTCGGAACCGTCAGGCCGGACGGTATGGATCTCACCCACGAAGTCGTCGCCCCTGGGCTCGGACCGGAAGCTGATCAGCTCGCCGTCGGGCGACCAGGCGGGGTCGTCTGCGCTCATCTTCCACGGAGTGATGCGCCGCTCCCCGGACCCGTCGGCGTTCGCCACGAAGAGCGCGGTCGCGTCGAGCGGCTTGGCGGTGATGTTGAGCCCTGATGAAGGCGATCTTCTGGCCGTCGGGTGACCAGGTCGGGTGTTGCGTCCTCCGCGTTGGTGGGGCGTTTCGTCTGGGTGATCAGCTTGGCGCCGGACCCGTCCTCGGCCATGACGGCGATTCCGCGCCTCTCGATCGTCGGCTCGCCCCGCACTGATCTCAGGCTCACCGTGCGGCCCAGGAGAACGCGATCGTCTTGCCGTCCGGCGACCAGGCTGCGTCCGACTCCTCGCAGATCTTGTCGGCGGGAACCTCGGCGGGCACCCCGGATCGACCTGCCGCTCGTCCGAGCCGTCGGCCGCCACCGTGTAGATCTCGTACGGCTTGTCGGCGAACTCGCGGTGGAACACGATCCGGTCAGCCGTCCGGGGACCAGTCCGGCAGCGAGTCGATCGCGCGGCCGGGTGGATGGGTGAGCTGCTTGCTCGCCGGTGCCGTCGGTCG
The DNA here is from genome assembly GCA_963761965.1 of uncultured Actinomycetota bacterium. GTDB lineage: Bacteria > Actinomycetota > Actinomycetes > Propionibacteriales > Nocardioidaceae > Aeromicrobium. The sequence goes on from CAVXIX010000008.1 coordinate 9,829, forward strand.
AGATCGTGAACAACGCTGCCTCGCTGTTCGCGGCGTCGAGGAATCGTCGGAAGACGACCGTCCCGGCAGGCACGTCCGGCGCCGCCTTCTTCTTGGGCTCGGAATCGCCTCCGGAGCACGCAGCGAGGAGCACCACGACCAGGGCGGATGCGCCGACGGCAGCCTTTCTGACCTCGAGTCGTCACGTCGTACCTGCGCCGACCGGCTCCAGCACGGCCACCGGGATCGTCCGGCCGGCCTTGCGGGCGTACTTCTCGACCTCCGGCGCCTCAGCCAGCACGACGTCGCGCCACACCCCGTCGCGCTCGGCGCCGACGAGCTCGCGGGGGCGGGCCTTCAGGTGGTCCGCCATGATCTGCACGTCGGCCACGTCTGCCTTGCGCAGATTGCGGAACCAGTCGGGGTCGGTCTTGGAGCCCGATCCGGTGCCCCACACGACGTACCCCTCAGGCCGCTCGAGGTAGCGGACGCACGTGGAGCGCGGGACGCCGGTGCGTCGTCCCGGGCGTCGTGATCATCAGGACGTGGACGTCCTTGCTGCCGCTCGACAGCCGGCCGTCCAGCCGCTTGTACATCCACACGCCGATCTGGCCGCCGGTGTGCTTCATCCAGTGCCTCAACCTGCTCATACGAGACCTCCGCGTCCGTGCCCCACCTCGAGGTTCCCGCCGGGTCGGAGCCGCGTCAAGCGGTGCTTTCCACAGTTCGTCGCGACAGGCTCTTCCCAAACTCGCCGAGGTTCGGCACTATCACTTGCCAGTCACTTCTTCGGGGGAAGAGGTATTGGGAGTGGAATCGTCGACGTCGGCCCTGTCCGACCGCGTGCGCGATCTCGTACGCCAGCGCCGCATCGACCCGCGCACCGACGCGGTGTCCGTACGCCAGGCGGCCCTCGACGTCATCGCGGAGCACGAGTCCCGCAGCCTGACCGGAGCCGTGCGCTCGCTCGACGAGCCGGAGCTCGTGATCGGCCAGATCGTCGCCGACGTGTCGGGCTTCGGGCCGTTGCAGCAGTTCCTCGACGACGACACGGTCGAGGAGATCTGGATCAACGATCCGTCCCGGGTGTTCATCGCGCGCGGCGGCCGGCACGAGCTGACGTCGCTGATCCTCACGGCCGAGCAGGTGCGTGAGCTGGTCGAACGGATGCTGAGCTCGTCGGGTCGCCGGCTCGACATCAGCCAGCCGTTCGTCGACGCGATGCTGCCCGGCGGGCACCGGCTGCACGTCGTGCTCGACGGCATCTCGCGCGGCTTCGCCGCGGTCAACATCCGCAAGTTCGTCGCCCGCGCGCACTCGCTGAGCGACCTGGTCACGCTGGGCACGCTCGACGAGCAGAGCGCGGCATTCCTCGACGCGAGCGTCGCGGCGGGGCTCAACATCGTGGTGTCGGGCGGCACCCAGGCCGGCAAGACGACGCTGCTCAACTGCCTCGCCGCCTCGATCCCCGGATCGCAGCGACTCGTCTCGGTCGAGGAGGTCTTCGAGCTGCAGTGCGGCCACCCGGACTGGGTCGCGATGCAGACCCGCCAGGCCGGGCTTGGAGGGCACGGGTGAGATCTCGCTGCGTGTGCTCGTCAAGGAAGCGCTGCGCATGCGACCCTCGCGCATCATCGTCGGCGAGGTGCGGGCGGCTGAGTGCCTCGACCTGTTGCTCGCCCTGAACGCCGGGCTGCCCGGTATGGCGAGCATCCACGCCAACTCCGCTCGGCAGGCCCTGGTCAAGATGTGCACGCTGCCGTTGCTGGCCGGCGACAACATCGGCTCACGGTTCGTCGTGCCGACCGTCGCCTCGTCGGTCGACCTCGTCGTCCACACCGGCATCGACCGCCGACGGCTCGCGGGCCGTGCGCGAGATCGTCGCGGTCACCGGCCGGGTCGAGAACGACCTGATCGAGTCCGAGCCGGTCTTCGTACGCCGTGCCGGCCGTCTCGAGCGGGGTCATGGCGTGCCGCTGCGGCGCGACGCGTACGAGCAGGTCGGCATCGATCTCGACGACGTGCTGGGAGTCGGCCGATGGGTGCCCTGATCGGCCTGATGGCGGGCCTCGGCCTGCTGCTGATCGGCTGGACGTTCGCCGAGCCGGGCTGGCGGCCGGCTCGGCGATCCGTCCGGCGCACCGGGCGGATCGCCGACCTGCTGGCGCGCGCCGGGGTCGAGGGCGTGTCCCCGGCGCAGGTCGTCGCGATGTGCGGCATCGCGTTCGTGCTGGCCGCCGTCGCGTTGACCGCCGCGTCAGGCGTGCCGGCGATCGGCGTCATCTTCGGGCTCATGGCTGCGTGCGCTGCCCATCTCGGTGCTGCGCGGACGTGCCTCGCGCAGGGTCGCGCGAGCATGCCGCGCTGTGGCCGGACGCCGTCGACAACCTCTCGTCCGCCGTGCGCGCCGGTCTGTCGCTGCCCGAGGCGCTGATGCAGCTGGGGGAGCGAGGCCCCGAGGGACTGCGGGCACCGTTCCGGCAGTTCGGCCGCGACTACCAGGCGACCGGCCGATTCCACGACTCGCCTCGACCTGCTCAAGGCGCGGCTCGCCGATCCGGTGGGCGACCGGGTCATCGAGGCGTTGCGCATCGCCCGTGAGGTCGGTGGCGGCGACCTGGGCCGCATGCTGCGGTCGCTGTCGGGCTTCCTGCGCGACGACCTGCGTACGCGCGGCGAGCTCGAGTCGCGGCAGTCGTGGACCGTCAACGGCGCCCGACTCGCGGTCGGCGCGCCGTGGGTCGTCCTGCTGTTCATGTGCCTCCAGCAGGACGTGGTCCAGCGTTTCGCCACCACGGCCGGGCTCGTCGTCCTCGCCAGCGGCGCCGTGCTGTGCGTCGTCGCCTACCGGCTCATGCTGTGGATCGGCCGGCTGCCGACCGAGAAGCGGATCCTGGCATGACCGGGGCGCATGATCGGGCTGATGCTCTCCAGCGGGCTGCTGCTCGCCGCGTCCGGCTGGGCCCGCACGAGACGGCCGTCGCTCGACCAGCGGCTGACCCCCTACGTACGCGACGTGCACCCCTACGCCGTCGTGCCCGGCCGGTCGCACGGCGTGGTCGAGGCGGTGTTCGGACCGTCGATCCGCCGGACCGGGCAGTTCGTGGGCGACCTCCTCGGCGGCTCCGCGAGCGTGTCGCGGCGACTCGTCCGGCTGGGGTCGACCGATGACGCTCGAGGACTTTCGCATCCGGCAGGTGCTGTGGGGTGTCACCGGGCTCGCCGCGGCGATCGGCGTCTCCGCGCTCCTGTGGTCCGAGCGCGGGCACCGGCGTGCCGGTCCTGCTGGTCATCTGCGTCATCGGCTTCGTCAGCGGTGTGCTGCTGTGCGACACCAACCTGTCCAGCCGGGTGACCGCGCACGAGCAGCGAGCTGCAGGCTGAGTTCCCGGTCGTCGCCGACCTGCTGGCGCTGGCGGTCGCCGCCGGCGAGAGCCCGGTCGCCGGTCTCGAGCGCATCATGAAGGTCTGCCACGGCGCGCTGTCGGACGAGCTCGCGCGGGTGGTCGCCGACATCCGCACCGGGACGCCGATGGCGCAGGCCTTCGACGCGCTCGCCGGCGCGCACGGGCGTCACGAGCATCGCGCGGTTCGCCGAAGGGCTCGCGATCGCGGTCGAGCGCGGCACGCCGCTCGTCGACGTCCTGCATGCGCAGGCGGCCGACGTACGCGAGGCCGGACGGCGCGAGCTCATGGAGGCGGGCGGCCGCAAGGAGGTCGCGATGATGGTCCCCGTCGTGTTCCTGATCCTCCCGGTCACCGTCGTCTTCGCGTTCTTCCCCGGCTACATCGGCCTCCATCTGACCTCGGGAATGTAGGAAGGAACTCACATGTGGCAATTGCGATCACCTCGCCATGACGAGCGGGGCGACGTGCCCGGCTGGGTCATGATCACCGTGATGAGCGCAGGACTCGTGGCCGTGCTTGTCGGCTGTCGCCGGACCGCAGCTGCGCCAGATGCTGACGCAGGCGCTGTCGGCGGTCGGCGGCTGAGCCATGCGGTGCTCGGTCGCGCTGCGCACGAGCGAGGCGCGGCGGTCGTCGACTTCGTGCTGATCATGGTGCTGCTCGTCCCGCTCGTGCTCGGCGTCGCCCAGGTCGCGCTCGTGCTCCACGTACGCAACACGGCCGCGGCCGCTGCGTCGGAGGGCGCTCGAGCGTCGGCGCCGCTCGGCGCGACTCCCGCCGACGGAGCCGCGCGCACCCGCAGCATGATCCGCGACGCGCTTGGCCGATCGCTATGCCGACGACGTCACCGCGACCCGCACCACGGTCGGCGGCGTTCCCGGCACCGAGGTCGTCGTACGTGCGCGGGTCCCGGCGCTCGGGACTGTTCGGCCCGTCCGTGCCGATCACCGTGCGAGGTCACGCCGTCAGCGACGTGGAGCCATGAAGCGCGAGGACGGCACCGCGACGATCGAGTTCGTCTGGCTCTCGATCCTGCTGCTCGTGCCCTTCGTCTACATCCTCGTCGCGGTGTTCGACGCCCAACGAGCGTCCTACGGTGTCTCGACGGCGAGCCGTTCGGCAGCACGAGCGTTCCTCCAGGCGCCCGACGTCGCGGCGGGGGAGCGGCGCGCGCGGCTTGCGGCACGGGTCGCCCTGGACGACCAAGGGCTCGACGGCGGCGAGCGTCCGCATCACCTGCCTGCCGTCGCCGGCGGACTGTCTCCAACCCGGTTCGTCGGTCCGGGTCGTCGTCCGTACGACGCAGGCGCTGCCGCTCACCCCGAGCGCACTCGGGTCCCAGCTCGGCGGCATCACGGTCGACAGCACCCACACCCAGCCCTACGGAACGTTCCGGAGCGAGCGATGAGGCGTGAGGACGGCCAGATCACCGTCATGACGATCGGGTTCTTCGTGTTCCTCGGCCTGCTGGCGGTCGTGGTCGTCAACTCCTCGGCGGCATTCCTGCAACGTCAGCAGCTCGACAACGTCGCCGACGGCGCGGCGCTTGCCGCGGCCGACGGACTGAGCCGTGCCGACTTCTACCGCCGCGGCGAGGTCAAGGTCGACGACGCCAGGCCAAGCGGCTGATCGGGCAGTACGTCACCGGCGACGGCATCCGGGTCGTCGCGGTCAGCACCGACGGCGACCAGGTGCACGTACGCCTCGAGCGCACCGTCAGCCTTGCCCTCGCGCCGCCGGGCTGGACGTCGCAGACCACGATCGTGTCCGAGGCGACGTCGCAGCTGCGGCTCGGCGACTAGCGGTCACCGCGATGCGGCGGCGCCCATGATGCGGCCGACGTTGTCCGGGGCGAAGAACTCGGCAGGGGAGAGGGTCGCGGCGTTGACGCTCACGAAGTCGTCCATCGCCTCCTGGTTGCCGTCGACGGCGCCGAGCAGCTGCTGGAGTCTCCGGCGGTGGCGGCTCGAGCCGCGCGAGGTCGGTCGTGAACTCGTACATCGGCAACGCCTGCGCGTCCCGCTTGCGCTGGTAGTCGCCCATCGCGTCGTCGTACGACCGGGCGCCGGTGAGCGTCTCGTCCAGCGCCGTGACGCACAGCTCGACCTCCCGGAACGCGTCCGTGATGCCCATCGCCGTGATCGGGTCCTTGTTGTAGCCGGCGTCGCCGACGAGCGCCCAGCCGGGCCCAAACGGCTTGCGGAAGAAGTTGGGCACGGCGCCGCCGTTGAACGGCTCGACGCGCTTGGCGGCCTTGACCCGCGCGGCGAACTCCGGCGCCTGCTCGAACGTCTTGAGGAAGTTGCGCCTCGACATCGGCCTTGTAGGTCCCGGCCTCCACGTACGGCCAGCCGCAGACCACCATCGTCAGGCCGTCGTTCGTCGCGACGGCGGCAAAGCCGCGGCCCGGGCGGATGTGGACCTCAAAGCCGTCGACCGGCAGCCCGCTGAAGTACGTGTAGTAGCTCCACAGCAGGCGCGGCTTCTCGTGGTAGTCCTCGGTGTCGAGCGCCTTGGCGACGTGCGAGTTGCGGCCGTCCGCTCCGACGACGACGCGGGCGCGCTCGGTCACCTGCACGCCGTCCTCGCCGTGGCCACGGATGCCGACGACGACGCCATCCTCGACGATGAGCTCGTCGACATTGAAGTGCTCGCGCACGACGACGCCGGCCTGCCGGGCACCGTCGACCAGGATCTTGTCGAGGACCGTGCGCCGGGGTGCATAGCCGGCGGCGTGGCCTTCGTACGGCCGCGGGGTGCCGGCGATCGTGAACGGCCCGAAGTCGAAGGAGTAGCGCTCGACCGGCGGGCAGCCGGTCGCCGCCACGCGGGCGAGCAGGCCCCAGCGGTGGAGCGCCGCGACGCCCGGAGGGTGGATGATGTGGGTCGAGAGCGTGTCGCTGGGGAACTCGGCCCGGTCGACCAGCAGGACCCGGTGGCCCTTGCGGGCCAGCAGCATTGCGGTCGGCGATCCCGCGCAGCGAGCGCCGACGATGATCGCGTCATAGTCGGGTGCCATCGTCTGCCTCTTTCGTCGGCCCCCGATCTTTAGAGGGTGAACCCGTTGAGGCGTTTCGACAAGCCGAGCGGCGTGCCTAGCCGTCGAGAGCGGCGCGGAGCTTGGCGGCGTACTCCTCGGCCTCGCCGTCGGCGTACTTCGTGCGCGGCCAGAAGAAGCCACGCAGCCCGTCACCCTTGGTGCGGGGCACGACGTGCACGTGCAGGTGGGCGACGCTCTGCGAGACGACGTTGTTCATCGCGACGAACGTGCCCTGCGCGCCGAGGCCGGACGTGATGGCGTCGGCGACGCGCTGGGCGGTGCCGAGCAGCGGCACCATGAGCGACTCCGGCAGGTCGGACAGCGTCACGAGGTGCTCTCGCGGCACCAGCAGCGTGTGCCCCTTGAACACCGGGCGTACGTCGAGGAAGCCGACGACGTCGTCGGTCTCCAGGACGATCGTCGCCGGGGTCGTGCCGGCGATGATGCCGCAGAACAGGCAGTCCGTATCCATGGCTCGATCTCATCACATGATGGGCATAGGGTGGCGCGTATGGCTGAATCAGAAGGCACCGACAACAAGTCCGACATGAAGGCCAAGTTCCGCGAGGCGCTGGAGAAGAAGAAGGGCAAGCACCACGCGACCGCCGAGGGTGCTGAGCACGACGGCAGCGAGAAGTCGCACGGCGCCAACGGCCCGACGCAGGCGCCGGAGTTCCGGCGCAAGAGCATCTGACGTCTCCCTGTAACCTCGTCGGGTGGCGACACCCGATTTTGCAGAGCAGACCAAGGCCCTCGACGCGACCCTGACGTCGATCGAGAAGGTCCTCGATCTCGACTCCATCCGCGCGGAGATCGCGACCCTCCAGGAGGAGGTCGGCGACCCCGGGCTGTGGGACGACCAGGCCAACGCGCAGCGCGTCACCGAGCCGGCTCTCTGCGCTGCAGGCCGAGGTCGAGCGGGTGACCGGCCTGCGCGACGCGCCTCGACGACCTCGAGATCATGCACGAGATGGCCCTCGAGGAGGCCGACGCTTCGACGCTTCGGCTGAAGTCGCCTCGCGAGCTGGTTCGCATCCAGAAGGCCATCGACTCCCTCGAGATCCGCACGCTGCTGTCCGGCGAGTACGACGAGCGCGACGCGCTGGTGTCGATCCGCTCGGGCGCCGGCGGCGTCGACGCGGCCGACTTCGCGCTGATGCTGCAGCGCATGTACATCCGCTGGGCCGAGCGCCACGGCTACAGCGTCGAGGTCTACGACACGTCGTACGCCGAGGAGGCCGGCATCAAGTCGACGACGTTCGCGGTCAAGGCGCCCTACGCGTACGGCACGCTGTCGGTCGAGGCCGGCACGCACCGCCTCGTCCGCATCTCGCCGTTCGACAACCAGGGCCGGCGCCAGACGTCGTTCGCCGCGGTCGAGGTCGTGCCGGTGCTCGAGGAGACCGACGAGATCGACATCCCCGAAGAGGACATCCGCGTCGACGTGTTCCGCTCGTCGGGTCCCGGCGGCCAGAGCGTCAACACGACCGACTCGGCCGTACGCCTGACGCACATCCCGACCGGCACGGTCGTGAGCTGCCAGAACGAGAAGAGCCAGCTGCAGAACAAGGCCAGCGCGATGGTGATCCTCAAGGCCAAGCTGCTCGCCCTCAAGAAGGCCGAGGAGCGCGCCCAGCTCGACGAGCTGCGCGGCGACGTGCAGGCGTCGTGGGGCGACCAGATGCGCAACTACGTCCTCAACCCCTACCAGATGGTCAAGGACCTGCGGACCGAGTACGAGACCGGCAACACCCAGGCCGTGCTCGACGGCGAGATCGACGACTTCATCGAGGCCGGCGTTCGCTGGCGCAGGGGCCAGGACGCCTAGTCCGGTTCTCGCGGGTCCTGCTCCTTCTGCTCCTCGACCCGCCGCTTGACCCGGCCCATGCCGGGGAGCTTGCCCAGCATCTGGTTGAGCTCCCGGGTGATGTCGAGCAGGTCGTGCACGTCGGGGCCGACGGTGCGCAGGGTCACGAGCATCGGCAGGATGTCGGTCTCGAGCCGCTCGACCAGGTCCGGCAGCTGGTCGATGAGCTTGACCATCGCGTCGACCTCGTCGGGGTGCGTGGTCTCCGCGAGGCGCGTCGAGCGTCGGCTGGAGGCGCTCGAGCGTCGGCGCAAAGGAGTCGAGCAAGGCCTGCAGGCGCTCGATCGTCGGCTCGACGCTGCCGACCGTCCCGGCGGTGCGGACGATCAGTGCGTCCGCCTCGCTCCGGGTGTCGTCGATGCGGTCGACCAGCGCGTCGGCCCTCGTGAGGAGCGCCTCGGCGGAGTCGAGCAGGGCGACCGTACGGGGGACCAGCGCGAAAGCCTGCTCGACGAGCGCGGGCCCACGACCGATCAGGGCCAGAGCGTCACGCGGATCGCCGAGAGGAAGCCTCATGGCTCGACGCTAGCCAACGCCGCCCCGGACCGCCCGTTGAGCGGTGACCTAGAGCCTCGCTCGCAGAGTGCCCAGGTCGGCCGCAGTCACCCTCCCGGACGGTCGGGTCAGTCGCCGGAGCTGAAGGCCGCGTCGAACGCTGCGGTCGGGCGCGTCGAACAGGTTCGCCTTGACGAACGCCAGCGCCTCGGGCGCGCCCAGCAGGCGGTCCATGCCGGCGTCCTCCCACTCGACCGAGATGGGTCCGTCGTAGCCGATCGTGTTGAGCATCCGGAAGCACGCCTCCCACGGCACGTCGCCGCGGCCCGTCGACACGAAGTCCCAGCCGCGCCGCGGGTCCGCCCACGGCAGGTGCGAGCCGAGCCGGCCGTTGCGGCCGTTGCCGACCTGCTTCTTCGCGTCCTTGCAGTCGACGTGATAGATCCGGTCCTTGAAGTCCCAGAGGAAGCCGAGCGGGTCGAGGTCCTGCCAGACGAAGTGCGACGGGATCCCAGTTGAGCCCGAACGCCTCGCGGTGCCCGATCGCCTCGAGCGCAGCGTGCGTCGTCCAGTAGTCGTACGCGATCTCGCTGGGGTGCACCTCGTGGGCGAACCGCACGCCCTCCTCGTCGAACACGTCGAGGATCGGGTTCCAGCGGTCGGCGAAGTCCTGGTAGCCGGCCGCGATCATCTCCTCGGACGCCGGCGGGAACATCGCGACGTACTTCCAGATCGCCGAGCCGGTGAACCCGATGACGGTGTCGACGCCGAGCAGCTTGGCCGCGCGGGCGGTGTTCTTGAGCTCCTCGGCAGCGCGCTGGCGTACGCCCTCGGGATCGCCGTCGCCCCAGATGCGCGACGACAGGATGCCCTGGTGGCGCGCGTCGATCGGGTCGTCGCAGACGGCCTGGCCGGTCAGGTGGTTGGAGATCGCGTAGACCTTGAGGCCGTTCTTCTCCAGGATGTCGTGGCGGGTCTGGATGTAGCCGGGGTCCTCGACGGCGGCCCAGGGATCGAAGTGATCGCCCCAGCAGGCGATCTCCAGCCCGTCATAGCCCCAGTCGCCGGCGAGCTTGGCGACCTCCTCGAACGGCAGGTCGGCCCACTGGCCGGTGAACAGGGTGATCGGTCGGGTCATGTCGACAGCTCCTGTCGTGTGGGTGGTGCCGTCGGCGGCGCTCGCCTCGACCGCGGCGAGCACGCGCTGCACGGCGAGACCGTCGGCGAACGAGGGGGCCGGGTCGGCGCCCTTGGCGATGTCGGTGACGAGGTCGACGACCTGGTGCGTGAAGCCGTGCTCGTAGCCGAGGCCGTGGCCCGGGCGGCCACCACGCGGCGATGTACGGGTGGCTGGCCTCGGTGACCATGATGCGGCGGAAGCCGGCCACCGCCGGGTCCTCGGTCGCGTCGAACAGCTCGAGGACGTTCATGTCCTCGAAGTCGAACGCGATCGAGCCGAGCGTGCCGTTGACCTCGAGCCGCAGCGCGTTCTTGCGGCCGGTCGCGAACCGGGTCGCCTCGAAGACGCCGATGGCGCCGTCGGCGAAGCGGGCGGTGAAGGCGGCCGCATCGTCGACGGTCACCGGTCCGCGCTCCGCGTCGGCGGTGGAGGTGCCGCCGAGCGTCGCGCTCTCGCCCGCGATCGGGCGGGTCTTGACGAACGTCTCCATCAGCCCGCTCACCGAGGTGATCGATGAGCCGGTGACGAACTGCGCCATGTCGATGATGTGGGCTCCGATGTCCCCGAGCGCGCCGGAACCCGCCAGCGACTTGTCGAGCCGCCAGCTCAGCGGCGTGTTCTCGTCGTCAGAGCCAGTCCTGGAGGTACTGCCCGCGGACGTGGCGGATCGTGCCGATACGCCCCGACGCGACGAGCTGCCGGGCGTACGACACGGCGGGCGTACGCCGGTAGGTGAAGCCGACCATGGCGCGTACGCCGTGCTTCGCGGCCTCGGCCGCTGCCGCGGCCATGGCCTCGGCCTCGGCGACGGTGTTGGCCAGCGGCTTCTCGCACAGGACGTGCTTGCCGGCCTCGAGCGCGGCGATCGCGATCTCGGCGTGCGTGTTGCCGGGCGTGCAGATGTCGATGACGTCGATGTCGTCGCGCGTCAGCAGCGCGCGCCAGTCGGTCTCGACGGACTCCCAGCCGAACCGGCGGGCGACGTCACCGGCGGCGTCCTCGTTGCGGCCGCAGATCGCCCGCATGCCGCGGGTGCAGCGGGAGGTCGAAGAATGCGGGGGCCGTGCGCCAGGCCTGGGAGTGGGCGGCGCCCATGAAGGCGTAGCCGACCATGCCGATCCCGAGCTCGGTATGTGTGTCGGTCATGTCCCTGCTCTCGTGTGTGGTGGTCTCAGTGTGACGTGGTGGGTGCGGGGGCCCGCGGTGGAGGCCGCGGACCCCCGACCGATCAGGACTCGAAGGCCGACTTGATGTAGGTGTCGACGTTGTCCTTGGTCACCACGGGGGCGGCCAGCTTGAGCTGACGCGGCACCTCGATCTCGGAGAGGTCCGACATCGACTTGCCCTGGACCAGCAGGCGGGCGAGCTTGATGCCGTCGGCAGCCTGGGTCGACGGGTAGACGACCGTCGCCTTGAGCACCGTGTTGTCGGCCTTGATGTCGCGCATGACGTTGGCCGAGCCGGCGCCGCCGATCATGACGAACTCGTCGCGGTTGGCGTTCTTGATCGCCGCGAGGACGCCGACACCCTGGTCGTCGTCGTGGTTCCACAGGTAGTCGATCTTCGGCGCGGCCTGCAGCAGGTTGGACGCAGCCTTCTCGCCCGACTCGACCGTGAACTCGGCGGCGACGCGGTTGTTGACCTTGAGGCCGCACTTCTTGAGCGCGTCCGCGAAGCCCTTGCGACCGGTCCTGCGTCAGCGGCAGCGAGTCGATGCCGGCGATCTCGGCGACGATCTTGCCCTTGGCGCCCTTGGCGTCGTCACAGACGAACGTGCCGGCGGAGACGCCCATGCCGTAGTTGTCACCCAGCACCGTGGTGCGGGCGGCGAACGGCGAGTTGAACTCGCGGTCGACGTTGATCACGACGATGCCGGCGTCCATGGCCTTGCGGGCCACGGCGGTCATCGCGGCGCCGTCGAACGGCAGCAGCACGATCGCGTCGACCTTGTCGTTGATGAACGTCTCGACCTGCGAGATCTGCAGGTTCACGTCGTTCGTGCCCTCGGCGACCTTGAGCGTCGATGTCGTCGTACTGCTTGGCCTGGGCGATCGCGGCCTTGGTGATCGCGCCCATCCAGCCGTGGTCGGCAGCCGGGGCCGAGAAGCCGATGACGACCTTGTCGCCGGTCTTGTCGTTGTCGGTGTTGCTCTTGGACGACGTTCGAGTTCGAGTCGTCGTCGCCGCGAGCCGTTGGTGCAGGCACCGAGCACGAGCGTGGCGGCCGCGAAGGCGCCCACGAGGGCGAGGCCGCGACGACGACGGTGATGGATGGTGGACATGTGGACTCCTGTGGTGGTGGGGGCGGACAGGTTGGAGAAGTCAGGTCTTGCGGTTCGCGATGCGCTGCTGGAGGAGCACAGCGACCACGATGATCACGCCCTTGGCGACGTTCTGGGTCGACGTCGAGAGGTTGTTGAGCGTGAAGACATTGGTGAGGGTCGTGAAGATCAGGACGCCGAACAGCGTGCCGACGACCGTGCCGCGGCCGCCGCTGAGCAGCGTGCCGCCGATCACGACGGCGGCGATCGCGTCGAGCTCGAGGCCCGTGCCGTGCGTCGACGAGCCGGTCGTCGTACGCGACATCAGCATCACTGCGGCGATGCCGCAGGTCGCGCCGAGCAGCGTGTAGAGGTAGACGGTGTGGCGCTGCACCTTGATGCCGGCCAGTCGCGCTGCCTCGGGGTTGCCGCCGACCGCGAACGTACGGCGGCCGAACGTCGTGCGGTTGAGCAGGAACCAGCCGCCGACGCGTGACCAGCCGCGAAGATGATGACGATGACCGGGATGCCGAGGGGCTCGGCGCCGAAGAAGTCGGTGAAGCCCTGGTTGGTGATGATCTGGGTCTTGCGGTCCGCGATGAGCTCGGCGAGGCCCCGTGCGGAGGCCAGCATCGCCAGCGTCGCGATGAACGGGACGACTCTGCCGTACGCGATCAGCGCTCCGTTGACCAGTCCGCAGGCCGATCCGACGACCACCGCCGTGAACACCATGGCGATCCAGCCGATGTCATCGGCCATCGCCTGCGTGCCGGTCGTGGTCGCCCACACGGACGCCAACGCGAGGATCGCGCCGACGGACAGGTCGATGCCGCCGCCGGTGATCACGAACGTCATGCCGATCGAGACGACGCCGAGCACGGCGGCAAGGCGCAGGATCGTCACCAGGTTGTCGGTGCTGGCGAACCGGTCGCCCGCCGTGATGACACCGACGACACACAGCACGATCAGCGCGATCGACGAGGCCGAGGTTGCGGGCGACGCCGAGGTTGCCGCCGCGGTCGCCGCGCGGTGGGCCTCGGCGGGTGCGGGCACGGTCAGCGACGGGTCGTGCTTCAGGGCGTCGCTCACGCGACGTCGTCCTTCTGGTCGGGTGGTCGAGTCGTGCTCGGCGAGGATCCGGTCGAGCACGCCGGACGGATTGATGGCGTCGCTCGGGCCGTCATGGACGACGTGCCCGTCTGCGACGACGAGGACCCGGTCGGAGAGGCCGAGCACCTCCTCGATGTCGCTCGAGACGATCACGAGCGCGACGCCGGAGTCGGCGAGCTCGCGGATCAGCGTGTAGATCTCGGCGCGGGCACCGACGTCGACGCCACGGGTGGGCTCGTCGAGCAGCAGCACCTTGCACGACCGCAGCAGCCAGCGCGCGAGCACGACCTTCTGCTGGTTGCCGCCCGAGAGCGTGCGGATGATGCGGTTGGGGTCGTCGGGGCGTACGTCGACCGATCGCGCGGCCTCGTGGGCGGCCTTGCGCTCAGCGCCCTCACGGGAGATGCCGTACTGCGCGAACCGGTCGAGGCTCGCGAGCGAGATGTTGCGGTAGACCGCGTCGTCGAGGACCAGGCCCTGGGACTTGCGCTCCTCGGGACACAGGCCGAGGCCGGCAGCGACCGCGGCGGACACCGAGCCGTTGCGCAGCGTCGCGCCCGTCGACACTGACCGAGCCGTGGCTCGCGCGGCGGGCGCCGTAGACCGTCTCGATGATCTCGCTGCGACCGGCGCCGACCAGACCCGCGATGCCCGACGATCTCCCCAGCGCGTACGCCGAAGGACACGTCCGAGAACTCGCCGTCGCGGCTGATGCCGTCGACCTCGAGCAGTGGCGGCTCGTCGGGCAGCGGGGTCGTACGCCTGGGGAACACCGACGACACGGTGCGTCCGGTCATCAGCGTGATGAGCTCGGACGTCGGCGTGTCGCGCGCGGGCAGGTCCGACGCGACGGTGCGGCCGTCCTTGAGCACCGTGAGCCGGTCGCCGATGCGGCGGATCTCCTCGAGCCGGTGCGAGATGTAGATGATCGCCGCGCCGGACGAGCGCAGGTCCTCGACGACCCGGAACAGGCCGTCGACCTCGTCGGGGTCGAGCACGGCGGAAGGCTCGTCCATCACGATGACGCGGGCATTGCGCGACAGCGCGCGGGCCATCGACACGATCTGCTTGCCGGCGGCCGAGAGGCTGCCGACCTCGCGGGTCGGGCGGATCTCGGGATGTCCGAGCCGGCGGAGGAGCTCTCGTGCCGAGCGGTTCATGTCGCGGTCGCGGGTGACGCCGCCGCGGGCCTTCTCGTGCCCGAGGTAGATGTTGTCGGCGACGCTCAGCCCGTCGATCAGGTCGAGCTCCTGGTAGATCGTGGCGATCCCGGTCGCCAGCGCGGCCTGCGGGTCGGCGAACGTGACCGGCTCGCCGTCCCACAGGATCGTCCCCTCGTCGACGTGGTGCGCGCCGGACAGGACCTTGATCAGCGTGGACTTGCCGGCGCCGTTCTGGCCGAGCAGGCAGTGCACCTCGCCCGCGCGTACGACGAGGTCGACACCGTCGAGGGCGCGTACGCCAGGGAACTCCTTGACGATGCCGCGCATCTCGAGCAGGGGCTGTGGCATGGCGGTGATGCTAGTCACACGTTTTGTCGTTCGTCAAGCAAAAGTATGACGTCAGGCGACATACTTGGTTCACAACGGTCGTGAAAGGGGGCATGGTTTACTCATGGCCATGACTGTGCCCGCCGCGCTGCCGCCGACCCTGGCCGGCACGGGAGAGCTGTTCCAGCTGCTGCGTGACGGGACGCCCCGCACGCGGGCCGAGCTCGCCCAGCTCTCGTCCCTGGCGAGGTCCACCGTGACCGCCCGCGTCGACGCCCTGCTGGCGTCCGGCCTGCTCGCGCCGGTCGGCGAGGCCGCCTCGACCGGCGGCCGTCCGCCGACGCGTTTCGCGCTCAACCGCGACAACCGGGTCGTGCTCGCGATCGACCTCGGCGCCTCGCACGCCAGCGTCGCCGTCACCGACCTGTCGGGCCGGGTGCTCGAGCGAGAAGACCGTGGACAGCGACATCGCGGACGGCCCCGAGAAGGTCCTTGACCGCGTCACCGCGATCGGCCTCGAGCTCCTCGCGTCGATCGACCGGCCCGTCAGCGACGTGGCCGGCGTCGGCATCGGCGTACCCGGCCCGGTCGAGCACGCCACCGGCCGGCCGGCGAACCCGCCGATCATGCCCGGCTGGCACGACTTCGACATCCCGGCCCACCTCGGCAAGACGTTCGTCGGCCCGGTGCTCGTCGACAACGACGTCAACCTCATGGCGCTGGGCGAGTTCGTCACGTCGTGGCAGTCAGCGCCCCACCTGCTGCTGGTCAAGGTCGCGACCGGCATCGGCGCCGGCATCGTCTCGGACGGCCGCCTCATGCGCGGGGCCCTCGGCTCGGCCGGCGACCTCGGGCACGTGCAGGTCGCCGGGGCCAGTGACGACGTCGTGTGCCGGTGCGGCAACACCGGCTGCCTCGAGGCGGTCGCGGCGGGTCCCGCCATCGCCGCCAGGCTGCGCGAGCGCGGGCTCGACGTCGAGAGCTCGCAGGACATCGTCGACGCCGTCGTCGCCGGCGAGATCGTCGCACTCCAGGCCGTACGCGCAGGCGGGTCGCGACCTCGGCACGGTGCTGGCCACGTGCGTCAACCTGCTCAACCCGTCGGTCATCGTGATCGGCGGCAAGCTCTCGGAGGCGGGGGAGTACCTCCTGGCCGGCGTACGCGAGGTCGTCTACCAGCGCTCGCTGCCCCTGGCGACGCACGACCTGCGGATCGTCAGCACGTCGGCCGCCAGCAGGGGCGGCATCCTCGGCGCGAGCGCCATGGTGCTCGACGCGGTGCTGGCCCCGCGTGCCGTCGACGACTACGTCGCGAGACACACTGCCGCGCAAACGGCCTAGGCGACCGGGTCCGACGCCTGGTGGGGTCGCCCACCTACACTCGATGGGTGATTCGATTCGACAAGGTCACCAAGACCTACCCCGGCCAGAAGCGCGCTGCGCTCGACGCCGTCGACCTGGAGATCGAGAAGGGCGAGTTCGTCTTCCTCGTCGGCTCCTCCGGTTCGGGCAAGTCGACGTTCCTGCGCCTGATCCTCCGCGAGGCCCGCCCGACGACGGGCCGCGTCTACGTCGCGGGCAAGGAGATCAACAAGCTCTCGAGCTGGAAGGTGCCCAAGCTGCGCCGCCAGGTCGGCACGGTGTTCCAGGACTTCCGGCTGCTGCCCAACAAGACCGTGACCGAGAACGTCGCGTTCGCGCTGCAGGTCATCGGCAAGTCCCGCAGCGAGATCAACAAGGTCGTCCCCGAGACGCTCGAGATGGTCGGCCTCGAGGGCAAGGGCCACCGCATGCCCGACGAGCTGTCCGGTGGTGAGCAGCAGCGCGTCGCCGTGGCGCGCGCGTTCGTCAACCGGCCGATGATCCTGATCGCCGACGAGCCGACCGGAAACCTCGATCCCGCGACCAGCGTCGGCATCATGAAGCTGCTCGACCGGATCAACCGCACCGACACCACCGTGGTCATGGCGACGCACGACTCGTCGATCGTCGACCAGATGCGCAAGCGGGTCATCGAGCTCGACAACGGACTCGATCGTCCGTGACGAGGCCCGCGGCATCTACGGTTACCAGAACTAGGAGACGTCGATGCGAAGCACCTTGAGTGAACTGCGTCAAAGCCTGTCCCGCAACAAGTCCATGACGATCTCGCTGGTCGTCACGATGACCGTGTCGCTGCTGCTGGTGGCGCTCGGTCTGCTGATCCAGAGCCAGGCCAACCGCACCGAGAAGTACTTCGGCTCCAAGCTCCAGCTGCAGGTCAACCTGTGCACCAAGAACTCGCCGAGCTCCAACTGCATCGGCGGCGTCGCGACGGACGACCAGAAGGCGGCCGTGCAGGCAGGCGCTGAGCGAGAACCCCGAGGTCAAGTCGTTCGACGACCGCACGCCCAGCGACAACTACGAGCGGGCGCGCGCAGCTCCTCGGCCAGTCCGACACCGGCCGCAAGCAGCTCGAGACGCTGGGCCCGGACTCGTTCCCGGAGTCGTACTTCGTGACCCTCAAGGACGCCGACAAGTACGACGGCGTCGTCAGCCAGGTCTCCGGCATGGACGGGGTCGGCAACGTCAACTCGCTCAAGAAGCTGCTCGGCCCGCTGTTCGACTTCCTCGACAACATGAAGTGGGCATCGCTGGGCGTCGCCGGCCTGCTGATCGTCGCGGCGATCCTGCAGGTCTCCAACACGATCCGCATGACGGCGTATGCCCGACGGCGCGAGATCGGCATCATGCGACTCGTCGGCGCGTCGAGCTGGCACATCCAGCTGCCGTTCGTGCTCGAGTCGCTGATCGCGGCGCTGCTCTCGGCCGCTCTGGCTGCCGCTGGGCTGGCCGCGTTCATGTACTTCGTCGTCTACCACTATCTGCGTGACACCGCTCGGCCAGCTCACGACATGGGTCGGCTGGCACGAGGCGATCGTCGTGGTCGGCATGACGACGGCGCTCGCATTGGTGCTCGCGTTGGTCCCGACGCTGGTCATGACGCGCAAGTACCTCGACGTCTAGCCGCACTGCCGCGCCGGCGGAAATGCTTCTCGGTGTGACTCGATGTGACGTAAGGTGCGTGGGAGACAACCGACACGTCCTCCCTCGGGAGGATCTTCCCCAGAGGTCGAGGTCATGTTTTTCACCACCCGCAAGGCGACCATGGCGGTGCTGCTGGTTGCAGCGCTGATCGCCGCGTTGACGACGCCATCCTTCGCCGACAAGAAGGACGACCTCGAGAAGCAGAAGAAGGGCGTCAGCGGCAAGATCGGCGACGCCAAGAAGGATCTCGAGCTCTCGACCAAGAAGTACGCCAACGCCGTCGCCGCGCTCAAGACCGCGCAGGGCAAGCTCGACGCCGCCAAGTCCAAGCTCAGCAACACCCGCGGCGCGCTCGCGACCGCCAAGGCGCAGGACGCCGAGATGCAGGCCAAGCTCGCGTCGACCGAGGCCGAGCTCGACGCGGCCATGGCCCGGCTGAGCAAGGGCAAGGCGGAGCTGCGCAGCTCCGAGGCCAAGGTCGAGCAGTTCGCGGTCGCAGAACATCGAGCAGGGCGACCCGGGCATGCGGGCGTTCAGCGAGCCTCCTGCGCGGCGAGGACCCCAACGCGTTCTCCGAGCAGATGAGCCTCAACGATGCGGTCAGTGACGACCAGCTCGCGACGATGCAGGAGCCTCGCCGCCACCCGGGTGATCCTCGAGGTCAACCGCGACCGCGTGAAGAAGCTGCGCGACCAGGTCAAGGCGCAGCGCGAGGCCGCCGCGGCCAACCTGGTCCGCAAGCAGCAGCTCGAGGCAGCAGCCGAGTACGCAGGCGGCCGAGGTCGCCGAGCTCGTCACGGCCCGCCAGGGTGCGCGCGACACCGCGGCGAAGCTCAAGGCGGAGGACAAGAAGCAGCTCGCCTCGCTCGAGTCCGATCGCCAACGCCTCGAGGACCAGATCCGCGCGCTCACGCCCAAGCAGGTCAACGACGCCGGCGGCGACGGTGGCGGCACGCTGTCCTACGCCGTCAACGGCCCGATCACCTCGCCGTACGGCATGCGCTTCCACCCCGTGCTGCACGTCTGGAAGCTGCACGACGGCACCGACTTCGGCGTCCCCTGCGGCACGCCGGTGCACGCCGCGGCCGGCGGCACGGTCATGCAGACGTACTACAACGGCGGCTACGGCAACCGCATCATCCTCAACAACGGCCGGATGCGCGGCGAGAGCGTCGTCACGACGTACAACCACCTGACCCGCTGGATCGTCAGCCCGGGTCAGCACGTCAGCCGCGGCCAGACGATCGGCTACTCCGGCACGACCGGCTACTCGACCGGCTGCCACCTGCACTTCATGGTCTCGTCAACGGCTCGACCGTGAACCCGATGGGCTGGCTGTAGCAGGCCTCGCGCTCGTCCCTCGCTCACTCCCACGGCTCGCTGGAGCTCGCCGTGGGCCGGCCTGCCGGGCTTCGCCCGGCTACATCTCTCGTGAGAGCATGGTGACGTGGCTAAGGAGACCGGGCGCAAGCTCGTTGCGCAGAACAAGAAGGCGCGCCACGACTATCACATCGAAGACACGTTTGAGGCCGGACTCGTCCTCACCGGCACCGAGGTGAAGTCGTTGCGTGCCGGTCGCGCATCCCTCGTCGACGGATTCGGCGAGATCGAGCGCGGCGAGGCGTGGCTGCTGCACGTCCACATCCCCGAGTACACGCAGGGCACCTGGACCAACCACGAGACCCGCCGGCGCCGCAAGATGCTGCTCAACCGGCAGGAGATCGACCGGATCGAGCGGCGTACGTCCGAGAAGGGCCTGACGATCATCCCGCTCTCGCTCTACTTCAAGGACGGCCGCGCCAAGGTCGAGATCGCGCTGGCCAAGGGCAAGAAGACCTACGACAAGCGGCACGCGATCGCCGAGCGCGACGCGACCCGCGAGGCCGAACGCGACCTCGGACGCCGCCTCAAGGGCATGTAGCAGTGGCCCTGGAGGACGCTGACCTGCCGGCATACGCCGCGCGGCTCGGCATCCCCGGAATCGTCGACGTCCACACGCACTTCATGCCGCCGGCGATCCTCGCCAAGGTGTGGGCCTACTTCGACTCGGCCGGGCCGCTGCTCGGGCGGCCGTGGCCCGTGACCTATCGCGGCAGCGACGACGAGCGCGTCGAGCAGCTGCGCGCGATGGGCGTCAAGAGGTTCTCGGCGCTGTCGTATGCCCACAAGCCCGGCATCGCCGGGTTCATGAACGACTGGACCGGCGAGTTCGCCGCCCGTACGCCCGACGCGCTGCACTCGGCGACGTTCTATCCCGAGCCCGAGGCGGCGACGTACGTGCCGAAGCTCATCGCCGACGGTGTCGAGCTCTTCAAGGTCCACGTGCAGGTCGGTGACTTCGCGCCCAACGATCCGTTGCTCGAGCCGGTGTGGGGTGCCCTCGCCGAGAGCGGCACGCCGATCGTCCTGCACGCAGGGTCGGGGCCGGCGCCCGGAACGCACACCGGGCCGGCCAACGTCGAGGACGTCTTGTCGCGGCACCCGGACCTCGCGCTGATCATCGCGCACCTCGGCATGCCGGAGATCTCGGAATTCCTTGATCTCGCCGAGGGTTACGCCAACGTGCGGCTCGACACCACGATGACCTTCGTCGACTTCTGGGGACCCTCCGTTCCCGATGGCGTCGTGCCGCGTCTGGCCGCCGCTGCAGGACAAGATCCTGTTCGGCACCGACTTCCCCAACATCCCCTACGCGTACGCGCACCAGGTCGAGGCGCTCGAGCGGCTCGGTCTCGGCGACGAGTGGATGAGGAGCGTGCTGTGGCACAACGGCGCTGAGCTGTTCGGAGTGCCGAGCCTGGGGCGTCGGCATGAGGCTGGCGAGCGCGCAGGGCAAGTGGCTCCTGGCCGCGATGATCCTCGGCTCCGGCATGGCGTTCCTCGACGGCTCGATCGTCGGGCTCGCGCTGCCGGCCATCACCCGCGACCTCGGCGGCGGCGCTGCCGGGCCAGCAGTGGACCGTCAACGCCTACACGCTGACGCTCGCCGCGCTGATCCTGGTCGGCGGCTCGCTCGGCGACCGGCTGGGCCGCCGCAAGGTGTTCGTCGTCGGCGTGACCTGGTTCGCGGCGGCGTCGGTGCTGTGCGCGGTGGCGCCGACGATCGAGGTGCTGGTCGCCGCCCGCGGCCTGCAGGGCATCGGCGCGGCGCTCCTGACTCCCGGCAGCCTGGCGATCATCTCGGCGTCTTTCGTGCCCGAGGACCGCGGTCCGGCGATCGGCGTCTGGTCCGGCCTCGCGGGCGTGACGACCGCGATCGGCCCGCTGCTCGGCGGCTGGCTGGTCGACATGGTCGGCTGGCGATCGATCTTCTGGATCAACGTGCCGCTCGCCGCGGTGGTCGTCCTGCTGTCGATCAAGCACGTGCCGGAGACGACGGGGGAGCAGAAGAAGCTCGATCTCGGTGGCGCCGGCGCTGACGGCCGCCGGGCTGGCCTTCCTGACGTACGGGCTGGTCGAGAAGTCGTGGATGTGGTCGGTCGCCGGGCTCGTCGTGCTGGTCGGCGTTCGTGATCCACCAGAAGCTGACGCCGCACGCCATGGTGCCGCTCGAGCTGTTCGCGAACCGGGTGTTCACCGCGGCCAACATCTGCACGTTCGCCATCTACGGGGCGCTCGCTGCGTCTGGCTTCCTGCTGGTGCTCCAGCTGCAGTACGTCGCCGGCTTCTCGCCGCTGGAGGCAGGTCTCGCGACGATCCCGGCGACGATCCTCATGCTGCTGTTCTCGTCGAAGGCTGGTGCTGTCGGCACCAGGATCGGCCCTCGCTGGCCCATGACGATCGGCCCGATCGTGGCCGCCGGCGGCCTGCTGCTCTGGCTCGGCATCGACGAGCGACACCAACTTCTGGATCGACGTGCTGCCGGGCGCGATCGTGTTCGGCATCGGCCTCACGATGCTCGTCGCCCCGCTGACGACCGCCGTGCTGGCGGCGGCGCCCGACATGCAGAGCGGCATCGCCTCGGGCATCAACAACGCCGTCGCGCGTACGGCCTCGCTGCTGGCCGTCGCCGCGATCCCGCCGATCGCCGGGATCGCCGGCAAGAACTTCGCCGATCCGGACGTGTTCGGCCCGGGCTTCCGCACGGGCACGCTGATCTGCGTCGGCATGCTGGTGGTCGCGGGCGTCTGCGCGGCGGCGCTGATCCACGGCCGAGCCGTCAGCCCGGAAGCGCTGCTCGCTGAGGAGTAGCGGCTTTCCATGTCGAAGGAATTCCTGCACTCGGGCTCGCGGTTGTACAGGAGTAGGATGGTGACGTTGCTTCGGCAGCGTTTGAAAACTCAAGAGGGGCTGATCGGTTTCGACTAAGGTCGTTCGATTCAGGTGAAGCGGGTAGAGGATCCAGGGTTATCTCTTAAACGATCTCTGGAAACCAACAAGTGCCGATTCAAAGCGCACTGACTTCGCCCTCGCTGCTTAAGCGATAGGTGAAGGGCTGGCCCGGGGGCGTTCCCGCTCCGGATCGCCAGTCTCATTTAGGGGACTTGCTGATCACACGGCGTCGCAGCGTGTGATCGGGACTTTTCTGCGACTGGGCCTGTCGGCGACGCGTTCGTCCGAGCGTCGGGGCCGAGAAAAGCGATAGACGAACTGCACCCGGAGAAGCCCTGACTCAGCGCCATAGGACCGGGGTTCGATTCCCCGCAGCTCCACTGAGCGTGACCTTTTGGGTCTAACTCAAATCAAGTGCCTGGTTCTCCTTTGAGAACCAGGCACTTGTTCGTGTCGGATCCGTTGGGTTGGTCGAAAAGTGCATTAGGCGATTCGCGACTGGAGGAAGACCAAGATCTTCCGCAATTCAATGTGGCCGGCATGGTTGAGTTCCTCGACGCCTAGCAAGCGACCGTTGACGGGGTCGGCAATGAGCACTACGCGAGTGGCCCGCGCTCGATCTATCGGCACGGAGATGGCGATTGCGTCTCTGCCGGCTCGTTCTCGGACTCGTCCTAGGTACGTGGTGCCTTCCTCTTTGGCGAGCATCGCCCATTCGGTGGCGGCCGTCGCGGATGGGACGACGTAGGTCGAATGGAGTGCGGTCAGCTCTTGCACGACGCAGCGGGTATCCGGTGTCGCGGGGTCGGAATCGGCCTCGGTCACCCGTGCGCAGGACGCGGCCGTAGGCGGATCGGACGCCACGTGGACGGTCGACTACGACATCGCCCTGTCCGGCACAGGCCTGCCCACCCTCGAAGCCAGCACGGTCGCCACCTGGGGACAGCCGCAAGCACCCACCGAAGCGACGGCGGTGTTCGGCCCAGACGCGTCCGGCACCTCAGACATGACCTACGCCGAGATCTCCTACTTCACCAAGGAAGGGCGCACCACCAACACCGCGTCCTACGGCGCAGGAGCCTGGCAGGTTGACTCCACGGGTTACGACTCTGTCGGCAACGGGGTGTGGCAATTGAGTGATGGCAACCGCAATCGGGCGCTAGCAGCCGGAGGAGACACCGCCGCAGCGGCGAACCTGTTGACCACCAAAGCCGTCTACAACGGCGGAGGCACCAGAATCAAAGCGCAGTGGGAGCCCGCACGCACCGTGGTGCTGGCCAACGGCGCGGTGATGTCGGGGCGACCGAAGACGTACAACGTGTATGACGACGAGGCCGACGCCAGCCTCGTGCCCGGCAGGCCAACCCCAGACGCGAGCGCGCCACCGCAAAACCTGTTGGTGGAGCAACGCGACTTCCTGGTCAGCACCGACGAATCATCAGCCTTCGACCGGCAACGAGTCCGCTACCGCTACGACAAAGTCGTCTCCACTGACGGAGATGGGTGGAAACTCGGCGCACCAACTCGCACGTCGACCAAAATCAGTGCCGACACCTGGTCAACTGAGCTGACCCGGTTCGACACCGAAGGCAAGACCATCGAAACCCGCACCCCACAAGGGGTGTCCACGACCGACGGTGCGGGTTCGGACGCGAAGTCGACGATCACGACCTACTACACAGCGGATGCTTCCGCCTCGGTCGTGGCCTGCCGGAACCACCCCGAGTGGGCGGGTGAGGTGTGCCAGGTTGCGCCGGCGGCGGCCACCTCGAGCATTCCGGTCGGGACAACGACCGGATATGACTATCTGCTCAACCCCACCCGCACCGAAGAAGCATCGTCGCCGATGACCCGCGACACCGTCACCACCTATGACACGGCCGGACGCAAAACCGCGCTGACACAGACCATCGATGGTGACGTCTCGGGAGACCAGGCGGTACCGGCAACCACGTACGCGTACTCGGCGACCACCGGTGACCTGAAGTCCGCAACGGCCGGTGGAAACACGATCGCGACCACCGAGGACTCCTGGGGTCGGACGTTGACCGAGACTGACGGCGCAGGCAACACCGCAGCCACCACGTATGACTCGGCTGGGCGGGCCAGGACGTTCAACGACGGGAAGGGGACTTACACCTACACCTACGACGGCACCGACGCAGACGGCAACACCGAACGCCGCGGCCTGGTAACCAAGCTCGACGTCGGACTCGCGTCCGGGCCGGATGAGTTCACTGCCGCCTACGATGCCGACGGCAGCAACACCACTCTGGTCTATCCCAACGGTCTGACCGCGAAGTCTGTCTACGACGAAGGTGGAGAACAGACGTCACTGAGCTACACCATGGGGTCGACCAAGATCGCCGGATTCGACCAATGGTTCGACCCCCACGGGCGAGTACGTGTCGCCGACTCGCCAGAGTCGAAGTTTGGGTACAGCTACGACTGGCGCGACCGACTTACCGAGACCAGGGACTATGTCGCCGGCCAATGCACCACCCGCGACTACACCCTCACGCTCGACTCAGACCGCACGAGCTTGGCAACGGGCGCTCCTGGGACGAACGGAGCCTGCTCCACATCGAGTCCGACGACCACTTCCACGACGTTCGACATCGCCGATCGGATCACCAACAGCGGCTACTCCTACGACTACTTCGGCCGTACCCGGACAGTGCCAGCTGTTGATACCAATCAGCCGGGAGGTTCAGCACTCAATGTGAGGTACTTCGCCGACGACATGGTCGCCAGCGAGTCGCAGAACTACCCGACAACCAGCAGCTCGGCCTACGCCAAGACGTTTACCCTCGACCCTTTGGAACGGATGTCAGGGACCGTCAACACCACCGCCGGCGTCGACCTCAGAGAAACCACCAATCACTACGCCGACGACTCGGACTCACCCGCGTGGACCGCTGAACAGACTCGACCGGACGCATCAACAGGGTGGACCAACACCTGGACCAGGAACATCGATGGACCAGACGGAGACCTCGGTATGATCCAGTCCTCAGACGGGACAGCGAGCATCCAGCTGTCCAACCTGCACGGGGATGTCGTATCCACCATGGCCGACTCCACCAGCATCACCGGTCTAACCAATTACGCCGAATCCACAGAATTCGGCATTCCAAGAACCCCGAACGCCTCACTCGGGCAGCACTACGCATGGCTCGGCGCTGAGCAGCGTTCTACGGACGACCTTGGCGGCCTCACCCTCATGGGAGCGAGGCTCTACAACTCGGGGACGGGAAGATTCCTCTCCCACGACCCAGTTCCGGGCGGCAACGACAACGCCTACACCTACCCCACAGACCCAGTGAATAGTGCCGACCTCTCTGGTGCTCGACAGGATCCAGGACCAAAACGCAAGAAGTGCCACTGTAAGGGCACATTCAAGTACTACGGTCCGATGAGATTCGGTGGGAGCTCGCATTGGGGTGCACTCCCACGATCGGCGAGAATTATTTATGCAACGACTTCAGTTTCGATCGGTCTCTTTGGTGGCCTGTCCGAAGTGTTCCCCAAAAAATACCGAGCGCTGGCGGGGCTCCATGTGGCGGGACTGCAGGTACAAACCAGATCGGTCTGGAGGGCCTGGAAGTATTGCGGGTACGACGGATACTGGTCGTATGGGTCAGCTAAGATGGCGACCTCGTGGAGAGTGCGCGGGCACTTGAGCTTTTTTGGTGCGAGCGTTCCACATTCCGGCTTTACATCATTCTGGTGGGTGCCGGGCACATGAGATCTTTTGGAGCGAAGATTTCCGGTACAGGCTTTACACATTGGTGGGTCCCGTGAAACGAGGGCTGTTCGTGGCTGGGCTCGTGTTGTTCGCATTAGCTGGGGCGGCGGCGATGTATACCAACACGCTCACCAGAACGTGGTGGGTGGCCCTGCTTATCCTTGTCTTGATCCAGTCGGCTCGGCGTGGACCAAGGCGGGGGGCTTAGGCGATTGCGCTCGGTCGGCTCAGGCAGATTTTCCGAAAACTCGAGCGAGCAATCAAGCAGCAGGCGATCGTCTGACCGCAGACCCGGCAACCCGCGAAAGCAGTGCGCCGTACTCCTGGTCCGCTTCATGTGCGATCTGTCGTCCGACCAGAGCCTGATTACAAGAAGCTGTCCAAGATCTACCTTGAGTTGGCGATGACCGAAGAGCTTCATCAGTGCGAAGAAGACCTACGTGCCTCGTAGTTGACACGAACTCCACGTTTGCGCACTTTGACCCCACGCTGGTGGAGCAGTCTGAGCACTGTGCTCCTGGCAATCCCGTGTTTCTCTCCAATCACCTGAGCACTGACACCCGATACGTAGGCATCAACGATCGACTGCAATTCCTCCTCATTCATACGCCGAGGAAGCTTGTGAATTCGTCGTTCTGACAGTGGTCGAGGGGACTTATTGAGCGGCAAATCGAGTATCCGTTGCCACTTCGGAGTTAGGTAAGCCTGCTTCGAGTAAGCTCCGATGGCCTCCACGACATGACAAGACCCCGTCGCCCCGGTTTTGGCGACGGGGTCTTGTCATGTCGTGAAACAGGGTGGTGAATCGAGTGGGCCCCTCCGTCGCGGCGAAGCCGCCCATGAAGGGATCCCCGCAGCTCCAAGCAGAGCGAATCGATCCCGGCAGCTCCAGCCCTAAAGCTCCGTCTCCGTCAGCGGCTTCGCCGAGCCGGCCAGGCGGATGTCGACGCGGCGGATCTGGTCCTTCGGCACGGCGCTGGTGGTCGAGAGCGACGCCGCCTTCGGGCTCGTGGCGACCCACGTCGCCGCGACGGTCTCGCGACCGGAGGTGTCGGTGATGACGAGCTCGTAGACCCGGCTGGCGCCGTAGCCGCCGGTGGCGAGGTAGTGGCAGTTCCAGTCGAGCTTGGTGCCCCAGGCCTTCTTCTCGACGCGCAGGCTGGCCGTCATGATGCCGGGCTGCACCTCGCTCATCGCGACGAACTGCCCAGAGGAGGGCTCGTCCGCGGACCCCACGACGTACCCGCCGATGCCGAGGCCGAGCGCTGCGGCGACACCGGCACCGGCGATCGCCAGGCGTACGCGTCGACGGCGCTGCCGGGCGGCGACGGCGAGACGAGTCACGAGACCGTCGGAGGCGGGTTCGTCGATGGGCTCGAGGAGCGCGACGGCTTCTTCCTTGCTCAGGGTGGCGAGGATGCCGGGCATGCCGGCGAGCTCGGCGACCGCCGCCGAGCACGAGGCGCAGGTCGTCAGGTGCTGCTCGAACGCCCGCCGGTCGTCGGGGCCGAGCAGCCCGAGAACGTACGCGGCGTCCCAGTCGTGGAACGGATCGTCGTTCATCGTGTGACCCCCCTTTCCTGCATTGCGAGTCGTAGGGCGCGGAGCGCGTAGTGCATGCGTGACCGGACGGTGCCTTCCGGTATGCCGTCCTCACGGGCGATCTCGGCGGCGGATCTGCCGAGGTAGTACGCGTTGACGACGGCCTGGCGGTGCTCTGCGGAGAGCGATTGCAGCGCGTCGGCCACGAGCCACCGGTCGAGCGTCGCGTCGGTGCCGTCCGACCGGGACGTCTCCGGCATCCGTTCAGTCGTCACCTCGTGGAGGTGCCGGGCGCTGCGGCGATCGTCGATCACCAGGTTGCGTGCGACCGTGAAGAGCCACGCCCGCGAAGCCGCGTCACCCTGCTCGAGGATCGCCGGCCGCTTCCAGGCGCGGAACAGTGCCTCCTGCACGACGTCCTGCGGCGAGCGCTGGGTCGTACGTCAGCCGGGTGACGTAGCGCAGGAGGGCAGGCGCGTGCGCATCGTGCAGTGCGCGCAGCAGCTCGTCCTGGTCCTCGGGCATCAGTCCTCCAGGCCCTACAACGGTGAACGCGGCCGAATCGTTCAACCTTCCCCACCATTGAACGCCCAAGGTCTCGATCTCGTCCTCACTACAGGGACGTATGCCCCTTCGTCACCACACCGAAGGAAGTTGATCCGCATGAGCAGCAGGCTGACACTCGCCATGGCCGGCACGTCGCTGGCCGTCCTGGCCCTCACCGCGTGCGGGGGGTCCGACTCGTCGGGCGACGTCCCCGCCAAGGGATCCGACATCGGCACCTCGTCGAGCTCGCTCGGCAAGATCGTCGTCGACGGCAAAGGCATGACCGCGTACGTGTTCGACAAGGACACCCCAGGATCCGGCAAGAGCGCCTGCACCGGCGCTTGTGCGGGGGAGTGGCCGGCGATCACCTCGTCGTCCGACAAGCCGAAGGTCGATGGCGTGACCGGCGAGGTCGGGACCATCACGGGTGCTGACGGCGCCAAGC
The DNA here is from genome assembly GCA_963761965.1 of uncultured Actinomycetota bacterium. Taxonomy (GTDB): domain Bacteria; phylum Actinomycetota; class Actinomycetes; order Propionibacteriales; family Nocardioidaceae; genus Aeromicrobium. The sequence continues at coordinate 38,239 of CAVXIX010000008.1, forward strand.
AGGTCACGCTCGAGGGGATGCCGCTCTACACGTACGCCGACGACAGCGAGGTGGGTGACACCGAAGGTCAGGGCAAGGGTGGCATCTGGTGGGTCGTCTCGCCCGCAGGCGAGAAGATCTCGAAGACCGCGGACACCGGTGGCGGCGGGGGCTACTGACGACTGGGACCCCGACGTATCGTCGAAGGCATGTCGACGTACACCGATGCCCAGATCGAAGAAGCCCTCGAGTCGCTGCCGGGCTGGTCACAGGAGGGCGAGGCGATCGTGCGGACGTACGAGTTCACCGACTTCCGGGCTGCGCTCGACTTCATGAATCGCGCCGCCGGTCCGATCGAGGAGATGGACCACCACCCCGAGTGGACGAACGTCTACAACCGCGTCGACGTCCGGCTCAACAGCCATGATGTCGGCGGCGTCACGGGTCGCGACATCCAGCTGGCGAACGTCCTCGAACGGGTCGCCGGCGCTGTGGCCTAGGTCCAGAGCTCACGCCGAACTCACTCCGGCGGTGGCGATGGCGAGTCGGGCCGCAAGTCGTCCTCATGCGGCGTGCGGAGGAGCAGAAGTGAGACGGCCGGGAACACCATCACGGACAGGAGCCCCGCGCACACCAGAGCCGCCGCAGTGACTCCGCTCATCAGGCCGGTCAGGACTCCGATCTGCGTAGCGGTCACCACGAACGGCAGTGAGGTCGCCTGGAGCAACCCGGCGGCAATCAACGAGCGCCGGTCGACGAGCCTCCTGAACAACACAGCCGGGAGCCCACGTACGACGAGCAGTGCCATCACGAAGACCGGAACCCTGGCAAGAGCGGCGGGATTCTCCATCAGCCCGCTGAGGTCCAACCTCATCCCGCTGCTCACGAAGAACACCGGAATCAGGAAGCCATAGCCGATGGCCTCGAGCTTGGTGCGGAAGTTCGGGTGAGAAGCCGAGTCCCGATCGACCAGCCCCACCACTGCGCCGGCCATGAACGCCCCGAGGATGCTCTCCAGTCCGAACTGCTCGGCCAGTGCCACGAATGCCACCAGGAGAACCACGGCTGCTCGCACTCGAATCTGAGCCGTGGTGTCCTGCAGCGAGGTCAAGGTCATCGTCAGCCGCTTCGAGCGTGCGGCCAGGGTGGCGGCAACCGCGGTGGCCGCGATCAGGGCTGCGAACGAGAGGAGGAGGACCAGCCGGCTCCCGGTGCTCGTGTCGGAGGTGGAGAACAACAGCGAGAGCAAGACGATCGCGGCGAAGTCGGCAACCGACGCGGCAGCCACCACGGTCTGGCCGACCCGGCCCTCCACTCTTCCGGCGTCCTTGAGCACGGGCACGACCAAGCCGAGCGAGGTCGCTGAGAGCGTCACGGCGACCAGGCCCGGGCTCGCGACCCAGCCGACAGCGTCCAAAGCCGTTCCGACGGCGAGCCCGAGCACCAGCGTCGCGGCATACCCCAGAAGGGCAAGGCGCAGCATCTGCCCTCGCAATTGGTGGACGTCGATCTCCAGTCCGGCCAGGAAGAGCAAGAACGCCAAGCCGAGCAGCGACACGATGGAGACCGGCAGGTCCACCTCGACCCAGCCCAAGACCTGCGGCCCAACCACGATGCCCGCGACGATCTCCAGCACGACAGCCGGGAGCCTGAGCCGCGGCGCCAGACCGAGAGCCAGCGGCGCGATCAACGCGATGACGGCGACCATCAACAGGTTCGTGAACTCGACGTCGGGCATGGCTTCTCGATTCAGGGGGCGCGATCGGCTGGCGGCCCGCGGTGGATGTCGCGGAAGGCGGAGAGGAGAACAGATTCCATCTCGATCGACAGGGTCTCGACGGGAATCTCGCCGAGCTGGGCCACGGTTTCCTGCATCTGCTGCAGGTAGGTCTCACAACCGGGGCACAGGGCACGGTGCTCGTCGAAGCGCATTCTCGTGTCGTCGTCGAGTGTGCCCTCGAAGTATTCGGTGACCAGCTCGACGAACTCCTGGCAGGTCAGGTGACTCATCTCAGATCACTCCATCGCTATCAGAGGTGCCATCGCCAACGAGGAAGCCCGCCAGCTGAGCACGCACAGCGGCCCTCGCCCGGTGCAACAGCACGCGCTGGTTCGCGCCCGAGATCTCCAGCATGTCGCAGACCTCATCGGAGCTGTGCCCCATCACATCACGCAAGGTGATGACGACCCTCTTGCGCTCTGGCAGGGCGTCGATCGCGGCCCGGAGATGGGCTCGCACCTCACCGGCGAGGACGCTGCCTTCGGCGGAGTCCCACTCCTGAGGGAACGAGCGCCACCCACCCGGATACTGATCGTCATCATCGCGGAAGAGCGCCGGATCGACGGTCGAGGCGCGATCGTCCTCGGTCAGCGTGCCCCACGGCACCACGCGGCTTTCGCGCACGCCGCGCCTCTTCGCGGTGTTCACCAGAATCTGGTAGACCCACGTACGCAGCGAGGAGCGGCCCTCGAAGCCGTGGATGCCGCGGATGACGGCAAGCCACGTCTCCTGGACGACCTCCTCGGCAGAGGCCTCCGTCGAGACGAACGTGCGGGCGAGCAGCAGCATGGATCGTGACCACTCGTTCAGCAGTTGGGCGAAGACAGCCTCATCGCCGGACCGAACACCAGCGACGATCGCGTCGTCGATGCTCGGACTGACCACGGCCAGAGCGTAGCGCCTGTCATGTCACCGGTACTCCGGGTTTTCAAAGTCGAATCGGCAGCCCGCGTCCCATTCGGAACGCTGGTTGCCGTATGCCGGCATGCCGCCGGCGTCCTTGAGCAGTCGGGCCAGGTGCATCAAGTTCCACGTCATGAAGGTGGTGTTCCTGTTGGTGAAGTCATTCTCGGGGCCACCTGAGCCGGGGTCGAGGTACGACGGACCAGGTCCGGCCTCTCCGATCCAGCCGGCGTCGGCCTGCGGCGGGATGGTGTATCCGATGTGCTGCAGCGTGTAGAGCACGTTGTGCGCGCAGTGCTTGATGCCGTCCTCGTTGCCGGTGATCAGACAGCCGCCCACCCGTCCGTAGTAGAGGTACTGACCGCGGTCGTTGAGCAGGTGTGAGCCGCCATAGAGACGCTCGTGGACCTGCTTCATGATCGAGCTGTTGTCGCCCAGCCAGATCGGTCCGGCGAGCACCAGGATGTCGGCGGCCTTGATCTTCTCGAAGATCGCCGGCCAATCATCGGTCGGCCAGCCGTGCTCCGTCATGTCAGGCCAGACTCCGGTGGCGATGTCGTGGTCGATGGCGCGTACGACCTCGACCTGCACCCCGTGAGCCTCCATGATGCGGCGGCTGATGTCGACGAGACCTTGGGTGTTGCTCGGTTCGGGTGATCTCTTCAGCGTGCAGTTGATGAACAGCGCCTTGAGGTCGCTGTAGGCGCTTGCCGAGGGTGCGGCTGGTGCTTCGGTCACGGTTTCTCCTGGGATGGGTGGTGGGTGGTGGTCTGGATTCAGAGCAGTTCGGCGTCCTGCTCGATGCAGAGCAGGACGGGTCCGGGGGTCGAAAAGAGCGTGGTCATGGCGGCGTCGAGCTGATCGCGTCGCGTGGCCTTGATGCCCGTCGCGCCGCACAGCTCGGCATAGTCCGCCCAGTCGGGATTGCGGAGCGAGGTGTGCCAGACCGGATAGTCGGCGGCGAGCTGTTCCTTGCTGATCTTGCCGAGCGCGTTGTTGTTCAACAGCACGTGCTTGATCGGGATGTCGTACTTCACCGCCGTGGTCAGCTCTGTGGCGTACTGCCCAAAGCCACCATCGCCGGTGACTGCCACGACTGGACGGTCGGGGTCGGCTGCCCAGGCCCCGATAGCGGCGGGATAGCCGAACCCGATCGAGCCGAGGTAGCCCGACATCAGCACCGGTTGCCCCTTTGACTCGAGGTAGCGCCCGAGGGAGTACGCGTGATTGCCCACGTCGACCGCGACGACGGCATCCTCGGGGAGATGGTCCGAGAGTGCCGCGAAGACGGCTGCGGCCGAGACCCCGGCACCTCGGTCGTCGGCCGCCCGCTGGGCCTTCTCAGCACGCCAGATCGCCCATCGAGCGGCCACGTCGGGTCGCTGGTCGATTGGCGTCGCATCGGCGACGGCGCGGGTCAGCTCGTCGACCACGGCTGCGGCATCACCCAGGACATTGGCGGAGACGGCGTCGAACCGCCCGATTGAGGCGACGGTGTCGTCGATCTGCACGATCGGCTTGAAGGGCGCGATTCCGGTGTGGTTCGAGAACGAGGCGCCGATCACGATCAGCAGGTCGGACTCGTTCATCAGCCAGCTCGCGACGGGTGTGCCGCTTCGACCGAGGACGCCCGCGCCCAAAGGATGGTTGTCGGGAACCAAACCCTTGGCCTTGAACGTGGTCAGCACCGGCGCATGCAGGCGCTCTGCCAGCCTGGTGACCTCGGCCTCCGCTCCGCGAGCACCGTGTCCGACGATGATGACCGGTCGCTTGGCCTCGGTCACGAGCGTGGCCGCGTTCGCCAGCGCGGCCCCGTCGGGACGCACAAGGCCGCCGGAGTAGCGGCCATCTGGCGATGCGGCTGGCGCTTCAGACGGCAGGGCCTGAACCTCATCCGGGAGTATCAGGTGCGCCACGCCGCGCCCGTCCCGGGCGTGCTTGACCGCGATGGCGGCCAGTTCGGCATGATCACTCCCGGAGTGAACCGTCGTCGAGGTGACCGCGACATCTTTGAAGACCGCAGCGAGGTCGAGGTCCTGGAACGCGCCTCGGCCCAGCACCTTGGAAGGCACCTGCCCGGAGATCGCGATGACTGGAGACTGATCGAGCTTCGCGTCGTACAAGCCGGTCAGCAGGTTGGTCGAGCCGGGTCCGGCGATTGCGAAGCAGGCCGCGGGCCGACCGGTCAACTTGCCGTACGCGCTCGCAGCGAAGGCCGCGGCGCCCTCATGTCGGATCCCGATGAACGTCAGCTCACCCCGTTCCTCAGCACGCCGAAGCGCGTCGGCGAATCCCAGGTTGGAGTGCCCGACCATGCCGAACACCCGAGTCACCCCGTGAGCGACGAGGGTCTCGACGAGCACATCGGCGACGGTCCGCTCGACCTGGACCGGTTCCGGTAGCCGTACGTAGACGCCGTCAGCACGCTCCTCGACGTCGAAGACCATGACGGCATCGCCGAACGTACCCGGCGACTCACCGGTGAGCGGATCGTAGTCATATCCGTGCCATGGGCAGCGCAGCAGACCCTTCTCGATCGATCCCTCTCCCAGTGGGCCACCCTGGTGCGGGCAACGGTTCTCCATCGCGCCGAGCGTGGAGCCGCACCGGGTGAAGGCGATGCTTCGGCCATCGACCGTCACGCTGCGTACGCGCCCCTCTTCGGGTACGTCGACTGGGTTTACCAGGTGCCAGGCGCTCGATGGCCCGTCGTTGGCTGTGTGGTCTACCGATGTCATGTAACGCCTCCTCGGTTGCCTGACACCTATCCGCATGAACGGGTGCTGGAAATCCACCGTTCCGTCAGTTAGTGCCACGAGTCCCCGTGGCGTTACACCTGCAGATGAGAGGCGTGAAGAGATGACCCATGACCGATCGAGGCTAGAGCTCACCAGGCGGTCGCTGCACGGCATCGCGGAACTGGTGCTGGCAGGTCCGCAGTACGCCGAAAGCCAGTCGATTCGGCTGCGGGTCAGACCGGGTGGTTTCGGCACCGAGAGCGCGCCCGATCTGAGGGTCGATGGTCTGGAGCTGGTCACGCCCAACGCGAGCCTCCCGCTGGGCGGCACGTTCGCCGGCCTTGCCCGTGCCGCAGGCGTCGAACCGCGTCCCCTCAGGGATGTGTACGACCAGGGCCCTGGCGTCTCGGACGGCGATCCCATAGAGGTCGATCCGGATGCGGTCGCGGTCATCCTCGCGGCGTTCTCGCTAGGCGACGCGGCGATGCGCGCCTTCGCGCCGGACCAGGAACCGGTCATCTGGCCAGAGCACTTCGACATCGGGATTTCGGTCGACGAGGTCAACTACGGCGTCTCACCTGGCGACGCCTTCCTCAGCGAGCCCTACGCGTACGTCGGACCGTGGTCGGAGCACGAGGGCGACTTCTGGAACGCCCCCTTCGGGGCAGCTCGGCCGCTGACGGAACTGCCCGACATCGAGGCTGTCGAGGGGTTCTTCCGCGAAGGGGCCAGGCGGGCGGGCGCGGCGGACCAGATGTAGTGCGCAAAGCACGATGGTCAATCTGCCGATGGGCGGGACGGTTCCGATCGGTTGTGGATGAATCTGAGAGTTTTTCGATTTCTCTCACATTTGTCTCAGGATAGGGCTAATTTGCGTCTAGGTGGCCGGTCCAGCGGCGGCCCGTTCGTCTCTCCCAGGGAGTCGCCATGACGCATCGTCGATCCGCATCCATGGACCTCAACGCAGCGCGGGACACCCGATGATCCGCGCGCTTGTCAGCGGCTCCATCAAGCTGCGAGGGCTCATCGTCGGTCTGGCCGCGACAATCCTCGTCGTGGGCTTCACGACGCTGCCGAACGCGCCGGCCGACGTCTACCCGGAGTTCACTCCGCCGTACGTCGAGATCCAGACGGAGTCGCTGGGGCTGTCGGCTGCAGAGGTCGAACAGTTCTTCACCGTGCCGCTCGAGGCCGACCTGCTGAACGGTGTCGAGGGTGTCGACGTCATCCGGTCGTCCTCGACGCCTGGTCTCTCATCGATCGTCCTCGTGTTCGAGCAGGGCTTCGACGTCTACAAGGGCCGTCAGCTCGTGCAGGAGCGTCTCACCCAGCTCGGCGGTGCTGCCTTCCCGAACGTGTCGAAGCCGCCGACCATGCTGCCCCCGCTCTCGTCATCCAGCCGCGTGATGATGATCGGCCTCAGGTCGGACGACCTCAGTCCCATCCAGCAGTCAGTCATCGCCCGCTGGACGATCCGTCCCCGGCTGATGGGCGTGCAGGGCGTCGCGAACGTCGCCGTGTGGGGCATGCGTGACCAGCAGATCCAGGTTCAGGTCGACCCCGCGAAGCTCCGCAAGGAGAACGTCACGCTGAACCAGGTCATCCGCACAGCCGGCAACGCGCAGATCGCCTCGCCGATCAGCTACCTCGAGGCTTCGGTGCCCGGCACGGGTGGATTCATCGAGACCCCGTCGCAGCGGCTGCCGATCCGCAACGTCTTCGACAACATCGCCAGTCCCAAGGCGCTCGGCAAGGTTCCGGTCGAGGACACGGCCGGCCGCCTGCGCCTCACCGACGTCGCCAACGTGGTCGAGGCGCACCAGCCGATGATCGGCGACGCTGTCGTCGACGACGGCTCCGGGCTCATCCTCGTCGTCGAGAAGTTCCCCGGCGCCGACACTGCCGAGGTCACGAAGGACGTCGAGGCCGAGCTGGCTGGTCTCGCACCCGGTCTGGAGGGCCTGAAGACCGACACGAAGATCTTCCGTCCGGCCGACTACGTGGCCGCGGCCGAGGACAACCTCGGCATCGCCGCCGGCATCGCCGTTGCGTTGCTCCTCCTGGCTCTCATCGCGTTCGTTCGCCGGTGGCGCCAGGTGCTCATCGCCCTCGTCGCGATTCCCACCTCGCTGGTGGCCGCTGCGCTGGCGTTGGACTGGACCGGCCACAGCTTCAACGCGATCTCCATCGCCGGCCTCGCGCTCGCCGTCACGGTGGTGGTCGATGCGGCCGTCACCGGCGCTGCCGCCATGTCGCGATCGGGAGGCGTCGCGGCGGCGACGCAGAGCCGTCGGCCGCCCCATGGTGTACGCCACCTTGATCCTGCTGCTGGTCGATCCTTCCCGCTCATCGTCCTCGAAGGCCGGCCCGGCGCCTTCATCGAGCCGCTCGTCACGGCGTTCGCGGCGGCCACCTTCGCGGCGACCGTGGTCGCGCTGACACTCACGCCCGCCCTCGGCACTGTGCTGCCGCCGAAGGAGCAGGACGCCGAGCCGCGGGCAGCTGGCCAAGAGGTACGGGACACTGCTGCCCAAGCTGATCGGCACGCCCGTGATCGTGGCTGCACTGGTCGGCGCGGTGCTCGTGGTCGCTGGTCGCTGCCGTGGCTCTCCCGGTCCGTCGTTCCCGATCTGCGAGGATCCAGCGGTCCTGGTGCGGCTGGCGAGCCCGAGCGGGACGTCCAACGTGACGATGACGAAGATCGCCACCGAGCTCAGCAGCAAGCTGAGAAGCATCGAGGGGTCGAGAACGTCGGCGCATCCGTGGGCCGGGCCATCACCGGAGACCGCATCGTCGACGTCAACTCCGGCCGAGATCATGGTGCGGATCGACCAGGACGCCGACTACGACGAGACCCTCGACGCCATCCGGCGGACCAGCGACTCGTCAAGGGTGCCGACGGCAGAGGTGTCGACGTACCTGGACGATCGCGTCCAGCACGATCGGCGCGCTGATGTCCGGCGAGAACTCGGTGCGGGGCGACGGACTGGACGTCTTCATCGGCACCGACAAGCCCATCACGGTCCGCGTGTACGGGCAGGACCGCAGGCCGAGCTCAAGACCCAGGCCGCCAGGGTCGCAGAAGATCGTCGAGCGAGGTCGATGGCGTGGGTGAACGCCACCGTCGAGAAGCCTGAAGAGCAGCCCACCCTCGAGATCGAGGTCGACCTCGACAAGGCGCAGAAGGTGGGCGTCAAGCCCGGCGACGTCCGACGCGCCGAGGCGATCCTCTGCAGGGCATCCTGGTCGGCAGCGTGTTCCAGGACCAGAAGGTCTTCGACGTCATCGTCCAGGGCGACCCGGCCATCGCGAAGGACACCGACGCCGTTCGCTCCCTGCTCTCGACCGGCCCGACGGTGGTCACGTGCGGCTGAACAGCATCGCCGACATCCGCGAGGGCAGCACGCCGACGGTCATCCAGCGCGACGAGGTCTCCCGCAAGCTCGACATCACGATGGACGTCAGCGGGCGCAGCGTCGAGGCAGTCTCCGATGAGCTCGAGTAGAGGTTGCGGGAGCTCGACATGCCCCTCGAGTACCACGCCAAGGTGCTCGACGAGACCATCGGCCGACGAGGTCGAACAGCGGCCAGAGCATCGCGTTCGCCATCGCCGGCTGCTCGCGGTGCTGCTGCTCATGCAGGCCGCCGTGCGCAGCTGGCGGCTGGCCGGCATCGCCTACCTGACCTTGCCCGTCGGCCCTCCTCGGCGGGGTCGTGGCCATGCTGATCCTGGGCGACGGGCTCACGATCGCGACTGGTGCCGGGCTCCTGGCCGTGTTCGTCCTGGCCGTGCGCTACACGCTCACGGCACTCGATCCGATCGACTCCGATGTCACCGCGAGCGCCTCTGGGCGACGCGATGCCGTGGTCGAGCGTGCCCAAGAGCGGTTCGGTTCCGTCGTGGCGAGCAGCGTCGCGATCGCCGCGGTGATGCTGCCGTTCGCGATCCTGGGCCGAGGCGCCGGGCTGGAGATCCTGCAGCCGATGGCGATCGTCATCCTCGGCGGTCTCGTCACCACGGTCGCTGCACGCTCTGCTGGTGCTGCCCGGCGCTGAGCCTGGCCGTTCCCGCTCCGGGCCGGACAGGAGGACCGAGACATCCTGGAACCGGTGCATCCAGGGTCCGGCGCGGACGAGACGGCGAACCGATGAACGCCGCAAAGCGATCCGTCGACCGCAAGGCGGCGGCCGCTCGTCGTGGTTCTCCTCGCCGTCGCCCCGGCGGCCTGCAAGCAGGCCGAGGCCGTCGAGGCCGAGCACTACCAGCCTTCGAAGATCACGCCGGCCAAGGAAAAGGGTGGACACCCCACGGTGACCCTCACCCGGCTCGGTGCCGAGCAGATCGGCCTGAAGACCGAGCCCGTTCAGGAGCCGGCGAGCCGATCCCGTACGCGGCTGTCCTGTACGACGCGCACGGGCCAGCCTACGTGTTCGTCAACATCGAGGGCCTGAACTTCCACCGCGAGGACATCGCCATCGCGCGAGTCGACGGCGACACGGTCGCCCTCGCCGACGGACCCGCCGGACGGCACGCAGGTCGTGACAGTCGGGCTTCCACAGATCCACGGGGCCGAGCTCGAGTTCGGGGCGTACTGACATGCGCTGGATCGTGGCGCGGAGCCTCCACTTCCGCTGGATCGTCATCTTCCTGGCCGCCACGTTCATGGCGTTCTCGATCGCCAAGATCCCCGATTCGAAGGTCGACGTCTTCCCCGAGTTCGCACCGCCGCAGGTCGAGATCCAGACCATCGCCCTGGGCAACTCGACGTCCGAGGTCGAGTCCTTGGTCACCGTGCCGATCGAGGAGGCGCTCAACGGCCTGCCCGGGCCTCGCGGAGATGCGCTCGAAGTCGGTGGCCCAGCTGTCGTCGATCCGGCTCATCTTCAAGAAGGGCACCAACGAGGCGCGCGCGCGCCAGCTCGTGCAGGAGCGGGTCGCCCAGGTCGCGCCGCAACATCCCCACGTGGGCGAGCCCTCCGTGGATGATGCCCGCGCTGTCCGCGACCAGCCGCATCATGAAGATCGGCCTGACGTCCGAGCGAGCTCGACCTGATCGAGCTGTCGTCGATCTCGTACTGGAAGATCCGCCAGCACCTGCTGCGCGTGCCCGGTGTGGCCGGCGTCGACATCTACGGCGAGCGGCTCAAGCAGCGCCACGTCCAGGTCGACCCGGCGCTGCTGGCGAAGTACGACATCCCGATCGACACCGTCATGGAGGCCGGTTCCGAGGCGCTCGACGCCGGCGTGCTGCAGTACGCGAAGAGCTTCACCGTCGGGCAGGGCGGCTTCGTCGAGACCGCACCAGAAGCGGCTCAACATCGAGAACGTCCAGCCGATCACCGGCCGCGGAGGAGCTCGCCAAGGTGCCCGTCGCCGAGCGCGACGGCAAGGTGCTGCGCATGGCCGACCTCGGCACGGTCAAGCAGGACAGCATGCAGCTGTGGGGCGAAGGCGTCATCAACGACGGCGACGGCCTGATGCTGATCGTCCAGAAGTACCGCGGCGCGAACACCAAGGAGGTCACCGACGGACGTCGAGGAGACGATGGCCGAGATGGCCCCGGGCCTCCCCGGCCATCGAGTACGACACGACCATCTTCCGGCCGGCGACGTTCATCGAGGAGTCGATCAACAACCTCGACCATGGCGTTGCTGCTCGGCGTGCTGCTGGTGATCGTCATCATCTCCGGCGTTCCTCTACACGTTCCGAACGGCGTTCATCAGTCTGATATCGATCCCGTTGTCGTTGCTCGGCGGCCTACCTACGTCCTCGACCTGCGCGACGTGACGATCAACGTGATGGTCCTGGCCGGGCTGGTGGTCGCGATCGGGGTGGTGGTCGACGACGCCATCATCGACGTCGAGAACATCGTCAGACGACTGCGACAAGCACGGGCGAAGGGCGCGACAAGTCGACGCGCGGATCGTGCTCGAGGCCTCGGTCGAGATCCGCAGCGCCATCACCTTCGCCACGATCATCAACGTCGTCGCGATCGTGCCGGTGCTCTTCCTCGAAGGACTGTCCGGGTCGTTCTTCCAGCCGCTCGTGCTGTCGTACGGCCTCGCCGTGTTCGTCTCGATGCTCGTCGCGATGACGGTGACGCCTGCGCTCTGCCTGCTCCTGCTGCACCGCGGCGCCTGCGCGAGAAGGAGTCGCCGCTGCTGCGCGTGCTCAAGCGGTGGCTACACAGGTGCGCTCGGACGGGTGGTCGCGCGATCCTGCTCCGGCGATCGCATCGCCGCCGTGGTTGATCGCCCTGCTCGGCTGTGCCGGCGTACGCCGAGCACGGGCACTCAGCTGCTGCCCAACTTCAAGGAGCGCGACTTCCTGATGCACTGGCTCACCGAGCCGTCGACATCGATCACGCAGGAGAAGACGGTCTCCGTCGCCGCGTGCCAGGACCTGCGCGAGATCCCCGGCGTGCGCAACTGCGGCTCGCACATCGGCCAGGCGCTGCTGAGCGACGAGGTGTACGGCCGTACTTCGGCGAGAACTGGATCAGCGTCGTCCGACGACGTCGACTACGACAAGACACTCGAGACGGTGACCGACACGGTCGACAGCTATCCCGGCATGCAGCGCGACGTCCAGACCTACCTGCGCGAACGGGTCAAGGAAGTGCTCACCGGGACCGGCGGCGCCGTGGTCGTCCGCATCTTCGGCCCGGAACCGCGCAAGCTCACCGAGCTGGCGGGCGCGACGGTGAAGGCGATCGGCGACACACCTGGCCTCATCGAGGCCGCGCCTGCTCTGCAGAAGGAGATTCCCCAGATCGAGATCGAGCTCGACCTCGAGAAGGCCCGCAAGTACGACCTCAAGCCGGGCGACATTCGGCGCCAGTCGTCCGTCTACATCGCGGGCGAGGAGGTCTCCGACATCTTCGCCGGCGGGCCGCGCCTACGACGTCCACATCTGGTCGTCTTCCAGAGACGCGTCACAGCTTCCAGGACATCCGGGACCTCCCGATCGACACCCCGGCAGGTGAGAAGGTCAAGCTCTCCGAAGTCGCGGACGTGCGCTTCGCCCCGAGCCCGAACGCGATCGAGCGCACCGACCAGTCTCGCCGCATCGACGTCAAGGGCAACATCGCCGAGGGCGGCGACCTCGGTGCCGTGGTGGAGGAGGTCGAGCGCCGCGTCGCTGCCATGGATCTGCCTCCGGAGTACAGCGTCAAGGTGCTTGGCGAGTCGACCGAACTGACAAAGTCCCAGAACACGCTGGCCATCTACGGTCTCGCTGCGCTCCTGGTGATCTTCCTGCTGCTGCACGCGGCGTTCAGCAATCTGTGGCTGGCTGGCTTGGCCTCGCTGTTGCTCCCGGTGTCACTGGCCGGCGGTGTGTTTGCGGTCGTGCTCAGCGACGGCTTGATGTCACTGGGATCGTTGATCGGGTTCTTGACGGTGTTCGGCATCGCGGCTCGCAACGGCATCTTGATGATCACCCACTTCCAGCACCTCGAGCGAGAAGAAGGCGTGCCGTTCGGGCCGGAGCTCGTCATGCGCGGCGCGTCGGAGCGGCTGGCGCCCATCATGATGACCGCGCTGGCGACCGGCCTGGCGATCCTCCCGCTGGCGGCGGCAGGGAGCATCCCCGGTCACGAGATCGAGCACCCGATGGCGGTGGTCATTCTCGGCGGGTTGCTGACCGCGACGTTGGTGAACCTGTTCATCATCCCGCCGCTGTACCTGCTCGTGGCCAAGAACCTCGTCCGACGTAAGTCCGTGGCGGCCTAGGCGAAGATGTCGCTGCCGAACTTGAACCAGATCGCGGAGATCACAGCGACGTACCAGAGGATGTTGATCAGCAGCGTCCAGTCGCCGACGAACCGTGACACGGGGTTGTTCGGCGCGTAGGCCCGGAGGTTGCGTGCGGTGACCCAGATGAAGATCGGGATCGTGATGCTCCAGACGACCATGCAGTAGGGGCACAGTCCGTGGATGTCGTAAATGCTCTGGTACTGCAGCCAGGTGACGAAGCCGATGCCGAAGATCACGCCGGCCTGCAGCCCGCCCCAGACGAAGGTCGGCAGCTTGACCCGCGCCAGCAGCAGCACGCCGATCGTCACGACGATCGCGAAGGCGGCGACGCCGATGATCGGGTTGGGGAAGCCGAAGGCCGACGCCTGGTCGGTGTTGATGACGTTGCCGCAGCCGACGATGGGGTTGATGTCGCAACCGGTGCTCGTCGGGCGGCCGGCTGCCTTGTCCTCGAGGAAGTCGATCTTCTCGATGATCAGGATCGCTGCCGAGAGCAGTCCGATCGCGCCGCCGATCGTCAGCAGGAGGCCAAGGCCCCGGCTCGCCTGGGTGCCCTCGTCGGCGCTGTCGACGTCTGACGATCAGTTCGGTCATAACCGTGATCCTAGGGTTCGGTCGCAACTTGCGGCAGGCTGGACCCGCTCGGCATCAGGTCTGGCAGTTCGGGCACCAGAACGTGTTGCGCTCGGAGGTCGGTCGATCGCCGAGCGCGCCGTGGCGCAACGGCGTGCCGCAGCGACGGCACCGCGACCGCTCACGGCCGTAGACCCAGCGTTCCTCGCCGGTGCGGGCGCTGCCGGTGAACGAGCGGTCGACCCGCGACTTGTTGAGGTCGAGCATCCGCTGGCCCTTCGAGATGACCCGCCGGATGTCGGCGACCTCGCCGACCGGCCGGGTCGGCAACAGGCCCATGAGGAACAGCAGCTCGTTGGCGTACTCGTTGCCGAACCCCGCGACATTGCGCTGGTCGAGCAGCGCGAGGAACACCGGCCGGTCGGGGTCGGCGGCCACGCGCCGGGCGGCTTCGTCGAGGTCCCAGTCGGGGCCGAGCAGATCGGGACCCGAGGTGTCCGACGACCGACTGCTCGTCGGACCTCGGCAGCACCTCGAGGATGCCCAGCGAGTAGCCCACGGCCTGCCACTCGTCGTTCTCCAGGACCGCTCGCGCCGAGTGGCCGGGCCGTCGCCACGGCGAGCCGAGCCGGTAGACGTGCCACGCGCCCTCCATCTTGAGGTGCGAGTGGATCGAGTGCTCCGGCGTGCGGATCAGCAGGTGCTTGCCACGGCTGACGACCTCGTCAACCCGTGATCCGCTCAGGTCGACCGTCGCGTAGGCCGGGACGCGAAAGTCGGTGCGGGTCAGCTCTCGTCCGGCCAGAGCCTCGTGCAGGTGACGGGCCGAGCGCCAGACGGTGTCGCCCTCAGGCATCGATGCGCAGACCCTTGATCGTGCGCTCGAAGCCCACCTCGAGCAGCGCTTCGCCGAACGGCGTGGAGGCGACGGGCCGGCCGTCGGCGGTCTCGATCGTCAGCCGGCTGATCCGCTTGGCGCGCACCGTCGCGATGAGCGAGGCCGCGGCGGCGGCCAGTCGGGCGGGATCGTCGTCGAACACCAGCGACCTTGCGCCCGCCCCGCTCGAGATAGACGACCAGCCGCCCGTCGTGCAGGACGACGAGGGATCCGGCCTTGCGGGCCGGCCGATGCCCGGCGGACTCCTCGCCGCGTTCGGGCCACGGCAGCGCCGCGCCGTAGGGGTTGGCCGGGTCGGTCGCGGCCAGCGTCATGGCCGCGGCATCGGTGGGCCGGTCGTCGTCGCTGACGTGGCCGCGCATCCGATCGACCGTCGCGGGCGCCGCGAACTGGGCCGCCCCGAGCGTCTCGATGTAGTAGCCCCGCAGCACCGATCCGGTCTGCTCGAGCTCGCGCAGCACGCGATAGACGCCGGCGAACCCGCCCGGAGTCTGCTCCGCCATGACCGAACCGCGGGTCACGACGCCATAGCGCCCGACCAGCGACTCGGTGCGGGCCAGCTGGAGACTCGTCGGGTCACCGGAGGTCTCGGCGAGGGTGAACCAGCGGCCGCTGACGGTCGGCGGGCCCTGCAGCGCCACGCGGGGTGACCTGGCGCGCCGGCCGTGGATGCGGGCCCGGGGCGTGGGTCGGGTCGTGCGGTGCGCGCCGCCGCGGCCGACGAGCGTACGGACGGGAGCGAACGTGTCGTTGCTGACCCGGCCCGACCACACGAGGTCCCACAGCGCCTCGGCCAGTGCCCCGTGGTCGTCGGTGCCGACGGCGTCGGCGAGCTGACGGAAGAGGAACGCGCCGCCACCGTCGAGGGCCTCGACGATGGTGGCCTGCAACGGAGTCGGGCTCAGGCGGCGAGGCGTGCCGGCGGCGCGCAGCACGAGGTCGGACGGGTGGAGCTGGACCCAGCCGTCGTTGCCCGGGAGCGTGCCGGCGCCGGACCACATGACCTCACCGGCCGTCGTGAGCTCGTCGAGCATCGCGGGGGAGTAGTCGCGTACGCGGGCGGGCAGGACCAGCGACTCCCAGGCGGAGGCCGGCAGGGCGAGGCCGGCCAGCTGGTCGATGGCGGTCAGCACTCCGTCGGCGCCGCGCAGGGTGCCGCCCACGCCCTGCCATGACGGGAGGAACGTGGCGTAGGTCAGCGGGTCGACGGGCTCGACCTGGTGCCGGGCGGCCGCGAGGGAACGCGATCGCAGGCGGCGCAGGACGCCGGGCTCGACCCACTCGGTGCCGGTGGCCTGCGGCCGGAACTCGCCCTCGGTCAGCCGGCCGTCGCGCGAGAGCCGGCGCAGCACCTGCAGCGCGACCGAGCTGCCGAGGCCGAAGCGCGCGGCGACCTCGTCGGTCGTGAACGGCCCGTGGGTGCGTGTGTAGCGGGAGATCAGATCGGTCAACGGATCTGCGGTGACCTCGAGGAAGGCCTCGGGTACGCCCATCGGGACGACGACGCCGAGGGCATCGCGCAGCCGTCCGGCGTCCTCGACCACGGCCCAGCGCACCTCGCCGGCGATCGCGACCTCGATGGCGCGGCGGGACTCCTGCAGCTCGCCGAGCCAGGTCGCGGCGTGGGATGCGACGTCGGGCTGGAGCCTCGCCGCCACCTCGGCGGTCGTGAGCGGGCCCAGCATGCGCAGCAGGTCGGCGACCCCCTCGACATCCTTGGCCCGCCGGTCTTCGGTCAGCCGCTGCAGCTCGAGCTCGGTGTGCTCGATGACGGCAGGATCCAGCAGCTCGCGGAGCTCGGCCCGGCCGAGCAGCTCGGCCAGGAGCGTCGGATCGAGGGTCAGCGCCGACGCGCGGCGTTCGGCCAGCGGTGTGTCGCCTTCGTAGAGGAATGCGGCGACGTAGCCGAACAGCAGGTTCTGCGCGAACGGCGACGCACGCTCGGTCGTGACCTCGGCGATCTGGACCTCTCGCGAGGCGAGCCGCCGGGTCAGCGTCATCAGGGCCGGGAGGTCATAGACGTCCTGCAGGCACTCGCGGGCCGTCTCGAGCAGGATCGGGAACGTGGGGTGGTTGCGGGCGACATCGAGCAGCTGGGCGGAGCGTTGCCGCTGCTGCCACAGGGGCGCCCGCGAGCCCGGGTTGCGGCGGGGCAGGAGCAACGCGCGCGCGGCGCACTCGCGGAACCGTGAGGCGAACAGCGCCGAGCTGCCGACCTCCTCGGTGACGATCTTGTCGAGGTCGTCGGTGTCGAACACGAACAGGTCCGCGCCGGGCGGCTCGAGCTCGGTGTCGGGTATGCGGGCGACGATGCCGTCGTCGCTGGCCACGACCGAGCCGTCCATGCCGAACCGCTCGACGATGCGCGCGCCGACCGCGAGGGCCCACGGCGCGTGCACGCGGCGGCCGAACGGGGAGTGCAGGACGACCCGCCAGTCACCGAGCTCGTCGCGGAACCGCTCGACGACCAGGGTGCGATCGGACGGCACCTGGCCCGTCGCGTCCTTCTGGTCGCGGAGATAGGCGGCGAGGTTGTCCGAGGCCCGTCGGCCGAGGCCCAGCGCCGGACGTACGCTCGGCAAGCTTGGCGGGCGACAGGTTGGCGGCCTCGCGGACGAACCCGCCGATCGCCTCGCCGAGCTCGTATGGCCGACCGACGGCGTCGCCCTTCCAGAACGGCAGGCGGGCGGGCTGACCGAACGCCGGCGTGACGATGACGCGGTCGTGCGTGATCTCCTGGATCCGCCAGCTCGTCGCGCCGAGGGCGAACACATCGTTGATGCGCGACTCGTAGACCATCTCCTCGTCGAGCTCGCCGACCTTGCGGCTGCCGCCGGAGTCGTCTGTGCCGGCGGCGAGATTGACCGAGAACATGCCGCGGTCGGGGATCGTGCCGCCGCTGGTGACGGCGAGTCGCTGGGCACCGGGCCGGCCGGTCAAGCGTGCCGGCGTCGCGGTCCCACACGAGCCGGGGGCGCAGCTCGGCGAACTCGTCGGACGGATAGCGGCCGGCCAGCAGGTCGAGCGTCGCGTCGTATGCCGAGCGAGGCAGCGTCGCGAACGGGGCGCTGCGGCGTACGGTGTCGAACCACTCCTCGACGTCGATCGGCTCGAGGGCCGTCACCGCGACGGTCTGCTGGGCGAGGATGTCGAGCGGATTGGCCGGTATGTCGAGGCGTTCGATCAGCCCCTGCTGCATGCGCGACGTGGTGACGGCCGCGCCGAGCAGGTCCTGCCGCGAGGTCGGGAACGTCACGCCCTGGGAGATCTCGCCGACCTGGTGGCCGGCCCGGCCGACGCGCTGCAGCCCGCTGGCGACCGACGGCGGCGAGGAGACCTGGATGACGAGGTCGACCGCGCCCATGTCGATGCCCAGCTCGAGGCTCGAGGTCGCGACGACACAGCGCAGCCGCCCGGTCTTGAGCTCGTCCTCGATCAGGGCGCGCTGCTCCTTGCTGACCGATCCGTGGTGCGCCCGCGCCAGGACCGCCTCGGCGCCGGAGCTCTGCGTGGGACGCGTCTGGGCGCTGCCGCCCATGAGCTGCGCCGGCGGCCGGCTCGAGCCCGGACGGGACGGGCTCGGCGCCGATGTGTGCGGCGTAGGCCTCGTTGAGCCGGGCCGTGAGTCGCTCGGCGACACCTCGGGAGTTGACGAAGATGATCGTCGACCGGTGCTCGAGGACCCGACGCATGACGGCGTCCTCGACGTGCGGCCAGATGCTGCCGCGGGGTTGCTCGTCGTCATCGAGCGCCCGGCCGCCGCTGCCCTCGTCGCGTGGCGGCGCCGGAATGCTGGTCATGTCGTCGACCGGGACCTCGACCTCGAGCGCCAGGCGGGTCGCCGCCTCCGGAGCCACGACCGATGACCCGTGCGGAGCCGCCGAGGAAACGGGCGACCTCGTCGTGCGGGCGCACGGTCGCGCTGAGCCCGATGCGGCGCGCCGGCGTCGGCAGGAGCGCGTCGAGCCGTTCGAGTGACAGGGCGAGGTGCGCGCCCCGCTTGGTGCCGGCGACGGCGTGGATCTCGTCGACGATGACGGTCTCGACCGTGCGCAGCGTCTCGCGCGCCGCCGACGTCAGCATCAGGAACAGCGACTCCGGCGTCGTGATCAAGATGTCGGGCGGATGCGTCACGAGCGCTCGGCGATCACGCTGCGGCGTGTCGCCGGAACGCACGCCGACACTGACCTCGCGGAACTCGTCGCCGCGCCGCGCCGCGGCCTGGGTGATGCCGACGAGGGGGGAGCGGAGGTTGCGCTCGACGTCGACCGCCAGCGCCTTGAGCGGCGAGATGTAGAGCACGCGGGTGCCCTCGGACTCGCCGGCGTGCATGAGCCGGTCGATCGACGACAGGAACGCGGCGAGCGTCTTGCCCGAACCTGTCGGGGCGACGACCAGGACGTGCTCGTCGCCCGCCACGGCGTCCCACGCGCCGAGCTGCGCGGGCGTCGGCGCGTCGAAGGACGCGTCGAACCACTGCCGGGTGGCAGGGGCGAAGCGGTCGAGCGCGGTCATTGCTCCATCGTCCCAGCAGCCACTGACATGCGCCCGACGTTGCCGGGCCCAAGGGGCCAAGTCCCGCGCGACAGGCCAGTGGCGGTCCGCAAGGTGGCTCCACCCATGAGGCATGCTGGCGGCATGAAGTTGCGTCTGCTCGTCGCGGTGACCGCGGCGGCCCTCACCCTGACCGCCTGCTCATCCTCGGACGGCAAGGAGCCGACGAAGCCCGACGCGTCGAAGGGCACCGCCAAGAAGCTCGTCGAGATCTCCCCGCTCACGGGCCTGCCGATGCCCAACGGCCGCCCGGCCAACCCGGTGTTCGTCGTCAAGATCGAGAACACCGACGGCGGCGCCCCGCAGTACGGGCTCAACAAGGCCGACATGGTCATGGAGGAGCTCGTCGAGGGCGGGCTGACGCAGGCTCGCGGCGTTCTACTACTCCAACCTGCCGACCAAGGTCGGTCACGTCCGTTCGCTGCGTGACACCGACATCGGCATCGCCGCGCCGGTCGGCGGCCAGGTCGTGGCCTCCGGTGGCGCCGCAGGTACGTACCGCCGCGTCGAGGGCGCCGGCATCACGGTCTTCTCCGAGGACGGTGGCGCGCCAGGGTTCAGCAGCGATCCCACGAAGGTGCGGCCCTACAACCGGCTGATCAACCTCAAGACGGTTGCCAAGAAGGCCAAGGCCACCACGATCCGCGGCCCCTACCTGCCGTGGACGCCCGCGAAGTCGGCGACCAAGACGCCGGCGCCGAGCGACAGCGCGGCGACGCCGACGGCCGCAGCCCAAGAAGGCGACCCGGCGCCTCCGTACGGTTCTCCAACTCGACGTCGACGAACTGGAAGCTCGCCGGTGACACCTGGCAGCGCGACCAACGGGCACGCCGCAGCTGGCCAGGACTTCAAGGCCGACACCATGATCGTGATGTTCTGCAAGGTCGGCGATGCCGGCTACCGCGACCCGGCAGGCAACCCCGTGCCGGAGACCAAGCTCGAGGGCAAGGGTCGCGCGCTGGTGTTCCACGGCGACACCGCGACCGAGGTCGAGTGGCTCAAGCCGAGCCTCGAGGAGGCGATCACGTTCTCGACGCAAGGACGGCGAGCCCTTCACGATCGCCCCGGGCAAGGTGTTCTTCGAGCTCGCGCCCGAGGGCGACGGCCGGGTCACCCTCGGCTGACGCGATCGTCAGTCGATCGAGGGCAGCAGGCGCAGGCCGGCGAGGATCGTGCCGATCGTGCCCTGCACGTGCCTCGCTGGCGGCCTCCGGGTCCTCGGCGTCGGCGACGAACTCCGACGCCGACCGGATGGCTCCGTAGAACACCGCGCCGAACGCCTCGTTGAGCTCACCGCCGCCGCCGAGGTCGGCGAGCAGGTCGTCGACCGTGCGTTGCACGATGCCGAACGACGAGGCCCGCTCGGCCTCGGCCCAGCGCTCGTGACCGAGGGCGACGGGACCCTCCTGCATGCAGATGCGGCGGAACTGCGGCTCGCGGCAGACCTCGAGGAACTTCTCGAGGCCGATCTGGGCGCGTTCCCACGGGTCCTTGGAGGCGTTGATCGCCTTCTCGACGTCGTTCGTCGTGGCTTCCTGCACCCGGAAGAACACGCTCTCGAACAGCGCGAGCTTGCTGGGGAAGTGGTGGTAGAGCGCGCCCTTGGTGACCCGGGCCGCCGCCACGACCTCGTCGAGCGAGGTGCCGGCGTAGCCGTGATCGGTGAAAAGGGTCGTCGCGCTGTCCAGGAGAGCGCGCTTGGTGCTGGATGAGTAGTCCTGGCGTCGCGTGGTCTTGCGCGCGGTACGCAGGACGTTCTTCGTCACGCGTGCGTGGTGTGGCATACCGACCAGTCTAGGGCCGCGAAGGTGCTGGTGGGGCGAATCACATACCGGGGGTTTGCCAAGTACGTCGGGTATGCAACATACTGAGAGTACGTACCGAGAGTATGGAACTCTCGAACCGACGGAACAGAAAGGAGCACACCATGACCTGGGATGCTTACAACCGTCGCAAGGAAACACTCCGTGACCTGCTCGCGATCGCCGACCGGCGCCGCGACCTGACGCTCACCGAACTGCTCGACACGGTCGACGAGGGCCGCAATGCCTTCGCGAACGAGACCGAGCTGCTGTTCGACCTTCAGATGGCCTGGTTCCAGCGCCTCAGTGGGCAGATGGACCGCCTCGTCACCGAGAGCGTCGAAACCCCCGAGCTCATGGCCGTCACTGCATGGGTCAACGCCGCTGCAGAAATGCCCGGTGCGCGCGCCCTGCTTGACGCCCACATCCACGAACCCGCCCTCGCCAAGGCGTTCGCCAAGGAGCAGTCGTTCCTG
Source organism: uncultured Actinomycetota bacterium (assembly GCA_963761965.1). Lineage (GTDB taxonomy): Bacteria > Actinomycetota > Actinomycetes > Propionibacteriales > Nocardioidaceae > Aeromicrobium. The sequence continues at coordinate 59,700 of CAVXIX010000008.1, forward strand.
GCTGCGTCCGCCGGCGTGCCGATGAACCACCCGGACCTCACGGTCCACGGTCGCCGCGATCATGAACTCCGCTCGTGAGTCCGTGGTCTCCAGCGAGCCGCGCGCCGTCAACGCCGCGTAAGAAATACGGGTCGCAGACCACCCCGCCTGGCACCTCCCTCCCTCTGGTGCCGGGCGGGGTTATTTCTTGTCCGGGCTTCGGACGCCAGGCCCGTGATCTGCTCGCCGACCTCGACGTCGATCGCGTCGCGGAACTGCGAGCGGAAGATCCCCAGCGTCACCTGGCTCGCGATCGGCAGCAGGCTCTCCACGACGCTGAGCACGCGAGGCCACTCGTCCTCCGGCAGGCCCGCATCGATGAACGGCTGCACCAGCTCCTTGACGACCTCGTGGACGAACGCGTCCGCGATCGTCCGCAGGTGTGACTGCAGGAGGGGGAACAGCGCGATCACGGTCTCGGGCGCGAGCCCGAGCTTGACCGCCGCGGCCCCCGAACGTACGACTGACCGGCTCGATCAGGCGCACCTGGTCGCTGTCGAGCTTCTCGACCAGCCCGAGCCCGACCAGGGACTCGATCAAGGTGTCGTCGCGGTGCACGCCGGCCAGCGCCGCGAGGTCGTCGCGCGACATGATCTCGGGCTCGGCGCGTGTCGGGCTGATCGAGGATCGTGATGAGGTCGAGCGTGTGGCCGGCGGCGTGCGGCGCGTTGAGGATCGCCTTCTCGATCGCCGCGAGCGTGAACCCGCGCTCGATCAGCTGGCGGACCAGCTGGAGCCGCTGCAGGTGCTCGCGGTTGTAGTAGCCCGTACGCCCCTCGAGTCGCGGTGCGTCGATCAGGCCCCGACCGGCGTACGCGCGTACGTTGCGGACCGTCATCTGGGCTCGCGCGGCGAGCTCGTCGACGGTGTACTCCTCGCCGTCCGCGGCGTCGTCTGGCATGCACGAATCATAGGTCCTTCCCATTCCACGCGCGGCGGGGTGGCAGGGGGCATCATGGAGGCATGGACACGTTGCGAGGGAGGCTCCTGGTGGCGACGCCGGCCATCGAGTCCGGACCGTTCATGCGCAGCGTCGTGTTCGTCCTCGACCACGACGCCGATGGCGCTCTCGGCGTGATCCTCAACCGCCCGCTCGATTCGGAGGTCGACGACGTGCTGCCCGACTGGGCCGGGCTCGTCAACGCCCCGGTGTGCCTGTTCGACGGGGGACCGGTGGCGATGGACTCGGCGCTCGCGCTCGGCGTGATCGCCGACGTCGCACCGCCGATCGGCTGGCGCCAGATGGCCGGCCGCGTCGGCCTCGTGGACCTCGAGGGACCCTTGCCCGGCAACGGCGAGTTCGCCGGCATCCGGGTGTTCGCAGGCTATGCCGGATGGGGCGCCGACCAGCTCGAGGCCGAGCTCGAGGAGGGTGCCTGGCTCGTCGTCGAGGCCCTGCGACTCCGACCTCATGTCACCGCAGCCCGAGACGCTCTGGCGCGAGGTGCTGCGACGCCAGGACAACGACGTCGAGGTTCTGGACGACATTCCCCGAAGACCCGTCCGCCAACTGACGCGAGTGTCACGAGGACTCGTTAGACTGGCGACGTGGCTTTCTTCGGGCGAGGTACTCAGACGGTTGTCGACGAGCGCACCGACATGCGCACCGAAGAGGGTGACCACGAGAAGTTCTCGCACTACGTCCCCAAGGACGAGCTGACCGAGGCGATGATCATGGGCCACCCCGTCGTCGCGCTGTGCGGCAAGGTGTGGGTTCCCAGCCGCGATCCCGAGCGTTTCCCGGTGTGCCCCGAGTGCAAGGACATCTGGGAGAGCCTCAACGACGGCGACGAGGGGGACCCCTCGGGTGACGCGTAGCCAGCACCTCCGGGTCTGGCAGCGTGAGGCATTCGAGCTCTACCAGCGCGCTCAACCGCGCGACTTCCTCACTGTCGCCACGCCGGGCGCCGGCAAGACGACCTTTGCCCTGACGATCGCCGCCGACCTGCTCGCCCGCGGCATCGTCGAGCGCGTCGTCATCGTCACGCCGACGGACCACCTCAAGACGCAGTGGGCGCTCGCCGCCTCGGGCATCGGCATCACGCTCGACCCGTCGCTCGCGGGCCAGGGCGTGCTCGGCTCGGACTTCCAGGGCTTCGCCGTCACCTACGCGGGGCTCGCCGTGAACCCCAACGCCTACCGCGCCCGCATCGAGCACCGCACGACGATGGTGATCCTCGACGAGGTGCACCACGCAGCCGACGCGCTGTCGTGGGGCGACGCCGTGCAGGAGGCGTGCGAGCCCGCGATCCGGCGACTCGCGCTGACCGGCACGCCGTTCCGCTCCGACGACAACCCCATCCCGTTCGTGACGTACGCCCCGCAGGTCGACGGCACCATGACGAGCGTCGCGGACTACTCCTACGGCTACGCCCACGCACTCAAGGACCGCGTCGTGCGGCCCGTGCTGTTCATGGCCTACTCGGGCCAGATGCACTGGCGCACACGCGCGGGCGACGAGGTCGCGGCCCGGCTGGGTGAACCCCTCGACCGCGCTGCGACGGCGCAGGCGCTGCGCACGGCACTCGATCCCAACGGCTCGTGGATCCCCGAGGTGCTGACCGCCGCGCACACGCGCCTGATGGAGGTGCGCCGCGACGTCCCCGATGCCGGAGGCATGGTCATCGCGAGCGACCAGGACACCGCGCGCCAGTACGCCGCGGTGCTCGAGGAGATTTCCGGCACGACGCCGACCGTCGTGCTGTCGGACGAGTCCGGCGCAAGCGCACGGATCGCCGAGTTCTCGGCCGGCATGACGCCGTGGATGGTGGCCGTCCGCATGGTCAGCGAGGGCGTCGACATCCCGCGCCTGTCGGTCGGTGTCTACGCGACCACCACCTCGACGCCGTTCTTCTTCGCCCAGGCGGTCGGCCGGTTCGTCCGTGCCCGCCGCAAGGGTGAGACCGCGTCGATCTTCGTGCCGAGCGTGCCGCGACTGCTGCAGCTCGCCTCAGACCTCGAGAGCGCAGCGCGACCACGTCATCGGCCGGCCGGTCAAGGACGAGGCGGACCTGTTCGCCGCCGAGGCCGAGCTGATGGCCAAGGCCAACGAGGACCAGGGCGCGTCGGACCAGCTGGGGGAGTACCGGGCGCTCGGCAGCGACGCGTCGTTCGACCGGCTCGTCTACGACGGTGGCGAGTTCGGCTACGACGCGCTGTCCGACGACGATGGTGAGCTGGACTTCCTCGGCATACCGGGGCTGCTCGACCACGACCAGGTCGCCGAGCTGCTGCGCACCTCGCGAGCCAAGCGCGCCAAGGCCAAGGCCAAGGACGCCGCGGCGCCCGAGGCCGATGTCGCACACGAGAAGCGCAGCGAGCTGCGTCGCGAGCTGCACGCGTTGGTCGGTGGCTGGCACCACCGGACGGGAGCGCCGCACGGCGTGACGCACAGCCGGCTCCGGCAGCAGTGCGGCGGGCCACCGGCGGCGCAGGCCTCGGCGGCGCAGCTGCAGGAGCGCATCGACGCGATCCGCGCCTGGGCGCTCAAGGCCTCCGGCTAGCCGTACTGGCTACGCTCGCGGGCGTGACTTCCACCATGGCCCTGCGTACGCGCGTGTTCGCCGCCTTGCTCCGGCTGTCCGAGAAGGGCATCGAGGAGGTCGTCGACCTCCCGGCGCATCGCGCGAAGCGGATCAAGCTGCAGCGCACGTTCGCCGGCCAGCTCGTCTTCGGCCGGCCCGACAACGGCGCGGCCGTCGAGGAGATCACGGTCGGCAACGGTTCGCGGGCGCTCGTCCATCGGCCGGCGGACGCCATCGCACCGCTGCCGTGCGTCCTCAACTTCCACGGCGGCGGATGGGTGCAGGGCAACCCCGAGCAGTCGCGGCTGGCTCGCGAGCCGGATCGCGGTGCGCAACCAGTGCCGTCGTGATCTCACCGTCGTACCGGCTGGCGCCGGAGGAGCCGTTCCCGGCCGGCGTCGAGGACTGCTGGGCGACGCTGACGTGGATCGTCGAGCACGCCGACGAGCTGGGCATCGACCCGCAGCGCATCGCGGTCATGGGCGACAGCGCGGGAGGCAATCTCGCCGCGGTCATGGCGCTGATGGCCAGGGACGCCGGCGGCCCCGAGATCCGCTCGCAGGTGCTGATCTATCCCGGCACCGAGATGTATGACCGGTGGCCGTCGGAGGATCGCCACGCCGACGCGCCGGTGCTGACGTCGAAGAACATGCGCGCCTTCGCCCGGCTCTACATGGGCGAGCAGTACGGCGACGAGGACTTCCGTGCCTCGCCGATCAGGGCGGCGTCGCACGCGGGCCTGCCCGAGGCGTTCATCCTGACGGCCGAGCTGGATCCGCTGCTCGACAACGGTGCGCGCTACCGCGATGCGCTGGTCGCGGCCGGCGTACCGGTGCGGTACGCCGAGTACGACGGCGCGATCCACGGGTTCATGAGCCTGCCCGGGCGTCGTGCCGGTCGCGAAGCGCGCGCTCGACGACATCGTCGACTTCCTCGCCCGCACCCTGTGACGCCCATTGTGACAGTGTTGCTGTCACGGTAATGTCGGTCCATGCGACGTGACCACTGGCAGCGCAAGATCGCCGAGCTCGATCCGGAGACGCAGTACGAGGAGATCGCCCGGCTCGCGTTCTACTACGAGTTCCCGTGGGACTACCAGCAGGCGCTGAGCTTCGCGCTGTTCCGGACGTACGCCGTGCCGTCGATCGGCGGGCTGCTGTTCGACACCGGGGAGTTCACCGAGCGCACCCAGAAGCGCCACGACGACACGGCACTGGTGCTCGAGTCGGTGCTGGTCGACGGCATCGAGTCGCCGGGCGGCCGGGCAGCGGTGCGCCGGATGAACCAGATGCACGGCAGCTACGACATCTCGAACGACGACCTGCGCTACGTCCTGGCGACGTTCGTCGTGGTGCCGCACCGCTGGCTCCGCGACTACGGCTGGCGCAGGACCACCGAGGCCGAGGTCGCCGCGGCGGTGCGCTACTACCAGCGGCTCGGCGCGCTGATGGGCATCAAGGACATCCCGGACGACCTCGCCGGCTTCGAGGAGCTGATGGACTCCTACGAGGCGCAGCACTTCGCGCCCGACCCCAAGACCCGGGCCGTGGCCGAGGCGACGCTCGAGCTGCTCGTCTCGTTCTATCCGCGGATCCTGGCCAAGCCCGTCGAGCGTGTTCAGTCGAGCGCTGATGGACGATGCCCTGCTCGCCGCGTTCGGGTTCGAGAAGCCGTCGCCGCCTCGTCGTGTCGCTGGCGCGCGGTGGCCTGCGGTTGCGCGGCCGGATCGTGCGGTTCATGCCGCCGCGGCGCAAGCCCCGGTATGCCAAGGACCTCAAGCGCATCAAGACCTATCCCGGCGGATTCATGGTCGAGCGGCTCGGCACGTTCCCCGCGACGATGCCCGAGATGGCGGACGAGCCCGTCGCCTGAACTGCGTACGATCGCGTGACTTCGTGACGCGCGTCTCGTTGTGACCTCAAGTAACTTGGGAGGCTCCATGCGGCCGGTCTCACGCCACCGTCATTTCTGGCCCATCACGATCGTCGGTCACGACGTTCGCCGTCACGATGGGCACGTTCCCGGCATACGCGAGCTGGGTCCAGCAGTTCCACGACAAGCCGGCCGCGACATCGAGCGCCGCGCCGGTCGTCGACGAGTCCAAGCCGCACACCCACAACGACCCGGCGACCAAGAACGCGATCTCGCGGGCCCCGCAGACGGCCGACACGGCCGACCCGACGACGTTCACCCAGGCCATCGCGCACTCCGGCAGCGTCGTCGGCGCAGCGCAGCGAGCCGGACCCGACGCTCGTGCCGACGGCCTCACCCGCCGCTCGCGCGTCGGTGCCGCAGGACCGCTATGCCATGGCGGGCGGCTGCTACGCCCTGCAGTCCGCGGCCACCGGCAAGTGGGTCGTGCGGGACGGCGGCGGCTACGGCGCCGACGGGCAGTCGATCACCGGCGCGCTGCCGTTCCACTTCCAGGCGACCGACCTCGGGACGTACCTGCTGTACGGCCCCGACAAGACGTTCCTCGGCGCGAGCTCGCTGCGGCAGCCCCAGCCCGCACGCGCAGCCCCAGCGCGATGGCGGACTGGACCGTGACCAAGACCGGCTCGACGTTCACGTTCACGCTGCCGGCCAAGAAGCTCTCGCTCGGCACATCGTCGACCGGCGCGCTCGTCAACGGGACCGCGGCGCCGTTCAACCTCAGGCTGACGACCGGCTGCGCGGCCTGGCCCGAGGTCGACGTCAACGTCACGGGCAACCCGTTCGCCGGCGCGACGCCCTACCAGGAGGTCCGCGGCTACCTCGACGCGCACACGCACGGCATGGCGTTCGAGTTCCTCGGCGGCGACGTGCACTGCGGTCGCCCGTGGCACCCGTACGGCGTGGCGTACGCGCTCAAGGACTGCCCCGACCACGAGCTCACCGGCGGCAGCGGCGCGGTGCTCGAGAACTTCCTCAAGGGCGGCACGATCGAGCCGCACGACACCGTCGGCTGGCCGACGTTCAAGGACTGGCCGGCGCCGGACTCGCTGACCCACGAAGGTACGTACTACAAGTGGCTCGAGCGGTCGTGGCGCGGCGGCCAGCGGATCCTGGTCAACCTGCTGGTCGAGAACAACCAGCTCTGCACGCTCTACCCGCTCAAGCGCAACTCGTGCAACGACATGGACTCGATCCGGCTGCAGGCCGCCGACATGCGCAAGCTCGAGCGCTACATCGACGCGCAGAGCGGCGGACCGGGCAAGGGCTGGTACCGCATCGTCACGGATCCGTTCCAGGCCCGCCAGGTCATCAACCAGGGCAAGCTCGCCGTCGTGATGGGCATCGAGACCAGCGTGCTGTTCGGCTGCTCGAGCAAGCTCGACGTCCCGCAGTGCACCGCGGCGTCGATCGACAAGCAGCTCGACGAGGTCCACGCGCTCGGCGTGCGGCAGATGGAGCTCGTCAACAAGTTCGACAACGCGCTGTCGGGCGTCGCCGGCGACACCGGCACCGCCGCGCCGCTGATCAACGCCGCCAACTTCCTCGAGACCGGGTCGTTCTGGGACATGCGCAAGTGCGCCGCCGGCGGCGACCCGGAGGTGCACGACAAGGACCAGCTCGCGTTGCCGTCGGTCGCCCCGGAGCAGGATGCGCTGTTCGGCGCGATCGCCGGGCTCTACCTGCCGATCAAGCTCCCGCTGTATGCCTCCGGGCCGCACTGCAACGCCCGCGGCCTCACGAGCCTCGGCGACCACACGATCGAGGAGATGGCCAAGCGCAAGATGATCTTCGACCCCGACCACATGAGCGTCGCGGCCCGGAAGTCGTCGCTCGACCTGGCCGAGAAGCTCGAAGTACCCCGGCGTCGTGTCGAGCCACTCGTGGTCGACGCCCGACGCGTACCCGCGGATCTACGAGCTCGGCGGCGTCGTGGCGCCGTACGCGGGCGACAGCTCGGGCTTCGTCGAGAAGTGGAAGAAGCACCTGACGTGGGCGGACCCGCGCTACTACTTCGGCTTCGGCTACGGCGCGGACATCAACGGCCTCGGCGCGCAGGGCAACCCGCGCGGCGCGAACGCGCCGAACAAGGTGACGTACCCCTTCACGGGGCTCGGCGGAGTCACGATCGACAAGCAGGTCAGCGGCCAGCGGACTACGACATCAACGTCGACGGCGTCTCGCACTACGGCCTCTACCCGGACTGGATCGAGGACCTCCGCAAGCAGGGCGGCCAGGCCATCGCGGACGACATGGCGCGCGGCTCCGAGGCGTACCTCGAGATGTGGGAGCGTGCCGTCGGCGTCACGAACGACGCGTGCCGCGATCCGGGGGTGATCAAGAACGAGAGCGTCGTCAAGGGCATCCCGGTCGGCACCAGCGTGCAGGGCGTGCTGCTCAAGGCCGGTCAGCCGCACACGCGCCTGGCGACGAAGTTCACCTACTGCGCCAAGAACAAGGCCGGCTCGACGGTGAACGCGCACCGTGACGTTCGGCTCGACCGGCAAGGTGACCAAGATCAGCTAGCGGGGAAGCATCGGCGAGGGTCGTGCGTTGGCCATGGTGTGAGACTTTCCGTGCTGGACCTCGTCCCCGTACGCTCCGACCAGTCGACGGGTGACGCGCTGGCGGCCACCGTGTCGCTGGCGCAGGTCGCCGATCGGCTCGGCTTCACCCGCTACTGGGTCGCCGAGCACCACAACATGCCGGCCGTCGCGGCGACCTCGCCGCCGGTCCTGATCGCGATGCTCGGCGCGCAGACGACGTCGATCCGGCTCGGCTCGGGCGGCGTCATGCTGCCCAACCATGCGCCGCTCGCGGTCGCCGAGCAGTTCGCGCTGCTCGAGGCGGCCAACCCCGGCCGCATCGACCTCGGCATCGGCCGCGCGCCCGGCTCCGACCCGGTCACCTCGATGGCGCTGCGCGGCGCGGCCGGTCGCGACGACACGGACATCGAGAACTTCCCGCAGTACCTCGACGACGTCGTCGCCCTGATGGGTGCCGACGGCGTACGCGTTGCGGTGCCGCGGCAGAACTACGTCCTCAAGGCCACACCGGCGGCGTCCACCGAGCCGCGGATGTGGCTGCTCGGATCGTCGATGTACTCGGCGCACCTCGCGGCGGCGAAGGGCCTGCCGTACGTCTTCGCGCACCACTTCTCCGGCCAGGGCACCGCTGAGGCGCTGCAGGTCTACCGCTCGGAGTTCCAGCCCAGCGACCTGGCGCCCGAGCCGGTCACGTTCCTGACGGTCAACGCGTCGGTCGCCGAGACCGAGCGGGAGGCGGCCGCGCTGATGCTGCCCAACCTGCAGATGATGGCGCGGCTGCGCACCGGCCAGCCGCTCACCGCGCTCGACCTCGTCGAGGACGCCCAGGCGATCGGAGCTGCCTCCGCAGGTCGAGGCGATGATCAGCTCCGGCCTGGCGCGTGCCGTCGTCGGCACGCCCGAGCAGGCGGCGGACCAGATCCAGGAGCTGGCGTTCACGTTCGGCGTCGACGAGGTCATGGTCAACCCCGTGGCGTCGGCCCGGCGCGGCACCGATCCGCGTACGGCACCGGGTCGCGAGCAGACGCTGGAGCTGCTGGCCAAGGAGCTGCTCTAGAGCTCGACGTACATCGACGTGGAGCCCGACGCGGCCCTGCGTCGGGTGCTCGAACGCTCCGGGGACCGTGCCCGACGATCGTGAAGCCGTGACGCTCGTAGAGCTCGACGGCTGAGGTGTTGGAGGCCGCGACGGCGTTGAACTGCATGCCGGCGTAGCCACGATCCCGAGCCCAGTCGAGCGCATCGCGCACCAGCGCACCGCCGATGCCGCGGCCCCGCACGTCGGCCGCGACCATGAAGCTCGCTGTCGCCACGTGTGACCCGGGCCCCGGCCGGTTGGTGTTCATGTGCGCCGTGGCGATGATCGTGTCGCCGTCGTGCGCGACGACGGTGCGTCCTGGCGGACGCTGGACCCAGATGTCGTATGCCTGCTCGGCCGTCATCGCCGGGTCGTACGTGAACGTGTCTGCCGCACGTACGACCTCGCGGACGATCGGCCACACCTGTGACCAGTCGTCGTCCTCGAAGTCACGGATCTGCATGCTCAGAACCAGATGCTGAGGAACGGCGCGACGGGGGAGCGGAACATCGCCTCGAGCTCGGCGGCGTTGCCGCTCATCCGCCCGGCGGCGGCCAGCATGAGTGGCGAGACGCCGCCGAGGTAGATCGCCGCGAGCTCCTCGACCGTCATGGAGACGTCTGCCGGCTCGTCGGTCGCCGTGACGGTGGCCTGGCCCGACGGCGTCGACCTCGAGGGCCCACGATCCGTCGCAGGCCCCGAACGGGTCGGTCACGCCGAGGACCAGGCGCCCGGGCGCGGCGTAGGTGCGCGCCTCGAGCGCAGCCGGGACGTCGAGGATGCGGATCCAGAGGTGGTCGAGCTCGGCGACCTTGACGGCGCGGAAGTCCGACACCATCCAGCGCACCGGCTCGTCGACCGGCCGCAGGTGCGCCTTGACCTCGGACACGAGGTCCATCTCGAGCACGAAGCGCCACAGCGCGGCGTAGGCGTCGTCGGTCGCCGTCACGAGGTGCAGCAGGTCGAGCCGGTGCTGGGTGAAGTCGTCGGGGTTCTCGGTCAGCTTGTAGCTCGCGAACCCCTGCAGCTGGCCGGCGGCGTCGTCATAGCGGACGAAGCGCTGCTTCTTGGCGTCCTCGTCGTCGACCATCAGGCCGAGCTGGCGATCCCAGAGGATGCCGTCATAGGCGATCTGGCCCGGGTGTCGCGAGGCGTACGCGCTCGACGAGGGCGAGGCCGTCGCTCGAGCAGCTGGTCGGCCGGAGACGAAGTGGACCCGGCCACCGGGCTGCGGGCCGGTCCACTGCGCGCGCCGCGTGTCGATCGTGAGGTCGCGGGCCAGCGCCGCAGGCCCGAAGCCGAAGCGCCCGTAGATCGTCGACTCCGACACGGTCAGCGTGGCGATCGGCGCTCCGTATGCCTGCGCGGTGCGGAGCTCGGCCTCGAGGAGGGCGCGAGCGACGCCGCGCCGCCGGTGCGTGGGCGCGACGGTCACGCCGCTGATGGCCCACGACGGCACGGCGCGGCCGCCAGGGACCGTGAGATCGGCCGGCCACACCTCGGTCGTCGCGACCGGCTCGTCCGGCACGGGGAGCGAGTCGTCGTAGACCCCGGTGGTGCGGCGGGCGGCGACATAGCCGCGGCGCTGCTCGATCGCTGCCTCGGTCTGCAGGCCCTGTGGAACCCGCGCGACTCGGCCCGCGACCAGGCGGCGTACGCCTGCTTGTCGGAGATGTCGACGAGCTCGAGCCGGAGCCCGTCGGCGGCGAGCCGCTCGCGTGACGTGGGGTCGACCGGCAGGTCGAGGTAGTCGTTGCCCATTGCCTCAGGCTATCCATGCCGCCAGGACAAGCTGACGCCGACCGATCCTGCGGTGTTCACGCGGTTGTCATCGCCCTGTCGACTCGGCACGAGACGTCGGGGCATGTCAGACGTCACGCTGCCTTCGCGTTGGTCCCTGCTGCTGCGTTCGCTCGCCGCTCCGACGCTCGCCGGTGCTGATCGCCGGCTCGGTCGCGGCTGTCGTCGTGCCGCCCCGTCCCTGATCCTCAGGCCTCGCTGAGGGCCACGCCCGCGGCGGCCCAGTCGCGGTGCACGTCGGGCAGGTTGTCCGGCGACACCGCGGCGGTGAGGCCCTCGATGACCCGCACCGCGAAGCCCTCGTGCGCGGCGTCGAGGGCGGTCGCGCGTACGCAGTGGTCGGTCGCGATGCCGCACACGTCGACCGCGTCGACGCCGCGCATCGCGCAGCCAGTCCGCGAGGCGCACGCCGTCCGCGGAGGCGCCCTCGAAGCCGGAGTAGGCGGCGGCGTACTCGCCCTTGTAGAAGATCTCGTCGAACAGCGCCGGCTCGAGCGGCGGGTGGAACTCCTCGCCCGGCGTGCCGACGACGCAGTGCCGCGGCCAGGAGTCGACGAAGTCCGGGGTGTCGGAGAAGTGCGCGCCCGGATCGATGTGGTGGTCGCGGGTCGCGACGACCGTGGCGTACGCCTTGGTGGCCAGCAGCTCGGCCACGTCGGCGGCGACCTGGCGCCGCCGGCGACGGCCAGCGATCCGCCCTCGCAGAAGTCGTTCTGCACGTCGACGACGATCAGTGCGGCGTGCGTCATGCTGGTGCCTCCTCGTAGACGGTGTCGATGGCGGGTTCGCCGCGCATGAGCTGCATCGCCGTCGGCGGCAGCTCGGCGAGCGACGTGCGCGGAGGCGCTCGCGGGCGTCGTCGAGGGTCTCCTTGTGCACGCGGGCGCCGTCGCGCACGAGCTCGACCAGCAACGGCCGGTCGTCGCCGTCGTCGACCGGGTCCAGGTCGATGCCGATGACCTCGGCCTGCGCCGTGCCGTCGGCGTCGCGGCGGCGCAGCGCGGACTTGCGGCCGCCGACCGAGATCTTGTCCGATGCTCTTCTTGGCGACCGGCACCATCTCGCCGTCGTCGCCGGCGCGTGCCACGAGCTTGTAGACGAAGCCGCTCGTCGGCGCCCCGAGCCCGTGACGAGCGCGGTGCCGACGCCGTAGCCGTCGACGGGCGCGGCCGCGAGCGCCGCGATGGCGTACTCGTCGAGGTCGCTCGTCACGGTGATCCGGGTCGACGTGGCGCCGAGGTCGTCGAGCTGCTTGCGGACCTCGGCAGCGAGCGCCACCAGGTCGCCGGAGTCGAGGCGTACGCCGCCCAGCTCGGGGCCGGCGACGTCGACGGCGGTCCTGATCGCCTCGGGGACGTCGTAGGTGTCGACCAGCAGCGTCGTGCCCGGCCCGAGCGCCCGCACCTGCGCCTCGAAGGCATCGCGCTCGGTGTCGTGCAGCAGCGTGAAGGAGTGCGCGCTGGTGCCGGTCGTCGGGATCCCGTACGTTCGCCCGGCCTCGAGGTTGGAGGTGGCGGCGAAGCCCGCGATGTACGCCGAACGGGCGGCGGCGACCGCCGATGCCTCGTGCGTACGCCGGGAGCCCATCTCGATGCAGGGCCGGTCGCCGGCGGCGGAGATCATCCGGGCGGCGGCCGAGGCGATCGCGGAGTCGTGGTTGAGGATCGAGAGGAACACCGTCTCGAGGATCACGCACTCGGCGAACGTGCCCTCGACGATCAGCACGGGGGACTGCGGGAAGTAGAGCTCGCCGTCGGGGTAGCCCCACACGTCGCCGGTGAACCGGTAGTCGGCGAGCCACTGGATCGTGTCGGCGTCGACGACGTCCGCCTCGCGGAGCCAGTCGAGCTCGGCCTGGTCGAAGCGGAAGTCGTCGAGCGCGTCGAGCAGCCGCCCGACGCCGGCGACCACGCCATAGCGGCGGCCTTCGGGCAGCCTGCGGGCGAACAGCTCGAACACGCGATCGGCGCTGCGCCGTGCCGTCTCGCAGCGTCGCCTGCAGCATCGTGAGCTCGTAGCGGTCGGTCAGCAGTGCCGTGCTGGCATTCGCGTTCACGAGTCCAGCGTAGGGCGGGCGCCGATGAGCAGCATCGCGACGGACCGCCGAACCAGCGCAACGAACTGTCACAGAGATTTACACGACAGCCTGTCTGGTATGGCTTTATCGTCGGAGTCGGGAGCCGCGTCCAAGATGTCGGTCGCGCAGATTCAGGGGGCAATCATGACGAACTCGCATCGCATCAGTCGGGCTTTCGGGGCACTGCTGGGCGTCATGCTGTTCAGCACCACTTTCTCGGTGGCCGCGCCCGCGCAGGGGGCATCGACCATCTTGTGCAAAGGGAGTCGTCGGCGTGTCTGCTGGCCGGCGGGGGTGATGGCGGCTACTCGGTCCTCGGGATCGTGTCGTACTGGAACCAGACGCCCGGCCACAACTGCACCAACTATGTGGCATACCGCCTGACCCACGGCGGGCGGCTCGTGGCCAGACCGCCCGGGACCGCCAGCGCCTACACCTGGGGCGAAGCGGCGCGCAGATCGGGGTGCCCGTCGACGACCACCCTCGGTGGGTGCCGTCGCGTGGTGGACGGCTGCCGCGGTCGGCACGCCATCGTCGCCTACGTCGAGGAGGTCCTGTCAGACGGCTCGATCGTGGTCTCGGAGGACAACCTGAAGGGTGACTTCGACTGGCGGCACTTGACCCGCGGCTCGGGCTGGCCGTCGGGGTTCATCCACTACCCGCAGTCGGACGGATCGCCGCTGGGGACGTTCGACTCGCGTGACCGTCCCCGGTCGCCGGGCAGATCGACTTCTGGGGCACCTCCAGCGATCCGGACGGCCTTCCGCCTCGATCCTGCCGGTCGCCCCGAGCTATCTCGTGACACTCGGCGGTCCACGCGGCACGCCGGGTGTCGAGTCCTTCACGTTCAGCACGCCGTACTTCAACTTCCACCGGATCGAAGGGGGTCAAGACTCGAGGGTCCCACCACGATGTACCTGTACGCCCTCAACACCCCTGATGAGCAGCGGTCACGACGTGCTGCTCGGGTCAAGCCGGTGACGATCCGACGACTCGTCGACGACGACGGCGGCGATGGTGGACGCCACGATCACGGCCGCGACAGCCCCCACGCATCAAGGTCACGCTCGCGCCCACGACAGCGGCGGGTCGGGTCGACATCACGCGAGGGTCAACAGTGCTCAAGTCGATCACGTACGCCTCGGGCGGCACGCGGACGTTCACGGTGGCGCTGCCCAAGCAGGTGAAGGGCACCCACACGATCGTGGCGAGCTATCGCGGCTCGACGAAGCATCTGCCGAGCAGCGCACGGTGACGCTCACGGTGAGCTGAGCGCCGTTCCGAGTGCCCGGGACCTCGCGATTTGGGACGCTGTGCACCGTTGGCTCTCGGAGAAAGGTGCACAGCGTCACAAATCGTGGGGGAGCCAAGGTGCGGTTTCGCCTCGTCAGGTGCCTGAGACACAATGGCCGTATGTCCACACCGTCGCCCGTTGAGATCGCGGAGCCCGACGTTGATGAGATCGTCGAGCTCGAGGATCCCTGGGTCACCATCGTCTGGAACGACCCGGTCAACCTGATGTCGTACGTCGCCTACGTGTTCCGCAACTACTTCGGCTACACCGAGGAGAAGGCGCACGAGCTCATGCTCGCGGTGCACCACGAGGGCAAGGCCGTCGTGTCGAGCGGCAGCCGCGAGCAGATGGAGCGCCACGTGCAGGCCATGCACGAGTACGGCCTGTGGGCGACACTGGAACGGCAGGACGCGTGAAGCCTTTCAAGAAGCGCCGGCGCGGCGGCATCACCGCGACCTTCGAGGCGGGCGAGGCGCATCTGCTCGCGAGCCTGTCGGGTCAGGTCGTCGAGCTGCTGCGTGACCGCAACGGCGCGGACGAGTCGAGCGCCGATCCGCTCGCGGCCCAGCTGGGCATGGGCGGACCGTCGATGCCGCCGGAGGACCCGGTGCTCAGCGCCTGCTGCCCGGATGCCTACCGCGACGACGAGGAGGGCGCCGGTGAGTTCCGGCGCTTCACCGAGCGTTCGCTGACGTCGGCCAAGGTGGCGAACGCCGAGGCCCTGATCGGCTCGCTCGTCGACGGCGGTCTGACGTTCGGAGCCGCCGAGGACGACGACGAGCAGCCGATCGAGATCGAGCTCGACGACGACGAGGTGCAGGCCTGGCTGCGGGCCCTGACCGACGTACGCCTGTCACTCGCGGTGCGCCTCGGCATCGAGGAGGAGGACGACATCCTGCTCGTCGCCCAGTCCGAGGACGAGGCGATCGCCGCGATGTCCGAGATCTACGACTGGCTCGGCTACGTGCAGGAGACCCTCATCGCCGCGCTCGACTGAGCGCCCTCACGCGGTCTGCTCCAGCTCGTCGAGCTCGCCGGCGATGACGAACGCCACGACCTGTCGCACGACGGCGTCGTCGCGCAGGATCCGCCGGTGCCCCAGGCCCTCGGTGGTCGTCATCCGCGCACCGTCCCAGCTCTCGACGAGCTGCACGGCGGAGGCGTACCTCGCCGAGCGGTCGTTCCGGTCGTGGATCACCAGCAGCTCGGGACGATCGATCTCACCTGCGAGGCGTACGAAGTCGACGTCGTCGACGGCCAGGCCGACGCGGTCGTACGCCCGACGCTTGAGCTGCTCTCGAATCCGTGGGCCGAAGCCCAGCCCCGCCTCGAGCACGGGGAGGTGGTCGCCGATGCGGACCATCGGCGCGACCAGGGCGAGCCGCTCGGTGCCCAGCCATCCGTAGCGGAGGGTCAGCCCGGTCGCGAGACCGCCCATCGAGTGGGCGACGACGGCGTGTGCCGGGCCGTGGACCGCGGCAACGGCATCGAGCGCGTGCCCCATCTCCACCGCGTGGCTCTGTCCGGCAACCGCGCCGGGGTCCGACGTGCCGTGGCTCGGCGCGTCGTGGGTGACCACGGTGAATCCGGCCGCGACGAGGGGCGGCACGAGCTTGGCCAGCTGGGTCTCGTTGCCGCCCCAGCCGTGCACCAGGTAGACCACCGGCCCGGAGCCCCAGCGATGTCCGCGGATCGTGCTGCCCTGGGACTCGACCTCGAACGAGGTGCTGCCGTGCGGGAGGTCGCCGATCGGCGAGGTCGGCAGCGTGAACCACCAACGATCTGCCCAGCGGGCGCCGAGCGCAGGCGCCGTGTGCTCCAGGGTGCGGAAAGCCGCGCGAATGAGCCGCTGAGAAGGCCGAACGATCGTGCTTTTTTGAGATGCTGACTGTGCCATGACGGATTCCTTTGATGGGTTCAGGCCGGCTGGCCGGCGTGGGTGACGAGCGAATCGAACGCGCGATGCACGCGGTCGAGGGCGTGGGGATCGCGCAGCAGCCGCGAGGCGTGCTGGTGCGCGAGCGTGAGGGCATGCACTTCATAGGCGAACTGCTCGAGGTCGAGGTCGTCGCGGAACTCGCCTTCGCTGACCGCGGTGCCGGCGACGGTGGCGATCATCTCGAGCCAGTCGCGCTCGTCGCGCACCAGGGCGTCGCGCACGGGCCCGGGCTGGTCATCGAGCTCCGAGCACGCCGCGACGAACAGGCAACCGCCGTCTGCGGATGACTCGGACCAGGTGACCCACGAGTCGAACAGCACCCGGAGCCGGGCGACTCCGCGCGGGGACTGCAGCGCCGGTCGTACGACCTGGTCGACGAATCGCTCGCGGGTGTGTCGCAGGATCTCGATCTGCAGCGCCTCCTTGGAGGCGAAGTGCGCGTAGAGGCCGCTCTTGGACATCCCGGTGTGCGCGGCGAGCTGCCCGATCGTCATGCCGGTGAGCCCGACCTTGGCGGCGACTGCGGTCGCCTCGGTCAGGATCGCGTGTCGCGTCTCGTCGCCCTTGGACATGCACCAGTTATAGCACGGTCGTACTTTTCGTGTCGACTACTCCGTGGGGAGTACGCCGGAATGCTCCTCCGGAGCGATGACGCACCTGTGCGGTTCGCCTACCGTGAGGGCATGTCCGCCGACCTGAGAGCCGTGCCTCGACCCGCGCTCTTCGGACTGTTGCCGCTGTTGTTCTTCCAGGTCGGTGGCACGGTCGGCGCGAGCCACAACCAGACCGGCCATCGCGGGCTCGACGCCCTGGCCATCGTGATCGCCGTGCTCGGTCCGGTCTCACTGCTGTTCTTGCTGCGCTGGCCGCGCCAGGTCCTGGGGTTCGTCGTCGCGATCACCGTGACCTACCTGCTGCGGGACTACGCCTACGGTCCGGTGTTCGCGAGCCTGGCGATCGCAACGGTCGCGACGGTCGTGCGGGGGCATCGCGTGTCGGCCTGGCTCGGGCTCGGCACTGTCGTGGTGTCGGTGGTCGCGATCCAGCGCCCGCTGTACGACCGGGAGTGGTCGTGGTCGTTGCTGTCCGGCATCACGGCCTGGTCGCTCCTCGTGCTGGCGGTCGGCGAGGTGGTCCGGGTGCGGCGCGAGCGGTTCGCGGCCGCGCGGCAGGCGCGTGCCGAGTCGTCGCGACGCCAGGCGAACGAGGAGCGACTCCAGATCGCCCGCGAGCTGCATGACGTCGTGGCGCACCACATCTCGCTCATCAACGTCCAGGCCGGGGTCGCCCTGCACATCGTCGATCGCAAGCCGGAGCAGGCGCAGACCGCCCTCGAGGCGATCAAGGACGCCAGCAAGGACGCGCTCGTCGAGCTCCGATCGCTGGTCGGCATCTTGCGCGACGTCGACGAGCAGGCCCCGCGCCGGCCCACCGGCAGCCTGGCCTCGCTCGACGACCTGGTCGAGCGCAGCGGTCACGCCGGGCTGCAGGTGCGCAAGACGATCAACGGCGATGTGCGACCGCTGCCGTCCTCGGTCGAGCTGGCTGCCCTGCGGATCGTGCAGGAGGCGATCACCAACGTCGTACGCCATGCGGGTGCGAGCGCCGCCGACGTCGTCCTCGACGTACGGCACTGATGCGCTGACCGTGACCGTCGAGGATGACGGGCGCGGGCTCGTCCCGGCTGACTCGGACGGCACGGGAATCGTCGGCATGCGTGAGCGGGCTGAGACCCTCGGCGGGACGCTCGAGGTCGGCCGCGGTCGTACGGGCGGCACCCGCGTGCACGCATCGCTGCCACTGAGGAGCCGGCCATGATCCGCGTCGTGCTGGTCGACGACCAGGCACTGTTGCGCGCGGGGTTCCGTGCCCTGATCGACGCCGAGGACGACATCGAGGTCGTCGCCGAGGCGTCCGACGGCCGCGAGGCGCTCGACGTCATCACGCGGCACGTGCCCGACGTCGTGCTGATGGACATCCGTATGCCCGGCGTCGACGGGCTCGAGGCGACCCGCAGGATCACCGCCGACCCGGCGCTGGAGGGGGTCCGGGTCGTGATCCTCACGACCTTCGACCTCGACGAGTACGTCTTCGAGGCGGTCCGCATCGGGGCCAGCGGGTTCCTGGTCAAGGACACCGAGCCGGCCGAGCTGCTGGCCGGCATCCGTGCCGTCGCCGCAGGGGATGCGTTGCTGTCGCCGGGCGTCACCCGGCGGCTGATCTCGGAGTTCGCCGACCGGAGCCGCGGCACCGCGAGCCCGGCCGCGCTCGAGCCGTTGACCGAGCGCGAGCGCGAGGTCGTGGCGCTCGTCGGCGAAGGACTCAACAACGACGAGATCGGTGCGCGCCTGTTCATGAGCCCGGCGACGGCCAAGACGCACGTCAGCCGCGCCATGATCAAGCTGCACGCCCGCGACCGGGCCCAGCTCGTCGTGATCGCGTACGAGTCCGGCCTCGTACGCCCCGGCTGGTCCTGAGCTCCAGCGACGTACGCCCACTGGCGTACGTGAAGAGACTCCCCGTGGCCGATTCGCTGACGGCCCGTTCTCACGAGACTCGAAGAGTCAGCAATTCAGTCTCGTTCAAGGAGTTTCATCATGTTGTCCACTCAGCTTCTCGCCACTGACAACTGGGACGGTCCGGGCCCGTGGTGGCCGCTGTTCCCGTTGTTCTGGATCGCGTTCATCTTCGTCGTCTTCGCGGTGTTCGGCCGCTTCGGCCGCCGCCGCTGGCACCGCGGTTCGTACGCGGGGGAGTCCCGGCTCGCCGAGCGCTATGCGGCCGGTGAGATCGACGAGGCCGAGTACCGCGAGCGCCTCGCGGTGCTCCGGGAGAGGGACAAGTGAGCGCCGACGACCGTCGTCGAGATCCGCGACCTGACCAAGCGGTACGACAGCGTCACCGGCCGTCGACCAGGTCAGCCTCAGCGTGCGCCGCGGCGAGGTCTACGGATTCCTCGGGCCCAACGGCGCCGGGAAGACCACGACGCTGCGCATGCTGCTCGGCCTCATCCGGCCGACGAGCGGGGACGTCACCGTCCTCGGTCGCCGGCCGGGGGATGCCGGGGGCCTGGCGCGGATCGGCTCGATGATCGAGGGGCCGGCGTTCTACCCGTTCCTGTCCGGCCGGGCCAACCTCGAGGTCGTCGCGCGCTACGCCGGCATCGGGTCCGGCGCAGATCGACCAGACGCTCGAGACGGTCGACCTCGCCTCGCGCGGCGGCGACAAGTTCTCGACGTACTCGCTCGGCATGAAGCAGCGCCTCGGCGTCGCCGCCGCGCTGCTCAAGGACCCCGATCTCGTGGTGCTCGACGAGCCCACCAACGGCCTTGATCCTGCCGGTATGCGCGACATGCGCGCGCTGATCCGCCGGCTCGGCGACTCGGGTCGCACGGTGATCCTGTCGAGCCACATGCTCGGCGAGGTGCAGCAGATCTGCGACCGGGTCGGGGTCATCAACGCCGGCCGCATGGTCGTCGAGAGCACGGTCGACGAGCTGCGCGGCGACAGCGAGCTCGTCATCCGGGCCACGCCCGCCGACGTCGTCAGGGCGACGCTCGACCAACTGGCGTACGTCCAGGCGATCCGCACCCTCGACGACGAGCTGCGGCTGCGCGTCGACGAGCGGCACACCGGAGAGGTCACCCGCGCTCTCGTCCTCGCCGGCTCCGACGTCCGAGAGGTGCGCCGGGTCGACCGCCAGCTCGAGGACGTGTTCTTCGAGATCACCGCAAAGGAGTCGAGTCATGTCTGAGCGTCCTCGACGTCTCCCGTGCCGAGCTGTTCAAGCTCGTACGCCGGCCGGCAGCCTGGACGCTGCTGGCGGCGGCGGCGCTGCTGAGCCAGGTGTTCGGCTACCTGATCCCGTACCTGTCGTTCGCAGGCGACGGCTCCGGGCCGATCGAGGGCGCCTCGAAGGACGCGATCCTCGCCAGCACGCTGCCAGACCAGATCGTGGCCAACACGCTCGGCGGGTTCCCGGTGTTCGCCGGTGCGCTCGCCCTGGTGTTCGGCGCGCTGGTGCTCGGCAGCGAGTACGGCTGGGGCACGGTCAAGACCATGCTCACGCAGCGCCCCGGGCGTACGACCGTGCTGGCCGGCCAGGTCGATCGCCCTCGCGGTCTCGGTCGCGGTCGGCGTGCTCGTCCTGTTCGCGCCTCGGCGCGGTCAGCTCCACCGCGATCGCGGTGGGTCAGGGCGAGTCGGTGGCGTTCCCGTCAGTGCTCGACCTGCTCGGCGGGTACGGCGCGGGCGTCGCGATCATGCTGATGTGGGCCGGCCTCGGCGGCGCGCTGGGCGTCGTGCTCCGCGGCGTCGCGCTGCCGATCGGCCTCGGCGTCGTCTGGGTGCTCGGCGTGGAGAACCTCATCGCCGGAGTCGCCAGCTCGGTGCTCACGGCGCTGCGGCCTCTGCGTGACGTGATGCCCGGCATCAACGCCGGATCGTTGGCGTCCGCCGTCATGCCGACGCGTCCGCCCGGCGTCGAGGCGCCTCCGGGGATCAACTCCGACGTCGCCGACGGCCGCGCCCTCATCACGGTCGCCTGCTACGTCGTGGTGTGCCTCGCCGTGGCGCTCGTGGACATACCGGCGTCGCGACATCGCCTGACCCCGTTGTCGGTTTCCCATGAGGCCTAGGACTTTTGTCACTCACCCAGTGTTGTAACCCGAGGTGCGTGACAAAGGCAGGAGGCCTCATGGGAAACCGTCACCGGTGTCTCAGCGGATGGCCGCGGCTGAGGCGCCGCGCTGTGGGCCGATAAACTCTGCAGGTGCTGACCATCGACCGAGCCACGCATGACGCGATCATCGCGCACGCGCGACGCGACCACCCCGACGAGGCCTGCGGCGTCGTCGCCGGGCCGATCGGCTCCGACGTGCCCGCACGCTTCATCCCGATGCTCAACGCCGCGATGTCGCCGACGTTCTACGAGTTCGACTCCGGCGACCTGCTCAAGCTCTACCGCGAGATGGACGACCGCGACGAGGAGCCCGTCGTCGTCTACCACTCGCACACGCGACCGAGGCCTATCCGTCGCGCACCGACATCAACCTCGCCGGAGAGCCCGGCGCCCACTACGTGCTGGTGTCCACGCGAGACGGCGCTGACCAGGGCGGACCGGTGGAGTTCCGGTCCTACCGGATCGTTGACGGTGAGGTCACCGAGGAAGAAGTTCGCGTCGTCGACAGTTATGACGACGGAACGACCGACGTAGCAGCAACTCAACAGAAGGCAGAACACTGATGGCCATCGAGGTCCGCATCCCCACGATCCTGCGCCCCTACACCGGCGGCGAGCGCGCCGTCGAGGGCAGCGGAGCGACCGTCACCGAGCTGATCGACAAGCTCGAGGTCGACCACCCCGGCATCAAGGAGCGCCTGCTCGAGAACGGTGAGGCGCGCCGCTTCGTCAACATCTACGTCAACGACGAGGACATCCGGTTCACGGGTGGCCTCGACACCGCGGTCGCCGACGGCGACACCGTGGTGATCCTGCCGGCGGTCGCCGGCGGCGCTGTCTCCGGGTTCTAGGACACGCAGATGCGCTTCGACTCCCTGATCGACTCCGTCGGCGGCACGCCGCTGGTGGGGCTTCCCAACGCTCTCGCCGACCCCGGACGTACGCCTGTGGGCCAAGCTCGAGGACCAGAACCCCACCGGTTCGATCAAGGACCGTGCGGCGCTGAGCATGATCGTGCGCGCCGAGAAGGACGGGCGGCTCACGCCCGGCGCCACGATCCTCGAGCCGACCAGCGGCAACACCGGCATCTCGCTCGCGATGGTCGCCAGCCTGCGCGGCTACAAGCTGATCTGCGTCATGCCCGAGAACACCTCGATCGAGCGCACGCAGCTGCTGACGATGTGGGGCGCCGAGATCATCCCGTCGCCCGCCGCGGGCGGCTCCAACGAGGCCGTGCGGGTCGCCAAGGGCCTCGCCGCCGAGCATCCCGACTGGGTCATGCTCTACCAGTACGGCAACCCGGCCAACGCTGACGCGCACTACGAGGGCACCGCGCCGGAGATCCTCGCCGACCTGCCCGAGGTCACCCACTTCGTCGGCGGGCTCGGCACGACCGGCACGCTGATGGGCGTCGGCCGGTTCTTCCGCGAGCACAAGCCCGAGGTGCGGATCGTCGCCGCCGAGCCGCGTTATGGCGAGCTCGTCTACGGCCTGCGCAACCTCGACGAGGGCTTCGTCCCCGAGCTCTACGACGAGTCGCTGATCGACTCGCGCTTCTCGCGTCGGCCCGCGCGACGCTGTGCGCCGGGTGCGCGAGCTGCATCGCGACCGAGGGCATCTTCGCCGGCATCTCCACCGGCGCGATCCTGCACGCGGCGCTGGCCCAGGCCGCCAAGTGCGTCAAGGCCGGCGAGCGCGCCGACATCGCGTTCGTCGTCGCCGACGGCGGCTGGAAGTACCTCTCGACCGGTGCGTACGAGGGCACGCTCGACGAGGCCGAGGACAAGCTCGACGGCCAGCTCTGGGCCTGATCCTCTCGCAACCCGTATCGCGACTGCGCACCCGTCGGTTAGCCTCGTCCCGTGAGCGAGATCGTGGTGTTCTCCGGAAGCGCTCATCGACCCCTCGCCGAGAAGATCTGCTCCGAGCTCGGCCAGCCGCTCTCGGCGTCCGACACGGTCCGGTTCAGCAACGACTGCCTGCAGGTCCAGCTGCTCGCGAACTGCCGCAAGAAGGACGTCTACATCATCCAGCCGCTGGTCCCGCCGACGCAGGACCACCTGATGGAGCTGCTGCTGATGATCGACGCGGCCCGGGGCGCCAGCGGCCGACTCGGTCACCGCGGTCATCCCGCACTACGCGTACGCCCGGTCGGACAAGAAGGACGCCTCGCGCATCTCGATCGGCGGCCGCCTCGTCGCCGACATGCTGACCACCGCCGGCGCCGACCGGGTCGTCACGATGACGCTGCACGCGCCGCAGGTGCACGGGTTCTTCAGCAGTCCCGGTCGACCACCTCACCGCGATCGGCGAGCTCGCCGACCACTACCGCGACCGCGATCTCACCGACACCGTCGTCGTCTCGCCCGACCTCGGCAACGCCAAGACCGCGTCGCTGTTCGCCCGGCTGCTGGGCGTGCCGGTCGCGGCCGGCAGCAAGCAGCGCCAGGCCGACGACAAGGTCGTCATCGACGCGATCGTCGGCGACGTGCGCCGGCAAGACGGCGATCGTCCTCGACGACGAGATCGCCACCGGCGGGTCGATCATCGAGCTGATGAACAAGCTCGAGGACGAAGGCTGCACCGAGGCGTCGGTCGCCTGCACGCACGGGCTGTTCACCGGCAAGGCCGTCGAGCGGCTGCGCGACCACCCGTCGATCACCGAGGTCGTCACGACCGACACCGTCCCGCCGCCGGCCGACTGGCCCGAGCTGCAGGTCCGTTCCGTCGCCGGCCTGTTCGCCGAGGCGATCGCCCGCATCCACGCCGGCGAGTCGGTCTCGTCGCTGTTCGACGGCGTCGACCCCGCGCACGCCCCGCCCCAGCCGAAGCTGCCCGCTCGTGAGCACCGCTGAGCGCGTGGCTCGAGCGGGGGAGCCGAGGATCACGTGTGATCTGCGGCCTGTTCACTTTGCCGTAACACTCGACCCCCGTAACCTTTTCGGTTGTGAGCAATGCACCGATCGGCATCTTCGACTCCGGCTTCGGCGGCCTGACCGTCGCCCGCGCCGTGCTCGACCAGCTGCCGCACGAGCCGGTGCTCTACCTCGGCGACACGGCCCGCCAGCCCTACGGCCCCAAGCCGATCTCCGAGGTCCGCGAGTACGCCCTCGAGTGCCTCGATCATCTCGTCGACCCAGGGCGTCAAGGTGCTGGTCATCGCCTGCAACTCCGCCAGCGCCGCCGTGCTGCGCGACGCCCGCGAGCGCTACGACGTCCCCGTCGTCGAGGTCATCGTGCCGGCCACCCGCCGCGCCGTCAGCGCCACCCGCAACGGCTCGATCGGCGTCATCTGCACCGAGGCGACCGCGACCTCCCGGGCGTACGACGACGCGTTCGCCGCCAACCCCGGCGTCACGCTGCACACGCAGGCCTGCCCGCGCGTTCGTCGAGTTCGTCGAGGCCGGCGTCACGAGCGGTCCCGAGCTGCTCGCGGCCGCCGAGGGGTACCTGCGCCCGCTGATCGAGCTCGACGATCGACACCCTCGTGCTCGGCTGCACCCACTACCCGCTGCTCACCGGCGTCCTGTCCTACGTCATGGGCGACGGCGTCACGCTGGTCTCGAGCGCCGAGGAGACCGCCAAGGATGTCTACGCCCTGCTGGTGCGCGAGGGGCTTGAGCGCGACCTCGCGCTGCCGGAGCCGGAGCACGGCTTCCTGACGACCGGCCGGCCCGAGGAGTTCGCGACGCTCGCCCGACGGTTCCTCGGCCCTGAGGTCGAGTCGGTCGACCAGTTCTCTTGGGTGGGCGCGGTATGAAGCTCACCGTCATCGGCTGCGCCGGTTCGTTCCCGGGACCGGACTCGCCCGCCAGCTGCTATCTCGTCGAGGCGCCGTTCGAGGGGCGTACGTACCGGCTGCTCATCGACCTCGGCAACGGCGCGCTCGGCGCCCTGCAGCGCGACGTCGACCTCCGCGACATCGACGCCATCGCGATCTCGCACCTGCACGCCGACCACTGCTTCGACCTGTCCGGGCTTCTACGTCGTCAGCAAGTACCACCCCGACGGCGCGCTCGACCGCATCCCGGTGCTGCGCCCCGGCCGGCGCGGGCGACTACCTCGCGCACGGCCTACGGCATCACCGAGCCGGTCGGCATGACCGAGCAGTTCGACTTCCGCGACTGGCAGGACGGCGGGACGGTCGAGCTCGGGCCGTTCACCGTCACCTCGATCGCTGGTCGACCACCCGGTCCCGGCGTACGCGATGCGGGTCGCCACCGACGCGCACTCGCTGGTCTACTCCGGCGACACCGGCCCGACCGAGGCGCTCGTCGAGCTCGCTGCCGGCGCCGACCTGTTCCTGTGCGAGGCGTCCTTCGTCGAGTCCGCGGTCAACCCGCCCAACCTGCACCTCACCGGCGCCGAGGCCGGCGCGTACGCGAAACGAGCCGGCGTCGGCCGGCTGCTCGTGACGCACATCCCGGCATGGACCGACCGGGCCGAGGTCGAGTCGGACGTCAAGTCGACGTGGACGGCCTCGCGGTGACCGCCGGCTCGCCTGTCCGGCCGCCACCTCGTCCCGGCTCGGTTCGCGCGGCCCGATCCCGCCCGGCGGCGTATCGTCGTCGCGACAACCCGGTGCGCCTCCTCCTCGCCTTCCGGAGCGCGATGACACGCTCGCTATCCGAGCCGGACCGGCGGCGCGCCCGATAGGCTCGCGGCATGACCCGCGAAGATGGCCGCAGTGCCGATCAGCTCCGACCCGTGACCATCACCCGCAACTGGCTCGACCACGCGCAGGGCTCGTGCCTGATCGAGTTCGGCAAGACCAAGGTGCTGTGCGCCGCGAGCGCCAGCGAAGGCGTGCCGCGCTGGCGCAAGGGCTCGGGTCTCGGCTGGGTCACCGCCGAGTACGCGATGCTGCCGCAGGCGACGCACGACCGCTCGCCGCGCGAGTCGGTCAAGGGCCGCATCGGCGGCCGTACGCATGAGATCTCCCGCCTCGTCGGCCGCTCGCTGCGCGCCGCGATCGACTACAAGGCGCTCGGCGAGAACACCATCACGATCGACTGCGACGTGCTGCAGGCCGACGGCGGCACCCGCACCGCGGCGATCACCGGCGCCTACGTCGCGCTGGCCGACGCCGTCGAGCACCTGCGCTCCAAGGGCGCGCTGATCGGTGAGCCGCTCGTCGAGTCGATCGCCGCGATCAGCGTCGGCATCATCGACGGCGTCCCGCTGCTCGACCTCCCGTACGTCGAGGACGTCCGCGCCGAGACCGACATGAACGTCGTGATGACCGGCGGCGGCAAGTTCATCGAGGTGCAGGGCACCGCCGAGGGCGCGCCGTTCGACAAGCCCGAGCTCGACGCGCTGCTCGAGCTCGCCGCCAAGGGCTGCGCCGACCTGACCAAGCTGCAGAACG
Source organism: uncultured Actinomycetota bacterium (assembly GCA_963761965.1). Classification (GTDB taxonomy): domain Bacteria; phylum Actinomycetota; class Actinomycetes; order Propionibacteriales; family Nocardioidaceae; genus Aeromicrobium. The sequence continues at coordinate 85,977 of CAVXIX010000008.1, forward strand.
AGGCCCTCGCTCGATGACCCAGGTCGTCCTGGCGTCCAACAACGCCAAGAAGCTCGCCGAGCTGCGCCGCATCCTCGAGCCGCTGGTGCCGGGCATCGAGGTGCTGGGGCTGGCCGACGTCGCCGCCGTACGACGAGCCGGCCGAGACCGAGCCGACGTTCGAGGGCAACGCGCTGATCAAGGCGCGGGCCTGCCTCGCGGCCACCGGGCTGCCGTCGCTCGCGGACGACTCGGGCCTGTGCGTCGACGCGCTCAACGGCATGCCGGGGGTTCTCTCGGCCCGCTGGTCCGGCGTGGCCAAGGACGCCGGGGGAGATGCCGCCAACAACGCGCTCCTGCTGAGCCAGCTGTCGGACGTACCGGATGAGCGCCGCACGGCTCAGTTCCGCTGCGCCGTCGCGTTGTGCACGCCGGACGGCGCCGAAGTGGTCGAGCTGGGCGAGATGCCGGGCCGCATCCTCCGAGCCGAGCACGGCGAAGGCGGGTTCGGCTACGACCCGCTGTTCGCCGCCGACGGCTATGACGTCTCGACCGCCGAGCTGCCGGCCGGCGAGAAGGACCGCATCAGCCACCGCGGCAAGGCGCTCACGGCGATCGCGCCCACCGTGGTCGAGGCTCTGACCTAGGCCGTCTTGTCGAGCGCGGCGATGACTCGCCGCGCGATCGCCAGGCTGCCCTGGCGATTGGGGTGCACGCCGTCGACCACGCGATCGGCGGTCAGGGCGCCGTGCGTGCTGATGAACTGGAGGCCGTGCTGCTTGGCCTGCGCCCGGATGATCGCGGTGACCCGCTGCCGGTTCGCGGGGTCGAGCGGGCCCCACGGCGGACCGAGCACGACGATGCGCGTCGACTTCGGCAGGAACGTCTGCAAGCGTGTCGAGGTAGCGGTCCACGGCGTGCGCGATCACGTCGTCCGGGGCGGTGACGAACTGGCCGTCCTCGCACGTGGCCCAGTCGTTGCGGCCGCCCTCGACGATCAGCAGCGACGGCGCCGGCCCGGTGTACGCATCGGGCCGATCGATGAACGGTGTTGCCCGTGCAGACGTGTCCCGGGCGAAGATAGCCCGAGCCCGACTGCGCATATGGCGTGACCGTGGCGTCGAAGTGGTGGCCGGCGATGCTCCACCAGCCTTGGTTCTCGTCGCCCGGCTCGTCGTTGTAGCGCGCCGTGATCGAGTCGCCGACCACGACGATGCCGCGAGGGGCGAGCGGGGAGGAGACCGGCACGCGCTCGTCGCCGGATGCGCCCTGCCAGGCGATGAAAGGGGCGATCAGCAGCGCTGCCAGGATGGCGATGACGATGGACCGTCGAGTGGTCACTCTGGGAATCGTCATGCGTGCGCTTTCTCTGCTGTTGAGAGCGCAACTGTAAGTCGGAATCGTCGCCCGACTGGACCAAATGGCCGAAGTCAATCCAAAAGTCATCAAACCTCATCCGAACGGTTCATGAAAACCTGACTCGATGGGCTATTCGGGCAGCGTGAAGCCCTGCTGGCGCCACGCCTCGAAGACCGCGACCGAGGCCGTGTTGGCGAGGTTCATCGAGCGCCGGCCCGGCAGCATCGGCAGGCGTACGCGCGCCGTCACGCGCGGGTCGTCGAGCACCTCGGCCGGCAGGCCGGTGGGCTCGGGGCCGAACATCAGCACGTCGCCCGGCTCGTAGGCCACATCGGTGTAGAGCTCGTCGCCCCCGGCCGTGAACGCGTAGACGCGGGCCGGGCCGATGGCGTCGAGGGCGGCGTCGAGATCTGGATGGACCGAGACGACGGCGAGGTCGTGATAGTCGAGGCCGGCCCGCTTGAGCTTGGACTCCTCGAGGTCGAAGCCGAGCGGCTCGACGAGGTGCAGCTCCGCACCGGTCACGGCGGCGAGCCGGATCGCCGCGCCGGTGTTGCCGGCGATGCGCGGCTCGTAGAACAGGATCCGGAACATGTCAGCGACGCCTCCTCGGGCTCCAGTCCAGCACGAGCGTGGACCACGAGGCCGGCGACGATCGCCCAGGCCGCGGAACCGATGCCGTACGCCTGATGCCCGACGCGGCGACGAGGAAGGTCGCGAGCGGCGGCCTCGCGGCCCTTGCGCTGCGACATCGAGCCCTCGAGCGAGTCCGCGAGGGTGCCGAGCAGCGCCAGCCCGGCGACCGTGGCGATGACGCCGGCGGGCGCGACCGCGACGAGCGCAGCGAGTGCGGCGGAGGCCGCGGCCAGCACGACGTACGTGGCCCCGGCCGACTGCGACGCGATCCACCGCCGGCTCTTGTCGGGCCCGGCGTCAGGGCCGGCGGCGAGGGCTGCGCTGATCGCCGCGAGGTTGACCGAGTGGCCGCCGGCCGCGGCGCCCGCCGATCGTGGCGACGCCGGTCGTGACGATCGTGTCGCGCCACGGCACGTGATAGCCGAGCGACTTCATGATCGCGACGCCGGGCACGTTCTGCGACGCCATCGTGACGATGTAGAGCGGCAGCGCGATGCCGACGACCGCCTCCCAGCGTCAGCGACGGCCACGTCAGCGCGAGCTCGGGCAGCAGGGACGACGAGGCGATGCCCTCGCCGCGACGGATCATGTCGATGCCGATCACGACGCCGGCCGCCACGAATGCTGCGGGCACGGCCCAGCGCGGCGCGAGGCGTACGCCGACGAGCCAGACCAGCACGATCGGCACGATCGCGCCAGGGTTGTCGACCAGGCTCTTGACCGGCTCGAGGCACAGGTTGAGGACGACGCCGGCGAGCATCGCCTGGGCGATCGGGGAGGGAATGCGGGCGATCAGTCGCCCCAGCGCCGGCCAGAAGCCCGTCAGGACGTACGCGGCGCCGGCCAGCATGAACGCGCCGACCGCCGCCGGCCAGCCACCGTCGACCGCGCTCATGCCGGCGAGCAGTGCCGCGCCGGGCGTCGACCAGGCCAGGACGATCGGGATCCGGTGGCGCCGGCTCAGCCAGATGACGCCGACTGCCTGGGTCAGGCACAGCGCGAGCAGCCCTGAGGCGGCCTCGTGCCGGTCGGCGCCGACGGCGGCGAGTCCGGTGAGGACCACGGCGAACGAGCTGGTGTAGCCCACGACCATGGCGATGATCCCGGCGCTGACCGGCTGCTGCAGCTCCGAACGGCTCATCCGCGACCCGAGACCACGCACTGCCGCTCCATGGGCATTCACCCTAGACTCTGGCCCCATGGCCTCACCTCAGCGCGTCCATGTCACGCACACGTACACGTCCGATCCCGCCACGGTCTTCGAGAAGCTGTCGGAGCACGAGAACCTCGGCCCGGTGTTCGGCGCCAAGATCCGTCGGATCTGCGACGGCGACACGTCCCGCAACGGACCCGGGCTCGACGCGCATCCTCAAGATCGGGCCGCTGCCGGCGTTCGAGGAGACGACCACGAAGGCCGAGCCGCATTCGCTGATCGAGTACAAGATCAGCAAGGGCGGCCCGCTCCGCGGTCACTGGGGAGTCCAGAAGCTCACGCCGACGGCCGATGGCGGCACGACGCTCGACTACACGATCGGCTTCGACATGCCGATTCCCGGGATGGCCCCGCTGGTCGGCAAGGCGCTGTCCCGGGGACTCAAGAAGGGCCTGCCGAAGCTCGCGCCCTGACCCATCCGCAGGATTGTGTAACAATATGGTGTGCGCCCCATCCTGCTCGTCATTGCCGCAGCGGTGTGCTTCGCCACGACCGGCACGGCCCAGGCGTACGGTCCGGACTCGGCATCGGCCACAGCTGTCGGGTTGATGCGCGTCGTCGCGGGCGGCGCCCTGCTCGCGCTGGTCGCGTGGTGGGTGGCCGGACGGTCGAACGTACGAGGGCCGTCGACGCGACTGCCGCCCGGCCTCGTGTTGCTGGGCGGAGCGGCGGTGCTGGCGTACCAGCCGACGTTCTTCGCCGGGGTCCGGCTCAACGGCGTGGCCGTCGGCACCGTCGTCGCGCTGGGCGCCGCGCCGGCGTTCACCGGGACTGCTCGAGTGGCTGGTCACCCGGAGGCGTCCGTCGCAGCGGTGGTTCGTCGCCACCGGGTGCGCCGTGATCGGGGTGGCGCTGCTCGGCGGCATGGTCGACCGAGCCGACGCGGGCATCAGCCTCGGCGGCATCGCCGGGTCACTCGGCGCGGCGCTGTCGTACGCCGTCTATGCACTCGCCACCAAGCGACTCATGGAGGACGGAACGAGCGCCACCACGGCGATCGGCGGCATCTTCGGCACGGCGGCGTTGCTGGGTGCCCCGCTGCTGCTGTTGGTCGACCTGTCCTGGCTCGGTTCGGCGTCGGGGCTGGCGATGGTGGCCTGGCTGGCCGTCGTCACGGTTGCGCTGGCGTACGTCCTCTTCGCCATCGGCCTCAAGAGCTTGCGAGCCTCGACCGTGTCGACGCTGACGCTGGTCGAGCCGATGACGGCAAGCCTCCTCGGTCTCGTGCTCCTCGACGAACGGCTGTCGACCCCGGGCTGGATCGGCCTCGTGGTGCTGCTCGCGGGTGTCGCCCTGCTGGCGGTGCCCGGCCGTCGCGCTGTGCCGGTGGCGGCATGACAGGGCGGGCGACGGGTGCCGACCGGCTGGCCGAGGAGCTCCGGCTGCGGGTGCTGTCCGGCGAGCTGGAGCCCGGCGCGCCGATGCGCGAGGAGGCGCTGGCTGAGGAGTTCGACTTGTCGCGGCACACGGTGCGACGTGCCCTCGAGCGGCTCGTGGCGCAGCGTCTCCTGGTGTCGGAGGCCTACCGCGGTGTCCGCGTCACGTCGTTCACCGATGCCGACGTCGTTGCCCTCCAGCAGCTGCGCACGGCGCTGGAGTCCGAAGCTGTCCGATTGATCCGGGCGGAGCACGGGGATTCCTGGCCTGATGAGGTGCTCGCGCCACTCGTCGCCGCCGCGGAAAGACTGCGCACGGATCCGTCGCCCGAGCAGGCACACTCCGCGTTCCACCGGGCCCTCGTGGCTGCGGCTGAGAGCTCGCGGATCACCGAGGCGTACGAGCGGCTCGACACCGAGATGCTGCTGTTCCTGCGACAGCTGCGCTCACAGTACGACGGTGCGCTGCTGTGCGCGGAGCACCACGACTACCTCGCCGGCGTCCAACGCACGGGCGAGGAGGCCGTACGGCACCACCTCGCGAACGCGACGACGATGCTGCTCCAGTCGCGGACCTGATCCGCGCTGGGCTTCTGAGGCGGTCAGGCGCTGGCGTGGGTGTCGCTCGAGGTCTTTGCCTCTGTCGCGTCGTGCCACTGGTCCTGCTCGTCGAAGTAGCCGTCGCGACGATGGCGGGGATGCTGTGGTTGACTGCCGGGCTGTGGTGTCGCGCTTGCGGGTGAAGGATGTGACGACGTTCGGCATCGGACTGCCTCCCTCTGGTGGCCCCCACGGCGGGAACCGGAAGTCCAACGATTACCCCGCCCTGCGTAGCCGCAAACCAACTGAGAAGCGTCTTTCGCGCGAACGAGTCGCGAAGTGCCGATGACAGGACTTGAACCTGCACGTCCGAAGACACGGCATCCTAAGTGCCGCGTGTCTACCAGTTCCACCACATCGGCTTGCGCGACTGATCCTAGTCGTGTGTTTGGTGTCCCGTTGAACCGAATCGCCCTCGACTACGACCGGCAAAATTTGGAGTCTGGCGATGGCAGTTCGGGCAGAGGAAGCGAAGATTGGCTCGCTGATTGTTGTGGAAGTCGCCATCGATGTGGTCAACGTCCAGCGTCAGCGGCGACCCAAACCAGGTGTCCGTCGTTATGGCACGTTGCACAGCTGTACGGGACACCTGACTCAAGTCAGCGCCCGGCGAAGAAGGGCAGGCTTTCGGCGTCTGCTTTGGCCGGTCTGGCGCACGAGGACCTGTTCGGCCGACAACCGAATTCGGCGCGCGCCAGGCGGGTAGCGCGTGAAATGCGACGTATCGAGATCGAAACTCTTGATCGCGCGGCTTATGTGCGTGTGCGTGCCGCCGTCTTCTCGCAGGCCAAGCAGTCGAACGACCCCAACAACAGAGGTTGACTGAGCAACGAGTGGTGTCAGGAGGTCTCGTGTGTACTTCCGTGGCGTCCCCATATTTCGACGCTAGGTGGAGGTACCGACATGGTCTTATGCCCCGAGGCCGAGGTCCTTGCGGAGCTTGGCCACGTGGCCGGTGGCCTTGACGTTGTACTGCGCGAGGGCGATCGTGCCGTCCTCGACGACGAACGTCGACCGGATGACGCCTTCGACGACCTTGCCGTAGAGCTTCTTCTCGCCGAACGCGCCCCACTCCTGCAGGACGTCCTTGCGCCGGATCCGACAGCAGCGTGATCGTCAGGCCGTCGCGCTCGCGGAACTTGGCGAGCTTCTCGGGCTTGTCCGGCGAGATGCCCAGCACGGTGTAGCCCTCGGCCTGCAGGCGATCGATCGAGTCGCTGAAGTCGCAGGCCTGCTTGGTGCAACCGGGCGTCATGGCCGCCGGGTAGAAGTACACGATGACCTTCTGGTCCTTGAGGTCCGACAGCGTGACCTCTCGCCGGCGTCATTCGTGAGCGTGAAGTCGGGTGCCTTGTCTCCGGGCTGCAGGCGCGTCGTCATGGGCACTATCCTGACGTACGTGTGCAGGTGAGTGGCCTGCACCCTCCGCAGACCCAGGTGAGCGAGGCACGACGTGGCGAAGGCGAAACCCGACGAGATGGTCGACGAGATCGACGAGATCCGTGAGCGACTGGCGGACACCGTCGACGCGCTGATCGACCGCACCAATCCTCGCAACATCGCCCGCCGCAGCCTCTACAACCTCCGATCCCGATTCGTCGACGAGACGGGATCGCCCAAGCTCGGCACGATCGTCCCACTGGTCGGTGGCACGGTCGCGGTCGTGGCAGGGATCATCGTCATCCGCCGGCTCGTGCGCTGATCATGCGGCGTACGTTCATGCGTCGCTCTGACTCATGAGCCCGGCGCGTGACATCCCGCTGCGCCGTCTCCGGCTGCTCAGGCCCGCCGAGACATTGCACGACCGGCTCTACGTCCTGCGCCGCCGCTGGCGCACGCTCCTGCGGCTGAGCCTCGGCACCGCGATCGCCTACTTCATCGCGACCCACGTCCTCGACCACCGGCAGGCGTTCTTCGCCCCGATCGCGTGCATCATCGTGCTGATCGCCGGCGCCGGGCTGCGTGGCCGCACGTCGTACGAGCTGGTCGCCGGGGTGTCGCTCGGCGTGCTGGTGGGGGAGCTGCTGATCCTGGGCATCGGCCGGGGGACGTGGCAGATGGCGTTGATCGTCACGTTGACCGTGGTCGCCGGGACGATCGTGGGGCTCAAGGGTCTCGCGCTGACCCAGGCCGCGACATCCTCGGTGCTGCTCGCTGCGGTCATCCCGGTCGCGGGCGCGGGCAACCCGGCGGTGACCCGATTCCTCGATGCGCTGGTCGGCGGTGCGGTCGGCCTCGCGATGGTGCTGCTGATCCCGCGCAACCCGGTCCGCGACATCGATCGCGAGGTCCAGGGATTCCTCAAGCGACTGGCCGGCGTCCTCAGCCGCACGGCGCAGGCGCTGCGCACGGTCGATGCCTCGCTCGCCGACCTCGCCCTGACCGAGGCCCGGTCGATGCAGCCGCAGGTGGAGTCGATGACCTCGACGGCCGCCAACGTCAGCGAGATCGCCCGCATGTCGCCGATGCGCTGGAAGCAGCGCGACCACGTGCAGACGTACGTCGCGACGGTCCGCGACCTCGACAACGCCATCCGTGACGCCCGGGTGCTGGCCCGCAAGACCTCGGCGCTGCTGCGCCACGGCGAGGTCGTGCCGCCCGACATGGACCTGCGCGGTCGATGCGCTGGCGCACGCGATCGGCATCTTCGCCGACGACCTGTCCGAGCACGAGGACTTCGACGAAGCGCGCCAGGAGCTGGTCGAGGCGGCGCGGATGGCGTCGGCGGCGCTGCCCGGATGCCATGACGATGAACAGCGCCTCGATCGCCGCCCAGGTGCGTTCGCTGGCGGCCGACCTCCTCTACGCCAGCGGCTACACGCGGGACGAGATCGACGACGCCTGGAGTTTGACTGAGCGCGGCCTGCGAGCGAGCGCGAAGTCGGTTGAGTCGAAGCACGCCGAAGGCGTCAGCTAATCGAAACCTCGCGAGACGACGACGCGCCGGCTGACCCAACGAGGGTTGATCCGACCGACGTGCTGAGTTCAGACGGGGTTCATCCGGTTCGATGTCCTGCAGTCATGAGGGGTCGCGGTCGTCGATCTGTCACGCACGGGGCTTTCGGCGGCCGCGACACGCCGGATGGTTTACAACCTGTCCTCAGATGCGATACGTTTCTCGAACTGCTCCGCAAGGGGCTCGAACTGTAGAAGGAGGTGGACCCATGAAGAAGCTCATCAACACGACTCTCGCCCGTACGTGGCGCGATGCCGTCGTGCCTTTTGCCGGTCCGACCTCCGAAGCAGTGCACCTGAAGTAGCCCACACGCTGTTGGCACTTCTGCCGCTTCGGATCCTCGATCTGAAGCGGTTTTTTGTATGTACGCATTTTTGTCCGAACCCGTCCATCTACTCCACACATCCAACCTTCCAGAAAGGAGGCGCGCTATGACCACGAAGCCCGATACACGACTCATGCCCGCACAGAACCCGACCGATCTCCATCCGACGACAGGAACTGATGGAGAGGGGGTGAAGGCCGTGGGTATCCTCAACTCCCGCAGGGCCGCAAGCGCGCCTGGGATGAGATGTCAGAGATCGACCGTGTCGTGCTCCTGGAGTCGGTGCGCCAGCGCCGCAAGGTCCAGAAGCAGAACCTCGCGATCCAGAACGAGATCTACCGTTTGCGCAGCATGCGCTGAGCGAGACGACAGATGAGTGAGCGGCGAGTGGGGAGCAATCCCCGCTCGCCGCTTCGTCGTCCTTGGAGGCTCTAGCCGGCGAACATGCCCGGCAGCAGCCACCGGCGTACGAGCGCCTCGAGGACGCCGTCCTCCGAGAGGTCCGGGCCGAGCTGGGGGCTCACAAGGAGCGAGAGCAGGAGCCGGATGTAAGAATTCCGCCGCCGTCATCGGCGTCATCCACCGGGGTGCCGGTGCGCTCGCCGAGCGTCCGGATCTCCTCCGAGAGGAAGTCGAGGGAGAGGATCAGGGTCTCGGGACGGTCACCGCGCAGATGCGCCATGAGGCGGTCGCGGTCGGGTCCCAGCAGCTCCCGGAAGGTCAGGGTGTCGGACAGCCGCCGATAGCTGTAGGCGAAGACTTCGACGATGACGTCCTGCGCGGAGGTGCCGCTGCTGAAAAGGACGGCCGTCTCGGCCATGACCTGGCCGATCTCGCCGACGATGACGTACTCGATGAGCTCGTCAGGCTCGTCGAAGTGTTGCAGAACCGTCTCCGTCGGAATTCCCACGCGGGCGGCCACAGCCTCCAAGGTCACGGCGTCGAACCCATCGTCCGATGCCAAGGCGTAGCAGGCGGCCGCGATCGCCTCACGTTGCTGCGCGGCGACCTGCTGGTCTCCCGTGAACTCGATCATGGGACGCCCTCGACCTCAGCGGCCGGCGATGGCGTCGTGGAGCGCGAGGATGCGTCGCGCATCGCGCACGTGCAGCTCCTCGACCATGCGGCCGTTGAACGTCACGACGCCCTGACCTGCGGCCTTGGCCTCCTCGAACGTCGAGATCATGGCCTTGGCGTGCTCGACCTCGTCGCCCGACGGGCCGAAGATCGCGTTGGCCGGCTCGACCTGGCTCGGGTGGATCAGGGTCTTGCCGTCGAAGCCCATCTCGCGGCCCTGACGAGCCTCGGCGTCGAAGCCCTCGAGGTTCTTCACGTCGTTGTAGACGCCGTCGAGGATGACCTTGCCGGCGGCGCGGGCCGCGAGGAGCGCGATCGAGAGCGAGGTCAGCACGACCGGGTTGCGGCCCGGCACGTGCAGGCCGTACGTCTCGTTGACGACGTCGTTGGTGCCCATCACGATGACCGTGAGCCGGTCGTGAGCAGCGGCGATCTCGCCGGCCTGGAGCAGCGCGATCGGCGTCTCGACCATGGCCCAGAGTGCGGTGGTGTCGGGTGCGCCGGCCTGCCTCGAGCGCGGCGACGAGCTGGAGGACCTCTGCGGCGGAGTTGACCTTGGGGACGAGCACCGCGTCGGGCCCGGCCTTCGCGGCGGCGGCGATGTCGGCGTCGTGCCACTCGGTGCCGATGCCGTTGACGCGGATCGCGAGCTCGCGGTGGCCGTACTCGCCGGAGGTCACCGCCGCGCACACGCGGTCGCGGGCCTCGGGCTTGGCGTCGGGGGAGACGGCGTCCTCGAGGTCGAGGATCAGCGCGTCGGCGTCGATGCCCTTGGCCTTCTCGAGCGCCCGCTCGTTGGCGCCGGGCATGTAGAGGACGGAGCGACGGGGCCGCAGGAGGTTGTTGGACGCTGTGTCAGTCATCGGGAGCTCCTAGAGGTCGTAGGCGGCGGCGAGCTCGGGATCGCGCTCGGCGAGGGCCTTGGCGAGGTCGAGCATGACCAGGCACTGCTTGCAGGAGGCGTCGTCCTCCATCTTGCCGTTGATCATGACGGCGCCGGAGCCGTCGCCCATCGCCTCGACGACCTCCTTGGCGTGCGCCACGTCAGCCGGGTCGGGGGAGAACACCTTGCGGGCGATGTCGATCTGCACGGGGTGCAGGCTCCAGGCGCCGACGCAGCCGAGCAGGAACGCGTTGCGGAACTGGTCCTCGCACGCGACGACGTCCTTGATGTCGCCGAACGGGCCGTAGAACGGGAGGATGTCGTTGGCCGCGCAGGCGTCGACCATGCGCGCGATCGTGTAGTGCCACAGGTCCTGCTGGTACGTCGTGCGGCCCTGGTAGAGGTCGTCGCCCGGTCGGGTCCTGGCGCACCAGGTAGCCGGGATGGCCGCCGCCGACGCGCGTCGTCTTCATGCGGCGGCTCGCGGCGAGGTCGGCCGGGCCGAGCGAGATGCCCTGCATGCGCGGGCTGGCGCCGGCGATCTCCTCGACGTTGGTCATGCCCTCGGCGGTCTCGAGGATCGCGTGCACCAGGATCGGCTTCGTCAGGCCGGCGCGCGCCTCGAGCTGCGCGAGCAGCCGGTCGACGTAGTGGATGTCCTGGGCGCCCTCGACCTTGGGCACCATGATGACGTCGAGCTTGTCGCCGATCTCGGTCACCAGCGTGATGAGGTCGTCGAGCGCCCACGGCGAGTCGAGGCTGTTGATGCGGGTCCACAGCTGGGTCTGGCCGAAGTCGGTCTTCTTCGCGATGTCGACCAGGCCCTGGCGCGCGGCTTCCTTGTTCTCGGTCTTGATGGCGTCCTCGAGGTTGCCGAGGATGATGTCGACCTTGGCCGCGATCTCCGGGACCTTCGCCTGCATCTTCTCGTTGCTCGGGTCGAAGAAGTGGATCATCCGGCTCGGGCGGAACGGGATGTCCGCCGCGGGGGCGGGGGCGCCGACGGCCAGAGGGCGAAGGAATGCTCGGGGGTTGCGCACGCGGTTCACTTCTCTTCCTGAGTGAGGACAAAACTTCTCTCAGTATGTCCATCCGTGCAGGTGAGCGCCTAGGGCGGGGGTCACACCAGGTCGACCGGCTCGAACGTACGGTCACCGCCGGCGTCGCCGGTGTTCACGGTGCCCTGCAGCTCCACCATCATGATCGAGGTCTCGACCTCGGCGACCGGGCGATGCTCGACGCCCTTCGGCACGACGTACATGTCGCGCGGACCGAGCACGACCTCACCGTCGCGCAGCTCGATCGTCAGCTTGCCGTCGAGCACCATGAACAGCTCGTCGGAGTTGGGGTGCGCGTGCCAGATGAACTCGCCTTGGATCTTGGCGACCTTGACGTCGTGATCGTTCACCGTGGCGACCCGGCGGGGCTCCCAGTGCTCGTCGAACGAGGCAAGGACGTCATCGAGGCGACAAGATTCCATGCAGCCATCGTGTCACCTAGGTGTCAAGATCGCGTCAACGTCCGCTAGCGCCGCGTCAAGGCGGGCCGGACGCCCGGATTCCGGGTGTGCGATGAGCGTCATGACCTTTGATTCCGCAGTCCTGCTGGTGATCGTGATCGGCCTGCTTGGCGTATCTCGTCGCCGCCCTGATCCTGCCCGAGAAGTTCTGAGCCGCGCATGAACGACACCGTTTCCGGCCTGCTCACTGCCGACATCGTGTCACCGGGCGTCAAGGTTCCGTCAAGGAAGCTCCGGATCGTTGCTCTCGGGGGTTCGCTGGGTGGGTGAACACTGCCATCACCAAGCGCATACTCGTCGGCCGCCCGCTCAGCTCCGCCCGCATGGAGGAGACGCTGCTGCCCAAGAGGCTCGCGCTGCCGGTGTTCTGCAGCGACCCGCTCTCCTCGAACGCGTACGCGACCGAGGAGATCCTGCTCGTGCTGAGCCTCGGCGGGCTGGCGCTGCTGCACCTGTCGCCGTGGGTCGCGCTGGCGTCGTGGTCGCTGCTGACGTCGTCGTCGCTGTCCTACCGGCAGACCTGCCACGCGTACCCGAACGGCGGCGGCGCCTACGCGGTCAGCCGCGACAACCTCGGGCGCAACGCCTCGCTGGTCGCCGCGAGCGCGCTGCTCGTCGACTACGTGCTGACGGTCGCCGTGTCGGTCGCGGCCGGGGTGGCGAACATCGTCTCGGCGTTCCCGGCGCTCGGTCCGCACGCGGTCGCGATGTCGCATCGGGCTTCGTCGCCCTGCTCGCCTTGATGAACCTGCGCGGCGTCAAGGAGTCGGGCACGTGCTTCGCGATTCCGACGTACGGCTTCATCGCCTGCATGTTCGCTGATGATCGGCGTGGGGCTCTGGTCGACCGCTGACCGGCGACGCGCCGCGAGCGGAGTCGGCGCCATCGACGTGCACGCCACCGGCGCAGTCCTCGCGGGCTCGTGCTGGTGCTGCTGGTCCTGCGGGCGTTCGCCTCCGGGTGCACGGCGCTCACCGGTGTCGAGGCGGTCAGCAACGGCGTCCCGAACTTCAGGCAGCCGAAGAGCCGCAACGCCGCGGCGACCCTGGCGATCATGGGCGGGCTGACGATCGTGATGTTCGTCGGGATCACCGCGCTCGCGCTGGTCACCAACGTGCACGTCGCCGCCGACCCGGCCCAGCTGGTCGGCGCCCCGGACGGGTACGCGCAGCGACCGTCATCGCCCAGGTCGCCGGCGCGGTGTTCGGCCACGACTCGCTCGGGTTCTACGCCGTGCAGGCGTTCACCGCCGCGATCCTGATCCTGGCGGCGAACACCGCCTTCAACGGCTTCCCGATCCTGGCCTCGATCCTGGCCAAGGACGGCTTCCTGCCGCGGCAGATCGTCCCGCCGCGGCGACCGGCTGGTGTTCTCCAACGGCGTCGTGATCCTGGCGGGGCTGCCGGTCGCGCTGATCTGGGCCTTCGACGCCAACACGACGCGGCTGATCCAGCTCTACATCATCGGCGTGTTCGTCTCGTTCACGCTGAGCCAGGCCGGCATGGTGCGTCACTGGACGACGCTGCGGCCGACGTCACGGCAGCCGCCGGTCGCGGCGCCGACTGCATCGCTCGCCGGCGATCAACGCGCTCGGTGCCGTGACCACGGCGCTCGTCCTGGTCATCGTGCTGATCACCAAGTTCACCCACGGCGCCTGGATCGTCGTCATCGCGATGCCGTTGGTGTTCGCCATGATGACGGCCGTCCGGCGCCACTACGACCGGGTGGCCGAGGAGCTGACGCCGCGAGCCCGGTGGCGTGCCCCTGCCGAGCCGCGTCCACGCGATCGTGCTGGTGTCGAGGCTGCACACGCCGACGCTGCGGGCGCTCGCCTTCGCGCGGGCCACCCGGCCCAGCACCCTGACCGCGGTGACGGTCCGGACGCGCACCGAGGAGACCGAGGCGCTGGTCGCCGAGTGGGACGCGCGGGACATCCCGGTGCCGCTGACGATCCTCGACTCACCGTTCCGGGACGTCACGGCCCGGTCCTCGACTACATCCGCAGGCTGCACCGGGAAAGCCCGCGAGACGTCGTCGCGGTCTTCATCCCGGAGTACGTCGTCGGTCACTGGTGGGAGCACCTGCTGCACAACCAGAGCGCACTGCGGCTCAAGGCCCGACTGCTGTTCCAGCCCGGCGTGATGGTGACGAACGTCCCCTGGCAGCTCGACCGCTCACCCCGCGTGCCTGTGGGACGCTGACGACATGGAGCACAGCGGTGGCCTCCCGCCGGTCGTCGCCGGCCTGGGCGTCCGGCGGCGCCGCGCCGGGCTCATGGGGGCAGTGGCCGGTCCGATCCTGTTCACCCTTGCCGTCCTGCCTTGGCGCGGAGACGCAGACCTTGGCGCGGTGCTGCCGGCGTACTTCCTCCTGGTCGTCGGGGTCGCCGTGGTCGGCGGGCTGGCGCCGGCGCTGACGGCAGCTCTGGTCTCGTTCCTGTTCGCCAACTGGTTCCTGACCCAGCCGTTCAACACGCTGACGGTCGACCGTGGTGACGCGCTGGCCCAGCTCGTGGTGTTCGTCGTGGTGGCTGTTCTCGTCAGCCTGGTCGTCGAGGCAGGGGCTCGCTCGCGAGCACTGGCAGCGCGTCGATCGGCAGAGGCCGAGGTCATGTCACGTCTGGCCCGATCGAAGGTCGGCGCCACCTCGGTCGAATCGGTTCTGGCCGAGACGATGGAGCTGTTCAATCTGGATGGAGTCATCTTCACGCCTGCTGACGAACCCCTGGATGCCGTCGTTGTCGGAACCCGGCAGGGATCCGAACCAACCCACCGCATCACGACGGCCGGCGGCGCGACGCTCGAGACCTGGGGTGCGCCGTCATTCGCCGACGACCTGAGGCTGCTGCGTTCGCTGGCCGATGCCAGCGAACGCGCCTGGCACGAGCAAGCCCTCGAACGCGAGGCATCCCGGGCTGCGGCCCTCGACGAAGCCGACCGCGTACGGACTGCGCTGCTGGCGGCGGTCGGACACGACCTGCGCAACCCGCTGGCCGTGATCAAGGCTGCGGTGACTGGTCTGCGGTCCGGTGAAGGTTCTTGGACCGACGATGACCGCGACGACCTGCTGGCGACTGCGGACGACTCCGTGGACCGTTTGACCGCGCTGATCGACAACCTGCTGGCGATGAGCCGGATCGAAGCCGGCGCCGTTCTGGTGCGCCTGGAGCCGGTCGCGCTGGTTGAGGTCGTGTCGCGGCTGCTGATCGACCGGCCCGACGTGACGATCGATGTCCCCGACGAGCTGCCGCTCGTGCTGGCGGACGAGGGTCTGCTGGATCGAGTGTTCGCCAACCTGTTGGACAACGCCGTCCGGCATGGCGGGGGAGTGATCGAGGTCGTGGCCCGCGAGCAGTCCGCCTCCATCGAGATCTCGGTGATCGACCACGGTCCGGGCCTCCCCGCTGGACGGTCAGCTGACCCGTTCATCGCACGCCCAGGGTCGGACCGGGTGGGAACCGGAGCCGGTTTGGGGCTCGCGATCGTGGCGGGGCTCGTCGCTGCCATGGACTGTTCGGTCGAGGTCGGCGCGACGCCCGGCGGAGGCACGACCGCGACCGTACGACTTCCGGTGGCCCCGTCATGACGCGCGTGCTGCTCGTCGAGGACGACTCGACCCTGGCGCGCGCCCTGGCCATCACGCTTCGCACGCGCGGGTATGACGTGACGGTGGCGCGCGACGGCGCGTCGGCGTTGAGGGATGCGTCGTCAGCGCGGCCGGACGTCGTCGTGCTGGACCTGGGGCTGCCCGACATGGACGGCACAGAGGTCATCAGGTCATTGCGGACATGGACCCAGATGCCGGTCATCGTGCTGTCCGCCCGCGACGGCCAGCGTGACAAGGTCGCGGCCCTCGATTCGGGCGCAGACGACTACGTGGGCAAGCCGTTCGGCATAGAAGAACTGCTGGCCCGGCTGCGGGCGGCGACTCGCCGGGCGGTCCCTCGAGACGACGAACCCGTCGTGGCCGCCGGCGACCTCGTGATCGACCTGGCCGCCGCGCGGGTGCGGCGAGCAGGTGTCGACGTCCGTCTCACCCCGACCGAGTGGCATCTCCTCGAGGTGCTGGTGCGCCGCCGAGGCACCCTCGTGGCCCGGGCCGATCTGCTCAGGGAGGTCTGGGGCCCGGCCTACGAGGCGCAGACCAACTACCTGCGCGTCTATCTCGCTCAGCTCCGCCGCAAGCTTGAGGACGAGCCATCAAGGCCGCGTCACCTCATCACCGAGGCCGGTTTGGGCTACCGGTTCGAGGTCTAGGGGCGTCGGATCCAGGACGTCACCCGGGTCAGGCTGTCATGTGACGTTGGTCCTTCGTATCCGTAGTAGGTCGTGACCACCCACATCTGGCCACGACTGATCAGCATGCGCTTTTTTTGCGGGAATTGCGGGATTGCGGCGGCCAGTTTCGCTGCGAAGAAAGTCGATGAGGCGTTCGTTGGAATGGCTGGCCTCGGTGCACTCCCAAACAGCCGTGGCTTGTGCCGTCGCTGAGGATCCCCTTGGGCGACGTACGTCGAACCGTTCATCCAGGACGGTACGAAGGAGATTTCCATGAAGAAGATTTTGCTCGTCCTCGCGATGGTCGCGGCTAGCGCATTCATGGCACAGCCGGCGATCGCCGCAGATGACGTCCCAACAACCCAAGACTCCGGTCAGACTGCGACTGATCCGCCTCCGGTGGTTCTACCCGTGGTTCCACCGGTGGTGGTTCCACCCGTCATTCCGCCCGCTCCGCCTGTGACCGATCCGGGTGGTGCTGATCCGGGTGGTGCTGATCCAGGTGGTGCTGATCCGGGTGCCGCCGATCCAGGTGGCGCCGATCCGGGTGCAGCGGATCCGGGTGGTGCTGATCCGGGTGCGGCGGATCCGGGTGCGGCTGATCCGGGTGCCGATCCGCCCGTGGTCGAGGAGAGTGCTCCGGCCGCGAAGTCGTTCCACACAGCCGAGATCTGTCCGGTGATCACAGGGCTGATCGGAACTCCGACTGTGAGCCGACATGTGATCCGGCGCCTTCGCCTACTCGCAGAGCGTTCCACTGCCCGCCGCAGTGCGAGGAGACCTGTCGCCGAGCTCGAAGTTCAAGGACGACTGCCACCCGCAGTGCGATGACAAGTGGTCGCCGAGCTCGAAGTTCATGGGCAACGACTGCCACCCGCAGTGCGATGACAAGTGGTCGCCGAACTCGAAGTTCAAGAACGACAACTGCCACCCGCGGTGCGACGACAAGTGGAAGTCCTCGAAGTCCAGGGGTGGCCACTGCGAACCCAAGTGCCACGACCACAAGCGTGGCAAGGACTACTCGCATGACGACAACAAGGCAGATCGCGGCAACTTCTACGACAACGACAAGAAGGGCCACGGGAAGCACCGCAGTCACTGCCCGCGACCGCCGAAGTGCGAAGACCACGACAACAAGCACAGCCACAAGTCGTGGGACGACCACAAGTGGTGGGACGAGCACAGCGATGACAAGCCGTCCTTCGAGAACACGAAGTTCGGGTTCCCTGGAGGAGACGACTGGTCCCATTCCGGCAAGCGCAACAGCTGGGACAAGAAGCACAAGGATCACAAGGATCACAAGGATCACTGCACGACGCCCAAGGATCCGTCTGACCCGGCTGATCCCGGCAGCGCGAGCGCAGTCCTTCCCGCCACTGGTGGTGCACCCCTGTGGGTCCTGCTGATGGGCGGAATGATGTCTGCCGCTGGTGTCACGATCCTGGTGCGCCGCACCTCGGTGGTGCGTTCGTCTGACAGCGCTGGAGGAGGCCACTGATCCAGTCCGTTGAAGGGGAGCCGCTCTCGGCGGCTCCCCTTCACCATGTCTGCGGGAAGCTACGTGTCCATCGCGTCGGCGACGGCCGGGTTGCCGCCCTCGGCGCGCAGTCCGGCCACGACGCCGGCGCGGTCGGCGTCCGAGCGGTTCTGGCTCAGCTTGGCCTTGGCCTCGACCCGCTCGACCGTCATCTCCAGACCGACGATCGCCTTGAGGTTCTTGTCGACGTACGTCGCCGGGGCGTCCGTCACGGCCCACGGCTGTTCGCGCGGCTGCTCGTGGTGATCGGTCAGACGCGTCACTGCTTCGCGAACCCACTCGGGATCGTCGTGCACCCGCACGGTGCCGGTCAGGTGCACGGCCGAGTAGTTCCACGTCGGCACGACCCGGCCGTGCTCGGCCTTGGCGGCATACCAGGACGGCGAGATGTACGCCTGCGGGCCGGCGACGATCGCGAGGCACGGCGAGCCGTCACGCGATCTCCCGCCAGTGCGGGTTGGCGCGCGCCATGTGGGCGATCACGGTCCGGGTGTCGGCGCTCCACAGGATCGGCAGCAGCGTCGCGAGCGGGGTGCCGTCGGCGCCGACCGTCACGATCTCGGCGCTGCCGATCGCCTCGACGAACGCGCGGATCTCGTCGGGGTCGTCCATGGCGTTGAAGCGGGGGATGTACATGCTCTCAGCCTAGGCGTCGTCGCTGTTGCTGATGCCGCGGCGGGCGGAGAGCAGGTCGATCTCGGGGCGCCAGGCGACGAAGTTCTCGACGGCGTCCAGCACGTCGATGACGTGCTTGCTGTCGGCGGCGACGAGGCCGACGCCGATGCCCGCGCGGCGGTGGAGGTCGAGGCTCCCGGTCTCGGCGGCCGAGACGCTGAACGTACGCCTGAGGTCGGCGACGAGCGGGCGGACGATCGAGCGCTTGGTCTTGAGCGAATGGACGTCGCCCAGCAGGATGTCGAACTCGATCCAGCCGATCCACATGCCTCGATCATGGCAGGGCCTGCGAGGATCGTCCCCGTGGTGTCGCAGCTCGTACGACTCGTGGTCTCGTGCGTGATCCTCGGCGATCGGCGTCGCGATGCTGCTCATCGCGTCGCTGGGCTCCGACGGCTACTCGACGATGATCAACGGCCTCTCGATCGCCCTCGACGTGCAGTTCTTCGTCGTCAACCTCGTCGTCGGCATCCTGCTGGTCGCGATGGCATGGGCGCGGGGGCTGAAGCCGGGGCTCGGCACCATCACCCAGCCGCTCGTCGTCGGCTTCGTCGTCTCGGGCCTGCTCGACGCGTTCGCCGAGCCCGACGCGATGTGGCTGCGAGTGGCCCTGCTGGTGCTGTCGTTCCCCGTCCTGGCGGTCGGGGTCGCGGGATATCTCGCGGTCGATGCGGGAGCCGGACCGACCGAGGCGGCGGCGCTGGCGTTCGATCCGCCGGTGCCGTTCAAGTGGAGCTACAGCGTCGTGCAGGGTGGCGGTGCGCTGCTCGGCTGGCTGTGCGGTGCCGCGGTCGGCCCGGGGACGCTCCTGGTGATCTTCCTGCTCGGTCCGCTGGTCGACCTGCTCTCCGCGCGTTTCCCGGTGCTCTCGATCGACCGTTCCGGCTTCGGCAGAGTCGCTCGAACACTCGCTGACTTGCTGCGATTTCAGGCGCATCCTTGATGAGAACGTCACCTCAAGGAGATCGACATGAGCAATGTGGACGACATCGAGGCAGACCGCGCCCTCAAGACCAAGCACAAGGCGTTGTGGTCCCTCGGCGACTATCCGGCCGTGGCCGCCGAGGTCATCCCGGCGACCGGGCCGATGCTGGTCGCAGGCGTGCGGCATCACGGCCGGCCAGCGGGTGCTGGACGTTGGGGCCGGCTCGGGCAATGCCGCGATACCGGCCGCTGCAGACCGGCGCGGACGTGATCGCGTCGGACCTGGCGCCCGCGCTGCTGGAGGTCGGACGGCAGAAGGCCGCCGCCGCAGGGGGTCAGCCTCGAGTGGCAGGAGGCCGACGCCGAGGCGCTGCCGTTCGACGACGCCGAGTTCGACGTCGTGATGTCGTGCGTCGGCGTGATGTTCGCCCCGCACCACCAAGCCAGTGCCGACGAGCTCGTACGCGTGTGTCGGCCCGGTGGCACGATCGGGCTGTTGAGCTGGACGCCCGAGGGCTTCATCGGCCAGATGTTCGCAACCATGAAGCCGTACGCCCCGCCGCCGCCTCCCGGTGCGCAGCCGCCACCGCTGTGGGGCGACGAGTCGCACGTGCGTTCGCTGCTGGGCGATCGGGTCACCGACGTCGACGCGCGCAAGGAGAAGCCTGACGGTCGACCGGTTCGGTACGCCCGAAGAGATCCGTGACTTCTTCAAGCGCACGTACGGCCCGACGATCGCGGTCTACACGCAACATCGCCGAGGAGCCTGACAAGGTCGAGGCGCTCGATCGCGAGCTCGCCGACCTCGCAGCCGGGCACTTCGACGCGGACGCGGGAACGATGGACTGGGAGTACCTGCTGCTCACCGCCCCGGAGTCCTAGGCAGCTTCGGCGTAGCCCGTCCGCAGCTCGTCGACCAGGCTCGGGCGAGACGGCTGCCAGCCGAGCTCGCTCTTGGCCCGCTGGCCGCTCGCCTGCTGGTCGAGGAGCAGCGCCTCGCCGAATCCGCCGAGCCGCTCGACCGTCGCTTCGGGTCCTTCTGGGGCGACCGTGCCGCCGAGCGCCTCACCCAGCTCGCGCACGGTCGGGTTGTGCCCGCTGACGCCGATGTACGCCCTGCCGCCCGGCGCCTGCTCGAGCACGCGGACGTAGAGGTCGGCGAGATCGTCGACGTGCACCGTCGTCCAGCGCTGCTCGCCGGTGCCGAACAGGGCACGGTGCCGGCCTCGGCCGCGCCGGCGAGCATCGCCGGGATGCCCTTGCCGTAGCCGTACACGATGCCGGGCTGCACGACCGAGGCCTTGACGCCGGAGTCGAGCAGGCGCTGCTCGCCGGCTGCGCGCCACGCCGTGAGGGCAGGGGAGTCGAGCGGGCTCGCCTCGGTGATGGCCGGCGTTGTTGCCGTAGGCCCAGATGCCACCGGTGTGGATGAACGGCTTGGTCGTGCCGCCGAATGCGGCGATCACGGCATCGATGACCGCGTCGTTGAGGGCGACATCGCGCTCGTCGCTGCCGGCCGCGGTGTGGATCGCGGCGTCGTGGCCGCGCAGCTCGGCGGCGAGCCACTCCGGATCGAACAGGTCACCGATGATGCCGGTGGCGCCCGCGTCCTGCACCCGGAGCGAGGACTTCTGGCTGCGTACGACCGCGGTGACGCGGTGGCCCGCTGCGACGAGCTGGTCGAGGACGGCTGATCCGATGAAACCGGTTCCCCCGGTGAGCAAGATCTTCATGTCTGCACTCAACCGGGGGATCGGTGACGCTATTTCGTGACGTGGTTCACACGGCGTCGCTGCGTCCTTCAGTCAAATATCTCGCTGAGCCAGTGCTCCTTCTTCTTCTTGCGGTACGGCTGCTGCTGACGGTTGTCGTAGCGCGGCTGGTTGTACTGCGGCTCCGCGTAGCGCTGGTGGCTGAGCCGGCGCGGGCGCAGGCGCGTCGGCGGTGGCGCGTTCGAGGATCTTGTCGAGCTCCCCGCGGTCGAGCCACACCCCACGGCACTCGGGGCAGTAGTCGATCTCGATGCCGGCACGTTCACTCATGACGAGGGTGGCGTTGTCGGTCGGACACTTCATGGATGATTCCTCCTTGCCCCGCCCAACTAGTGGGGCGGGGCCAGAGTTCCCGATCCGGCGTCGCTCAGTGCGGCTCGATTCGGGGCCGTCCCTGCGGTTGCAGGAGTCTTCTGTGGAATCAGTGCCTCGACCAGATCGGCGCCGGCTTCGGCACCCCGCGCCCCGCGGATCGCCGCACCCAGCCGCGCGGCGACCGCATGGTGCGGTCCGGCCTCGAGCAGCTCGGCGAGGATCGGCCGGAGCTCGTCCGGGCCCGCCTCCTTGCTCAGCAGTCGTCCCGCGCCGGCGGTCTCGAGTGCCTGGCCGACCATGGGCTGGTCGAGCATCGGGTGCATCGGCATGACGGCGACCGGCAGGTCGTGCGCCAGCGCCAGCATCGTCGTGGCGTGACCGCCGTGCCCGACCACGAGCGACACCTGGGGCATCAGCTCGGCATGCGGGACGTAGCGGTGCACCTCGGCGTTGGCCGGGACCCTCAGCTCCGCGGCGTCGATCGCCGGCCCGGTCGTGACGATGACGCGGGTGTCGATCGTCCCGAGCGCGTCGAGGATGTTCTGCATCGCCGGCGTCTGGCCCGGGAAGTTGTACGTGCTCAGGCTGACCAGCACGCCGGTCCCGTCGCCGGTTCGTGGCGAGCCGGTCACCGCAGGGCCGCTGTAGCGGACGTTGCCTGCGCTCGGTGCGGCGGTGTCGAGCTCGGCGAGGCTCGCCACCAGGCTCATCTCGGCCGCATCCCAGCAGCGCTCGGGCTCGAGCACCTGGACTGGCGGCGCCATGCCCATCGTCGCGAGCCAGGTCGTGCGCAGGAACCCGTCGAAGAGGTGCTCGAGGTTGACGTAGCGCAGGCCGGCCTCCATGGCGGCGTGCTGAGCGCCGATCAGCAGGCAGTCGATCACGACGAGATCGGTGGGGTGACGTTCGACGTACGCGACGAGGTCGGCGCCCATCGCCTGGTCGCCGAACATCGCGGCGACGACCTCGGGCGGGCTGCCCGGCGGCGGACGAGAACGGCGCAGCGGTCTCGAACGCGTCGAACGGGAATCCGGCGGCGGTGATCGCGTCGCGTTGCACGGCGTGGCCGAGGAAGCGCACGTCGTGGCCGCGGTCGCGGAGGACCGCGGCGATGGCAAGGGCCGGCGGGACGTTGCCGCCGCCGTCCCAGGTGGTGAAGAGGATCGATGACATGGTCAGGACTCCTTGGCGGCGCTGCTGAGGATGGCCTCCAGCAGGCGCCTGATGCGTTGTTCGGTAGCCCCCCGACTGTGGGCCCGGTCGCGCCGAAGCAGCTTCCAGGTGTAGACGTCGGTCGCCACGACGAGGAGGTCGATGATGGCCTCTCGCTCGGTGGCCGGCGACATGTCGAGCTGGGGTGCGAAGACGTCGCGCACCCAGTCGCGGTGCAGTCCGCGGCCGTGCTCGGTGACCTTGGCGATCGCCTCGTTGTCGCGTTCCTGGGCGAGCATGAAGATGACGCCGTCGCCCCTCAGCTCGTAGTGGTCGACGATGACCCGCACGGCGTCGGCGATGTCGCCGGGTGTGGTGCGTCGCTCCTCGGTGACGACCGCCGCGCCGTACTCCATGGCCGACTCGAAGACCTGCGTCCGGTTGCCGAACTGGCGCAGCACGGTCTGCACGCTGACCCCCGCCAGCTCGGCGATGTCGTCGAGCGAGATCGACGGCCCAGAGCTTCTGGCTCTGCAGGTCCCACGCCGCCTGCATGATGCTGCGGCGTGTGGCTTCGACGGCCTCGGCGCGGCTCGTCATGGTGTAGGTGCGTGGCGTTTTCATGTCAATTCGAGTGAACATCAAATTGTCATTGACGTCAATGGTGACTAACGCGAAATCTCAGGTCGGTCGCGCACCCCACGCACGTACGCGCCACCGGCCGCGCCTCGAGCCGCTGGTCGGGGATCGGCTCGCCGCACACCTCGCACCGCCCGTACGTCCCGGCGTCGACGCGAGCGCGGGCGGCCTCGATCTCGGCGATCCGTCGCTCGGCCTGCTCGATGAGCGCGCCGACCTGGGAGCGTTCGAACGCGATCGTCGAGCCCTCCGGGTCGTGCTCGTCGTCGGCGTTGGAGTCCGCGGACGCGTCGACGATGCCGGTGAAGTCCCGGGTGAGCGTGGCCAGCAGCGTCAGCGCTGCCTGCTGCTCCTCGTCGAGCAGGGCGAGTGCTCGGGCGTCGTCCATGCGCTCGACCTCTTCCTCAGAGAAAGCAAAGGCCCCGTTCGGCGAGGAACGGGGCCTTCACAGTGCGGCATCAGGGACTCGAACCCCGAACCCGCTGATTAAGAGTCAGCTGCTCTGCCAATTGAGCTAATGCCGCGAAGCGGGTGCAACATTATCAGCCAGCTTCGGTCACTCATAATCGAGGATCGCCTGGGCCGCGTTGTGTCCCGCGATGCCGCTGACAGCACCTCCACGACGGGCGCCGCTGCCGCAGAGCAGGACCCGCGGATGGCTCGTCGCGACGCCCCATCGCTCCGCGGGATGGCGGGGCTTTTCGTCCTCCTCGAGCCACGGCCACTGGAGGTCGCCGTGGAAGATGTGCCCGCCCGGCATCGCCAGCGCCTCCTCGATCTGCGCGGGCGTCTTGTGCTCGACGCCGAGGATCAACGGCTCGATCGGCTCGTCGAGGTGCGCGTTGATCGCGGTGAGGAACTGTTCGTACGCTTTCGCGGCTGCCGCCTCGTCGGGCAGCACCTCGTACGGCGTGTGGAGCCCGAAGTAGGTCAGGGTCTGCGCCTCGGATGCGGCGAGATCGGGGCCGAGGATCGTGCGATCGGTCAGGGTGTGGCAGTAGAGCTCGCCCGAGGCGAAGTCCGGCAGCGATCCTGAGGCGGCCTGCGCCCACGCCGCCTCGAGCTCGCTCATCGACTCGCCGAGGTGGAACGTGCCGGCGAACGCGATCGCCGGGTCGATGCCGGACTTGAGCCGCGGCAGTCGCGAGACCAGCAGGTTGATCTTGAACTGCGAGCCCGACGGCTTCGGCGGTGCGGGCTTGCCGAGCAGCCGCGCCAGCACGTACGGGGCGACTCCGCTCAGCACCCAGTCGGCCTCGATGACGAAACCGTCGCCGCAGACTGTCGCGCCCACGTCGTACGCGTCGATCCCGTCGACCTCGCAGTTGGTGCGGATGTCGACGCCGGCTTCACGCGCGACGCGTTCGAGCTCGGCGGTCACCGCGCCCATGCCACCGACCGGCACACGCCACTCGCCGGTGCCGTTGCCGATGAGGTGGTAGAGGAAGCACCGGTTCTGGACGAGCGTGCGGTCGTGCAGCGATGCGAAGGTGCCGATCAGTGCGTCGGTGCCGACCACCCCGCGCACGAGATCGTTCGTGAACCGTCGCTCGAGGGCCGTGCCGATGGGCTCGTCGACCAGATCGGTCCAGATCGCCATCTCGACCTGGTCGCGCAGCTCTCCGATGTGGGGGAGCGGCTCGAGCAGGGTCGGGGCGATCGCATCGGCGACCGTCGCCACCTCGGCGTAGAACCGGCGCCACGCCTGCAGCTCGTCGTCCGAGCCGGTGAGCGTACGGAATGACTCCTCGGTGGCGCTGCCGGGCGATGTCTCGACGAGCAGGCCACCTCCGTCGTACGGCGTGTAGGACGCGGTGTCGCGTGACCTGAGCTCCAGGTCGAGACCGAGCTCGCTGATCAGCGCCTGCGGCATGAGGCTGACGAGGTAGGAGTAGCGCGACAGCCGCGCGTCCAGCCCGTCGAACACCGGGGCACTGATCGCCGCGCCGCCCACGTGGGCCAGGCGCTCGAGGATCGTGACGCTGAGCCCGGCGCGGGCGAGGTAGGTCGCCGCGACCAGCGCGTTGTGGCCGCCGCCGACGATCACGACGTCGTGCTTCTCGGTTGGTCGTTCCATGGCCCCAGCGTAGGACCGATTGCCCTCGCGAGCCTTTGGGTACGCGGGCGTCATGGAGCGTCAGGGTGCGGAGCGGTGGGTTCCGTCGACGCGGAGCCTGCCGAAGCTCGCTGAGGCCGCCGAGGCATGCCGCGGGTGCGAGCTGTGGAAGGACGCCACGCAGGTGGTCTTCTCGCGCGGGCGCGCGGCGGCGCGGATCGCGCTGGTCGGCGAGCAGCCGGGAGACCGGGAGGACCAAGCCGGGGAGCCGTTCGTCGGCCCTGCCGGCAAGGTCCTGGTCGACGCGCTGGAGGCGGCGAGCATCGATCCGTCGAGGGTCTACATGACGAACGCGGTCAAGCACTTCCGGCACACCGTGCGTGGCAAGCGGCGCATCCACGAGAAGCCCGCCGTCGGACACATCACCGCCTGCCATCCGTGGCTCGAGGCGGAGCTCTCGGTCGTACGCCCGCACGTCGTCGTGTGTCTCGGTGCCACCGCGGGACGGGCGGTCCTCGGACGCACCGTGCGGATCGGCGCCGAGCGCGGCAAGCTCATCGAGCCCGGTGAGGAGGGCGGCCCAGAGGTGGTCATCACGACGCATCCTTCGGCGCTGCTCCGGTTGCGTGACCGCAGCGAGTGGGGCGAGGCGTTCGACGCGTTCGTCGGCGACCTCCGGACGGCTGCCTCGGCTGCGGACTGACGATCAGAGGTGCTTGAGCGCCTCGCGCTTGGAGAGGCCGCTGAGGTCGTCGTGCTCCGCGACGAACGTACGGACCCACTCGGGCTCGATGCGCGCGTACTCCCGCAGCGCCCACCCGATCGCCTTGCGGATGAAGAACTCGCGGTCCGCGATGTTCGGCTCGATGACCCGGGTCAGCAGCGCCGGATCGACCCGGTCCCGGCGACCGAGCTGGCTGATGATCGCGAGCCGGCGCAGCCAGAGGTCCGCATCCGTGCTCCAACGACGGACGATCACCGCCGTCTCAGACGGGTGGGCGTCGTGCAGCTCCGCGATGCGGTGCGCGAGGTCGTCGACGTGATCCCACCATGCGCCGGTGGTGGCGAGGTGTTCGATACAGCGGAACGAGCTCGAGCCGGCCGGTGCCGATCTTCGTCGCCAGCAGCGCGCTCGCGGCATAGCGCTCCTCGCGGAACTCCGCGTCGTCCCACAACGTACGCACGGCGGCCTCCAGCTCGTCGAGCGTGAGCAGCGGATGCGCCCGTACGTGCGGCCTTGGCGATCGACCGTACGGACGGCACCGGTACACCGCGAAAGGGCATCGGCGACTTCATGTAGGCCTGCATGCCCGGCGCCCGTTCGGCGTCCGCGGCGTCGCGCAGCGCGTCGCGGATCGCAGAGACGAGGGCAGCGACGCTCATGCGAGCAGGCTACGGGAAATGCTTGACACTGATTGAAGGTTAAACTATATTGAAGACCTACCGAGGAGCATGAGATGCCAGCTGTGAATGTCGCCGACTGGAGCGTCCTGCCCCGCGTGATCGCGGCGCCGACGCAGACCGAGGACCGCGCGCCGGTCACCGTGACCACCGCGCCGCAGGGTTTCGAGGGCGAGGGGTTCCCGGTGCGCCGGGCGTTCGCCGGAGTCGATCCGAGCAAGCTCGACCCGTTCATCCACATGGACCAGATGGGTGAGGTCGACTACGCGCCGGGCGAGCCCAAGGGCACGCCGTGGCACCCGCACCGCGGCTTCGAGACCGTGACCTACATCGTCGACGGCGTCTTCGACCACCAGGACAGTCACGGTGGTGGCGGCTCGATCACCGACGGCGACACCCAGTGGATGACAGCCGGCAGCGGCCTCCTCCACATCGAGGCGCCGCCGGAGTGGCTCGTCGTCAAGGGCGGGCTGTTCCACGGCCTGCAGCTGTGGGTCAACCTGCCCAAGGCCGACAAGTGGCTGCCGCCGCACTACCAGGACATCCGCGGCGGTGACGTGGGCCTGGGGTCCACGCCCGACGCCGGCGCCCTGCTGCGCGTCATCGCGGGTGAGGTCGACGGGGTCAAGGGCCCGGGCTCGACGCACACGCCGATGGCGATGGTCCACGCGACGGTCCTGCCCGGCGCGGAGATGACCGTGCCGTGGCGCACCGACTTCAACGCGCTGGTCTACGTCATGAGCGGCAGCGGCTACGTCGGCCGCGAGCGCCGGCCGATCGAGTCGGGCCAGCTCGCCGTGCTCGGCCATGGCGAGACCATCACGGTCGGGGCCGCGCAGCAGCAGGACAGCCGCCACCCCGCGCTCGAGGTCGTCCTGCTGGGCGGGCTGCCGATCCGCGAGCCGATCGCCTGGGCCGGGCCGTTCGTGATGAACACCAAGGCCGAGGTCATGCAGGCGTTCGAGGACTTCCAGAAGGGCCGTCTCGGCTCGATCCCGACCGTCCCGCACGCCGAGGTCCACGGCGAGATGCTGCAGGAGTAGCACTCGTCCGATCGGCGTGAGACTCAGTCCTCCAGCGGCTCTGAGGCGGGGCTGTGGTCGGACGCCACGCCCATCGCCGCTGCCTCGCTGACGCTCTCGCCGAGCCAGGACTCGACCTCCCAGCCGCGTCTCGCTCGATCCCTCGATGACGACGATGCCGGTGTTGACGACGTAGTGGTTGCTGACGAAGTCGAGGTCGACGTTGCTCGTACGGGCCGCGCACCACGCGCGGATCATCGCCCCATGGCTGACCAGCACGACGCTGTCGACGCCGAGCGCCTCGGCCTCGTCGACGACCTCGTCGAACCGGGCGATGACCTCGTGGCCGGTCTCGGCGCCGGGCATGCGTACGTCGAGGTCGTCCTGCGCACCACTCGAGCAGCGTGTGGACGTATTGGTGGACCGATGCTTCGTCGGTCGTTGCCCTCGACGTCGCCGGCGGCGATCTCGCGCAGACCGTCGCGCACGGCCGGCTCGAGGCCGCGCGCGGCGACCAGGGGAGCGGCGGTCAGGTGCGTCCGGATCATCGATGACACGAAGATCGCGTCGATCTTCTCGTCGGCGAGCGCCTCCACGAGCGCCTCGGCCTGCTCGTGGCCCAGCGCCGTCAGCCCGGGACCGGGAACGGTCGACTCGAGGATGCCGTCGACGTTGGCGGGCGTCTGGCCGTGGCGGACAAGGATCAAGCGCATGTCTTGAGCCTAGGCGTCACGACCTCGCTAGGCTCTCGCGCATGGCAACGGAAGCTCAGCCGAAGTATGTCGGCGCGATCGACCAGGGAACGACCAGCACCCGCTTCATGGTCTTCGACCACGACGGTCACGAGGTCGCCCGCCACCAGCTCGAGCACGAGCAGATCCTGCCGCAGGCCGGCTGGGTCGAGCACGACCCGCACGAGATCTGGGAGGCGACGCAGGACGTCATCGAGGCCGGGCTCAGCCGAGCCGGCATCACCGCTGACGGGCTTGCGGCGATCGGCATCACCAACCAGCGCGAGACCACGGTCGTCTGGGACCGGCGCACCGGCGAGCCCTACTACAACGCGATCGTCTGGCAGGACACCCGCACGGACAAGATCGCCAGCGCACTCGACAAGAGCGGCGCCGGTGACCTGATCCGCGACCGCGCAGGCCTGCCGCCCGCGACGTACTTCTCCGGCGGCAAGATCCAGTGGATCCTCGAGAACGTCGACGGCGTACGCGCGGACGCCGAGGCGGGGCACGCGATCTTCGGCAACACCGACAGCTGGCTGATGTGGTGGCTCACGGGCGGACCCGATGGCGGTCTGCACCTCACCGACGTGACCAACGCGAGCCGCACGATGCTGATGGACCTCGTGGCGCTCGACTGGGACGACGAGCTGCTCGCCCTGTTCGGCATACCGCGGGCGATGCTGCCCGAGATCCGGTCGTCGTCGGAGGTCTACGGGCACACCCGCGCCGACGGGCCGTTCGGCGGCGAGGTGGCGATCGCGGGCGACCTCGGCGACCAGCACGCCGCGCTGGTCGGGCAGGTCTGCTTCCAGCCCGGCGAGCTCAAGAACACCTATGGCACCGGCAACTTCCTGGTGCTCAACACCGGCACCGAGATCGTGAAGTCCGAGCAACGGGCTGATCACGACGGTGGGCTACAAGTTCGGGGACGCGCCGGCGGTGTACGCCCTGGAGGGCTCGATCGCGGTCACGGGCTCGGCGATCCAGTGGCTGCGCGACCAGCTCGGCATCATCAAGGCCGCAGCGGACTCCGAGAGCCTGGCCGAGAGCGTCGACGACAACGGCGGCGTCTGCTTCGTCCCGGCGTTCTCGGGACTGTTCGCGCCCTATTGGCGCAGCGACGCGCGCGGCGTGATCGTCGGGCTCTCGCGCTACAACACCGTGGCCCACATCGCCCGCGCCGCACTCGAGGCGATCTGCTACCAGAGCCGCGACGTCGTCGATGCGATGGTGGCCGATGCCGGCCTCGACCTCAAGATCTTGCGCGTCGACGGCGGCGTCACGGCCAACGAGCTGTGCATGCAGATCCAGGCCGACGTCCTCGGCGTACCCGTCAGCCGGCCGGTCGTCGCCGAGACGACGGCGCTCGGCGCGGCGTACGCGGCCGGTCTGGCGGTTGGCTTCTGGGCCAGCACCGAGGAGCTCATCGCCAACTGGCACGAGTCGAAGCGGTGGGAGTCCACCTCGACGCCGGAGGAGCGCGAGAGCGCTGCCGCGCAGTGGAAGAAGGCCGTCGAGCGCACGTACGGCTGGGTCGAGCGTCGACTGACGCGCACTCGATCGGCGCGCGTCGGTTTGAACGCAGGACCTGATTGACTAGGGTCCATGCGATCGGTAGCCCTGTCACCTGAGAACCGTCAAGCCGCTCTCGACGCGATGGCGGCGACCCCGCTCGACATCCTCGTCATCGGCGGCGGTGTGGTCGGCGGCGGCGCGGCCCTCGACGCCGCGACCCGTGGCCTCTCGGTCGGCCTGGTCGAGGCGCGCGACTTCGCGTCCGGCACGTCCAGCCGCTCCAGCAAGCTGATGCACGGCGGCCTGCGCTACCTCGAGATGCTCGACTTCCGACTCGTCGCCGAGGCGCTCAAGGAGCGCGGGCTGAGCCTGCAGAAGCTCGCGCCCCACCTCGTACGCGAGGTCGGCTTCCTCTACCCGCTGACGCACCGGGTCTGGGAGCGCTTCTACGCCGGCTCCGGCGTCGCGCTCTACGACGCCATGAGCAAGGCATCCGGCTACGGCCAGGACGTGCCGCTGCACCGCCACCTGACCCGCCGGGGAGCGCGCCGCATGATGCCGGCCCTCCGCAAGGACGCGCTGATCGGCGCCCTCCACTACTACGACGGCCAGGTCGACGACGCCCGCCACACGATGTTCCTGTCGCGCACGGCGGCGGCGTACGGCGCGCACGTGGCCAGCCGTACGCGTGTCGTCGGGCTGCTCCGCGAGGGTGGCCGGGTCACCGGCGCGACGGTCAAGGACCTGGAGTCGGGACGGGAGTTCGACATCCGTGCCAAGGCGGTCATCAACTCCACCGGGGTGTGGACCGACGAGACGCAGGCGCTGACCTCCGAGCGGGGCCAGTTCCACGTCCGCGCCAGCAAGGGCGTGCACCTCGTCGTGCCGCGCGACCGGATCCGCGGCGAGTCGGGCCTGATCCTGCGCACCGAGAAGTCGGTGCTGTTCGTCATCCCGTGGGGGCGGCACTGGATCATCGGCACGACCGACACCGACTGGTCGCTGTCCAAGGACCACCCGGCGGCGAGCCGCAGCGACATCGACTACCTCCTCGACCACGTCAACCGGGTGCTCGTCGAGCCGCTGACCCACGACGACGTGCGAGGGCGTCTACGCCGGCCTGCGGCCGCTGCTCGCCGGCGAGGACGAGGCGACCAGCAAGCTGTCCCGCGAGCACGCCGTCGGCACGAGCGTCAAGGGACTCGTCGTCATCGCGGGCGGCAAGTACACGACATACCGGGTCATGGCCAAGGATGCGGTCGACGCCGCGGTCCACGGGATGGCGACGCTGCTCGACCGCAGGATCCCGGACTCGTGCACCGAGGACGTGCCGCTGCTGGGCGCCGACGGCTACGAAGCCGTGTGGAACCAGCGGCAGATGCTCGCATCGTCGAGCGGGCTCGGCGTCGGGCGCATCGAGCACCTGCTGCACCGCTACGGCTCGCTCACGCTGGAGCTGCTCGACCTGATCGCCGAACGGCCCGACCTCGGCAAGCCCCTGACCGGCGCAGACGACTACATCCGCGCCGAGATCGTCTATGCCGCGACGCACGAGGGCGCCCGCCACCTCGACGACGCGATCGCCCGTCGTACGCGCATCTCGATCGAGACGTTCGACCGCGGCACCGACGTCGCCGTCGAGGTCGCCGAGCTGATGGCGGGGGTGCTCGGCTGGACCAACGCGCAGCGGGACAATGAGGTCGACCACTACCTCAAACGAGTTGAAGCCGAACGGGAGAGCCAGACGATGCCGGACGACGAGACCGCCGACGCCGCACGCATGGGAGCAGAGGACGTCGTGCCGATCGCGACCACGTCGTCGAAGGCGAAGACCGCCTGATGGCGCAGGAGACCGTCGCGGACTACGACGTCCGTTCACCGGCGTCGCGCACGCTGCTGACCGTCATCGGCACGATCGCCACCGTCGTGATGCTCGGCGGGCTCGTGCTCGGCGCGTCGCTGATCAAGCGCGACACCCGCGTGGCGACGGCCGACGTCGAGCTCGGCGAGGTCTCGCAGCTCGTGATCAACGCGGGCGCAGCCAACGTCCACCTGGTCGAGGGCGACGACGGCATGGTGCGGATCCGCTCCCGCATCACCTCGGGCCTGCAGCAAGACCGACTACCAGCTCGGGCCGCAGGAACGACGAGATCAAGATCGTCTCGGGCTGCAAGACCTGGCTGTCGCCGGGCTGCGGGGTCTCCGCGACGCTCGAGGTGCCCAAGGGCATGCCCGTCGTCGTCAAGTCGACGTCGGGCGACGTCAAGGCCGACTCGCTCTCCGAGGGCGTCGCTCACGGTGAGATCGGTCAGCGGCGACGTCACCGTGGCGGACCTCAAGGTCGACGAGCTCGACGCCAGGACCGGCTCGGGCGACATCAACGCGACGTTCGCGACGCAGCCGTTCGGGCTCAAGGCGAACACCAGCAGCGGCGACATCCGGGCAACCGTGCCGGCAGGCAAGCGCAAGTACGCCGTGGTGGTCTCCTCCAAGTCCGGTGACATCTCCAACTCGCTCGACGGCGACGTCACGAATTCCCTGTCGGTGGCGGAGGCGAGCAAGGGCTTCGTCCGCGCGATCACCGACAGCGGCGACATCCGCCTGGCCAACCAATGACAAGACCCCCGGTCCTTGCGGAACGGGGGTCTTCGTGGGGTGGACGACGGGACTTGAACCCGCGGCCACCGGCACCACAAGCCGGTGCTCTACCAACTGAGCTACGCCCACCACGCGTGCCGGGCATGCGCCCGACACGGCGTCGGTCAGTCTAACGCAGGCCCTTGGGTGCTCAGACCGTAGGTTGGGCTCCACCGGTCAGCGATCCGGCGACCTCGGCGGCGATGGTCTTGGCGGTCTCGGTGTCGATGCCGGGATCCGGGGTGAAAACGGCCCGCCGGTAGTAGCGCAGCTCCTCGATGCTCTCCTGGATGTCGACCAGAGCGCGGTGGTGGCCGGCCTTGGCCGGAGCGGCGAAGTAGGCGCGGGGGAACCACTGGCGGGCGAGCTCCTTGATCGAGGAGACGTCGATGACGCGGTAGTGCAACCAGCTCTCGAGCTCGGTCATGTCGCGGGCGAGGAACGCCCGGTCCGTGCCGATCGTGTTGCCGGCCATGGGCGCCCGGCCGGGCTCCTTGACGAACTCGCGGACGTAGGTGAGCACCTGCTCCTCGGCGTCGCGCAGACTCAGGCCGCCGTCGAGCTGGGTCAGCAGCCCGGAGCTGGTGTGCATCTCGCGGACGAAGTCGTTCATCTGCTCGAGCGCGGCCTGCGGGGGCTTGACGATGAGGTCGATCCCGTCGCCGAGGACGTTGAGGTCGTAGTCGGTGACGAGGGCAGCCACCTCGACCAATGCATCGGTCTCGAGCGAGAGTCCGGTCATCTCGCAGTCGATCCACACCAGCTTGTCGTTCACGCGCTGAACACTAGTACGGCCCGCAGACGTGACACACGGACACCGCCCTTCGCGCGGGCCGGTAGGGTCTGATGGAACCTTCAACGAGCGAGCCGCGTTGGTCCACATGGTGACCGCCCGACCCAGGAGAAATCAGTGAGCAACGAACGTCAGCAGCGTGCCGCCCGCGCCGAGCAGATGCGCAAGGAACGCGAGAAGGCCGACCGCAAGCAGCGCAACCTGATCACTGTCGGGATCGTCGTCGTTGTCATCGCCCTGATCGCCGTTGGCGGCTACGCCATCAAGAGCGAGAACGACAAGAACAAGAAAGTCAGACCGAGGTCATCAACCCGAAGAACACGACCAAGGACTTCGGCATCACCTACACGACCGCCGATGCCGGCGGCAAGGTCCCGCCGGCACGAAGCCGGTCTCGGTCGAGCTCTACGAAGACTTCCAGTGCCCGCGTGCTGCAAGTCGTTCGAGCAGGCAGAGCGGCGCGTTCCTCAAGGATGCAGGTCAAGAGCGGCGCGATCACGATCACGTACCGCCCCTTCTCGTTCCTCGACGAGACCGGTGGAAGCCCCAACCGCTACTCCCACCGCGCCACCAACGCTGCGCTGTGCGTCCTCGACAAGGGCGGCGTCAACGACTACGTCAAGGTCCACGACTACTTCTACGCCAACCAGCCGGAGGAGCGGACCGGCCGGACCCGAGAATGCCGACCTGATCACGGCGCTCAAGGGGCTCGGCGTCACGGGCATCGACTCGTGCGTGCGGACCGAGCGGTTCGTGCCGTGGGTCGACAAGGCCAAGGCAGCGGGCGCCAAGCTGGGTGTCAACGCGACTCCGACGGTGATGGTGGGTGGCAAGAAGGTCGAGTCGCCGACGCCGGACGTCCTGCAGAAGGCCATCGACGCCGCCAAGAAGTCCTGATCCGCTGACATGGGCGCCTCCGACCGCAAGCAGCGCGCCGAACGCGCTGAGCAGATGCGCAAGGAGCGGGAGAAGGCCGACCGCAAGCAGCGCAACCTGATCACGGTCGGGATCGTCGTCGTGGTCATGGCCCTGATCGCCGCTGGCGGCTACGCCGTCAAGAGCGCTCAGGATGACAACGCCGACTCCGGCACGTTGGTCTACCCGGCGCACACGGACAGGAAGACCTTCGGCTTCGACTACACGGCGACGGATGCCGGCGGCAAGGCGGGCACAGATCCGGTCGTCGTCACGCATCACCGAGGACTTCCAGTGCCCGGTCTGCAAGTCGTTCGAGCAGCAGAGCGGCGCCTTCCTCGACGACCTCGTCAAGAAGGGCGAGATCACGATCGACTATCGCCCGATCAGCTTCCTCGATCGAAACAGTGCCAACGAGTACTCGAGCCGCGCCGCCAATGCCGCGATGTGCGTGCTCGACAAGGGCGGCGTCGCGGACTACAAGAAGTTCCACGACCTCCTGTACGCCACCCAGCCCGCGGAGAACACTGCCGGGCCGGAGGACGCGGAGCTGATCGCCGATGCCAAGCAGGTCGGTGTCACGGGCATCGACAGCTGTATCCGCAAGAAGGTCTACGGACCGTGGATCGAGAAGGCGTACGACTACGCGGTCTCGGACGGCTTCAAGGGCACGCCGTGGGTCCGCATCGGCGGCAAGGAGATCGAGTCGCCGACACCGGATGCGCTGCAGAAGGCGATCGACGCGGCCAAGAAGTCCTGACCTCAGCGCAGCGCGCGGCCCAGGGCGTACCCGAGCGATGCCGCGGCGACGCTCAGCACGAGCATTCCCACGGCGTTGACCGTCGCTGCGCCGTACCGGCGGTCGAGCGCCATGTGCACGGACTCGACGCTCGCGGTGCTGAACGTCGTGTAGCCGCCGAGGAACCCCGTGCCCAGGACCGTGTGCCAGGAGTCGTCGGCGCCGAGGCCGACGATCGAGCCCGAGCAGCAGCGATCCGCTGACGTTGATCAGGTGGGTCGACCAGGGGAGCCGCGGCGAGACCCGCGGGCGCATCCAGGCGTCGAGCGAGTAGCGCGTGCCGGCACCGAGGCCGCCGGCGAGAGCCATGAGCAGCGTCGTCATCGCACCACCGCGCGGGCGGCGGCGACACCCGCGTAGGCAGCCAGGAGGCCGGCGACGACGCTGCCTGCGGCATACGTCGAGGCCAAGCGCCACGTGGTCGCCGCGCAGCAGGGTGTCGGTCTCGACCGCGAGCGCGCTGTACGTCGTGTAGCCGCCGAGGAATCCGGTGCCGAGCAGGAGCCGCAGGCGGTTCGCGGGGGCGCTGTGATCGCGTACGAGCAGCACCGCCAGCAGGGCTCCGAGGGCGAATGACCCCGTGACGTTGACCAGGAACGTCGCCAGCGGGAAGAGCCGGTCGGCATCGAGCGCCTCGGCGATGCCGTGCCGGGTGAGGGTGCCCGCGGCGCCACCGACGGCGACGAGCGCGAAGGACCTCACCCCTCCATTAGACCGTGCAGCAGGCTGACGGCGATCGCCGCCATGATGATCGCGATCAGCGCGTCGAGAATCCGCCATGCCGCCGGCTTCGCGAACATCGGCCGCAGCAGCCGTGCGCCGAACCCGAGGGCGGAGAACCAGACGATCGACCCGGTCGCGGCGCCGACGCCGAACCACCAGCGATCGTCGCCGTGCGTGCCGGCGACCGATCCGAGCAGCAGGATCGTGTCGAGGTAGACGTGCGGGTTGAGCCAGGTCAGCGCCACAGCGGTCGTGACGGTGGGCCACAGCGACGTGGGCGCGCCCGACGTCTCGGCGTCGAGCTCGCCGGGGTGCAGGGCGCGTCGGCCGGCGATCACGGCGTACGCCAGCAGGAAGGCGGCGCCGCCGATCCGCATCGCGTCCAGCAGCCACGGCGCCAGATCCAGGAGGCTGCCGATGCCGGCGATGCCGAGGGCGATCAGGATGACGTCGGAGACCGCGCAGATCAGGACGACGGCGAGCACGTGCTCGCCGCGCAGGCCCTGGCGCAGCACGAACGCATTCTGGGCGCCGATCGCGACGATGAGCGACAGGCCGAAGCCCGCCCCTGCGAGGGTGGCGACGAGTGCGGCGTGATCCATGCCGTCAATTCAACGGTCGGCAGGCACTGAAGACCAGATCATGTTTCGAATGATGCATTAGCATTGCTGATGTGTCTGACGTCGACCTGTCGCAGCTCCGCGCCCTCGCCGCGGTCGTCGACGAGGGCTCGTTCGATGCCGCGGCGTCCGCGCTGCACCTCACGCCGTCGGCCGTCAGCCAGCGGATCAAGGCGCTGGAGCAGTCCGCGGGACGGGTGCTCGTACGCCGGACCAAGCCGACGGAGCCCACGGAAGCCGGTCACTCCTATCTGCGGCTGGCTCGACAGATCGAGTCGCTCGTGCAGGACATACGCGTCGAGGTGGACCCGGAGGACCAGCGTCCACCGACCATCCCGTTGGCCGTCAACGGCGACTCGCTGGCCACGTGGGTCCTGCCGGCGCTCGCGGCGCTGTCGGGCACGGCCTACTTCGACGTCCGCCGCGAGGACGAGGGCCGCACGGCCGAGCTCCTGCGCTCGGGAACCGTGATGGCCGCGATCACGTCCGACGCGACGGTGGTGCAGGGCTGCCGGTCGACGCGGCTCGGCACGATGCGCTATCGCCCGATGGCGAGCCCGGAGTTCGTCGCGCAGTGGTTCCCGGACGGCGTCGGATGCGGCGAGCCTCGCGTTGGCGCCGGTCGTGGTCTTCGACCGCAACGACGACCTCCAGGACGCCTACCTGCGCCAGCGGAGCCGTCGTCGGCTCGATCCGCCGCGGCAGCACATCCCGGCCTCGTCGCAGTTCGCCGACGCCATCGCCCTCGGCCTGGGCTGGGGGATGCTGCCGAAGGAGCAGTCCGAGGAGCGCGAAGGCGCCGGCCTGCTCGTCAACTTCGACCCGGGCCGTCACGTCGACGTCACTCTCTACTGGCAGCAGTGGACCCTGCAGACGCCCGCGCTCGAGCTGACCGCCCGGGCAATCCGCGAAGCCGCCGCCGACCACCTGACGTAGACGAGGCCTCGGTGGTAACGTCAAGTCACTACCACTGAGGAGCGGCGATGAGCCTCGACGAGATGCTCGACGACCTTCTCGACCCGCATGCCGTGAGGGCCGACGACGATGGCGACCGGCTCGTGGCGCTTCGGCTGGCCGATGACTGGGGCGTCGGCGTACGCCTGCACCGCCGCGGCACGCACCGCCAGTGGAACGTCCGCGAGGTCACGCTGCGGCTCATGGACTCCGAGTCGAGCATCAGCGGCAACGACGTACGCGAGCTGCCGCTCGGCGCACTGCTGGCGGAGGCCAAGCGGCTTGCCACGAAGGACTCGCTCGCCTCGCCGCCGCCCGCGCCCCGCCTCAGCCTGGGTGAGCTGCTCGAGCAGAACGGCGGCACGTTCGGCAGCGGTGACGACGCTCTGGCCGCGCTCGCGTTCGAGTACGTCGGGCTGGTGGAGTCGGGCGTACGTACGCCGTCCAAGGCGCTCGCCGAATCGTTCGGCGGCGCCGCCGGCACCTGGACCAACCGGGTCGCGGAGTCCCGCAAGCGCGGTTTCCTCACGCCGGTCGATCGCGGCGAGGCCGGGGGAGCGCTGACGCCCGAAGGCGCTTGTCGACGCTCGGTCTACGCCGCGACTGAGGTGCTGAAGAACTCGATCAGCACGGGCGCCAGCGCGTCCGGCGCGACGTCGTGGGTCTGGCCCGCGAGCGTCCGGTGCACGCCGTTGGGCAGACGCGGCGGCCGTGGCCTTCGCTGCCTGCCTGGAGGCCCTCCGGGCTCGCGCTGCCGCTCAGCAGCAACGCCGGCACGGTGATCGTCGCGAGGCGACCTCGAGTGGCACGCGACCACCGGCAAGCAGCTGGTCGTCGTACGCCAGCGTCGGCGCGATCGCCTCGAACCGGGGCCAGCCCGGGCCCTGAGCGTGCGCCGTCGATCATCTGCTGCGGGACGCCGACCCGAGCCATGAACAGCGCGACGGCGCCGCCGCGATCGCCGGCGTCGAGCAGCTCATTGAGGTCGCGCCGTGTATGTCTCGGCGCGGCCGGTCGCCTTCGAGCTCGGCCAGGAACGGCGGCTCGTAGAGCGCCAGTCCGGCTGATGCCCGGCGCCTGCTGCGGCGGTCGCGAGTGCCAGCGCCCCGCCGGACGAGATCGCATAGACGCCTGCCTCGCCGCCCGCTTCGTCGATCAGCGCGGTCAGGTCCTCGATCTCGCGCTCCACCGCGTACGGGAGCGTGTCGGTGCTCTCGCCGCGACCGCGACGGTCATACGTGAGCACCGTGAAGCTCGCCGCGAGATGCTCCGCCAGGCCGTCCATCGGGCCGGCCCCGCGGTAGCACATCGCGCCGTCGACGAGGACGATCGGCGGGCCGTCGCCGATCCGGTCGTACGCGATGGTCGTGCCGTCGGGTGAGGTGAGATGAGGCATGGTCAGGCTCCTGTTCGGGTCAGTTGCTCGGGATCGAGCGAGGCGAGATAGGCGTCGAGGCGGTCGAGGCTCGTCGCGAACCCGGCTCGCGCCTCGGCGCTGAGGTATGCCGCGGGGACGTTGGTCTGGTGTGTCACGACCTCGGTGCGCCCGTCGCCGAGGTCGATGAACGTGACCTCGGTGCGCATGCCACCCTCGACGCCCGCCTCGATCCAGACGAGCCGATCGGGGCGGCTGACCTCGGCGTACACGGCCTTCATGGCGTACGTGCCGCCGTCGGCGTCGCTGACCATCGTGGTCTCGAAGGCGCCGCCCGGCCGCAGGTCGACCGTGATGTTCTCGATCGGCGTGGTCGTGCCGGTCGGGCCCCAGAAGTGCGTCAGGTGCTCGGGCGTCGTCATGCAGTCGAAGAGGCGCTCAGGCGACGCCCGGTGCACGCGCCGGAAGGTCATCTCGCCGGTCTCGGTCATGCCGGGCTCCCGTCATGCTTCTGCAAGGTCGCGAGGTGCTCGCCGAGCCGGTCATGACGGTCGGCCCAGAGCTGGCGGTGCCGCTCGATCCAGCCGACCGCGTCGGCGAGCTGCTCGGCGTCGAGCCGGCAGGGCCGGGACTGGGCGTCCCTGCGTTCGCGAGATCAGACGGGCGCGCTCGAGCACCTTGAGGTGCTTGGACACCGCCTGCTGGGTCATCGCGAATGGCTCGGCGAGCTGGTTGACCGTCGCATCGCCCTCGGCGAGGCGTTCGAGGATCGCGCGCCTCGTCGAGTCGGCGAGCGCCGCGAACACCAGGTCCAGGTCGTCTTCGATGACTGTCATGCGGTGATCATATGCACAACCAAGCATTTGCACAACCATATAGTTGTAAGATACGTTCCGACTGACGCTCGGTCAGGCTGATCTGTCCTGACCGGCGAGGAACAGGTCGAGCTTGCTGAACGACTGCATCCAGAACTCGCGGCCCGCGGTTTCCAGGTGCCGCGGGCAAGGGCCGACCCGCAGCTCGAGCCGGGTGCCAGCGCCTTCGTCGAAGAACTCGATGCTGACCGTGAACGGCTCGATGCCCTCGAAAGTCGGGCACGCCCGTCACGCGTCTCGTATCCGACGATCCGCTGGTTCTCGATCACCTCGGTGTAGGTCGTGTCGACCGTCCAGCT
This sequence comes from uncultured Actinomycetota bacterium, assembly GCA_963761965.1. Classification (GTDB taxonomy): domain Bacteria; phylum Actinomycetota; class Actinomycetes; order Propionibacteriales; family Nocardioidaceae; genus Aeromicrobium. Next base: position 125,909 of record CAVXIX010000008.1, read on the forward strand.
CATCGCGCCGCTGTAGGTCGACCATCGTCAGACGGCGGTGCCCTCCGGCGCTGGCGTCGATCGAGACGCTGTCGGGCACGACCCAGCCGCCGAGCGGGCCGAACCATTCGGCGAGTGCGCCTTGTCGGTGAAGGCGCTGGAAGACGACGCTGCGCGGGGCGGCGAAGTGCCGATGGATGTCGATCATCACCTGCACGTCTGTCATGGGAGCCCGCCTCAGCCCCCGACATCAGATTCGTGCCGTCAACCTTACGCCGGTCGAGGTCGTCCGTGCGTGTGCGCGCTCCTCCGATCCGGACGCCGGGAGTCTCGGAGCGACCTCGCGTTGCGTATGCGCGCCCGGCAGGACTCCGTCGGGCGCTGAGCGCCCTCCTCCCCGAATCCTGGACGCCGGGAGTTGCGAGTGAAGCCCGCGTTGCGTATGCGCGCCCGGCAGGACTCCGTCGGGCGCTGAGCGCCCTCCTCCCCGAATCCTGGACGCCGGGAGTTCGTCGCAGAGCCTCGCGTTGCGTATGCGCGCCCGGCAGGATTCGAACCTGCGACCTAGAGATTAGAAGGCTCTTGCTCTATCCGGCTGAGCTACGGGCGCTCGGGTCGTGAAACCCGCCCCAAGCCTATCGGCGCAGGTCGTCCCGCACGCGGACCTGCACCCGGGGAAGGGCTCATGCCCTACGATTTGCCGGGTGACAGATGCGACTGCCCCCGCGATTCCAGCCGCGCTGCCCAAGTACCGCGAGGCGATCCGTCAGCGTGGTCGCACCGCGCTGATCGTGCTGTTCATCGTCATCGCGATCGTCGGCGTCGCGGTCGCGGCCTGGATGGCCTGGCGCGGGAGCGAGGGCGAACGCCGCCGGATCCGGCCTGTCGATCCTGTTCGCGCTCATCCCGCTGCCGCTCCTGTGGTTCGTCTACTGGTGGCTCGACCGCTACGAGCCCGAACCCCGCCGCTACAAGTTCGCCGCCTTCGTCTGGGGCGGTGTCGTCGCCGTGGTGATCGCGATCGTGCTGGAGGTCTGGATCCAGGACACGTGGCACCTCAGCGACAAGCAGGCGGCGTCCTTCGTCGCGCCGTTGGTCGAGGAGCCGGCCAAGTGCCTGTTCCTGGCCTTGACGTTCGTCCGCTCGAGGCGAGTCATCGACGGCTTCCTCGACGGCCTGATCTTCGCCGGCATCGTGGGCATCGGCTTCGCGTTCATCGAGAACATCGGCTACTACGTCAGCAGCTACACCGGCACGCCCGACATCCAGGTCGCCGGCGCCGAGGGCGTGACGACGACCTTCGTCGTACGCGGACTGTTCAGCCCGTTCGCGCACCCGCTCTTCACGTCTGCGTTCGGCATCGCGATCGGCCTGGCCGCGGCGCGCCGGTCCAAGACGCTCAAGGTCTTGATCTGCTTCGCCGGCCTGCTCGTCAGCGCCGGTCTGCACGGCCTGTGGAACGGCTCGCTGAGCTATGGCGGTGGCGCGGGATTCGTCCTGGCCTACCTCGCCCTCGCCGCCGTGCTGGTCGCGATTGCGGTCCTTGCGATCATCGTCCGCATCCGCCAGGTCAGGATCCTCGAGCGGTCGCTGTCGTACGTCGCACAGCGTGGCTGGATCCACCCGGCGGAGATCCCCTACCTGTCGCGCTTCGGCTATCGCAAGGCTGCTCGGCGGTATGCGAAGGATCACGGCGGCAAGGTCGCCGCGCAAGATCGTCACGCGATACCAGCGCCTCGCGACCGAGATGGCGTTCCTGCACGACGGCCTGATGAGCGGCCGGACGATCCCACGAGGCGTCGAGCGTACGTATGCGCTGCTCGACGCGATGTACGAGTTGCGGCCGATGTTGCGATTCCCGCCGGCGCTGCAAAGCACCTCCCGTCACTTCTGACCCCCGTGCAGCACGAGGCGTGGCGGCGAAGTGCCCCCACGTCCACTAATCTGTGCTCAGACACCCATGCGCACAGATTCATCGTCGACGAGAGGAGCACCCAGTGGCCAGCGAACACGCTTCGGCCGAGCTCCTTGGCGCGATGAGCAAGCTCCTGACGAGTGTCCGCGACATCACGCTGCGGCTCGAGGTCGACGACGTCGACGTGGCTCGCGGCACACAGGCCAAGGTCGCCGACCAGCTGTCCGACTACGTCCTGCCGCGCCTCGTCCAGCTCGACGCGCCGCTGCTGGCGGTCGTGGGCGGCTCGACGGGTGCCGGCAAGTCGACGCTGGTCAACTCGCTGGTGGGGGAGCGCGTCACCGAGTCCGGCGTCCTGCGGCCCACGACCCGGTCACCCGTGCTGGTGCATCACCCCGACGACGCCGAGTGGTTCCTGCCCGACCGCATCCTGCCCGACCTGCCTCGCACCAACGTGCCGACCAACGACACGTACGCCCTGCGGCTCGCGACGTCCGACGAAGATCCCGCGCGGTCTCGCGATCCTCGACGCGCCCGACGTCGACTCGATCGACCGGGGCAACCGCGAGCTCGCCGCCCAGCTCCTCGCCGCCGCCGACCTGTGGCTCTTCGTCACGTCCGCCGCGCGCTACGCCGACCAGGTGCCGTGGGACTACCTGCGCCAGGCGGCCGAGCGCAGCACGTCGGTCGCCGTGGTCCTCGACCGCACGACATCCGAAGCCGTCATCGAGGTGCGTGGTCACCTCGCGCGGATGATGACGTCGCGCGGCCTGTCGGACTCGCCACTGTTCACGGTTCCGGAGTCCGGAGTCGACGCCGACGGGCTTGCTGCCGCGTGAGGCGGTCTCGCCGATCGTGGTCTGGCTGCACGAGCTCGCCGCTGATCCGGCCGCCCGCAAGATGGTGATGGCTCGTACGCTCGACGGCGCGGTCCGCCACGTCGTCCTGCGCACGCACGACGTCGCCGACGCGATGGACGTCCAGATCGCCGCGTCCGAAGTGCTGCACGGCGACATCGACACGACCTACCGCAAGGCCATCGACACGTTCGCGGTGCAGGTCACCGACGGCACGGTCCTCAAGGGCGAGGTGCTCGCGCGCTGGCAGGAGTTCGTCGGCACCGGCGAGCTGCTGCGCTCCGTCGAGGAGAAGGTCAGCCGCATCCGCGACCGCTTCGTCGACGGCGTGACCGGCAAGCGCACGCGCTCGACCGAGGTCGTCGAGGCGATCGAGACCGGCGTGCAGATGCTGCTGGTCGAGCACGCCGAGGCCGCCGCCGAGGCCGCCTCGCGCGCGTGGGCCGCGACCCCGGCCGGCCGCACCCTGCTCGATGCCAACCGCGGCATCGACCGGGCTTCCCGCGACTTCCGCGTGCGCGCGCAGCGCATGGTGCACGACTGGCGGCAGGCGGTGCTCGAGCTCGTACGCGTCGAAGGTGCCGACAAGCGCATGACTGCGCGGTTCCTCGCGTTCGGCGTCAACGGCATCGGCGTCGCCCTGATGATCGTGATGTTCTCGCGCAACGGTCAGGGCAAGGAAGCCGGCGGCACCGCAGCGCTGGGCCACAAGCTCCTCGACGCGATCTTCGGCGAAGACGTCGTCGAGACGCTGTCCGCCCGCGCGCAGGCTGACCTCGAGTCGCGCGTCGCCGCGCTGTTCGAGGGCGAGATGCAGCGCTTCCTCGACCTCGTCGAGTCTCCCGACACCATCAAGGCGCACCAGGCTGTCCTCCGCGAATCTGCACGTCAGGCCGAATACGCTCGACATGCCGACTTCCTGAACGGAGAGACGACGTCATGACTGCGCCGAGCGACGCCGCCGAAGTAGTGTTCGGCGGCGGCCGAAACGATGTCGCCAAGCGGCTCGACGGGCTGACCAAGGCCGTCGACGGCGAGCCGTGGCCGCATCGATGCCGAGATCCTCGCGCCCGCCGAGATGCTGTCGGGCCGGGCGGCAGAGCGCCTCACGCTGTCCGGCGACCACACGATCGTCGCGCTGGCCGGCGCCACCGGATCGGGCAAGTCCTCGCTGTTCAACGCACTGACCGACCTCGAGCTCGCCGGCGTCGGCGTGCGCCGCCCGACGACGTCGTGGGCGCTCGCGTGCGCGTGGGGCCCCGACGGTGCGCAAGGGCTGCTGGAGTGGATGGGCATACCCGCTCGCCACCAGGTGTCCCGCATGAGCATGCTCGACCACTCCGCCGAGGACACCAAGCTCGACGGCCTCGTGCTGCTCGATCTGCCCGACCACGACTCGACCGAGGTCTCGCACCATCTCGAGATGGATCGCCTGATCAAGTACGCCGACCTGCTCGTGTGGGTCCTCGACCCGCAGAAGTACGCCGACGCCGCGATCCACGATCGCTACATCCGGCCGATGGCGTCCTATGCCGATGTCACGCTCGTCGTGCTCAACCAGATCGACCGCATCCCGTTCGAGCAGCGTGAGCGGGCGCTGACCGACGTCAAGCGCATCCTCGCCGACGAGGGCCTGCCCGACGTCACGGTCATCGGGGTGTCGGCAACTCGCGGCGACGGCGTCGAGGACCTCAAGCGCGAGATGGCGACCCGCATCCGGGCCAAGTCCTCGGCCAAGGTCCCGTCTCGCGTCAGACATCTCGGCCGCTGCCGGCGTCATCGCCCAGGTCGGCGGCTCCAGCGATGCCCCCGGCCTGGCCCCGGCCGACCGCGCGGCGCTCGACGAAGCGCTGGTCGAGTGCGCCGGAGTGCCGCAGATCGTCGATGCCGTGTCGTGGTCGACGCGCCGCCGGGCCGCGCAGCGTACGGGCTGGCCGGTCGTGCGCTGGCTTCGTCGGTCTGCAGCAAGGACCCGCTCAAGGAGCTGGGACTCGGCAACGACCTGTCGATGTCGTCGCTGGCCCGTGCCGCCGTCCCCGAGACCGGAAACGTCCAGCGCGCCAACGCGGAGCTCGCGATCCGCGACGCCGCCGAGAAGGCTTCGATCGGGCTCGAACGGCCGTGGCGCGACGCGATCCGGGATGCGTCCAACCCGCCGGGCGACGACATCATCGACGCACTCGACCGGGCGATCCACGAGACCAGCCTCGGCGTGGCCCGCCCGGCGATCTGGTGGCGCATCGTGCAGATCGTCCAGCTCCTGCTGTTCCTCGGCATGGTGGGCGGCCTCGGGTGGCTCGCCGCCCAGGGCATCCAGCAGCTCGCCTCGTTCGACCTGCCCGACCTTGGCAAGGTCGGTGGCGTCCCGATGGCCGCGATCGTGGCCGGCGGCTCGCTCGTCGGCGGCCTCGTCCTCGCCGCGGTGTCCAGCCTGGCGTCGCGCATCGGCGGGCGTCGCAAGGCCAAGCGGGCCGACCGACAGCTCCGGGAGGCGATCGACCGGGTGATTGCCGAACGCATCATCGCGCCGATCCAGACCGAGCTCGACGCGTACGACGCCTACCGCTCCGGCATCCTCGCCGCCCTGTCCTGATCCACAGGTCTCGTCGCCGCCCGCGGCAGTCCACAGCTGGTCGCGGCGCGTGCTGTCGGCATGCGGCCGACGGTCGCAAGTCTGGAGCTCCTCAACTCGAAGGAGTCAGCCATGTCCAACGACAACACCATGACCTTCCACGGCCGCGTCGGCACCAAGGTCGAGCTGCGCGAGGGCAGCGTCCCATGGGTCCTGTTCCGCGTCGCGTCGACGCCGAGCTATTTCGACCAGGCGACGCGCACCTGGCGTGATCTCGAGACGATCTGGATCTCGGTCAAGGCGTGGCGCAGCCTCGCGCAGAACGTCGCGGAGTCGCTCGAGGTGGGCGACCCGATCGTCGTGATCGGCAAGATCCGCACCGAGAAGTGGACGACGCAGGACGGTCAGCCACGCGAGAGCACGGTCCTCGAGGCCAACCTGATCGGCCACGACCTCACGTGGGGCGTCACGAAGCTGCAGCGGGTCGACCGCCAGCCGCCGGCCGCCGTCAAGAACGACGGCACGGTCGCAGCGCTCGCCGAGCTCGAGGGCGAGTCGGTCGAGGCGCCCGCGGCCTGAGGTCCGGCCGATTCGTCCGGGTGGGACCGGCATCTATAGGCTTGCGCATATGGCCGATTACGTCTTCACCCTCCGCAACGTCCGCAAGAAGCTCGGCGAGAAGGTCGTGCTCGACGACGTCACGCTGTCGTTCCTCCACGGCGCCAAGATCGGCGTCGTCGGCCCCAACGGCACCGGCAAGTCGACGCTGTTCAAGATCATGGCCGGCATGGAGCAGCCCAACAACGGCGACGCGATCAAGGACCCCGACGCGTCGGTCGGCATCCTCCTGCAGGAGCCGCCGCTGACCGAGGGCAAGACCGTGCTCGAGAACGTCGAGGAGGCTGTCGGCGAGATCAAGGCCAAGATCGACCGGTTCAACAAGATCAGCGAAGAGCTCGCCGATCCCGACGCCGACTACGACACGCTGCTGCCCGAGATGGGTGAGCTGCAGACCGACCTCGACCACGCCAACGCGTGGGACCTCGACTCCCGGCTCGCCCAGGCGATGGACGCGCTGCGTTGCCCGCCGCCCGACGAGCTGGTCGACCACCTCTCCGGTGGTGAGCGCCGCCGCGTCGCGCTCTGCAAGCTGCTGCTCGAGCAGCCCGACCTCCTGCTGCTCGACGAGCCCACCAACCACCTGGACGCCGAGAGCGTGCTGTGGCTCGAGCAGCACCTCGCGTCCTACCCCGGCGCCGTCCTGGCGATCACCCACGACCGCTACTTCCTCGACAACGTCGCCGAGTGGATCCTCGAGCTCGACCGCGGCAAGACGCACCCCTACGAGGGCAACTACTCGACCTACCTCGAGACCAAGCAGGCCCGTCTCGTGGTCGAGGGCAAGAAGGACGCCAAGCGCGCCAAGATCCTCGCCAAGGAGCTCGAGTGGGTGCGCTCCAACGCCAAGGCCCGCCAGGTCAAGAACCAGGCGCGACTGAGCCGCTACGAGGAGCTCGCCGCCGAGGCCGAGCGTGGCCGCAAGCTCGACTTCGAGGAGATCAACATCCCGGCCGGTCCGCGACTCGGCGATGTCGTCCTCAACGCCAAGGACCTGCACAAGAGCTTCGGTGACCGTGAGCTGTTCGACGGCCTGACGTTCGACCTGCCGCGCGCCGGCATCGTCGGCGTCGTCGGCCCCAACGGCGTCGGCAAGTCGACGCTGTTCCGCATGATCGTGGGGGAGGAGAAGCCCGACGAGGGCTCGCCTCGAGGTCGGCCAGACCGTCAAGATCTCGTATGTCGACCAGGGCCGTGGCGGCATCGACAACAACCTCAACATCTGGCAGCTCGTGTCCGGCGAGCTCGACTTCATCAAGGTCGCCAACTACGAGGTCCCGAGCCGCGCCTATGTCGCGTCATTCGGCTTCAAGGGCCCTGACCAGCAGAAGAAGGTCGGGGTGCTGTCGGGCGGTGAGCGCAACCGGCTCAACCTCGCGCTGACGCTCAAGATGGGCGGCAACCTGCTGCTGCTCGACGAGCCGACCAACGACCTGGACGTCGAGACGCTGCAGTCACTCGAGGACGCGCTGCTCGACTTCCCGGGTTGCGCCGTGGTGGTCTCGCACGATCGCTGGTTCCTCGACCGCGTCGCGACGCACATCCTGGCGTGGGAGGGCAACGCCGAGACGCCGGCGCGCTGGTTCTGGTTCGAGGGCAACTTCGCCGACTACGAGGTCAACAAGGTCGAGCGCCTCGGCGAGGAAGCCGCGCGTCCGCACAGCGTGACCTACCGCAAGCTGACCCGCGACTAGAAGTTCTTGCCGTGCAGGTCGTCGAGACTGCTCTGCATGATGCGGCCCATCGCGACGAAGTCCGCCGGGTCGGCGTTCTCGATCAGGTAGTCGTGAACGCCCTGCACGTGGGTGTGGGCGGCAGCCTCGAGCACGCTGAAGCCGTGATCGGTCAGCACGGCGGACACGCCGCGACCGTCCTCGGAGCACTGCCCGCGAACGACGATGTTCTCGCGCTCGAGCCGGGCGATCGTGTGGGTCACCCGGCTGCGGGAGTGCGCGACCGCGTCGGCCAGCTCGGCCATGCGGATCGAACGGCCGGGGGCCTCGGACAGGCGGACGAGGATCTCGTACTCGGGCATCGACAGGCCGTGCGCCGCCCGCAGGTCGCGGTCGAGGCGATCCATCAGCACGGTCGTGCCACCGAGGAACGAGCGCCAGATGCGTTGCTGCTCCGCGGTGAGCCACGGGGTGGCGGTCGTCGTCTCCATGTGACCTATCCTACTCTGTGAGACTGTTGATTGAATTTTCAACATCGTGCTAGAGTCTATCTTGTTGAAGGATCAACTACATACTTCAAGGAGAATTCATGAGCACCGCAACTGCAGTCAGCACCGGCACCTGGACGATCGACCCGAGCCACACCGAGATCGGCTTCTCGGTCCGGCACCTGGTCAGCAAGGTCCGCGGCAAGTTCGAGACCTTCGAGGGCACGATCGTCTCGCACGAGGACCTCACCGCCTCGACGGTCAACGTCACGGTCGACCTCAACTCGATCAACACCGGCACCGCCGATCGCGACAACCACCTGCGCTCGGCCGACTTCTTCGAGGTCGAGACCCACCCGAAGATGACGTTCGTCTCGACCGGCGTCGTCCAGAAGAGCGACACCGACTTCGTCGTCACCGGCGACCTGACGATCAAGGGCGTCACCAAGCCCGTCGAGCTCGCGACCGAGTTCCTCGGCGAGGGCGGCGACCCGTGGGGCGGCACGCGCGTGGGCATCGAGGCCACCGCCGAGATCAGCCGCAAGGAGTTCGGCATCGACTTCAACATCCCGCTCGAGGGCGGCAAGGTCATGGTCGGCGACAAGATCTCGATCCACATCAACGCCGAGGCCGTTCTTCAGGCCTGACGCAGCCTGCGACGACCGGGTCATCCTGACCGCCAGATCGGCATGCAGGCTGGCCAGCTCGTGGCCGGAGCGCGAACCGCCCGGCTCGAACCACCGCACGAGATCGACACCCAGGGACAGCAGCGAGAACGCCGTCCCGGGAATGTCATCAACATCCAGGACGCCCTGGCCGACACCGTCGGCCAGGGCGTCCTGCATGGTCTTCTCGATGCTGCGCCGATAGGTCGCGACCTCGGCGCGGTGCTCGTCGGTCAGGGCGTGGTACTCGTACTGCACGATGCGTCCGACCCGGCTGTTGTCGGCGTGCCAGAGGCTGAAGTCGTAGACCATGGTCCGCAGACGCTCGATGGGATCGGTGCTCGAGGCGGCGGCCGCCGTGATGACGTCGAGCGCGCTGCGATGGCCATCGAGGCTGACCGTGAAGAGCAGGCTCTCCTTGGAGTCGTGGTGCACGTAGACCGCCGCGGGGCTCATCCCGGCGCGGGACGCGATGTCGCGGGTGGTCGTGCCGGCGAAGCCCTTCTCGGCGAACGCCTCGATCGCGGCGTTGATCAGCCGCTCGCGTGCCGTGATGGTCGTCATGTTCACCCCTCTTTCGGTTGACAGCATGACGGAGTGCTTGCATGCTAAGCAAGCGCTTAGCGCGCGTTTCCGTTCCCGGATTCCTGATCACGAAGGCAGAGCATTGCGGCGAACGATCTTTGACAAGGACCACGAGGCGTTCCGCGACTCGTGTGCGGCATTCCTGGCGAAGCACGTGACGCCCAACCTCGAGACATACCTCGAGGACAAGGCGCTGCCGCGCGACTTCTGGCTGGCGGCCGGCGCCGAGGGCTTCCTGGGCCTCGAGATCCCCGAGGAGTTCGGCGGCGCCGAGGCGGGCGACTTCCGGTTCAACGCCGTCTGGGCCGAGGAGCTCAGCAAGCTCAATGCTGCGCTGGCGTCGTGCGCCGCGATCCACTCCGACATCGCGGTGCCCTACATCGTCGATCTCGGCACCGACGAGCAGAAGCAGCGTTGGCTGCCCGGATGCGCGACCGGCGAGATCGTCACGGCGATCGGCATGACCGAGCCCGGCGGCGGCTCGGACCTCGCCGCGCTCAAGACCACCGCGGTCCGCGACGGCGACGAGTGGGTCATCAACGGCTCCAAGACCTTCATCACGAACGGCTACTCGGCCGACCTGGTGCTGACGGCCGTACGTACGTCGCCGGAGAAGGGCGCCAAGGGCATCACGCTGTTCGGCCTCGAGGCGACCGACGAGGGCTTCAGCCGCGGCCGCAAGCTCGACAAGGTCGGGCAGAGCGAGGCCGACACGTCGGAGCTGTTCTTCGAGAACGTCCGGGTCGGCGACGACCGCATCCTCGGCGAGGTCGACCGCGGCTTCATCTACATGATGGAGCGCCTGCCGCAGGAGCGGCTGAGCTGCTCGGTCTCCAACATCGCGCATGCCAAGCAGATCCTGGCCGAGACGATCCAGTACGCCCACGACCGCGAGGCGTTCAAGCAGCCGATCGGCAGCCTCCAGCACAACAAGTTCCTGCTCGCCGAGCTGGTGACCAAGATCGAGGTCGCCGAGGCGTACGTCGACCAGGCCGTGCTGGCCCACACGAACGGCGAGGCGACCGCGATCGACGCGGCCAAGGCCAAGTGGTGGTCGTCGGAGATCCAGAACGACGTCCTCGACCACTGCGTCCAGCTGCACGGCGGCTACGGATTCATGAACGAGTACCGCGTCGCGCGCGCATGGCGAGATGCCCGGGTCAGCAAGATCTGGGCCGGATCCAACGAGATCATGAAAGAGCTCATCGGCCGCGACCTCGGATTCTGAGGCCGGACCACCCATCAGGAAGGCAACGCCAATGCCCGAAGCAGTCATCGTCTCAACCGCACGCTCGCCGATCGGCCGCGCCGTCAAGGGATCGCTCAAGGACATGCGTCCTGACGACCTGTCGGTCCTGATGCTCGAGGCGGCGCTCGCCAAGGTCCCCGAGCTCGACCGTCGTGACATCGTCGACCTGCACCTGGGCGTCGGCCAGCCGGCCGGCGAGTCGGGCAACAACCTCGGACGCATCGTCGCTGTGCAGGCCGGCATGGACCACGTGCCCGGCGTGACGGTCAACCGCTACTGCTCGTCGAGCCTGCAGACCACCCGCATGGCGTTCCACGCGATCAAGGCCGGCGAGGGCGACGTGTTCCTGTCCCTCGGCGTCGAGACCGTCAGCCGGTTCGCCAACGGCATGTCCGACATGGCGGCTGCCCACAACCCGCTCTTCGACGAGGCGGTCGACCGCACGGACAAGCGCGCACAGGGTGGCGCCGAGGCGTGGCACGATCCCCGCGAGGACGGCACGCTGCCCGATGCGTACATCGCGATGGGCCAGACGGCCGAGAACGTGCAGCAGCTCATCGGCATGAGCCGTCAGGAGCAGGACGAGTTCGGCGTACGCAGCCAGAACCTCGCCGAGAAGGCTCTCGCAGACGGCTTCTGGGCCAAGGACATCACGCCGGTCACGCTGCCCGACGGCACGGTCGTCAGCACCGACGACGGCCCTCGCGCCGGTGTCACGTACGAAGCCGTGTCGCAGCTCAAGCCCGTGTTCCGTCCCGACGGCACGATCACGGCTGGCAACTGCTGCGCGCTCAACGACGGCGCCGCAGCGGTGGTCATCATGAGCGACACCAAGGCCAAGGAGCTGGGCCTCACCCCGCTCGCCCGCATCGTGTCGACGGGTGTCACGGGCCTTTCGCCCGAGATCATGGGCCTCGGTCCGGTCGAGGCGGTCAAGCAGGCGCTCGGCCACGCGGGCATGGGCATCGGCGACATCGACCTGTTCGAGATCAACGAGGCGTTCGCGGTCCAGGCGCTGGGCTCGGCGCAGGCGCTCGGCATCGACATCGACAAGCTCAACGTCAACGGTGGCGCCATCGCGATCGGCCACCCGTTCGGCATGACCGGCGCGCGCATCACGAGCACGCTGATCAACTCGCTGCAGCACCACGACAAGCAGTTCGGCGTCGAGACGATGTGCGTCGGCGGCGGCCAGGGCATGGCCATGGTCCTCGAGCGCTTGTCTTGAGTGAGCAGAGCGTGACGAACCGCTTTGACGGCAAGGTCGCGATCGTCACCGGCGCGAGCCGGGGGATCGGCCTTGCCGTCGCCGAGCGGCTCGTCGCCGATGGCGCGCGGGTATGCCTGACGGCTCGCAAGCCCGGCCCGCTGGCCGAGGCGGTCGAGTCCCTCGGGGGCTCCGACAACGCGATCTTCGTTGCGGGTGCGGCCGATGACGCCGACCATCAGGACGAGGCCGTCGCGGCGACGATGGACGCGTTCGGCCGGATCGACTTCCTGGTCAACAACACGGGGATCAACCCGACGTACGGGCGCATGATCGACGTCGACCTCGGTGCCGCGGAGAAGACGTTCCGGGTCAACGTGATCTCCTCGATCGCGTGGGCGCAGAAGGTCTATCGCGCGTGGATGGAGACCAACGGCGGTGCGATCGTCAACGTCGCCTCGGTCGCCGGGCTCAAGCCGGCGCCCGGGATCGGCGTCTACGGTGCCTCCAAGTCCGGCGTCATCCACGTCACCCAGGAGCTGGCACTCGAGCTCGGCCCGGAGATCCGGGTCAACGCGGTCGCCCCGGCGGTCGTCAAGACCAAGTTCGCGACGGCGCTCTTCGAGGGTCGCGAGGACGAGGTCGCGGCGACGTACCCGCTCAAGCGTCTCGGCGTGCCGGAGGACATCGGCTCGGTCGTGGCGTTCCTGCTGTCCGAGGACGCCGCGTGGGTCACCGGCCAGACCATCACGATCGACGGCGGGCTCACGCTGACCGGCGGCGTCTGACGGTTCAGCACACGCGGTGCGGCCCATCTCCCGAGAGGAGATGGGCCGCACGTCTGTGCTGGGTCAGTTGACGCTGACCGCTGACCACGCGGCCTTGACCGCAGCGACCTCGGTGCTGCTCGCCCCGTAGAGCGTCGTCGCGGCGGCGACGGTGTCGAGTCGCGCCTTGGCGTACGTCTCGGTGCTGGTCATGCGCTCGGTGAGCGCTTTGTACCAGATCGCCGCAGCCTTGGCCCGGCCGATTCCGGTGACCGTCGAGCCGTTGCACGTCGGGCTGTTGCCGTAGGTGCTCTGGCCGCTGCCGTTGGCCAGCAGGAAGAAGAAGTGGTTGCCCACTCCGGAGGAGTAGTGCGGGTCCGATCGCGGCACCGCGCTGCTCCAGCACGCGTACGACGCGCCGTCACGACGGGGATCGTCCATGTAGCGCAGCGGCGTCCCGTCGCCGTTGATGTTGATCTCCTCGCCGATCAGGAAGTCCGGCGTGTCACTGGGGTTGTTGGCGTAGAACTCGACCATCGTCCCGAAGATGTCGCTCGTGGCCTCGTTGAGCCCGCCGGCGTCGCCGGAGTAGGCGAGGTCGGCCGAGTTCTCGGTGACGCCGTGGGACATCTCGTGGCCCGCGACGTCGAGCTCGACCAGCGGCGCCCGGTTGCCCGCACCGTCGCCGTACGTCATCTGGCTGCCGTCCCAGTAGGCGTTGACGTAGCTGTTGCCGTAGTGGACGCGCGACGGGACGCCGCTGCCGTTGTTGAAGATGCCCTGGCGGCCGAAGCTCGTCTTGAAGTAGTCGAACGTCTTGGCGGCTCCGTAGTGTGCGTCGACGCCTGCCGACGCGCGGTCGCTGACGCTGAAGTTGCCCCACGAGTTGTCGGAGTCGGCGAACGTCGTGCACGTGCCGAACGTGCGGTTCTTCATGTCGCACGTACGGCCGTTGCCGTGCGTCGCGTCGACCATCGTGTAGCTGCTGCCGCTGCCGGTCGTGCTGATCGAGACCGTGCCGACGAAGATGCCGCGGCCGGTCCCGCTCGCGGCGACGCCGGGCTTGGCGGCGGCCACCGCGGGCTGGCGGGTCGCGGTGCCGACCTTGATCGGCGTCAGGATCGTCTCCTCGGCGCTGCGCACCTTGCCGGTGTTGGCGTCGGTCACGATGATCTGCCGGCTCGGCGTCTGGCCGTCGGCCTGCACGCCCGTGACGGTCGAGCGCCAGGCGAGGACGGCCTTGCCATGGCGGGCGTCGACGACGAGCTTGGGCGAGCCCGCCTTGCTGACGCTGCGTCCCGTGAACTCGTCGCGGGCGCGGTCGGCAGCCGCACCAGCGGGCACCTTGGGCGTCGTGCTGACGCTGACGGGTGCGCTCTGGGCGACGGACTGGCCCTCGGGCTTGACCGCGGCATCGAGATGGATCACGAGGTCACCACCGAGGACGGGCAGGCCGGCGTACGTGCGGTTGAACCGCACGTGGGTTGCCCCGTTGGTCGACTCGACCGTGTCGACGAGCTGGTAGGCATCCTTCGACGAGCCCTCGACCTTGCCCGGATGCTCCTGGATGTATCCCTTGGCCACGACAGCGGGATCGCCGCTGGACTCGGCCGCTGCGCTCAGCGAGGGCGTTGCGACGCCCAGCCCAGCCACGAGGAGGGTTGCTCCTCCGATGGCAAAGACGTGTTTCATGAGTTGTCCTCTCGATTGACGTAGGCGTGACGCTAGTCACATCGAGAGGCGTTGGGTCATGCCATATGCCCATGCCATCGAAGGCGGGCGACCCTGCCAGTGGGTGCCGTCAGGCGTGTGGTCGACGAGGTCGCGAGGGGGCCGTGCCGCGCGACCCACGACTGGTAGACGGGCTGGCGCTCGAGTGTCTCGGTCAGGACGTCGGCGGTGAACCGGGCGAGCTTGTCGAGGTGCTCGGCGAACGGATTGTCGCGCTCGGCCAGGAGCAGCCGTCGAACCTGCATCGGCGTGCCGACGAGCGGCTTGAGCACCATGCCGGAGTCGCGGTTGGTCGGCGTGCTGAGGGCGATGGCCTCGCCGGCTCGGATCAGCTCGACGCTGAGTCCGTCGCTGAGGTAGTGGCCGATCTTGGGGGTGAACCCGGCATCCCAGCAGATCCGGGTCATGCAGTCGGCCTCGCGGTCGACGTCGAGCGGCGACAGCAGCCAGGTCTCGTCGGCCAGGTCGGCGAGCTCGAGCTCGCCGCGGTCCGCGAGCGGGTGATCGGCCGACATCAGGACGAAGCCGGGCTCGCAGCCGACGGGGCGTACGAGCAGCCGCGGGTCGAGCGGGATCTCGTTGCCGACGTACTCGTGGATCACCGCGAAGTCGATGCGGTGCGAGCCGAGCAGGTCGAGCAGGCCGTCGATGCGGGTCTCGCTCTCGGTCACGATCTCGGTGCTCGGCAGGGTCGCGCGCAGCCCGCGGATCAGGCCGACCAGCGCGTTGCCGAAGCGCACCCCGATGCGTACCTGGGCCGGGGCGCGTGCGCAGGCTCGACGCGTCGGTCTGCAGGGTGTCGAGCACCGAGAGGACGGCGGTGGCCCGGCCGACGACGAGCCGGCCGAGCGGCGTCTGCTCGACCCCGGCGTGCGAGCGCTGGAACAGGGGACCGCCGAGGTTGTCCTCGATGCGCCGCAGCTGTCGCGTCAGGGCGGGCTGCGTCGTGCCCAGCGCGGATGCCGCCTCGCGTGATGCTGCCCTCGTCGGCCACGGCCTTGACCATCCGCAGATGGCGCGTCTCGATCTCCATGTCGTCCCCCTCGGCCCAGCCTAGCCGCGTCATGGGCCCGAATGCGCTGGGCAATTTCGGCGGGCAGTGTGAGCCAGATCTCGCGAAGAAACATGAGGAAACCCTCGCATTAAACTTGAGGAACCCCTCATGTTTTGCGATGATGGTGGGACCGCCCGTCGATCCAGCGACGGCAGTACCCCGAGGGATTCCACGTGACGACCATCGACACTCCGCTTGCCACGATCCAGCCGACCGAGCGCCGCGGCGCCCTGGTCGATCGCATCTCAGCCGGCACTCCGTACGCCATTGCGTTCGGTGGCCAGGGTGCCCCGTGGCTCGAGCCGCTCGCCGGACTGATCCGTGACTTCGCGCTCGAGTCCGAGCTCGAGACCCTGGTGTCGCAGGCCGAGGAGCGCCTCGCTCCGGTCGCCGCCGAGCTCGCCCGGGTCGGCGTGACGTTCACGCCCCTCGAGTGGGCCGATGTCATCGCCGTCGGCGAGTCCGCCGAGGACGACGACGCTCCCGAACTGCCGAGCTCCGCGGTGCTGGATACACCCGGAGCCTCGGTACCCGGCATCCTGCTGACCCAGCTCGCCGGTCTCCGCGCCCTGCACCGTCAGGGCGTCGACACCCAGCTCGTCGCACCCGCCGCCGTCATCGGTCACTCGCAGGGTGACCTCGCGACCCAGTCGGTCGCCGGCGTCGACGACGTCGAGCTGCTGGCTCTCGCCCGCCTGATGGGTGCTGCGGCGCAGCTCGTGGGCCGTCGCCGTGGCCTGCTCGGCTCCACGATGCTCAGCGTCTCCAACGTCGTGCCCGAGCGCATCGACGCGATCCTGGCCGAGCTCCCGGCGTCGCTGCGCGTCGTCTCGCGCCTGCGCAACGGTCGCCGCGGCGTCGTGCTGTCCGGCCCGGCCGACAGCCTCCGTGTCGTCGAGGCCCGCCTCGAAGAGGTCGCCGCTGCCGAGAAGTCCGACCGCGAGCGCAAGGTCACCGGCGGCTCGCCGTTCGCCCCCGTCCTGGAGCCGCTGCCGGCCCAGCTGGCGTTCCACCACCCCGACCTCGCCGAGGCCGCTGACCTGGTCGCGACGTGGGCCGAGGCCTGTGGCTTCGACGCCGCCCGCGCCCGTACGCTCACGATGCGCTCGATCGTCGACCCCGTCGACTGGGTCGAGTCGCTCGAGTCGGCGCTCGACGCCGGTGCGACCTGGATCCTCGACCTCGGACCCTCCGACATCGCCGCCCGCCTCTCGGCGCGCGAGCTGCGCAGCCGCGGAGCCGGCGTCATCGCGACGACGACCCGCCGCGGCCACCGCGAGCTCACCGCCGCCGGTGCCGCGCCGCGCCTGGCGACCCCGTGGTCCGCGTACGCCCCGAGCGTCGTGACGCTGCCTGACGGCAAGCTGCACGTCGAGACCCGCTTCACCCGCCTGACCGGCAAGTCGCCGATCCTGCTGGCCGGCATGACGCCGACGACCGTCGACGCCAAGATCGTCGCGGCCGCGGCCAACGCCGGCTTCTGGTCCGAGCTCGCCGGTGGCGGACAGGTCACCGAGGAGATCTTCGCCGACCGCGTCGCCGAGCTCGACGAGCTGCTGCTGCCCGGTCGGACGTACCAGTTCAACTCGCTGTTCCTCGACCCCTACCTCTGGAAGCTCCAGCTCGGCCAGAAGCGCCTCGTGCAGCGTCACCGCGCCGCAGGTGCCGCGATCGACGCCGTCGTCGTGACGGCCGGCATCCCCGAGCTCGACGACGCCGTCGCGCTCGTCGAGGAGCTCCGCGCCGCCGAGATCACGCACGTCGTGTTCAAGCCCGGCACGGTCAAGCAGATCCGCGAGGTCCTGGCGATCGCCAAGGCCGTCGCGCCGACGCCGATCATCGTCCAGATCGAGGGCGGCCGCGCCGGTGGCCACCACTCGTGGGAGGACCTCGACGACCTGCTGCTCGCGACGTACGGCGAGCTGCGCGCCCTCGACAACGTCGTCGTCGCCGTCGGTGGCGGCATCGGCACGCCGGAGGTCGCCTCGGCGTACCTCACCGGCGAGTGGGCCCGCCGCCACGGCTTCCCGGTCATGCCGCTCGACGGCATCCTGGTCGGCACCGCCGCGATGGCCACGCTCGAGGCCACCACGGCCCCGGAGGTCAAGCAGCTCCTCGTCGACACCCGCGGCACCGGCACCTGGGTCGGCGCGGGCAGCGCCAAGGGCGGCATGGCCTCGGGCCGCAGCCAGCTCGGCGCCGACATCCACGAGATCGACAACACCGCGTCGCGCACGGGCCGCCTGCTCGACGAGGTCGCCGGCGACGCCAAGGCCGTCGCCGCGCGTCGTGACGAGATCATCGAGGCGCTCAACCGCACCGCCAAGCCCTACTTCGGCGACGTCGAGACCATGACGTACGCCCAGTGGCTCCGCCGCTACCTCGAGCTGTCCGGCACGCCCGACTGGCTCGACGTCACGATGCGCGACCGCTTCCACGCGATGCTGCAGCGCGCCGAGGCCCGCCTCAACGCTGCCGATCGCGGCACGATCCCCACGCTCTTCGCCGACGCTTCCCTGGTCGACGACGGTGCCGCAGGCTCTTGCCACGCTCCTCGAGGCATACCCGGACGCCGAAGGCGTCGTGCTTGCACCCGGCCGACGTGCTGTTCTTCGTCGAGCAGTGCCGCACGCCGGGCAAGCCGGTCAACTTCGTGCCGGTGCTCGACCAGGACGTACGCCGTTGGTGGCGCTCGGACTCGCTGTGGCAGGCGCACGACCCGCGCTACGCCGCCGACGAGGTCTGCGTCATCCCCGGCACGGTCTCCGTCGCCGGCATCGACCGCGTCGACGAGCCCGTCGCCGAGCTGCTGCGCCGCTTCGAGGACGCCACGATCGACGGTCTGCTCGCTTCCGGCCGCGCCGCCCAGCGCGTCGCCGGCCGTCGCCGCGTCGAGGAGGCCGGTGACGTGCTCTCGCTCGTCCTCGCCGCTCCCGACCTGGTGTGGGCCGGCCGCACGGTCCGCAACCCCGTCCACCGCCTCGGTGCCGAGTGGGTCATCGTCGACCCGCAGCGCGCCGAGCACCCCGAGACCGGCGCCGCGCTCGTCGCGATCGACGGTCGTACCGCTGAGCTGCAGGTGCCGCTCGCACGTCCGCTCGCGCTGCGCATCCAGGTCGACGACGCCGTGCTCGCCGGTGCCGCTCCGGTCGTGTCGACCGAGGTCGCCGCAGCCGCGATGTCCTCGCTCGTCGCCGGTGCTGCCGGTGGCGACGTCCCGCCCGTGACGAACGGCCGCGCGACGGTCAACGTCGACTGGGATCCCGACCTGATCGCCGACCACGCCGGTGTCACCGGCGCACACACGCCGGTCCACCCGGTTCCCGACGTGCTCGTCGGGCTCGCCTGGCCGTCGGTCTTCGCCGTGCTCGGCGAGGCGACGACCGACGACGGCATCCCCGTCATCGAGGGCATGCTCGACCTGGTCCACCTCGACCACGCGATCGCGCTGACCGGCACCCTGCCGCTCGCCCCCGTCCGCCCTGACGATCTCGTCGGTCGTCGAGTCGATCGAGGACACCGGCTTCGGCCGCGTCGTCGCGGTCGACGTCACGGTCTCCTCCGCCGCAGGCGACGTCGCCACGCTGCGTGAGCGCTTCGCGATCCGCGGACGTACCGGTGCCGGCGAGCTCGCCGACCCGGCACGCGCCGGTGGAGCGATCGGCGACGACGTCCAGGACACCCCGCGCAAGTCGCGCGGTGCCGCGACGCTGACGGCGCCGACCGACCTGCGTGGCTTCGCCGCCGTCACGGGCGACCACAACCCGATCCACACCAGCGTCGCCGCTGCCCGCCTCGCGGGGCTCGGCGCGCCGATCGTGCACGGCATGTGGGTCTCCGCTGCCGCGCAGCAGGTGCTGTCGGGCCGCCGCATCACGGGCTGGACGACGCGCTTCCTCGCGCCCGTACGCCCCGGCGTCACGGTCGACGTCAAGGCCGACCGCATCGGCCTCGACAACGGCGCCGAGCTCGTCGACATCACGTGCCGCGCCGAGGGCGAGGTCGTCATGTCGGCGACCGCGCGCCTCGAGGCACCCCGCACGGCGTACGCCTTCCCGGGCCAGGGCATCCAGCACCAGGGCATGGGCATGGCGGCGTACCAGCGCTCCAAGGCCGCCCGTGAGATCTGGGACCGCGCCGACGCGCACACCCGCAAGGCTCTCGGCTTCTCGATCCTCACGGTCGTCCGCGACAACCCGACCGTCCTCGTGACCGACGGTGTGACGCACAAGCACCCCGACGGCGTGCTGTTCCTGACCCAGTTCACGCAGGTCGCCATGGCGGTGCTCGGCGCTGCCCAGATGGCCGAGCTCCGCGAGTCCGGTGCGTTCGTCGAGGGCTCGATCCTCGCGGGCCACTCGGTCGGCGAGTACAACGCGCTCGCCGCCGTCTCGGGCGTCATCCCGCTCGAGGCCGTCGTCGAGGTCGTGTTCCAGCGCGGCTCGGTCATGCACACGCTCGTGCCCCGCGACGCCGAGGGCCGCAGCAACTATCGCCTCGCCGCGATCCGTCCGGCGCAGATCGGGCTCAACGACGACAACGTCACGGCGTACGTCGACCGCATCGCCGAGGAGTCCGGCGAGTTCCTGCAGATCGTCAACTACAACCTGCGCGACTCGCAGTACGCGATCGCCGGCACGGTGCGCGGCCTCGACGTCCTCGAGGAGGACATCACGCGTCGCCGCGAGGAGTTCGGTGGCAAGGCTGCCTACATCCTGGTGCCCGGCATCGACGTGCCGTTCCACTCCACGGTGCTGCGCGACGGCGTCCCGGACTTCCGCGACCGCCTGACCGAGCTGCTGCCGACGACGATCGATCCCGCGATCCTCGCGGGCCGCTACGTCCCCAACCTCGTGCCGAAGCCGTTCTCGCTCGACCGGGCGTTCCTGCAGGAGATCGCTGATCTCGTGCCGTCCGAGCCGCTCAACGCGGTGCTTGCCGACTTCGCGACCTGGTCGGCCAAGCCCGGCGAGCTCTGCCGGGTCGTGCTGATCGAGCTGCTCGCGTGGCAGTTCGCCAGCCCGGTGCGCTGGATCGAGACGCAGGACCTGCTGTTCGGCGACCTCGGTGTCGAGCGGTTCATCGAGGTCGGCGTCGGTCAGGCCCCCACGGTGGCCAACCTCGCTTCGTCGACGCTCAAGCTGCCGGGTCGCTTCGGCGGACCCGTCGAGGTGCTCAACTTCGAGCGCGACAGCGCCGCGGTCTTCGCGACCGACGAGGAGATCGTCATCGACGATGACGAGGACATCGCTCCGCCGAGGCGTCGGCGCCCGAGGCGTCGGCTCCGGCCGCCGCACCTGCCGCTGCTCCGGCGACGTCCAGCGGACCGCGTCCGGCTGACCTGACGTTCGACGCCGCCGACGCGACCACGGTCCTGATCGCCTGGTGGACCAAGATGCGCCTCGACCAGATCGGTGCCGCCGACACGATCGAGTCGCTGTGCGACGGTGCGTCCTCGCGCCGCAACCAGCTGCTCGTCGACCTCGGTGGCGAGCTCGGGCTCGGCGCGATCGACGGTGCCGCTGACGCGGACCTGCCGACGCTGTCCGGCCAGGTCAAGGGCCTGGCCCGCGGCTACAAGGCCGTTCGGCCCGGTGCTCACCGAAGCCCTCGGCGACCACCTCAAGAAGGTGTTCGGCCCGACCGGCAAGCGCCAGTCGGCCGTCGCCGAGCGCGTCACCGACGTCTGGCAGCTCGGACCGGGCTGGGCGAGTCACGCACTCGTCGAGCTCGCGCTCTCGAGCCGTGAGGGCTCGAGCGTTCGCGGCGGTGAGTACGGCTCGCTGAGCGGTCTCGCCTCCGGTGCGGACGTCGACGCCGCGATCGACGCGAGCGTGCAGGCAGTCGCCGCACGCCACGGCATCAGCGTCGACCTGCCGTCCACCGGTGGGGGAGAGGGCGCCACGATCGACGCGGCCGCCCTCGGCGAGTTCACCGCCCAGATCACCGGCCCCGACGGCGTCCTGGCGTCCTCGGCCCGCCTGGTCCTCGATCAGCTGGGACTCAACGACGTACCGGCTGTCGTCGAGACGGACGAGGCGGAGGCCGAGATCCTGGCCCGCGTCGAGACCGAGCTCGGCAGCGACTGGGCCAAGCTGACCGCTCCGGCGTTCGACCCGCTCAAGGCCGTCGTCCTGGACGACCGCTGGGCCAGCGCCCGCGAGGACCTCGCCCGCATCGCCGCAGGCGAGACCGTCGAGGCCAGCTTCGTCGGCGCCGGCAAGGTCGTGGCGGCGCAGGCCCGCTGGCACGCGACGCACTCCGACCCGAGGCTCTCCGAGCGCTTCACCCGGATCGCCGAGGACGCCCTGAGCGCGACGGACCAGACCTGGTCCGGCGAGCTCGCGGTCGTGACCGGCGCCAGCCAGGGCTCCATCGCCGCTGGTGTCACCGGCAAGCTGCTGGCCGGTGGTGCGACGGTCGTCGCGACCACCTCGGGCCTCGACCCGAAGCGGCTCGCGTTCTACAAGGAGCTCTACCGCACGCACGCGGTCGACGGAGCCGCCCTGTGGATCGTCCCGGCCAACATGGCGTCGTACGCCGACGTCGACGCGCTGACGAGCTGGATCGCCAGCGAGCAGACGCAGACCCGCGCGGGTGTCACGACGGTCGTCCAAGCCGGCCATGACGCCGACGCTGCTGTTCCCGTTCGCTGCTGGCCGGGTCGCCGGTGACCTCACCGACGCCGGCAGCCGCACCGAGATCGACATGCGCATCCTGCTGTGGTCCGTCGAGCGCCTCATCGGGCGGCTCTCGGCCAACATCCAGGACCGCGACCTCACCTCGACGCTGCACGTCGTGCTCCCGGGCTCGCCCAACCGCGGCATGTTCGGCGGCGACGGCGGCTACGGCGAGGCGAAGTCGGCACTCGACGCGCTCGTGACCCGCTGGTCCGCAGAGCGTACGTGGGCCGACCGGGTCACGCTGAGCCACGCCATCATCGGCTGGGTGCGCGGCACCGGGCTCATGGGCGGCAACGACCCGCTGGTCGAGGCCATCGAGGCTCGCGGCGTCCGTACGTGGTCGCCTGAGGAGATGGCTGAGGCCCTCCTGGAGACCGCCACCGGTGAGGCGCGCGCTGCTGCACGCATCGAGCCGCTCACGGTCGACCTCACGGGTGGGCTCGCGGGCGTCAAGCTCGACATGAAGGCTCTCGCCGAGGGCGTCGAGCGTCCCGCCGCCGTCGAGGAGGACGAGGGTGCGACGATCGCCGCGCTCGCCGCCTCACCGGCGCAGCTCGACCGCGTCGAGCAGATCGACTGGGCACCCGTCGACGCCAAGCCCGAGGACCTCGTGGTCATCGTCGGCGCCGGCGAGCTCGGTCCCTACGGCTCGTCCCGTACGCGCTTCGAGATGGAGGTGTCCGACGAGCTGTCGGCCGCCGGCGTCCTGGAGCTGGCCTGGACGACAGGCCTCGTGAGCTGGGACGAGCAGGGTGGCGGCTGGTTCGACACCGCGACCCAGGAGAAGGTCGACGAGGCCGATCTCGTGGAGCGTTACGAGGAGACGGTCCGCGAGGCGGTCGGCATCCGACGCTACGTCGACGAGGGCAACATGGTCGACAACTCGGCCCCGCTGCTGACGTCGGTGTTCCTCGACAAGGACCTGTCGTTCACGGTCTCGAACGAGGCCGAGGCGCAGGCTCTGCGCGACGCGGACCCCGAGCGTACGGTCATCTCCGCGACGGCCGACGGCGACTGGACCGTGACCCGCAAGGCCGGCACCGAGATCCGCGTGCCGCGTCGCATGGCGCTGACCCGCACGGTCGGCGGCCAGATCCCGACCGGCTTCGACCCCACGGTGTGGGGCGTGCCGGCCGAGATGGTCGACTCGATCGACCGTGTGGCGCTGTGGAACCTGATCTGCACGGTCGACGCGTTCCTCTCGAGCGGGTTCAACCCGTCCGAGCTGATGCGCTGGGTCCACCCGGCGCTCGTCGCCAACACGCAGGGCACGGGCATGGGCGGCATGCAGTCGATGCAGTCGCTCTACCTCGACACGCTGCTCGGCGAGAGCAAGCCGAACGACATCCTGCAGGAGGCGCTGCCCAACGTCATCGCCGCGCACGTCGTGCAGTCGTACGTCGGCTCGTACGGCGCGATGGTCCACCCGGTCGCCGCCTGCGCCACCACGGCCGTCTCGGTCGAGGAGGGCGTCGACAAGATCAAGCTCGGCAAGGCCCAGTTCGTGGTCTCGGGCGGGTTCGACGACCTGAGCGTCGAGGGCATCGTGGGCTTCGCCGACATGTCAGCGACCGCCGACTCGGCGGCAATGCGCGCCAAGGGCCTCGAGGACCGCTACTTCAGCCGGGCCAACGACCGTCGCTACGGCGGCTTCGTGGAGTCACAGGGCGGCGGCACGATCCTGCTCGCCCGCGGCGACCTCGCACTGCGCATGGGCCTTCCGGTCCTCGGCGTCGTGGCATACGCCGGCTCGTTCGCCGACGGTGTGCACACGTCGATCCCGGCTCCGGGCATGGGCGCGCTCGCGGCAGGTCTCGGTGGTCGTGAGTCCGCTCTGGCGAAGTCGCTGAGCACGCTCGGCCTCACCGCCGACGACATCGGCGTGCTGTCCAAGCACGACACGTCGACCGGCGTCAACGAGCGCAACGAGTCCGAGCTGCACGAGCGGCTCGCCGCGGCGATCGGCCGCAGCGACGGCAACCCGCTCTACGTGATCTCGCAGAAGAGCATCACGGGCCACACCAAGGGCGGCGCCGCGGCGTTCCAGATCGTCGGGCTCTGCCAGGTCCTGTCCGGTGGGGTCATCCCGCCGAACCGCAGTCTCGACTGCGTCATGGACGACCTCGCCGAGCACGAGCACCTGGTCTGGCTGCGCAAGCCGCTGGCCACGGGTCAGCTCAAGGCGGGCATCCTGACGAGCCTCGGCTTCGGTCACGTCGCCGGCTTGATCGCGCTCGCGCACCCCCAGGCATTCCTTGCGACCTTGAGCGGCGAAGAGCGCGACTCGTACGCCGCCCGTGCGGAAGCACGGCTCATCGAGGGTCGGATGCGTCTCGTCAGGGCCATGTACGGCGGTCCCTCGCTGTACGAACGCCCTGCCGATCGGCGCCTCGGCAGTGAGGGAGTGCGGACGCGGGAGGCTGGACTCCTCCTGGATCCGCAGGCACGACTGGGCGAGGACGACGTGTACTTCGGAGCGTCCTGCCAGTGACGGTCGTCGGTGTCGGTGTCGATCTGGTCCACGTACCCACGTTCGCGGACCAGCTCGACCAACCCGGTACCACGTTCGCCACGGCTTTCCTGCCCGGTGAGCGAAGTGACGTGCGGAGTCGTCCCTCCGACTCCGCGCGTCACTTCGCCGTGCGCTGGGCCGCCAAGGAGGCGGTCATCAAGGCCTGGTCGGCGTCGCTCTACGGCGAGGCGCCGGTCATGGACGAGCACGTGCACCACCTGATCGAGGTCGTCGCCGACGCGTGGGGTCGCCCGCGCATACGCCTGCACGGCGAGGTGGCGAAGCGACTCGAGCGGCCACACCCTCGAGGTGTCGCTGAGCCACGACGGCGACTACGCCATCGCGTACGTCGTCCTGTCCCGCTGAGCGCGTTGTCGGTTTCCCATGAGGCCGAGGGAAGCTGTCACGCACGAAGCGCTGTAACTCGCGGTGCGTGACAAGACCGCGAGGCCTCATGGGAAACCGACGACGGCAGCCTCAGGCGTGCTCGGCGCTCAGCAGGTATGCCGTGACGAGCCGCTTGAGCTCGATGATCGACTCGGCGTGCTCCTGGCCGTCGCGGATCGAGAAGTTGAGCATCGAGTAGACGACGTGCACCAGCACCTCGGCCATGATCGTGCGGCGCTCGCGCGGCGTGCCCGGGCGTCAGCGGCGCCAGGGCCCGTGAGACCTCGGCGGCGAGCTCACGCTCGGTCACCGCTGCGGTTGCCCGCGTCGCCGGCGTCGACTGGACCGCGAGCCACACGGCGCGGCGTGACGGGTCGTTGACCCACAGCGCCGCCATGTGGTCGATGATGCGGTTGAGGAACTTGAGCCAGTCGAGCGTCGGGATCTCCTGCGCGAAGCTCGCGAGCTCCTGGCGTACGGCGACGGCGTCGACCCGGTCGAGCTCGCACACGATGACGTACTTGTTCTGGAAGAACTGGTAGAGCGTGCCGATCGGCAGTCCCGCCCGATGCGCGACCTCTTCGCAGGTGAACGACTCGAAGCCGACGTCGAGCAGCAGCTCGCGCGACACCTGCAACAGGTGGTCGAACTTCTTGTGGCTACGCTCCTGCGTCGGGCGGCGCCGGGGTTCGAGGATCTCGGCCGTCACGGGCGCAACCCTATCTTGAAGCGGCGCGCCCCGCGGCGATCAGTGGAACGATCATGTCGCCGATCCCGTCGAAGCCCGCCCCGACGGTCTGCCCGTGCGAGTGGCGGTAGTGGATGCCCTCGAGGATCACCGCGAGCTTGAAGAACGCCAGCGCAAGGTGGAAGCCGATGTCGCTGACGTCGCGACCGGACTGCTCGGCGTACCTCGCCAGCACGTCGTCGCGGCTGAGGTAGCCCGGAGCCAGCGGCGCGTCGGTGACCAACGCGGCGCCCTCGCGCGCCGGCGGAGCGGCCTCGGCGAGCTGCTGGTACGCCAGCAGGACCGCGACGTCGGTCAGCGGATCGCCGAGCGTGCTCATCTCCCAGTCGAGCACCGCGGTGACCTGGTCATCGGCGTCGACGAGGAGGTTGTCGAGCCGGAAGTCGCCATGCACGATCGTCGCGTCGTCACTGGCGCGGGACGTTCGACTCGAGGTGCTCGACGAGCTCGTCCATGCCCGGCAGCTCGCGGCTGGTCGACGCCACGAGCTGCTTCTTCCAGCGCGCGACCTGGCGCCCGAGGTAGCCGTCTGGGCGCCCGAAGTCGCCGAGGCCCACGGCGGCGTAGTCGACGGCGTGGAGCGCAGCGAGGGTGTCCACCATGCGCTCGCTGATGGCGCGCGTGCGCTCGGGGCCGAGGGGCTCGAGCTGGGACGCGCGACCGTACGGCGTGCCGGCGACCTTCTCCATGACGTAGAACGGCGCGCCGATGACCTCGGTGTCCTCGCAGTGCGCGATCATCTGCGGCACGGGTACGTTCGTCGGGGCCAGCGCAGCCATGACGCGGTACTCGCGCCCCATGTCGTGCGCCGTGGCGAGGACGTGACCCAAGGGCGGGCGGCGTACGACGTAGTCGCGGGAGCCGGCGCTCAGCGTGTACGTCAGGTTGGACTTGCCGCCCGTGATGAGGCTCGCCGTCAGCGGCCCGGTCACCAGCTCGGGACGCTCGCGCTCCAGCCAGTTCTGCAGCGCCGCGAGGTCCAGGCCCTTGGGATCGTCGTCGTCATGTCAGTCCTTGGGCCCGCCGGCGACGTAGATGACCTGGCCCGACACGAAGCCGGCACCTTCGCTGACGAGGAACGAGACCGTGTGGGCGATGTCCTCGGGCTGGCCGACGCGGGCGACCGGGATCTGCTCGGCGTTGCACTTGATGAAGTCGTCGAACGGCGACCTTCATGCGCTCGGCCGTCGCTGCGGTCATGTCGGTCTGGATGAATCCCGGTGCGATCGCGTTGGCGGTGATGCCGAACTTGCCGAGCTCGATCGCCAGCGTCTTGGTGAAGCCCTGCATGCCGGCCTTGGCGGCGGAGTAGTTGGCCTGGCCGCGGTTGCCGAGCGCCGAGGTGCTCGAGAGGTTGACGATGCGGCCGAAGCCGGCCTCGGTCATGTGCTTCTGGGCGGCCTTGGTCATCAGGAACGCGCCGCGCAGGTGCACGTTCATGACGGCGTCCCAGTCGTCGACCGTCATCTTGAACAGCATGTTGTCGCGGATGATGCCGGCGTTGTTGACCAGCACGGTGGGGGCGCCGAGCTCGCTCGCGATGCGCTCGAGCGCGGCGGCGACCTGCTCCTCGTTGCTGACGTCGGCGCCGACGGCGAGGGCCTTGCCGCCCGCGGCGGTGATCGGCGTCGACGGTGCCGGCGCATGACGCCTCGTCGAGGTCGACGACGGCGACCTGGAAGCCGTCTGCGGCCAGTCGCTGCGAGACGGCGGCGCCGATGCCTCGTGCGGCTCCGGTGACGATCGCGGTACGGGGTTCGGTCACGACTTGCTCCTTCGACTGGCGCCTAAGCGCTTGCTTAGTTGATTCCTCCCGCACGTTATCGCACGACGTCCGCGTGTGCGAGATCACCACCGAAATTGGCGTCGCGGAAGATGAAGGATTCCTCATGTTTGTGTATAGTTGAGGAAAACCTCATGTTTTAGGAGTCCTTGTGACGCAGCTCGACACCCCCTCGGTGGTTTCAGCGCCGGACCAGGCCGATCACCGTACGACGCTCACGCAGCGCCGACAGGATCGGTTCGCCCGGGTCGAGCCCAAGGGCAAGCGGGTCTTCACGGCGCGCGAGCGCGCCGAGATGCTCGTCGACGATGGCTCCTTCGTCGAGATGACGCCGTTGCGCACGGCGGGCGGAGGCGCCGGCAGCGGCGTCGTCGCCGGATGGGGTACGACCGATGGTCACGCAGTCGTCGTCGTCTCGCACGACGCGGCGGTGGCCTCCGGTGCGATCGGCGCCGTCATGGCCGAGGCGATCATGAAGGCCCAGCGGTTCGCGATCGACAAGGGCTACCCGATCGTCTACATCAACGACTCGGGCGGCGCGCGCATCCACGACGGCATCTTCGCGCTGCACGGCTGTGGCGGCATCTTCGCCAACAACATCGAGGCGCAGCAGCGGATCCCGCAGATCTCGCTGATCCTCGGGCCGTGCGCCGGCGCCGCGGCATACTCGCCGGCGCTGACGGACTGGACCATCATGGTCAAGGAGCAGGGCCAGATGTTCCTGACCGGCCCCGAGATCGTCAAGGCCGCCACGGGCGAGGACGCCTCTGCCGAGGACATCGGTGGATCGGCGCTGCACACCAAGGTCAGCGGGGTCGCGCACCTCGAGGTCGACAGCGAGGAAGAGGCGTTCCACGCGACACGCCTGCTGCTGTCGTTCCTGCCGACGCACAAGGGCGGCCCGCAGAAGCGGCACAGCCCCGTGCCGGCCAACCCGGGTGCGGTCGAGCGCCTGCCCGGCCTCGTGCCGGAGAAGTCGAGCGTCGTGTTCGACATGAACGCCCTGCTCGACGGCGTGCTGGACAACGGCGCCCGCCTCGAGCTCATGCCGACGCACGCGCCGAGCATCCTGACGCTGTTCGGCCGTCTCGACGGCCACGCGGTCGGCATCCTGGCCAACCAGCCCAACGCCCGCGGCGGCATCCTCGACTCCAAGGCGTCGGTCAAGGCCGCGCGCTTCGTCGAGTTCTGTGGCCGCTTCGACCTCCCGGTCCTGACGTTCGTCGACGTGCCCGGCTTCCTGCCCGGCACCGTCGAGGAGGGACGCGGCGTCATCACGCATGGCGCCAAGCTCCTCAAGGCGTACGTCGAGACCAAGTCGCCCAAGCTGACCGTCGTGGTCCGCAAGGCGTACGGAGGCGCCTACATCGCGATGGGCGCTGCCTCGCTCGGTGCCGACGTCAACTGGGCCTGGTCGGGCTCGGAGATCGCGGTCATGGGTCCCGGCGGCGCCGTGGCGCTGCTGCACCGCCGCGCGCTCAAGGAGGCCGAGGAGCCGACCAAGCTGCGCGACGAGCTCGCCGCGGTCTATCGCGAAGAGGTCGCGCGTCCCTACATCGCGGCCGAAGCCGGTATCGTCGACGACGTGATCATGCCCGAGGAAACCCGCGACCGCATGGCTGCCGCCCTGCGCATGCTGACCCACGAGTCGTCGCATCTGATGTTCGCTGCGCGCGCCGAGATCGTCGCGAACGTCTGGAAGATCGTCGTCCGCGAGGGTGACCAGGTCGGTGTCGGCGACGTGCTGGCCGTCCTGGAGAGCATGAAGATGGAGATCCCGGTCTACGCCGAGGCGTCCGGCTTCGTCAGCAAGGTCCTCGTCGAGGTCGGGCAGATCGTCCAGGAGGGCGACCCGCTCATCGAGATCGACGAGAGCCACGCCTGACCTCTCGGTCCGCGGATCCCGGTCATCTCCGGCTGGGTGCAGTCCTTCGCTCGCTCAGACCGGTGTTGACCATGAAGTTGGCCGCGTGCTGGACGTACGCCCAGAACTGCGCGTCGAGCTCGGGGGAGAGGCTTGGCCTTGTCGAGGCCTTCGCGGAAGTGCACGAGCCAGCGGTCGCGAGCCTCCGGCGTCACGGCGAACGGCGCGTGCCGCATGCGCAGGCGCGGGTGTCCGCGCTGGTCGGAGTACGTCGTGGGGCCGCCCCAGTACTGCTCGAGGAACATCGTGAAGCGGTGCGCCGCGGGGCCGAGGTCCTCCTCGGGGTAGAGCGGCCGCAGCACCTCGTCGGTCGCGACGCCCTCGTAGAACGTGTCGACGATGAGCTTGATCGTGTCGTGCCCGCCGATCGCGTCGTAGAACGTCTGCGTCTCGGTCACGGCAGGCGGCTCCTCGTCGGTCGTCGTGCGGAAGGTCGTCGGGATGCGGATGCCTTCCTGGTCGAAGCGCGCCTTGACCCGCTGGCGCATGGCCCGGGCAACGAGCCACTGCTGCAGCGGCGCGGTCTTGAGCACGACGCGTACGACGGCGCCGTCCTTGTCGAAGCGCTCGACGCCCCACACCTCGGGCTGCTCGATGATGACGTCGTGGAACCGCTCGTCCTCGTACATCGCGGTGGCCTCCTCCTCGAGGACCCTCTGGACCTGGTCGAGGTTGGCCTCGTAGTCGACCGTGATGTCGAGGACCGTGCGCGCCCAGTTCTGGCTCTGGTTGCCGACGCGGAGGATCTCGCCGTTGCGGACGTACCAGACCGTGCCGTTGACGTCGCGGAGCCGGGTGACGCGCAGGCCGACCGCCTCGACCGTGCCGCTGGCCTCGCCGAGGTCGACCGCGTCGCCGACGCCGTACTGGTCCTCCAGGATCATGAAGATGCCGGACAGGAGGTCCTTGACCAGGTTCTGCGCGCCGAAGCCGAGCGCGATGCCGACGATGCCGGCGCTGGCGATGATCGGCGCGATGTTGACGCCCAGCTGGGCCAGGACCATGACGCTGACGATCGCCAGGATGACGCCGGTGCCGATGCTCTTGAGCAGCGATCCCATCGTCTCGGCGCGCTGCTTGCGGCGCTCGTTCGAGCCGGGCGCAGGTCGGCGAGGAACTCACCTGCCTTGGTGTTGGCGATGACGCCGGGAACCGTGCCCTTGATCGCTCGCGACACCAGCCGGTCGATCGCAGCGGTTCACGAACCAGCGAAACGCGAGACCGACGACGATGATCAGCACGATCGAGGCGGCGTGGCGACGAAGTGTTGAGCTCGTACGCCTTGCCCTCGGGCAGCTTCCAGTTCACGTCGAGGTAGGGCATTGCCCCAGCCTACGGGTGGATACGATGGGGCCCATGAGGACTCCCGCCCGCCTGCTCGGACCTGCGCTTGCCTTCGTCGTCACGTTCTTCGCCGGATCGGCCGCGGCCTTCGCCGACGAGCCCACCGGTGGCGCCTGGCCCGAGGGCCCGCACCGCAGCGACCTCTGCCTGCTGATCGTCTTCGGCGGCGGCACGGTCGGCCTGTTCGTGATCATCACGCTGTTCGCCCTGCTGACGGCCCGCAAGAACTACGTGCCCCCGGCGCCCGGCAACGAGATCCACGTCCGCACGGACACCACCCCCGCCCAGCACCACTGACCCACCACCCAGCTGGGTCAATTCCCCGCTGGGAGTGACGTTCTGGTCGCGAATCGCCGTGAACGACCGACGCAAACGTCACGCTCATCGTGGGTTGTGGATGCGTCGCTGCACGAAGGCGGGTTCTTGGCCATCCTCTCCGGATGGAGTCAGTTGATCCGACGAGCATTTCGCGTCGCACATCGTACGCGCTGGATGCCGGGGCGACTCGGCGTCAGCTGCGCGGCGAGCAGTGGTCCCATCCTTATCGCGGGGTGGTGCGGCCGGCGTACGTCGGGCTCGATCCGCTGAGCGAAATCCTCGCTGATGCGGCCGCCCTTGCCCGCGAGCACGGTGCGCTGGGAGGCTGGGCTGCCCTTGCGGCGCAAGGCAACACGTGGTTCGACGGACTCGATGGGCAGGGCGAGCGTCGCGACGTGTTGGTTCATTGCTGGAACAAGAGCCAACTTCGGGTGCGGCCTGGGATCACGCCCATCGCGGGGACACGTCCATCGGGACGAGAGGTGCTGGGTCGGCTCGGTCGAGGTCACCACTATGGCTCGTGCAGCGTACGACGAGATGCGCCTCGCGCGGGGCCGCCGCGAGGCTGTCGTGGTCGCTCGACATGGCGTGCAGCACGACCTCGGGCGTCCCGTCACACGACAATCGACGAGGTCGCGCGCGTGGTGAAGTCTCACGCCAAGACGCGCGGAATCACTCAGGCGCGATGGGCGCTCGGGCAGGCCGTGTCACGTTCGGCGAGCCCGTGGGAGACTCGAACGCGGCTCATGGCGGAGCTTGATGCGGACATTCGAGGCCTCCAGGTGAACGTCCCGGTGTTCGATCTGTTCGGCACCTGTTGGGCATCGCTGACCTGATAGACCCGGCAACGGGTCTCGTGATCGAGTCTGACGGGCGCGGATCACCGTGAGGCACGAACGGCACACGGACGACAACGTGCGCGAGGAGAAGTTCGAGCGGGCAAGGCTCGTCGTCTGTCGTGTGACCTCGCTGGACCACGCAGACCGCTGGCGCACCGTGGGCCGCATACATCGGGCTCGACTCGACGCGGCTCGAGTGCGCGACCGGCTATGGACCCTCGAAAAACCCGACTGGTGGCACACGTGGAAGCACGCACCCCGCTGGGAGTGACGTTTGCGTCGGGGGTTCACGGCGATTCGCGACCCGAACGTCACTCCCAGCGGGGAGTCGGGTTAGAAGGCTGCTTGGGCCTTCAGGGCGCGGGCGAGGTCGTCACGGCCCTCGGAGACGTAGCGCTGTCGCCGCCGGGTTGGCCGACGTCGACGAGAGCCACGCATCGACCTTGTCGAGCGTCGCCTGCGAGGGGTTCGCCGACGGGAACAGGTAGATCAGCGCGACCTGCCCGATCCACACGCCCATGTCGTCGATGATCGTCGCGGCCATCTCGAGGTAGCGGTCGACGTACGGCTCGAGCACCTCGGCCTGGCCCGCGACCTGGAACGCCAGGGCGGCCTGGCGGCGGGTCTCGTTGGGCGTCGACGGGTCGACCGCGGCGATCTGCCACGCCTCGGCCTTGGCCTCGGCCAGCGGCCGGATCGTGCGGGCGGCGACGGCGTTCTCCTTGCCGGAGATCGTGTTGTCGCGCTCGAGCTCGGCGGCGATCTCGGCCTCGTCGGCCTCGCCGAGCCGGGCGAGCGCCGTGACGATCGTCCAGCGCAGGTCGGTGTCGACCGAGAGTCCTTCGAGCGAGCCGTCGAGGATCTCGCGGAGCCGCTCAGGACCGGAGGCCGCCGAGGCGTACGCCCGAACGAGCGCGAGCTGGTGATCGCTGCCGGGCTCCGCGGCTTCCATCAGCGCGCGCACGCCGGACTCCCAACGCTCCTTGAGCTCGGGACGAGCGGCGTCCGGGGTGAACAGGTTGACCGCGCTGAGCCCCTGCCGGAGCAGCGAGCCGACTGCGGTGAGGTCGGTCTCGGAGCCGACGCCGGCGAGCACCAGCGTGACGAAGTCCGACGACGACAGCTCGGCGTCGCGCGTCATGTCCCACGCCGATCCCCAGCACAGCGCGCGGGGGAGCGAGTCCTCGAACGTCGCGATGCTCTCGATCAGCGTCGCGAACGAGCGCTCGTCGAGCCGGATCTTGGCGTACGTCAGGTCGTCGTCGTTGAGCAGGATCAGGTCGGGCTGCTTGGTGTCGAGCAGCTCGGTGATCTGCGTCGACGCGCCGCGGATGTCGGTCTCGACCCGCTCGGTGCGCACGAGCTTGCCCTCGACCTGGTCGTACAGGCCGATCGCGATGCGATGGCGGCGCAACGTCGGGTAGGCGTCGATCGCGGTCTGCTCGACCGAGAACGACGTGAAGAAGACGTTGCCCTCCTCGTTCGGCTCAGTCGTCTCGAACTGCGCCCGCAGCGTGTTGACGCCCGAGGTCTGCAGCCACTCCTCGGCCCAGGCGCCGAGCTCACGCCCGGACGCCTCCTCGAGCTCGGTCAGCAGGTCGGTCAGCTCGGTGTTGCCGTAGGCGTGCTTGCCGAAGTACGCCCGCAGGCCCGCGAAGAAGTCCTTCTCGCCGACCCACGCCACGAGCTGCTTGAGCGCCGAGGCGCCCTTGGCGTACGTGATGCCGTCGAAGTTGGCCTCGACGGCGCGCAGGTCGTAGTTGTCGGCGGCGATCGGGTGCGTCGAGGGCAGCTGGTCCTGGCGGTAGGCCCAGTTCTTGCGGGCGTTGGTGAAGCTCGTCCACGAGTCGGTGAAGCGCGTCGCGTTGGTCGCGGAGTGCGACGCGGCGAACTCGGCGAACGACTCGTTGAGCCACAGGTCGTCCCACCACTTCATCGTCACGAGATCGCCGAACCACATGTGCGCCATCTCGTGCAGGATCGTGTTGGCCCGCTGCTCGTACGCCGCGACGGTCTGCCGGCTGCGGAAGATCATCTCGTCGCGGAACGTCACGGCGCCGGCGTTCTCCATCGCGCCCATGTTGTACTCCGGCACGAACAGCTGGTCGTACTTGCCGAACGGGTACGCCATCTCGAACGCGCCCTCGAAGAACTCGAAGCCCTGCTTCGTGACGAGGAAGATGTCGTCGGCGTCGAGGTGCTCGACGACCGACTGGCGGCAGAAGATGCCGAGCGGGATCTCGTCGTACGCCCCGCGGTAGGAGTCGGTCACCGAGACGTACTCACCGGCGATCAGCGGCGGTGATGTAGGTCGACATGCGCTTGGTCGGCTCGAAGTGCCACGTCGACGTGCCCTCGCCGGCGGCGACGGGCTCGGGCGTGGGGGAGTTGGACACGACGGCCCAGTCCGACGGCGCCGTCACGTGGAACGTGAAGACGGCCTTGAGGTCGGGCTGCTCGAACGTCGTGAAGACGCGCCGAGCATCGGGCACCTCGAACTGCGTGTAGAGGTAGACGCGCTGGTCGACGGGGTCGACGAACCGGTGCAGGCCCTCGCCGGAGCGGGAGTAGGCGCAGGTGGCGTCGACGACGAGCTCGTTGCTCTCGGCGAGGCCGGTGAGCGCGATGCGGTTGTCGGCGTACGCCGAGGGGTCGACCGGAGCGCCGTTGAGCGTGATCGAGGAGATCTCGGCGTCGACGAGGTCGACGAAGGTCGCGGCCCCGGGGGTCGCGCCGAACCGGATCGTGGTGATCGACCCGAAACGGGTGTCGGAGTCGAGGGTGAGGTCGAGCTGCACGTCGTACGTCTCTGTGGAGACGATCGAGGCGCGCTCGCTGGCTTCTTCGCGGGTGAGATTGGTACCAGGCATGTTCGTCATGCTTTCACGCGACGGTTCATGGGACGAGGGGGGTCGAGCGTCGGATCTCGGGCAGGATGGAGTCATGGAAATCCCGTTCGCTGCGTCCGAACGCTCGACGATCGGCATCGAGTGGGAGCTGGCGCTCGTCGACTCGGACTCCGGCGACCTCCGGCAGGTCGCGCAGACCGTGCTCGACGCCGTCGCGCCGGCCGGCGGCGGTGAGCATCCGCACATCCGCCAGGAGCTGCTGCTCAACACCGTCGAGGTGGTCTCCGGCGTGTGCCACACGGTGCGCGACGCGGGCGCCGACCTCGAGCGGGCGATCGAGGAGATCCGCGCCGTGACGGATCCGCTGCGGGTCGAGCTGATGTGCGCGGGCACGCACCCGTTCGCCGCGTGGGACCACCAGAAGGTCACCGACAAGGAGCGATACGCGACGCTGATCGACCGTACGCAGTGGTGGGGCCGGCAGATGCTGATCTACGGGGTCCACGTGCACGTCGGCATCGAGGACCGCGACAAGGTGCTGCCGATCAGCCGCGCCATGCTGACCTACTACGGCCACCTCCAGGCGCTCAGCGCGTCGTCGCCGTTCTGGGGCGGCAAGGAGACCGGCTACGCCTCCAACCGCGCGCTGATGTTCCAGCAGCTGCCGACCGCCGGGTTGCCGTTCCAGTTCGAGGAGTGGAGCCAGCTCGAGGGCTATGTCGACGACATGCTGCACACCGGCGTCATCGACGTCTTCGACGAGATCCGCTGGGACCTGCGGCCGTCGCCCAAGTTCGGGACGCTCGAGGTACGCGTGTGCGACGGGATCCCGTCGATGGCCGAGCTGCTCAGCATCTCGGCGCTGACGCACTGCCTCGTCGAGCACTTCTCGTCCGAGCTCGACGCCGGCCGCGAGCTGCCGACCGTGCCGCCGTGGTTCGCGCAGGAGAACAAGTGGCGGTCGGCCCGCTACGGCATGGACGCGATCTTGATCCTCGACAAGCACGCCGAGGAGGAGCTCGTCACGACGCACCTGCATCGCGTCCTCGAGCAGCTCGCCCCGGTCGCCGAACGCCTCAAGTGCACCGACGAGCTGGCCGGGATCCACGACATCATCTCCGGTGGCGCGTCCTACCAGCGCCAGCGCCGAGTCGCCGCGATGCACGGCGGAGAGCTCGACGCCGTGGTCGGATCTCTCGTCGAGGAAATGCGCGCGGGTCGTCCGTTGTTGAAATTTCCATGACCTTCACTGACACCGATTCCGCCACGTCCGCGACCGCCTCCACCGAGGCGGTCGACTTCTGGTTCGACCCGTTGTGCCCGTTCGCCTGGATCACCTCGCGCTGGATGCTCGAGGTCGAGCAGGTCCGCGACGTGCAGGACGACGTTCCACGTCATGAGCCTCTCGGTGCTCAACGCCGACAAGGACGTCGACCAGCGCTACAAGGACATGCTGGAGCGCGGCTGGGGCCCCGTACGCCTGGCGATCGCGATCGAGCAGGCGCACGGCACCGAGGCGCTGCGGCCGTTCTACACCGCGATCGGCACCAAGCACCACAACGAGGGACGCGAGTTCGACAAGGCGCTGTACGAGGAGGTGCTCGAGGAGATCGGCCTGCCGCTCGACCTCGCCAACGCCGCCGAGGACATCTCGCTCGACGACGCCGTGCGCGCGTCGCACCAGGACGGCATCGAGCGCGTCGGCGAGGAGGTCGGCACTCCGGTCATCTCGATCGGCGGCACGGCGTTCTTCGGCCCCGTGCTGCAGAGCATCCCGAGGGGCGAGGTCGCCGGTTCGGTGTTCGACGGCGCCCGGCTGCTCGCGAGCTACCCGGACTTCTTCGAGCTCAAGCGCACCCGCAAGGGCGAGCTCAACTTTGACTGAGCCGAGCGAGCTCTGCGAGTGAGCGTGAAGTCAGGTTGAGCGTTCCGCGGCGAAGCCGCCATCTGTCGAAACCACGTGAGCTCACCTCGCTACAGGTCGAGGCTACGGGTCACTAGGCTCTCCGCATGAGTCTTCACCCGCAGTCTCGTGCCCTGCTCGACACGCTCGGACCCTCCGCGTACGGCCCGCTGGGCGAGACGTACGAGGAGGTCCGGGCGACGGCCCGGGCCGCGGCGCTGGCCAGCACCGACCGGATCGGCCTCGACCACGTCAGTGACCTCGACGCCGACGGCGTGACGTGCCGCCTCTACCGCCCACGCCAGGGTGCTCCGGTCGCGCTCTACGTGCACGGTGGCGGCTGGGTGCTGCACGACCTCGAGACGCACGACAGCTTCTGCCGCTACCTCGCCCACACGACGGGATGGGCGCTGCTGGCCGTCGACTATCGGCGGGCGCCGGAGGAGCCCTACCCGGCGCCGCTCGACGACGTGCAGACCGCTGCGAGGTGGCTGCGTACGCATGACCGTGAGCACCGCGTCGACGCGTCGTTCCTGCCGGCGATCGGCGACTCGTCGGGCGCCAACCTGGTCGCCGGGCTGGCTGTGCGGGAGCCGGCGGCGATCGACTTCCAGGTCCTGATGTACCCGCCGGTCGACCGCCGCGCCGACCTCGGCGGGCCCGACGACAACTCGGCGCTCGAGCGTGCAGCGATGGAGTGGTTCTGGGAGTCGTACGCGCCCGGCGATGTGGGGGACCTGCCCGAGGTGTCGGTCGTCAACGCGACCAATCTCGCCGACCATCCGCCGGCGTTCGTCGTGACCAACGAGCACGACCTGCTGCGGGACCAGGGCGAGGCCTACGCAGCCCAGCTGGCCGAGGCGGGCGTCGACGTGACGGCGTTCCGTGCGCTCGGGATGGTGCACTCCTACTGGCGACAGCCTGCCGTGTTCGACGCGTCGCGGGCCAGCGTGACGATGGTCGGCGCACTGCTCGACGCCCGTCGAGCCCGCACCCGCTGATCACGCGCGAGGTGCCTGAACGCGCCGTCATACGAACTGGAAGACTGTGCCCATGCGCGTCCACATCGCCTCCGACCACGCCGGCTTCGAGCTCAAGACCCACCTGATCGCCTGGCTCACCGACAACGGCTACGAGCCGGTGGACCACGGCGCTCACACGTATGACGCCGAGGACGACTACCCGCCGTTCTGCATCGACGCCGCCACTGCCGCGGTCGCCGAGCCCGGTTCGCTCGCGGTCGTCATCGGCGGTTCCGGCAACGGCGAGCAGATCGCCGCCAACAAGGTCAAGGGCGCCCGCGCGGCACTGGGCTGGAGCACCGAGACGGCATCGCTGTCGCGCCAGCACAACGACGCCCAGGTCATCGCCGTCGGTGCGCGCATGCACACCGCCGACGAGGCGACGGCGATCGTCGAGACCTTCCTGACGACCCCGTGGAGTCACGCCGAGCGCCACCAGCGCCGCATCGACATGCTGCTCTCCTACGAGGAGACCGGCGAGCTTGCCTGAGGGGCACACGCTCCACCGGCTCGCGGACGAGCTCCGCACCGTCTATCGCGGCCGTGCCGTCACCTCCACGAGTCCGCAGGGCCGGTTCGCCGCCGAGGCCGCTCGCATCGACGGCCGCGTGCTCGAGGGCGCCGAGGCGTGGGGCAAGCACGTCTTCGTGTCGTTCGTCGGACATGCCGGA
The DNA here is from genome assembly GCA_963761965.1 of uncultured Actinomycetota bacterium. GTDB lineage: Bacteria > Actinomycetota > Actinomycetes > Propionibacteriales > Nocardioidaceae > Aeromicrobium. The sequence goes on from CAVXIX010000008.1 coordinate 164,252, forward strand.
GCAGGTGCACGTCCACCTCGGGCCTCTACGGCACGTTCGTCGTGACGCCACGGCGTCGAGCCTGCCAGTCGTCGGTCAGGTGCGCTGGCGGATCGAGGCGGGGTCGACGGCGGACCTCCGCGGGCCCAACGCCTGCGAGCTGCTCACGCCTCCGGAGGTCGACGCGCGGATCGCGCGGCTCGGCCCGGACCCGCTGCGCACCGACGCCGACCCCGACCGCGCCTGGCACCGGATCCACCGCTCGACCGTGCCGATTGCCGCGTTGCTGATGGACCAGGCGGTGCTGGCGGGCGTCGGCAACGTCTATCGCGCCGAGGTCCTGTTCCGCAACGGCGTGGCGCCGATGACCGCAGGTCGCCGGATCACCCGCAAGCGGTGGGACGCCATGTGGGCCGACCTCGTCGAGCTGATGCGCGAGGGCGTACGTACGGGCCGCATCGACACCGTCAGGCCCGAGCACGAGCCGGAAGCCATGGGCCGCGCGCCGCGTGCCGATGACCACGGGGGAGAGGTGTACGTCTACCGCCGCGAAGGGCAGGGCTGCCTGGTGTGTGACACGCCCGTACGTCAGACGCGTCCTCGCCGGCCGAAACCTGTTTTGGTGCCCCACATGTCAGCATCGTGGATAGGCTCGATGCTGTGACAACACGGCTCCGGCGCGCTCTGCCCACCGTGGCGCGTTACGTCGACGACCGCATCGTCCGGTGGCGCACCGGTACGCGCGAGGGGCAGGCGGCGGTTCTCGGGGCCCTGCTGCTCATGTCGGTCGGGATCATGCTGCTGTCGTTGCTCAGCTACAACACGTTCCCGGCCGCGTCGTTCGTGATCCCGATGCTGCTCGGCACGATGGCTCTGCGCTACCAGACCACTGCTCGCGCTCGTGCTGTTCATCGTCGTCGCGACAGCGATCACGGTGACCAAGGAGTCGCTCGAGACCGGCATGACCACCGGTCGGCTCAGCACGCTGGTCGTCATGGCGCTCGTCGCGATCATCGTCCTGTTCGAGTCCAGCCGTCACCGCAGCGGCCTGCCGGGCCCGCTCGGCGAGGCGATGCTGGTCGAGCTCAAGGATCGGCTCCAGGCGCAGGGCGTCGTGCCGCCGTTGCCCGAGGGCTGGAAGTCGCAGTCGGCGATGCTGCCGGCCGGAGGCGCCAAGTTCGCCGGTGACTTCCTCGTCGCCAACCTGTCCGAGGACGAGACGCAAGCTCGAGATGGTCCTGGTCGACGTGTGCGGCAAGGGAGTGGCGGCGGGCACCCAGTCGCTGCAGTTCGCGGGTGCGCTCGGCGGCCTCATCGGCGCGCTGCCCCCGCTCGGCCTGTTCGCCGCCGGCAACGACTTCCTCATCCGCCAGAACTGGGACGAGGGCTTTGCCACGGCAGTGCACGTCCTGGTCGACCTGACGACGGGCGACTACTCGATCATCAACGCCGGGCACCCGCCCGCGCTGCGCTGGGACTCCGCGAGCTCGGTGTGGGAGATCGACGGCGCCCGCGGCACGGCGCTCGGCATCATGAAACGCCCGGACTTCCACCAGACCACCGGGCGGCTCGAGGTCGGTGACGCCCTGATGTTCTACACCGACGGCGTCGTCGAGTCGCGAACGCGTGGACTTCACGGCCGGCATCGAGTGGCTGCGCACCGAGGCGGCCACGATCGTCTCGGCCGGCTTCGACCAGGCGCCACGGCGCATCCTCAAGCTGGTCAGCTCAGGAGATGACGATCGCGCCGTCCTGATCCTCAGTCGTCCTGGTGTGCCGGCGCTGTCGGTTGAGGAAACTGAGTCTTCAGCAGCGCGTCCCAACCCCGTGCTCCCATGAGGTTGCGGCTGCGGATCGACAGCGTCGCCGACGGCGTCACGGTGTAGCGGATCCTGGGCCGGCGGGCGGTCAGCGACTTCTCGATGACCTTGGCGACGGCGTCCGGCCCACCTCCGAGCCGGCGCATGGGCCCGGAGTAGACCTCCTTGGTCGCCTTGGCGACCTCGGCGTTGAACTCGGCGTACGGCCCGTCGTCGTTGCCCTCCATCGACGCGACCGCGGCGTTCTCGAAGTTGGTCGTGATCAGCCCGGGCTCGACGAGCACGACCTTGATGCCGAATCCGGCGACCTCGAAGCGCAGGGCGTCCGACAGGGCCTCCACGGCGTACTTCGTCGCGTGATAGGCCCCGCCGCCGGGGAACACGAGCCGGCCACCCATCGACGAGATGTTGACGATGCGTCCCGCGCGGTGCTCGCGCATCGACGGCAGGACGAGCTGGCACATCCGCATCAGCCCGAACACGTTGGTCTCGAACTGCCGGCGTACGTCGTCGAGGTCGAGCGTCTCGACGGCGCCGGACTGCGAGTAGCCGGCGTTGTTGACGAGCGCGTCGATGCGGCCGGACTCGCTGAGCACCGTGTCGACGGCTGCAGACATCGAGTCCTCGCTCGTGACGTCGAGCGCCAGCGTGCGGCAGCCGGCCGCCGCCAGGTCCGCGAGTGTCTCGGGCTTGCGGGCAGTCGCGTAGACGGTCCAGCCGGCACGAGCGAGACGAGCAGCCGTGGCCTCGCCGATGCCGGACGAGCAACCGGTGATGAGCACGGTTGCGGGTGCGATCGGTCATGACGCTCAGTATGGCCGCGAGATCGTGATTACGATACGGAGATGGCCGACGACCCCGAGCCCATACGATTCGCCGATGTGGCCGAGGCGGAGGCCTGGTACGAAGCACACCACGCCGACACCGATCGCGCGTGGTTCGTGATCGCCAAGAAGGGCTCGAGCCTGCAGACGCCGACCTTGGCGGAGCTGCTCGACCTCGCCCTCGCCTTCGGCTGGATCGACGGTCAGCGGCGTTCGCTCGACGATCAGGCCTACCTCCAGTCGTACGGGCCGCGGCGGGCGCGGAGCCCGTGGTCGCAGATCAACCGGGACAAGGTCGCTGCGCTGACGGCGGCGGGCCGCATGCGCCCGGCAGGGCTCGCCGAGGTCGAGCGCGCGAAGCAGGACGGCCGGTGGGACACCGCAACCGCCAGCCCCTCGACGGCCGAGGTGCCCGCGGACTTCCTCGAGGCCCTGGAGGCGAGTCCCGCGGCGAAGGAGTTCTTCGCGACCCTCAACAAGCGCAACACGTTCGCGGTCTACTACCAGCTGCATCACGCCAAGCGGCCCGAGACCCGCGCCCGACGCATCGAGAAGTTCGTCTCGATGTTCGAGCGCGGGGAGACCCTGCACTGACCTACCAGGTGCGGTCGACCTTGGAGTGGTAGTGCGTGCCGGCCTTGCCGCCCGCCAGCGCCGCGAGCAGGGTCGCGAAGATCGCCGCGGCGATCGTGACGGCGCCGCCGAGCGTCAGGTCCTCGGTCGGGATCGGCACATTGGGTATGTCGACGCGGTTCATGACGTCGTACTCCGAGCCGTACACTGCGCCGATGATCGCCGCGATCACGACGGTGACGAGGCTGATGAGCCACACCGCCCAGCCCTGTCGCGCGCCGTCGAACCGCGACATGCGGCCGGCGACGTACCCGCCCGCGTAGAAGCTGATCAGCAGCACGACGAGCAGCACGATCGCTGCGGCGACACTGATCTTGCCGGCCTCGCGGTCGAGCTGCGACTGCGTGACGTCGTTGGCGTCTCCGACCGCGGCGGCGATGGCGCCGATGATGCTCGACAGCAGCACCGCCATGCCGACCGCGACGAGCCAGCCGAAGAATCCGGCGCCCAGTGCATGCCGCCCCATTTCGCCTCGCGTGCCTGCTGGACGTCGGCGGCCTGGTCCTCAGGACCGTCGTACGCCGTGCGGTTCGTCGGGGTCGTCGGCATGCGTGCGGGTGTCCCCGTCGGTGTCGAGGTGCTCGCCCTTGTCCCTGTTCCAGATCATGGCCGTCTCCTGTCCTTCGGCGCGGATGCGCGGACCGTCCTCGTCGGGAGGCTTGCGGTCGGAGTACCCAGATCGCGGGGATTTCACGCCTTCGGCGCGATGGAGGGGACGATCTACGACGTGAAGAGCGGACGACGATCCCTAGATGGCGGCTTCGCCGCGCTGAGGGGCCCATGAGTCTCGTCGTCCGCAGCGGACGCTACGCGTGAAGAGCGGACGACGATCCCTTGATGGCGCCTTCGGCGCGACGGAGGGGCCCATGAGTCTCGTCGTCCACTGCAGCGGACGCTACGCGCAGATGAGAGCGGACGACGATCCCTTAGATGGGCGCCTTCGGCGCGACGGAGGGGCCCATGAGTCTCGTCGTCCGTCGACGGAGCGCGCTTACGGCGCGATAGGAGCGGACGACGAGACTCGAACTCGCAACATTCTGCTTGGAAGGCAGAGACTCTAACCAATTGAGTTACGTCCGCGAAGCCTTGCGGCAACGACGTCCATCTTGCCACACGGCCTCGACGGATCAGGCGTGGGTACGCACGACGACGTCGGCGTGGCGGCGGGTCTCCTCGACCCTGAAGTGCGCCGCCTCCTGGGCCGCCCAGATGTCCCAGAACGGCGCGTACGCACCGCCGTCGCGCGCCAGCGCACGCTGCTTGCGTACGTCGACAGGGTGCCTCGACCCAGATCAGCAGGCTCAGGAACGGCCGGATGACCGCTGCGCCGCTGCCGACGCCCTCGACGATCAGCAACGGAGCCGGCGGCACGCAGCAGCGTGGGGCCGGGGCGATCGTTGACCCAGTCCCACCGCGACGCCGACCCGATCTGGTCGACGGCGATCGCGTCGAGGACTCCGCGCGCGACCATCGGGGGAGTGGCGGCCAAGCCGTGCCAGCCGGGATAGAGATCCTCGAGGTGGAGCACTGCGGCCCCCGCGACTTCGGCCAGCTCGTCGGCGAGGCTCGTCTTGCCCGATCCACTCGGCCCGTCGACCGCAACGACGGTCGTCGAGCCACACGCAGGCTGCCGTTCGCGGATGAGGGCGACGATGTCGTCGTACCGATGCGAGGTCACGGGGCAAGTGTCCACTAGACTGACGCGGCTACGGGATGTAGCGCAGCTTGGTAGCGCATCCGCTTTGGGAGCGGAGGGTCGCAGGTTCAAATCCTGTCATCCCGACTTATCGAAATCTGTACCTGAACGTACGTCCAACCGCCGCGTGACGTTCACCCTCACTGGAGGATCGGTTCCGCACGCGCCTGCCGCAATGGCTGTGTGAGAACCAGCGCAGGACCCGCGCTTCCGGGGCGCAGGCAATTCCTGCTCGGCGGCGTTGGCCTTGCCGCAGGGTTGGGCGTCCTCGGGTCGGAGATCTTGTCGACCCCCGCCTCGTCGTCAACCGTGTCGGCGTTCCGGCACGGGGTCGCCTCGGGGGACCCACTGCCTGACGCCGTGGTCCTGTGGACCCGGGTCACTCCGACGGAGCAGGCGACGCCCGGATCGGGGCAGGGGCCCGCCGTCGCGGTCCGCTGGGAGGTCGCCCGCGACGACGCCTTCGCCCATGTCGCGCGCGCGGGGATCGTCCAGACCGACGCCACGCGTGACCACACGGTCAAGCTCGACGCGACCGGGCTCGAGCCGGGCACGGACTACCGCTTCCGATTCGCGATCGGCGAGACGACGTCCCCGGTCGGGCGTACGCGCACCGCGCCCGCCCCGGGCAGCGCGCCGAAGCGGCTGCGGTTCGGGGTCGTGTCGTGCGCCAACTGGCAGGCGGGCTGGTTCAGCTCCTACCGGCACCTCGCCGAGCGCGGTGACCTCGACGCCGTGATCCACCTCGGGGACTACCTGTACGAGTACCAGCCCGGCAAGTACTCGTACGGGCACCTCAACGAGGACATGCGCCGGCACGACCCGCCGCACGAGACCGTGAGCCTGCCCGACTATCGCCGCCGGCACGCGCAGTACAAGACCGACCCCGACCTCCAGGGCGTTGCACGCTGCGGTGCCGTTCATCGTCACGTGGGACGACCACGAGGTCGCCGACGGGAGCTGGGCGCACGGCGCGTACGAGCACCAGGCGTCGAGCGAGGGGTCGTACGCCCGTCGGGTGCGTGCGGCGCAGCAGGCGTACGACGAGTGGATGCCGGTGCGGATCTCGGGCACCGCGATGGCGGGCGACGGGTCGAAGATCTACCGGCGGCTGCAGTTCGGGCAGCTGGTCGACCTGTCGATGCTCGACCTCAGGAGCTATCGCAGCAAGCGGGTCGCCGAAGACGATCCGGCGATCAACGACCCGGCTCGCACGATCGCGGGCGAGCACCAGCTCGCCTGGCTGGCCGCCAACCTCGCGACGTCGCCGTGCCGGTGGAAGCTCATCGGCAACCCGGTCATGATCGCGCCCGGTCCGGCTGCCGCCCAGGCCGGCGGCCGAGGAGTTCGCGCTGAGCCAGACCGTCAGCTTCACGCCGCTCCGGTCGTCGGCGCCCAACACCGACGAGTGGGACGGCTATCCCTCGGACCGCCGCCGGCTGCTCGGTCGGGATCGAGGCGGACGGCACGAGCGACGTCGTGTTCCTGACCGGCGACGTGCACACCGCGTGGGCCAACGAAGTGCCCGGTCCGAGCGGGACGCGGTCGTCGCCCGAGCTCGTCTGCAGCTCGATCACGAGCAACAACGTCGACGACTTCATCGGCGCCCGGCCGCGCACCGTCTCGCTGGCCCTCGAGGCGGCCATCCAGGGCGAGAATCCGCACGTACGGTTCGTGAACCTCGACGACCACGGGCTACTGCGTGCTCGATGTGACGCCGTCGAGCGGATCCAGATGGACTGGTACGCCGTGGAGGACCGCCGCAACCCGCGCTCGGGCTAGCGGCGACTGGCGTCGTGGGCGGTCAGGTCGGGCGTCGCCGCGTCGAGGCGGTCGAGCCGGCCGCTCGGAGCCTGACCGGGCCGAGACTCGATTCGGGGCTTCTTGGCGCTCATGAGAGACTGGTACGTCGCTGTATTCGCCGGACGTATGTCGGCCGCAGCCCCCAACCGTCAAGCATCGAGATCATGCAGGAGATCAGTCACGTGAAGAGCACCACCGAGACACTGAGCCCGACCCGGATCAAGCTCACCATCGAGGTGCCGTTCGAGGAGTTCAAGCCCAGCCTCGACGCTGCATACAAGACCATCGGCTCGCAGATCACGATCCCCGGCTTCCGCAAGGGCAAGGTCCCCGCGGCGATCGTCGACCAGCGTGTCGGGACGCACCGCGGTCCTCGACGAGGCCATCAACTCCGCACTGCCCGGCTGGTACAGCCAGGCCCTGCAGGACACCAAGATCCAGCCGCTGAGCCAGCCCGAGATCGACCTGTCGAAGTTCGAGGACGGTCGAGCCGATCGAGGTCACCGCCGAGCTCGACGTACGTCCGGAGCTCGAGCTCCCCGACGTCTCGACGATCGAGGTCACGGTCGAGGACGCCGCCGTCAGCGATGACGACGTCGAGGAGCAGCTCACGGCGCTCCGCGAGCGCTTCGCGACGTTCGCCGAGGTCGACCGCGCGGCCGCCGAGGGCGACTTCCTGACGATCGACCTGTCCGCGTCGCAGAACGGCGAGGACATCGAGGCCGCTCAGGCCGAGGGCATGCCCTACACGATCGGCCGCGCCACGATGCTCGACGGCCTCGACGAGGCGCGTCACCGGCCTCAAGGCCGGCGAGTCCAAGACGTTCACGACCCAGCTCGTCGGTGGCGAGCTCGCGGGCCAGGACGTCGAGGTCACCGTCACGGTCAAGGACGTCAAGGAGCAGCAGCTCCCCGAGCTCGACGAGGAGTTCGCCCAGACCGCGTCGGAGTTCGACACGATCGAGGAGCTCCGCGCCGACCTGACCGACCGCGTGACGCGCGGCAAGCGCATGGAGCAGGCCAACGAGGCCCGCGACCTGGTCCTCGACGAGATCGTCAGCAAGATCGACGCGCCGCTGCCGGAGAACCTCGTCACCGAGGAGATCGACAGCCGCCGCCAGCAGATCGAGCAGCAGCTCGCGATGGCCGGCGTCGAGTTCCAGACCTACCTCGACGACGAGAAGCAGACGATCGACGAGTTCGAGGCCGACCTCGAGAAGCGCGTGCGCGACTCGCTGATCGCCCAGTTCGTGCTCGACCAGATCGTCGCCAACGAGGAGTTCGGCATCGACGACGCCGAGCTGTCGCAGCACATCATGCGCCGCGCCCAGCAGTCGGGCGAGGACCCCAACTCGTACATCCAGCACATCATGGAGCACAACCACGTGCCCGAGATGGTCAGCGAGGTGCTGCGCGGCAAGGCGCTCGCGTCGCTCGTGGAGTCCGCCAAGGTCACCGACAAGTCGGGCAACGTCATCGAGCTGTCCAAGCTGCGTGCCGACGGCACCTACGCCGACGAGGCCGACGACGCAGAGGCTCCCGCCGAAGCGTGACGCATGACTCCCCGCGTGGGAGTTCATTTTCCGTTCGGATACCGGCAGTATGTAGTCATGCCCGATGAACCCGCACGGACGACTGACGTCGCGGCGCTGGCTCTTGACTACAGCGACCGCCTGATCGTCGGGACCGTCCGCGAGCTGCACTCGGCCGTCGCGTCGCGCGTGTTCAAGGCGACGCGCGTCGTCGGCGGCCACGTGCCCGAGTCGCTGCACGATGCCGTCGTGACGTCGGTCTACGGCGCGGTCTCGGGCGTCCTGCGGGTCTCGAGCGGCTCCGTGCGGGCGCTCGCGACGCGCGGCGTCGGCCGACCCATCGAGGACACCCGCCGCGGCCGGCTCGTCGTCGCGGCGGTCAACGGCCTGATCGGCGACGAGCTGCGGATGCTCGACGACCCCCAGGCCATCACGATGGCGATCCGGCACGAGGGGCAGGACGTGCCCGCGACGTCGTGGCCGCTCGCCGAGGCGTTCCGCGACGGCACGAGTCACCCCGTCGTGTTCCTGCACGGATTGTGCGAGAACGACGAGTCGTGGTCCAACGGCGCCAAGGTGCACGGCACGACGTACGCCGAGCGGATCGTCGCGGAGACCGACGGCACGCCGGTCATGATCCGCTACAACACCGGCCTGCACATCTCCGAGAACGGCAAGCACCTCGACGTCCTGCTCCAGCAGCCTCGTGGAGTCCTGGCCCGTGCCGGTCACGCGCATCACCCTCGTCGGGCACTCGATGGGCGGCCTCGTCGCCCGCGCCGCGACCAACCACGCGACGGCGTCGGGTCAGACCTGGCAGCACCTCGTACGCGACGTGGTCTGCCTCGGCACGCCCCACGCGGGCGCCAACCTCGAGAAGGTCGCGCACCTCGGCTCGCGGCTGCTGCGGTTCTGGCCGGAGTCGACGCCGTTCAGCTCGATCCTCGAGAGCCGCTCGGCCGGCATCGTCGACCTGCGCCACGGCTACATCACCAAGGACGAGTGGGAGGGTCAGGACCTCACGGGTCAGTGGGGCCTCGACCGCATCGCCGCGGCGCCGCTGCCGCACGCGGAGTACCACTTCGTCGCCGCCACGCTCGGCGCCTCGCAGCGCCATCCGCTGAGCGCCGTGCTCGGCGACCTGCTGGTGCACTTCTCGTCGGCGACCGGTGTCGGGCGCGCCGGGCCGATCGTCGACGGTGCCACGTTCGAGTACCTGCCGAGCGCGCACCATTTCGCCCTCCTCAACCACCCGCGGGTGGGAGACTGGCTCGTCGAGTGGCTCAACTCCCGCACGCGCAACCTGCGCGCACTGCCGGCTGCACCGCGGCGCGCCTGAGCCATCCCGTACCGAAAGGCTGATCCATGGGGCAACCCCCGCTCGAGTCGACCATCCAGATCGCCGCGACGCCCGACGAGGTGTGGGCCGCTGTGTCGGACGTCAAGGCGATGTCGCGCCGGAGCCCGGAGCTCGTCGGCATGTGGCTGTTCGGCAGGCCGCAGGTGGGGCGCCGGGGCATCAACCTCAACCGTCGCAAGGGCTTCGTGTGGCCGACGTTCAGTCGCGTCGTGCAGTGGAAGCCGCCGGCGAACGACAACGGCCGCGGCGTGTTCCGGTTCCACGTGTGGCCGACCAACGTCGACTGGTCGTACGAGATCGAGCCCGCTGACGGCGGCACGCGAGCTGACGGAGCGGCGTACGGCGCTGCCCAACCCGTCGTTGAGCGTACGTCTGGCGGCCCGTTACGCCCTCGGCGGCGCGGACGCGCACGATGCCGAGCTGCGCGACGGCATGGACCGTACGCTCGCCGCGATCAAGTCCGAGGTCGAACCCCGCTGACGCTGACGGGTCACTTGTTGCCCGCTGAGGGGTCACTTATTGCCCGCTGAGGGGTCACTTTTGCCCGCTCAGGGTCGCTTGCCGCCTCGCGTTCAGCGGTAGAGCTCCTCGTCGATGCTCGCGAGCCGCGACGGGTGTATGCGGTCGCCGAGGCCGTAGAAGTGCTGGAAGCTCATGATGAGCGGCCGCCAGCGATCCGGGTCGATGCGGTGCGCGGTGCCGGGCATGCGGATCGCGTCGTGCACGTGCACGCGGCTGACCTGCACCTCGAACAGCAGGATTCCGTCATCGACCGGGTGCAGGTCGACGACGTGCGCCTCCAGGTTGACCGGGCACTCGGCGATGCGCTCGGCGTCGACGGTCTCTGACGGCAGCGCGGTCAAGCCCGCTCGAGCGAACTTGTCCGGCTCGTGCGCGATAGCCGCGCGCGGCCTTGGCCGGTGGCACGTCGCGCCGCCCGGTCGTCAGGGCGAGCCGGTCGACCTGCGGTCACGAGGTCGACCGAAGGCAGGTTGAGCACGCAGCCGAGATTGCGTTGTAGGTTGGCGGCGGTCTGGGAGCGGGCGCCGATGCCGAGCACGCCGGTCTGACCGAGCCAGAACGCGGACGACATCGGCATGATGTTGCTGCTGCCGTCGGGGTTGACCGACGTGACGAGCACGACCGGCGTGCCGAAGTAGAGGATCGCGGGATCGATCACGGTGTGCGGGTCATGGGTCTGCGTGGAGATGGTCACGCTGTCCATCGTCCGTGAATCCTCGCGCCCGGACCGGCGGGTTTCAGACGTGACGTTTCGGCGACAAGTGACCCGTCAGCGGGCCAAAAGTGACCCGTCAGCGGGCAAAAAGTGACCCGTCAGCGGGCCAAAAGTGACCCGTCAGCGGTCGAAAAGTGTCCCCTGCTCGCAGAGCTCGCGGGGGCCCAACCGTCAGGGTTAGCGGTCGACGAGGGTGAGCTCGAAGGCGTACAGGTCGGGGCGGTAGGCGTGGCGGCCGTACTCGACGGCGCGGCCGGCGTTGTCGTACGCCGTGCGGGCCATCGTCAGCAGGGGAGCGCCCTTCTTCTCGCCGAGCAGCGCGGCCTCGTTGGCGTCGGCGCCGCGTGCGCCGATGCGCTGGCGGGCGACCCGCATGAGGATGCCCGACGAGCGCATGTGCGCGTAGAGGCCGGTCTTCTCGAGGTCGACGGCGTCCAGGTCGACCACGTCGACCGGGATGAAGTTGTGCATCAGGGCCAGCGGCTGCTTGCCGACGAAGCGCAGCCGCTCGAGCGACCACACGTCATCGCCGATGTTGAGCTGCAGCTCGTGGGCGACGTCCTCCTCGGCGGCGACCTTGCCGACGGCGAGGACCTCCGTACGCGGCTTCTGGCCCGCGGCGCTGAGGTCGTCGAACAGGCTGGTCAGCTCGACCGAGCGGCGGATCTTGCCGTGCACGACCTGCGTGCCGACGCCGCGCTTGCGCACGAGCATGCCCTTGTCGACGAGCACCTGGATCGCCTGGCGCATCGTCGGCCGGGACAGGCCGAGGTCCTTCGCGAGGGCGATCTCGTTGTCGATCCGCTCGCCGGGCGCGATCTCGCCGGTCAGGATCGCCTTCTCGAACTGCTCGGCCACCTGGAAGTACAGCGGGACGGGACTCGATCGGTCGAGCGTGAACCTGGGGCCTGGCATGCGGACAATCTATCGACTCATGACTAGACGTCAATATGTCAGGACAAAGGGTTGACAGCGCGTGTGAGTGGCGACACACTCGACCTTGATAGTTTGTCAGCACAAACCCGCAAAGGAACAGCATGACCGCGAGCGATCTGCGCCAGACCGGCCCCCGAGTGGCCGGTGCCCCCATCTCCTGGGGGGTGTGCGAGGTGCCCGGCTGGGGCTTCCAGATGCCGCCCGAGCGGGTCATGACCGAGATGGAGCGGCTCGGCCTCACCGCCACCGAGTTCGGGCCGGACGGCTTCCTTCCCGAGGAGCCCGAGGCCCGCAAGGCGTTCCTCGCAGACGTACGACCTGCAGGCGGTCGGCGGCTTCCTCCCGGTCGTGCTGCACGACGCGGCGCACGACCCGATGCCCGAGGTCGACACCTTCATCGACGCCTGCCTCGCGACCGGCGCCGGCGTCGTCGTGCTCGCCGCCGCGACGGGCGTCGACGGGTACGACGACCGCCCCGTGCTGGACGACGTCCAGTGGAAGACGCTGCTGACCAACCTCGACCGCATCGCCGACCACGCCGCCGAGCGCGGCGTCATCGCTGTGGTCCACCCGCACATCGGCACCCTGGTCGAGACCGCCGAGGACGTCCAGCGCGTCGTCGACGGCTCGCACATCGGCTTCTGCATCGACACCGGCCACCTCGCTGTCGCCGGCGCCGACCCGGTCGCGATCACGCTCGCCAACCTCGACCGGGTCAAGCACGTCCACCTCAAGGACGTCGACACCGCCAAGGCCGCCAAGGTCGTCGCCAAGGAGATCACGTTCTCCGACGCCGTCGCCGACGGCATGTGGCAGGTCGCTGGGCGAGGGCGACGTCGACATCGCGCGCCATGATCGAGGCGCTCGAGGGCGCCGGCTACGACGGCTGGTACGTCCTGGAGCAGGACGTCATGCTCAAGGACGGCGAGCCCGAGGGCGAAGGCCCGATCGCCAACGTGCGCGCGAGCCTCGACTATCGTGAAGGCTGTATCTGGCGTGACCGAACTTCGAGCTCATCACGATGGGGCGCGTCGGCGTCGACATCTACCCCGAGCAGGTCGGCGTCGGCCTCGAGGACGTCACGTCGTTCGCCAAGTTCCTCGGCGGCAGCTCCGACCAACGTCGCGGTGGCCGCCGCACGGCTCGGCCACCGGGTCGCCATCATCACGCGTACGGGCGACGACCCGTTCGGCCGGTTCATCCACACGGCGCTGCAGGGCTTCGGCGTCGACGACACGCTGGGTGACCCCGGTCGCCGGCCTGCCGACTCCGGTGACGTTCTGCGAGATCTTCCCGCCGGACGACTTCCCGCTCTACTTCTACCGCGAGCCCAAGGCGCCGGACCTGGAGATCAACGTCGACGAGCTCGACTTCGACGCGATCCGCGCCGCCGACATCTTCTGGGTCACCGGCACCGGGCTGTCGCAGGAGCCGAGCCGCGAGGCGCACGATGGCCGCCCTCGAGGCGCGCGGCAAGCACGGCATCACGGTGCTCGACCTCGACTACCGGCCGATGTTCTGGGAGTCCGCCGAGGCGGCACACCACCCAGATCCAGGCTGCCCTCCCGTACGTCGACGGTGGCGGTCGGCAACCGCGAGGAGTGCGAGGTCGCGATCGGCGAGACGCGACCCGCAGGCCGCCGCCAAGGCGCTGCGTCGCCGCCGGCGTCGAGCTCGCCGTCGTCAAGCAGGGCCCCGCCGGGGTGCTGGGTGTGCGCGGCGACGAGTCGGTCGTCGTGCCGCCGGTCCCGGTCGACGTCGTCAACGGTCTGGGCGCCGGCGACGCCTTCGGCGGCGCGCTCGTGCCACGGGCTGCTCCGCGGCTGGGACCTCGACGACCATCCTGGCATTCGCCAACGCCGCAGGTGCGTTCGTCGCCGGGCAGCTGTCCTGCGCCGATGCCATGCCCACCGCCGACCGAGGTCGACGCGGTGCTCGAACGGGGGAAGGTCTGATGACCACGGTCAACGCCGAGAGCATTGCGAGCGTCGTCGCGACGCGCGCGCTCGCACCCCGAGCGGATCGCCGAGCTCGCCGCGAGCCGGCAGCAGCCCGACCGGCCTCGTCGGCGAGACGGGGCGACTGCTGCTCGTCGCGGCCGACCACCCGGCTCGCGGAGCCCTGCGCGCCGGCGACGACGCCACTGGCGATGGCTGACCGCGTGCGAGCTGCTGCGCCGACTATGGTCCGCGCGCTCGAGCGGCCCGGCGTCGACGGCGTGCTCGGCACGGCCGACATCATCGAGGACCTGCTGCTGCTGGGCGCCCTCGAGGGCAAGGTCGTCATCGGCTCGATGAACCGCGGTGGCCTGGCCGGCACGGTCTTCGAGATCGACGACCGCTTCACCGGGCTACGACGCGGGCGCGATCGCAGCGGCGGGCTTCCAGGGCGGCAAGATGCTGCTTCGCATCGACCCCGAGGACCCCGCGACGCGCGCCGACGCTGCAGGCCTGCGCCAACGCCGTCGACGAGCTCGCCGGCGCACCAGGCTGATGGCGATGGTCGAGCCGTTCATCTCGCGACCGGCGCCGATGGCCGCGTCCGCAACGACCTGACGACCGAGGCCGTCATCCGCTCGGCGACCGTGGCGGCCGGCCTCGGCGAGCACGTCGGCCTACACCTGGCTCAAGCTGCCGGTCGTCGAGCGACATGGACGAGGTGCTGGCTGCGACGACGCTGCCGGTCGCTGCTGCTCGGCGGCGAGGTCGTCGTCCGACCAGGACGCCCAGTTCGCCGCAGTGGTCGAAGGCGCTGGCCAGCCCCAGCGTCACGCGGCATGGTCGTCGGCCGCTCGCTGCTCTACCCGCCCGACGGCGACGTCGCGGCCGCCGTCGACGCGACCGTGGAGATGATCTGACGTGGTCATGCCACTACCATGTGCGCGCGGCGAGCGGCATCCCCGTACGTCGTCGAGGTCACCCCGGAGTCCGCAGGCTGGGCCTACAGCGGGCTGCGCGTCCTCGAGCTCGGCGCCGGGCAGAGCGAGACGATCGACACCGAGCGGCTCCGAGTACGTCGTGCTGTCGCTGGGCGGGTCGTGCCGACGTGACGGTGCGACGGTCAGACGTACGCCGCTCGAGGGCCGCGCCGAGCGTGTTCGCCGGGCCCGAGCGACTTCGTGTACGTGCCCCGCGACGCCGAGCCGACGATCACCAGCGCGGCCGGCGGCCGGTTCGCGCTTGCCGTCGGCGCGTCTGCGACAACCGGCTCGCATCCGGCACTACCTGGCCAAGGCCGACGTGCCCGTCGAGCTGCGCGGCGCCGGACAGGCGAGCCGGCAGGTCAACAACTTCGGCACCCCGGGCGTCCTCGAGGCCGACCGGCTGATCGCCTGCGAGGTGCTGACGCCCGGCGGCAACTGGTCGTCGTACCCGCCGCACAAGCACGACGAGGAGCGCGACGGCGAGAGCGCGCTCGAGGAGATCTACTACTTCGAGGTCGCGGACGGCCCGGCCGGCCCGGGCATCGGCTACCAGCGCGTCTACGGCCACGACGGCGCCGACATCGACGTCGCTGGCCGAGGTCCGCAGCGGCGACGTCGTGCTGATCCCGCACGGCTGGCACGGCCCGTCGATGGCGGCGCCCGGCTACGACCTCTACTACCTCAACGTGATGGCCGGCCCGGCGACCGAGCGCGCCTGGCTGATCTGCGACGACCCGGCGCACGCCTGGGTCCGCGACACCTGGGCCGACCAGGCCGATCGACCCCCGGCTGCCCGTTCGGCGAGGCCGGGAGGCGACCGATGACCGATACGACTGACCGTCGCCCAGGCCCTCGTGCGCTTCCTCGAGGCGCAGCACGTCGAGCGCGACGGCGTCGAGAACGCCTTCTTCGCCGGCTGCTGGGGCATCTTCGGCCACGGCAACGTCGCCGGCGTCGGCCAGGCGCTGCTCGAGCGCGAGGTCGCCAGGCGACCCGTCAGCGACCTGCGCTACTTCCAGGGCCGCAACGAGCAGGCCATGGTGCACGCGCGGTCGGCGTACGCCCGGCAGCGCGACCGGCTGGCCACGTTCGCCGTGCACGGCGTCGGTCGGCCCCGGCGCGACCAACATGGTCACCGGCGCCGCGCTCGCCACCGATCAACCGGCTCCCGGTGCTGCTGCTGCCCGGCGACATCGTTCGCCACCCAGGTCGCCAACCCCGTGCTGCAGGAGCTCGAGGACCCGGCCAACGGCGACATCGCGGTCAACGACGCGTTCCGGCCGGTGTCGCGCTACTTCGACCGCGTGCAACCGCCCCGAGCAGCTCGCCCCGGCGCTGCTCGCCGCGATGCGCGTGCTGACCGACCCGGCCGAGACCGGCGCGGTGACGCTGGCGCTGCCGCAGGACGTCCAGGCCGAGGCGTACGACTGGCCCGAGGAGCTGTTCGCCAAGCGGGTCTGGCACGTCGCCCGCCCGGTGCCCGAGCCGGCTGCGCTCGACCGCGCCGTCGACGCGATCCGCGCGGCGAGCAGCCGCTGATCGTCGCCGGCGGCGGCGTCATCTACAGCCGGGCCAACCGACGCGCTGCGCGCGTTCGCCGAGGCGACGGGCATCCCGGTGGCCGAGACCCAGGCCGGCAAGGGCGTCGCTGGCATACGACCACCCGCAGTCCGTCGGCGCCATCGGCGCCACCGGCACGACCGCCGCCAACGCGCTGGCCGCCGAGGCCGACGTCGTCATCGGCGTCGGCACGCGCTACAGCGACTTCACGACCGCCTCGCGCACCGTGTTCGCCGCGGACGACGTGCGGTTCGTCAACCTCAACGTCGCGTCGTTCGACGCGCACAAGCTCGTCCGCGACGAGCCTCGTCGGCCGACGCGCGCGAGGGCCTGCGAGCAGCTCGGCGCAGCGCTCGAGGGCTGGACGGTCGACTCCGCGCACACCGCGACGGCGCGACGCAGCTCGCGCGGGAGTGGGACGAGATCGTCCAGGCCGCCTACGACCGTCGACAACGCAACCGCTGCCGGCCCAGTCGGAGGTGATCGGCGTCGGTCAACGAGCTGTCGCGACCCGCGCGACGTCGTGCGTGTGCGCCGCCGGCTCGATGCCCGGCGACCTGCACAAGCTGTGGCGCACCCGCGACCGCAAGGGCTATCACGTCGAGTACGGCTTCTCCTGCATGGGCTACGAGATCGCCGGCGGCCTCGGCGTCAAGCTGGCGCGCTCGACGAGCACGACGACGACCGCGACGTGTTCGTCATGGTCGGCGACGGCTCCTACCTGATGATGGCACCGAGCTCGTCACCGCGGTCGCCGAGGGCGTCAAGATCATCGTCGTCCTGGTGCAGAACCACGGCTTCGCCTCGATCGGCGCGCTGTCGGAGTCGCTCGGCTCGCAGCGGTTCGGCACGCAGTACCGCTACCGCACCGAGACCGGCCTCGACGGCGACGTGCTGCCGGTCGACCTCGCCGCCAACGCCGCGAGCCTCGGCGCCGACGTGCTGTCGCGCGACCGGCATCGAGGACTTCGAGAAGGCGGTCGCTCAAGGCCAAGCAGTCCGACGCGGACGACCGTGATCCACGTCGAGACCGACCCGCTGGTGCCGGCTCCGGACAGTCCGGCGTGGTGGGACGTCCCGGTGGCCGAGGTCTCCGCGCTCGACTCGCACCCAGCAGGCCCGCAGCGGCGTACGAGGCAGCACAAGACCCACCAGCGCAGCCACCTTGCGCCCACCGACACGACCGACGAAGGACGACAACGCATGAGAACGTATCGAGCACTGGATCGGCGGCAAGCGAGCGTCGCCGGGCGAGAGCGACCGGTTCGCCGACGTGTACGACCCCGCGGTCGGCGCGCCGCAGGCCCAGGTCCGCCTGGCGACCGCCGGCGACGTCGACGCCGCGGTGCAGGCGGCGCGCGACGGCGTTCGAGACGTGGGGCGAGACGTCGGTGACGGCCCGCTCGCGCATCATGTTCGCCTTCCGCGAGCTGCTGGTCGAAGCACGAGGACGAGCTCGCCGGCGATCATCAGCTCCGAGCACGGCAAGACGCTCGACGACGCCAAGGGCGAGGTCGTCCGCGGCCGCGAGGTCGTCGAGTTCGCCTGCGGCATCCCGCAGCTGCTCAAGGGCGAGTTCACCGACCAGGTCTCCGGCGGCGTCGACTCGCACTCGTTCCGCCAGCCGCTCGGCGTCGTCGCCGGCATCACGCCGTTCAACTTCCCGATCATGGTGCCGCTGTGGATGCACCCGGTCGCGATCGCGTGCGGCAACACGTTCATCCTCAAGCCGAGTCCGAGCGCGACCCGGGTGCGTCCGACCTGGTCGCCCGGCTCTAGCCAGAAGGCCGGGCTGCCCGACGGCGTCTTCAACGTCGTGCACGGTGACAAGGTCGCGGTCGACGCGATCCTCGACCACCCCGGCATCGCGCGCCGTGTCGTTCGTCGGCTCGACGCCGATCGCCAAGTACGTCCACGAGCAGCGCCTCGCGCACCGGCAAGCGGGTCCAGGCGCTCGGCGGCGCCAAGAACCACGCCGTCGTGATGCCCGACGCCGACCTCGACTTCGCCGCCGACCACATCGTCGCGGCGGGCTACGGCTCGGCCGGGCAGCGGTGCATGGCGATCTCGCGCCGTCGTCGCCGTCGGTCCGGCCGCCGACACGCTGGTCGACAAGGTCCGCGAGCGCTCGACCGGACCTCAAGGTCGGCGCCGGCACCGACCCGGACGCCGAGATGGGGCCCGTCGTGACCGCGGCGTCACGCGACCGCATCGTCGACTACATCGGCCAGGGCGAGGACGCCGGCGCCAAGGTCGTCGTCGACGGCCGCGACCTGGTCGTCGAGGGCCACGAAGAGGGCTTCTTCGTCGGGCCCGACGCTGCTCGACCACGTCACCACCGACATGTCGGTCTACACCGACGAGATCTTCGGACCCGTGCTCACCGTGCTGCGGGTTCCGACGCTGGACGCTGCCATCGAGCTCATCAACTCGAATCCGTACGGCAACGGCACAGCGGTGTTCACTTCCTCGGGTGAGGTGGCACGCACCTTCCAGCGGAAGGTCCACGTCGGGCATGATCGGCATCAACGTGCCGGTCCCGGTGCCGATGGCCTTCCACTCCTTCGGAGGCTGGAAGGACTCACTGTTCGGCGACCACCACATCCACGGTCCCGAAGGAGTGAGGTTCTACACCCAGGCCAAGGTGGTCACCACCCGGTGGCCGCACGTCAGCGAGGAGTCCCTCGCCCAGCTGAACTTCCCGACGGCACACTGACCCCGACCGCCTCCATGGCGCCGGGCACCCAGAAGAGAAGGAACACCACCACATGAAGAGAATCAAGATTGTCGGCGCCATTGCTGCCGCCGGCGCTCTGCTGGCCGCATGCAGTGGCACGGGCAAGCGACGAAGGCACGTGACAGAGACCGCCGAGCAAGGACTACACCTATCGCGGTCGTCACCCACGGCGCGCCCGGCGACGCGTTCTGGGACGGGTCAAGTCCGGCGCCGAGCAGGCCGGCAAGGACTACGGCGTCAAGGTCGAGTACAGCTCGCGACGGCGACCCGGCGCAAGCAGAGCACGCTGATCGACGGCGCGGTCGCCGACAAGATCGACGGCATCGTCATCTCGATGGCCAACCCCGACGGCCTCGAGGACAGCGTCAAGAAGGCCGTCGCCGCAGGCATCCCGGTCATCACGATCAACTCCGGCATCGACAAGTTCAAGGACTTCGGCGCGATCACCCACGTCGGCCAGACCGAGACCATCGCCGGTGAGGCTGTCGGCGAGCGGCTCAAGGGCGAAGGCCTGCAAGAACGCGATCTGCGTCATCCAGGAAGCCGGCAACGTCGGCCTCGAGGAGCGCTGCACGGCGGTCGCCGACGACGTTCGGCGGCAAGATGGAGAACCTGCAGGTCGACGGCACCGACGACAGCGCGGTCGCAGTCCACGATCACGTCGAAGCTCCAGGCCGACAAGTCGATCGACGCCGTGCTGACGCTCGGTGGCACAGTACGCGATCGACGCCGTCGGCGCCGTCAAGGACTCCGGCAGCAGCGCCAAGGTCGGCGACGTTCGACCTCATCCGAGGACGTCATCAAGGACATCCAGGCCGGCACGATCCTGTTCGCGGTCGACCAGCAGCCGTACGTCCAGGGCTTCCTGGGTGTCACGGGCCTCTACCTGAAGTCGATCAACGGCAACGACATCGGTGGCGGCCAGCCGATCAACTCCGGCCCGGCCTTCATCACGAAGGACAACGCCGACGCTGTCCTGAAGTACGCAGCAGAACGGAACACGCTGAGCTGACCGGGGGCCCGGCACCCGCCGGGCCCCCGGCCCTCACCCTCACTCATACGCAGGCTCGACGAGCATCTGAGGCGTCGAGGAAACGGAGCCACCATGACCACCGCCACCCTGGCCGACGAGCGCGTCGCGCGTACGTCGACCCTGACCAAGCTCTTGAAACGCCCGGAGATCGGCGCGCTCGTCGCGGCCATCGTGATCTTCGTCTTCTTCGCCGTCACGACCGACACGTTCGCCACGGCCAGCGGCGCCAGCACCTGGCTTCGCGGCGCCTCGACGATCGGCATCATGGCCGTCGCGGTCGCGCTGCTCATGATCGGCGGCGAGTTCGACCTGTCCGCCGGCGCGATGACCGGCTTCACCGGCCTCGTCGATCGGCGTCCTGACGACCGAGTACGGCCTCAACATCTGGGTCGCGATCGTCGTGTCCCTCGCGCTGGCGCTCGGCATCGGGGCGATCAACGGCATCCTCGTGATGAAGACCGGGCTGCCGAGCTTCATCGTGACGCTCGGGACGTTCTTCGTCCTGCAGGGCATCGACCTCGCCGGCACCAAGGCGCTGATCGGCCAGGTCGCGATCCAGGGCATGACGGACGTCCCGCTACTACGACCAGGCCAAGAAGGTCTTCGGCTCGTCGGTCGACATCAACGGCAGCGGCGCCGGGCGGTCAGATCTACGCGTCGGTGTTCTGGTGGATCGGCGTCACGGCCGTCGCGACCTGGGTCCTGCTGCGTACCAGGACCGGCAACTGGATCTTCTCGGTCGGCGGCGCGCAGACCGCGGCCCGCCAGATCGGCGTCCCGGTGTTCAAGACCAAGGTCGGGCTGTTCATGACGACCGCAGGAGCCGGCTGGCTCGTCGGCATGCTGCTGATCTTCACGACGTCGACGGTCCAGAGCAACACCGGCGTCGGCCAGGAGTTCATCTACATCATCTGCGCCGTGGTCGGTGGCTGCCTCATGACCGGCGGCTACGGCTCGGCGATCGGCGCGGCCTTCGGCGCGCTGATCTACGGCATGGTCAACCAGGGCATCGTCTACTCGGGCTGGGACAACAACTGGCTCAAGGCGTTCCTCGGCGTCATGCTGCTGGGAGCGGTGCTCCTCAATGAATGGGTTCGCAAGCGGGCGGAGACAGCAGATGATCGACCGACGAGACGCCAAGACCTCCGCCGAGACTCGAGTCCGAGACCGAGAGCGGCGTCGCCGAGTCCACGGCACGCCCGTCGTCAGCTGCCCGCGCCGCCGCCGCGGGCACCGCGATCATCGAGGTGCGCGACATCGGCAAGCGCTACGGCAACATCATCGCGCTGCAGCGACGTGTCGACGTCCGTCACGTGCGGGCGAGGTGACCTGCGTGCTGGGCGACAACGGTGCCGGCAAGTCGACGTTCATCAAGATCCTGGCGGGTGCGCACGAGCACACCGACGGGCGAGCTGTTGATCGACGGCGAGGAGCACAAGCATGTCGCAGCCCGCGTGCCGCGCTCGAGCTCGGCATCGCGACGGTCTACCAGGACCTCGCGGTCGTCCCGCTGATGCCGGTGTGGCGCAACTTCTTCCTCGGCAGCGAGATCACCAAGGGCTGTCGGCCCGTTCAAGAAGCTCGACATCGACTTCATGAAGAAGACACCGAAGTCCGAGCTGGCCGCGATGGGCATCGACCTGCGTGACGTCGACCAGCCGATCGGCACGCTGTCCGGCGGTGAGCGGCAGTGCGTCGCGATCGCCCGCGCGGTCTACTTCGGCGCCCGCGTGCTGATCCTCGACGAGCCCACCGCGGCGCTCGGCGTCAAGCAGTCCGGCGTCGTGCTGAAGTACATCGCCAAGGCCCGCGAGCGCGGTCTGGGCGTCGTGTTCATCACCCACAACCCGCACCACGCCTATCCGGTCGGCGACCGGTTCATGCTGCTGCGTCGCGGCAAGAGCATGGGTGACTTCCCCAAGTCCGAGCTGTCGCTCGAGGAGCTGACCTCGATGATGGCCGGCGGCGCCGAGCTGGAGTCGCTCGCGCACGAGATCGAGCAGACGATGGGCGCGGACTCGTCGGTCGCGCAGGAGATGAAGGCAGAGATCACGTGACAGCGCCGAGCTCCGCGTCGGCGATCGTCGGGCCTCGGGCTGGATGGGTCAGGTCCACGCCCGGGCGCTGAGCCGGCTCACGCAGCACTACACCGACAGCCCGTTGCGGCCACGGCTCGTCGCCGTGGCCGACACGGCGGACGACGACCGTACGGAGCGCGCTGCGCAGGCGTTCGGGTTCGAGCACCAGCTCACCGACTGGCGCGAGCTGGTGACCCGTGACGACGTCGACCTGGTGTGCGTGACCGGGCCCAACTTCATCCACCGCGACGTGGCCGTGGCCGCGGCAGAGGCCGGCAAGCACCTGTGGGTCGAGAAGCCCGCGGGACGCAACGCCGCCGAGACCGCCGAGATCGTCGCGGCGGTCGACGCGGCCGGCGTGCAGACCGCCGCCGGCTTCAACTACCGCAACGCCCCGGCGGTCGAGCTGGCCCGCGAGCTCGTCGCGTCGGGACGGCTCGGCACGGTCGAGCACACGTCCGTGCGCTTCGTGTCGCGACTACGCCGCGCACCCCGAAGGCGCGCTGTCGTGGCGGTTCCACAACGAGTTCGCCGGCAGCGGCGTGCTCGGCGACCTGGTCAGCCACGCGGCCGACCTGGTCCGCTACGTCGTGGCCGACATCGACGAGCTCATCGCCGACCGGGCGACGTTCATCCCGCAGCGGCCCGAGGCCCGGCCCGGTGCGCATGCACTACGAGCGCGGCGCCGGCGCGATGGGCGCCGGTCGAGAACGAGGACTACGTCTCGGCGCTCCTGCGGCTTCGACGGCGGCTCGCGCGGCATCCTCGAGGCGAGCCGCGTCGGCGGTCGGGGAGCAGAACACGTACGGCATCGAGGTGCACGGCACGACGGGCGCGCTCAAGTGGGACTTCCGGCGCATGGGCGAGCTGCAGGTCTGCCTCGACCAGGACTACCAGGACGCGTTCTACGCGACGCGCTACGTCGACCCCGGGCGACGGCGAGCTCGGCGCGTTCCAGCCCGGCGCCAACAACCCCATGGGCTTCGACGACCTCAAGGTCATCGAGGCCGCGCCGGCTGGTGCAGTCGATCGCCGACGGCAAGCCGCACGGCGCCACCATCCATGACGCGCTGATCGCAGCGCGCACCGTCGACGCGATGATCGTGTCGGCCGACGAACGAAAGTGGGTCACCCTGTGAGCGCAGCGACTGAGAGTCGGCGTCGTCGGCGCCGGGGCGATGGGCGCCGTCGCACGTCGCGACGCTCGCCGCGGGTGTCCCGGCGGCCGCAGGTCACGCGGGTCTTCGACATGGACACCGCACGCGGCCAAGGAGGTCGCCTCGTCGGTCGGCGCCGAGATCGCCGACTCGGCCGAGGCGCTGATCGCCGGCACCGACGTCGACGCCGTCGTCATCGCATCGCCGGACTTCACGCACGCCGACCTGGCCCTGGCCTGCATCGCGGCCGGCAAGCCGGTGCTGTGCGAGAAGCCGCTTGCCGTCACGCCGACGAGGCCCGCCGCGGTCGTCGACGCCGAGGTGGCGCTCGGCCGCCGGCTCGTGCAGGTCGGGTTCAACCGCCGGTTCGACCCCGGCTTCCTCGACCTCAAGGCGTCCATCGACGACGGCACCCTCGGCGACGTCCGCGTGGTGCACGGCATCCACCGCAACGCGTCCAACTCCACCAGCACGGATGACGCCGGCCTCGTGACCGGCTCGATGATCCACGAGTTCGACACGTTCCGGTGGCTGCTCGACGGCGAGATCGTCGGCATCCGGGTCGAGTCGCCGATCGTCGACGGATTCCGTGACCCGCAGGTCGCGACGCTGTGGACCAGCGGCGGCCAGATGATCACCGCCGAGGTCTTCGTCAACGCCGGCTACGGCTACGACGTACGCGTCGAGGTCGTCGGCACGGGCGGTTCGGCGTCGCTGGAGCCGCGCACGCCGGTCGTCCGCCGGATCGCCGGCTCGGGCGGCAGCACGATCGGCAGCGACTTCGTCGCGCACTTCATCGAGTCCTACCGGCTCGAGCTCGCGGCGTGGGCCGAGGCATCGCTGGCCGGAACGGTCGTCGGCGCGAGCGCGTGGGACGGCTACGTCGCCAACCTCGTCGCCGCGTCGGGCGTACGGGCCCTCGGCTCGGGCGCCCGCGAGTCCGTCGACGTACCGGAGCGCCCCGGCCTGTACGCATGAGCTTCACGCTTGGCGGTGTGCGCCGAGATGGTGTTCACCGAGCTCCCGCTGCTGGAGCGGATCGAGCGGATCCACGCGGCGGGCTTCGCCGCGGAGATCTGGGGCTGGACCGACAAGGACGCCGCCGCTCTGGCGGCGACCGGTGCGACGTTCACCTCGATGACCGGCTACGTGACGGGCGACCTGATCACGCCTGACGGCGCCGACGAGCTGCTCCGGACGGCAGAGGAGTCGATCCCGTTCGCCCAGGCGATCCACTGCCCGTCGCTCAACCTGCACGGCACCGGCCTGGGCGAGGGCGGCATCCCCGTACGCCCGGTCGAGGTCGTGACGGGCGAGATGTGGCTCGCCGCCGAACGTACGCTCTCGCGCGTCGCCGAGCTGGGGGAGCGGCACGGCGTCACGTTCGTGCTGGAGAACCTCAACACCGAGGTCGACCACCCGGGCACGCCGTTCGGCCGCGCCGCCGACACGCTGGCGCTGGTCAGCGCGGTCGACAGCCCGCACCTCAAGATGAACCTCGACCTCTATCACGCACAGATCGGCGAGGGGAACCTCGTCGAGCTGATCCGCCGGTCCGCGCCACACCTGGGTGAGGTGCAGGTCGCGGACGTCCCCGGTCGCTGCGAGCCGGGCACGGGCGAGGTCAACTGGCCGTTCGTCGCGCGTGCCCTTGCCGACGCCGGCTATGACGGTGTCGTGGCGATGGAGGCGTACGCGAGCGGCGACTCCACCGTCGCCCTCGAGCGCTTCCGCGAGGCGTTCACGCTCTGACGTCGCCGATCCGGGCTGGGTGTCACCCCCCGAGGAGAGAGTTGAACTCTCTCGTCAGGGCGCAACAACCCGCCCCCTACTCGCAGAGCTCGTGGGGGGACCCCCATCGTCAGCGGTGGGGAGGAACGCGCTCGGGGCATTGAACGGTGTCACGACCTGGATGGGTGACGGAAGCGAGTGCACCGGACCGGGCACCGCGCCGTTGGCCTGCATGATGACGCGGCACACGCGCCGCATGTCGTCGCGCAGGTCGTGGTGGACGACGGCTGAGAGCCGGCGCTGCCGCAGCAGCATGGCATTGTCCTCGTCGAGATCGTGCGCGATGAAGACCCGGCACTCGCGTCCGGCGAGCCGGAACGCCTCCAGCGTCGCGATGTTGCCACCACCGATCGAGTAGACCGCATCGATCGTGGGGTCGGCGGTGAGCGCAGCGGCGACGGCGTCGAGCATCGTGGCGTCCAGCCCATCGGTGCCACCCACCTCGCGGACCGTCCGTGCCGGCGAAAGCTCCGCGAGCGTGTTTCGGAAGCCTCGCCAGCGGTCACCCTCCCCGCGGAAGTCCGCACTGCTGAGCGTCACGAGCACGGAGCCTGTCGTGCCAGGGCTCCACTGGTCGACGAGGTAGGCGGCCGTGGCGCCCGCGGCTCGGTTGTCGATGCCGACGTATGCGACGCGTCGGCTGTCCGGCACGTCGGTGACGAGCGTGACGACCGGGATGCCGAGAGCGACGAGCTGGTCCACCGCCGTGCTGACCTCCGGCGCGTCCGGGGCCTTGAGGATCACGCCGTGCGAACCGCGGCGGGCGATGCCGGCGAGGGTGCGCACGATGTCGGCGGGCGAGCTGGTGTCCTGAAAGTGGAACCGAGAGCGGATGACCGCGGGTCGCAGGTGCGGCAGCTCCGCCTCGAGCGCCCCCCTCACTGCCGCCGAGAACCGTGGTGGCGTCTGCATCACGAGGTCGATGAGGAACGTCCGTCCTCCGATACGCAGCTGGCTCGCCTGCCGGTCGAGCTCGGCGATCGCCTGCTCGACCTCCGCCACGGTGCTCTGCCGCACGCCCGATCGCCGGTTGAGCACACGATCGACGGTCGCCAGGCTCAGGCCGGACTGCTGGGCGATCTCGCGCAATCGGTACGGATGGGCCATGTGGTGCGTCTCACTCTGAGGTGTTTTTGAGGTGTTCTGACCATCGTACGCGGGCGTTGACCGCACTAGCGTCGAGGAAGAGCCACCCACACCGAGGAGATCCACCATGTCCGCCACGTTCCCGACGAACGTCTCCCGTCCTGTACGCCTCAAGGAGTCCGACTGCAGCGTCGCCGACTTCGCCGAAGTCGTCTCGGCGACGACCGACATCGCAGACTTCCCCCGAGCCGACAGCGTGGAGCAGGGCGTCCTCGTGTACGACTCCGCTGCGCTGCGTCGCGCCGCCGTCAGTGCCGACGGGCGTGCGGAGGTCGAGGGCGAGCTCGTCCGGGCCCTCACCGACGGGCCGGGGCTCGTCGTGCTCAAGGGGGCTTTCGACGATCTCGACGTCGTGGACCGCGTGACGGCCGCGTTCGACGCGATGATCGCGGACGAGCGCGCAGCAGGAACCGCGCCCGTCGACCACTTCGCCAAGCCGGGAGCCAACAGCCGCGTCTGGAACGCGCTGGAGAAGCTCGCGGTGCGCGATCCCGAGGCGTTCGTCGACTACTACGCCAATGACATCCTTGCCCTGATCTCTGGCGCCTGGCTCGGCCCGGGCTACCAGGTGACGTCACAGGTCAACGTGGTGCGTCCCGGTGGCGTCGCACAGGACCCTCATCGCGACTATCACCTGGGCTTCCTCGCGAACGACGTCGTCGAGCGCTATCCCGCACACGTGCACCTGCTGTCGCCGGTGCTGACGCTGCAGGGCGCCGTGGCCCACTCGGACATGCCCGTCGAGAGCGGGCCGACGATGTACCTCCCGCACTCGCACAAGTACGTCCCGGGCTACCTTGCGTGGCGCCTGCCCGAGTTCCGCGCGTACTTCGCGGACCACTTCGTCCAGCTGCCGCTGGCCAAGGGTGATGCGGGCTTCTTCAACCCCGCCCTGTTCCACGGTGCCGGCAACAACGTCTCGGCGGACGTCCAGCGCATGGCCAACCTGCTGCAGGTCTCGTCCGGTTTCGGCCGTGCGATGGAGACCGTGGACCGCGTGCGCACGTCCAAGGCGGTCTACCCCGTGCTGGCTGCCCGGAAGGCCGCCGGCGCGACCGAGCAGTTCCTCACCAACGCGATCGCGTCATCGGCCGAGGGCTATCCCTTCCCGACCAACCTCGATCGCGATGCCAACATCAATGGCCTGACGCCGGTCGCCCAGGCCGAGCTGATCCACCAGGCGCTGGACGAGGGATGGGACGCCGCCCGGACAAACGGGGCCCTCGACGCGTACGCCGATCGTCGGCGCACACATGGCTGAATCGTTGCTGGAGGGGCGTGTCGTGCTCGTGAGTGGCGGCACGCAGGGGGTCGGCGCGGGCATCGCCCGTGCCGTGGTCGAGGAGGGCGGCTCGGTGGTGGTCAGCGGACGCACCATCGGCCGCGGGACCGAGCTCGTCGACGCGCTGGGCGACCGCGCGACGTTCGTCCAGGCCGACGTGGGCGACGTCGATCAGGCGCGGCGAACCGTCGCGGAGACGATCGAGCGGCACGGGCGGATCGACTCGCTCGTCAACGCGGCCGGGCTCACCAGCCGGGGCACGCTTCTCGACACGACGCCGGAGCTCTTCGACGCGCACGTCGCCGTCAACCTGCGGGCGCCGTTCTTCCTGATGCAGGCGGCCGTCGCGGACATGGTCGCGAGGGGGAGTGGCGGCACGATCGTCAATGTCATCACGATGACGTCGCACGGCGGCCAGCCGTACCTCGCGCCGTACGCGGCGGCCAAGGCGGGACTTGCCGCGCTGACGCGCAACGCGGCCCACGCGCACCGCTGGGACCGGGTGCGGATCAACGGCCTCAACATCGGCTGGACCGAGACCGAGGGCGAGGACGCCGTGCAGCGAGAGTTCCACGGTGCAGGCGACGACTGGCTCGAGAAGGCGGCGGCATCCCAGCCGATGGGCAAGCTCGGGCAGGTCGATGAGATCGCCGCGATGGTGGCGTTCCTGCTGTCCGATCGGAGTGGCGTCGTGACCGGGTCAGTCATCGACTGGGACCAGGTGGTTCCCGGGTGCGTACGACTGACCCGTTCACGCTGTCAGCGAACAGCCGTGTTTTCGCGTGTGTTCGAACCCGCGGCCGTCTAGGTTTGGGGACGTGAACACACCGGATACCCCCAGCCCCATGTCGCCGAGAATGGCCGGCGAGGCCGGCCCCTCGGATCTCGACGGCCACATCTACCAGCGGCTGCTCAAGGAACGCATCGTGTTCCTGGGCTCCGAGGTCCGCGACTCCAACTCCAACGCGATCTGCGCCCAGATGCTGCTGCTCAACGCAGAGGACCCGCAGGCCGACATCTACCTCTACATCAACTCGCCGGGCGGCTCGGTCGACTCCGGCATGGCGATCTACGACACGATGCAGTTCATCTCCAACGATGTCGCCACGTTCGGCATGGGCCTGGCCGCCTCGATGGGCCAGTTCCTGCTCGCCGCGGGCACGGCCGGCAAGCGCTACGCCCTGCCGCACGCGCGCATCATGATGCACCAGCCCTCGGGCGGCATCGGCGGCTCGGCGTCCGACATCAAGATCCAGGCCCAGCAGAGCCTGCTTCTCAAGAAGCAGCTCAACGAGCTGCAGGCCCACCACAGCGGCCAGAGCGTCGACCAGATCGAGCTCGACTCCGACCGGGACCGGTGGTTCACGCCGGACCAGGCCAAGGAGTACGGACTGATCGATCACGTGGTCAAGAGCGCAGGAGACGTCAAATGAGCTATTACATCCCGCAGTGGGAAGAGCGCACGTCCTACGGCTTCCGCCGCATCGATCCCTACGCCAAGCTGTTCGAGGACCGCATCATCTTCCTCGGCACGCCGATCAGCGACGATGTCGCCAACGCCGTCATGGCGCAGATGCTGTGCCTCCAGGCGATGGACCCCGACCGCGACATCAGCATCTACATCAACAGCCCCGGTGGCTCGTTCACGGCGCTGACCGCGATCTACGACACGATGCGCTACCTCAAGCCCGACGTGCAGACCATCTGCCTCGGCCAGGCCGCCTCGGCCGCCGCGGTGCTGCTCGCCGCCGGCACGCCCGGCAAGCGTCTGGCGCTGCCCAACAGCCGCATCCTGATCCACCAGCCCTACACCGAGGGCACCGGCGGACAGATCTCCGACCTCGAGATCCAGGCCAACGAGATCCTGCGCATGCGCGAGCTGATGGAGAAGATGATCTCCGACGCATCGGGCAAGCCGGTCGAGGAAGTCAGCCGCGACGTCGATCGCGACAAGATCCTCACCGCAGCACAGGCGCTCGAGTACGGCCTGATCGACGAGGTCCTCGAGACCCTCAAGGTCCCGGCCGTCTGAGACACGCCCATGACACACGGCCCCGTGACCGAGACGCAGACACACATTCGCCGCTAGGGTGAAAATATTGCTCTCTCGGTCACGGGCCAGCTTCGGCTCACAGCGCGCAGTCTCAGACTGTGTCGTCCAAGGAAGGACTCTCCACGTGGCACGCATTGGTGAAACCGCCGATCTGCTGAAGTGTTCTTTCTGCGGAAAGAGCCAGAAGCAGGTCAAGAAGCTCATCGCCGGCCCAGGTGTCTACATCTGCGACGAGTGCATCGACCTCTGCAACGAGATCATCGAGGAGGAGCTCGCCGAGGGTGCCGAGCTGAGCCTTGGTGAGCTGCCCAAGCCCCACGAGATCTACGACTTCCTCAACGGCTACGTCATCGGGCAGGACGGCGCCAAGAAGTCGCTGGCCGTCGCGGTCTACAACCACTACAAGCGGGTCCAGGCGCAGGTCGGCAGCTCGCGGAGCAAGGACGACCAGGTCGAGCTGGCCAAGTCCAACATCCTGCTCGTGGGTCCCACCGGCTGTGGCAAGACCTATCTCGCGCAGACCCTGGCCCGCATGCTCAACGTGCCGTTCGCGATCGCCGACGCGACCGCCCTGACCGAGGCCGGCTACGTCGGCGAGGACGTCGAGAACATCCTCCTCAAGCTCATCCAGGCCGCCGACTACGACGTCAAGAAGGCCGAGACCGGCATCATCTACATCGACGAGGTCGACAAGATCTCGCGCAAGAGCGAGAACCCCTCGATCACCCGGGACGTGTCGGGCGAGGGCGTGCAGCAGGCGCTGCTCAAGATCCTCGAGGGCACGACGGCCTCGGTGCCTCCGCAGGGCGGGCGCAAGCACCCGCACCAGGAGTTCATCCAGATCGACACGACCAACGTGCTGTTCATCGTCGGCGGCGCGTTCGCCGGCCTCGACCAGATCATCGAGCAGCGCAGCGGCAAGACCAGCCTCGGCTTCAACACCGGTCAGGTCGACATCGGCAAGGCCGTCGCACCCGAGAAGCTCTACTCCAAGGTGCTGCCCGAGGACCTGCTGAAGTTCGGCCTGATCCCCGAGTTCATCGGCCGACTGCCGGTCATCGCCGCGGTCGACAACCTCGACAAGGAAGCGCTCGTCGCGATCCTGACCGAGCCGCGCAACGCCCTGACCAAGCAGTACGTCCGGCTGTTCGAGATCGACGGCGTCGAGCTCGAGTTCAGCGCCGACGCGAGCGCGGCGATGGCCGACCTCGCGCTGGCGCGCGGCACCGGTGCCCGTGGACTGCGGTCGATCATCGAGGCAGTCCTCGAGCCGGTCATGTACGAGATCCCGAGCCGCGACGACGTCGCCAAGGTCATCGTGACCGAGGCGACTGTCGCCGGCACCGAGGGTCCGACGATCCTGACCCACGACGAAGTGGCCAAGAAGGCCTCCTAGGCTCCCAGCCCGTACCGTCGGTAGGTTGGCGGCCATGACCTCAGTCGACATCGCCCTGCTCGGAGCCACGGGATTCACCGGCGGCCTCACCGCCGACTACCTCGGCGCGCACCTGCCGCCCGGCGGGTCGTGGGCCATCGCGGGCCGCAACCAGGCCAAGCTCGAAGCGGTCGCCGACCGGATCGAGCGGCTCGGGGGAGTGCGCCCTGAGATCATCTCGGCCGACATCGGCAACGCCGACTC
Organism: uncultured Actinomycetota bacterium; assembly: GCA_963761965.1. GTDB lineage: Bacteria > Actinomycetota > Actinomycetes > Propionibacteriales > Nocardioidaceae > Aeromicrobium. Next base: position 195,471 of record CAVXIX010000008.1, read on the forward strand.
GATGGCCGCGCTCGCCCGCAGCACCCGGGTGCTGGTCACGACGGTCGGCCCCTACCTCAAGTACGGCGAGGCAGCGGTCAAGGCGAGCGTCGAGGCCGGCATCGCGTACGTCGACCTGACCGGCGAGCCGCAGTTCGTCGACGACATGTGGCTCAAGTACCACGAGCGCGCCGTCGAGACCGGTGCGCGCATCATCCACGCCTGCGGCTTCGACTCGATCCCGTACGACCTCGGCGTCCTGTACGCCGTGCAGCAGCTGCCCGAGGACGTCCCGATCCAGGTCCGGGGCTACATCCGGGCCAGCGCGGAGTTCTCCGGCGGCACCTACCACTCGGCGATCAACCAGTTCTCGTCGATGCGCGACTCCGGCAAGATCGCCGCGGCCCGTCGCAAGG
>CAVXIX010000009.1:0-366291 GCA_963761965.1 uncultured Actinomycetota bacterium
TGTGACGTGGATCACGACAGCGTAGGGGACACCGCAAACGCATTGGGTCGGAAAGGGTTGCGGCCTCTACACTTGGGGCGTGCCCCGCGGAGATGGACGCCTGACCCACGACCTCGATCCCCAGGACGCCGGACCCCAGGACGCCTGTGGCGTGTTCGGAGTCTGGGCGCCCGGTGAAGAGGTCGCCAAGCTGACCTACTTCGGCCTGTATGCCCTGCAGCACCGTGGGCAGGAATCGGCCGGAATCGCGGTCAGCAATGGCCGCCAGATCCTCGTCTACAAGGACATGGGACTCGTCTCCCAGGTGTTCGACGAGGCCACGCTCGAGTCGCTCAAGGGCGAGATCGCGATCGGGCACGCCCGCTACTCCACGACCGGTTCCAGCGTCTGGCACAACGCCCAGCCGACGTTCCGCCCCACGGCGTCCGGCTCGGTCGCCCTCGGCCACAACGGCAACCTGACCAACACCGCCGACCTCATCGAGCTGCTGCGCGAGCGCGACCTCGAGGCGGGCAAGACGGCCGGCAAGGGTGAGACCGCGACGTCGGACACCTCGGTCATGGCGACGCTGCTGTCGTCCTACCCCGATCGCTCCGTCGAGGAGGCCGCCCTCGAGGTGCTGCCCAAGCTGCGCGGCGCCTTCTCGCTGGTCTTCATGGACGAGAACACGCTCTATGCCGCCCGCGACGCCCAGGGCATCCGGCCGCTGGTGCTGGGCCGGCTCGAGCGCGGCTGGGTCGTCGCGAGCGAGACCGCGGCCCTCGACATCGTCGGCGCCTCGTTCATCCGCGAGATCCAGCCCGGTGAGTTCGTCGCGATCGACGAGAACGGCCTGCGCACCGAGCACTTCGCCAAGCCCGAGCCCAAGGGCTGCGTGTTCGAGTACGTCTACCTCGCCCGCCCCGACACCACGATCTCCGACCAGCGGGTCTTCTCGGTGCGTGCCGAGATCGGCCGCCGCCTGGCCCGCGAGTTCCCGGTCGACGCCGACCTGGTGATCCCGGTGCCGGAGTCCGGCACGCCGGCGGCGATCGGCTACGCCGAGGAGAGCGGCATCCCGTTCGGCCACGGCCTGGTCAAGAACTCCTACGTCGGCCGCACGTTCATCCAGCCTTCGCAGACCCTGCGCCAGCTCGGCATCCGGCTCAAGCTCAACCCGCTGCGCGACGTCATCGCCGGCAAGCGGCTCGTGGTCGTCGACGACTCGATCGTCCGCGGCAACACGCAGCGCGCCCTCGTCCGCATGCTCCGCGAGTTCGGCGCCGCCGAGGTGCACGTGCGCATCTCGTCGCCGCCGGTCAAGTGGCCCTGCTTCTACGGCATCGACTTCGCCTCGCGCGCCGAGCTGATCGCCAACGGCATCTCGGTCGACGAGATCTGCCGCTCGATCGGCGCCGACTCCCTGGCGTACGTCACGCTCGACCAGCTCGTCGAGGCGACCAACGTGCCCAAGGACAACCTCTGCCGGGCCTGCTTCGACGGCATCTATCCCGTGGCGCTGCCCGAGGACGACCTGATCGGCAAGCACCTGCTCGAGGTCCAGGACACGCTTCCCGCTCGAGGTCATCTGATGGTGGGGAGCCTACGTCTACGCCAGCGCCGGGGTCTCGATCGAAGAGGGCGACCGCGCGGTCGAGCTCATGAAGGAGTGGGTCGAGAAGGCCCGCCGCCCCGAGGTCGTCGGTGGCATCGGCGGCTTCGCCGGACTGTTCGACGCCTCGGCCCTCAAGGCATACGCGCGACCGCTGCTCGCCACCTCCGCTGACGGCGTGGGCACCAAGGTCCAGATCGCGCAGCGCATGGACAAGCACGACACGATCGGCTTCGACCTCGTCGGCATGCTGGTCGACGACCTCGTCGTGTGCGGCGCCGAGCCGCTGTTCATGACCGACTACATCGCCTGCGGCAAGGTCGTCCCCGAGCGCATCGCCGACATCGTCAAGGGCGTCGCCCAGGCGTGCGCCGAGAGCGGCACGGCCCTGCTCGGCGGCGAGACCGCGGAGCACCCCGGCCTGCTGGCGCCCGACGAGTACGACATCGCCGGCTCCACCACGGGCGTCGTCGAGGCCGACAAGCTGCTCGGCGCCGAGCTCGTACGTCCGGGAGACGTCGTCATCGCGATGGCATCGAGCGGCCTGCACTCCAACGGCTACTCGCTCGTGCGGCACGTGTTCTTCGAGCAGGCCGGCTGGGAGCTCGACCGCGACGTGCCGGAGTTCGGCCGCACGCTCGGCGAGGAGCTCCTGACGCCGACGCGCCTCTACACGCTGCCGTGCCTCGCCCTCGCCGACGCCGTCGAGGTGCACGCGATGTCGCACATCACCGGTGGCGGACTCGCGGCCAACCTCGCGCGGGTCGTCCCCGACACGGTGTCCGTACGCATCGACCGCTCGACCTGGTCGCCGCAGCCGGTGTTCGGGCTCGTCGGCTCACTCGGCGGGGTTGCCCAGGCCGATCTCGACCAGGCGCTCAACATGGGTGTTGGCATGGTCGCGCTGGTGGCTCCTGACGCCGCGGATGCGGCCATCCGCCTGCTCGCTGAGCGCGGGATCGACGCCTGGATCGCCGGCGATGTCGCCGACGCAGGCGTCCACGGTGAGGGCGGCAGCGTCACGCTCACCGGCTCCCACCACTGAGACACGCCGTCTCCGGGGGGTCGATGACAGATTTGTTGTCGCCTTTGGGTACGCTTGTCGCACGACATACTGACTACTTTTCTGCGAGGGGGTCGACCCATGGGGCGCGGCCGTGCGAAAGCCAAACAGACCAAAGTTGCGCGCGACTTGAAGTACCGCACACCTGATACGGACTTCAACACTCTGCAGCGCGAACTCCACGGTGAGTCGGGCGAACCGATTCCCGCTCAGTATCGCGACCTGGATCGAGAAGACCCAGCCGCCTCCTAGGCGACCGGGACCCTCACTTCCTCGTCCACCACCGACCGCATGGTCGGTGGGTTCCTGACGCCTACGGCGGATAGCCTGTCCGGATGTTCGGACGATCCCCCAAGCGGTTCAGGCTGCGATCACCGCGCCACGCTGACCCCGCCGGGTGCCGGCTACGAGATCGCATCCTTCAGTATCGGTCCGGCCGGCGAGGCGGTCGTGCTGTGGACCACGATGCCCAGACAGCGGTCACGATCGAAGGGCCGGGATACCAACAGCCGAGTCGTTCGCATCGAGATCGGTGCCGGAGTTCGCGGGCGTCTCAGCCGCTTCCTGAGGGGCGACTGCTGATGGTAGGTGCCCGCGCGGAGTGGCGCGAGAGCGGGCCTGATCGCAACGCCGCGGTCTATGCGCCTGACGGCAGCGTCGAGCGTTCAGCATGCCTGGGCGACGGACATCGGACACGTCCAGGCGGCAACTGATGGCACGATCTGGGTCGGATACGGCGACGAAGGCATCTTCGGGAACTTCGGCTGGGGTGGCCCTGGACCGGCGCCGATCGGGGCGCGCGGCATCGTGCAGTTCTCGCCGAGCCTCGACGTCGTCTGGGAGTACCCGAGGAGCGACTCGAGCAACCTCGAGCCGATTGACGACTGTTACGCCCTCAACGTCGTCGGGTGACGACGTGTGGGCGTGCTGCTACTCCAGCTTCGACGTCGTGCGCATTCGCGACGGCGCTGTCCGGTCGTGGAGCAACGAGGTTGCGGGAGCTGCGGCGATCGTGGTCAGCGGCGACTCGATCGCGCTGTTCGGCGGGTACTCCGAGCACCGTGACCGACTCGTCATCGGTCGGCTCGAGCGAAGACGAGCTCGAGGTCGACGTCACGGCCCGGCTGACGATGCCGAACGGCCGACCACTCCCGCAGGACGCGGTCGTGGTCGGCCGTGGCGAGGAGCTCCACGCTCTGGTGGGCCTCGAGTGGTTCACGTGGTCCCTGGCGGACCAGGCCTGACTCAGCTGGAAGGCAGCCAGACCGACCGCAGGCGGCCGACCTCGCGCATGCGCTGCTCGGCCATGCGGTCGGCGGCGATCGACGGCGGCACGCCTTCGGACTTGGCGCGCTCCAGCACGCCGAGCGTCGTGTCGTAGATCGTCGTCGCACGCATCTTGGCGCGATCGAACACGAAGCCCTCGAGCTCGTCGGCGACCTGGATGACGCCGCCGGAGTTGACGCAGTAGTCGGGTGCGTACGTGATGCCGCGCTCGTCGAGGCGCTTCTCGATGCCCTCGTGGGCGAGCTGGTTGTTGGCCGCTCCGCACACGATCGTCGCGGTCAGGACTTCGACGACCTCGTCATTGAGCGCGCCGCCGAGGGCGCACGGTGCGTAGATGTCGAGCGGCTCGCGCACGAGCGCATCCGTGTCGACGACCGAGGTGATCGAGGGGTACGTCTGCTTGAGCGCCGCGACAGCCTCGGCGTTGACGTCGGTGACGACGACCTGGGCGTCCTCCTCGACGAGGTGACCAACGAGGTGCTTGCCGACCTTGCCGACGCCGGCCACGCCGACGCGCTTGCCGGCGAGCGACGTGTCGCCCCAGAGGTGCTGGGCCGAGGCGCGCATGCCCTGGTAGACGCCGAACGCGGTGAGGACCGACGAGTCGCCGGCGCCGCCGTGCTCGACGGTCCGGCCGGTCACGAAGTCGCACTCGCGGGCGATGATGTCCATGTCGGGGCTGAACGTGCCGACGTCGCACGCGGTGTAGTAGCGACCGCCGAGCGTCTGGACGAAGCGGCCGTACGCCCGAAGGAGCGCCTCGGTCTTGATCTTGGTCGGATCGCCGATGATGACGGCCTTGCCGCCGCCGAGGTCGAGACCTGCGAGCGCGTTCTTGTAGGCCATGCCCTGCGAGAGGTTGAGGACGTCGGTCAGGGCGTCCTGCTCAGAGGCGTACGGGTAGAAACGGGTGCCGCCCAAGGCTGGGCCGAGGGCGGTGGAGTAGATCGCGATGATGGCCTTGAGGCCGGAGGCTTCGTCGTGGCAGAAGACGACTTGCTCGTGTCTGCTGCCGAATGCTGACGGCGCGCTGGTGCTGGAGTCGGTCACGGTAGTGCTCTCTGTTGTGGATGGCGGAGGTGCGTTGGTGGGCACTTCCATCGGCGGGGCCACGGGGTGGTGTGGCTCAGCGCAGACTCTACTCGCCCGGCGACCAGTGCGGGTGAAGCCAACGCTAAGGTTAGGCATACCTGATTCATAGGAGTAGACGAGTGCGCGTGAAGAAATCTGTTGTTGCCCTGGCAGCGGGCCTGGTCCTCGCCGGCCTGACCGGATGTGGTGCGAGCGGTGATGACGGACCGTCGATCACGGTCTACAACGCCCAGCACGAGGAGCTCCTCGCCAAGCTGGCCCCGGCCTTCACCAAGAAGACCGGCATCGAGGTCAAGCTTCGCAACGGCAGCGACTTCGAGCTCGCCAACCAGATCGTGCAGGAGGGCTCGGCCTCACCGGCCGATGTGTTCCTGACCGAGAACTCGCCGGCGATGTCGCTCGTCGAGAGCAAGGGCCTGTTCGCCAAGCTCTCCGAGAAGACGCGGTCGCAGGTGCCGGCGGAGTACGCACCCGCGAGCGGCGACTGGATGGGGTTCACCGCGCGGTCGACCGTCCTGGTCTACAACACCGACAAGGTCAAGCCTGCCGATCTGCCGACCTCGCTGATGGACCTCGCCAAGCCGGAGTGGAAGGGCCGCATCTCGTTCTCGCCGACCGGCGCCGACTTCCAGGCCATCGTCAGCGCAGTCCTTGAGCTCAAGGGTGAGCAGGCGACCAAGGACTGGCTCGCCGGCCTCAAGGCCAACGGCACGGTCTACCAGGGCAACAACGTCGTGCTGAAGTCCGTCAACGACGGCACGATCGATGCCGGCGTGATCTACCACTACTACTGGTATCGCGACCAGAAGGAGGCCGGCGACAACAGCTCGGACTCCAAGCTGCACTTCTTCGGCGACCAGGATCCGGGCGCGTTCCTCAGCGTCTCCGGTGCGGGCGTGCTGAAGTCCAGCAAGCACAAGAGCGATGCCGAGAAGTTCGTGGCCTACCTCAGCAGCGTCGACGGTCAGCGCGAGCTCGCCGCCAGCTACGCACTGGAGTACCCGCTCAACCCCAAGGTCGACCTGGGGCAGGGCGTCAAGCCGCTCGCCGATCTGGACCCGCCGACCGTCGACCTCTCGTCGCTCAACGGTCCCGAAGGTCATCGGTCTGATGGAGGACGCAGGATTCCTCTGATCGACACGGCCACCGCACGGCAGGGGGGAAGGCAGCGCTCGGCGCCGCCTTCCCTCGTTGTGCTGTCCGTGGTGGTCGCCGCCTTCGCGCTCATCCCGCTGGCGTTCGTCGTGGTCTACGCGGTGTCGCTGGGCCCATCGGAGGCGTGGCGGTTGCTCGTACGTCCGCGGGTCGGCGAGCTGCTCTACAACACGGTTCGCCTCGTTCTCGGCGGCTGCCTGCTGAGCCTGGTCCTCGGCGTCGGATGCGCATGGGTCGTCGAGCGTACGGACGTGCCGGGGCGCAACCTGTGGCACGTCCTCGCCGTCGCTCCGCTCGCCGTACCGGCGTTCGTCAACAGCTATGGCTGGGCCTCCCTGACACCGGACGTCGAGGGGTATGCGGGCGCGCTGGTGATCGTGACGATGTCGTACTTCCCGCTGGTCTACCTGCCGACGGTCGCGTCGCTCCGGGGGCTCGATCCCGCTCTCGAGGAGGTCGCCCAGTCCCAGGGCCACGGACGGTGGGGCACCTTCGTGCGGGTCGTCCTGCCCCAGCTGCGTCCGGCGATGATCGGCGGCGCGCTGCTCGTCGGGCTGCACCTGCTGGCGGAGTTCGGGGCGCTGCAGATGCTGCGATTCCCGACGTTCACGACCGCGATCTACGACCAGTACCGCTCGTCGTTCAACAGCGCCGGCGCCAACGTCCTCGCCACGGTGCTGGTGCTGTGCTGCATGCTGCTGCTGCTCGCCGACCTGCGACTGCGCACCGACCGGCGCGTCGCGCGGGTGGGCAGCGGAGCGGTGCGGGCGGTCTCGCGGCAGCGGCTCGGCCGGCTCACGCTCCCGGTGCTGGGATTGCTGGTGCTGCTCACGGCGGCGTCGCTCGGCGTGCCGTTCTACAGCCTCACCCACTGGATGATCGTCGGCAGCTCGACGGCGTTCCCGGTCGGCGAGATCGTGTCGGCGGCGAGCACGTCGATCGCCCTCGGGCTGGCGGCGGCCCTCCTGACCGTCGCGCTGTCGGTCCCGATCGCCTGGCTCTCGGTGCGCTTTCGCACGGCAGCGACCACGTCGATCGAGCGCAGCGCCTACCTGGCCAGCGCGCTTCCCGGCATCGTCGTGGCACTGGCCCTCGTGACCGTGTCGATCCGCTACGCGCAGCCGCTCTATCAGACGTACGCCCTGCTGGTCGCGGCCTACGCGATCATGTTCCTGCCGCGAGCGCTGGTCTCGGTGCGCGCCGCGATTGCCCAGGCGCCGCCGGTCTTCGAAGACGTCGCGCACGGGCTGGGCCTCAGCCCTGTGGAGACGGCTCGCCGGGTCACGCTGCCCCTGATCGCCCCCGGCGTCGGAGCGGGTGCGGCGCTGGTGTTCCTCGCGGTCGCGACCGAGCTGACGGCGACGCTCCTGCTCTCGCCGATCGGCACGACGACGCTCGCGACGCAGTTCTGGTCGAGCTCCTCGTCGGTCGCCTACGGAGCGGCCGCGCCCATACGCAGTCATCATGGTCGCGATCTCGCTACCTGCGACCTACCTGCTGAGCCGCAGAAGAGACGGGCTGGTGCCGGCATGACGGGACTTGAGATCACCGGGCTGACCAAGCACTTCGGTGACCATCTCGTGCTCGATGACGTCACGATCCGCATCGAAGCGGGCGCCATCTTGGCCGTCCTCGGCCCGTCGGGCGGTGGCAAGACGACCCTGCTCCGCATCATCGCGGGCTTCCTCGAACCGGACGCCGGAAGCGTGTCGTTCGGCGGTCGTGCGCTCGTGACCAACGGTCGTGGCATCCCGCCGCAGCGCCGCGGCGTGGGCTACGTCCCGCAGGAGGGTGCGCTGTTCCCGCACCTCGACGTCGCCGCCAACATCTCCTTCGGCATCCGCGGGGCGGCGCGCCGTGAGTTCGACGTCGACACGCTGCTCGCACTCGTCGACCTGCCCGTCACCCTGCGCACCCGGTTCCCGCACGAGCTGTCCGGCGGCCAGCAGCAGCGCGTCGCGCTCGCGCGCGCGCTGGCGCCCCGGCCCGACATCGTGCTGCTCGATGAGCCGTTCTCGTCGTTGGACGCGGGTCTCCGGCTCGAGACCGGGCAGGCCGTGGCCCAGGCGATTCGGGCCGCAGGCGCGACCGCTGTGCTGGTGACCCACGACCAGGGTGAGGCGCTGGCGCTCGCCGACCAGGTCGCGGTGCTGCAGGACGGCCGCGTCGCACAGGTCGCAGCGCCGGCCGACCTCTACCGATCACCCGCGACGCCGGCCGTTGCGGCGTTCGTCGGTGCCGTCGTGACGCTGGACGCCGAGGTGGCGGGAGACGTCGCATCGTGCGCACTGGGCAAGGTCGCCGTGCCGCCCGGCGGCCCGCAGGGTCCATGTCGCATCCTGATCCGACCGGAGCACCTGGCGCTCTCGCCGGGCCGCGCCACCGGCACTGCCGCGCGGGTCGTGGGCGTCAGCTACTTCGGTCACGACGCGACAGTCGACCTCGTGCTGATCGACCAGGAGATCCCGATGCAGGCCCGGGTGTCTGGCGCCGACGTGCCAGCAATCGACGACCTCCTGTCCGTCTCGATCGGCGGGCCCGTCACCGTCGTCGGGGAGCCGCGATGAGCCCGAATCCATTCGGTGACCTGCGCCGATGGGGCGCTCGCCCCGCGTTGATCACGACGGGGGACTCGCTGACGTACGCCGAGCTCGCCGACCGCGTCGAGTCGATGCTCTGGCCGGCCGAGGATGGCCGGCGACTCGTCCTGGTGCCCGGCGCGAACACGCTCGAGACCTTCGTGGCGTACGTCTCCGCCATCGCCAACGGTCACGTCGTGCTGCTCGTGCCCGGCGACGGCCCGGCGGGACCCGAAGCGCTGATCGAGGCCTACGACCCCGACGTGGTGTTCGACGCCACCGCTGGCGGATTCGTCGCGCGTCACGAAGGTTCGCATCATCAGCTGCACCCCGATCTGGCACTGCTGATGACGACGTCCGGCTCGACCGGCTCGCCCAAGCTCGTGCGCCTCTCGTACGACAACGTGCGGAGCAACGCCGCCGCGATCGCGCACTACCTCGACCTGACGCCTGACGACCGCGCGATCACGACGCTGCCGATGCACTACTGCTACGGGCTCTCGGTCACCAACAGCCACCTCCTTGCCGGGGCCGGCATCGTCGTGACGGACTGGTCGGTGCTCGACCCGTGTCTCTGGGAGCTCGCCGATCGTGAGCGGCGTCACGTCGTTCGCCGGCGTCCCCTACACGTTCGACCTGCTCGACTCGAGCGGCTTCGCCGATCGCGAGCTGCCGTCGCTCCGCTACGTCACGCAGGCCGGCGGCCGGCTCGACCCCAATCGGGTGGCGGCCTATGCCCGGCTCGGCCGCGAGCGCGGCTGGGACTTCTTCGCGATGTACGGCCAGACCGAGGCCACGGCCCGCATGGCGTACCTGCCGCCCGAGCTCGCGGAGTCGCATCCGCACGCCCTCGGTGTTCCCGTCCCCGGTGGCTCGTTCAGGATCGACCCCATCGCGGACGAGCAGAGGCCGGGCGTCGGCGAGCTGGTCTATCGGGGCGACAACGTCATGATGGGCTACGCCACGCGTCCCGCAGACCTGGCCCGCGGTCGCGATCTCGATGAGCTGCGCACCGGCGACCTGGTGCGCCGTGATGACGACGGGCTGCTCGAGTGGGTCGGCCGCCGCAGCCGGTTCGCCAAGGCATACGGGGTGCGGATCGACCTGGACGACCTCGAGGCAGTCGTGGCCCGCCACGGCGGCGCGGTCCGCTGCGTCTCGACCGGCGATCAGCTGCACGCGTTCATCGAGGGGCACGCGGACGCCCGCGAGCTGCACCCGCTGGTCGCGCGTGCCGCCGGGTTGCCCGATCACGCCGTCACGGTCACGCGCCTCCGCGAGGTACCGCGCAATGCGCGGGGCAAGACCGACTATCCGGCGCTCGAGCGACACGCCGAGATGACCGCTGTGACCCGTGTCGAGCCGAACCAGCAGGAGCATCCGGTCAGCGTCGGGCAGGTCCGCGACCTCTACTCGGTGCTGCTGGGTCGGCCGGACGCGACGCCCGACGACAGCTTCACAGGGCTGGGTGGTGACTCGCTGTCGTACGTCGAGCTGTCGGTCCGGCTGTCCGAGCTCCGCCTCGATCTTCCCAGCGACTGGCACACGCGGCCCATCCGCGAGCTGGTGGCGGCGCCCGAGCGGCGCCGGGGCAGGGGAGTGCGGCTGGAGATGTCGATCGTGCTGCGTGCCGTGGCGATCATGCTCGTGCTCGGCACGCACGCCAACCTGTTCGTGGTGCCCGGCGGTGCTCATCTGCTGCTGGCGGTGTGCGGCTACAACTTCGTACGGTTCCAGCTCGCCACCGAGTCGCCGAGAGCGCGAGCCCGTTCCGGGCTTGCGTTCGCTGGCCCACCTCGTGGTTCCCAGCGTCATCTGGATCGGCGCGGTCGCGGTCGTGCTGCGAACGTACGACCTCAGCACCGTCCTCATGCTCAACGGCGTCTTCGGCAGCGACTCGTGGACCGTCCAGTGGCAGTTCTGGTTCCTCGAGGCGATCGTCTGGACCCAGGTCGGCGCCCTCGCGCTGCTCTCGGTGCCGATCGTGCATCGGGCGTGGCGGCGCAGTCCGTACGGCTTCGCGCTGGCGTTCACGCTGGCCGCTCTCGCCGCCCGCTACGCCTTGGTGGGCGTCGAGGCCGGCCCGACCGAGCGCTACACGCCGTCGATCGTGCTGTGGTGCTTCGCGCTGGGCTGGCTCGTCGCGACGGCCCGCACGGCTCCGCAGCGAATGCTCGCCTCGATCCTCGCGGTCGCCGGTGTCGCGGGATTCTTCGGAGACGCGCAGCGTGAGGCCATCGTGGCCGGCGGCCTGCTGCTGCTCGTGTGGGTCCCGGCGGTGCCCGCGCCGCGGGTCGTCGCCCGGGTCGCCGGATCGCTCGCCGCTGCGTCGCTCTACATCTACCTGACGCACTGGCAGGTCTATCCCCACCTCGAGATGAAGGTCCCGATCCTGGCGGTCCTGAGCTCGGTCGTCGTCGGCCTGGCCTACCGCCAGGTCGCTGTGGCCGTGGCCGCGCGCCTCGCGAGGGTCGGTCGCGCGGCGCCCAGGCGTTTGCCGCGGCTCAGCACGGTCCCGGTGCTCGAACGCGTCTAGCCCTCGCTGGGCGGCCGTTCGGAGTCGCCGTTGCGGAAGTGCCGGTCGCGGTCACCCTGGCCATCGTGGCCGCCTCGCCGATCGCCGTCGCCAAGACCCGGCCGGCCCTCACCGGGGGCGTACTGGCTGACCGGCCTGAATCGGTCGCCGTCGCCGCCATCCGCGGTCGCGTGACCGATCCCGAAGCCGATCAGGCCGCCCACCAGTGCAAGGCCGGCGCCGCTGGCGATGAGCGTGTTGCGGCTGCGGCTCGTCGACGGGGCAGGCACAGGTGCTGGCTCGGCCGCGGGCTGCTCGGTGGCTGCCTGCGCGACCGTCGGTTGCTCAGTTGTCGGGGTCTCATCGGCTGGCTGCTTGTCGTCTTCGGCCGGCGTCTTCTGGTCGTCGTTCATCAGATCTCCTAGTGCGGGGAGTGCCCAGCATGCGCGGGCAGCCTGAGGCCCAGCGCGGGACGACCTGTGTGCGCGCTGTCAGTCCTCCTCGCGGGCAGCCCGCTCGGCGGCGGCCTCGGGGTCGGGGACCCCGCGGAACGTACGGAAGCTGTAGACGATGAAGCCCAGCGCGATGACCGCCGACAGGATCAAGGTCGCGCCGGTGCCCCAGCCGCCGATCAGCCACCAGTCGTCGTCCAAGGGCCACCAGTCCGGCGCATCGGGCCGGATGCCCCAGTAGACGCCGATCGCGCCGAGGGCGATCGCGCCGGAGCAGCTCGCGATGATCCGTGGCCAGGTCTGCACACCGTCGGCAGCGGCCTTGAAGGCCATGACCTTGACCGGCTCGAGCCGGCGCTCGGCCCACTCGTACTGCTCGGAGAGGACCGCCAGGCCGGCGACCAGCAGGAGCAGGCCCGGGGCCGGGCAGCACTAGCGCGGCGATGCCGCCGACGACGAGGGCCCAGCCGACGATCTCGAGGACCAGTCGGCGGACGGCCTTGGCGGACCGCGGCGCTCCGGCTTGTCGTCGGTCATCGGATGCCGGTCACTGGTTTGGCCATGCCTCATCCTCGCATCCGCACGGCCGGCATTCGGGCGACGGGCTACTCCTTGGCCCGCTTGGCCAGTGACTTGTCCATGCGCCGGAAGAGCGGCTGCGAGACCTTGGTGACGACGCCGGGGAGCGCGGCCATGCCGAGCTCGCCCATCGCCCCCGGCAGGCTCGTCACCCGTGTCGGTTTGTCGACAACCGCCTTGACGAGCCAGTTGGCGGCCTTGTCGGCGCTCAGCATCGGCATGGCCTGGTAGATCTGCGTCGCCCCGGACATCTCGGTGCGCACCATCGGGAAGTAGACCGTGGTGGACGTGATGCCCTGGTGGCCGAGCTCCGCGGTCAGGGAGCGGGTGAACGACTCCAGTGCCGACTTGCTGGCGAGGTAGGCCGAGAACAGCGGGATCGGCACCTGGGTCGACATGGTCGACGAGATCACGACGTGGCCATGACCCTGCTCGAGGAACCGCGGGAGCAACGCCAGCGTCAGGCGTACGGCACCGAAGTAGTTGATCGCCATCGTGCGCTCGTAGTCGTGCACCCGGTCGAGCGACTCCTTGATCGGCCGTCGGATCGAGCGGCCGGCGTTGTTGACCAGGGCATCGATCCGGGCGATGGTCGGCGAGCAGCCGGGCCGCGACCGTCTTCGGTCGCCTGCGGCGTCCGAGAGGTCGACGGCGTACGCGTACGCGGTCCCGCCCGTCGGCCTCGATGCCGGCGCGTACGCCCTCGAGCTCGTCCTCACGGCGAGCCAGCAGGCACACGGTGGCGCCGAGGCGAGCCATCTTGCGGGCGGCCTCGGCGCCGATGCCGCTCGAGGCGCCGGTGATGACGATGGTCTGGCCGGCGAGCTTGGTCACTCGGCGTCGCCGCCGAACAGCGCCGTGAGCAGCCGCATGCAGCGCTGCATCATCTGCTCGGCGCTCTCGTCGGGGTGCTCCAGCCACCAGTTCATCAGCGAGTCGACGATGCCGAGCCACACCGCGGTCATGGCGGAGATGTCGAGCGGGTCGTCGTTGCCGGCGAGGCCCATGAGCTCGGTGACGCCTTCGTCGGCGAGCTTGCCGATGCGCTCGGCGTAGAGCGCGACCGAGTCGGCGATCGGACCGGTCGCACGGCGCGGTCGGGTCGAAGAACAGCCGCCACAGGTAGGGCTGGGGCTCCAGCAGCGCGAACATGCCGGCGAGCGTCGCCATGCCGCGCTCGATGCCGACGGCGTCGCCGCGCGCGATGCGCTCGATCTCGTCGGCGAGCAGGGCGCCGCCGCGGTCGAGGCACGCCTCGTAGAGCCCTTCCTTGGAGCCGAAGTAGTTGTAGATCAGCGGCTTGGAGATGCCGGCCTTGTCGGCGATCGTGGCGACCGATGTCGCGGCGAACCCGTGCGTGCCGAACTGCTCGGACGCGATGTCGAGGATCTGCGTCTCCCGGTCGAGGCGGGGGACGCCCTTGGTGCCGGCGTTGGGTCTGACCACGTCAGCAGTCTAGCGGCGGGATATGAGTTCGTGGTAACTTACCCAAAGGTCATATCAGTCTGGAGGAGTCATGCAGGAGTTTCTCGACCCGCTGAAGAACCCGACGCTGGTCGCGGCGCCGTTCTTCATCCTGTCGCTGCTGATCGAGCTCGCGGCGTTCAAGTTCCTCGAGACCGACGAGGAGATGCGCGGCTACGAGCGCAAGGACGCCCGGACCAGCCTGATCATGGGTCTCGGCTCGGTCGTGTCGAGCGCGGTGTTCAAGCTCGGCACCCTCGTGCTGTTCGTCGCGGTCAGCGTCCACCTCGCGCCGTGGCACCTGCCGGACGACACCTGGTGGTCGTGGGCGGCGTTGATCCTCGGCCTCGACCTCGCGTTCTACCTGCAGCACCGCTTCGTGCACCGCGTCCGCATCGGCTGGGCGGCGCACCAGGCGCACCACTCGAGCGAGTACTTCAACTTCTCCACCGCGCTGCGGCAGAAGTGGAACCCGTGGGCCGAGGCGCTGTTCTGGCTGCCGTTCCCGTTCCTCGGCTTCGAGCCGTGGACGCTCTACGTCGCGTTCTCGGTCAACCTGATCTACCAGTTCTTCGTGCACACCGAGCGCATCGGCACGATGTGGCGGCCGATCGAGTTCATCTTCAACACGCCGTCGCACCACCGCGTGCACCACGGCAGCGATCCGGAGTACCTCGACAAGAACTACGCCGGGATGCTGATCATCTGGGACCGCATGTTCGGCACGTTCCAGAAGGAGCTGTTCCGTCCGACGTACGGGCTCACGGTGCCGGTCGACACCTACAACGTGCTGCGGCTGCAGTACGGCGCGTTCGGCGAGCTGTTCCGCGACGTCCACAACGCCAAGAACTGGCGCGAGAAGCTCGGCTACGTCTTCATGCCTCCGGGCTGGCACCCGGGCGAGAAGCGCGCCGAGGCCGAGCAGCCGCGCGAGACGCAGTCCGGCGTGACGAATCGGCAGCTGGTCGTCGTCGCTGGGATGTTCGCGATCTTCCTCACGGCGTGCGACTCGCTGTTCCACGTCCGCACGGACACCTTGGTCTATCACTGGGATCCCCAGGTCGCGGGCCAGACGGTCATCGTCCCGCTGACGTTCTTCCTGGCCGGCGTCGGAATGCTCGACGCCAGCCGCCGGGTCCAGCCGCAGGCTGCTGCAGCCGATCAGCGTACGACGCGTCCTCGCCAGTCTCGGCGTGGTGACCGCGGCGTACCTCATCTCGGGGCTGCTGGACCCGGAGCTCGCGTGGGCGTACGCCCTCGTGCTGCTGGTCGGGTGGGGCGTACGCGTCGCGCTGCGGCGCGAGCGGGCCGTCGCGGTTGCGGTCGGCATCGTCATCGCGGTCGGGGGAGTGCTCGCGGAGTCGGCGCTCTCGGCGGCCGGCGAGTTCGACTACCTCGCGCCGGACCTGCTCGGGGTGCCGTGGTGGCTGTTCCCGCTCTACCTCCACGGCGCGCTGGTCGCGGCCGACATCGTCGCGCTCGTACGCTCGCAGGCGTCTAGGAGCGTGCCCGCCGGGCGTCGTACCTGACGCCGAGGGCGAAGAGGATCATCGTCAGCACGGCGCCGAGGATCACGGTCGCCGCATCGCTGAACACGTCGTTGACCGCGAGTGCAGCGACGATCGCGAGCGCCCCCACGACGTACACCGCGATCTTCCAGTCGTCGCCGATGATGAAGTCGTACCAGAACCAGCCGAAGGCCTTGAGGAACCTCATGCCGGTGCCTCCGTCGTCGATCGGCCTGCGGGAGCGGCTGAGGCCGGCGATGACGAGCGGGTCACCGCGAACCAGCCCGCGACCAGGGCGACCAGGGCGAGCTTGCCGCCGGGCCAGTGCAGGCTCTCCTCGCCGTCGCGGAAATAGCCGACGCCCTCGAGCGCCCAGAAGGTGCCGAACGCCGCGAGCATGACGCCGACGCCGTACTTGAGGGTGTTCTCGGGGATGCGGGCGAGCGGCTTGCGCAGGGCGACGCCGAGGGCGATCACGATGATGCCGGCGACGATCGCACCCGCGACCGCCATGCCGAGGGCATCGGCGGACAGCCCGAACGTGACGACGATGAACACGACCTCGACGCCCTCGAGGAACACGCCCTTGAACGACACCATGAAGCCGAACAGGTCGATGCCGGCGTATGTCGTGCGGTCGGCCTCGCGAGCGGCCCGGGTCTGCTCGGCGAACTCCTCCTGCTCGTCGTGCAGCGCCTTGAAGCCCGACGCGCGCAGGCACGCCTTGCGCAGCCACTGGAGGCCGAAGATCAGCAGCAGCGTGCCGATCGTGAGCTGCAACAGCGACTCGGAGAGCCACGTGCTGATCGCGACGCCGAGCACCGCGGTGAACGCCGAGAGGGCGACGAGCGCGGCGACGGTGCCGGCGATCGCGGACTTCCAGCCGCGGGTGACGCCCATCGCGAGGACGATCGTGAACGCCTCGACGAACTCCACGAGGGACGCGACGAAGACCGCGCTGACCAGCGCGGCGGTCGTACCGTCCATGGATCCTCCTGGCGTCAGGGCGTAGAGGTCGGTGGTGATCGTACCCAGCACGGTGTGATCGTCGTCGACGACGGGGATCGAGGGCCATCGGTCGAAGGCTCCGCACGGGTGGCTGATGCCGAAGCTCAGCAGCTCGCCGGGTGCGATGTCCAGGTCTGCGGGCACCGTGAGGAACGCGTGCTGGTCGTTGAGCTTGTCGACCGTCACGCCGTCGAGGGTCTCGCGCAGCGGGACGGTCCGTAGCGACCGAGGATCACCGGGAGCTGGTCGTCGATCGGCACATCGCGTCGACCGAAGCCGGCGATCACCCGGGTGGGCTCGGGTCGCGACCAGACGCTGGCGAGCAGCTCGAACGCCGGTCGCAGCCGAGGCGCGCCGGTGCCGCGGCCGTCCCACGGCGACGTACGCCGGTAGGTGCCGTGGTCGTGGGTCGCGTAGCAACCGCTGCGGATCACGGTGCGTACAGGGAAGTCGAACGCGGTGGGTCCGAGCGCGTCGACGACGAGGTCGAAGTACGAGCTCCCGCCGGCGGTGACGATCGGCGGCGCCGCGGGATCGAGCAGGCCACGATCGCGCAGCAGCTCGACGGTGCTCCTGACGTCGGCGAGGTACGCATCGATGCCCGCAGGCACGTCATGGCCGTCGGTCGGCATCAGGCCTTCGTATGCCGGCGACGCCGGCGAGACGCAGGTGCACGGAGCTCGCGATCTGCTCGGCGACGCGGAGCGACTCGTCCGTGGTTCGCGTCCCGGTGCGCCCGCCGGCGTAGCCGACCTCCAGCAGCACCTCGAGCTGCTGACCCGTGCCGGCCAGACCGCGTTCGAGTGCCGCAGACGCCGGCGATGCTGTCGGCATAGCACCAGAAGCCGGTGTCGGGCTCGGTGCGCGTGAGGAGATGCTCGGCGACCCATCGGATCGCCGCGTCGTCGACGAGCACGTTGGCCAGCAGGATGCGCCCGACGCCGAGGCGGTGCAGCCCGCGCACCTGCGCAGGGGTCGCTGCGGTCATCGCCCACGCACCGTGCCGCAGGTGGCGCTCGACGATCTGCGGGGACAGCGACGTCTTGGCGTGCGGGGCGTGCAGGATCCCAGCCGTCGTGCAGTAGTCGGCCATCGTGGCCAGGTTCGACTCGAGGGCGTCTTCGTGGAGGACCAGCGCGGGGTAGTCGAGGTCGCGCAACGCGTCGGCTCCGGGAGAGGCGAGTCCCTTGGACGAGCTCACAGGCTTCGGGTCATGCCGCCGTCGACCGGCAGCATGACGCCGGTCAGGAAGCCCGCTGCAGGCGACAGCAGGAAGGCGGCGGTGCGAGCCGAACTCCTCGGGCTTGCCATAGCGGCGCAGCGGGATCGTCTGCTCGGTGGCCGCGCGGGCCGCAGCGGGGTCGTCCGCCTGCGCGTCGAGCTGGCGTACGCGATCGGTGTCGACCCGGCCGGGCAGCAGGCCGTTGACCCGTATGCCGCGGGGCCCGAGCTCGTCGGCGAGGTTCTTGGCCGCCATCGCGAGGCCGGGCCGCAGGCCGTTGGAGATGCCGAGGTCGGGGATCGGAGCCTTCGCGGAGGTCGACAGCACGAAGGCGATCGAGCCGCCCTCGCCGAGCTCCTCGGCCATCGTGACGGCGAGCCGGATCGCGCCGAGGAACACGGTCTCGAACGCCGAGCGCCACTCGTCCTCCGTACGATCGAGGATCGGCCCGGCAGGCGGTCCGCCGACGCTGATCAGCGCGCCGTCGAGCCGCCCGAACGTGTCGCGCGCAGCCCGGATGAGCTGGTCCGGAGCGGTCGGGTCGGCGTTGTCGACCGCGACACCGATGGCCAGGTCGCCGAGCTCGGCCGACGGCCCGGTCGACCGACTCCTGGGAGCGCGACGAGATCACGACGCGCGCGCCGTCGTCGACGAGTGCCTGGGCGGTGGCGAGGCCGAGGCCGCCGGTGGCGCCGGTGAGCAGGTAGACGCGATCGTGCAGTCCGAGGTCCATACCTGCCAGCCTAGGCCGGTGTTCAGCTTTCGGTCGGGGTGCGGCTCACCAGGCCGACGAGGTTGCCCTCGGAGTCGCGGATGAACGCCATCCACTCGTCGGTGCCGGCCGGGCCGAGGCTGTCGTCGGTGTGCTGGAAGATCACGTGCGGCTCACCCTCGATCGGCACGTCCCGCGCGCGCAGGTCCTCGATCGACGCGCGCACGTCGTCGACCTCGAGGTAGATCGTCGCCGACGGGGCGCCCTGCTCGAGCAGCAGGCGGGTGTCGCCGAGGGTGAAGAACAACAGGCCGGGCGGGTCGAACCTGCCGGCCGGCGGCTGACCGAGCAGCTGCTCGTAGAACGCCGCCGCGCGGTCGAGGTCGTCGGCGTGCTGCGCGATCTGGACGATGCGGCTCATGTGCCGAGCGTAGGGCGGATCGGCTCATTCCGGGAGTGGCCAGACGTACGGCAGGTCGTCGGGGATGCCGGGGAAGATCGGGCCGTAGTGCTCGGGGTCCTTCCGCACGAGCGCCGACTGGTGCGCCACATGGAAGTCCGGGCTGCCGAGCCAGAACGGCAGAGCGCCGGCAGCCGACAGGTCGTCCTGCGTGCGTACGTGGGGGACGCCGGCCTCGGCGAGGTCGGCGGCGATCGTGGCGGCGCACGTGTCGGCATATCCCTGACGCGTCCACTCGTCGATGATCGCGAAGCTGTACGCCCCGAGCGCCTCGAGGTGTCCCCGCCACATGAGCGCCGCTGGGTGATGGCGCCAGCCGTACGTCGGGATCGTCAGGGCGCGCACGATCTGGATGCACTCGACACGCTGCTTGCCGAGCCGGGTGCGGTCCAGCACCTCGGCCGTGCGCGCGAAGTCGGCGTAGGGGAGGAAGGTCTGCACGTCGGGGGAGGTACCCGAGCGCCGCCTTCCGAAGCGGCCGGTCAGGCAACCGGCTGCCGGAGGATGGTGCGCTGCTTCTCAGGAGCGACCTTGCGGAAGTCGCTGAGGTAGATCTCGTGGTGCTTGCCGGCCATACGCAGGCCCTGGTCCGGAATGACCTCGTGGTGCAACCGATCGAGCACGTCTGCCTCGTCATCGAAGGAGCCGACGTGCAGGGTCTGCACGCAGCGGCCCTCCGACAGCGACTCCAGTCGTACGTCGTCCAGCCGCGCCCGGCGAGAGGCGGCGGCCTGCTCGGCGGCCGCAGCGAACAGGTCGCGCTCGATCCAGTCCGGGACCATGAGCAGCAGCGTCCAGTCCCACTGCGACTTGTCGCGGGATGACGTGAAGGAATCCATGTCGTCGGCCCACCACAGGCCCTCGAGCGGCGGGACGACGTAGTCGCGGCCGAGCTCGCGCTTGCTCGCGAACTTGAGCTTGTAGGCCACCGGGTAGAGCGCCTCGACGGCCTGGGTGAACTCGGGCGAGCTGTTCGGGTCGCCGTGGCCGTCGATCATGAGGTACTGCAGGTCGGGAACGTCCACGACACGGAACTCATCACGCCTCGCCTGGTAGGCATCCAGGGTCTTCTTGAAGTCGATCTTGTCCGTCATCGAGCCCCCTGACTCGGCGGCGGCGAGGTCAGGGTCGACTAGGTCTGGACTGGTGGCCAGGGCCGGGGTCGAACCGGCGACCCTCCGCTTTTCAGGCGGATGCTCGTACCAACTGAGCTACCTGGCCGTGCCCGCGAACGAGCGACGATCACCTTATCGCACGGCACCTGCGCGGTTGAAATCGGCAGCAACGAAAAACCCACGCACCTGGACTCAGGTGCGTGGGTTTCGTTCAGCTGGCGACCCCGACCGGACTCGAACCGGCGACCTCCGCCGTGACAGGGCGGCGCGCTAACCAACTGCGCCACGGGGCCTTGCTACGCGGGTGAACCGCGCACGCAACTGTAACGTACGAGCGCCTCCGCAAACAAAACGGGTCAGGCCTGACGGACGCGGCTCCGAGGGCGGCGGATCTTCGCCCGGCCGTGGCTCGCCCCGATGGGCTTCCTCGGACGCCCAGGTGGCCCCCGATGGTGGGTCGACGGGAGGGCCGCCGGTGCTCCACCGGCGACGGCGGTTCCTCCCGGAGGCAGCGGGTTGTCCGCATCGGCGGGCGGTGCGAGCGACTCGTCCAGGCGGTGGGTCGGCTCGAGCTCCAGCCGAGTCAGAACCCTGCCGGACCGTGCGCAGCCAGACCATGCCGACGGCGATGATGACCAGGATCGCGATGATGACGAGCCACTTCATGGTGTGTCCTCCCTGTCGGCGCCGGGGCGCCGACGTGCCCCCGAGGCACTCTCATCTCAGCCTAGCCGCGGTGCGGCGTAGCGCATTCTGGAGCGCAGTCGGGCCGGAGTCCACGTGGTGAACTGTGCGCTCCGCCGCCCTGGATCGGAGGTTGCATGGAGTCATGACTGCTCGCCCCACGACCGTTCCACCCCTGTCGCTGGCCGAGCTCGCCGCCCTGACGAGCTCGGTCGCCGAGGACGTACGCGCGGGCCTCTACGAGGTCCACGCCGACGCGGAGAGCCGGTGGCACGTGAGGCTGCGATGCGACGACCAGGTCGACGTATGGCTCATCAGCTGGACCAGCGACCAGGGCACGCAGCTGCACGACCACGGCGGCTCGTCGGGGTCGTTCACGGTCGTCAGCGGTGAGCTCAGCGAGGCGGTGTGGACGCCGGGCGCCGAGGTGCTGGTCGAGACCCCGCGTCGGGCTGGCGACTCGGTCCTGTTCGGTGAGCACTACGTGCACGACGTGCGCAACGTCCGGACCGAGACCGCGGTGAGCGTGCACGCGTACTCCCCGCCGCTGTCGCTGATGAACTACTACGACGTCGACGGTCACCAGCTCACTCGGCTCGCGTCGGTGTGGACCGACGATCCCGAGGCTCCGGCGCCGTCGTTGCGGGAGGCGTCGTGACCGCGACGTACGCCTCGGTGGACGAGCTCCTGACGTCGGCGAGGAGCTCGCTCGAGCGGCTCGATCCACGTCAGGCATACGACCGGGTGGCCGTCCGGTGCGCTGATCGTCGACATCCGTCCTGCGTGGCAGCGGGAATCAGATGGCGAGATTCCCGGTTCTGTCATAGTCGAGCGCAATCATCTGGAGTGGCGCCTGCACCCGGCCTCGGGTGCGAGCCTCGCTCAGGCGCGCGACGGACAGGAGTGGATCGTGGTGTGCACCGAGGGCTACACGTCATCGCTCGCTGCGTCGTCGCTCGGGTCGCTGGGCGTTCCGGCCAGCGACATCGTCGGCGGGATCCACGCGTGGCGCGCGGCCGGCCTGCCGGTCGTCGCCGGGCCCACCCCGGTCGAGACGGTGGTGGGCGTCACCACTTCGTCATGAGATGAGCTCGAGGGACACGTTGCCGCCCGCCCGGGTTCACGCCAGACTGTCTGAAGCCTGTTTGCCCAGTTCAATGCCTACCTATCGCGAAACGCGGAGGACCGCATGATCGAGTACCGCTCCATCGGCAAGACGTTCGCAGACGGCACCGAGGCGGTCGGGGACTTCAGCCTCCAGCTCCCGTCGCGTACGACGACGGTCCTCGTCGGGTCGTCCGGATGCGGCAAGACGACGCTGCTGCGCATGGTCAACCGCATGGTCGACCCGACCCGCGGCCAGGTCCTGATCGACGATGTCGACATCGCGACGCGCAACAAGGTCGAGCTGCGCCGAAGCATCGGCTACGTCATGCAGCACGCGGGGCTGCTGCCGCACCGCAAGGTCATCGACAACGTCGCCACGGTGCTGCGCCTCAACGGCGTCGGCAAGAAGGAGGCCCACAACCGGGCCCATGCCGTGCTCGAGACCGTCGGACTCGACTCGTCGCTGGCCAACCGCTATCCCAGCCAGCTCTCCGGCGGCCAGCAGCAGCGCGTCGGCGTCGCCCGCGGGCTGGTGACCGACCCCAACATCCTGCTGATGGACGAGCCGTTCGGCGCGGTCGACCCGATCGTGCGCGACGAGCTGCAGCAGGAGCTGCTGCGCCTGCAGCGCGAGCTCGACAAGACGATCGTGTTCGTCACCCACGACATCGACGAGGCATTCCTGCTCGGCGACCAGGTCGTGATCCTCAAGAAGGGCGCCGAGGTCGCCCAGGTCGGCTCGCCGGCCGACATCCTGGCCAAGCCCGCCAACGACTTCGTCCGCAGCTTCGTCGGGCTCGACAAGGGCCACCGCAAGCTGCACGTCGAGGACCGCGACGGCACCCGGATCGTCGTCGACGAGACGGGCAAGGCCACGGGGGTCCTCTCCGAATGACGCTGGTGTCCGACAACTCCGACAAGGTGTGGTCTGCTGCTCAGCCACTGTGGCTGAGCGCTCTCCCGATCGTGCTCGGATTCGTCATCGCGCTCCCGATCGGCTGGTACGCCAACCGGCATCCGCCGGCTGCGCGGGTACGCTGCTCAGCCTCGGCGGCATCCTCTACACGGTCCCGTCGCTCGCCGTTCTTCGTGATCATCCCGAGCATCGTCGGCACTCGGCTTCCTCGACCCGATCAACGTCGTGATCGCCCTGACGGTCTACGCCGTGGCGATCATGGTCCGCTCGGCGTCCGACGCCTTCGAGCTCGGTGTCGCCGGCCGTGCTCGACTGCGGCCTCGGCCGCCGGGCTTCTCGCCCAGCGCGGCGCGCCTTCCGGGTCGAGCTGCCGCTCGCCGGGCCGGTCCTGCTGGCCGGGCTGCGGGTCGTCGCGGTCAGCACCGTGAGCCTCGTGAGCGTCGGCGCCCTGATCGGCGTCAGCAGCCTCGGCTCGCTGTTCACCGAGGGCTACCACCGACAACGACGACCGAGATCCTGCATCGGTGTCGTCGGCACCGTGCTGGTTGCCCTGTTCTTCGACCTCGTCCTGGTCGTCGCCGGGCCGCCTCCTGCTGCCGTGGGCGTCGGCCAGCCAGCCCAGTGCGCAGTCCCGTCACGCCGATCATGTCGTTCGCCCAGCACCTGCGGGGTGGTCGCGTATGAGCGTTGTCAACGAGACCGTCGACTGGCTCGACCGACTCGGCCCACTGGAGCGGTGACGACGGCATCCCGCACCGGCTTGATCGAGCACCTCGGCTACACGCCGAGACCGTCGTGATCGCCTCCGCCATCGCGATCCCGCTCGGGCTGTGGATCGGCCACACGGGACGCTTCCGCGGCCTCGCCGTCGCGCTGACGGGCGCCTTGCGGGCGCTGCCGACGCTGGGCGTCCTGACGTACGCCTCGTCCTGTTCACCGGCATCGGCATCAACGCCGGCGATCTGATCGCGCTGGTCGTGCTGGCCGATACCGCCGCTGCTGGCCGGCGCCTATGCCGGGCTCGAGTCCGTCGACCGCCAGACGATCGACGCCGCCCGAGCGATCGGCATGACGGAGTGGCAGATCCTCACCAAGGTGGAGATGCCGCTCGCGCTGCCGCTGATCGTCGGCGGGCTCCGCTCGGCGACGCTGCAGGTCGTGGCGACCGCGACGGTCGCCGCGTTCATCCCGAGCCTCGGCGGGCTCGGCCGCTACATCATCGACGGCCTGGCGCGTGCAGCGACTACCCCGCAGATGGTCGGCCGGCTCGGTCGTCGTCGTCGTCCTCGCGCTCGTCCTCGACGGCATCTTCGCCGGCCTCCAACGCCTGGCCCTTCGGCTCCCGTCCTTCCCTCGCGCCAACGTCCGCATGACCCCACCCCCAAGGAGAAGAATGTCCATCCACAAGATGACCGCGGCGTTGCCGTCGCGGCGGCGCTCGGCCTGTCGCTGGCCGCGTGTGGCAGCAGCGATCCCGACCGATCGGGCAAGAAGTCCGCAGTCCGACACCATCACGGTCGGTTCGGCCGACTTCCCGGAGAACGAGATCATCGCCGAGATCTACGCCCAGGCCCTGGAGGCCAAGGGCGTCAAGGTCAAGAAGAAGCTCAACATCGGTGCCCGCGAGGCCTACATCCCGGCGCTCAAGAACGGCGAGATCGACCTGCTGCCGGAGTACTCCGGCAACCTGCTGTCCTACCTCGACCCCAAGGCGACGGCGACAGTCGAGGCCGACATCGAGGAGGCGCTCGACGATGCGTTGCCCGACAACCTCGAGGTGCTCGACGCGGCCAAGGCCGAGGACAAGGACTCGCTCAACGTCACGCCGGAGTTCGCCGCCAAGAACGGCGTCAAGACGATCGAGGACCTCAAGAAGGTCAAGGGCCTCAAGCTCGGCGCCAACCCCGAGTTCAAGGACGCGGGCCTACGGCATCCCGGGCCTCGAGAAGGTCTACGGCATCACGGGCGTCAAGTTCGTCCCGATCAGCGACAGCGGCGGACCCGCGACGCTCAAGTCGCTGCTCGACGGCAAGGTCGACGTCGCCGACATCTACTCGACGACGCCGTCGATCCTGGCCAACAAGCTCGTGACGCTCGAGGATCCCAAGAACCTCATCGCCGCGCAGCAGGTCATCCCGCTGATCAACGACAAGAAGGCGTCGGACAAGGTCGAGAAGATCCTCGACGACATCTCGGCGCAGCTGACGACGGCCGACCTGCTCGACCTCAACAGCAAGAACCAGGGCGCCGACAAGACCGCCCCGGACGTGCTGGCCAAGGAATGGCTGACCAGCAAGGGCCTGATCTAGTCCCTCGAGCAGCACGAACGGCCCGGCCACCGCGAGGTGACCGGGCCGTTCGTGCTGCTCCGCCTAGACGAGCGCGGGCTTGAGGGCGTACTCGTCCTCGACGCTCGCGACCTCGCCGAGACGCTCGAGCCGTCCGCGCAGCTTGAGCAGCAGCGCCGGCAGCAGCACCAGGCGTACGAGCGTCGCATCGATCAGGATGGCGACCGAGAGGCCGATGCCCATCTGCTTCATCTCGAGCATGCTCAGCGTCGCGAAGACCGCGAACACCGAGACCATCACGGCCGCCGCACTGGTGACGACGCTGGCCGTCTCGCGGATGCCGAACTCGACCGCACGGTCGTACGGCAGGCCCTGACGCAGACCCTCACGGACCCGGCTCAGGACGAACACGTGATAGTCCATCGACAGGCCGACCAGCACCACGAAGCAGAACAGCGGGATCCAGTCGACGACGAATCCGGAGGACTCGTAGTTGAGCAGGCCGTTGAACCAGTCGTGCTGGAAGACCAGGGTCAGGACACCGAACGCGGCACCGACCGACAGCAGGTTGAGCACGGTCGTCAGCAGCGCGATCGTGACGCTGCGGAACGTCCAGCCCATCATGACGAGCGTCAGGATCAGCACGAACGCGATGACCCACGGCAGCGTCGACGGCTGGTTCTCGTAGTCGTAGTTCTCCGCGACGATGCCACCCACGGCGGTCTTCGTGCCCTCGAGCGAGTCGGTGGCGCGGGGGACGATCGTGTCGCGCAGCTGCTCGATCGCCGCGTCGTTGCGGACGTCGCCCTCAGGGTGCGCCGCATACATCGACAGCTCGACCGTACGGCCGTCCTTCGACACCGTGATGGCGTCGTCGCCGGCCGTGGCGATCCCGGAGCTGACGGCCTTGGCCTGGACCGCCTCGAGCGCCGAGTGGGCGGCGTCCGTGCTGCCCTTGCCGGTGTGCACGAGGACGTCGATGCCGGGACGCTCCGACGGGAAGCTCTGCTGCATGCGCTGGTACGCCTGCACCGCCGGGATGTCCTGCGGCAGGGTGTCGATCGTGCCCTGGTGCATCTTCATGCCGAGCGCGGGCACCGCGAGGGCGAGCAGCACGCCGCCGGAGATCACGGCCGCGGCCATGGGCTTGCGGATGACCGGACGGATCAGGCGACCGCTGATGCCACCCGCGCCGATGCGGCGGTTGAGGCGCCACAGCAGCGGGATGCGCGGACGGTCGACCCAGCGGCCGAGCTTGGCCAGCAGTGCCGGCAGCACCGTCAGCGAGCCGATCACGGCGACGACGACCACGAGGATCGAGCCGACCGCGAGGGCGCTGAAGACGGGCTCACGGGTGATGAACAGCCCGGACATCGAGACGACGACGGCGAATCCGGAGACCACGACGGCACGGCCCGAGGTCGCCGCGGCGATCTCGATCGCGTCGACCGTGGACCGCCCCCGCATACGCTCCTCGCGCTCGCGCTTGAGGTAGAACAGCGAGTAGTCGACGCCGACAGCCATGCCGATCAGCAGCACGACGTTGGCGACCGTGCCGGAGTCGGGCACGAGGTAGGACACCGGGGCATACAGGCCGAGGCCGGTGAACACCGACGTGATCGCCAGCAGCACCGGGATGCCGGCGGCGATGAACGCGCCGAACGCGACGAGCAGGATCAAGAACGTGATCGGCAGGCTCATCGACTCGGCGGAGGCCAGGTCCTCGCCGACCTTGTCGTTGATGCCGGCATCGAGCGATGCGTCGCCGGCCTGCTCGACGTCGAGCGACGGGTTGGCCTTCTGGACCTTGGCGGTGGCGTCGATCAGCGCGCCCGACATGGTCCGCGGCGTCGTCGACGTCACCGGCCATCGTGATCGGTACGAGCAACGCGTCGCGTTTCTCCGACCAGATCGGTGGCCCGACGTCGGAGACGCCCTTGACGTCTGTCGCGGCTTTGGAGACCTGCGTGGCGGCGGCCTCGGCCTTGGCGGAGTCGAGGGAGCCCTTGGGGGCGGTGATGAGGACCGACTCGGTCGGGCTCGCGGCGAGGCCGGCGTCGTCGATCATGGCGGCGGCGCGTCCGGACTCGCCGACGCGGAAGTCCTCGTCGGCGACCTGCTTGGTCTGGACGGTCGACATGAGGGCGATCGCCGAGACGACGAACGCGACCCAGAGGCCGATCGCGCGCCACGGGTGGGTCGCGCTCCAGCGAGCCACGCGGACTGTTGGGGAGTTTCGAAGACATGGTGTGTGCCCTTCTCGAAGTGACTGTGACGTGGCTTCAAGCCTCGTGAATCGCGAGCTCGCGCCGACATGGTGCTGGAACCCCGATCGGAAGTAGGCCTGAGCCCACTGTCCGACAGCCACCTGATGCGCGAGGATTGGGACGAACCACCCATACGAATCGGAGCACCCGCCATGAGCACCACCGTCCCCGCCACCTCGCCGTTCGAGGGGGAGTCGTTCTTCGCCGGCCTGTCGCGCCGGATGAAGCTGACCGCCCTGGCGATCGCGTACGTGTTCCTGGCGGTCCCGGCGCTCGCGCTGCTCTGCATCCTCACGACCGCCCTCGGTGTCGCGATCGTCGGCGTCGGCATGGCGCTGCTCCTGATCTTCGTGCCGCTCAACCAGCAGCTGGCGAACGTGCACCGCAGGCTCGCCGGCCGCATCCTCGGCATCCGCATCGAGCGCCCTACCTCCCCACCAAGTCGGTGTCCGGCTTCGGCCTGCTCAAGCGGTGGGTCGCCGATCCGGCGCGGTGGCGAGACTTCGCGTGGACGTACATGTCGGTCACGGTCGGCTGGGCGCTCGCCTGGCTCTCGTTCGGTCTCGGCCTCGGCGTGCTCTGGTATCTCGTGTTCCCGTTCGTCTACTGGGTCACGCCCGGATGGCGTGTTCGACATGAACTACGGCTTCTTCACGATCGACACCCAGGCCGAGTCGTTCTACGAGTGGGGATGGCTGCTCGTCGCCTTCAGCCTCTGGTGGTGGCTCCTGCCGGTGCTGATGCGTTGGCGTGCCGAGCTCGACCGGGCGATGCTGTCGCCGACGCGGGAGTTCCTCGAGCGCCGGGTCGCGGAGGTGTCGCAGTCCCGCGCCGAGACGATCGACCACTCCGCCGCCGAGCTGCGGCGCATCGAGCGCGATCTGCACGACGGCGCCCAGGCCCGGCTCGTGGCCCTCGGCATGAACCTCGGCATGGCCGAGGAGATGCTGGCCAAGGACCCCGAAGGCGCGGCCGCGATGCTCGCGGAGGCGCGCGCGGTGACGACCTCGGCGCTCGGCGACCTGCGCTCGGTCGTACGCGGCATCCATCCGCCGGTGCTGGCCGATCGCGGGCTCGCCGGAGCGATCCAGGCGCTGGCGCTCGACATGTCGCTGCCGGTGTCGGTCATGATCAACCTGGCCGGCAGGCCCGCCGCACCTGTCGAGTCGGCGGTCTACTTCGCGACCAGCGAGCTGCTCGCCAACATCGGCAAGCACTCCGGAGCGACGCGAGCCGTCATCGAGGTCACGCACGACGGCGAGGCGCTCAAGGTCGTCGTCGAGGACGACGGCAAGGGCGGCGCGGCGGTCTCGTCGGGCACCGGTCTTGCGGGGGTCGCGAGACGCCTTGCGGCGTTTGACGGCACGATGGACGTGGTCAGTCCCATCGGGGGGCCGACCGTGGTCACGTTGGAGGTTCCGTGCGCGTTGTCATCGCCGAAGATCTCGCCCTCCTCCGGGACGGCCTGACCCGACTCCTGGAGGCGTACGACTTCGAGGTCGTGGCGGCCGTCGACGACGCCGAGAAGCTGGCCGAGGCGCTGCGCGCCGACGACGTCGACATCGCGGTCGTGGACGTACGCATGCCGCCGACCTTCACCGACGAGGGGCTGCGAGCCGCGATCGCGGCGCGGGCCGAGCGGCCGGGCTTCCCGGTGCTGGTGCTGTCGCAGTACGTCGAGCAGCTGTATGCCCGCGAGCTGCTGGGCAGCGGTGACGGCGCGGTCGGCTACCTGCTCAAGGATCGCGTCGCCGACGTCACGACGTTCGTCGACGCCGTTCGTACGGTCGCCGGTGGCGGCACGGTGCTCGACCCCGAGGTCGTCTCGACGTTGATCGCCCGGGCCCAGCCCGACAGCCCCATCACGCGGTTGACCGACCGTGAGCGGGAGGTGCTCGGCCTGATGGCGGAGGGCCGTTCCAACGCCGCGATCGCCGCTGCGCTCTTCGTGACCGAGAAGGCCATCAGCAAGCACACCAGCAACATCTTCATGAAGCTCGACCTCGACGCCGACGACGACAGCAACAACCGCCGCGTGCTCGCCGTGATCGCCTACCTCCAAGGCTGACCCAAAGGACGGACCGCGCTCGCCGGAGGGTGGAGAGCGCGGCCCGACCGGTATGGGGTCAGGCGTCGACGCGGTCGAGCTCGGCGGGATCGCCTTCGCTGATGCCGATCCGGTCGTGCAGCCGGCGCAGCGGCTTGCGGCGCCCACCAGTTCCTCCGGCCGAGCAGCGCCATCAGCGACGGCACGAGCATGGCCCGGACGATCGTCGCGTCGATCAGCACCGCGAGCGCCGTGCCGATGCCGAGCTCCTTGATGAAGATGATCTGCGACGTCGCGAACGCGCCGAGGGCGATCGCGAACAGCAGCGCCGCGGCGGTGACGATGCGGCCCGTACGTTGCAGGCCGAGCGCGACGGACTCGCGCTCGCCGGCACCGGCGTCGCGCGCCTCCTTGATCCGGGTCAGCAGGAACACCGCGTAGTCGGTCGACAACCCGAACACGACCGCGAACAGGAACACCGGCTGCGACGACTCCAGTGCGCCCTGGCTCGTGTAGTCGAGGAAGCCCTCGAACCGGCCGTCCTGGAAGATCAGGACCAGGACGCCGAACGTCGCGCTGATCGTCAGCACGTTCATCAGCAGCGCCTTGATCGGCAGGACGACCGACCCGGTCATGAGGAACAGCGTGATGAACGTCAGCGCCGCCAGGATCACCAGCGCCAGGGGGATGTTGGCGGCGATCGACTTGACCTGGTCGACCTGCTCCGCGCTCGCACCACCGACCAGCACCTTGCCCGGTGCGTCGGTGTCCCGGATCTCGCCGACCAGGTCGAGGGTCGCGTCGTCGAGCGTCGTGCCCTTCGGGACGACGTCGAGCTGCCAGGTGTCATCGCCGAGGAAGCGCGGCTCGGCGACCTGCGCCGACGCCGTCGAGCGAGCCGAGCGTCGAGGCGTACGACTTGATGTCGGCGCCGGCGGACTCCGGAGCGGTCACCGCGACGATGACGGGCGAGGACTCGGCGCCGACGAAGTCCTGGCGCAGGACCGTGTCGACGGTCTTGGCCGGGCTGCCGTCGGGCAGCACCGTGGCGTCGACGCCGGTGAACTTCACGCCGAGGAACGGGGTGCCCAGCGCCAGCAGGATCGCGGCGCCCGCGATCGCGGTGCCGACGGGGAACCGCATGACGAACTTCGACACGCGGTACCAGAACCCGTGCACCTCGGCCCGCGACTCGGCGATCTGCGCCTCGCGCCACCGCCTGGGTGCCAGCGCGTTGACCCGGTGCTGCAGCACGGCGAACAGTGCGGGCAGGACGATCAGGGAGACGGCCGCGGCGGCGAGCGCCACGACGGTCACGCCGATGCCCATCGAGTAGAGGAAGCGCAGCGGGAACACCAGCAGCGCGAGTCCGGCGCCGGCGACCGTGACAGCGGAGAAGGCGACGGTACGCCCGGCGGTGGCGACGGTCCGGCGTACGGCCTCGGCGCCCGGCCCGACCCGCTCGAGCTCCTCGCGGTAGCGCGAGACGAGGAACAGCGAGTAGTCGATCGCCAGGCCGAGGCCAAGGCCCGTGATGAGGTTGAGCGCGAAGATCGAGATGTCGACGAACTCGTTGATGCCGCGCACGACCAGCAGCGACGTGACGATCGTCAGCCCGCCGACCAGCAGGGGCAGGAGCGCGGCGACGGCCGACCGGAACACCCACAGCGACACGAGGAACAGCAGCGGGAACGCGATCAGCTCGGCCGTGACGAGATCGCTCTCGACGTGCTCGTTGACCTCTTGGTACGCCGGTCCGAAGCCGCCGACCTGCACGCCGTCGACCCGGCCGAGCTCGTCGCGCAGGTGCTCGGTGGTCTTGTCGGCGTCGACGCCGGACTTGTAGATCGCGGCGAAGTACGTCTGCTTGCCGTCCTTCGAGACGAACTGCTGGCCCATCTCGGGGCCACCGACGACCTGCTTGACCGCGGGGTCGGACAGGATCTCGGTCGTCTCGGCGATCGCCGCCTTGTCGTCGATGTCGACGAGGGCGATCAGGCTCGGTGACGCGTCCTGGCCGGCCGCCTTCTCGATCTGCTCGATCGCCTGCGCGCTCGTCGCGCCGGTGTCGGAGAACGAGTCGTTGTCGCTGTTGAGCAGTCCCGCCACGGGCCCGCCGAGCGCGCCGGCGATGACGAAGAACAGGACGGTCACGCCGAGGACGCGGCGCGGGTGGGTGTTGGCCAGGCGGCCGAGTGCACTGAACATCAGAACTCCTTTGCGACGGCGAGCGGGTCGCCATACAGCTCGGTGAGGTCGAGGGCTGCCACCACGGTGAGCAGCATCCCCTGGGCCATGAAGTCGCGGACCTCGTCCGCGCTCGCGCCGCTCAGGGCGGCGATGTCCTGCCAGATCTCGCGGTAGGTCCGCTGCGCGACTTCCTTGATCGCCGGGTCGGAGCCGGCCGCCCACGTGTGCAGCTGGCAGCGCATCGAGTTGACGTCATCGTTCATGAAGCCGATGTACGCCATCGCCATCGCCTCGAGGGGAGAGGTGTCGGGGTCGCGGTTCTCGACGGCTTCGCGGAACGTCTTGCGGAGCTTCAGCGGTGTGGTGCTCGATCGCCGCGCCGATCAGGCCGGCCTTGGTGCCGAACAGCCGGAACAGGTACGGCTGGGAGACGCCGGCCCGCTCGGCGATGACCTCGGTGGACGTCGCGTGCATGCCTGAACGGCCGTACTCCTCGATCGCTGCCTCGAGGATCAGGACCTTGCGGTCCTCGGCCTTCATGCGGGTTACGGGTGCCATGGGAATTAAGTTAGTGATGACTCACATACTTGTCAATCACGAGTTTCCCGAAACCCCGTGCAGGCGAGGCGCTGCTCGGGACCGATACGCTGACGCCCTGTCGCAATCCTGCTCCGTACCCTGAGGACCCCCATGACCCGTCATCTTCGCCTGCTCGCTGCCCTCGTGGCGGCCTTCGCGCTTGCCGCCGCCGGCCTCGTCACCACGTCGGCCCAGGCAGCCACGGCCATCTCCGTCTCCGGGCGGGTCGTCGACGCCAATGGCGTCGGCGTTCGCGGGCTGAGCGTCAGCGCAGCAGAGGGGCGAGGAGGAGTACGCAGACCTGGGCATACACCAGGACCGGCGGCACCTTCAGCTCACGCGGATACGGCGACCTCGCCCCCGGCACGTGGACGCTCGTGGTGTCGGACGACGACGAGAATCCCGAGTACGCGACAACGACCAAGAGCGTGACTCTCGTCGCCGGCGCGAACGCGCTGGGCGACATCGTGGTCGCAGCTGACCTCCAACGCCGAAGGGACCGTCACCGCGCCGTCCGGCCGGAAGCTCAGCAACGTCGAGGTCCTCGCGCTGCCCGGCGACGGCACCTTCCCGGAGGAGCCCGGATGAGTCCTACTTCGACAAGCATCGGCTTCGCCGCGACGAACGACGCGGGCGCGTTCCGCATGCCTGGACTCAGCGTGGGGCAGTACACGGCGTTCGCCGTGTTCGAAGAGGAAGAAGAACTGCCTGACCGATGGTGTCTCGTTCACGGTGGCGACCGCGGGTCAGACCGTCAAGGGCGTCAACCTGACCGACGTCAAGGTCTACCCGTCCGTCGAGCTCAAGGGTTCGTCGCCCGGCAAGGGCAAGGCGACGCTCCAGCTCACGGTCGATGCCACGTACTACGGCATCGCCAACCCCGGTGGTCGATTCGATCTCTACCTCGGATCCAAGAAGATCCGCTCCGCGGTCGGGTTCACCAACGGCAGCCGCACGGTCAACCTGACCGGCCTCGGCAAGGGCAAGCGCACCTTCAAGTTCGAGTACCTCGGTTCGACCGACACGAAGCCGGTGTGGTCCAGCAAGATCACCGTCAAGGTCAAGTAGCTCGACGGGTCGCCTCTGGCGGTCTGCGTCCGCCACTGCCATGCTCAGGGACGGACACAGGAGGTCTGGATGGCACTCGTCGAGGTCAACGGCGCGAAGATCAACATCGAGGACACTGAGGCGCCGGTGGGTCGGCCGGATGCGGCGACGGTCGTGTTCGGCCACGGGCTGCTGTTCAGTGGCCGGATGTTCGACGACCAGGTCGACCGACTCGCCTCCCGCTATCGATGCGTGACGATCGACTGGCGTGGCCAGGGCCGCTCTCCGGCGGCCGACGGCGGCTACGACATGGACACGCTCGCGGACGATGCCGCCGCGATCATCCATGAGCTCGCCCTGGGCAAGGTGCACTGGGTGGGCCTGTCGATGGGCGGCTTCGTCGGCATGCGCCTCGCGGCCCGACGGCCCGAGCTCATCCGCTCGCTGAGCCTGCTCGACACGAGCGCGGGTCCCGAGGATCCGGACAAGGTCGGCCAGTACCGGCTGCTCGCCAAGATCTACGGCCTGTTCGGGCTCGGCCCGGTGACGTCGCGGGTCAAGCCGCTGCTGTTCGGACCGACGTACCTCAACAGCCCGGAGTCCGAGCCGCAGATCGAGGCATGGCTCAACGAGGTCAAGGCCGCCAAGCGCTCGGGGATGAAGCAGGCGATCTACGGCGTCACCGACCGCGAGCCGATCGCCGCCGAGCTCGGCAACGTCACCGCCCCGACCTTGGTGGTGGTCGGCGCCGACGACGTCGCGACCCCGGTCGCCAAGGCCGAGGAGATCAACAAGCTGATCCCGGGCTCACGGCTCGAGATCGTGCCGGATGCCGGTCACTCGAGCACGATCGAGCAGCCCGAGGCGCTCAGCGACCTGCTCGAGGCGTTCATCGACCAGAACTGAGCGGCGGCTCGAAGACCCAGGGCTCTGTCGGCAGCGTCGCCGGGTCGAACGACTCGAGCAGGTCCTGCGGTGTCGATCCGGCGAGGCCGAGCGAGCCCGCGATGAGGCCGAACACGTCGATGCCGGCGTCGCTCAGCTCCGCGACGTCACTGCGCCGTCACGCTTGGCGAGGCGATGGCCGGTCGGGTTGAGCGCCAGCGGCACATGGACGTACGTCGGCGGATGCGCGCCGAGCAGCGTGGCGAGATAGGCCTGCCGGGGCGCCGAGGCCAACAGGTCGTCGCCGCGGACGACCTGGTCGACGCCCTGCTCGGCGTCGTCGACGACCACGGCGAGGTTGTAGGCCGGCACGCCGTCGCCGCGCCGCAGCACGAAGTCGTCGACCGCGCCGACGTACGAACCGTGGATCTCGTCGTCGACGCGTGAACGTCGCGACGTCGGCGCGGAGTCGCAGTGCCGCGGGCCGTTCGGCCCGCCGTTGCGCGCGCTCGGCGTCGGTCAGGTCACGGCAGGTGCCGGGGTATGCGCCGGGCGGATGGTGCGGCGCGGTGGGCGCCTCGAGGATCTCCCGGCGGGTGCAGAAGCACTCGTAGACGCGGCCCTCGTCCCGGAGGCGGGCGATCGCCGCCTCGTACAGCTCGACGTCGCTCGGACTGGCGTACGGGCTTGCCGTCCCAGTCCAGCCCCAGCGCTCGCAGGTCGTCGAGCTGCCGCTGCTCGGCCCCAGGGCGTACGCGGTCGAGGTCCTCGATGCGGATCAGGAAGTCCCGGCCCGAGCGTCGCGCCCACAACCACGCCAGCAGCGCGGTGCGGAGATTGCCGACGTGCAGGTCGCCCGACGGCGAGGGGGCGTATCGTCCGGCGCTCACGCCTCCAGTATGTCGGCGGGCAGCAGCCGCTCGATCTCCTCCCACACCGCGTCGACCCGGTCGTGCGTGGCGAGGCCGCGGGTGACGTACGCGCATGAGTAGCCCTTGGCGGTCGACACCCACGCCGACGAACCGCCGATGCCGCCCATGCCGATCTCGACCTCATCGCGCTGGAACCCGAACGTCCATGACACCTCGCGGTCGAGCACGAGGTCGTGGCCGGTGGCCTGGACGGAGGTGTATTCGCGCAGCAGTTCGGGACCGAGCAGCTGCGTCACGGGTCCATCGGGCTCGAGCAGCTCGGCGTAGAACCCGGCGAGGGCCGAGGCAGTGGCATGCAGCCCGATCGCGGGGAACCAGCCCGTACGCCAGCGGTCGCTGTTGACCAGGTCGACGTCGAGCGGACCCGCGGGCCGGCCCAGCGAGGCGGTCAGAGCGGGATTGGGGTCGGTGAGATAGCCGTCTGCCCAGCCCGGTAGCCGTAGGCGAGATCGGCGACGCGTGGCAGATCAGCCGCAGGGACGGAGAGATGAAGGTCCCAGCCGTACGTCGAGGCGAGGGTCGCGAAGCGCTCGGCCAGTCCTTCGCCGGTGGCCCGTTGGACGACGCCGTGGAGCAGGTGTCCGTACGTGAGCGCGTGCTCCGCGACGCCCTCGCCGGGCGGGTGGTACGGCACGGCGTCGGCGAGAGCATCGACGAGCGCCTCGCCGTCGAGCGGGTCGATCGAGGCGGCCGACTCCGGGAAGGCGAAGACGCCGGACTGGTGTGACAAGACGTGTCGCAGGGTCGTGGCGGACTTGCCATGGGCGCCGAACTCCGGCCAAACGTCGGTGATCGGTTGGTCGAGACCGATCGCGCCTTCGGCGACCGCGGTCAGTGCGGCGAGCGCGGCGAACGGCTTGGCGACCGAATAGGTATGCACGAGGGTGTCCGCCTGCCATGGAGCGCCGGACAGCGTTGCGGGTGCCGACGGCGAGGTCCACCACCTCCGCGCCGTCGTGCCACACCGAGACGCCGGCCCCGATCTCGTCCCCGGCTTCGACCGAACGCCGGACGAGTGTCGCCGACCGACGACCAGTCGCGCGCGCGATTCATGGGGCCACAGTGCCACGTCCACGACGGGCGCAAGCGGACTCTCGCGAACTAGGCTCGACTCATGGCCGAGATCCACACGCCGGACGAGCCTGACTCCGTGGCGGACCGCCCGATCGGCACCCGCTCGTTCATCTACGGGACCAAGACGCTGGCGACAGCAGTCGTCGCGCTGGTGCTGAGCATCGCCAACGGAGGTGACACCGAGCCGGCGTTCTGGGTCCTGGTGTCAGCGGGCGTGCTCGGCGTGATGTTCAGCTTCATCGAGCGCACGACCACCCGCGGCGCCGAGGTGGTGAGTCACCGCCGGGTCAACCTCGACGTCCTCGGCACGGTCTTGCTCGCCGCCGTGGTCAACCTCGTCGTCCACATCGCCCAGCGCTGACCAGACTCCGCTGGGATCAGCGGAGGAGCTTCTCGTAGTGCTTGTAGACCGTGTCGGCCTCATAGCCGCTGCGTTCGTAGACGGCCTGCGCGCGCAGGTTGGTGTGTGCCGTCGACAGCTCGATCGCGATCGCGCCGGCTTCGACGCCTGGGTCGCTGCGGTGTCCAACAGTGCGTCGACCGCACCGGTGCCCCTCGCGTCTTCCGACACGTACAGGTCGTTGAGGATCCAGATCGGTGCGAGTCGCGTCGACGAGAACGCCGGGTAGATCTGGCTGAAGCCGACCGGTACGCCGTCGTCGTCCTGCGCGATCAGCACGATCGACTCATCGCGTGCCAGCCGGCTGGCGAGGAACGACGCCGAGGCCTCGAGGTCATACGGTTCGCCGTAGAACTCGCGGTACGCCGCGAAGAGGGGAGCGGCCTGGGAGACGTCGGCGAGCTGGGCGCGGATGACCTTCACGGGAACACCCTCCCACGAACCGTCAGCCGGCGATCGTGACCTTGATGGGGTGGTCGGCGTTCCGTACGTCGGCAGGTTCGAACTCGCCCCTCCCGGCGCCGCCGATCGTGACCCGGTAGTGCTTCGTGTCCGGCACGAAGATCTCGAGGCTCGCTTCGCACGCGCCGTTCTTGAGCAGTGCGGCCTCCAGCGGCGCGGTCTCGCTCTTCAAGGTCGGGCCGTCCTTCCCCGCCGTCACCTCGATATAGGTCGGGTCCATCTTCGGGGGTGTGACACATGCAGACTCTTCGGCGACCCATACATCGCCGGGATTTTCCTCGCGGAGCGTGACGACGAGCGTCTGCTGCCCGTTGGCGCGAGCCTGCTCGGCGACCTTCTCGGCCAGGGCGGCGTGAGCCTTCAGGACCTCTTCGGACTGCTCGCGCGTCTGCTGCTCGACCTCGGGGTTTGCGGTGCTCGTGGATGGTTTGGCCTTGGGGGCGTCATCCTCGCCGGAGTTGGCCCTGGCGACGTTGATGGCGACCACGACGAAGGCGACAGCGACAAGTGCGATCAGGGCACGCTTCATGCGTCATCCGCTCGTGAGCATTCGGGACAGTCTGTCAAGCATAAGGGTGTGGGCTGTCGCCGTCACGGACTTCCGCAGAGAGTTCGGATGACCCGGAGGCCCTCGGGAGTCCCGGGCCAATGACGTTCGAGGGCCTCGGAACCGGCGATACGTACGACCGACCGCAGGACGATCGCGATGACCAGGACGTCGTCGGCATAGCCCAGCACCGGGATGAAGTCGGGCACCAGATCGAAAGGCATCGCGAGGTATCCGAGCAGCAGCCAGAGGCGGATGCGTACGCTGCGGGGCAGCGTTTTGTCGGCCGCGAGCCGCTTGAGGAGTCGCAGCAGGTCAGGCACCAGTCGCACGGCGTCGCGCAGCGGCAGGTCACTGGGTTTCGCACGCCACAGGAGAACGAGCATCAGGAGCCACAGGAGCGCGAGACTCCCGGCGATGATCCCTGCGATCTCGACCCAGCCCGGCACATCCGGATCCTCCCACCCGAAGCTTCAAACGACGATGGTGACCTGGATCCAGAGCCTTGCCGGGCGGGGAATACCGCTCTAGGTTTCTATTGGGGTCTCGCAGTTGAGTGGTGAATTGGTGGAGGTCCGCCCATGGTCAAGAAGCGCCGCAAGCTCGAGTACGAAGCGCCGGTGACGAAGGTCGAGCTGACCAACCAATTGGGCGGAATGCCCGGCCGTCATCTGCGGAGTCGGCTTGAGTGCGCTGGACACCCGCTGGAGCAGATCCGGTCGCTGGCGTTGATCGAGCAGGCGGTGGGGTTCCTTGCGGAGAGTCGCCAGCTGTCGATTCACGAGGCGCGCGTCGCGCTGATCCATGATGCCGCCGAACGCGGCCTCACGGTGGAGGAGGCGGCCGAACGCACTCTCCGGCCCAAGGACTGAAGGC
Source organism: uncultured Actinomycetota bacterium (assembly GCA_963761965.1). Classification (GTDB taxonomy): domain Bacteria; phylum Actinomycetota; class Actinomycetes; order Propionibacteriales; family Nocardioidaceae; genus Aeromicrobium. Next base: position 38,104 of record CAVXIX010000009.1, read on the forward strand.
TCGACGTAGCGGTGAGTGAGTCGGCGGTCTGAGGGCCCGGCGCCCAATTCGCTTGAGGAATCGTTGGTCAGCCCTACCGTTGATGTCAGAGGCAACCCGCCCGAAATCGAGTGGCTCCACCGATGAGCGGTCAATAGCGGCCGCTGTGAGCCGTCGAGCGGCGCGTTCTACTTGCTCACGGGCCTGGGGCCGCCGCTTCATGTGTGGCGCCGCGCCAACTCAGGGTCCTGTCAGATCCGATACCAACCACGGGTCGGCGCCTTTCCCCTCACCTCGAAGGATGCTGATGGAACCATCTCGTTCACGAACGGCCAGATCGACCTCGGAGAGCTGGGTGACGCCGACGCGACGAAGCGCGAGGCGAAGGTCCTGATCGTGGAGGTGGGCACGTCGCAGGTGATCAGTGAAGACGATGCCCGAACGCACCAGCACGACCGGCTCTCGATGCAGGATGCGATCGATACCGTGGTGGCGCCCAGACCAGAGCATGAGGAGGCGCATGGAATAGATCGTCACCAACGCGACCACACCCTTGATCAGTGTGGGATTCTCCAGCAACGCTGTGCGACCGATGATCGCGCCCATTGCCGCGAGCGCGGCGAAGTCGACGCTCGAGAGGTTGGTCAGGCCGCGGGCACCCCAGATCCGGGTGAGCGCGACAGCAACCAGATAGATCGTCACTGAGACGATGACGACCGTCAGGACTGTGGAGAAGGTGACGTCGAGCTGTTCGGACATACGGCTCCTCGGGTCAGGCGATGAGATCAGTCTGGCCGACGGCGTAGTTTCGGCTGCGCTCTTGGTCGCGGGAGCGGGCGAGCCGGTGGCTGTGCGGCTCGTGTTCCGGCCTTCCTTGGCCAGTACGCCGCGGCGATCGCGATCGCGGCGATCACCGCCGTGAGGACAAACCAGCTCACTCCGTATGGCCGGTTGAGAACCGTGTCGTTGTCGGGCTTTCCGCCCTGACCGGACAGCACGTTGAAGAATGCCACCGTCAGCGTCGCCCAGACGAGGAACGCGATCGCCGCCACCGAACGCGGATGGCCAGGCAGTACCCGCGCGGCAACAACGCCGAGCAGCACTGTGAGCGGTGCGATGACGGCATCGTGCAGCGATCACGCCGCCCGCGAGCCAGATGGCGACCGAGACCAGCTGCTCGGAGGTGAAGTCGCGCATGAGCCACACTCCCCACAGGCCGAAGCCGACGCCGGTCAGCAGCAGAGCCGCGCGAACGATCCTCATGTCGTCGACCTCCAGCCGGCGGACCCATTTGGTCTGCAGGACGCCCGGGCGGTTGGGCGCGATGATGCGGCACGGGTAGCCGTGGTCGAGGCTCAGCGGCTCGCCGTTGAGCTCGAGCGCCAGCAACGTCCGCGGATCGTGCACGAAGTCGGCAGGCAGCTCCGACGTACGGAACGCGCCGCGGGTCTGCATCGACCGTACGGTGACGGTCGAATCCGGGCGGCGCTTCGACGAGCGCGACGAGGTCCTGACCGCGACGCCCGTCCATACGGCGCTGCGGCTCCATCCCTCGACGCAGGCGATCGGCAGCCGGTGCGTACGTTGTGGGAGGCGGGCGAGGTCCTCGCGGGTGAGCGAGACCGACCGGCCGTCGGCCACGATCTCGAGGGTGAAGGCAGGATCGCTCGCGGCCTCGGTGGCACCGGCCGCTCGCGCGGTCCGGTTGATCGGCAGGCCCTTGGGGCCCGTCGACCGTCGCGCACGCCGAACACCGAGACCTTGCGCAGGAACGGCACGGTCTGGCCGACCGTCAGCAGCAGGGCCAGGCCGGATGCCACCGTCGCGCCACGCAGGACGGCGCGGCGACTCGGCGCGTCGGATCTGTCGACCGTCGACCGTCCTCGACCGGGGCGCCAAGGCCCTCGCGGATGACCGGCAGCTTGACCGCGATGTGCACGAGGATCGCGCCGATCGCGACCCAGGCCACGGCCTCGTGCGTACGCCGGAAGCTGAAATCCCACGGATACCACTGCGCGATGTTGAGCAGGCCGCTCGCGAGCTGGAAGATCGCCGCCGCCACGAGCACGCCGATCGACGCCCGCTCGAGGAGGTCGACGAGCTGGTCTCGCCGCGCCTTGGGTGGGCGGATGAAGAACCGCGGATAGACCGACCACAGCTTGACCAGCAGCAGCGGGATCGAGGCGATGCCGGTCGCGACGTGCACGCCCTGCGTGACCCGGTAGAGCCATGCGGGATTGGGCCCGATCGGCAGCCAGCCCGGCGACGTGTACTGGAAGTGGCTCCACATGCCCGGTCAGGAAGCAGATGCCGAACGCGATGCCCAGTGCCGTGCCGACGCGCGCGGTGGTGGCCGGTCCGCGCGACCTGCGCGCTGAAGTCCTCGGGCCGCGGGATCCGCTTCTCGATGTCCTCGACGCGTGGGAGCCTCATGATGCCGTTCCCTGACCATCGCACGCGTGCCGGCCACCGGCGGAGCGAGTCGTCGACAGACCTGCAGACCGGCCTGCGCCGCGACCTCGTCGATCACGTCGAGGCCGACGACGGCCCACTCGAAGTGGGCCGACAACCGGCCCTCGACTCGCAGCCGGCGGTGCTCGTGGACCAACCCGGTGCCAGCGGCGGCCACCTCGGCGATCACCGTGCCGTCGGCGGTCAAGCACCTGGCGCAGGCGGCGCGAGCAGGCGTACCGGATCACCGCCGATGCCGAGGTTGCCGTCGGCCAGCAGCGCGTACGCCCACCGGCCCTCCCCGGGGATGACGCCGAAGACGTCGCGGCGCAGCGCGAGTGCACCACGCCCCGGGTCTGGCGGATCGCCTCGCTCGACACGTCGATGCCCATGCGCCGGGACCCGACGCGCCACGATCTCGGCGACGAGGCGTCCGGGGCCACAACCGACGTCGATCGTCGCGGCGTCACACGGTTCGACGAACAGCTCGCGGTCGACCCAGTCAGGAGCCGACGACCACTGCGCGACCTCGAACGGCTGCGTACGCCCGACGTGGTCGACGACGTGCGTCGCCTTGCCGGTGAACGCCTCGTCGTACGCCGAGATCGCATCGAACGTGATGACTCATGCCGTCACCTGGACGCTCTGCACGACGGCCGCGAGCCGAGACAGCGGGATGTCGTCGGCGATGTCGACGCGTCGGCCCACGAGTCCATGTCGCGGACGACCCGCAGCCGCACGACATCGCCCAGCGCGCGCTGGGTCTGCTCGGCGGTGTCGTCGACCGACATGCCGACGTCGGCGAGGACGACCGCGTCGCCCGGCTCGGGCAGACCCGAGCAGCCACCAGCCTCCGTCGGCCGCCGGGCCCATGACCCGCGATGCCTTCGCGCACCGCGGCGCCGGCGTCGAGGTAGTCCCGCACGGTCAGCTGCGGGGTGTCCATGCCGACCTGCACGACGCCGTGCCCGCCGTCTGCATCCGCATGCGCGTGCGCCAGTCGCTCGCCCAGGCCGTCGCCACGCTGGCCGATGACGCGTACGCCCGACAGCGCGCGCAGCGATCTCGTCAGCGCGGACCGCCTCGCCGAGGTCGCCGGTCATCGCGACGACGACGGGCCAGCCGACGGCGGCGACGGTCTCGAGCGTGTCGAGCAGGGCGGCCGCGGCCAGCTCGGCCGCGGCTGCGTCGCCGACCGTCGCGCGCGATCCGCGTCTTGGCGAGGCCCGGCACGGGCGCCTTGGCGACGACGAGGAGCGTCGGGTCGACTCATCGGAGCACCTTGGCGAAGTCCTGCACGACCAGGGCGGTGCCGCGGACCGACCCGGAGACCTTGGACTTCGTCCCGGCGGCCCGGCGGTCGTACGTCGACGTCGAGCTCCCGCACGGTCCAGCCCGGTTCGAGCCGCACGCAGCATGAGCTCGAGCGGGTAGCCGAATCGCCGGTCCTCGACGCCGAGCGCCAGCAGGTCGTCCCGCCGGCAGACCCGCATCGGCGCGAGGTCGTGGATCGGGAATGCCGACCGGCGGCGGATCCAGGTCGCCAGCAACTGCGTGCCCGAGGCGCGCGTGCCATGGCCAGACGCCGCGGCTCGACGGGACGGCGTCGGCCGACGGCCATCGTCGCCACCCCCGAACGTACGAGCTCCAGCATCGGCACGAGGTCGGCCAACCGCATCGAGGCGTCGCCGTCGATCACGGCGACGTGCTCGGCCTCGGCGGCGAGCAATCCCGGCATGCACGGCGGCGCCGTAGCCCGGCCGCGCCTCGGTGACGACATGCGCGCCCAGCGCTCGGGCCACGTCCGCCGTGCCGTCGGTCGAGCCGTTGTCGACGACGATCACCCGCCACCCGGCGGGACGTCGGCCAGCACGATCGGCAGAGCAGCGGCCTCGTCCCGGCAGGGGATCACGACATCGCAGAGCGGTCAGTACCCATGATTCGACGCTAGGGGCGGGCCGGCTTGGTCCACCAGACATCGCGGCGATGACGGACCCGTGACGTCGGACCGTTCAGCCGGCACCGTCACGGCGTACGCGGACCTAGGCTGACCAGCGTGTCCATGCCACCCTGTCCTCCGCGCGCGCAGCGGTCGCGTCGGCGACCGCAGGGCTGCTCCTCGTGGCGGCGGCGATCGCCGTCCCGCGCTGGACCGACGAGGACGTACGCGTGCACTGGCCGCCGCTGCACGCCGACTGGGATCCGCGCTTCGGCCTGCTGACCCTGCCGGCGATCGCGATCGGCCTGGCTCCTGTGGGTCGCGCTTCCCCGACTCGCCGACCGCGGCGTCGTGGCGCGCACTCCTGGCGTACGCGTTCGCCGGCACGTGGGTCTGGACCATGGCGTTGGCGATGACGGAGGGGACCGACGGACTCGCGCGCGTCTTCGAACGCCCAGGCGAGTACGTCTACGACGCGCAGCGGGTCGACTCGATCGGCACGATGGTGCGGACGTTCGTCGACCACATCCCGATGGACTCGCCGGACCACTGGCACACCCACGTCGCCGGGCACCCGCCCGGCGCGCTGCTGTTCTTCGTGCTGCTCGACCGCCTCGGCATCACCGACCCGTTCTGGATCGGCGTCGTGGTCGTCACGATCGGCAGCACCGCCGTCGTCGCGGTCCTGATGACCCTGAAGACGCTCGGCTCGGTCGCGCCTCGCGCGTCGGGCCATGCCGTGGATCGTCCTCGCACCGACCGCCGTGTGGATGGGCGTCAACGGCGACGCGCTGTTCACCGCGGTCGCCGCGTGGGGGCTCGCGCTGCTCGCGATCGCCGCCGTCAGCCGCCGCCCGGGCCGTCGCCGTCGCGGCCGGGCTGCTGCTCGGGCTGTGCGTCTATCTGTCGTACGGGCTCGGTGCTCCTCGGCATCCTCGCCGTCGCGGTCCTGATCATCGCCCGTACGTGGCGACCGTTGCCGTGGGCTCTCGCTGGCGCCGCGGTCGTCGTCGCGGTCTTCACGGCAGCAGGCTTCGACTGGTGGGAGGCATACCCCGTGCTGCACGACCGCTACTACGCCGGCATCGCGTCCGAACGCCCCTACTGCGTACTGGGTCTGGGCCGACATCGCCGCTTGGACGTTCACCGTCGGGCTCGCCGTCTGGGCGGCCTTCCCGCGCGCGGTCTCGCGCGTTCAGGACGGCGACGTCATGGCTCGGCTCGCCGGCGCGGCGCTGCTGACGATCCTCGTCGCGACACTTTCGGGCATGAGCAAGGCCGAGGTCGAGCGCATCTGGCTGCCGTTCACGATCTGGGTCGTCGCCCTGCCCGCGCTGCTGCCGGAGCGGTGGCACCGTCCGGCTCTTCTTTCGCAGGTCGCCCTGGCCCTGTGCGTCCAACAACTGGTGCTGACAAGGTGGTGAGCATGGCGATCGGCGATCGGCCTCACGTCCTTGTGGTCGAGGACGACCGGCGGTGGGCGACGTGCTGCGTCGCTACCTCGAGCAGGAGTCGTACGAGGTCACCGTCGCGGCCGACGGCGTCACGGGTCTCGCCGCCGCGCGCGAGCTCTCGCCCGGACCTGATCGTGCTGGACGTCATGCTGCCGCAGCTGAACGGACTGGAGATCTGCCGTGAGCTCCGGGAGACCGACGGCTCGGCCGTGCCGATCATCATGCTGACGGCACTGGGCGAGACCGACGACCGCATCGCCGGGCTCACGAGCGGCGCCGACGACTACGTGACCAAGCCGTTCAGCGTCAAGGAGCTCACGCTGCGCGTCGGCTCGGTCCTGCGCCGCAGCCTCGTCCCGGCGGGCGCCAGACCGGTCGCCGGGCTGCTGATCGACGGCGACCTGACGCTGCAACCCGGTGGCCCGCGAGACGCTGCGAGCAGGCGCCACGCTGCCCCTGACGACTCGCGAGTTCGACCTGCTGCACTTCTTCCTGCGTCACCCGCACGAGGTGTTCAGCCGCGAGGACCTGCTCAGGCAGGTGTGGGGATGGGAGTACGGCGACCACTCGACCGTCACGGTGCACGTCAAGCGCCTGCGCCACAAGATCGAGGCGGACCCGGCTGACCCCGCGAGGATCGTCACCGTCTACGGCCTCGGCTACCGCTGGGACCCGCAATCATGAGCACGGACACCCTGCACGCGCTCGTCATCGGGCTCCTGGGCTCGCTGGGGGTCGTCGCGGTGGGCGCCCTGGTGCTCTATTGGTTGCGCGGTCGCGCCCTGACGACGTCGATCGTGCTGTTGACGCTCGTCCCGCTCGTCGCGATCATCGTCGGGGTCGTCGGCACGAGCCAGTTCATGTTCACCGCTGAGCTTCGGCGTACCGCGATCGTCTGGCTCGTCGTCACCGCGGTCAGCGTGCCCAGCGCCATCGTGCTGGGCAGCTCACTTGCCCGCAAGATCGTGTGGGAGCGCGAGGCCCTGGAGCGAGAGCGCAGCGCCGAGCGGTCCCGCAGGGAGCTCCTCGCCTGGCTCAGTCACGACCTGCGAACGCCGATCGCCGGGGTGCAAGCCATGACGGAGGCGCTCGAGGACGGTGTCGTGTCCTCATCCGAGGACGTCAAGCAGTACGCCCAGCTGATCCGGGCGGAGACGCTGCGGCTCGCCTCGATGATCGACGACCTCTTCGAGATGTCGCAGATCAACGCCGGCACGCTGGCACTCGACGTCGGCCCGATCGCGGTCGACGACGTCGTCCGCTCAGCGGTCGAGGCCGCCCGCCCCGCCGGCGACCGTCATGGCGTACTCCTCACCGTCGAGGGCCGACCTCATGGAACGCTCGCCGTCGGTGCCGCCCCGGAGCTCATGCGGGTGCTCCGCAACCTGCTCGGCAACGCCATCCGGCATACGCCCGAGGGTGGCACCGTCAAGGTGTCGACCGGCTCGGATCGCTCGGAGGTGTGGCTGCGGGTCGACGACTCGTGCGGTGGCATCCCCGACCACGACCTCGCGAAGGTCTTCGACATGGGCTATCGCGGCTCCGAGGCGCGGGGGTCCGACGGGCAGGGCGCCGGCATGGGACTGGCGATTGCCCGCGGTCTCCTCGACGCGCAGTCCGGGTCGATCGACGTCCGCAACCATGACAGCGGCTGCCAGTTCGAGATTCGGCTCCCTGCTGCCTGAGCTTCAGCGACGGCGAAGGGGATCCGTGGCGAGCTGGGCGAGGCCGACCTCGGGCGCGATCGCGGCGGTGAATCCCAGCCCCTTTGCTGCGGCACTCGGAGACGCGACCACGTGGCGTACGTCGAACCGTCGGTAGTCGCCCGTCACCTTCGGCGCCGCACCGCCGGACGCCTCGGCCAGGACCGCTGCCATCTGTCCGATCGTGAAGGTGTGGCCCGAGGCGATGTTGTACGGCGTCAGCCCGACCGGGTGCTCCGCGACCTGCTGGATCGCCAGCACGTTGGCTCGGGCGACATCGCTGACGTGCACGAAGTCCCGCACCTGCTGCCCATCCTCGAACACCTGCGGCGCCTCACCGCGCGCGATCGCCGAACGGAAGATCGCCGCTACGCCCGCGTACGGGGTGTCCGCCGGCATGCCCGGGCCGTACACGTTGTGATAGCGCAGCGCGATCGCCCGGCCACCGTCGAGCGTGCACCAGGCGCCCGCGTAGTGCTCCTGCGCGACCTTCGACGCGGCATAGCTCGTACGCGGCAGGAACGGCGTGTCCTCCCCGATCTCCCGCCACGTGATCTCTCCGTCGCAGACTGAACAGCGGGGCTCGAACCGGCCAGCGGTGAGGTCGTCGTCCCTGCGCACCGCCGGCGGCACGTCACCATCGACGGGGCACGTGTAGCGACCGTCGCCGTACACCACCATGGACGACGCGAGCACCAGCGCCCGTACGCCCATGCGTGACATGGCCGCCAGCAGCCGCGCCGTGCCCACATCGTTGTGCTCGGCGTAGCCAGGCAGGTCCTGGGCATCCACACCGTTGCCGACCATGGCCGCCTGGTGGCAGACGACGTCGACGCCGTCCAGCACGTCGTCGAGGCGGTCGCGCCTCAGGTCGATCCGCTGGACGCTGGAGTCGTGCGACGCTCCTGCGCCGTGTGCCTGCGGCAGGTACGCATCGAGCGCGACCACCTCGATGTCCCTGGTCCAGCGCCTGGTCGCGGATGTGCGAACCGATGAACCCGGCTGCCCCCGTCAGCAGGATCCTCACGGCAGCTCGATCGGCAGCTTCATGCCGTCGACCGCGAGCGCGCAGGAGCAGTCCCGCTCGCCAAGTGAGCGGGCCACGGTCGTCAGCGCGGACTTGAGCGTCTCGGTGTGGGCAGCAAAGACCGCGAACACCTCGTCCATGCTGACCGCGGTCGCCTCGTCGACACCCGCATCGTGGTCGGTGACCAGCGCAACGGTGGCGTAGCAGAGCGCCAGCTCACGAGCCAAGACAGCCTCGGGATGGCCTGTCATGTTGATGACGGCCCAGCCCTGGTCGGCGTACCACTTCGACTCGGCGCGGGTCGAGAACCGCGGTCCGTCGATCACGACCATCGCGCCGCCGTCGACGGGGGTCTGATCGGCCAATCCGTCCAGCAGGTGCGAGCGAAGCCTCGGGCAATAGGGGTCGGCGAACGAGACGTGGCACGCGCCGGAGTCGAAGTAGGTCTGCTGGCGCGCCGTCGTACGGTCGACCAACTGGTCGGGCACGACGAACGTGCCGGGGCCGTGCTCGACCTGGAGACCCCCGACGGCACACGGTGCGAGCACCTGGCGTACTCCCATGCTTCGCAGCGCCCACATGTTGGCCCGGTACGGCACGCGGTGTGCCGGGAACTCATGGTGTGGGCCGTGGCGCGGCAGGAACGCGACCGAGCGGCCCTTGACCGTGCCGATCGAGATCGGGGCGGACGGACTGCCGTACGGCGTCTCGACCTCGACCGACTGCGGATCGTCGAGGAACGTGTAGAAACCGGATCCGCCTATCACCGCGATCTCGGGGCGCGCTGGCTCAGTCATGCTCCCAACATGTCATGCTCCGCGACGGGCCGGACCGGCTCTGCCCGACCGTCACAGCATCGTCATGGAGAAGCGGCCGATGCGGTACGCCAGCGTGTGGCAGGCGGTGGAACTTCGTCGCCGCGCTGCTCAAGGCTGCGAGGCGGGTAGCAACAGCCGAAAATGGGTGACATTTGCGCTGTCCAGAAGGTCGAGACGTCCGCCGTTGCGTTCGGCCAGGCCTCGGGCGATGGAAAGACCCAACCCGCTGCCGGAGTCATGCGGTCGTGAGGTCTCACCGCGGCGGAAGCGGTCGAATGCTTGCTCGCGGAGCTCGGTAGGGATTCCGGGACCGTCGTCCACAACGTCAAGTCTCGCGTGCGCACCATGGGTCGTCACGACGAGGTCAACCATCGATGTTGCATGAGCGATGGCGTTCTCGGCGAGGTTGCGCACGATGCGCCTGACGTCGTCCGGATCCGCGTATGCAGGAGCGGCCGAGACCTCGTCAGTGCGGATGCGCACCTCCGACACTGCACGAGCGCGGGTCGCTTCCTCCAGGACGATCGCGTCGAGGTCGATCAATGCAGGCCGCGCTGCGACATCTGCGTCGAGCGACGCGAGGACCAGGAGGTCCCGCACGAGTCGCTCCATGTCGGCGGTCGGACCGAGCACGTCGGCACGCAATTGGGTCGAGTCGATCTCCGTCGAGCCCTCAGTGCGAGCTCGAGCGCGACCCTTTGCGCGGCAAGTGGGCTCTGCAGATCGTGGGAGACGTCCGCGACGAAGTCACGTTGTTGCTGGGCGGATGCTTCGAGCCGGGCGAGCATGGCGTTCATCGTCGCGGCCAGGCGGCCGACCTCGTCATCGACCCCGTCGCCGGCCACACGGGTCTGCAGGTTCTCGGCAGAGATCCGGTCAACCTCGGCGCGGATGTGGTCCAGGCGGCCCAAGGCGCGTCCGAGCAGCAGCCAGATGACCATTCCCAGCGCGAGCCCGACCAATGGGACGCCAACCCACAGCGAGCGTCGCAGTGCAGCCGATGCTTCCGCGACTGACTCGAGGCCGCTGCCGACATAGACGGTCACCGGGCCGTCAGGTGTCGATCCGCTTGCGAGCCAGACCCGGTAGGTCTCGGTCTCCTGGTCGTCTGGCGCGGTGAACGTCTTGAGCCTCGGCTGCGCGTCGACGGAATCGTTCGCGACAGGTCCTCGTCCCTTGAGATTCGGTGAGGCCGCAAGGACCTCGCCGGAGGCACTCGACCACTTGGGCCATCCCGTTGTCGTCGACGTTGCGCAGCGTGGTCGGGAGGTCGCCGGCCTTCGCCAGGTCCAGCAACTCCACCACTCGGGCTCGGGAGACGCTGATCGGAGGAGGCGGTGAGCCGGCTCTCGAGCGTGGTGACCAGCAGCACCGAACCCAGGATCAGCACCACCGTGAACGCGAAGGTGCCCAACAGGGTCGCGCGGGCACGCAGGCTCGGACGCCGGCTCACGACTCGTCCCGCTCCTCGGTTGCCAGCCGGTAGCCGACCAGCCGCACGGTCTGCAGGGTCCGACGGTCGAATGGCTCGTCAATGCGTTGCCGGAGCTGACGCACGTAGACCTCCACGATGTTGGGATGACCGTCGTACGCAAAGTCCCAGACGTGTTCCAGGATCGTTGCCTTCGGCACCACCTCCCCGGCTCGGCTCATCAGGAACTCCAGCAACGCGAACTGTCGCGGCGTCAGCGGGATCTCGGTCTCACCGCGCCACACCCGGTGCGTCGCCGGGTCGAGCCGGAGGTCGCCCACACGAAGGATCGATGGCCGCTCGCGGGTGCCGCGCCGCACCAGCGCACGCAGCCGTGCGGTCAGAACCATGAAGGAGAACGGCTTTGCGAGGAAGTCGTCGGCGCCGGCGTCGAGAGCCCGGCTCTCCTGCTCCGGGCCAGACCGTGCGGTCAGCATCAAGATCGGGGTCCAGTCGCCGGTCTCGCGACGCCGGGCGCACAGGACGTCTCCGGAGAGTCCGGGGAGCATGACGTCGACGACCATCGCGTCGTACGTGTTCTCTTGCGCGAACCACTCACCTTCATTGCCGTCGAGGGCGACATCGACTGCGTACCCCTCCAGCTGGAGACCACGGCGTAGACCGGCAGCCAGCTGCTTGTCGTCCTCGATCACCAAGATTCGCACACCATCAGATTCGCATCCCGACGCTGAAGCCGCACTGAACGTCGCCTGAACGCGTCGATATCACGTTCAGGCTGGCTTCAGCGGCTCTGGCGCAGCATTGGTCTGAGAACACCACCCATCAGAGGAGGAGACATCATGAAGAAGCGAACAGCCATCGTGGCTGCCGGCATCGTGGTCGCCGCGGCGGTCGGCGGGGGCGGAGTCGCGGTCGCCACATCTGGCGACGACGGTTCTGCGAGCCACCAGTACTCCAGGGAGCAGGCCGACGCTGCCACCAAGGCCGCGCTCGCAGCCACCCACGGCGGTACGGCCAACAGCGTCGAGTCCGACAGTGAGAACGGTGCGACGTACGAGGTCGAGGTCACCAAGACCAATGGCAAGACGGTCGACGTACGACTCGACGAGGCGTTTCACGTCGTGGTCATCGAGGGCGACGGGGAGGAATAGTTGGCTGGCGCTTTGCGCGCCCGCCGGGGTCATCCGCGCTTCAGCCCAGCAAGCGGATCAGTTGGACGCAGACCAGTACGCACAAGAGGCCGGCACTGAACCACATGTCGCGCCGCACCCGCCGGCTAGCGTGAAAGCGCCGGCCGTGCTGGGGTTTGGATCGTCGGTCGCCGCTGGTGGTCACGGATCCACGATGCACGCACTGACCTGTACACAACCTGATCGGTGAACCATCGATCAGTGAGTTGCGGACCCCCAGACTTGTCGGCTCTCAATGAGCCATGTCGGTGCCGGCCCAGGCGGCCTTCGCTCCGCTCTCGCCGATGCGCACGACCTGCACCGTGGCGCCCACCACCGTGACGACCGTCAGCACCGCGATGACGATCGGGACGCCTCTGGGGGCGGAGGTGTCGCGCCGGCGGACGGCGTATCCGATGAGTGCCACGGCCGTAAGGCCGATCATCCATGGCAGCAGCCCGTCTGCGAGATGTGTGTGCCTCTGCAGAAGAGCGGAGTGCGGAACGTGTCGCTCGAGCGTCTCGCCGGTCGAGGTCGAGAGGGGTACGAGGATCAAGCCCACGAGGCTGAGGCCAACGGGGAGTGGACCGGCCCACGCCCTGAAACGTGGCCACAGTGCGGCGAGGAGGACCGTCAGCGCTGCGAGGGGAATGGTGACGACCGTTGCATGAACGATGAGGGGGTGCAGAGGTAGCCCGTGCAAGTCGTTGGGCATCACATGGCCTCGAGCTCAGCCGCGGGCAGGGTGTCATCGGGCGCTGGATGGTGCGTACCTTCGATATCGCTGTGGGTGACCGTCACGTACGTGACGAGCGCGGCGAATGCCAGCAGGCCGAGACCGGTGACGGTCCCGTCACCCCAGCCGAGGCCGCCTGCCGCATGCGACTTGCCGAGCCAGTCGGCCACGGACGCCCCGAGCGGGCGGGTCAGCACGTAGGCCGCCCAGAACGCGATGGTGGCGTTGAGTCCGACTCGCCACAGGACCAGCGGCACGAGGATCAGGATCCCGAAGAGCACGATCGACCATGCGAACCCAAGTCCCATCTCGATCGCAGTCGAGTCGCCGACGGCGGTGCCGAGGCCGAAGGTGAGCAGCACGGCGCCCCAGTAGAACCGTTCGCGCCGAGCGGTGGTGATCGAGTGAACCGAGAGGGTGCCTTCGCTGGCCCGCCACCACGCGAGGAGCCCGCAGAGCAGGACGAGGTAGATCGCGGAGTCCACGGCGTACGGCGTGCCGAGCGCGACGTGTGGCCCGTCGGCGATCATCGTGCCGAACAGTGCGACGCTCAGGACCGTGGACCAGTAGCGGACCGGGTGGTACGTCCTCGGCTCGCAGCTGCAGCCACAGGACGATGAAGAAGCCACCGATCCCGATCAGGGCAGCCAACGGGATGCTGACGGTGCCGAGGAAGTCGGCTCCCGCCTCACCCATCCCGGTGGTCAGCAGCTTGACGATCCAAAAGATCAGGAAGACCTCAGGGACCTTGGTCGCTCGAAAGATTCGTGTGGGCATGTGACAAGACGCTAGGTTCGTGCACCTGATCGGAACCTGACCATCGATGTTCAGGCCCGTACGGGTCGGGTGCGGCGGTTGCGCACGTACGCGACGCCGGCGGGTACGACTGACAATCCAGCCAGGCCGATGGTGATGAGCTCGATGTGGGCGGCGATGAACGGGATACCGCCGAAGAGGTAGCCGGCCGTCACGATCGCGGCCGACCAGCCGGCGGCACCGATCACGTTGTAGGTGCCGAAGCGGCGGCGCGGCATGTGTGCCGACTCCGGCGACGGCGGGAACGAACGTCCGAACGACCGGGACGAATCGGGCCAGGACCACCGCGCCGGAGCCGTGGCGGTCGAAGAACTGGCGGGCGCGGTCTGCGTTGGCCTGGGAGAAGAACCGCGAGTCCGGTCGGGAGAACAGGCGCGGCCCGAAACGCCGCCCGATCGAGTAGCCGACCTGGTCGCCGATCACCGCTGCGGCGAACACGCCGATGCCGAGCAACCAGAGCGGAAGGCCGATGACGTGTGAGGCGACCAGGGCGCCGGCGAGGAACAGGAGCGAGTCGCCCGGCAGGAAGAAGCCGACGAGCAGTCCGCTCTCGGCGAAGACGACCGCCATGATCAGCAGCAGCGCGGCAGGGCCGAGGGAGTACAGCAGCGGCGTCAGGGCGGCGATCATGGCGTCACGCTAGGCGCGCCAACCTGATCGCCGCCTGACCGGTTCGGGGAGCGATGCTGGTGCTCCCAGGTCCGGCTGGCGACAGCCACGAGCGACGAGCAGGGCGGTCGCGAGAAGCCAGGACGCGGCGACGTCGCTGGCCCAGTGGTAGCCCAGGTAGACGCGGCTCAGTCCGATCCCGAACGCCAGCAGCGCGAGGGCTCCGGTGGCGGCGATGCGCCGCGAACGCGAATGCAGCAAGGGAACGAGCAGGATCACCACCAGGCCGAGGAAGACCGCCGAGTTGAGCGTGTGGCCGGACGGGAAGGAGTACGTCGAGTCGACCGGTCCCAGCCGAATGTCCGCGCCGGGGCGGTGCACGCTCGACCAACAGCTTGACGCCGACCGTGAGCGAAGCGGACACCGCCATGGCGACCGCGACGCACATGGCAAAGAACGGCCCCCGTCGTTCGAGCAGGACGATGATCAGCAGCAGTGCCAGGACGCTGATGACCATCTCGCTGCCCACGAACGTCAGGAGCCTGGCGGCGGCGGTCAGCGGGCCGGACCGTATGTCGACCGCGTCCGCCGCCAGCCGCGGGTCGATCCGCGCAGCCACGCCGTCGTGCTCGCGAGCCGAGTCGGCGAGAGCCAGCACGCCGGCGATGGGGCCGACGACCATGCGCCGCGGCCAGGAAGGTGAGTCGAGCGGATGCACTCATGAGGAGCCTCAAAATAGGAGCCCCGCCCAAACCGTCGGGGGAGGTCTGGGCGGGGCAGTTCGGATGGTCAGACCGGCGCGGTCACGAGCTCTCGGTCGTCCCGCCTGGCCTTGAGGGTGAACCAGGCGACGCACGCGACGATGATCGCGATGAACAGGGCGCTGGTGCCGTTCGTGCCCAGGCCGAGCCCGCCGTCCTTGGTCGGCGCGGTGAGGAAGTCGCCCATCGACGCGCCGAACGGCCGGGTCACGACGTACGCCGCCCAGAACGCCAGGACCGCGTTGGTCTTGAAGCCGTAGTAGATCGCCGTGATCGCGGCAATGACCCCGCCGAAGATCAGGGCGGACGGGAAGTAGCCGACCGCGAGCTTCTCGGCGACCAGGTCACCTGCGGACGTACCCAGGGCGAAGGTGAACAGGATCGCGAGCCAGTAGAACGCCTCGCGTCGACGCGTCACGATCGAGTGGATCGACAGCGTGCGCTCGCTGCGGAACCAGGCGAGGAACGAGATGACGAGCCCGGCGCCGAAGATCGCCGACGTGGTCCACAGGCTGACGCCGAAGTTGTCGACCAGGTTGTCGGAGAACAGGGTGCCGACAACGCTGATCAGCACGACTGCGAGCCAGTAGATCGACGGGATGTAGCGCCGAACGGTGAACTGGACGACAAGCACGGCCGCCAACAGCACGGCCATGATCGCGGTGGTGGCCGAGAGGCCGAGTCCGACATGCTCGTTGAGGTAGTCGGCAGCGGTCTCTCCCACCGTGGTGGACAGGATCTTGACCACCCAGAACAAGATGGTGACCTCGGGGACCTTGTTCAGCAGGGTCCGGGTCCAGGCTCCGCGGTCGAGATGGCTCGCCTCACGGCTGGACGTCGTGGCAGGTGATTGAGTCATGGCCCACACCTTGTGGCGTGCCACCTGCCAAGAACCTGACTGGCACGCCTAGGTGCGCGGCAGGGTGAGGGTGAAGCTCGTCGGGCTGTCCGGACGACGTGACTCTCACGTCGCCGCCGAGTGTCCGGGCGACGCGCCGGGACAGGGCCAGACCCAGCCCAGCGCCATCACTCTTGACATCCCGCTCGCCGGAGCGGAACACGGTCTCGAGGTCGTCGGCGGCTATGCCGTCGCCGTCGTCGCTCACGCGTGATCTCCACGAAGCGTTCACTCGCGGTCGCCGAGAACTCGATCGACGTACGTGCGTGCGTGAACGCGTTCTCGACGATGGGTGCCAGTGCGCGGACCGCCAGCTCGGACGGCACCGACATCTCCAGTGCGCTGACGTCGTCGCTCGAGACCGTCAGCCCGGGCCTGTCGGGATGATGCTCGAGCACTGCCGCGATGAGATCGGCGGCGTTGGTTCGGGTGTCGGACCGTGCGTCGTTGCGGGCGATGGCGAGGAGGGAGGTGATCGTGGTGCTCATCCGATCGACCAGTTCCACGACGCGCTCGAGCCGCTCGGTGACATCTGGGCTGTTCGAGATCATCATCGTGAGCTCCGCCTCGCCCCTGATCGCGGTCAACGGGGTCCGCAGCTCGTGAGCCAGCTCGGAGGTCAGTTGTTGCTCGCTGCGCAGCGCACCGGCGACGCGGTCGAGCAAGCACGTTGAGGGTTCGGCCGAGTCGGCCGAACTCGTCGTCGGCCGCAGTCGTCTCGAATCTCGACTCGAGGTCGTGCTCGCTCCAGTCCTGGGCGCGCGCGGCCATCGACTCGACCGGTCCAAGCGTGCGTTTGACCGTCCACGCCGCGATGGCCGCGGAGCCCCCCGTCACGATCAGCGCCAGTGCGAGCAGGCCCACGAGCGTGTCGTTGCGGGTGGACTCGTACGGCTCGAGCGGGGCCTCGACCACGACCACTGCCTGGACCTGACCGCCGCGGCGTACCGGGCCGGCGAGGAAGGACCGCTCGTGGCGGTCGAGCCGCGTCTGCTTGCGTACGCCGGACAGCGACGCGGCCGTCGACGTGAGCCGCTTGCTCACGCGGGGACCCTCGAGAAGCTTGCCGCCGCGCGAGTAGACCCAGGTCGTGTCGTCGATCGTGTCGTCAGGAGTCTCCAGCGCCGTCACTGTTCCATCGGAGTCGACCTTGATGGTCGACGACACGGCGGTGAGCTGGTCGCGCAACCGCGCCTCGATGTTCTTGTTCGTCAGCGCGGACAGGACGAGCATGACGGTCACGACCATGGCGGCCATCGCGATCGCCGAGACGATCAGCGTCGTCCAGACGATCCGCGAGATGAGCGTGCGCCTCGGGAGTCTCATCGGAGGGTGAACCCGACCCCACGTACGGTCGTCAGCTCGACCGGCGAGTCGATCGAGGCGAGCTTGACGCGAAGTCGTCGCACGTACGAGTCGATCGTGTTCTCGTTGACGATGGCGCCGTCCGGCCACGCTGCGGCGACTGCGGCACGCCTGCGCGTGACCGTGCCGGGATCGGCGGCGATCGCGGCCAGCAGCCGGAACTCCGTCGGCGTCAGCGTGGTCTCGCGGCCGTCGGCAGCGACCGAAAGGCGGTCGGGGTTGAGCGTCAGGCCACTGATCGAGACCGGTTCCGGTCGACTCCGGCGACGCAACGCGTCGACCCGTACGAGGACCTCCGAGATCGCGAAGGGCTTGACCACGTAGTCGTCGCCGCCGGCGTGGAAGCCCGAGACGCGGTCGTGGACGGCATCGAACGCCGTGAGGAACAGGACGGGGGCGTGCTGGCCACCGGCGCGCAGGGCCTGGCACACGTCCCGGCCGTCGGCGTCGGGAAGTCCGACATCGAGAATCAGCACCTCGACCCCGCTTCGGGGACCGAGGTTGTCAACTGCCTCACGGCCATTGCGGGCGATCACGACCTCGTGCCCGTTCATCTTGAGCGCATCGGTGAGGACACGACGGACGTCAGGATCGTCCTCACAGATGCCGACCACCGTCATGTCGCCATCGTGCACCATGGCGCCTCACCGAGGCGCGTGGTTCGTCCGCGCAGTCAGGTCACGTGCAGGTTCGAGCGAGCAATCTGGCCGCATGACTGCCGTGGCCGTTCCGACTCCTCGGATGCCGGTCCTGCGCGTCTCGGCTCTCCCGGCATGGACGGTTGGGGCCTCGGCCGCCGTGGCGGCCGGGGCTCGCCTGCCCTTCCTGGGACACGCTGCAAGTCCGGACGAAGCAGGATTCCTGCTCGTCGGCGCCCAGTGGCACGGAGCCGGCACGTCTTTGTACGGCAGCTACTGGGTCGACCGGCCGCCCCTGCTCATCACGATCTTCCGGGTCGCGGCGGAGCTGGGAGGGCTCACCGCGCTGCGGCTCATCGGGTGTCTGGCGGTGGCGCTCGTGGTCCTCGGCTCTGCGCGCGCAGCAGGGATGATCGGCGGTGCGAGCGCGTCTCGGTGGGCGGCTGTGACGGCTGCGGGCCTGAGCCTCAGCCCGCTGCTGGGTGGCTACGAAGTCAACGGCGAGCTGCTGGCGGCCCCGTTCATCCTCGGCAGTGTCATCGTGTGTGATCGCCGCGCTGAGAGCGGTCCGGCAGAACGCGGCCATCGCAAGATCAGCCTTGGCGGGCGGCCTGGCCATGGCGGCCTTGCTCGTCAAGCAGAACCTTGCGGATGCGGTGGTCTTCGGGCTGGTGGCGCTCGTCCTTGGGCTCTGGCGTGGCGAGCTGAGCCGTCAGCGTTTCTCGGCGCTGGTCGTCGGCGCGTTCGGCGGCGCTGTGGGCGTGGCGTCCCTGCTCGCGCTGTGGACCGTCATGCACGGTACGTCTCTCTCCGGGGTCTTCGATGCGATGTATCCGTTCAGGGTCCGCGCCGCCGCCGTCGAAGCCGCTGGTGGCCGTGCGCACGCCGCGGCCAGGCTCGACGGCCTGGTGGCTGTCGCTGCCGTGAGCGGTCTGGGCTTCCTGCTGCTTGCGCTGGTCCACCACCTGGTGACCCGCCGCCGGCACGACACCCTCTTTTGGGCGCTGGTGGCGATGATCCTGTTCGGCGTGGCGTCGGTCGTGCTCGGCGGCAACTACTGGCACCACTACCTCGTCGAGCTGATCGCCCCGCTGTCGATTGCCGCCGGTGTCCTGGTGTCCCGCCACAGTGCTGCCGCCCGGTCGGTCGTCGCCTACGTGCTCGTGGCAGCGTGCGTGGCCTGGGGCGTGAGCCTGGCCCGCCCGCAGGGGACAGACGCAGGGTCCGTCAGGGCGAGCCATTGCCGAGTCATCGCAACCGAGTGACTCGATCGTGACGGCGTGGGGCAACGCGGACCTGACGTTCGCGTCGGGACTGCCGTCGCCGTACGTCCAGCTCTGGAGCCTTCCGGTCAAGACGATCGATCCGCAGCTCACCCAGCTCGACGCGGTCCTTCGCGGTCCCGATGCCCCGACGTGGTTCGTGATCCGCAAGCACGTCAGCTCGTGGGGCCTCGACACCGCTCGCACGAGCTCGATCCTCGGTCAGGACTATCACCGCGTGGGACGCGTCTGCGGCCACACCATCTTCTTGCGAAACGGCGTCGACCGGCCCGCGCCCGACGGTCGTCGGCGACTGCCGCGGCGCCACCACGTTGCTCAGCATGATGGAGGAAATCAAGCCATGAACACGATCGTCGTCATCCCGACCTACAACGAGGCTCTCGGCGTGCAGGCCGTCCTCGACGAGGTCCTTCGCCACGCTCCCGACGCCGACATCCTCGTCGTCGACGACAGCAGCCCCGACGGCACGAGCCTGATCGTGAAGGCCCATCCGGCATACCTGGTCCGGATACACCTCTTGACCCGGGCCGAGAAGGACGGCCTCGGCGCTGCCTATCGAGCCGGGTTCGCATGGGCCATGGCTCGGGACTATGGCGTCGTGGTCCAGATGGATGCCGACCTGTCGCATCCACCGGCCAAGATCCCGGAGCTCGTCGCCGCGCTGCAGCAGGCCGACATCTCGATCGGCTCGCGCTACGTCCGCGGTGGTGGAGTCGGCAACTGGAGCTGGCGTCGTCGCTTGATCTCGCGGGCTGGCAATGCCTACGTCCGCGCGGTCCTCGGTCTGCGTGTTCGTGACGCCACGGCCGGCTTCAGGGCTTTTCGCCGCGACTCGTTGGTCCGGCTCGGGGCGCTGGAGTCGCGGTCCAACGGCTATTCGTTCCAGATCGAGAACACATGGCGTGCCAGCCGTCTGGGCCTCACCACGACCGAAGTGCCGATCACCTTCACGGACCGCAGCGTGGGGGAGTCGAAGATGTCCACTGCGATCATCCGCGAGGCGGTCATCCGGGTGCTGGCCTGGCGCTGGCACGAGGTCCGCCACGGTCGCCGTGCGGCCGAGACGGTGTCGACGGGACGGATGAGCGATGCCCGCGTCTAGTCGCATCCTGAAGCGCCTCGCGACTCCCGAGGTCATCAGCTTCCTCGCCGTCGGCGGCGTCGGCTATGTCGTCGACGTCACCGCGTTCAACTACCTCAGATCCGTGCCGATGCTGATCGGGCTCGACCCGTCAGTAGCCAAGACCCTCGCTGTCGGGCTCGCGATGATCGTGACGTATGTCGGCAATCGGGCCGTGACGTGGCGCGGCGAGAGTGCTCGTGGTCGTCATCGCGCGGTTGCGCTGTTCATCCTGTTCAACGTCATCGGGCTGGGGTTCTCCGTCCTCACCCTTGCCATTTCGCACGATCTCCTCGGTCTCACGAGCAGATTGGCCGACAACATCTCCGCGAACGTCATCGGACTCGCGCTCGGCACCGCATTTCGCTACTGGTCGTACAAACGTTTCGTCTTCGGCGTCACGCGGGACCGTCCAGGTAGTGGCGAGATCACGGGTCGAACCGCTGCAGCTCAGATGCCGTTTGAGACTGGCACCCCCAACGGGATTCGAACCCGTGCTACCGCCGTGAAAGGGCGGCGTCCTAGGCCGCTAGACGATGGGGGCCGGAAAACCCGTTCAGCATAGTGGGTGACATCAGGCACGCCCAAACCGCATCAGGCAGGATGGAACCATGATCGAGGTCAGCGAGGACCGCTTCGCCGAGCTCGTCGAGGCCGCGTTCGCCGCCGTGCCCGCCGAGCTCGCGGCGTTGCTCGACAACGTCGTGCTGTTCATCGAGGACGACGCGCCCGCAGACGACCCGACGCTGCTGGGCTTCTACGACGGCATACCGCTGACCGAGCGCGACAGCATCCTATGGCGGCGTCATGCCGGACCGGATCTACGTCTACCGCAACCCGACCCTGGCGATCTGCGACACCGAGCAGGACGTCGTCGAGGAGGTGGGCATCACGGTCGTGCACGAGATCGCCCATCACTTCGGCATCGAGGACGACCGACTGCACGAGCTGGGCTATGCCTGACATCCGCCGCGCCGACGACCGTTTCCGCACCGACGGCGACGGGGTCTCGACGTGGCACAGCTTCTCGTACGGCGCGCACTACGACCCTGACAACGTCGGCTTCGGCCCGCTGATCGCGATCAACACCGAACGCATCGACGCCGGTCGCGGCTACGAGCTGCACCACCACGCCGACGTCGAGATCGTGACGTGGGTGCTGCAGGGCGCGCTCCAGCACCAGGACGGCACGGGCCACCGCGGCATCATCCGCCCGGGCACGGCGCAACGGCTCAGCGCCGGCACCGGGGTCCAGCACTCGGAGCAGAACGCGTCGGTCGACGAGCCGCTGGTCTTCGTGCAGATGATGCTGAGCTCGCGACCACGACGCCGAGCCCGAGTACGCCCAGGTCGAGGTCGACCCGCAGCCCGGCGAGCTGACGCCGACGGTCGCGGTCCACACGGGTGCGGAGCTGTTCGTCGTACGCCTCGACGGCCGGGCAGTCCGTCACGGTCCCGGCGGCGCCGCGCAGCCTCGTGCATGTCACCGCCGGCTCGATCCAGCTCGGCGGCACCACGCTGACCAGCGGCGATGAGGCCCGTCTGACGGACGAGGGCGCGTACGATCTGAGTGCTGCCGGTGACGGCGGCGAAGTCCTGGTCTGGCAACTGCAGAGGTGAACGCATGACGGTCCTCGTCCTCAACGGCCCCAACCTCGGCCGTCTCGGCGTGCGCGAGCCCGACGTCTACGGCACCGCGACGTACGCCGATCTGGTCGCGCGCTGCGAAGAGGTCGCCAAGGAGGCCGGCGCTCGAGGTCGACGTACGCCAGACCGACACCGAGTCCGAGATGATCGGCTGGCTGCACGACGCCGCGGATGCCGGCTCGCCCGTGATCCTCAACGCCGGCGCCTGGACCCACACGTCGGTCGCGGTGCGCGACGCGGCGAGCCAGCTCAGCGCCCCGCTCGTCGAGGTGCACCTCAGCAACGTGCACGCGCGCGAGTCGTTCCGCCACACGTCCTACCTCAGCGACATCGCCGCGGCCGTCGTCGTCGGCATGGGCCTCGAGGGCTACGCCGCGGCAATTCGTTACCTGGCTGTCTCTTAGGTCGACCTGCGAAGCGCGGTGTCCCACCCCGGGTCTAACCTGAATGACGTGAAAGGTTGGCAGGCCCACGGGGAAGCCGTTGACCGGTTGCTGGCGTCCTACGGACGGATAGCGCCCGGAGACCGCATACGCCTGGCCAAGAAGACGTCCAACCTGTTCCGTCCGCGCCAGGGCAACGACTCGCCGGGCCTCGACGTCAGCGGACTCGACGGCGTCATCGCGATCGACACCGACGCGCAGACCGCCGACGTGCAGGGCATCTGCACCTACGAGCAGCTCGTCGCCGAGACGCTGGCCTACGGCTTCATGCCCTACGTCGTGCCGCAGCTGCGCACCATCACGCTCGGCGGAGCGGTGACGGGGCTCGGCATCGAGTCGACGTCGTTCCGCAGCGGCCTGCCGCACGAGTCGGTGCTCGAGATGGACATCCTCACGGGCTCCGGCGAGATCGTCACGGCGGCGCCCGAGGGCGATCACGCCGACCTGTTCGAGGCGTTCCCCAACTCATACGGCAGCCTCGGCTACGCCACGCGGCTCAAGATCAAGCTCGAGAAGGTCCCGCCGTTCGTCACGCTGCGCCACGTGCAGGTCGCCGATGCCGCCGCAGCGGTCAAGGCGATCGAGGTCATCGCCGAGACCGGCGAGTGGCACGGCGAGCGGGTCGACGGGCTCGACGGCACGGCGTTCAGCCCCGACGAGATCTACCTGACGCTCGCCCACTTCACCGACACGCCGCAGACGGTCAGCGACTACACCGGCCAGCAGATCTACTACCGGTCGATCCAGACGCGCGAGACCGACGCCCTGACGATCAACGACTACATCTGGCGCTGGGACACCGACTGGTTCTGGTGCTCGGGTGCGTTCGGCGCGCAGAACAAGTGGGTCCGCAAGGTCTGGCCGACCAAGTGGCGGCGCAGCGACGTCTACCACCGCCTCGTCGGCCTCGACGAGAAGATCGGCCTCAGCAAGGTCCTCGACCGCATCAAGAAGGTGCCGGGACGCGAGCGCGTGATCCAGGACGTCGAGGTGCCGGTCGACCGGCTGCCGGAGTTCCTCGAGTGGTTCGACGCCGAGGTCGGGATGCGCCCGGTGTGGCTGTGCCCGTTGCGCACGACGCGCGCGTGGCCGGTCTACCCGCTCACGCCCGGGGAGACGTACGTCAATGCCGGGTTCTGGGGCACGGTCGAGGTCCCCGCCGGCAGCCCCGAGGGCATGGTCAACCGCAAGATCGAGGACTTCGTGCACGACCTCGGCGGGCACAAGTCCCTCTACTCCGAGGCGTTCTACGACCAGGAGACATTCGAGCAGATGTATGGCGGCGAGGTGCTCGCCGCCGCCCGCGGGCGATACGACCCCGAGGGCAGATTGAGCACCCTCTACGAGAAAGCGGTGAGGAACTCATGACCACAGACGTGGGAGTACGACTGTCGATCGCGGATGCGCTCGGCCGGCTCATGAAGGACGGCCTGCCGTTCCGCTTCGAGGCGTTCGACGGCAGCTCGGCGGGGCCCGAGGACGCGCCGATCAAGCTGCGCCTGCTCAACGAGCGGGGCCTGTCCTACCTCATGACCGCGCCCGGCGACCTGGGCTTCACCCGGGCCTACGTCTCGGGCGACCTCGAGCTCGAGGGCGTCCACCCGGGCAACCCCTACGACGCCATGGTCCTGATCATGAGCCAGCTCAAGTTCAAGGTGCCGTCGGCCGCCGAGATGGTCCAGATCGTCCGCAGCCTCGGCTTCGGCAACCTCAAGCCGCCGCCGACGCCCCCCGAGGAGCACCTGCCCAAGTGGCGCCGCGCCATGGAGGGCATGCGGCACAACAAGAAGCGCGACGCCGAGGCGATCCACCACCACTACGACGTCTCCAACCGCTTCTACGAGCTCGTGCTCGGCCCGTCGATGACCTACACGTGCGCGGTCTTCCCCAACGCCGACTCGACGCTCGAGGAGGCGCAGTTCGAGAAGTACGACCTGGTCGCCCGCAAGCTCGACCTCAAGCCGGGGCAGCGCCTGCTCGACATCGGCTGCGGCTGGGGTGGCATGGTCCGCCACGCCGCCAAGCACTACGGCGTCAAGGTCCTCGGCGTGACGCTGTCGCGCGAGCAGGCCACGTGGGCGCAGGAGGAGATCAAGCGCCAGGGCCTCGACCACCTCGCCGAGGTCCGCTTCATGGACTACCGCGACGTCACCGAGACCGACTTCGACGCGATCAGCTCGATCGGCCTCACCGAGCACATCGGCGTGCGCAACTATGCGTCCTACTTCGGCTTCCTCAACGATCACCTCAAGGTCGGCGGCCGGCTGCTCAACCACTGCATCACGCGGCCGCACAACAAGACCATGTCGACCGGTGCGTTCATCGACCGCTACGTCTTCCCGGACGGCGAGCTCACGGGCGTCGGCCGCATCACGGTGGCGGCGCAGGATGCCGGCCTCGAGGTGCGCCACGTCGAGAACCTGCGTGAGCACTACGCGCTGACGCTCAAGGGCTGGTGCGACAACCTGGTCGAGCACTGGGACGAGGCGCTCGGCGAGGTCAGCATCGGCCGCGCCAAGGTGTGGGGCATCTACATGGCCGGGTCACGGCTCGCCTTCGAGCGCAACGAGATCGAGCTGCACCACGTGCTGGCGGTCAAGACCGACGCTCACGGCAACGCCGACTGGCCGCTCCGCCCGACGTGGGGCAGCTGAGTCAGCAGACGATCAGTCGAGCTCGATGACGACGGGGGCGTGGTCGCTCGCGCCCTTGCCCTTGCGCTCCTCGCGGTCGATCCAGGCGCGATCGACGCGGGCCGCAAGGGCCTTGGAGGCGAGGATGAAGTCGATGCGCAGCCCGCGCTTCTTGGGGAACGCCAGCTGCTGGTAGTCCCAGTAGGTGAACTCGCCCGGGGTGTGCGGTCGTACGACATCGGCGTAGCCGGCGTCGAGGATCGCCTGGAACGCGTCGCGCTCGGGCTGCGACACGTGGGTGTGGCCCTCGAACCTCGTCATGTCCCACACGTCCTCGTCCTGCGGCGCGACGTTCCAGTCACCGGTCAGCGCGATCTCGCCCTCCGGGTTCGTCGGCGAGCCACTCGATCGAGGCGACCCGCAGCCGCTCGAGCCAGGCGAGCTTGTAGACGTAGTGCGGGTCGTCGAGCGTACGGCCGTTGGGCACGTAGAGGCTCCACACGCGTACGCCGCCACAGGTCGCGCCGATCGACCGCGCCTCGACGATCTGCGGATCGCCGAACATCGGCTGGTCGTCGGCGAACGACGTCGCGATGTCGTCGAGCCCGACGCGTGAGAGCAGGGCGACGCCGTTCCACTGGTTGAGCCCGAAATGGGCGTACTCGTAGCCCATCGCCGACAGCTCGAGACCGGGGAACTGGTCCTCGCGGCACTTGGTCTCCTGGATGGCGAGCACGTCGACGTCGTTGCGCTCGAGCCAACCGGTGACCCGGTCGATGCGGCTGCGGATGGAGTTGACGTTCCAGGTCGCGATACGCACACGGCGAACTTACTCGGTCGCTCTGACGCTGACGAAACGGCGCACCTCTTGACAATTCAACAGACGATGAATAATAATTCATCAAACGTAGAATTAATGAGGAGAAGATCATGACCACCACTGACACCCGAGAGGGGACCCGCGTCCGTACGGGCCCGATCCTCGCCGTCGTCTCACTCGCCTTGATGACCGTCGTCTCGGCGGTCAGCGGCCTGAACGTCGCACTGCCCGACCTCGCCCGCGAGACCGGCGCCACCCAGACCCAGATCACCTGGATCGTCGACGCCTACACCGTCGTGTTCGCCGGTCTGCTGCTGTTCGCCGGCGCGCTCGGCGACCGGTTCGGCCGGCGGCAGCTGCTCGCGGGCGGCTTGGCGGTGTTCGGCATCGCGGCCGGGCTCGGCATGCTCACGAGCGACCCGGCACAGCTGATCGCCCTGCGCGCCATGATGGGCATCGGTGCGGCGGCGATCATGCCGACGACGCTTGTCGATCATCACGACCTCGTTCCCCGTCGAGCAACGCGCCAAGGCGATCGGCGTCTGGGTCGGCATGGCCGGCGGTGGCGCCGTCCTCGGCCTGTTCGGCAGCGGCTTCCTGCTCGAGTTCTTCTCGTGGAGCTCGTTCTTCGGCCTCAACGTCGCCCTCGCGCGGACTCGCCCTGGTCGGCACCCTGGCCGTCGTGCCGAGCTCGGTCGACGCGGACCCGCCGCGCCTCGACCTCGTCGGCGCCGTGCTGTCGCTCGTCGCGGTCGTCGGCGACGGTCTTCGGGATCATCGAGGGCCCGGACCGCGGCTGGGGCGACGGCCTGACGGTCGACGGCTCTCGTGGTCGGGATCGTCGCGCTCGTCGCGTTCGTGGCGCTGGGAGCTCCGCGTCGCCCAGCCGATGCTCGACCCGCGCCTGTTCCGCAACCGCGGCTTCAGCGCCGGCATCCCTGACCGTCATGGTGCAGTTCTTCGCGACGTTCGGGCTGTTCTTCGTGGTGATCCAGTACCTGCAGTTCGTCGTCGGCCGCTCGCCGCTGGGCGCAGCGGTGGCGCTGCTGCCGCTGCCGATCGTCATGATCCCGCTGGCGCGCAACGCGCCGCGGATCGCCCAGCAAGGTCGGCTTCAAGCGCCTCGCGCCGCTCGGCCTGGTGCTCACGGCTGCCGGCCTCGTCGTGGTCTCGCAGGTCGGCACGAGATGACGTACTGGCTAGTTCGCCCTCGGCCTGGTGCTGTTCGCCGCCGGCATGGGACTGGCCGGCACTCCGTCGACGACCGCGATCACCGAGTCGCTGCCCGAGAGCAAGCAGGGCGTCGCCTCGGCGGTCAACGACACCGCGCGCGAGCTCGGCAGCGCCTTCGGCATCGCGATCCTCGGCAGCGTCCTCAACCAGCAGTACCGCGACGGCATGACCGAGGCCGTGCACGGGCTTCCGCCCGCGGTCGCCGAAGGTGCGCAGAGCTCGATCGCCTTCACCCAGTCGCCGCACGTCGAGTGAGCTGGGATCCGCGGGGCAGCAGCTCGTGTCGGCGGCCCAGACGGCGTTCGTCGACGGCATCGGCGGCGCACTCCTGATCGCTGCCGCGATCGTCGCGGTCACCGCTGTGATCGTCGCCATCCTGGCGCCGGCGCACGAGGATTCCGGGGTTTGAGAGACAGGATGGGGCGGACGCGACGCATGATGAATCAGTTGTCTTGGGAGGGGAGCCCAGTCATGCGGCGATTCATGCTCGCGTCCGCTTCGTTCGTCGCGGTCACCACGCTGATGGTGACCGCTGCGTGGGCGGGGAGTCCGCCGGTCACGTTGCCTGTCGAGCCCCAAGGGCTTGAAGGCGCCGGTCACTCTGCCGACCGGCGTTGACCCGGCCTCGCCCTACCTGCCGCAGATCTCCTGCAGCCCGGTCGACATGCCGGGGGTCACGAAGCTCCGCGCGCTCGTGCTCAAGACGTACGGCGAGGGCGGCGCGGGAGCGATCAGCCAGGGATGCACCGAGGGCGTCTCCGAGCACAGCGAGGGTCGCGCGTGGGACTGGATGGTCGACGTCGGCGACAAGAGCGAGCGGGCTGCCGCCGCGAACTTCATCGGCTGGGCGACCGCCGACAGCGGCCGCAATGCCCGTCGGCTCGGCATCATGTACATCATCTACAACAAGAAGATCTGGGCCGTCTATCGCGCGTCCGAAGGGTGGCGGCCCAACACCGGCCACACCGATCACGTGCACATCTCGTTCAGCTGGAACGGTGCCCGCGGCAACACGTCGTTCTGGACCGGCAAGGTCGGCACGATCGACCTGGGTCCGTGCGTCGCGTTCACCGGCACGTACGCCACCCTGACCAGCACGCCGCGTACGTCCGCCTGTCCGCGGACCGAGTCACTGGTCAAGAAGACGTCGTTGGCTGCCCGGGCGTACGGCAACACCGGCGCGACCGTCGCTCAAGGCGCAGAAGTTGCTCAAGGTCAAGGAGACGAAGAAGTTCGACGCCGCCACCTGGAAGGCGGTCAAGGCGTACCAGCAGGACCACGACCTGCCGCTCACCGGCACGCTGGACCAGCCGACGTGGGCTTCGCTGAGCCCGTCGAGCATCACGAGCAATGTCGTTGACGGATACGCGAAGGGTGAGGCGATCGCGTACGGAGCCCAGAACTACTCCGGCAGCACGATCAAGCAGGGCCAGGTGGGCAAGGCGGCGTTGTTCCTCCAGACCGCCCTCGGGATGCCGGCGGCCGATCGCAACGGATTCTTCAACACCAAGACGCTCGCCGCGGTGCAGGAGCTGCAGGCGTCGGCCGGGCTGACGCAGGACGGGGTCGTACGCGCCGAGGAGTGGCAAGCGATGGCGGACGCCCCCTGATCCTGGGCGGCGGCGACGCAGCGATGCCATGATGTGGCCATGACCCAGGACGAGTCGGCGGCGACCAACGAGCCACACGAGGACGACGGGCTCGAGCGCAAGATCCAGGACCAGCCCGACATCGCCCCCGGGGCGTGGGTCAAGCGGATCGTGCTCGCGGTCCTCCTGCTCGCTGGGGCGTACATCGGCTTCCGGGTCTCGGCGGCGTTCTTCCCGCGGTGGTGGGCGCACCGGGTCGGTGACCAGGTCAACGACAGCCTGACCAAGGGCACGCTGTGGGGCTTGTTCTACGGGTTCGTGTTCACGTTCGTCCCGGTGCTGCTGCTGTTCCAGATCCGCAAGCGCTTCTTCAACTGGACGTGGCGCATCATCGTCGCGGTCATCGCACTGCTGCTGGCGGCGCCCAACTGGCTGACGCTGTCGGTCGTGGCCGGCAACAGCAAGGCGGCGCATGCGGGGGAGCGGATCTTCGACGTCGAGGCGCCCGGATTCCGCGCCGGTACGTTGAGCGGCGTGATCGCCGGCGTCGTGCTCGCGCTGATCATCACCGGCACGAGCATGCGGATGAAGCACCGCAAGAACGAGGTCAAGCGGCTCCGCAGCGAGCGCGACGAGCTCAAGCGGGCGCAGCGGGACGACCGCGCGACAAGGACGACGAATCGAGTTGACCGGACCGCGTTCGGGCGCAGATTTCGGTCGTGTGAACTCCTGCGATCGAATGCATCAAAGGTCTAGATTCATACCTCTAACCCGCGCTAGCATGCACCAACTTCACTGAAAGTTGGGTGCATCACATGACAGATCAACTCAGCGACGGACGAGAAACGTCTCGCCGAGCTCGGCTACAAGCAGGAGCTTGACCGCTCGTGGTCCAGCTTCTCCAACTTCGCGATCTCGTTCTCGATCATCTCGATCCTCGCCGGTTGCTTCACGACCTTCGGTCAGGCGTGGAACAACGGCGGCCCCATCGCCATCTCCTGGGGCTGGCCGGTCATCTCGATCTTCATCCTCATCATCGGCTTCACGATGTCGGAGCTGGTGTCGGCCTATCCGACCTCGGGCGGCATCTATTGGTGGGCGTCCAAGATGGGCGGGCCCGCAGCAGGGTTCTTCACCGGCTGGCTCAACCTGATCGGTCTGCTCGCGGTCACAGCTTCGGTGGCGTACGGCTGCGCGACCTTCCTCGACCTCACACTCGGCACGCTCAGCGACGGCTGGGCTGACGACTACAGCCTCACGCGGGTGTTCATCCTGTTCGTCATCATCCTGGCCGTGGCCGCGACGCTCAACATCTTCAGTGGTCACCTGCTGGCCATCATCAACAACATCTCGGTGTGGTGGCACGTCGCCGGCGTCGCGATCGTCGTGCTGATCCTCGCGATCGTGCCCAAGACCCACATGGCGATCGGCTGAGGTGTTCGGCGGCGAAGGTCAACAACTCCGGCTACGCCGACGCGGCATCGAACGGCAGCACGTACTGGTTCCTGGTGCTGCCGCTCGGCTTCCTGCTGACGCAGTACACGATCACCGGCTTCGACGCGTCGGCCCACCTGTCGGAGGAGACGCAGGGCGCCGTCGGAAGGCGCGGCCAAGGGCATCTGGCGCTCGATCGCCTACTCGGCGATCGGTGGCTGGATCCTGCTGCTCGCGTTCCTGTTCGCCGTCCAGGACAAGGATGCGGTCACCGAAGGTGGCGGCGGCGTCGACCTGATCTTCGGCCAGGCACTGGGACAGGGCTGGCACGTCATCGTCCTGGCGATCTCGACTGCCGGTCAGTTCTTCTGCACGATCGCCTGCCTCACCAGCGCGTCCCGCATGACGTTCGCGTTCAGCCGTGACGGTGCGATCCCCGGCTCGCAGATCTGGTCCAAGGTCTCGTCGTCGAAGGTGCCGGCCAACGCCGTGATGTTCGTCGCGGTCATCGGCGCGATCATCACGCTGCCGGCGCTCATCGAGGTCGACATCAACGGCGCGCCCGTCCCTGTGGCGTTCTACGCGGTCGTCTCGGTCGCGGTCATCGGTCTCTACCTGGCGTTCCTGATCCCGATCTGGCTGCGCTGGAAGATGGGCGACGCCTTCGAGCCTGGCAGCTGGAACAACGGCAGCAAGTACAAGTGGATGAACCTGGTCGCGGTGGCAGAGATCGCCATCATCTCGGTCTACTTCATCCTGCCGTTCACTCCAGCCGCGATCCCGTGGAACGACGACTTCTCCTGGAAGTTCGTCAACTACGCGCCGATCCTGACGTTCGGCACCCTGCTCGCGCTGACGATCTGGTGGCACGTGTCGGCGAAGAAGTGGTTCACCGGCCCGAAGCACACGATCGACACGGCAGTCATCGAGGCATTCAACGACTGACCGATACGTTCGGGCGTGTGAGGGGTCTGCAGTCGGCACCCCTCGCACGCCCGGTCTCACGGATAGGGCGGGAATGGTGGACATCGAGGCGGTGCTCGATCAGGTGCCGGCCCTCGCCGGGTCTCCGCGGACGGTCGAGGAGCTGTCCGGCGGTCTGACCAACCAGAACCTCAAGGTCGTGACGCCGACCGGTGAGTACGTCGTCCGGCTCGCCCGCAGCGACAGCTCGCTGCTCGGCATCGACCGGGACGCCGAGTCCTACAACACCAAGGCGGCCGAGGCGTCGGGCGCCGGCGCGCCATTCATCGACTACCGACCCGACCTCGGGGCGCTCGTGATCGGGTACGTCGGTGGTCACAGCTACGTCAACGAGGACCTCCGCGCGCCCGGCGTGCTGCCGCGGCTCGCGGCGGTCATGCGGATGCTGCACGGCGGCCCGCGGTTCTCGACCGACTTCGACATGTTCGTCCGCCAGCCGACCTACCTGCGTACGTGTGTCACCCGCGGCTTCCACGATGCCGGACGACTACGTCTCGTACGGCGCAGACTTCCTCCGCATCCAGGGCGCTCTTGCCTCCCGCCCGCTGCCGACCGTGCCGTGCAACAACGACCTGCTCGCCGGCAACATCGTCGACGACGGCGAGCGGCTCTGGCTGATCGACTACGACTACGCCGGCAACAACGACGCCTACTTCGAGCTCGGCAACTCGTGGACCGAGTGCGAGCTCGACGACGACCACCTGGCCGAGCTGGTCACCGCGTACGTCGGCCACGAGGACCCGGCGCTGATCGCCCGCGCCCGGCTCCAGGCGACGGTGTCGCGCTACGGCTGGTCGCTGTGGGGCTTCATCCAGGCCGCGACGAACGACGACGACTTCGACTTCTACGGCTGGGGCCAGGAGCGCTTCGACAAGGCCGTCGCGGACTTCGGCAACCCGCAGTTCGACTCCTGGCTCGAGGCGGCGAGCGGCATGACTCCCGAGCAGGGCGCGCATCGTCATCATCGGCGGCGGGGTCGTCGGCACGAGCGTCGCCTATCACCTGACCAAGTCGGGCGAGAGCGACGTCGTGCTGCTCGAGCAGGGCGAGCTGTCGTCGGGCACGACCTGGCATGCGGCCGGGCTGGTCGGCCAGCTCCGCGCGACGCAGGCCGGCACGACCCTCGTGCAGTACAGCGCCTCGCTCTACGAGCAGCTCGAGGACGAGGTCGGCCTGAGCTCGGGCTTCAAGCGCTGCGGCGGCGTCACCGTCGCGCGCACCGAGGACCGCATGGAGCAGCTCCGCCGCACGGTCGCGACCGCCGCGGCGTACGACCTGGAGTGCGAGCTGCTCACGCCGGAGCAGGCCGGTGAGCGCTACCCGCTGCTCGAGACGAGTGACCTGCTCGGCGGCATCTGGCTGCCCGGCGACGGCACGGCCAACCCGACCGACCTGACCCAGGCGCTGGCGCAGGGGAGCCCGGCAGCGCGGCGCGACGGTCGTCGAGCACGTCCGGGTCACCGAGGTGCTCGTCGCCGACGGGGCGGTCACCGGCGTGCGTACGGACCAGGGCGACATCGAGGCCGAGATCGTGGTCAACTGCGCCGGCCAGTGGGCGCACCACCTCGCCGCGCGGATCGGCGTCGCGGTGCCGCTGCACTCCGCCGAGCACTTCTACGTCGTGACGGACCAGATCGCGGGCGTACGCCCCGACCTGCCGATCCTGCGCGACCCCGACGGCTACACGTACTTCAAGGAGGAGGTCGGCGGGCTCGTCGTCGGCGGCTTCGAGCCCGAGGCCAAGCCGTGGGTCGCGCCCGACGAGATCCCGTATCCGTTCGAGTTCCAGCTGCTCGGCGAGGACTGGGACCACTTCCAGATCCTGATGGACAGCGCGCTCGAGCGCATACCGGCGCTGCACGACGCCGGCATCCGCAAGTTCTACAACGGGCCCGAGAGCTTCACGCCCGACAACCAGTTCATCCTCGGCGAGGCGCCGTCGGTCCGCGGGCTTCTTCGTCGGCGCCGGCTTCAACTCGGTCGGCATCGCGTCGGCGGGCGGCGCGGGTCGCGCGCTGGCCGAATGGGTCCTCGAGGGCGAGCCGACGGTCGACCTGCTGGCCGTCGACATCCGCCGGTTCGCGCCGTTCCAGAACGACAAGGCATACCTGCGGGCGCGCGTCACCGAGGTGCTCGGCCTGCACTACGCCGTGCCGTGGCCCAATCGCGAGTACGACACCGCGCGGCCGCTGCGGACCTCTCCGGTCTACGAGCGCCTCGCCGCGGCCAACGCCGGCTTCGGCAGCAAGATGGGCTGGGAGCGCGCCAACTTCTTCGCGCCGCCTGGCGGTCGACCCCGCGATCCGAGTACGCCTGGGGCAAGCAGAACTGGCTGCCGTGGTCCGCGGCCGAGCAGCGGGCGTGCCGTGAGGCCGTCGCGATCTTCGACCAGTCCTCGTTCTCCAAGTACGTCGTGCACGGCGCCGATGCCGAGGCTGCCCTGCAGTGGATCTGCAGCAACGACGTCGCCGTCGCACCGGACGAGACGGTCTACACCGCGCTGCTCAACGAGCGCGGCGGCTACGAGTCCGACCTGACCGTGACCCGCGTGTTCGACGACCAGTACTTCCTCGTCGCGAGCTCGGCGACGACCGAGCGCGACCAGGACTGGCTGCGGCGCAACATCCCGGCAGGGCCTCGACGCGCAGGTCAAGGACGTGACCGACAAGCTCGCGGTGTTCGGCGTCATGGGGCCGCGGTCGCGCGAGCTGCTGTCGGGGCTGACCGACGCCGATCTGAGCGAGGACGGGCTTCCCGTTCGGTGCCAGCCGCGAGATCGAGCTGGCCGGGTTCACGGTGCGGGCCACCCGGATCACGTACGTCGGCGAGCTCGGCTGGGAGCTGTATGTCCGGACGGACGATGCGCTCGGGGTCTACGACGCGGTGAAGGCGGCCGGCGCCGACCTCGGCCTGGTCGATGCCGGCTACTACGCGATCGAGTCGATGCGCCTCGAGAAGGGCTATCGGGCGTTCGGCCGCGAGCTCACGCCCGAGGTGAACCCGGTCGAGGCGGGGCTGAGCTTCACCTGCAAGCTCGGGCACCGAGATCGACTTCCTGGGCCGCGCCGCCGTCGAGAAGGCCAAGGCTGCGGGCCCGTCGCGCCGGCTCGTCTCGTTCGCCCTCGAGGACCCTGACGTCATGGTGTGGGGCGGCGAGCTGCTCGTACGCGATGGGGTCGCGGCCGGGCAGGCGACGTCGGGACGCGTGGGGCGCGACGCTCGGCACCGGCGTCGGGCTGGCGTGGGTGCAGGCGCCGAGGGCGTCACGGCCGATGCGGCCTACGTACGCGCTGGTGACTACCAGCTCGACGTCGGCGGTCGGCGCATACCGTTGACCGTCGAGCCTGAAGCCGCTGCTCGATCCGTGCGGGCGAGCGGATCAGAGCCGTAGACATCTGCTTCGCCGGGCCGATAAGGTTCGATATCAGACCTTAAAGATCCAACGGACGAGGGGAGGCGGCATGGCGGAGGCCGACGACGTCCCCTCGGACCCGCAGGACGACCTCGCCGCTGCCGTGCTCAGGCCCCTCCGGGCGCATCACGCCTTCGAGTCGTGCGTCGAGATGTTGGCGACGTCGATCCGCCTCGGCATCTACCCCGACGGCACCACGCTGCCGCCCGAGCGCGAGCTCGCCGAGCGCATGGGCGTGTCCCGCTCGACGCTCCGTGACGCGATCGGCGCGCTCCGCGACGCGGGCCTGCTGACGACCCGCCGCGGGCGCGGCGGCGGCAGCGTCGTCGAGTTCCGGCCCGAGGAGCCCGGCGCCTCGGCCAAGCTCGAGCGTCCGCGCGAGGAGCTGCTCGACGCCCTCGCGTTCCGGCGGATCGTCGAGCCCGGGGCGGCGCACGCGGCTGCCAGGTCGTACGTTGACCGAGCCAGCAGGCCGAGATGCTCCGCGCCTCGCTCGAACGGGTCAGCTCGCCGTCGAGCAAGGCCGTGCACCGCCAGGCCGACTCGCAGTTCCACCTCGCGATCGCCTCGCTGACCGAATCACCGCTGCTGATCGACGCCGTGACGAACGTCCAGATCCGGTTGCACGAGATGCTCGGCGCGATCCCGGTGCTCGACCGCAACATCGACCACTCGCGCCAGCAGCACACCGCGATCGCGGAGGCGATCCTCGCCGGTGATGCCGCCAAGGCGCGACGTGTCATGGAGAGCCACTGCGACGACACCGCAGCCCTGCTCCGGGGGCTCATGTGAACCTGCCCAAGATGAGAGGTACGAGTCGATGACCGAACGACACCCACACCTGCTGAGCCTCGAGCAGCTGCGCGTGCAGATCGAGGAGGGCGACGTCGACACCGTCATCGTCGCCTTCACCGACATGCAGGGCCGGTTGCAGGGCAAGCGCCTGCACGGGCAGTACTTCCTCGACTACGTCGTCGAGCAGGGGACCGAGGGCTGCAACTACCTCCTGAGCGTCGACGTCGACATGAACACCGTCGACGGCTACGAGATGTCGTCGTGGGACAAGGGCTACGGCGACATGGAGTTCGCCCTCGACTTCGACACGATCCGGCTGCTGACGCACCTGCCGGCGACCGTCGATGATCCAGTGCGACCTGGTGTGGCTCGACCACAAGCCGGTCGTCCAGTCACCGCGCACGATCCTCAAGACGCAGCTCGCCAAGGCGGCCGACGCCGGGTTCACGGCGCTCGCCGGCACCGAGCTCGAGTTCATCGTGTTCGACACGACGTACGAGGCGGCGTGGTCCAGCGGCTACCGCGACCTGACGCCCGCCAACCAGTACAACATCGACTACTCGATCGTCGGGACGACGCGGGTCGAGCCGCTGCTGCGCGACATCCGCAACACGATGTATGCCGCCGGGATGAACGTCGAGGGCGCCAAGGGCGAGTGCAACTTCGGCCAGCACGAGATCGGCTTCCTCTACGACGAGGCGCTCGTGACGGCCGACAACCACGCGGTCTACAAGACCGCCGCCAAGGAGATCGCCTCGGCGCACGGCCAGGCGCTGACGTTCATGGCGAAGTTCAACGAGCGCGAGGGCAACTCGTGCCACATCCACCTGTCGCTCCGCAACACCGACGGCGGGATCGCGTTCTGGGACGGGGATCGATCGCACGCCGACGTACGACCGGTTCATCGCCGGCATCCTGGCGACGATGCGCGACTTCACGCTGCTGTATGCGCCCAACGTCAACTCCTACAAGCGGTTCGCCGGCGGCTCGTTCGCGCCGACGGCGGTGGCGTGGGGCCTCGACAACCGGACCTGCGCCGTACGCCTGGTGGGCAAGGGCCCGTCGGCGCGTCTGGAGAACCGGGTGCCCGGCGGCGACACCAATCCCTACCTCGCGCTGGCGGCGATGATGGCCGGTGGCCTGTACGGCATCGAGAACGAGCTGGAGCTCGAGCCGGAGCAGACCGGCAACGCGTACGCCTCGGACAAGCCGAAGGTCCCGACGACACTGCGGGAGGCGCGCGATGCGTGGGCCGGCTCGGCGATCGCTCGCGAGGTGTTCGGCGACGAGGTCGTCAACCACTACACCAACATGGCCGACGTCGAGCTCGCTGCGTTCGACTCTGCCGTGACCGACTGGGAGCTGCGCCGCAGCTTCGAACGCATGTGAGGAACTGAATTGAGCAACACGTACACCGTCGTGAATCCGGCGACGGAGGAGCAGGTCACCGAGGTCCATCTCGCGACCCTCGACGAGGCCGACGCGGCGATCGAGCGGGCCGCCGAGGCGTTCCCGCGCTGGCGCGATGTCGCGCCCGGCGAGAAGGCCAGGCTGCTGCGGCGCTTCGCGCAGCTCGTCGACGAGCATGTCGAGGAGCTCGCCGAGCTCGAGGTGCGCAACTCGGGGCATACCTGGGGCAACGCCACCTGGGAGGCCGGCAACGTCCGTGACGTCCTCAACTACTACTCGGCCGCGCCCGAACGCCTGACCGGGCACCAGATCCCGGTCGCCGGTGGCATCGACGTGACGTTCCACGAGCCGCTCGGCGTCGTCGGGATCATCGTGCCGTGGAACTTCCCGATGCCGATCGCCGGCTGGGGCTTCGCGCCGGCGCTGGCGGCGGGCAACACCGTCGTGCTCAAGCCGGCGGAGCTGACCCCGCTGACCGCGATCCGGCTCGGCGAGCTGGGCCTCGAGGCTGGGCTGCCGGAGGGCGTCTTCACCGTGATCCCGGGCAAGGGCTCGGTCGTCGGTGAGCGGTTCGTGACCCACCCGGCCGTACGCAAGGTGTGCTTCACCGGGTCGACCGAGGTCGGCAAGAAGATCATGGCCGGCTGCGCTGACCAGGTGAAGCGGGTGACGCTGGAGCTCGGCGGCAAGAGCGCCAACATCGTGTTCGCGGATGCCGACCTGGCCAAGGCCGCGGCATCGGCGCCGTCGGCGGTGTTCGACAACGCCGGGCAGGACTGCTGCGCGCGTTCGCGGATCCTGGTGGAGCGCTCGGCGTACGACGAGTTCGTCTCGCTGCTGGAGCCGGCGGTCAAGGGCATCAAGGTGCTCGACCCGTCGGACCGTACGAGCGAGATGGGGCCGCTGATCTCGGCCGGCCAGAAGGCGACGGTCAAGGGCTTCGTCGACGAGGTCGACGTGGCGTTCGCCGGCTCTGCGCCGCAGGGTGCGGGCTACTGGTTCGCGCCGACGGTCGTGCTGGCCGACGACCCGCAGCAGCGGATCTGGCGCGAGGAGGTCTTCGGGCCCGGTCGTCGCGGTGATGCCGTTCGACGACGAGGCGCAGGCCGTGCAGCTCGCCAACGACACCGAGTTCGGGTTGTCCGGCTCGATCTTCACCCGCGACGTCGGGCGGGCGCTGCGCGTCTCGCGTGCCGTCGAGTCCGGCGCGCTGAGCGTCAACTCGCACTCGTCGGTCCGCTACTGGACGCCGTTCGGCGGCTTCAAGCAGTCCGGCATCGGCCGCGAGCTCGGCCCGGACGCCCCGCACTCCTTCACCGACGTCAAGAACATCTTCATCTCAAACGACTAGTCATCTCAAACGAATAGGAAACACAGACATGGCAGGACGCATCGCAGGCCGGACCGCCGTCGTGACGGGCGGATGCTCGGGCATCGGACTGGCGACCGTACGCCGGTTCGCCGAGGAGGGCGCCAACGTCGTCATCGGCGACCTCGACGACGCCAAGGGACCCGGCATCGCCGAGGAGGTCGGCGGGACGTACGTGCACGTCGACGTGACCGACAAGGAGCAGGTCGACGCGCTGTTCAAGACCGCCAAGGACACCTACGGCTCGGTCGACATCGCGTTCAACAACGCCGGCATCTCGCCGCCGGACGACGACTCGATCCTCGACACCGACCTCGAGGCGTGGAAGCGCGTGCAGGACGTCAACCTGACCAGCGTCTACCTGTGCTGCAAGGCCGCGCTGCCCTACATGCTCGAGCAGGGCAAGGGCTCGATCATCAACACCGCGTCGTTCGTCGCGGTGATGGGTGCGGCGACGTCGCAGATCTCCTACTCGGCGTCCAAGGGTGGCGTGCTGTCGATGTCGCGCGAGCTCGGCGTGCAGTTCGCGCGCGAGGGCGTACGCGTCAACGCCCTGTGCCCCGGCCCGGTCAACACCCCGCTGCTGCGGGAGCTGTTCGCGAGCGACCCCGAGCGGGCCGAGCGCCGGCTGGTGCACGTACCGCTGGGCCGGTTCGCCGAGCCCGAGGAGATGGCCAACGCCGTGCTGTTCCTGGCATCCGACGAGTCGAGCTTCATGACGGCGTCGACGTTCCTCGTGGACGGCGGCATCTCCGGGGCGTACGTCACCCCGGTGTGATCGTGAAGCCGCTGATCGGGGTCACGACCTATCGCGAGCAGTCGCGGTGGGGCATCTGGCACGAGCAGGCCGACGTGCTGCACGCGGTCTACTCGCGCTCGATCGAGGCCGCCGGGGGAGTCGCCGTGCTGCTGCCGCCCGGCGACCCGAGCGGTGCGGCGTCGGTGGCGGCGCGGATCGACGGGCTGATCATCGCCGGGGGTGCCGACGTCGATCCGAGCCGGTACGACGCCGAGCCCCACGAACGTACGGTCGGCTGGCGCGAGGACCGCGACGCGTGGGAGCTCGCGATGCTCGACGCGGCCGCCGCGGCCGGGCTGCCGGTGCTCGGCATCTGCCGCGGCATGCAGGTCATGGCGGTGCACGCCGGCGGCACGCTCGACCAGCACGTCCCCGAGATCGCCGGCCACGAGGAGCACTCGCCCGGTGGCGCCGAGTTCGGCGTGATCGACGTCGACGTGGTGCCCGGTACGTTGCTGGGTCGTGCGGTCGGCGACAAGGGCTCGGTGCACTGCCACCACCATCAGTCCGTACGCGAGCATCCCGGGTTCGTCGCCTCGGCGCACGCGGCCGACGGCGTGCTCGAGGCGATGGAGGACCCGTCGCGGCCGTTCTGGCTCGCGGTGCAGTGGCACCCGGAGCGCATCGAGGACGCCGGGCTGTTCCGCGCGCTGGTCGAGGCGGCCAAGCGCTGACGTGAAACCGTCACATCGGAGTGTCTGAAGTCCTGCTGTCCGCTCCGGCCCTTACCGTGATCATCATGAGAGCCAACAAGTACGCCGGACGGTGCGCGGAGTGCGATTCCGCTGTCGAGATCGCGGCGGGGCAGCTCATCGGTTTTCCCGGCCGCTGGCGCACGATCTGCGTGGCGTGCGCGCCGACACCGCCTCCGCGCGGCGACCATGCGGGCTGGCATCAGGTCGCGCTGGCGTCTCTCGACTTCGAGACGACGGGCGTCGACCCGCTGACCGATCGCGTGCTGAGCTATGCGCTGCTCGACGATCGTGGTCACGACTTCTCGGGCCTGATCAACCCTGGCGTCCCGATCCCGGCGGCCTCGGCCGAGGTGCATGGGCTCACCGAGGAGGCGCTGGCCGGTGCGCCGGCTCCAGTCGACGCGTTGGCCGAGGTGATCGCCTGGGTGCAGGACCTGATCGAGCGCGGCGTCGGGTTGGTCGTCTTCAACGCGGCCTATGACCTCACGATGCTGCGCGCTGAGGCGGATCGCTGGGGACTGACGCAGCCCGACTGGGAGCGGCTCTTCGTCGTCGATCCCTATGTCATCGACTGGGGCATCGAACGCGGCGGCCTCGGTCCGCGGCGGTTGACCGACGTCGCCGCCTACTACGGTGTGCCGCTCGACAATGCGCACGACGCGACTGCGGACGCGAGTGCGGCGCGCGAGATCGCCTACGAGATCGGCCGGCGTCATCCCCATGTCGCGGCCGGTGACCTCGAGAGCCTGATGCTGCGCCAGGTCGTCTGGTTCGCGGGTCGGGCCGAGGACTGGAACCACTACGCCCGCAGGGTCGGTCGCCCGCTCGACGATCCCGCCGGCTGGCCGCTGACGCAGCCGGTCATCGACAACGCGCAGATCGCCTGACGCGTAAACCGGAGCGGGCCGGGTAACTCCCCGCCCATGACTGAGACACACACCCCAGACAACCCAGAGCTCGAAGCCATCCAGCTGGTCGTCGACCGCGTCTCGTCCTGGCAGGACGGTGCGACCGAGGACACGATCGCCGAGGAGCTGCGCAAGGGCTTCGACGAAGCCGGCGTCGAGGTCGAGCCCGACGAGGTCGCGAAGCTCGCCGACGCGATCCAGAACGAGCACGGCGACGTGGACGTCACCGAGCTGCTGGATCGCTGAGCGTCTTCCACGGCACTTCGTAGCTGGTCAGTACGATGTCCAGCGTGCGAAAAGTCATCGTCGGCATCGCGCTTTGCTTGACCTTGGTGCTTGCCGTGCCGATCTACTTCAGGTGGGGATGGTCCCGCATGAACTCCGCATGCGGCCCCGGCGACAGCGCTGCCGACCGGCAGCATTTCAATGCTCAGTTCGATGGTGCCGCCTCGGGATCAGTCAGCTACTCGTGGCAGTGGCCCGACGGTTTCACGTGCACGTACTCCACAGGAAAGACGCGATCGTCCTACTGGTTCTGACCGTGGGACACCCCACCGCCAAGCTGGTGTGCTGCACCCGATCCCGCTTGCGGCCTATTGGCGGAGGTGGCGGGGTTGGTCTTTGGGGAGCAGTGGTGGTGGGTGGGAGATGTAGGTGTGGCCGGTGGGGGTTTGCCAGATGGTGGCTTTGCCTTTGCTGGTGACGGACCAGCCGGGCAGGTGTTTGAGGGTGTGGGAGCGGATGCAGAGGCCTTGGCCGTTGTCGGTGGTGGAGACGCCGCCGTCGATGTGGGCGTGGATGTGGTCGTTGTGCCGGATCTTCAGGTCGCAGCCGGGTTGTCTGCAGCTGCTGTCGCGGGTGCGGATGTGGCCGGCGGTGGTGGGGTCGAAGTGGCGGCGGCGCGGTTCACGCACCAGCAGGGTCCCGTCGACCGGGTCGACCAACAGCCGCCGGATCGTGGCGTCGGGGGCTTGGCGAGGATGTCGTCAGCGACCGCCGGGGAGATGGGTCCGTAGCCGACCAGGTCGACCGGTTCACCGTCCTGGCCGAGCATGGTGGGTGCGTCCATGACGAGCTGCACCTCAACGTTGGTGTCCTCGGCGTAGCGTTGCCCGGTGACGCGTTCGACCAGGGTTTGGGTCATGATCTGGCCCACGGTGCGCTCGTCACCGGCAGCCCGCAACGCCCGGGCCTGGTCGTCCAACGCCGAATGTGCGGCGACGATCTGCTCGGCCGGTCCACGGACCTGCAAGATGCGCGACGCCGTCGGTGTCGGGGAACATCGACACCCGCTGATCGGCCCGGTTGCGTTGGGCCCGTTCGCGAGCAGCATCGGCATCGATCCGGATCACCGCCCGCGCGGTCAGCTGGCCAGCCTCGCGTGGGGTCAGACCCGGCAGCTGGTCTGCGATCTCACCGTCCAACACGACGACGTCGTCCTCCGCCAGGCGACACAGACTCGTTGACGACTGCCCGCACCACCGGCTCGCTGATCTGCCCGGCCGCGAACAGCTCTTGGACCCGCGGCAACCGGGACAAGCCCAAAGCCAACCCGACCTGGGTGCCGGCAGCGGTCGGACCGATGTTGCGGGCCATGCCGACCTCACCGATCACCGACAGCGTCGGGTCACCACGGTTGATGCCCATGAACTGCGACCGCTCCGTCATGCAACGCAGCGATCTGCGCCAGCTGCTCAGCCTGCGCCGCCCGAATCGCACGATCCAACCCGACGATCGCATCGATCCGAGAAGCACCGAACTCATGGGCAGGTTCACCCTCGAAGTCATACGCACGGACCTCCCGCAAGAGGTCTTCGGTGGCGACTTCGGTGAACATACTTCCAACCTAGACGCCACCACTGACACGCCTTTTCGACTGCAATCCCGGCTGTGGACAACCTTTGGAATGTCCTTTCGACAAGTCAGCACCCGAGGTGAGTTCCGACCCTAGACTTCTGGGCGTGACCGAGCGATCGCGGCGCGCTATTGGCGTGGCTATGAGGGCGAAGTCGATGCATGTCGCGCGTGCTCCGCTGGCTTGTCAGACCGGGCTACAGCCCGTGGATGCTGTTCTACGTATCGAACCTCAGCACGAGCATGGTGACATCGCATACCTGACCGTGTTCGCTGTGCTGCATGAGACGCAGGACGCGGATTCGATTCCGGGTTGGATGATGCCGACGTTCTTGGTGGTGTCTCGGAGTCGCACGAGTATGACATTGCTGTGTCGACGATTGTGATGGGGCGACGGATCAGGCGTGCCGGCAAGAAGGCGACCGTCCGAGAAGCGGAGGAGTCGTGGGCCTGAAACGCGATCGACCTGACGGCGCTTGTGACCCTGACGAACTGGCTTGTCGCCCTTCCGCAACGAGCTTGACTGGGTGCTCATGCGCCGGTCCTGAGCGCATCGGAGTCAGGCGTTGCCGCATAGACGCAGCTGATCGTCCCAGAGCGCGTTAGCTGCAATCGCAAGATTCTTGATCAACAACTAAGACCAAGCCGAACGCAGCACCGTGACGACCTCCAAAGGAGCCGTGCCGTTGCTGGCCGACAGCGCCGCAACACCCTCGGGGCTGTGCGCGTAGACCGCCGACGACTGAGTGATCCAGCGCGACCAGGCGCGGTCGAAGTGGCGTACGAGCTTGCCGTGGGTGCCGAACACCGACGGCACGGCGTGCCAGACCCGCGCCTCGGGCCGCATGCGACCGACCAGCACGCGCCAGCCGTCGACCCACGACGGCGTGCCATACAGAAAGCGCGCCACCAGATAGCGCGGCGACCGCACCGGCCCGAGCAGCTCGTCGAGCGCCGTGACGAACACCTGCGACGTCGCCTCGTCGACGCCGTGCAGCCGCAGCCGGTACTCGCCGCTCGCGTCGATCGTCGCCTCCACGTGGTCCGCGCCGAACGGTGAGAGCCCGGCAACGAACAGCGCATCCGCGATCGCGCAGGCGTACGCCATGGTGCCCGGCTCCTGAGCGGCGGCTCGAGTGGACTTCCACGGAGACAGCCACGGCGACCGGCCGGGCCGCGTGGCGACCGGACCGTGCGGGCTGGGCACAAAAGCAGGCGGCTCCATCACGACGTGCCCCTCCGCAGTCACCTGCGGACGGACGGGACGCGCTGGTCGCACGCGCAACGTGTGCACGAGCGTGTCGTCGTACGGCGTCCCGACGGCCCACCGCGTACGTACGACGTCGCGCTCGCCGGCCCGCTCCAGCATGTGCGCGTCGATCGCATCGAACGACGCAGCAGCAGGCGGCGCGAACGGCGAGAACGTCGCATCGATGTGCGCGACTCCGTAGATGACCTCGCCGACGTCGTCGACGCCGAAGAACCCTTGGTGCTTGCGGACGAGCCGCTGCCAATCACCGTCGCCCCGCGGATGCTCGGGCGCGACGCACGTGACCGACCAGGTGATCGCGACCTTGTCGGGCCAGTCGGGGTCGAGCCGCAGCGCCCGACCTCGCGTCTGCACGACGGCGCTCGTCGTCGTGGCGGTGGTGAGGTCGACCAGGCTGTTGAGCCCCTTGGCGTCCCATCCCTCGCCGAGCAGCGCACGCGTGCCGATCAGCACCTGACTGCCGCCGCTCTCGAAGAACCGCGTGACGATCCGCACCCACTCCCGGCTTGACCACGGCCCGACGATCGACACCACCGACTCGGGGCCCGACAGCATCATCCAACGGCTCCAGCGAGAGCTTGCCGGCCAGCACGGGGTCGGTCGTACGCACGAGGTCGACGATCTGCTGCGCGACCTCCGGCGTCGCCGCAACCGTGCGACCCG
This sequence comes from uncultured Actinomycetota bacterium, assembly GCA_963761965.1. Lineage (GTDB taxonomy): Bacteria > Actinomycetota > Actinomycetes > Propionibacteriales > Nocardioidaceae > Aeromicrobium. The sequence goes on from CAVXIX010000009.1 coordinate 82,260, forward strand.
TGACCAGCACCGGCCGCAACACCCTGGTCGGGGGCGACTCGACGAGCTGCCGCAGCGTCTGCCGCGCCGACCCCGAACGCTGAGGCGTCGGCCGCAGCCCGGTCGGCGTCGTCGCGGCGGCCATCTCGTGGTCGCACAGCACCAGCGATCGGAGCCGCTCGCCGAGGTTGAGGTGCTCGGCCTCGAGCACCTGCTGGCACCCCCGCATCTTGCTCTCGCTGCGGGCGATCACCCGGTCGACCGGCGATCGGCCACGGCGTACGCCCGTGCGGGTCAGCTGGTAGCCGACGCCCGGCAGGGCCTCGCGCAGCGCCTCGATCACGGCGTCATCGTCCGGCACCTCGGACTTGCGCAGGCACTTCTTGACCCAGTCGTCGATCAGCGCAGCCCAGTCGTCGGCGGTCGGCTTCTGCCGGTGCTCCTCACGCAGCCGCGCGCCATCGGGCAGGGCGAGCAGCTCGGCGTGCACGAGCCGCAGCGCAGCGCGAGCCAGCTCTGGATCGTCGCGCTCGAACCTCGCCCACGGCGTCGTCAGCTCGAGGAACCGACGGTCGAACCACACGAGGATCGGCGTCGACCCCAGCTTGGTGTCGACCAGGTCGGTCGTCAGCTGGACGAATCGCATCGACTGGTCGCGCAGCCACTCGGCCTCTTCGGCTGTCGGCAGCGTCAGCCAGGCGAGCTCGGCGAACGGTGCGAGGTGCCCTTCGCGTACGGCCGCCGGGATCGACGCGCTGAACACGATGTCGCCGAACAGCTCGTCGACCAGCGCTGCCTGCCGGGTGTCGAGCACGGTCGGCGGCGTCGCGGTGAGCCCGATGACCGTAGCGTCAGGCAGGTCGGCGAGCACCTCGGCGAGCAGCTGCCCCCACACCTCCAGCAGGTGGTGGCACTCGTCGAGCACGATCGTGATCGGCCCGGCCGCCCGCAGCGCGGCGATGAGCTTGCGGCCGTTCTCGTGCAGCCGATCGGTGAGCGTCTCGTCATCGGCGTCGTCATCCTCGTCCGTACGCTCGAAGGTCGCCAGCGACTGGTACGTCAGCACCGTCACCGGTGCCGCGAGGTCGCGATCGGTCCCGGTCGCCACGGTTGCCGGCGTGAACCGCTCCCACGTGTCGCCCCACTGCGCCTGGATCGCGGTGTTGGGCGCGAGCACGACCGCGGGCGTGCCGAGCCGGCGTACGAGCTCGAGGCCCAGCAGCGTCTTGCCGGTGCCCGGAGGCAACGACACCCACAACCGCTTCCGGCCCGTCGCAGCAGCGGCGTCGACCGCCTCCAGCGCCCGCGTCTGGAGGGTCCGCAGCGTGAACGGCGATGCCGTACGCGCGAAGTCCTCGGCGAGCGTCACGTCATCCCTCGATGCGCGCCAGGATCGCCTCGGCGAGCACCTCGGAGTCCTGCTCCGGGATCCAGTGGCTGATGCCGGTGAGCTCGACGAACCGGAAGTCGGCGTCGACGAACTCGCCGCACCGCTCGGCCGCGGCCCGCCCGATCGCCGCGTCCTGGTCGCTCCACACGAAGGTCGTCGGCACCGTCACGGGCGGCAGCGAGCCGAGGTCGGGCCGCATCGCGCGGTACCAGTTGAGCGCCGCCGTCAGTGCCCCCGGCTCGCTGAGCTGCGCGACATAGCTGTCGATCTGGGCCGGCCGGACGTGGCCCTCGTACATCGCCCGCAGCCTCTGCGCGTCGTCCTTCAGCAGGACGTGCTCGGCCTTGCCCGCCTGGCGCAGCAGCCCGATGTACGAGGCTCGCTGCTGCTGGTCGGCATCGCCGCGCAGGGCCGCACCGTATGCCGCGAGGTGCGGCACCGACACCGCGGTCAGGCTGCGCAGGCGCTCGCGGTGCCGCGTGGCGGTGACCCACGAAACCGCAGCGCCCCAGTCGTGCCCGACGAGGTGGAACGTGCCGATGCCGAGCGCGTCCGCCAGCCCGACGACGTCGTCGGCCAGCAGATCCGTGTCGTACGCCTCGACGCCTTCCGGCCGCGCGCCGGGGGAGTAGCCCCGCTGGTCCGGCGCGATGACCCGCAGCCCCGCACCGGCCAGCAGCGGAGCGACGCCGGACCACGACAGCGAGTTCTCCGGGAAGCCGTGCAGCAGGATGACCGGGTCGCCGTCCTCGGCGCCGATCGTGCGTACGTCGAACGTCAGGTCGCCGACCGTCACCGGCGTTGTCTCGTCGTACGTCATGGCGCTCCTCGCGTCGGTCAGTCGAAGCTGTCGCCGATGCGGGCGACAGCCTCACGGTCGAGCACCGCCGCCGTCTCCGGGTCGGGCGCACTCCCACCGCGATCGTAGGGGAGCCACCAGCGGTCCTCGTCGTTTCGCGGCATCGCGGGGTAGGAGTCGATCGCCTCGGCGAGCAACACGTCCATCGCGACCCGCAGCCGCAGCGAGAGCTCGTCGACGGTCTCGCCATCCCCGGGCCGCAGCGGCTCGCCGACCATGATCGTCACCGGCATCCTGCGCCGGAGCGAGCGGTGGCCGTCGACGGTGTAGATGCGGTGCCCGCCCCAGACGATGACCGGGATCAGCGGCACCTGCCGGTTGACCGCGAGTCCTGCGGCGCCGCGCTTGAACGGCTTGAGCAGCCACGACCGGCTGATCGTCGCCTCCGGGAAGACGCCGACGAGCTGCCCGTCGTCGAGGAGTCGCAGTGCCTGCCGGTACGCCCGAGCGCCGGACTGCCGGTCGACCGGGATGTGGCGCATCGCCCGCATGAGCCGCCCGACGACCGGCAGCTCGAACACCGAGCGCTTGGCCATGAACCGGATGTGACGCTTGCGCGGCCGGGCGGCGTACCCGATGAACGTGAAGTCGAGGAACCCGATGTGGTTGCCGGCGACGACGCCGGCGACCGCTGGCCGGGATGTGCTCGACGCCGCGGACGTCGAACCGGTAGCCCATCAACCGGTACAGCGTGCCGAAGATCCGGACCACCACCCGGTAGGTGAGGTCGGATCCAGGCACGCTGCTCAGGCTACGCGAACCGGTGCGCGCCGTCAGTCCGGCTTGGGCGCGGAGTCCACGACGTCCGTGGTGACCGTGGTGACCGACGTCGGATCGCCAGCAGCGACGCCGGGGATGATGGGGAAGTCGGGGTTGCGCGACTGGTCACCAATGTACTGACCAGTCTTCTGGTCGAAGAGCAGCTCCTGGGCGTACCCATGCGAAGCGCGATCGCGGCCTTGCCGCCGACGTGGGTGACGCCGCCGACGATGCGTACCTGCGGCTCCTTGGCGAGCGCCCGGAACAAGGCCGCCCGGATATCCGCCGGTGCCAACCCGCTGGTCAGTACGGGTGTGACCGCCTCGTCCAGCGCGGCATAGTGCTCGACGGGATCGTACGACGGCACGTCCTTGAGCAGCGTGCTCAGCAGTCGTTCGGGATCGCGCGGCAGCGAGGCGTACCAGGCTGGCGTCCTGGTACTTGGAGTACGCGTGCCAGTTCGTCGAGGCGCCACCCTTTGAGGTCCAGACGTGGTGGTCCTCGCCCCCGGCGTACTTCTCGCCGTCGACGCTGATGTTGCGCAGCGTGTGCGACTCCTCGTCGAACACCCACGTGCCGGCCCGGTCGTGAGGGACCCACATGTGCTGCGTGCGGAGGGTCTGGAACACGATCGGCTTGCCGTCGCTGCCGATCGGCGGGCCCTCGTCGATGTGCTCCGGCGGCGGCGTGGCTGGGTCGGGGTTGATCAGCTCAGGACTGCCCCACCCCTTTTCGACGGTCGTGACACGCAGGTACTGGCCCGGGCCGACGACCGGGTCTGATGTCGTGATCGTGACGTCGGCGGCGCGCTCCAGCACCGCGGCGGCGGGCGAACCGCCGACGTCGTGGCCGCCGATGTCGATCTTCATCAGGCCGAGCGCGACGGTCGCGGCGACCAGGCCGCCGACGATCACCGTGCGGCGTACGTGGGTGCGCTGCTTGCGCGCCGGCTCGGCGATCGGCATGGCCATGATCGTGCGGAGCAGGTCCTCGTCCTGAGCGAGTGATCTCGGTGGGTGCGCCGGACTGCGGGTCGAGCTCGGCGAGCGTACGGGTGATGGTGTTCATGAGGGCACCTCTGCGGTGTGGGTCGTGGGATGGGCCGGCGAGCGCTGCGGATCCGGTGGGTCCGAGAGCGCGTCGCGCAGCTTGCGGCGAGCGCGGTGCAGGCGTACGGCCGCAGTGCCGGGCCGGCACTCGAGGACGACCGCGACGGCCTTGACGCTCAGGTGCTCCCAGTAGACGAGCAGCAGGATCTCGCGGTCATCGGCGTTGAGCCGCTCGATCGCGTCGAGCATGAGCGACCGTTCGTCGGCTGCAGCGGTGCCGTCGGCCTCCGCGAGCTCGGTCGTGCTGGTGACGCGTTGGGCGACTCTCAGCTGGCGGCGCTCGGTGCGCTGGTGGTTGGCGAGCGTGAACCGTGCCGTGCGGTAGAGCCAGGGCAGCCCGCCGGCGACCGCTTCGTCGCAGCGCCGCCAGGCCGTCAGGTATGTCTGGGCGACGACATCGTCGGCGAGATCGTCCGGCGCCCGCCGTCGGGCATACGAGCGGATCGAGGGAAGGGTGACCCGGTAGAGCGTCTCGAAGGCGCGGCGGCGCTCGTCCTCATCGGCAGTCATGACCGTTTATGTCCACGTCGCCGCCCGGCATTACATCTGGTTGGGCAGCCGCGGCCAGCAGTCGGTGCGGATCGTCGGGTCGAAGCCCGGGCCCGGCGGCGATCGTCCGCTTCTCGCGGCCGAGGATGCCGGTCGTCAGCAGCAGGATCGCGACGATGTAGAGCCCCATGATCGCCAGGCCCGTGCCGGTGGCGTCCTTGTCGATCCGGTCGGCCTCGCCGAGCGCGATGATGCCGTCGGAGACCAGGAAGCAGGCCCCGCCGATGCCGGCTCGCAGGTCGGTGGCGAGCGACGTCGACGCGGTGCCGAGGAGCAGCGCGGCATACACCGGGACGATCGGCCGGAGCCCGACCTCGAGTCCGCCCCACGCCCAGGCGACGAGGCCGATCGCGGCGGCGACGTAGACGACGAGGATCCACGGCTTCGCGCGCAGCTGCTCGAGGGCGCCGCGGAGGATGAAGAACCGGATGAAGCAGTAGTGCGCTGCCGCGAACGCCGCCATGCCGACGACGAACAGGTCGTCGCCGAGCTCGAGGAACAGGTCGCCGAAGAAGCAGAAGACCAGCGCCGCGACCAGCAGCCTCGGGCCCTTCTGCTCGATGACCCAGGCCGCGAGGAGTGGGGCGATGAAGCACTTGCTGATGCTGTCCCACGGGGTCGCGTCGGTGGCGTTGAGCACCAGGTGCACGACCGACACCACGCCGAACGCGATGAGCCACGGACTCTTCACAGCCATGCCAGCACCGTACCGGCAGAGCCCGGGTTGGGGGGTTGACATCTCGCTGGATCTGACAATACTTAAGTACATGCTTAAGTATTCCGATCGACTCGATCGGATGTTCCACGCTCTCGCCGACAGCAGCCGGCGCGCCATGGTCGAACGCCTGGTGCGCAGCCCTGCGTCGGTCAGTGAGCTGGCCCGTCCGTTCGACATGTCGATGCCGGGCGTCGTGCAGCACCTCAAGGTGCTCGAGGACGCCGGGATCGTCGTGTCGGAGAAGGTCGGCCGCGTACGCACGTACCAGCTCGCGCCGGAGGCCCTCACCGACTGCGGCGCATGGATCGGCCAGCAGCGCCTCCCGGCCGAGCGCAGGCTCGACCGGCTCGGCGACTTCCTCAGCGACACCAACGACATGAACACCTGAACCAACACCAACACAAAGGAGCACCACCATGAGCACCATCGAACGCACCCAGACCCACGCCACCTTCGTCCTCGAGCGCGACTACGACGCGACGGTCGAGCGCGTGTGGCAGGCCTTCGCCGACGAGGAGGCCAAGAAGAAGTGGTTCGGCGCCGCGGACGACGACTGGGACGATCACGGAGGACGTGCACGACTTCCAGGTCGGCGGGCGCGACATCAACGTCGGCACGTTCCAGGGCAGCATGGAGTCACGGTTCGTCGGCACCTACACCGACATCGTCCCCAACGAGCGCATCGTCTACTCGTACGACATGTGGGTCAACGGGGCGCACCTGTCGACATCGGTCACCACGATCGCGTTCGAGGAGTCGGCCGGCGGGACGCACCTGACGTTCACCGAGCAGGGCGTCTTCCTCGACAACGCCGACAACCCCGCCCAGCGCGAAGAGGGCACCAGCAGCCTGCTCGACAAGCTGGGCGCCTCGCTGGCAGCGAGTCCTCAGGAGAGGGCTGACCTGAGGTCTAGGCTCTGTCCCGCTTGGCGTCCAGCCACCGCATCGCGGGCGTCGCGGTGACGCCGTGGAGGATCACCGAGAGCGTGATCGCCAGGCCGACGGTCGACCACAGCAGCGGCAGGTCCTTGAAGTCGGCGTGGCCCGAGGCGTACGCGAGGTAGTAGATCGAGCCGACGCCACGCACGCCGAAGAATGCCGTCGCTGCCCGCTCGCGTCGCCCGAGTGTGTTGCCGCCGACGCGCAGGTCGGTGCGACGCCCGCGAACAGCGCGATCAGCCCGGACACCGGGCGTACGACCAACAGCAGCAGCACCGCGACGAGCGCGGCCTGCCACGTCAGGTCGGCCAGCAGGCCGTTCGTCAGGGCGACCCCGAGGAGCAGCAGGACGATCAACGTCAGCAGGCGCTCGAGCCGCTCGATGACGTCGTGCATCAGCGCGTGGTAGTCGTGGCCGCGCTCCGCCGAGCGCAGCGTCATGGCGCAGGCGAACACCGCGAGGAACCCATAGCCGTCGGCGACCTCGGTGAGCCCGTACGCCAGCAGCACCGCGGCGAGCGCCAGCAGCGGCTCGCCGGAGTCGGCCGTACGCAGCGACGGCTGGTTCGACCGGAACGCCACCTTGGCCAGCGCCCAGCCGACCGCGATGCCGAGTGCCGCGCCGATGACGACCTTGCCGACGAGGTCCCACGCGAACCACCGCACGCCCCACTCGGCGAACGGTCCGCTGGCGGCGAGCAGGATCGCCGCCTGGACGAACGGGAACGCCATGCCGTCGTTGAGCCCGGCCTCCGACGTGAGGGCGAACCGCACCTCGTCGTCCTCGTCGATCTCGTCCTCGTCGCTCCTCGGTCGTGGTCGGCCCCTCGACCTGCACGTCAGAGGCCAGCACGGGATCCGTCGGCGCGAGCGCGGCACCGAGGAGCAGGGCGGCGGACGGGGCGAGGCCCATGACCCACCAGCCCAGCAGCGCGATCCCGGCGATCGACAGCGGCATCGCGATCGCGAGCAACCGCCACGTCGCGCCCCAGCTCCGCCACGACTCGAACGACCGCAGGCTCAGCGGACGGTCGAGTGCCAGCCCGACGCCCATCAGCGCGATGAGCACCGTGAACTCCGCGAGATGCTCGACGAACACGCGGTGGGCGATGGGGGAGAACGCCGAGTCGTCGGTGCCGGGCAGCAGGCCGATCAGCGCCCCGAGCCCGAGCAGGACGACCGGGTGGCGAGAGCGCAGCGGTGCGCAGGGCGTACGGGAGGACGACGGCGAGCAGGAGCGAGGCGCCGCCGAGCAGGTAGACGAGATGGGTGGTCATGCCGGCCTCTCGTCTGGTGGGGCAAGGAGCCCTTCGAGGCTACGTCGGCGGAGCCTCGCCCGCCCCTTGGGCCTTGGGACCCTCCAGCCATTCGGTGATGAAGGTGTCGCTCGCGTGGATGTGCGTCGCGATGTAGCGCTCCGGCCCGACGACCTCGAACTTGTGGGGCGTCAGCTTCGGCACCACCAGGACCTGCCCGGCCACGCCGATGAGCTGCTCGCCGGCGACCGTGAACAACGCCTTGCCGCCACGGATCACGAACGTCTCGGCGTACGGGTGCTGGTGCAGGTACGGGCCGTCACCGTCGACGTCGCTGTCCTCGAAGATCAGCGAGACGCCGGCGCTGTACGCGGCCCCTTCGATGTTGTCGAGGATGCGCCCGTCCGGACGTGTCGTGCCGGTCGTGTGGATGACATGCATTCGGCCACGCTATGACGAAGCGGCCGAGCCGTGAAGGTCTGCTGCTGCCTGCTTGAGGGATCCGCGAGACTGGTCGCATGATCATCGACGGTGGGCTGTCCAACGCGCTCGAGGACCGGGGCCACGACCTGTCGTCCGACCTCTGGACCGCCGAGCTGCTGCGGGACGCAGCCCCAGGAGATCGCCGCGGTCCATCGGGCGTACTTCGACGCCGGCGCCGCAGGTCGCGACGACCGCGAGCTACCAGGCGAGCGTGCCCGGCTTCGTGCAGGCCGGCATGACGAGCGCCGAGGCCGAGGCGCTGATCCGGCTCAGCGTCGCGGTCGCCCGCGACGTACGCGACGAGCGACCCGAGCCGGGCCGCCTGGTCGCGGCATCCGTCGGCCCCTACGGCGCGGTGCTCGCGGACGGCTCGGAATACACCGGGCGCTACGGGCTCACCGCGACGCAGCTGTACGACTTCCATCGCCCGCGGCTCGAGCTGCTCGCGTCCGAGGAGCCCGACATGTTCGCGGTCGAGACGATCCCCGACATCGACGAGGCGACCGTGCTGGCCGGGCTGCTCGACGAGATCGGCATACCCGCATGGCTGTCGTTCACGATCGACGGCGCGGCCACCCGGGCCGGCCAGCCGCTGTCCGACGCGTTCGCGGTCGTGGCGGACGCCGACGCGGTCGTCGCCACCGGCGTCAACTGCTGCGCACCCGCGGACGTGCTCGAGGCCGTCCGGACTGCGCGCGACGTCACGGGCAAGGCGGGCGTCGCCTACCCCAACAGCGGCCAGGTCTGGGACAGCGCCAACCACACGTGGCTCGGCGAGCCGTCGTACGACCTGGGCCTCGTGCCGGCCTGGATCGACGCCGGCGTCGCGTACGTCGGAGGGTGCTGCCGCATCGGCCCGGCCGACATCGCCGCACTCGCCGCAGAGCCTCGCCTGACGACGGATCGCCCCGGCTCCGCTGACCTGTGGTCAGATGGGAACCATGACGAGCCGCATCTCGCACACCACGATCGACTGCCGGGACGCGCACGCCCAGTCGGTGTGGTGGGCCGAGGTGCTCGGCATGCAGCAGGACCCCCGCGATCCCAACGAGCCGGGCCACGAGGAGTGCATGATCTTCTCGCGCGACGGCCGGACGCGGCTGCTGTTCATCGAGGTGCCCGAGGCCAAGCAGCTCAAGAACCGGATCCACCTCGACCTCCGCGCGACCGACGTCACGCAGCAGCGAGGAGATCGACGCGGCTGCTGGCTCTCGGCGCGACCGAGGTCGCCGACCTGCGTACGCCGCAGGGCCTCGGCTGGATGGTGCTCGCCGACCCCGAGGGCAACGAGTTCTGCGTCCTGCGCAGCGACCTGGAGATCCCCGACTACCACTCGCACCTCATCACCTGATGGCGGAGCTGCTGCTCACCAACGCCCACATCTACGGCGACGGGGCGTGGCGCCCCGGTGTCGACTCGATCGCCGTACGCGACGGGGTCATCGTCGGGCTCGGCGCTGCATGCCGAGCTCGTCGGCCTGGTGCCGTCGGCCGAGGTCGTGGACCTCGACGGCGCCTGGGTGCTGCCGGGATTCCAGGACGCCCACGTCCACCCGATCCAGGCCGGCCTCGAGATGAACGCCTGCAACCTCGCCGGCGGGCACGACCTCAACGACTACGTCGACACCATCGCGGCGTACGCCCTGGCGAATCCCGATGCCGAGTGGATCGTCGGTGGCGGCTGGTCGATGGATGCCTTCCCCGGCGGCGTCCCGACCGCGGCAGTGCTCGACCGGATCGTGGCGGACCGGCCGGTGTTCCTGCCCAACCGCGACCACCACAGCGCCTGGGTCAACACCGCGGCGCTCGAGCGGGCCGGCATCACCGCGGCCACGCCTGATCCCGCCGACGGCCGCATCGAGCGGGACGGTCGGGGCGAGGCCACGGGTGCGCTCCACGAGGGCGCGATGGAGCTCGTACGCCGGCTGGTCCCGCCACCCACCAGCGACGAGATCGCCGCCGCGTTGCAGACCGCGCAGGCATACCTGCACTCCCTGGGCATCACCGGCTGGCAGGACGCACTGGTCGGCGAGGGGCTCGGCATGCCGGACTCGCTCGACACCTACCTCGCGGCGCAGCGTGACGGCACCCTGACCGCCAAGGTCGTCGGCGCCCTGTGGTGGGACCGGACGCCGAGGCGAGGAGCAGATCGCCGACCTCGTCGAGCGCCGGGCCCGGGCGGCAGCCGCCGGATTCGACGCCGGCAGCGTCAAGATCATGCAGGACGGGGTCTGCGAGACGTTCACGGCGGCAGTCGTCGAGCCCTATCTCGACCGGCACGGCCATCCCACCGACAACCACGGCCTGTCGTTCATCGAGGCCGCCGACCTCGCGCGCTACGTCCAGCTGCTCGACGCCGAGGACTTCCAGGTCCACATCCATGCGCTCGGCGACCGGGCCGTGCGCGACAGCCTCGACGCGATCGAGCACGCCATCGCGGTCAACGGCCGCCGCGGCAACCGCCACCACCTCGCGCACGTCCAGATCGTCCGGCCCGAGGACGTGCCGCGCTTCGCCGAGCTCGACGTCACGGCCAACGCCCAGCCGTTGTGGGCCTGCCTCGACGACCAGATGACCGACCTGACCCTGCCGTTCCTCAGTGCCGCGGCACGGCGAGCAGCAGTACGTCTTCCGGTCGCTGCTCGACTCCGGCGCGCAGCTCGCGTTCGGCAGCGACTGGCCGGTCTCGTCGCCCAATCCGCTGCTCGGGCATCCACGTCGCGGTCAACCGGGTGGCGTTCGGTGACGACGACCGAGCCGCTCCTGGCCGGGCAGCGGCTCACGGTCGCCGAGGCGATCGACGCCTACACGCGGGGCAGCGCCTTCGTGAGCCGGCGCGAGATCGCGACCGGGACGATCGAGATCGGCATGGCCGCCGATCTCGCGATCATCGACGCCGACATCCTCGCGATCGATTCTCGAGGCGATCGGAGCCGTCCGGGTCACCCGGACGTACGCCCAGGGCCGGCTCGTCCACGTGTTGTGACACGTCACAATTCGGCTGGAATCGCGGGGATTCCGGCCAATTATGCTAGGTGAGGCAACAAATTGTTCACGCTCACATTCGGATGCGGCTGTCACCAATCGACATGAAAATTTCTTGAGAGATTAACTTGACGCCGGAGTTGTTAGCGTTAACAATTCAACGCAGGGTTCACGTGGTCCACATCACACAGTGGTAAAGGTGAACGCTGAACAACGGGGCCGAACCTCATCCCGAGGCCAAGCTCCAAGGATGCAAGCGGATGTCCGCCCGCGAGTGTCCTGGCTCTCCCGAAGTCGAGTGACTTGGGGTGTCCCATCCCAGATGGAGGAAACAGTGTTCAAGAAACTCATCACCGTGAGCGCGGGCGTAGTCCTGGCCAGCGGACTTGCTGCCTGTGGCGGCAGCAGCAGCGACGGCGGATCCGGCGGCTCGGGGGGCTCCGACGACATCACCATGGGCTTCGCCCAGGTCGGTGCCGAGAGCGGTTGGCGGACGGCAAACACCAAGTCGATCCAGGCTTCGGCCAAGGACGCCGGCATCAAGCTCAAGTTCTCCGACGCGCAGCAGAAGCAGGAGAACCAGATCAAGGCGATCCGCTCCTACATCCAGCAGAAGGTCGACGTCATCGCGTTCAGCCCCGTCGTCGAGACCGGCTGGGACACCGTGCTGCAGGAGGCCAAGCGCGCCAAGATCCCCGTGATCCTGACCGACCGCGCCGTCGACTCGAGCGACAAGTCGCTCTACAAGACGTTCCTCGGCTCCGACTTCGTCCTCGAGGGCGAGAAGGCCGGCCAGTGGGTCGTCGACAACGCCGACGCCAACGACGTCAACAAGGACGGCAAGATCAACGTCGTCGAGATCCAGGGCACGACGGGCGCCGCTCCGGCGATCGACCGCAAGAAGGGCTTCGAGGACAAGATCGCGGCCGACCCGAAGATCAAGGTCGTCGCCTCGCAGACGGGTGACTTCACCCGCGACGGCGGCAAGAAGGTCATGGAGGCGTTCCTGAAGTCGCAGAAGGACATCGACGTCGTCTTCGCCCACAACGACGACGAGGGTCTCGGCGCGATCGAGGCGATCGAGGCGGCCGGCAAGAAGCCGGGCGTCGACATCAAGATCGTCACCGTCGACGCCGTCAAGGACGGCATGACGGCGCTCTCCGAGGGCAAGATCAACTACATCGTCGAGTGCAACCCGCTCCTCGGCCCGCAGCTGATGGACCTCGCCAAGAAGGTCGTCGCCGGCGAGGACGTGCCCGCGCGCGTCGAGACGAAGGAAGGCGCGTTCGACCAGGAGCAGGCCAAGGCCGTCCTGGCGGACCGTCAGTACTGAGCAACACCACGATCTGGGGCCCTGCGTCCGCAGGGCGCAGGGCCCCATTCCACAGACCTTCTAGGAACGAAGAGATGATCCAGATGACAGCCGAAGCCGTGCAGGCCACGCGCACCGAGCCGGTCGTGGAGATGAGCGGCGTGTCGGTGAGCTTCCCCGGCGTCAAGGCGCTCCAGTCGGTCGGCCTCACGCTGCGGCCCGGCGAGGTGCACGCCCTCATGGGCGAGAACGGCGCCGGCAAGTCCACGCTGATCAAGGCGCTCACGGGCGTCTACTCGATCGACGAGGGCACGATCATCGTCGGCGGCGAGCCGCGTACGTTCCACAGCCCGGCCGAGTCGCAGGCCGCCGGCATCAGCACGGTCTATCAAGAGGTCAACCTCTGCACCAACCTGACGGTCGCCGAGAACATGCTCCTCGGCCGTGAGCCCCGCTCGCTTCGGGCGCATCGACACCCGCGCGATGAACCGGCGCGCCGGCGAGACCCTGACCCGCCTGGGCCTCGACATCGACCCCAAGTCGCAGCTCGGCACGCACCCCATCGCGATCCAGCAGCTCGTCGCGATCGCCCGCGCCGTCGACATCGACGCCGAGCTCCTGATCCTCGACGAGCCCACCTCCAGCCTGGACGCCGACGAGGTCGCCAAGCTGTTCGAGGTCATGCGCACGCTCCGCGCCGACGGCGTCGCGATCGTGTTCGTCTCGCACTTCCTCGAGCAGGTCTTCGAGATCTCCGACCGCATGACGGTCCTGCGCAACGGCCAGTTCGTCGGCGAGTACGTCACCGCCGAGACGACGCAGCTGCAGCTCGTCCAGGCCATGATCGGCCGCGAGCTCGAGACGCTCGAGAAGATCGAGCAGGAGGCCGAGGAGCACACCGTCAAGACGCAGGGCGCGCCGCTCATGGAGGTCCTCGACCTCGGCCGCAAGGGCAGCGTCGAGGCCGTCGACCTCCAGGTCTTCGAGGGCGAGGTCATCGGCGTCGCCGGGCTCCTCGGCTCGGGCCGCACCGAGCTCGCCCGCCTGCTGTTCGGCGCCGACACGGCCGACAGCGGCGACATGCGCATGCGCTCCAAGGACACCAAGCTGCGCACGCCCGCGCCAGGCGATCGACCACAAGATCGCGTTCTCGAGCGAGAACCGCCGCTCCGAGGGCGTCATCGAGGACCTGTCGATCGCCGACAACATGGTGCTCGCGATGCAGGCGTCGCGCGGCTGGCTGCGACCGATCCCGGCCAGGACCAAGGACCGCCTCGTCCGCAAGTACATCGAGGCCCTCGACATCCGCCCGGCCAACCCGCAGGCGCTGATGCGCAACCTCAGCGGCGGCAACCAGCAGAAGGTGCTGCTCGCGCGCTGGCTCATCACCGAGCCGGAGCTCCTGATCCTCGACGAGCCCACCCGCGGCATCGACATCGGCGCCAAGGCGCAGATCCAGCAGCTCGTCGCCGACCTCGCAAAGGATGGCATGTCCGTCGTCTTCATCTCCGCCGAGCTCGAGGAGGTCCTGCGCCTCAGCGACCGCCTCGTCGTGATGCGCGACCGCCGCAAGATCGACGAGCGGCGCCAACGACGAACGTCACGCGTCTCCGACGTCCTCGAGATCATCGCGGGAGAGGTGCGCGACGATGCGTAGCCTCGACGCGAGCACAACCTGTTCTGGCCGCTGCTGGCCCTGGTGCTCCTGCTCGTGCGTCAACCTCACGCGTACGCCGGACTTCTTCTCGATCCGCGTCCAGGACGGCCACCTCTACGGCAGCCTGATCGACATCCTGCGCAACGGCGCCCCGACCCTGCTGATCGCGCTCGGGATGACGCTCGTCATCGCGACCCGCGGCATCGACCTGTCGGTCGGCGCGATCGCCGCGATCTCCGGCGCCGTCGCGTGCACCTACATGGCCGGCTCGCCCGACGAGTCCACGGCCGGACGCGCGATCGTCGCGATGACCATCGGCCGTCGGAGTCGCCATCCTGCTGGGCGTCTGGAACGGCTTCCTGGTCTCGGTGCTCGGGATCCAGCCGATCATCGCGACCCTGGTGCTGATGACGGCCGGCCGCGGCCTGGCGATGCTGATCACCGACGGCCAGATCACCACGGTCAACAACTCGCTGTTCGGCAAGGTCGGCGCGGGCTTCGTGCTGGGCCTGCCCGGTCGCGATCCTGATCGCCCTGGCCGTCTTCGCGATCACCGCCCTGCTGACCCGCCGCACGGCGCTCGGCATGCTGATCGAGGCGGTCGGCATCAACCCCGAGGCGAGTCGGCTCGCCGGCGTGCGGGCCCGCACGATCACCTGGACCGTCTACGTCTTCGTGGCCTTCTGCGCCGGCATCGCAGGCCTGATGATCGCGTCGAACACCAGCGCGGCCGACGCCAACAACGCCGGTCTGTTCATCGAGCTCGACGCGATCCTCGCGGTCGTCATCGGCGGCACGTCGCTCGCCGGCGGCCGGTTCTCGCTGACCGGCACGCTGATCGGCGCGATGTTCATCCAGACCCTCGCGACGACGATCCCGACGATGGGCATCCCGGCCGAGACCAACTACCTGTTCAAGGCCGTCGTCGTCATCGTGGTCTGCCTGCTGCAGTCGCCCAAGGCGCGCGCGGCGCTGTCCGTACGACGATCGTCGCCCCTGCTCGCGAAGGGATCGGCCGCATGAGCGACGTCACGGCTCCCCACGATCAAGGCTCTCCGGCAGCCTCGCTGCCCGAGCTCGGTCCGCCGCTTCACCCCGCCGCCGCGGTTCTACCCGGTCATCGCGACGTTCGCGCTGTTCGTCGGGATGTTCGGCGCCGGCAGCATCCGCTACGAAGGGTTCTCGTCGCCGCAGACGATCCTCAGCGTGCTGGTCGACAACTCGTTCCTCATCGTCCTCGCGGTCGGCATGACGTTCGTGATCCTCACCGGCGGGATCGACCTGTCGGTCGGCTCGGTCGTCGCACTGTCGACGCATGATCGCCGCTTCGGCCCTGCGCTCCGGCTGGTCGGCACCGCTCGTGATCGTCGCGGTCCTGCTCGATCGGATCGGTGCTGGGCCTGCTGATGGGTCTGGTGATCCACTACTTCGAGATCCAGCCGTTCATCGTGACGCTCGCCGGCATGTTCCTCGCCCGCGGCCTCTGCTACGTCATCAGCGTCGACTCGATCCCGATCAAGAACGAGACGTTCACGTCGTTCGCCCAGCGGCACGATCCAGCTCGGTGACTACTTCATCACCCCGGCGGTCGTCGTCGCCCTGGTCGTGCTGGTCATCGGCTGCGGTGGTCCTGCACATGACCCGGTTCGGCCGCACGGTGTACGCCGTGGGCGGCAGCGAGCAGTCCGCGCTGCTGATGGGTCTCGCCGTCGCGCGCACCAAGGTCGGCGTCTACGTCATCAGCGGCTTCTGCTCCGCGCTCGCCGGGCTGCTGTTCGCGATCTACACGCTCTCGGGCTACAGCCTCGACCGGCGGTCGGCATGGAGCTCGACGCCATCGCCGCGGTCGTCATCGGCGGCACGCTGCTGACCGGCGGCTCGGGCCTCGTGCTCGGCTCGGCGGTCGGCGTCCTGGTGCTCGGCCTGATCCAGTCGTTCATCTCGTTCGACGGCACACTCAGCTCGTGGTGGACCAAGATCACGATCGGCGTGCTGCTGCTGGTGTTCGTCCTGATCCAGCGGATCTTCACCCGGCGGACCACATGACGGCCAACGCCTCACCACGCGCCGGTCATGGCGGACGTCGCGAAGGTCGCCGGCGTCTCGCACCAGACGGTCTCCCGGGTCATCAACGGCATGCCCAACATCAAGGACTCGACCCGCAAGCGGGTCGAGGACGCGATCAAGGAGCTGGGCTACCGGCCCAACACCGCGGCCCGGGCGCTCGTGACCCGCAAGTCCTCGACGATCGGGATCATCAGCACCGAGACCGGGCTCTACGGACCCGCCAGCATCCACCGCACGGTCGAGGACGCGGCACGCCAGGCCGGCTACTTCGCCGGATCCGTGAGCCTGTCGACCGTCACGACCCAGTCGCTGACCGACGCGATCGACCACCTGCTGCGGCAGTCGGTCGAGGGCATCGTCATGATCGCCGCGCAGCACGCCGCGCTCGACGTGATCCACCACCAGGACCCGGGCGTGCCGCTCGTCGTCGTCGAGGGCGACCTGTCGCGGGCCAGGTTCGCCGTCGGGGTCGACCAGCACCGCGGGGCGTACGAGGCGACCAAGCACCTGCTCGACCTCGGGCACACCTCGATCGCGCACGTCCGCGGCCCGCTGGAATGGACCGAGGCCGAGGCCCGCCGCGAGGGCTGGGAAGCCGCCGCTGCGCGAAGCCGGCCTCGAGCCCGGCCCGCTCTACCTCGGCGACTGGACGCCGCGCAGCGGCTACATCGCCGGGCGCCAGCTGCTGGCCGAGGCCGAGCCCACCGCGGTGTTCGTCGCCAACGACCAGATGGCGATCGGCGTCATGCACGCGCTCGCCGAGGCCGGCGTCTCGGTGCCCGACGACATCAGCATCGTCGGGTTCGACGACGCCCCCGAGACGGAGTTCCTCAACCCGTCCGTCACGACCGTACGACAGAACTTCCAGGAGGTCGGTCGCCGCGCGATCGCCGTCCTGCACGCCGCGATCCTCGGCGAGAACGAAGACCTCCCACGACTCATCGAGCCCGAGCTGATCATCCGCTCGAGCACCTCCGCACCGAACCCCCGAAAGGCCCAGAAGTGAGCGAACAGTACGTCGTCGGAGTCGACTACGGCACCCTGTCGGGGCGCGCCCTGGTCGTCGCGGTCAAGGACGGCCGCGAGCTCGCGCAGCGCCGTGCACGCTTACTCGCACGCCGTGATCAGCGACGCGCTGCCCACGACGCCCGGCTCGCCGCTGCCGCCGGACTGGGCGCTGCAGGTGCCGTCGGACTACGTCGACGTGCTGCGCATCGCGGTGCCCGAGGCCGTACGCGCCTCCGGCATCGACCCGGCCGCACGTCATCGGCATCGCGACCGACTTCACCGCCTGCACGATGGTGCCGACGCTGGCCGACGGCACGCCGCTCAACGAGCTGCCGCAGTTCGCCGACCGGCCGCACGCGTACGTCAAGCTCTGGAAGCACCACGCCGCGCAGGGCCAGGCCGACCGCATCAACGCGCTCGCCGAGGAGCGCGGCGAGTCCTGGCTGCCGCGCTACGGCGGGCTGATCTCGTCGGAGTGGGAGTTCGCCAAGGGCCTGCAGGTCCTCGAGGAGGACCCCGAGGTCTACGCCGCGATGGAGCGCTGGGTCGAGGCCGCCGACTGGATCGTCTGGCAGCTCTGCGGCACGCTACGTCCGCAACGCGTGCGCGGCCGGCTACAAGGGCATCCTGCAGGACGGCGCCTACCCGGGGGATGACTTCCTCGCAGGGCTGAACCCTCTGTTTGCAGACTTTGTTAACGCTAAACTTGATCAGCCGATCGGCCAGCTCGGCCGCTCCGGCCGGCACCCTGACGGCCGAGGCCGCCGGCGTGGACCGGGCTGCCCGAGGGCATCGCGGTCGCCGTCGGCAACGTCGACGCGCACGTCACGGCGCCCGCCGCGCAGGCCGTCGACCCGGGCCAGATGGTCGCGATCATGGGCACCTCGACGTGCCACGTCATGAGCGGCACGCGTCCTGCGCGAGGTGCCGGGCATGTGCGGCGTCGTCGACGGCGGCATCGTGGCCGGCACGTGGGGCTACGAGGCCGGCCAGAGCGGTGTCGGCGACATCTTCGGCTGGTTCGTCGACCACGGCGTGCCGGCGTACGTCCGCGAGGCGGCTGACGCCGCGGGATCAGCGTCCACGAGCACCTCACCGAGCTCGCGTCCCGCGCAGCCCGTCGGCGCGCACGGGCTCGTCGCGCTCGACTGGCACAGCGGCAACCGCTCGGTGCTCGTCGACCACGAGCTGACCGGCCTGATCGTCGGGCAGACCCTGGCGACCCGCCCCGAGGACATCTATCGCGCGCTGATCGAGGCGACCGCGTTCGGCACCCGCACGATCATCGAGACGTTCAACGCCAGCGGGGTTCCGGTCGAGGAGCTCATCATCGCCGGCGGCCTGTCCAAGAACCCGCTCCTCATGCAGATCTACTCCGACGTGACCCGCTTGCCGCTCTCGGTGATCGGGTCCGAGCAGGGCCCCGCTCTGGGCTCTGCCCTCCATGCTGCCGTCGCGGCTGGCGCGTACGCGGACATACGCGCCGCCGCGAAGGCTATGGGCTCCCTCAATCGGGCAGTTGTGCTGCCCGATGAGGGACGCTCCAAGGTCTACGACCGGCTGTTCGCCGAGTACACGGCGCTGCACGACCACTTCGGTCGTGGCGGCAACGACGTCATGCACCGGCTCAACGCCCTGCGCCGCGAAGCGCTGACGGGAGGTGCGTCATGACGCTCTCCCAGGACGTCCAGGCGACGATCGCCCGGCTTCGCCGCGAGGTCTGCGCGCTGCACGCCGAGCTGACCCGCTACGAGCTCGTGGTCTGGACCGCCGGCAACGTCTCGGCACGCGTGCCGGGCGCCGACATGATGGTCATCAAGCCCAGCGGGGTCAGCTACGACGACCTCACGCCGGACAACATGGTCGTCACGGATCTCGAGGGCACGGTGCTCGAGGGCGACCTCGCGCCGTCGTCCGACACCGCCGCGCAGGCGTACGTCTACCGGCACATGCCCGAGGTCGGCGGCGTCGTGCACACCCACTCGACGTACGCGACGGCGTGGGCCGCCCGCGCCGAGCCGATCCCGTGCGTCCTCACGATGATGGCCGACGAGTTCGGCGGCGAGATCCCGGTCGGCCCGTTCGCGCTGATCGGCGACGACTCGATCGGCCGCGGCATCGTCGACACGCTCGCGACAGCAACTCGCCGGCCGTCCTGATGCAGAACCACGGCGTCTTCGCGATCGGCAAGGACGCCCGCTCGGCGGTCAAGGCCGCCGTGATGTGCGAGGACGTCGCGCGTACGACCCACATCGCCCGCCAGCTCGGCGAGCCGGTGCCCATCCCGCCGGAGAAGATCGCCAGCCTCTTCGACCGCTACCAGAACGCGTACGGCCAGTGAGCCCCGCGAACCATCAGAAGGAGACGTCCATGAGCACCGCCGAACGCGAGATCTGGTTCCTCACCGGAAGCCAGGGCCTCTACGGCGAGGAGACGCTCCAGCAGGTCGCCGACCAGTCGCGCGAGGTCGCCGAGACGCTGGCCGCTCACCCTGACCTCACGATCCGCATCGTGTGGAAGCCCGTCCTCACCTCGTCCGACGCGATCCGCCGGACGATCCTCGAGGCGAACTCCGACGACGCGTGCATCGGCCTGATCGGCTGGATGCACACGTTCTCGCCGGCCAAGATGTGGATCAACGGCCTCGACGCGCTGCGCAAGCCGTTCCTGCACCTGCACACGCAGGCCCACCGTGAGATCCCGTGGTCGACGATCGACATGGACTTCATGAACCTCAACCAGGCCGCGCACGGCGACCGGGAGTTCGGCTACATCCAGACCCGGCTCGGCGTCGCCCGCAAGACCGTCGTCGGCCACGTCAGCAACCCGGACGTCGGCCGTCGCATCGGCGTCTGGGTCCGCGCCGCCGCGGGTGCCGCCGAGATGCGTTCGCTCAAGCTCGCCCGCTTCGGTGACAACATGCGCGACGTCGCGGTCACCGAGGGCGACAAGGTCGAGGCCCAGCTGCGCTTCGGCGTCTCGGTCAACACGTACGGCGTCAACGACCTGGTCGAGGTCGTCGACGCGGTCGACGAGACCGTGATCGACAAGCTCGTCGCCGAGTACCAGGACCTCTACGACGTCGCGGCCGAGCTGCGCGTCGGCGGAGAGCGCCACGACAGCCTGCGCTACGGCGCGCGGGTCGAGGCCGGCATGCGGCAGTTCCTCGAGGACGGGCGGCTTCGGCGCGTTCACGACGAACTTCGAGGACCTCGGCGGGCTGCGCCAGCTGCCGGGCCTCGCGGTGCAGCGCCTGATGGCCGACGGCTACGGCTTCGGCGGCGAGGGCGACTGGAAGACCTCGGTCCTCGTGCGCACGACCAAGGCCATGGCTGCCGGCCGCCCCGGCGGCACGTCGTTCATGGAGGACTACACGTACCACCTGGAGCCGGGCAACGAGAAGTCGCTCGGCGCCCACATGCTCGAGGTGTGCCCCACGATCTCGTCGAACAAGCCGACGATCGAGGTGCACCCGCTGGGCATCGGCGGCCGCGAGGATCCCGTACGCATGCGGTTCGTCGCCGATCAGGGCGAGGGCATCGTCGTGGGACTGTCGGACATGGGTGACCGGTTCCGGCTGACCGCCAACGACATCACGCTCGTCGAGCCCGACGAGCCGTTGCCCCAGCTGCCGGTCGCCTGCGCGGTCTGGCAGGCGCATCCGTCGCTCGCGACGGCTGCCGAGGCCTGGATCATGGCCGGCGGACCGCACCACACGGTGCTGTCGACGGCGGTCGGCATCGAGGAGTTCGACGATCTCGCCGAGATCCTGAGCACCGAGCTGCTGCACATCAACGCGGACACGACGCCCAAGAGCTTCCTCAGGGAGCTCCGCTGGAACCAGGCGTACTACCGGCTCGCCGCCGGTCTCTGACCCTCACCCGACCGCCCATCCCAGGAGACATCATGAGCAGCCCTACCCTTTTTCGGTCTGTGACCCGGGTCACATCCGCGGTCGTCGCCGTCTTCGCGCTCGTCGCGGGCCTGATCGTCGGCCTGCCGATGGCCGCCAGTGCCGCTGACGTCACGGACGGTCTCGTGCTCAAGTACGACCTGACGCAGGCGTCGGGCACGACGGTCGTCGACTCGTCCGGCAACGGCAAGGACGGCACGCTCAACGGCGGCGGCACGTGGGGCGGGGCGAGCGGGCTGACGCTCGACGGCACCGACGACTACGTCAAGCTGCCCAACAACATCATGGCGGGCCTCTCGTCGATCACGGTGTCGACCGAGGTCTACATCGAGCCGACGCAGGCCGACGCCGTACTTCATCTGGGGCCTCGGCAACACCGCGACGTCGGCGTCGGGCACGGGCTACTTCTTCGCCAGCGGCGACGCCTTCCGCACCGGCCTGACGCACGACGAACTGGTCGGGCGAGAAGGTCACCACCAAGGGCTCGGCCCTGGCCCGCGGCGTCTGGAAGACCGTCACCTACACCCAGACCGGCACGACCGGCACGCTGTACGAGGACGGCGTCGCAGGTCGCGCAGAACACCGCGCGTCACGGTCAAGCCGAGCGACGATCGGCGGCGGCACGACGACCAACAACAACATCGGCAAGTCCAACTACGCGGCCGACAAGTTCCTCAAGGGCAAGCTGCGCAACTTCCGCATCTACAACCGGGCGCTGACGGCCGCCGAGGTCACCTCGCTGGCGCCGTCGGACGCCGACTCGTGGTCGCTGCCGACAAGGCTGCGCTGTCGCTCGGCGACCTCTCGGCCGTCACGGCCAACCTGACGCTGCCGACCAAGGGCCAGCGCGGCTCCGACGATCAGCTGGTCGTCCAGCAACACCGCGGTCATCGCCAACAACGGCACCGTGACCCGCCCGGCCCGACCGACGACCCGGCGAACGTCACGCTGACCGCCACGCTGACGCCGCGGCTCGGCGACCGACACCAAGACGTTCCAGGCCACGGTCGTGCCGGCCGAAGGCGACCAGGAGAAGGCCGACGCCGACGCCGCGGCCATCAGCATCCCGGACGTCGACGACGTACGCGGCAACATCACGCTGCCCACCAGCGGCAGCCACGGCACGACGATCGCCTGGGCGTCCGACGACACCTCGGTCATCGACACGACCGGCGTCGTCCACCGTCCGGCCCACGGCTCGGCGACCGGCGACGGTCCACCTCACGGCGACCGTGACGGTCGGCTCGGCCACCGCGACCCGCAGCATCACCGCGACGGTGCACGCCCAAGCCGGACCTCGGCCCGTACGCGGGCTACGCCTTCAGCTACTTCACCGGCGCCGAGGAGAGCATCTTCTTCGCCGCCAGCCGCGGCAACAACGCCGCTGCAGTGGGACGAGCTCAACGGCGGCAAGGCCGACGCTCAAGTCGACGCAAGGGCACGACCGGCCTGCGCGACCCGTTCCTGATCCGCTCTCCCGAGGGCGACAAGTTCTACCTCATCGCGACCGACCTCGACATCGACGGCAACCAACTGGGACGCCTCGCAGCGCACCGGCAGCAAGTACCTCGAGGTCTGGGAGTCGACCGACCTGGTCAACTGGTCCGCAGCAGCGCCACGTCAAGGTCTCGCCCGACACCGCGGGCAACACCTGGGCGCCCGAGGCCTACTGGTCCGACGAGCTCGGCTCGTACGTCGTGTTCTGGGCCTCGAAGCTGTACGCCGAGAGCGACACCAACCACACCGGCAACACGTACCAGAAGATGCTGTACGCCACGACGCGTGACTTCCGGACGTTCAGCAAGCCCAAGATCTGGCAGGACTTCGGCGCCTCGCGCATCGACTCGACCGTCATCAAGGACGGCGACACGTACCACCGCTTCACCAAGGACGAGGGCGGCGTGACCGGCTGCTCCGACATCATCCAGGAGAAGAACGACGACCTGCTCGAGGCCGACGACGCCAGCGTGCCCGGCTGGGACATCAACAACCCGGCGTGGACGATCGAGGACTCCTGCATCGGCAAGAAGGCCGGCACGTCAGGCGGTCGAGGGACCGACGGCGTTCAAGGCCAACGCCGGGGACACGTCGGGCTCGAAGTACTACCTGTTCACCGACGAGTTCGGCGGCCGCGGCTACATCCCGCTCGGCACCGACAACCTCGACGCGCCGCAACTGGAAGGTGCCGGCCAGCTACAAGCTGCCCGGCAGCCCGCGCCACGGCACGGTCATCCCGGTCACGGCTGCCGAGCTCAAGCGCCTGCGCAACGATCCCGATCCGGTCAAGGCGAACGCCGACGGCGAGGTCGTGCACTACAAGCTCGACGACGACCTCGGGCACGACGGCCAAGGACTCGTCCGGCAACGGCTACGACGGCACCCTGAGCGGCGACGCCTCCTGGACCGACGGCTCGCTCAACCTCGGCGGCACCAACGGGCACGTCAAGCTGCCCGGACAACATCATGACGGGCCTCAACCAGATCACGGTCTCGACCAAGGTGTGGATCGATCCCGACCCAGGCCAACCCGTACTTCATCTGGGGTCTCGGCAACACCGACTCCGGCGGGGCCGGCAGCGGCTACCTGTTCACGAGCGGCAACGACAAGTACCGGACCTCGATCGCCACGGGCAACTGGACGACCGAGCAGACCGCGACGGACGACGCGTCCGCGCCGCGGGGTGCGTGGAAGACGCATGACCTACACGCTCAAGGACGGCACCGCGACGATCTACCTCGACGGCGTCAAGGTCGGCGAGAAGACCGGCGTCACGATCGTGCCGGGTGACATCGGCGGCGGGCGTACGACGGCCAACTACATCGGCCAGTCGGTCTACAACGCCGACAAGTACCTCAAGGGCAAGGTGCGCGACTTCCGCATCTACAACCGGGCCCTGTCCGCGACCGAGGTCAAGGACATCGGCGCCGACCCGACCGCGATCATCGGCGTCGAAGCTCGACAGCCTCAAGATCGACCCGATCATCGACGCGGCGTCGCAGCACCGTCGACGCTGCCGGTCAAGAAGGGCACCGACCTCACGGCGCTGGAGCCGGCGTTCGAGATCGCCTCGACGTCGACCATCACGCCTGAGGTGACCGGTCCGATCGACCTGAGCGCCGAGCGACGTTCACCGTCACGGCCGCCGGCGGAGACACCCAGGACTGGAAGGTCCGGGCGGTCGAGATGAAGTCGCCCGATCCTGCCCGGCTTCAACGCCGACCCGAACATCGTGCGATTCGGCGACACCTACTACATCTACGCGACGACCGACGGCTTCGCCGGCTGGGGCAGCACGAAGTTCAAGGTGTGGTCGTCCAAGAACCTGGTCGACTGGACCGAGCACGGCACGATCCTCGACCTGGGTCCGGACGTCTCGTGGGCTGACAGCAACGCCTGGGCGCCGACGGCGACGGAGAAGGACGGCAAGTACTACTTCTACTTCTCGCGCCGCAGCAGAACATCGGCGTCGCCGTCTCCGACTCGCCGCTCGGACCGTTCACGGATCCGCTCGGCAAGCCGCTGGTCAGCAAGGCCGACTACAACAACGCCCAGCAGATCGACCCGGCGGTGTTCACCGACGACGACGGCCAGTCCTACCTCTACTGGGGCAACGGCTCGGCGTACGTCGTGCCGCTCAACGCGGACATGACGTCGTACGACGTGAGCAAGCGCGTGAAGCTGACCGGCCTGACGAACTTCCGCGAGGGCCTGTTCATGAACAAGCGCGCCGGCAAGTACTACCTCAGCTGGTCGATCGACGACACCGGCAGCGAGAACTACCGCGTCGGCTACGCGATCGGCGACAGCCCGACCGGCCCGTTCGTCAACAAGGGCGAGATCCTCACCAAGGACGCGAGCCTCGGCATCCTCGGCACGGGCCACCACTCGATCATCCAGGTGCCCGGCACCGACGACTGGTACATCGCCTACCACCGGTTCGGCGATGCCCGGCGGTGACGGCACGCACCGCGAGACCACGATCGACCGGCTCTACTTCAACGAGGACGGCACGATCAAGAAGGTCGTCCCGACCCTCGAGAGCGTCGACCCGCTGACGTACACGGCTCCGGCTCCGCAGGCTGCGGTCTCGCACGCCGGCAGCGACGGCTGGTACGGCAAGGGTGCCGAGCTGACCCTGACCGGTGGCGACGGCGTGAAGACGCTGCAGTACCGCATCGGTGAGGGCGACTGGAAGACGTACGAAGGTGCGGTCGCGCTCGAGGCCGGCACGAACGACATCGACTACCGGGCCCAGGGCGACAACCTGCAGTGGAGCGACGTCTCGTCGCTGACCGCGAAGGTCGACCTCACGGATCCCGTCGTGACCGACAAGCTCGCCGAGCGCACGGTCACCCTGACCGCCTCTGATGAGGACTCGGGAGTCGCCGGGCATCCAGTACCGCCTCGACGGCGGCGACTGGCTGGCCTACACCGCACCGGTCAAGGTCGACGGCGCGGCTCACACGGTCGACTTCCGTGCCACCGACGTGGCCGGCAACCAGGGTGCGACCGGCTCGCGCACGATCGACAAGGTCGTCGATCCGCCGGCCGGACCTGCGCCGGTGGCGAAGGTCGCACCGGTCGTGCTCGGCGTGCCCGAAGGTCGGCTCGCTCCTGACGTCGTTCGACGGCCAGTGGAACCAGACCGGCCTGACGTTCACCCGGCAGTGGCTGCGTGACGGCGTGCCGATCAGCGACGCCACCGGCGCAGACGTATCGCCTGACCGGCGAGGACGTCGGCCACCGGATCACGGTGCAGGTCACCGCGGCCAAGGCCGGGGTGACTCCTGGCACGGCGGTCTCGGCGCGGACGGCCAAGGTCGTCAAGACCTCGAGCCGGACCGACGGCTGGGTCAGCGCCACATCGGTGAAGAGCGGCACGGAGATCATGATCGGTGCGACCGTCAGCGCGAGCCGGTGTGGTCCCCGACGGCAAGGTCGACATCTACTACCGCGGCACGGCAAGATCCGATCGCTCACGCTGAGCGACGGCAAGGTCTCGTCGACCTTCCATCCGGCCAAGAAGGGCACGCAGACGTTCACGTTCTCCTACAAGGGATCGTCGGGCGTGCATCGCAAGCAAGGACACGGTCAAGATCCGCGTCCGCTAAAGCCCGGGCGGCACCACCTCCTCTCCTCCAGTGAGGTGGTGCCGTCCGGTCTCCATCACTCCTCCAGCAGTTGTCGGCACCACCTCTTCGAGAGCAGGCACATCGTGAGAACTCGGACCTCAGCCATCGGGCGGCGCTCCCTGCGGAGCGGCTGCTGGTTTCCATCGCCGGATTGTTAACGCTCACAATGTTGTCGCCGCAGACTGCGCAGGCGGCCGATCCCACGACGACGGGATGGCGCGACGACTTCGACGGCAGCAGCGCTCTCCGGCCGACTGGAACGTGACGAACGAGGACACCGGCAACTACTCGGTGGCCGGTGGCAAGCTCTCGGTGACGGGGCAGGCCGGCGACACCTACCAGGACATCAACACCGCCAAGAACATCTTCATGGTCGACATCCCGGCCGGTGACTTCACGGCGGTCACCAAGGTCTCGGCCCCGGTCGCCAAGGTGTTCCAGGGCGCCGGCCTGATCGCCTGGAAGGACATCGACAACTACGTACGCTCAGGGCTGACGTTCGTCGGGACAGGCCTGTCGCCGTCCGGCATCGCGATCGAGAACGACGTCGAGACCGGCGCCTCCTTCCGCGCCGCCTCGTTCGCCGACCGCCCGGGCGCGACCTCGGCGACCCTGCGGCTGCAGCGCGCCGGCGACACGATCACGACGAGCTACTGGAACGACGACACCGACGCCTGGGTGGCCGCCGGATCCGTCGACGTCGCGTTCGACACGACGCAGGTCGGCCTCTACGCGCTCGGCGCCCAGGACGGCTCGGCGCTGCCGGCCAGCGTTCGACTACTTCTCGGTCGACGCCGCGCCGGGCGAGGACGTCGTGCCCGCCACGACGTTCGCACTCAAGAGCGCCGGCGACCACCCCTACCTCGTCAGCGACGGCACCGACCTCACGCTGACCGACACGCCTCCGACGGCGAGCCTCGGCCTGGTCGCCGAGGCGGCCGGCGGCGGCGCCGTCACCCTCCGCACCAAGGAGGGCGGCAAGCCCGTCGTGATCGTCGACGGCCGGCTGACCCTCGGAGCCGAGGGCGCCGACCCGACCGCGCTGCGCCTGACCGACGCCGGCGGCGGCAAGCTCTTCATCCGCAGTGACGCCGACGGCGACTCGTACGCGACCGAGGGTGACAACGGCAAGATCCAGATGGGCGACCGGCAACGACGCCGCGCGATTCATCCTGACCGAGGTCGACGACAACATCGCCTCGCTGCACATCGACGGCGACGGCAAGGGCGCGTCGATCAGCGACACGATGTTCGGCATCTTCTTCGAGGACATCAACTACGCCGCTGACGGCGGCCTCTACGCCGAGCTGGTCCGCAACCGCTCGTTCGAGTTCAACTCCTCGGACAACGGCTCGTTCAACGGCGCTCACCGGCTGGCAGACGCTCAACCGCAGCGGCAGCGGCACGACGGCGACCGTGCTCAACGACGGCGAGCGCCTCAACGCGATGAACCGCAACTACCTCAAGCTCGACGCGGCCGCGGCCGGCGACGGCGTGCGCAACATCAGCTTCAACAACGGCGTCGCGGTCAAGGACGGCGACAAGTACACCGCGTCGATCTGGGCCCGCAGCACGACCGCCCAGGACCTGACCCTGCGCGTCGAGAACGAGGCCAACACCGCCGTCGTCGCCACCGGCACCGTCGCGATCGACGGCAGCGACACGCTGGAAGAAGTACGACGTCGAGATCACCGCGACCGCCACGACCGATGCGGGCCGCTACGCCGTGCTCGCCGGCGCCGCCTCCACGATCCGGCTCGACATGGTCTCGTTCATGCCGCGAGGACCGCTGGGTCGGCCCGGTCAACGGCAAGTCCGTGCTCCGCAAGGACCTCGCCGAGAAGGTCGCCGACATGAAGCCCTCGTTCGTACGCTTCCCGGGTGGCTGCGTCACGAACGTCGGCACGTTCAAGTCGTACGAGGAGAGCAACTACACCGACCGCAAGCGGACGTACCAGTGGAAGGAAACCATCGGGCCGATCGAGCAGCGCCCGACCAACTGGAACTTCTGGGGCTACAACCAGTCGTACGGCATCGGCTACCTGGAGTACTTCGAGCTGGCCGAGGACCTCGGCGCGCAGCCGCTTCCCGGTGCTGTCCGTCGGCGCCAACGGCTGCGGCGGTGCCGGTCTGGCCGAGATGCACGACCCGACGCAGATCGCCCGCTGGGTCGACGACACGGTCGACCTGATCGAGTTCGCCAACGGCGGCACCGACACCGAGTGGGGCGCCAAGCGCGCCGCGCTGGGCCACCCCAAGCCGTTCAACATGAAGATGATCGGCCTCGGCAACGAGGAGAACACCACGACGTTCGAGGCGAACTTCCCGCAGTTCCGTGACGCCATCAAGGCGAAGTACCCGGACATGAAGATCATCTCGAACTCCGGCCCGGACGTCGTCGGGCGCGCGCTTCGACACCCTGTGGAACTTCAACCGGGCTCAGAAGGTCGACCTGGTCGACGAGCACTACTACATGCGACCCGAGCTGGTTCCTGGCCAACAACCACCGCTACGACACGTACGACCGCAGTGGACCCGAAGGTCTTCCTCGGTGAGTACGCCTCGCGGGGCAACACGTTCGCCAACGCGCTCTCGGAGGCGTCCTACATGACGGCCCTGCAGCGCAACGCCGATGTCGTGCGCCTCGCGTCGTACGCTCCGCTGCTCGCGAACGAGTCGAACGTGCAGTGGACGCCGGACGCGATCTGGTTCGACAACGACGAGTCGTGGTCGTCGGCCAACTGGGAAGTCCAGAAGATGTTCGGCAACAACGTCGGCGACGAGGTCGTGCCGAGCACGTTCGACGGCACGGTCAACCAGCCGGAGGACATCTCGGGCGGCGTCTTCCTGTCGACCTGGAGCACCGCGGCGTCGTACGACAACCTCACCGTGAAGTCGAACGACTCCGGCGACACGCTGTTCTCCGACACGTTCGACGACGCGTCCAAGTGGTCGCCGCAAAGTCGGGCACGTGGGCGGCGACGGGCGGCAAGTACGCCCAGACGTCGACCTCGGTCAACGACGCGCGCAGCATCGTCACCGGGCGCGTACGCCAAGGACTGGAGCAACTACACGCTCGAGCTCGACGCCACCAAGCAGTCCGGCGCCGAGGGCTTCCTCGTCGGCTTCGGCGCGAAGGGCGACGAACGACTTCTACTGGTGGAACATCGGCGGCTGGGGCAACACCCGCTCGGTGCTGCAGAAGGCATCGGGCGGCGCGGCGGCCGAGGTCAAGGCGCTCGAGAACAAGAGCCTGGTGACCGGTCAGACGTACCACATCAAGATCGTGGTCGAGGGGCACACGATCAAGCTCTACCTCGACGGTGAGCTGCAGATGTCGTACGACGAGGCGGCCTCGACCGAGAAGCTGTTCCAGGTCGTCACGCGCGACAAGAAGTCCGGTGACCTGGTCGCCAAGGTCGTCAACACCGCGACCAAGCCGGTCCGCACGGCGGTCGACGTCTCGGACGTGGGCATCAAGGGCGCCGGCAAGGTCACGCAGCTGACCGCGTCGTCGCTCACGGACACCAACTCCAAGTCCAACCCGACCAAGGTCGTCCCGGTCACCAGCACGCTCGAGCGGGCTCTCGGACACGTTCACGTACGAGTTCCCGGCCTCGTCGGTCACGTTCCTGCGGATGGAGACGGTCGACGCCGAGGCGCCGGTCGTGTCGAGCCTCGAGCTCGAGGGCGACAGCGTGCGCGGCAACTACGCCGATCCGGTGACGGTCAAGGTCGAGGCGCAGGACGACCGCAAGGTCGACCACGTCGAGGTCTCCGTCGACGGCGGCGCGCTTCACGTCGAAGGACGGCGCGAACGCCTCGTTCGAGGTGGCCGGCAACGGCGTCCACACGGTGGCCGTACGCGCGGTCGACTCGTCCGGCAACGTCGGCGAGATCCGGCCCGGTGACGTTCACGATCGACGCCACGCCGCCGGTCTCCAAGGCCGTCGTCGACGCCGATGCCCGGACCGTGACGCTCTCGGCCGCGGACTCCGGCGCAGGCCTCGCCGCATCGAGTACCGCCTTGGCAGCTCGGGAGAGTGGTCGACGTACGCGGATCCGGTTGACGGTCGGTGACGAGGAGACGACCGTCGAGTTCCGCGCGATCGACAAGCTCGGCAACGTCGAGGCAGCCAACACCAGCGTCGTGCCGGCGAAGGGCAAGCCGCTCGCCGCGACGGTCACCGCCTTCACGCTCTCCAGCACGAGCGTCAAGGTCGGCGACAAGGTGACGGCGACCGTCCGGGTCAAGGGCAACCAGCGGCATCCCGACCGGAGAGGTGTCGATCCTGTCCGGCTCGACGCTGATCGGGTCCGGGGTGCTCGCCAACGGGCGGGCGATCCTCAGCCTCAAGGCGGCCAGCATCGGCGTCGGCACCAAGACGCTCGTCGCCCGGTATGCCGGTGACGCCGACTTCGCCGCGCTCCGAGGACTCGGCCGACATCAAGGTGTCGAAGGCGTCCTCGCGCACGAAGGCGTCGGTCTCGCCGACGACCATCTCGACGTCGAAGACCGCCAAGGTGTCGGTGACTGGTCTCGGCGAGTCCGTCCACGAGCCTCGGTGGCACGGCGACCGTCAAGGTCTATCGCGACGGGAAGTTCGTCACCGAGCGCACGGGCGAGGTCAGCTCGACGGGCAAGGCCAGCATCACGCTGCCGAAGCTGTCGAAGAGGGACAAGTACACCCTCAAGGTGAAGTACTCCGGCTCGCCGACCGTCCTCGGCTCGTCCGCCGCATCCATCAGCCTCCGAGTGAAGTAGGTCGCCATGTTCACCACCACCAGCAAGGGGCGTTCCATGAAGGTCACCACCAAGGTCTCGCGCGGCTTCATCGCGGCCGCGATGAGCGTCGCCGTCACGGCTGCGGGTCTGGCGGCGATGCCGGCCTCGGCCAGTGACGTGTCGACGGGGCTCGTCGCCTGGTACAAGCTCGACGAGACCAGCGGCACCACCGCCGTCGACTCGTCGGGCAACGGGCGCAACGGCACGGTGGCCGGCACGGCGTCGTGGAACGCCGGCGACGGGTTCACGTTCGCCGGCGGCGCGAACAGCGCCGGCAACGCGATCACGCTGCCCAACAACCTGCTGTCGGGGCTCGACGACGTGACGCGTCGACTTCGACGTCAAGGTCGACCCGACCCTGACCGGCAACTACTTCATGTTCAACCTCGGCAACCTGGCGACGTACCCCAACGGCACGGGCTACCTGTTCGTGACCGGCAAGGACTCCGGCAGCTTCTACCGCGGCACGATGGCCTCGGGTGGCTTCGCGACGGAGCAGAGCGCGTCGCGCGCCGGCGGTCTGAGCGCCGGGCGTGTGGAAGCACGTGACGCTGACGATCGACGGCGGCACCCCGGCAGACGCCCGGCACCAGCAAGCTGTACGAGGACGGCGTGCTCGTCGCGACGAACTACAACATCACCGCCAAGCCGTCGCAGCTCGGCGAGCCGGACGGCACGTCGACGCGCAACTTCATCGGCCGGTCGGCGTACGCGGGAGACCGCTCCTTCAAGGGCAACATCCGCGACTTCCGGATCTACAGCCGG
Source organism: uncultured Actinomycetota bacterium (assembly GCA_963761965.1). GTDB lineage: Bacteria > Actinomycetota > Actinomycetes > Propionibacteriales > Nocardioidaceae > Aeromicrobium. The sequence continues at coordinate 113,926 of CAVXIX010000009.1, forward strand.
GCGCTCGACGCCGGCGGACGCGGCGACGCTGTCGGCCAAGACCTCGACCGCCGCGACCGACGCCGACAAGGCCGCCCTGACGCTGGGCGACACCTCGGCCGTCACCGACAACCTGACGTTGCCGGTCAAGGGCTCGGCCGGGTCCACGATCACGTGGGCCTCATCGAAGCCCGCCACCGTCAGCAGCGCAGGCGCCGTGACCCGGCCCGCGCACGGTGCCGGCAACGCCGTCGTCACCCTCACGGCGACCATCACCCACGGTGCCGTGAGCACGACGAAGGACTTCCAGGTCACGGTGCTCGAGGACGGCCTCGACGACGCCGGCAAGGTGCAGGACGGCGCTCGCCGCGATCGAGCTCGTGCACCCCGACGACGTGCGTGGCAACCTCACGCTGCCGACCAAGGGCTCGTCGGGCACCGCGTTCAGCTGGGCGTCCTCCAAGCCCGGCGTCGTGACCGCCGACCGGTGAGGTGAACCGCCCTGCGCACGGCGCCGACCCCGTCGAGGTCACCCTCACCGCGACCGGCACGCTCAACTGCGCGACCGACACCCGCGAGATCGTCGTGACGGTCAAGCCGGCCCCGGCGGCGCTCGACTTCGAGGCGTACGCGTTCGCGTACTTCGCCGGCGAGAGCACGGACGACGGCGAGAAGATCTACATGGGCGCCAGCAAGGGCGACGACCCGCTCGACTACGACGAGCTCAACGACGGCAAGCCCGTCCTGTCCTCGCAGTTCGGCACCAAGGGTCTGCGCGATCCGTTCATCATCCGCTCGCACGAGGGCGACCGGTTCTACCTGCTCGCGACCGACCTCAAGGCGTACCCCGCCGTCGACTTCGGCGAGGCGCAGGAGACCGGCAGCAAGTACCTCGAGGTCTGGGAGTCCACCGACCTCGTGCACTGGTCCAACCAGCGTCACGTCAAGGTGTCGTCGGACTTCGCGGGCAACACGTGGGCGCCGGAGTCGTACTACGACGAGAACACCGGCGAGTACGTCGTCTACTGGGCGTCCGCGCTCTACCCGACGACCAGCACGGCAGGCCGCGACATCAACACGTCGTACCAGCGGATGATGTACGCCACGACGCGCGACTTCGTGACGTTCAGCGACCCGAAGCCGTGGATCGACGTCAAGCGCGGCACGGGTCGCGGCATGATCGACGCGACCGTCGTCAAGGACGGCGACACGTTCTATCGCGTCGTCAAGGACGAGGCGTACATGATCCCGCGCCAGGAGAAGTCGACCGACCTGCTGCGCCACGGTCACCGGCTCGCTGCCGACCACGACCTCGTCGCCGGGCTGGCAGCTCATCAAGGAGAAGGTCGGCCTCGGCCAGCCCAACCCGTGGGGCGGCACGTTCAGCGGTGGCGAGGGCCCGACGGTCTTCCGCGACAACGACGACCCGGACCACTGGATCATGTTCATCGACCAGCCGAGCTATCACGGCGGCCAGGGCTACATGGCGTTCGAGACGCACGACATCGCGTCGGCGGACTGGAAGTCGGTGCCCGACGCGGACCTGCCGAGCAGCCCGCGGCACGGCACGGTCCTGCCGGTCACGCAGGAGGAGCTCGACCGTATGCGGCTCGACCTGCAGCCGGACCTGCTCGTCGAGTCGGTCGAGCCGCTGACGGCGACGACCAAGGCGGGCACCGCGCCCGTGCTGCCCGAGAAGGCGACGGTGCACTACGCCGACGGCTCGACGCAGCAGAAGACCGTCGACTGGGACGACATCGACCCGGCGAAGTATGCCGACCTCGGCACGTTCGAGGTCGAGGGCGACGTCGCGCCGGGCTCGACGGTCCGCGCCAAGGCGACCGTCACGGTCACGCGACGCGCTCGACCCGAGCGTCACGCTGTCGACCAACCCGGTCAACCCCGACGGCGAGGCCGGCTGGTGGAAGTCCGCCCCGGTCAGCGTCACGGCAGTCCGGCTTCGACGACCGCGAGGTCGCCAAGTGTCGAGACATCGATCGACGAGGGTCCGTGGACGCCCGTCGACGCCGCCGCAGGTCACGGTGCCGGTCACCGGCGAGGGTGCGCACTCGGTACGTGCGAGGGCAACCGACGCGAGCGGCAACGTCTCGCCGGTGCAGACGCTCGACCTCAAGATCGACACCGCGGCGCCGATCAGCAAGGGCTCGGTCGACACCGCCGCGCGTACCGTCAGCCTCACCGCCGCCGACGAGACGTCGGGCGTCGACCGCGTCGAGTCGAGGATCGGGTGCAGGGGAGTGGACCGCCGGTGCTGTCGGTCTCCGTCGGCTCGGGCGAGACGGTCGTGCAGTTCCGCGCGGTCGACAAGGCCGGCAACGCCGAGGAGCCGAACACCGTGACCGTGCCCGCTGTCGGACAGGGCCTGCGCGACTCGGTGACCGCGGCGACGCTGTCGGCGAGCAAGGTCCGCTACGGCACGAACGTCACCGTCACGGCCAGGGTCAACGGCTCGGGCGCGACCCCGACCGGCGCCGTCCGGGTGCTCTCCGGCGACACCCTCGTCGGCACCGGCACGCTTGGTCAACGGCCGGACGACGATGACCGTCAAGACCGTCGACCTCGGCAAGGCCGGGACGCATCGCGCTCACGGTCCGCTACGACGGCGACGCGGACTATCGCGCGTCCGACGACGAGCGTGACGCTGACGGTGACCAAGGCGTCGTCGAAGGTCTCCGTCTCGACTGTCCCGTCGACGGATCAAGTCGAAGCTCGCACGCCAAGGTCAGCGTGAAGCTGACTCGCCAGCCCGTCGGACCCGGTGACCGGTCGAGGTGAAGATCGAGGTCAGGGCCGGCAGCAAGACGTACGTCAGCGCACGCTCGACGGTCGACCCGAGCGGCCGCGTCACCGACGACGCTGCCCAAGCTCAGCAAGCGGACGTACACCTCCGCGTCTCGTATGCCGGGAGCCCGTCGGTCGAGTCGATGATCCGAAGACCGTGACGATGAAGGTACGCTAGGGGCATGCTGCACGAGCTGGACCGCGCCGACACGGTCCGGGGTCGCCACCACAGTGACTGGGTGGCGACCCTGGACCGGCTGCGCGCGCGAGGCATGGACGACGCCGGGCTCGAGCTGCTGGTCGAGTGCATGGCGGCGGCCGAGCGGGAGGCGTGGGCATCGCAGGGCGTCGCCGACCCCGATGTATGCGCACCGGGCCGCGGTGATCCACCGGCGCCGGCGGGACTACGCGGCGGAGGTCGAGGTGCTGGAGCGGTGGATCGAGGCCTGCCCCGAGCCGCGCGACCCCTACAGCCGGCTGGCCGTGCGGCTGGTCAAGGCGCGGCGACTGCGCGACGCGGCGAGCCGGTCAGGCGCGGCGGAGGGCGTAGCGGGCCGCGTTGTAGCCGCACATGCCGTGGGCTCCGGCGCCCGGCGGGGTCGCGGCGGAGCAGAGGTAGACGCCCGGGACGCCCGTCGCGTACGGGTGCAGGGTCGCGCGCGGCCTGAGCACCAGCTGGCGAGCCGTGTTGGCGCCCGCGATGATGTCGCCGCCGACGAAGTTGGCGTTGCCGGCCTCGAGGTCGCCGGTCGTACGCACGTGGGTCGCCCGGATGCGGTCGCGGAATCCCGGCGCGAACCGTTCGATCTGGCTCGTGATCGCCTCGGTCGCGTCGCCGGTGAAGCCCGACGGCACGTGCGCGTACGCATACAGCGGGTGCACGCCGTCGCGGGACCGGGTGGGGTCGGCGACGTACTGCTGGCCGACGAGCACGAACGGGCGGTCGGGCATCTGGCCCCTGCGACACGGCCCGCTCGATCGGCGGCGATCTCCTCGAACGTCCCGCCGAGGTGCACCGTGCCGGCCGAGCGGGACGGCTCGTGGGTCCACGGCACCCCGCCCTCGACCGCGTAGTCGACCTTGAAGGCGCCCGGGCCGTGGCGATAGCGCCGGTATGCCCGGGAGACGCGCGATGGCATGCGGTCGCCGACGATGGCGGCCGCGGCGCTCGGGCGACGTGTCGAGCATGACGATGTCGGACGGTGGGATCTCGTCCAGCGAGGTCACCGCGACGCCGGTCTCGAACGTCGCGCCGCGCGCGGTGGCGAGCTCGATCATCGCCCGGCTGATCTCGCCCGTGCCGCCCTCGGCGACGGGCCAGCCCAGCGCGTGCGCCGAGGCGCCCAGGGCGAGCGGGATCGACGAGGACAGGACGCCGGAGAACGGCCGGAACGTGTGGGCCGCGGCGCCGGCGAACAGGCCCCTGGCCTCGGGCGTCTCCCATCGCCGCGCGAGGGCAGGGACGGGCAGCGCGGCGTACGCGCCGAACCTCGCCAGGTGGACCGGATGGTGCGGCAGGCGCACGACCGGCTGGAGGATGTCCGCCGAGAGCGCCGTCGAACCGCTCGGCCAACGGCCCGAACAGGCGCTGCCAGGAGCGGCCGTCCGCTCCCGAGGCCCGCCGCCGTGGTCGTCGACCGACCGCCAGACCGCCGCCACCGCGGCCGCCGTCGAGCGGATGACTGAACTGCACCTCGGGCCAGCGCCAGACCAGGCCGGCGCTCGCGAGGTCGAACTCCTTCGCGAACGCCGAGCCGACCGCCAGCGGATGGATCGCGGAGCACTCGTCGTGCACGAGGCCGGGCAGCGTGAGCTCGCTCGACCTGGCGCCGCCGCCGAGCCGGTCGGCCGCCTCCAGCACCGTGACGTCGACGCCGGCCGCAGCGAGGGTGAGGGCGGCGGCGAGGCCGTTGGGGCCACTGCCGACGACGGTGGCTGTCGTCATTCGGCCAGTATGCCGATCGGGTTTCCGTGGGCCGCGCGGTACTGCCGCGGGGTCATCCCGAACCACCGGCGGCACGAGCGGTTGAGCGTGCTCTGCTCGGCATATCCGAGCAACCCGGCGACCTGGCTCAGGTGCAACATGGGCTCGGCGAGGTAGCGGGCGGCGAGGGTCTTTCGTTCCTGGTCGATGACGTCCTGGAACCGCACCCCCTCGTCCGCAAGCCGTCGCTGCAGCGTCCGCGGGTGCAGGTTGAGCTGGCCGGCGATCTCGTCGGCGTTGCAGTGCCCGGTCGGCAGCAGCCGCCGGGTCAGCTCAGCGACGCGTTCCGCGAGGTCGCGGTGCTCGGTGGATAGCGGGACTCCAGGTAGCTCGTCGCGATCCGCCGGGTCTCCGCATCAGCGTTGGGGATCGGCGTCCCGGCCAGGTCCGGGCGGAGCTCGAACCCACACCAGGTCTGGCCGAATCGCACCGGACAGCCGAGCGCTTCGGCGTACGCGTCGTCGGGACCGAGCTGGTCGTGCATGAACGAGACGGCGTCGGGCTCCACGTCGGGCCGCCCGAGGAGCCGGATCATGCGGGCTCCGTTGGCCATGCTCAGCTCATACCCCTGCTCAGCTCCTGCCAGGCTCAGCTCGGTCACCTCGTACGCGTAGCGGGTCGCGGACGCGGTGGGTTCGACAGTGAGGCGGAGCGACGGCGAGTGCACGTAGAGGTAGTGGGCGATCGCCGCCAAGCCGCTCTCCAGCGTCATCGCGTTGCGGGCGATCACCGCGATCGGGCCGAGGATGTCGAGCCCTTGCCAGCGCGAGAGCCGCAGCCCGAAGTCCGGACAGCCGAGCTCGTCGGCGCTGGCTTCCAGCAGGTGGACGAACGGGGCGAACGGGACGAACGCGTCGTCCTCGTGCTCGATGCCGGCCGGGATGTCGAACCGCGACAGGAGGCGCTCGGGCGTACCGCCGAGCTCACGGACCAGATCGACGTAGCCCCACAGGTTGGTCGCCCGGATCATGCTGCCCATGGGGCCGCCTCACGTGTCGGGAAATGACAAAAGTATGTCCGATCGTGTCAAGATCTGCTGCCCTTTCGCCCGCCATCCTCGAGGTGAGCGCGCTGCTGACCAGCAGGCGACGAAGGTGAGGAACAGTCATGACCGCACAGCATGTCGACGTCTTGATCATCGGAGCCGGGCTGTCCGGCATCGGCACCGCCTGCCAGATCTCCGGTGAGTTCCCGGACCGGACGATCGCGGTGCTCGAGCGGCGTGAACGCCTGGGCGGCACATGGGACCTGTTCCGCTATCCCGGCATCCGGTCGGACTCCGACATGTTCACGTTCGGCTACAAGTTCCGTCCCTGGCATGACACCAAGGTCCTCGCCGACGGCGCCTCGATCCGTCAGTACATCGCCGACACCGCGACCGAGTACGGCATCGACGAGAAGATCCACTACGGCCTCAAGATCGTGGCCGCCGACTGGGACAGCGGCGACAGTCTCTGGACCGTCACCGCACTGCACGAGGCGACGGGGGAGACCCAGACGTACACGTGCTCTTTCCTGATCAGCTGCACGGGCTACTACAACTACGACGCCGGCTACCTGCCCGCGTTTCCCGGTGCTGCCGACTTCAAGGGTCAGAGCGTGCACCCCCAGCACTGGCCCGAGGACCTCGACCACACGCGGCAAGAAGGTCGTCGTGATCGGCAGCGGCGCCACCGCGGTGACGCTCGTGCCGTCGATGGCGGCAGATGCCGAGCACGTGACGATGCTGCAGCGTTCGCCGTCGTACATCTTCTCGGTTCCGGCGTTCGACAAGATCTCGGCGTGCTCGGCCGGGTCCTGCCCGATCGATGGGTGTATGCGGCGGCGCGCCGGCGCAACATCGCCATCCAGCGCGGCCTCTACCTCGCCTGCCGGCGCTGGCCCAAGGCGATGCGCCGGTTCCTGCTGTCGCACGTACGCCGTCAGGTCGGGCCCGACGTCGACATGCGTCACTTCACGCCGGCCTACATGCCGTGGGACGAGAGGCTGTGCGCCGTCCCCGACGGCGACCTGTTCAAGGCGCTGGCCTCCGGCGAGGCGTCGATCGTCACGGACCACATCGAGACCTTCACGGCGAACGGCATCCGGCTGACGTCAGGCGCCGAGCTCGAGGCGGACATCATCGTGACGGCGACAGGCCTCGACGTCCAGATGCTCGGCGGGCTGAAGCTCAGCGTCGACGGTGAGCGGCGTGAGCTGCACGACCAGATGACGTACAAGGGGGTCCTGCTCGAGGGCATGCCCAACCTGGCCTGGATCTTCGGCTACACCAACGCGCCATGGACCTTGAAGTCCGACATCGCCGGGGAGTACCTGTGCCGGCTGCTCAGGCACATGGATGACCACGACCAGGCCGTCGCGACGCCCCGTGACACGGAGAACTCCGCCCTGGACATGGGCATGCTCGACCAGCTGCAGTCCGGCTACGTGCAGCGGGCCAAGGAGGACCCTCCCGCGGCAGGGCACCAAGAATCCGTGGAAGGTGCTCATGCACTACGGCCAGGACTCCAAGCTGCTGCTGGAGGACCCGATCGATGACGGCCTCCTGCAGCTCGAGTCCGAGCGCGTCGACTCGCCGGCTCGCGACGGCGGCAGCCGCTGATGAGCACCGGAGATCCGGGAGATCGACGTTCACCAGCAACGGCGTGCGCTGCGCCGCCTGGCACCTGCCCGGCACGGCCGACGACGTTCACCGACGACGGCGGCCGCCCCTGTGTCGTCATGGCACACGGTTTCGGCGGCACTCGCGACACCGGCCTTCTTGCGTACGCGGAGGGGTTCGCCGACGCGGGGCTCGATGTCGTCGTGTTCGACTATCGCGGGTTCGGCGACTCGGACGGGACGCCGCGGCAGCGGGTCTCGTACCGGCGCCAGCGAGCGGACTATCACGCGGCGATCGCTGCGGCGCGAGAGCTCGACGGCGTCGACCCCGACCGGATCGTCCTGTGGGGCACGTCGTACTCCGGCGGCCACGTCTGCCGGTCGCGGTCGCGGACGGACGCATCGCCGCGATCGTCGCGATGACGCCGGCGATGGACGGGCTCGCGGCCCTGCTCGCGATCGCCAGGCACGGCGGGCCGCGGAGGCTGGCCCCGCTCGTCGCTCACGGCGTACGCGATGTGCTGCGGGTCGCTGCTTCGCCGCGCGCCCCACCACCTCGCCGGTCGTCGGCGCGCCCGGCTCGACCGCCATGATCACGTCGCCCGGTGCGCTCGAGGGCTACGCGGCGCTGGCCGGACCGACGTGGCGCAACGAGGTGTGCGCGCGGGCCGCGCTCGAGGTGGGCCTCAACCGGCCGATCCGGTATGCCTCGCGGGTCCGCTCCCCGCTGCTGGTGCAGATCGGGGACAACGACACCGTCGCGCCGCCCGCCTCGGCTCGCCAGGCGCGCGACTGGCTGGAGCGTACGCGGAGGTGCGCACGTACCCCGTCGACCACTTCGACGTCTACGACGGCGCAGAGGCAGCAACGCGCCCTGGCCGACCAGATCGAGTTCCTCGGCCGGCACCTCGCGCACGTCATCCGTCCCGATCCAGAAGGTGCACGCCTCATGAGCTCCTACCCCGTCGACGGCAAGGTCGCACTCGTCACCGGCGCCGCCCGCGGCATCGGCTTCGAGACCGCGCGGCAGCTGCACGAGCGCGGTGCTCGCGTCGCGCTGGTCGACCTCGATCCCGTCGCGACGGCGCAGGCCGCGCGCAGCTCGGGCGCCGGGGCGATCGGCATCGCGCGCCGACGTCACCGACGCCGCGGCGATGCGGGACGTCGTCGCCGAGATCGTCCGCAGCTCGGCGGGCTCGACATCGTCGTCGCCAACGCCGGCATCGCTCCCGAGCCGGCGACGGTGCGCGCGATGGACCCGGCGCTGTTCGAGCGGGTCATCGACGTCAACCTGCTGGGCGTCTATCGCACGGTGCACGCCGCGCTCCCGCACGTCACGGCGGCCGGTGGGCACGTCGTCGTCGTCGCTTCGGTCTACGCGTTCGTCAACGGCGTCATGCTGGCTCCGTACGCGATGTCCAAGGCCGGCGTCGAGCAGTTCGGCCGCGCCCTGCGGGCCGAGCTCGCCCAGCACGGCGCGTCGGCCAGCGTCGCGTACTTCGGCTTCATCGACACCGCGATGGTCCGCGAAGGCTTCGCGAGCGCGGTCGCGCAGCGCTTCGAGGCGACCTTCCCGCGAGTTCCTGCGGCAGACGCCTGGCGCCGTCGGTCGCCGGCCGGGCTGCTCGTCGACGGCATCGAGCGACGCGCGCCCGGATCATCGCGCCCAGGCGCTGGACCGTCTATTCCGTCCTGCGCGGGGTGCTGAACCCGCTGCTGGACCGGCGGACCGAGGGCAACGCCGCCATCCAGGGCGTCGTCCGGGATGCCGACGTGCCAGCTGTCAGGACGCGATCAGGCGTGGCGCAAGGTTCGTGATGCGCCGATCCAGCTCGGCGTAGGCGAGGTCGAACGCCCGTCGTCGCCCTGGGTGACCGGATCGGGCACGGACCAGTGGAGCGTGACGGCCGGGCCGAGCTCCTCGTAGGCGTTGTCGCAGACCGCGATGACGTAGTCGTCAGCGGCGGCGACGTCGGACAGCAGGTGGGCTTCGACCCGACCAGCTTCAGCGAACGCCGTTTGGCGACCGCCTTGGCTCCGTCAGAGACCCGTTCCGCCGGGCGGGTGCCGGCGGACGCGACCGGTATGTCGCTCGTACGGCGCCACAGTGCAGCGGCGAGCTGTGATCTCGCCGAGTTGGCGGAGCACACGAACAGGACCCGGCTGACGTGCTGCGGGTCGGCTGCCGTCTGTTCGACGAGTGAGGAGTCGAGAAGCGTCAGATAGGTGCGGCGGCGATCGCCCTCGGACCGTCGTCGCGCGACGAGGCCGGCGTCCTCGAGCACCTTGAGGTGATGGGCGAGGAGGTTCGACTGGCAGGCCGACGATCGCCTGGAGCTCGCTGGGGAGCGGTCTCCGAGCGCCAGCTCCTCCACGACCATGAGGCGTGCGACATCAGCGAGGGCGGCGTGCCGCGCGGCTCGCTCCTCAAGGGTCGTTCGCTCAATGTTCATTGAGTCGAGTTTGACTGAGCTAATTCGTCGGCGTCAAGATGAGCGGGTGAACCAGCCGCGCACCGATCCAGCTCTCCGCAGACCGCTCGGCCGCCGACTGCTCGCCGAGTTCCTCGGCACGGGGCTGCTGGTCACCGTCGTGGTCGGGTCGGGCATCGCCGCCGCGGAGCTCTCGCCCGACGACATCGGCCTGCAGCTGCTCGAGAACAGCATGGCGACGGTCTTCGGCCTGGCGGTCCTGATCCTGATGCTCGGACCGGTCTCGGGCGCGCACTTCAATCCCGTCGTCACCGTGGCCGACTGGTTCCTGTCCCGGCGCGACCCCGAAGGCTTCTCGGCGGGTCACATCGCGCCGTACGTGGTCGCGCAGAGTGCTGGGCGCCGTCGCGGGCGCGCTGCTGGCCAACGCGATGTTCGACGTCGGCACCACGTTCTCCGAGCACGAACGCGCCAGCGGCGGTCACCTGCTCGGTGAGGTCGTCGCGACGGCCGGACTCGTCCTGCTGATCTTCGCGCTCGTCCGGTCCGACCGGGTCGCCCTGGCGGCGCCTGCGGTCGGTGCCTACATCGGCGCTGCGTACTGGTTCACCAGCTCGACGTCGTTCGCCAACCCCGCCGTTTCCCTCGGCCGGATGTTCTCCGACACGTTCGCCGGCATCGCGCCGAGCTCGGTGCCGGCGTTCGTCCTCGCGCAGGTCGTCGGCGGTGCGATCGGCGTCGCCCTCGTCCTCGTGCTCTATCCCTCGCAGGCGGTCACGCCGCACACCCATCAAGGAGAGCCCCATGCCTGATCGCCCCAGCGTCCTGTTCGTCTGCGTGCACAACGCCGGCCGTTCGCAGATGGCGGCGGGATTCCTGCAGTCGCTCGGCGAGGGACGCATCGACGTACGTTCGGCCGGGTCCATGCCCGGCAACGCGATCAATCCCGTCGCGGTGGAGGCCATGGCCGAGGTCGGCATCGACATCGCCGGCGAGCAGCCCAAGAAGCTGACCGACGACGCCGTCGTCGCCTCCGACGTCGTCATCACGATGGGCTGCGGCGACGAGTGCCCGTACTTCCCGGGCAAGCGCTACGAGGACTGGGTGCTCGACGACCCTGCCGGTCAGGGCATCGAGGCGGTCCGCCCGATCCGCGACGAGATCAAGTCCCGCGTCGAGCGCCTGATCGCGTCGCTCGAGCGGCGACCTGAAGACTTCGACGAAAGGCTTGCATCCGGTACTTGGGTACAGGTTTATGGTCGAGGCATGAACCAGGATCTACAGGTGCGGGGTGACTGGGTCCCTGCCTCGTGCACGATGCCGACGGCCGAGCAGCCGCTGCGTCGCGCGGAGTTCGACGCGATGTTCGCGGCGGATGTCCTGTCGGTTGAGCAGACGTCGACGGGCGAGGTTGGCCTCGCCCTGAAGCCGGACGCGAAGGTCGCAGCGCGCGCGGCGCAACTGGCCGCCGCTGGAAACCGGCTGCTGCTCGTTCTTCACTTTCGGCCTGACGATCACCGATGGCGCGATGTCGACCTGGTTGTCTCGACCGATCCGCAGCACGAAGATGTCCTCGCTGCTCTGGCGTCCCGTGCCGCCTCACTGGTCGGGACAGCAGCATGAGCACGGCCATGCGGACGAGCCAGGTCGCCGAGGCGGTCGGAGTCAACGTGCAGACGCTGCGCTACTACGAGCGGCGCGGGATCATCGCTGAACCGCGAGCGATCCTTGGGAGGTCACCGGCTGTATCCCGAGGAGACCGTCACGACGCTGCGGATCATCAAGGTCGCTCAACGACTGGGGTTCACGCTCGACGAGGTCGCCGAGCTGCTCGAGGCCGGCAAGCATCATCACGGTGCCGGCGCTGGGTTGCTGGCCCGCACCGAGGCCAAGATCGCCGAGGTCGACCAGAAGATTGCCGACCTCAACGTCATCCGCGCCAGCCTCGTCGCGGCACAGGAAGCGGGCTGTGACGACCTCGCCCAGTGCGCGCAGGAGGAGAACTGCCCATTGCCGTTCGTCGAGATCGGCGAACGCCCCGAAGGTGGTCTGGCATGAGCTTCTGGTTCAAGGACCGACACATGGTACGGTGCGGGGGCCGCTGCGTGCGCCGTCTGTTGCGCGGCGCCGATCCTGACTGTCCTCGGCCTGGCCGGGGCGGCGGCGACCATCGCGACGTTCGTCTTTGCCGGGGTCGTCTTCGGCTTGGTCGTCGCTTCCGCTGCTGCGTTCGCCGTCTGGAACCAGCGCCGTCGGCGAGAGGTGGATGCGAGCTGCGCGACCGTTGATGGTCCGCAGGACATCGAGATCTCAGTGACGCCGCCTGTCCGAGAGCGATGATGTCGACCAAGGCCCTTGCGTGGATGTTCGCGCTGACCCTGACACTGTCCACGGTTGCCTTCGTGGTGGAGGTAGCGATTGAGGAAGACCGAGAGCACCCCGAGTCAACTGAACGGGCCATCACCCCGAGGAAGAGCAGTGAGCCGCATGAGGCCACTGACGACGAAGAAGGTAGAAGTACTGAAGGGATGCTCAAGGGTCCGAAGGCCAGGATGGCAGAGAGCACGCCCTCTAGTGCCCTTCGCGCAGCACTCTCGTTGCGGCTGGCGGGACTGCGGTCTCGTGGCGTCGCGACCGGTGGGACGGGCCTCGATGTTCAGCGTCACGCATCCCCGAGGCCACGATACCCAGCTAACTAACTCCGACACAGTCACCACTCTCACCGCTTTCACACTACTCCTCCATCTCGCAGCCACGGAGACCACACATTTACAACCGTTCCGATCGCGCAGACTCGCTGAGGGCGAGGGCCACCTGAAAGACTCGACGACATCGACGCCTCCGCTCGATCACACTGTTCGTCGCCGCTGCCGTCGCCGAGTTCGAGCGCGCCTTGCTAGTTCTGGCAGAGCGTGCGCCGACACAAAGGCTGGGTATCGATCAGGCACAGATATCCTCGCAGCTCAGCGTCTACGGATTCGTCGAGACTCTGAGGCACGACGCACGTTTAGGCCGTATCCTCACCGCGTACAGTCATCTGTTCATAACACCACTACACTGACATAGAGAAACGTCGCGGACAAATTCAAGCAGGACTAGTCGAACATGTCAGGTGCTCAGATATGCCTCGTAGGAGTAGCACTGATCATGTACGCCACGCGCGGCGCAACGGACTGCGTGGTCGCTGCGTGGCGGACCTCGTTGACCTCGACACTGGTGAATCAGTCGCGCGGTACGCCGTCGACGCTGTGCCCCAACCATGGAGGCGCCTGATGTCTGAGCTCGATGCACTGACGCTGATCGACCGGGCTGCCCTCGGCCGCAGGGCGAAGCTGCTGGCGACGCTGTCGGTGGCCTACAACGTGGTCGAGGGCGCCATCGCGATCACCGCAGGCATCGCGGCCGGCTCGGTCGCCCTCGTCGGATTCGGCCTCGACTCCGCAGTCGAGGTCTCCAGCGGCCTGATCATCCTGTGGCAGTTCTCGCACCGGATCCCCGAGTCCCGCGAGCGTCAGGCATTGCGGCTGCTCGCCGTCTCGTTCTTCGCTCTGGCGGCTTACGTCGGCTTCGAGTCCGCCCGCGCGCTGGTCACCGGCGCCGAGGCGGACCACTCGCGGGTCGGCATCGGCCTGGCGATCGCGTCGCTGATCATCATGCCGTTCATCTCGTACGCCCAACGGCGCACGGGGCGGGCGCTCGGGTCGAACGCGGTCTACGCCGACGGCACCCAAACCCTGCTCTGCACGTACCTGTCGGCGGTGCTGCTGATCGGCCTCGTGCTCAACGCGACACTGGGCTGGTCATGGGCCGACCCGGTCGCCGGCCTGGTGATCGCCGCCGTCGCGGTCCGCGAGGGGCTCGAGGCCTGGCGGGGCGAGGGCTGTTGCGCGCCGGCCACTTCGCAGGGCTGCTCGGACGGCTGCTGCGAGTAGACCGACAACGCCCCGTGGAGAGTGCGATGCTGACGGCATGCCATCGAGCTCCCAGCAGTGGCTGAGTCTGTTCGCCACGACGCTGGCGTGCGTTTCAGCACTTGCCGCGTGCAGCGTGGACGAGGACGCCCCTGACTGCAACGCGCGGATCAGGATGGACGGGTCGGTGTTCCGGTCGCACAACGAGCTGAATCAAGCGGCTCCCGTTGGGCAGGTCGTGGGGAGCGGCGAGGTCATCGGGTGCGGTCCTGTCGACAGTGCAGAAGTTGTCGACACGGTGACGGTCTATGAAGTCACGGGAGTCGACGGCCGGACTGCAGTGGCCGTCAAGGGTCCCGGATGGTCCGGTGTCTACGTGGTTGAAGGAATTCCGAGATCTGAGTGGCCCGCGCCGCTGGAACCTGCTGACAGTTGATCCAGGCGTGCCGGTGGGCCGCCGGACCCATTGGTCAGGCGGCTTGGCGGTAGGGGCCTCTTCGTCGGCGGCGTAGGGAGCGGCCGCCGCGGTTGGTGAAGGTGAAGCCGTCGACGGCGTTGCCGGTGATGTGGAGCCGGCCTCGGTGGAGCAGGTGGTGGCATCTGACACAGAGGCCGATGAGGAGGTCGAGGTCGGTGGGGCCGCCCATGGACCACCAGATGGTGTGGTGGATCTGCAGGTGCGTGTGGTGCGCCGGGTGCTGCGCAGACGCCGCGTTGGCGGGCATCCGGCCGGGCGTCTGCCGCGGTTCGCTCGGTACGGCGGTACCGCGTTGTGGACCTGCGCCTGGCGGTGTCCGCCACCTGCTTCATCAGGAAGGCGGTGAAGTCACTGACGCACAGGAAGTACATCAGCAGGTTGGGCCCGATCGGCCCGTGTCCGGCCAGCGTCGCGGGTTCGACATCGGGCATCGGGGTCGGGGACGGGTACGGCTTCTCGGTGGTGTGCTTGACGTGCTGGGCGGCGGCTTCGAGGGTGTCGGCGTCGACGAACACCGACAGGTGCGGTTTGACGCCCTTGTCGGACGGGAGCCCGTTGCCCAGGATGCTGTCCAGCAGGTCGTCGAGACCCTGGACCCGGCGTTCGGAACCTGTGCGGGTGTCGTCCTTGTCCCGGGGTGCTGACACCGAGTCGAGGACGGTCTTGAGCTTGGCGCCGGTGACGGTGTTGAGGAACCCGGTGACGTGGAACCCCTCGGGCACGGCGTCGACTGCGAAGTCTTCCTTGTCCATGCCGCGTTCCCACGCGTCGTCGAGGTCCTCGGGGTGCACCACGTCCTTGAGGTGCTGGACCGCCTCGAACAACGCACCGGGTTCGCGGTCCAGGGCGACCTCGAGCAGCAGCTCCTCGTGCTGACGCATCGGGTCCAGGCCCACATGCTTGAGCCCGTAGACGAATGCCCGCACGTGCTGGGCGCTGATCTGCCCGCTGAACGCGGCCTCGGCGACCAAGGGCAGGTCACGCAGCACGATGACGTCGCGGACCAGCGCGGTGGCCTGGCCGGAGTTCATCCGCAGCTGGTTGCGCACCCAGGCGTTCAACGTCGAGGCGCCGTCGAGCTCGTAGTCCTTGGACGCCTCCAGCTCAGCCAACAACGCCGCCTGGGCGGCATCGACCGCGTGCTGCACAGCCTGCAGGGCGTGGATCTTGTCCCGCACATCACCGGAAGCCAGGGTGTGCGCAGCGGTGCGCATCGCGTCAACCACAGCCCCCGAATTCATACCTTGATTCTAGTCGAACAGATGTTCGATGACAAGAGGTAATCCACTGGAATAACAGGCAAAATCGACTGTCCGACCCTTCTGCCAGAATGGCCCGCCGAGCGCTGCGCGACGCGACTAGACCTTCAGGGTGTCGGCGAGCATCGGCAGGGCGCCGGGCACCAGCGCGTAGTAGGACCACGTGCCGCGCTTCGTGCGGGTCAGCAGGCCGGCGTCAACCAGGATCTTGAGGTGGTGCGACACCGTCGGCTGGGACAGGTCGAGCGGTTCGTTGAGGTCGCAGACGCAGGCCTCGCCGCCCTCGTGCGCCGCCACCAGCGACAACAGCCGGAGCCGGGTCGGGTCGCCGATCGCCTTGAACCGTGCGGCCAGCGCGGTCGCCTCGTCGGCGCTCATGGCTCCGCCGGTGATGGGGGAGCAGCACGCGGTGGCGGCGGACTCGAGCACGGTGAGCTGGGTGGGCATGGCACCATCATACCCATTCATTGACATTTATCTATGAAAGGGTATCGTCGCATTCATCGAAACTTTTAAATGAACCAGGAGATCACGACATGCAGAACCCCGAGCTTCCCGTCGTCGTGATCGGCGCCGGACCGGCCGGCCTTGCCGCTGCCGCCCAGCTGCGCAGCCGCGAGGTGCCGTTCCTCGTGCTCGAGGCCGGCGACGTCGCCGGCGCGGCAGTGCGCGAGTGGTCGCACGTACGCCTGTTCTCCCCGTGGTCCGAGCTCATCGACCCGGCCGCAGCGGAAGCTGCTTGAGAGCGCCGGCTGGACGAGCCCCAACCGTGACCGCTATCCGACCGGCGGCACGTGGGCCGATGACTACCTGCAGCCGCTCGCGGAAGCCCTCGGCGACTGCGTGCGGTTCGGCACCAAGGTCGTCGGCGTCGCGAAGCGCGGACGGGATCGCCTGGTCGACTCCGGGCGCGAGGGCGAGATCTTCACGGTGCACGTCGAGACGGCTGCGGGAGAGGAGCTGATCTCCGCGCGAGCCGTGATCGACGCTTCCGGCACCTGGACTGGCCCGAACCCGCTCGGAGGTGACGGCCTCCCGGCTCTCGGCGAACGCGCGGCCGCGGACCGCATCACGTACCGGATCCCCGACTTCACCGACCCCGCCATGCGCGCGAGGTATGCCGGCCGGCACGTGGTCGTCGCGGGCACCGGCGCCTCGGCTAAGGGCGCACTGATCGCGCTGGCGGCCCTCGCCGAGGAGGATCCGTCGATCCGCGTCTCCTGGCTGGTCCGGCGGGCGAGTGTCGGAGCCGCGTTCGAGGGCAGCGACAACGACGAGCTCGTCGAGCGCGGAGCCCTGGGGCGCCGGCCAAGCAGGCCGTCGCGTCGGGTCCGGTGCGTACGCTCAACAGCTTCCGCACGACGTCGGTCGAGCGCGCCGGCGACGGCACCCTGACCCTGACCTCGATGGACGGCCAGGTCGTCGAAGGCGTCGACGAGGTCATCGCGCTCACGGGATTCCGACCCGACCTGTCGATGCTCTCGGAGATCCGTCTCGACCTCGACCCCGTGCTCGACGCGCCGCGCCAGCTCGCGCCACTGATCGACCCCAACGTGCACTCGTGCGGCACGGTCTACCCCCACGGCGCCAAGGAGCTCGCCCAGCCCGAGGTCGGCTTCTACCTTGTGGGCATGAAGTCGTACGGCCGGGCAACGTCGTTCCTGACGCTTACCGGTTTCGAGCAGACCAGGTCGGTCGTGGCCGAGATCGCCGGCGACCACGAGTCGGCCGCTCGCGTCGAGCTGACCCTGCCCGAGACCGGTGTCTGCGGTGGTTCGGGTGTGTTCGACGACGAGGCAGCGGCTGGGGGCGGATGCTGCGGCGCTCCGGCGGAGCCTGAGCTCATCACCCTCGGGACCCGCGCCTCATCGTGACCCGGACGAGCGAGCCCGGGACCCTCGACGGTCCCGGGCTGCGCCGGGTCGTCTGGGTCCTGTCGACCACGGTGATCGCGAGCTACGGCGTCCTCTACTACACGTTCGCCGTGCTGTCGTCCTCGATCGTCGACGACACGGGCTGGAGCGCGGTCGAGCTCACGGCGGCGTTCTCGGCCAGCCAGGTCGTCTCCGGCATCGTCGGGGTCGTGCTCGGCCGAAGGCTTGACCGGTACGGCCCTCGCGTCATCATGACGGCGGGTTCGGTGGGTTCCGTCCTTGGCCTCCTCGCGATCGCGGCCGCCCAGTCGTACGCCTGGTTCTTCGCCGCGTGGATCCTCACCGGCATCGGCATGGCCGGTGTCCTCTATCCCTCGGCCTTCGCCGCGCTGACGCACTGGGGTGGGAGCCGACGAGTTGCCGCGCTCACGACGCTGACTCTGGTCGCGGGGTTGGCGAGCACGATCTTCGCGCCGCTCGCAGCCGGGCTCGAGGCGGTCACGGACTGGCGGATCACGTACGTCGTCATGGCCCTGATCCTCGGAGCCGTGACGATCCCGCTGCACTGGCGCGGCCTCGACCTGCCGTGGACCCGGGCCGCCCCACCGAGGACGACCTGGCCTCGGACGGGGCCGCACGGAGTCGAGCGTTCCTGATCCTCCTGCTGACCTCGGCTGCGGCCGCCTTCGTGGTGTACGCCGCCGTCATCAACCTGGTGCCGCTGCTCGTCGAGCGCGGCTTCAGCTCGACCGAGGCGGCGATCGGCCTCGGCATCGGCGGTCTCGGTCAGGTCGCCGGTCGCCTCGGATATGCGCGACTCGCCGCCGCGACGAGCCCGGTCTCGCGGGCCTCCATCGTGATGGCCTCGGTGGGCATCACGACCGCGATGCTCGCGGTCGCTCCGACAGAAGTGTGGGTCCTGTTCCTCGTGTCGGCGCTGGTCGGAGTGTCCCGAGGCCTCTACACGCTGATCCAGGCCACCGCCGTCAGCGACCGGTGGGGCACGTCCCAGTACGGGCACCTGAGCTCGATCCTCTCGGCGCCCATCCTGCTCGCCTCCGCCGTGGCGCCGTTCGCGGGCGCGGTCCTGGCGACCGCGACCGGCAGTCAACGCGATGCGTTCCTCATCCTCGCCGCGATCGCGCTCGCGGCGGCGATCGGCGTGCTCGGGAACATGTCGGCGATCGACGGGCGGACCTGGACGGTCCGGCTGAGATCGGGGTCCTGCTCCGGTGGCAGGACTTCCCGAGCGTAGTGGGTGCTCCGCCCATGCGCCGGGATCGCCGGGCCGCACAGTGGGATCAGGGGCAATGCACCAGGAGGTCAAGCCATGACACCGAACACCGAGACCGAGCGGAACAAGGCCGTCATCCGACGGTTCGTCGAGGAGGTTCAGAATCAGAAGAACTGGGAGGTCTACGACGAGCTCAACGATCCCGAGTTCGTCAACCACAGCGGGCCTCCGGGGATGGCCGACAAGGAGGGCAGCAAGCAGTATCTCGGCGCCTTCCTCGATGGCTTCCCGGACTGCCACTTCACGGTCGACGACATGATCGCCGAGGGCGACCAGGTGGTGACCAAGAAGACGTTCCACGGGACCCATACGGCCGACTTCGCTGGGATCCCACCTACCGGCAAGCCGGTGACGCTTCAGTTCGTCGACATCATGCGCGTGCGCGACGGCCGGATCACCGAGCACTGGCTGTCGATGGATCAGCTGAGCTTCATGCAGCAGCTGGGGGTCATTCCCGCCCCCACGCCGGAATAGATGAAAGTGGGCCCCGTGGGACTCGAACCCACAACCCGCGGATTAAAAGTCCGCTGCTCTGCCAATTGAGCTAGAGGCCCGGGATATGGGGACAAGTCCCGAGGCCTCCCAGGAGAACCACTTCACATCCAAGAGCGAGTATCGCAGAGACGTCAGACCCGTGTAGCCGGTGCCTCAGGGGTAGCCTCTGCACCGAAATCCGCGTGCACGTATCCGAATGCGGGTCCTACCGGCTCAGACTCGCCTATTCTCGCGGGAGAGGTTGTCACTCACACATTCAGGCGGGGACGGCAACGGGCGTAGTCACCGGCACAACACATGCTCTTGCTTCGGCGGGATGCTTTAACCAGAAGGACATAACCCATGCTGTATCTCGTGCTGGCCGGAGTTGGCCTCGTACTGCTGCTGGTCTCGGTGGTCTTCGATGGTCTGCTCGACGTCTTCGACTTCGACACCCCGTTCCTGTCCGCAACCGCCCTCGCGGCGTTCCTGTCCGGTTTCGGCCTGACCGGACTACTCATCCCCGAGTCATGGGGAACCTGGGGCGCTCTCGCTGCCGCCACCACCGCTGGCCTGCTGATCGCAGCAGGTGTCGGTCTTGGCGTGCGAGCGATGAAGAACACTCCGACCGACGCGAACGTCAGTGCGGCCACGGTGGTCGGCTCGTTCGGAACCGTCGTCAGCCCGATCCTGTCGGGGTCCTACGGAGAGGTCAGGGTCACCGTCGCTGGTCACCCGATGAAGTACAACGCACTCGCCGACGCCGATCTGCGCATCGGTACTCGCGTCCAGGTGACGCACTCGCTGTCCGGTTCGGCCGTCAAGGTCGAGCCCGCCGCCTGAACCGCCGGCAACACCGCATCCCGGCACACGATCCACCACCACACAACCCACCAGCAGAAAGAGGTCATCGCAGATGACAATCATCGCCATCGCGGGACTCGCCGTCCTGGTCGTCCTGCTCCTCGGCACCATCGTGACCCGCTACAAGGTCGCCGGGCCGAACGAGGCGTTCATCATCACCGGCCGCCGCGACAAGTCCAGCGCCGACAACACGGGCCAGAAGGTGGTCGTGGGCGGAGGCGCGTTCGTCGTGCCTTTCGTGCAGTCCCTGGCTCGTATGCCGCTGTCGTCCTCGCAGATTGCTCTGCAGGTCCACAAGGCTCCCTCGAGCCAAGGCATCAGCCTGAACGTGGTCGGCGTCGCAGTCGTCAAGATCGGTGGCGACGAGGAGCACATTCGTGCGGCTGCCCAGCGGTTTCTGGGCCAGCCAGACGCGGTCCAGTCGTTCACGACTGAGGTCCTCGAGGGTGAGCTCCGAGCGATCGTCGGCACGCTGTCAGTCGAGCAGATCATCCAGGACCGTGGCACGTTTGCGTCCAAGGTCGCCGAGGCCGCCGAGGCTTCGCTGTCGGTCCAGGGCCTCATCCTGGACTCGTTCACCATCAAGGATGTCTCGGATGCCGACGGCACCTACCTGAAGGACCTGGGTCGCCCCGAGGCGGCCAAGATCAAGCAGCAGGCCGACATCGCCGAAGCGGAAGCGCGGCAGGTCAGCGAGCAGCGTCGCATCGCAGCTGAGGAGCAGGTCGCCATCGCGAACCAGACCCTCGCGCTGAAGCAGGCCTCGATCAAGGTCGAGACCGACACCGCTCTGGCCCAGGCTGAAGCTGCCGGACCGCTGGCGAAGGCTGCCCGCGACCAGGAGGTTCTGGCCGAACAGGTCAAGGTCGCCGAGCGCCAGGCCGACGTCACGGAGAAGCAGCTCGAGATCGACGTGCGCAAGCCGGCCGACGCTGAGCGCTACCGCATCGAGCAGGAGGCTGAGGCCAAGCGCAACGCGACGGTCTCGGAGGCTGAAGGTGCTCGAGCCGCTCAGATCGCCGGAGCCGAGGCTGACAAGGCCGCACGTATCGCTGCGGCAGATGCCCAAGCCATCGAGGGCCAGAAGGAGGGTGAGGCGGAGAAGTCCCGCCGCGCCCTGGTCGCTGACGCGGTCCGTCTGGAGGGCGAGGCGGAGGCCGCAGCGACCCAAGCTGTCGGTGAGGCCGAGGCGAAGGCCATGGAGGCAAAGTCCGCGGCGTACAAGGAGTACGGCGAGGCTGCCATCCTGGAGATGCTGGTCAAGGTGCTGCCCGAGGTCGCTCGCGAGCTCGCAGCCCCGATGGGCAACATCGACAAGCTGACGGTCGTCTCGACCGATGGCGCTTCGGCCCTGCCGAAGGCGCTGGCCAGCAACATGAGCCAGGTCACCGACATCGTGAAGACGATGACCGGTTTCGACCTGACCAAGCTGGTCGCCGACTCGGCCGCCACGAACGGCACCGCTGCACCGGCCGTGGAGGGTCCCCACGCCTGACCGTTCATCAACACGAACCGCCCCTCACCTCAACGGTGAGGGGCGGTTCTTCGTGCTGTGTGGCTGCCAGTGGCAATCCGGAAAGGTCAGTGGCTCGACCGTCGTGCCTGCTTGATCTCACGAGCCACGGCCCAGCCGTCACCCACCGGGCCGACATGGCCGAGCTTGTCGGGATTGACGACGGAGCGGATGGTCTGGATCTGTCCGTCAAGAACATCCAACGTCATGGTGCCGACGACCCGGCCCGTACGATCGCGCAGCACGGCGCCCGGGTCACCGTTCAGCTGACGCGGCTCGATCGTGGCATCGATCTCGGCGAGCAGCGGGAAGTTCACGGCGAGCACCCGGGCCACGTTGTCGGCGCCGAGCACGACCTTGGCGAACGCGGGCGCCTTGCCGCCGCCGTCGCCGACCATCTGCACGTCTGCTGCGAGCAGCTCCCGAAGTCCGTCGACGTCCCCACCCAGGAGCGCGTCGAAGAACCGGGCAGCCAGCTCGTCCCGCTCCCTGCGGTCGGCCTCGAAACGCGCGCGACCGCCGTCCATGTGACGCCGGGCCCGGGCGGCGAGCTGACGGCAGGCGACTTCCGACCGGCCGACCGCCGACGCGACCTCGGCGAAGCCGAACCCGAACACCTCTCGCAGCACGAACACCGCCCGTTCCAGCGGGCTGAGTCGCTCGAGCAGCAGCAGGGCGGCCATCGACACCGAGTCGGCCAGCTCTGCCGACCGCTCCGGGTCCTCGTACGGATCCTCGACCAGCGGCTCGGGCAGCCACTGTCCGACGTACTCCTCCCGCCGGACGCGCGCCGAGCGCAGCACGTCGATCGAGATCCGGGTGACCACGGCCGAGAGGAACGCCTTGGTCGACGTCGGCTCGGTCGGGGTGGCCTCGTAGCGCAACCAGGTCTCCTGGACGGCGTCCTCGGCCTCGGCCACGCTGCCGAGAATCCGGTACGCGATCGAGAACAGCAGCCCACGCAGGTCCTCGAACTCCTCGGAACGGGTCATGCCAGCTCCTTCGCGAAGCCCTGCCGCCACGACGGGTAACGCAGGTCCCAGCCGAGCTCCCGCTTGGCCTTCGCGTTGGAGAAGCCGCGACCCTCCGTCATCATGCCCACCATCATCTCGCCCATGACCAGCCGTGCGAGCCACGCGGGGATCCGTCGCGGGGGCTTGGCGCCGGCGCACTGCGCGTAGTAGGGCAGCCATTCGTTGAAGGGTGCCGGCTCGTCATCGACGATGTTGAAGACGCCTCGCGCTCGCTGCTCGACCGCCAGGACCGTGGCGCTCGCTGCGTCGTCGATGTGGACGAACGAGGTGTGACCCGGCGCCGCCGCCCACGATCGGGACCAAGCGCTTGCGGACGAACTTCAGCTGCTCGTCGTCCGCGCCGGCGCCGTAGAACCCGCCGTAGCGCAGGACCGCGCCGCCGGCCTTGACGACGACGTCCTCGAGGTAGTTCACCGCCTTGGTGCCCTCGACGACCTCCAGCGGATCCTCCTCGGTCTTGACCCATCCGCCCTCGCGGATCCCGTTGAAGCTGGCGTGGCTCTGCGACGACCACATGGGAGACGCCGGTGGCCTCCGCGGCCGCCAGCAGGTGGTCGACGCCTTCGCTGCGGAGCCGGTTGGTGGCGGCGAAGTATCGATCGGCCTTCCGCGGGTTCAGCTTGCCGCCGTGAGTCGGGGAAAGGCCCGTCATCTGGTTCACGATCGTGTCCGGCGCCGCTGCGGCAACCGCCTCGCCGACCTGTGCCGCGTTCAAACCGTCCATCACGACAGGCTCGGCGCCCAGCTGCCGCAAGGATGTCCACCTTGTCCTTGCTGGTCGTCGTCGCCGTCACCTGGTGGCCTCGTGCCACCAGCTGCGGCACCAGACGCTGCCCCATCACTCCGGTCCCGCCCGCCACGAACACTCGCATGATCTTCACCTCTCAGGTCTCGACTCGCTCTCATACCCGAGACGAGGCAGCCCGCGAGGTTGTGACATGGGTCGACGACGGTGCGTCAAACCTCAAAGGGGATGCGCCGGGTGGAGCGACCCGATAGCCTTTGACGCAAGGGGAGGAAGACCCTGATCGCAGCGTGCCGCGACCAGGCTGACCGTGTTGTGCAGTTCGAACGCAATGGGAGTGCCCCCGATGCCGGAGCCCTTGGACAGTCGCCTTCGTGACGACCAGGCGCTCGACGAGATCGAGCTGACGAGTCGGCTTGATCATCGCGGCCTCGTCCAAGGACGGCCATCTCTCCCAGCGTGAGGTCGACGAGATCCTCGGGATAGCGAAGGCTGGCTGAACGCTGAATGACACCGCGATTGACACTTCGCGTCGCTGTGCCTCTAGCATGGGCGTGGCCTACCCAGCACTGACAGGAGCTAGTCGTGCGTTTTCGCATCCGACCGGTTGAAACGACGTTCTACGAACTCTTCACCGAGATGGCAAATCACCTCGTGCTCGGGGCAGATCTCCTGGCACAGATGCTCGACACCGACACCGACAAGGCGTCGATCGGCGAGCAGATGCGCGAGGCCGAGCACCAGGCCGACGAGACGACCCACAAGATCATCAAGCGCGCCAACTCGCACGTTCATCACGCCGTTCGACCGCGAGGACATCTACCGCCTCGCGAGCAGCCTCGACGACGTCATGGACTTCATGGAGGAGACCGTCGACCTGGTCGGCCTCTACGAGCTCGGCGACCTGCCGGCCGACTTCGCCCCGCAGGTCGAGGTGCTCCAGCGCGCGACCCAGCTGACCGCCGAGGCGATGCCGCGGCTGCGCACCATGAAGGACCTCGACGAGTACTGGATCGAGATCAACCGCCTCGAGAACCAGGGCGACCGCTCCTACCGCCGGATCCTCGCCAAGCTGTTCAGCGGCAACTACAAGTCGCTCGAGGTGCTCAAGCTCAAGGACGTCGTCGACTCCCTCGAGCACGCCATCGACGCGCTCGAATCCGTCGCGAACACGGTGGAGCAGATCGCCGTCAAGGAGTCCTGAGTCGTGGACCTCACCTTGGCGCTGGTGATCGCCACTGTCGCCATCGCCCTGTTCTTCGACTACACCAACGGCTTCCACGACGCCGCCAACGCGATCGCGACCTCGGTCTCGACCCGTGCGCTGACGCCGCGGCTCGCCCTGACGATGGCGGCGATCCTCAACTTCGTCGGCGCGCTGCTCGGCGTCGGCGTCGCCAAGACCATCAAGGACATCCTCACCGGATTCGACGACATGTCGGCCAACCACGCCCTGACGGTGGTGCTCAGCGCGCTGGTCGGCGCGATCGTGTGGAACCTCATCACGTGGTACTTCGGCATCCCGTCGTCGTCGTCGCACGCCCTGATCGGCGGCCTGATCGGCGTCGGCATCGCAGCCGGCGTGACGGTCGACTGGGACAAGGTCGATCGAGAAGGTCGCCATCCCGATGGTCGTGAGCCCGGCGCTCGGCTTCTGCGGCGCGTTCATCATCATGCTGACGATCATGTGGATGTTCCGGCGAGCCAACCCGCACACGCTCAACCGCGGATTCCGGCTGTCGCAGACCGTGTCGGCTGCGGCGCTGTCGCTCGGTCACGGCCTGCAGGATGCGCAGAAGACCATGGGCGTCATCGTGCTCGCCCTGATCGCCGGCGGCGAGCACACCGGCGACGACATCCCGCTGTGGGTCATCATCGCGGCGGCCAGTGCGATCTCGCTCGGCACGATGTCCGGCGGCATGCGCATCATGCGCACGATGGGCCGTCGCATCATCGCCCTCGACCCGCCGCGCGGATTCGCCGCCGAGTCGACCGCCGCGATCGTCCTGTACGGCATGGCGATCGGCGCTCAGGCCCCGGTCTCGACGACGCACACCATGACCTCGGCGGTCATGGGCGCCGGAGCGACGAAGCGGTTCAGCGCCGTACGGTGGGGCGTCGCCCGCGGCATCATCACCGCGTGGATCATCACGATCCCCGCGGCCGCAGCTGTCGGCGCGCGTGACCTACTTCGTCCTGCACATGGTGATCCCCGGCAACTAGCACCTGGGTGGAGGTCCGAAGCCGCTCGGTCTAGCTCGCAACCGCGAGCGTCGAGATGCAGCGCAACGGTGCGGGGATTCATCTCACGTGGTTTCGTCATCGGGACGGCTTCGCCGCGATCGCTGACGCTGCGTTCGGCGCTCGTCGCGAGTACTGACCACAACGAACGATGCCCCCACGCTCAGCGTGGGGGCATCGTCTGTTGCTGGAGCTGCTCAGCCGAACCGGCCCTGGATGTAGGCCTCGGTGGCGGAGTCGGTCGGGTTGGAGAAGATCGTCTCCGTACGGCCGTGCTCGATGAGCCGGCCGGGCTTGCCGACACCCGACAGGTTGAAGAACGCGGTCTCGTCGGAGACGCGGGCCGCCTGCTGCATGTTGTGGGTGACGATGACGATCGTGTACTGCGACTTGAGCTCGTGGATCAGGTCCTCGATGACGCTCGTCGAGATCGGGTCGAGGGCCGAGCACGGCTCGTCCATCAGCAGGATCTCCGGCTCGACCGAGATCGCGCGGGCGATGCACAGGCGCTGCTGCTGACCGCCCGAGAGGCCCGAGCCGGGACGGTCGAGGCGCTCCTTGACCTCGGCCCACAGGCCGGCGCTGCGCAGCGACCGCTCGACGATGTCGTCGGCCTCGGTCTTCTTCATGCGCTTGCTGTTGAGCTTCTGCCCGGCCAGCACGTTGTCGTAGATCGACATCGTGGGGAACGGGTTGGGCCGCTGGAACACCATGCCGATCATCCGGCGTACGTTCACGGGGTCCATGTCGGCGCCGTAGAGGTCCTGGCCGTCGATCAGCACCTTGCCCTCGACGCGGGCGCCGCGGATGACCTCGTGCATACGGTTGAGCGACCGGAGGAAGGTCGACTTGCCGCAGCCCGAGGGGCCGATGAACGCCGTGACGGACTTCGCGGCGATCGGGATGGTGACATCCTCCACGGCGAGGAAGTCGCCGTAGTAGATGTTGAGGTCAGAGACATCGATGCTCTTGGCCATGACAGAGTCCTTTCTGAACTCAGCGCTCGCCCTTGGGCGAGAAGAAGTAGGAGACGAGGCGGGCGATGAGGTTGAGCAGCATCACGATGACCAGCAGCACGAGCGCCGCACCCCAGGCGCGGTCGATGCTGAACTCGGGCGGGATGCCGGGGTTGCGCTGCGAGGCGTAGGCGAACACCGGCAGCGACGCCATGCGGCCGTCGAACAGGTTGAAGTTCACCGAGTCGGTCGTGCCGGCGATGATCAGCAGGGGAGCGGTCTCGCCGATCACGCGGGCGATCGACAGCGTGATGCCGGTGACGATGCCGGCCAGCGACGTCGGCAGGACGACCTTGGCGACGGTGCGCCACTTCGGCACGCCGAGCGCGTACGACGCCTCGCGCAGCTCGTTGGGCACGAGCTTGAGCATCTCCTCGGTCGAGCGGACGAGGATCGGGATCATCAGCACCGACAGGGCGACCGAGCCGCCGATGCCCATGCGGACGCCCTCGCCGAAGAACAGCACGAACAGCGCGTACGCGAACAGGCCCGCGACGATCGAGGGGATGCCGGTCATGACGTCGACCAGGAACCGGATCCAGCGGGACAGCCGGTTGCCCTCGGCGTACTCGACGAGGTAGATCGCCGTGAAGATGCCGATCGGGATCGAGATGACTGCCGCGGCGCCGGTGATCAGCAGCGTGCCGACGAGCGCCTGGTAGATGCCGCCGCCCTCGCCGACGACGTTGCGCATCGAGTAGGTGAAGAACTCCGCCGACAGGACCTTGGTGCCCTTGCTGATGACGGTCCACAGGATGCTGAACAGCGGGAACATCGCGAGCACGAACGCGGACGACACCAGGGTCGTGACGAGCCGGTCGGTCGCCTTGCGGCGGCCCTCGACGGCAGCGGACCACAGCGGCAGGACCATGCAGATGACCCAGGCGAGCAGCGCGGCCTGCAGGAGGTTGGCGCCGGCGGCGTACGCGGCCGCGGCTGCCGACGAGGGCGGCGGCGATGACGGCCTGCGGGCCCCAGCTCGGCAGCTGCGCGCCGTAGAGCTCGCGCGAGACGTCGACGGGCGGCGGAGTGAGGGTGGTCGTCATCAGTTGGCTCCGGAGAATTCCTTGCGGCGGTCCACGATGGCCCGCGCGGCGAAGTTGACGAGGAAGGTGATCACGAACAGCACCAGGCCGCTGGCGATCAGGGCGTTGACGCTCTTGCCGCTCGCCTCGGCGAAGCTCAGGGCGATGTTGGCGGCGATCGTGCTGGGGTTGGCGCTGCCGATCAGGTTGGCGGTGACGGTGCCGACGCTGACCGAGAGCACCATCGCGACGGCGAGCGTCTCGCCGAGGGCGCGGCCGAGGCCGAGCATCGCGGCCGACACGATGCCGGAGCGGGCGTACGGGAAGATCGCCAGCCGGGCCATCTCCCAGCGGGTGGCGCCGAGGGCCAGGGCGGCCTCCTCGTGCAGGCGCGGGGTCTGCAGGAAGATCTCGCGGCAGATCGCGGTCATGATCGGCAGGATCATGACCGCCAGCACGATGCTCGCGGTCAGGATCGTGCGGCCGGTCGCGGAGGCGGGCCGCCGAAGAACGGCAGGAAGCCGAGGTGCTCGTCGAGCCAGGCGTAGAACGGGACCAGGTGCGGCGCGAGGAACCCGATGCCCCAGAGGCCGTAGACGACGCTCGGCACGGCGGCGAGCAGGTCGATCAGGTAGCCGAGGCCCTGGCCGAGCTTGCGCGGTGCGTAGTGCGAGATGAAGAGGGCGACGCCGATCGCGACCGGCACCGCGATCAGCATCGCGATGGTCGCGGCGATCAGCGTGCCGTAGACGAGCGGCCAGACGTACGGCAGGAAGCTCTTGCCGCTCTTGACCTCGTCCGGGTGGGCGGTGATGCCGGGGATGCCCTGCACCGTCAGGAAGATCGCGACCCCGGCGAGGATCGCGAGGATGAGCAGTCCCGCGCTCAGCGAGAGCCCGGAGAAGATGCGGTCGCCGGGGCGGCGGAGACCGTGGTCTTGCCGGGAGCGGGAGCCTGCGTGCTGGTCACAGGTGGTGCCTTTCAGGGGATGGGGGACCGGAACCCGGCCCTCGGGCCTGCCGGAAGGACGTGTGCCCTTCCGACGAGCTCAAGGGTCGGGGTCAGCTGGCCTTGATCGTCTCGATCGCGGCCTGGACCTTCTTGCCGAAGTCCGCGGTGAGCGGGGCGGACCCGGCGGTGTCGGCGGCGGCGGACTGGCCCTCGGTGCTGGCGACGTACGTCAGCCAGCGCCTTGATGAGTCGGCTGCGTCCTTGCGGGCGCCTGGCAGGCGATCTGGTACGACGCCAGGACGATCGGGTAGACGCCCGCCTCGGTCGAGCGTGCGGTCGATGTCGATCGCGATGTCCGTCGCTGCGCGACCCGCGACGGGCTTGGAGGTGTCGAGCACCTTGGCGGCAGCCTCGGGCGTGGCGGCGTTGAACGTCGTCGCCGACCTTGACCTTGGCCTGGCCGAGGTCGCCGGCCTGGCTCTCGTCGGCGTAGCCGATCGTGCCCTTGCCGCCCGTGACCGCGGCCACGACGCCCGAGGTGCCCTCGGCAGCCTCGCCGCCCTTGACCGGCCACGTCTGCGCCGCGCTCGGCGGTCCAGGCGCCGTCCGACGCCTTGGACAGGTAGTCGGTGAAGTTCTGCGTCGTGCCCGAGTCGTCGGAGCGGTGCACCGGCGTGATCTTGCTGCTGGGCAGCTTGGCGTCGGGGTTGTCGGCCTTGATGGCCGCGTCGTCCCACTTCGTGATCTTGCCGGCGAAGATGTCGGCGATCGTCTTGGGCGAGAGGTTGAGCTCCTCGACGCCGTCGAGGTTGTAGATGACGGCGATGGGGCTGACGTAGACCGGCACCTCGACGATGTCGCCCTTGCAGAGCGGTCCTTGGCCTTGGCGAGCTCCTCGTCGCTCAGGTAGGCGTCGGAGCCGGCGATCGCGAGGCCGCCGGCGAGGAACTGCTCGCGGCCGCCGCCCGAGCCGACCGGGTCGTAGTTGACCGTGGCGTCGGGGTTCGTGGTCTGGAAGCGCCTTCTTCCAGGCAGCCACAGCGGCTTCCTGGGCGCTGGATCCGCCGGCGTTGAGCGTGCCGGACACCTTGGTGCCGGAGTCCGTCGAGCCGGAGCCATCGGATTCGTTCGCTGCACCGCAGGCGCTGAGGCCGAAGGCGAGTGCGAGCGCGGCCGCGGGGGCGGCGATGCGCAGTGAGTTGCGGTTCACGGGGGTCCCTCTCTGGGATTCTTTAGATGCTTACGTCCCGTGACGCTATGAGGGGCAGGTGTATCGATGTCCGACCGTGGGTGAACGCGGGGTGAACGGTGATGTAACGGTGGTGCCGACCTGCGGGAGTTCTGCCTCTCAGGGCAGCTTTTCGGTCGCGATGACCTTGCCCTTGCGGTGGTGAACCACGATGGCCTCGCCGGTCGCCAGCTCGCTGCACGTCAGTGCCGATCGCGTCGAAGATCCACGGCAGGGTCGGGCGGTGCGAGCAGAGCGCCACCGGCTTCTTGCGGTCCAGCAGCGCCGCGACGGATCGGTCGACCTGGGCGGCGCGGGTGTCCTCCGCGAGCCGGTCGTCGATCTCGAGGAACGTGCTGATCGAGTGCGCGTACGGCTCGACGGTCTGCGCGCACCGCACCGCCGGACTGCTCACGACGCGGCGCACTCCGTATGCCGGAGCAGCGGCACCAGCGTGCGGGCCTGGTCGACGCCGACCGGGGTGAGCGGGCGCTCGAGGTCGTCGTCGTAGTCGGCGCGCGGTGCCGCCTTGCCGTGGCGGACGACGATGAGCGTGCGGGCGCGGTGGCCCTGCCGCTCGCGCAGGCTGCGGAAGTCCTCGAGCACCTCGATGTCGTGCTGGTACGTCAGCAGCTCGCGAGCCTCGCGGATGCCGACCCAGCGGAGCTCGTCGACCTCCTTGTTGGGCGTGAACGGCTCGGCGGCGCCCTGGCCGATCGCGCGAGCGCACCAGTAGTCGACGACCTTGGTGCCGGCGGCGACCGGATAGGTGACCTGCAGCAGCGGGGCTCCGAGGCGTACGCGAAGCCCGGTCTCCTCGGCGATCTCGCGTACCGCGGTGGCCTGCAACGCCTCGCCGGGATCGACCTTGCCCTTGGGAAAGGTCCAGTCGTCGTACGACGGCCGGTGCACGACGAGCACGTCGACTCGCGGCTCGGCAGGGCCGGTTCCGGCCCGCTTGCGCCACACGACTCCACCCGCAGCGTTGATGATCCGTTCACTTGGCATACGCGTATTCTCCCCTGAGGAGATGACCGGTGGATGAAGGAGGGATGGACGGGATGCGACTGCGGCTCGTGCTGATGTCCGTCGTCGTCCCGGTGCTCGTCATCGCCGCCGCGATCGTGGGCGGCCGATGGGCTGGTGGCATGGTCGCAGCCGACACCCGGTCGGCCATCGACGTCGGCGCTCG
The DNA here is from genome assembly GCA_963761965.1 of uncultured Actinomycetota bacterium. Classification (GTDB taxonomy): domain Bacteria; phylum Actinomycetota; class Actinomycetes; order Propionibacteriales; family Nocardioidaceae; genus Aeromicrobium. The sequence goes on from CAVXIX010000009.1 coordinate 144,823, forward strand.
ACTCGCTTGCCCGCGGACACCCAGGTCGCGGGGGTGACGGACTGGTCGCGGATCCGCCGGCTGCTCGGCGTGGGCTCGGCATCGACGGCGTCCGGTCGGGCAGTCCTGGCCGACGACGCCGCGCTGCGTGACCTGTCGACCCGTTCGGTGCTCGGCCAGTACACCGAGGAGCTGCACGACGCCTACGGCTGGTCGCCGGCAGACCTCGACTGGGAGGCGTACGGTCAGGCGAAGGACGGCGCCGTCATGGTCGCCCGGCTCGACGAGTCGGTGTCGCTCGCGTCCGTACGGTCGCACCTGGCGAAGCTCGGCTACACGCGCGACGGCCGAACATGGACGATCGACCCGGACGGCAGCAAGGTCAGTCAGGAGCTTGCCGCGACGCTGGACTCGATCGCCGTGGTGCCCGGCCGGCGCCTCATCGTCGCGGGGGACCGCGCCGGCGTACGTGTCGACGGTCCTGGAGACGATCGACCGCGACGCGCCCTCGCTGTTGAGCGTACGCAGCGCCGCTGACGTGGCGAGCACGCTCGCGGGGGCCGACAGCGTGCTGCTGCAGACCGGCGCGTTCGCCTGCGACGGGGCATCGCTCGACGACGGCGGTGCGGACGTCAAGGCTCAGGCCCGCGCGGCACTCGAACGGGCGGGCGACGCTGGTCGAGCCGGAGTTCGCGGGTCGCGCTCTCGACGGGGTCTCCAGCAAGACCGAGACGATGCGATTCTCCTTCGGGTTCCGCTCACCGTCCGTGGCGGCGGGTCAGCTGCGCGTACGCACGGCGCTCGCGTCGGGGCCGTTCATCGGACGCTCCGGCCGCATCGAGGACTCGCTCGTGCCGCGCTCCTCGTCGGTGCAGGGGACCACGGTGCTGCTGCGCTTCAAGCATGACCCGGACAGCACGGCATACATGACCGGCGATGGCCCACTCCTGTTCGCCGCGCTGCACGGCCTAGCGGCTCCGGCGGGCCTTGGCCCGGTCGATCAGCACCGACTGGAGGTCGGACGAGCCGACGTGGCGCTTCCAGTGGCCGTCGGGGCCGAGGTGCCATGAGGTGGTGTCAGGGTCGACCGACCTGGCGAGCAGGTCGCCGAGCTGCTCGGTGTGTGCGGCCGACGGCACGCGTACGAGCACCTCGACGCGTCGGTCGAGGTTGCGGTGCATGAGGTCTGCCGAGCCCATCCAGGCCTCGGGCTCGCCGCCGCCGGCGAACCAGTAGATCCGGCTGTGCTCGAGGAACCGGCCGAGGATGCTGTGCACCCGGATGTTCTCGCTCAGGCCCGGCACGCCAGGTCGCAGCGTGCAGATGCCGCGGATCACGAGGTCGACCTGTACGCCCGCGCGCGACGCCTCGTAGAGCTTGTCGATCACGGTCTCGTCGACGAGGGAGTTGACCTTGAGGCGTATGCCCGCGGGCCGCCCCGCCGCGTGATGCGCGATCTCGGTGTCGATGCGCTCGACGATGCCGTGGCGCAGGCCGGCCGGAGCGACCATCAGCCGCCGGTAGGAGAAGTCCTGCGCGAAGCCCGAGAGGTTGTTGAACAGGTCGGTCAGGTCGTGGCTGATGTCGGGGTCGGCCGTCAGGAGCCCGAAGTCCTCGTACAGCCGCGCGGTCTTGGGGTTGTAGTTGCCGGTGCCGATGTGCGCGTAGCGGCGCAGCCCGTCGGGCTCGTCCCGCACGACGAGCGCGAGCTTGCAGTGCGTCTTGAGGCCGACGAGGCCGTACACGACGTGGCAGCCGGCCCGCTCGAGCTTGCGGGCCCAGCGGATGTTGGCCTGCTCGTCGAAGCGCGCCTTGATCTCGACGAGCACCAGGACCTGCTTGCCGGCGCGGGCGGCGTCGACGAGCGAGTCGATGATGGGGGAGTCGCCGGACGTCCGGTAGAGCGTCTGCTTGATCGCCAGCACGTGCGGGTCGGCGGCGGCCTGCTCGATGAAGCGCTGCACGCTCGTCGCGAACGAGTCGTACGGGTGGTGCACCAGCACGTCGCGCTTGCGCAGGCGCTGAACAGGTCGGCGGGCTTGGACGTCTCGACCTCGGCGAGGTGCTCGTGGGTGCCGGGGACGAACGGCTCATAGCTGAGCTCGGGCCGGTCGAGGTCGGCGATCTCGTTGAGGCTGCGCAGGTCGAGCGGGCCCTTCAGGCGTACGACCTCGTCGACCTTGATGCCGAGCTCGGAGACGAGCAGGTCGAGCACGCCGGGGTCGATCGACTCCTCGACCTCGAGGCGTACGGGCGGGCCGAACTTGCGCCGCAGCAGCTCCTTCTCGAGCGCCTTGAGCAGGTTCTCGGCGTCGTCCTCCTCGACCTCGAGGTCCTCGTTGCGGGTGACCCGGAACGCGTGGTGGGCGATGAGCTCCATGCCGGGGAACAGCAGGTCGAGGTGAGCCGCGATGACCTCTTCGAGCGGCACGAACCGGCCGGGGTCGGCTTCCATCCAGCGGTTGATGATCGGCGGGACCTTGACCCGGGCGAAGTGGTCCTTGCCCGTCTCGGGGTTGCGCATCACGAGCGCGAGGTTGAGCGACAGGCCCGAGATGTAGGGGAACGGGTGCGCGGGGTCGACCGCCAGCGGCGTCAGGATCGGGAAGACCGCGATCGCGGTAGAGCGCGCTGATCTGCTCCTGCTCGGTCGGCCGCAGCGAGTCCCAGTGCAGCAGCTCGATGCCTTCGGCGGCGAGGGCCGGCACGAGCTCCTGGTGGTACGTCTCGGCGTGCTCGACCATGAGCTCCTGGCTCGCCGCGAGGCTGCGCGAGAGGACGTCGCGGGGGTTGAGACCGCTGGCCGACGGCACGGCGACACCAGCGGCGATGCGGCGCTTGAGGCCCGCGATGCGGACCATGAAGAACTCGTCGAGGTTGCTCGCGAAGATCGCCGCGAAGCGTACGCGCTCCAGCAACGGCAGCGCGTCGTCCTGCGCCAGCTCGAGGACGCGGGCGTTGAACGCGATCCACGACAGCTCGCGGTCGAGGAAGCGGTCGTGCGGCAGCGTGCTCTCCGCCGGGTTGAACGGCGGGTCGACGTCGAACTCGTCGGGCGATGCCGGCGCCTCGAGGTCGGCGACGGCGATGTCATGGGTCTCCACACCTCCACTTTGACAGGCCAAGGTGAACGCGAATTGAACAAGACCGCGATGCGCTACCTTGACCACCATGTCGCTCGTGGCCCAGCTGACCGGCTACCGCTCGCGGGGTCACCGCCCGCTCGATCCTGAGGCTGCCGAAGCCGGTGATCAGACGCCTTGCCGGACCGCCGGTCGTGATCGACGGCAAGACCCTCGACCCCGAGATGCAGCTGCTGCTGCGTCTGCAGCGCATCGAGGGCCCGGCGATCGAGACCCTGCCGATCCGCAAGGGCCGGGCCACGGTTGTCTCCGGCCGCCAAGGTCGTCGGTGGCGACCTGCCGATCGGCGCCGTGACGGACCGGACGATCGACGGCCCTGGCGGTCCGCTGACGCTGCGCTTCTACACGCCGCGCGGGCTGACCGGCGATGCGCCGGCGCTGGTCTTCTTCCACGGTGGCGCGTGGATCTATGGCGACCTCGAGAGCCACGACGCGATCTGCCGGTTCCTCGCCGAGGAGGCGCAGGTCAGGGTCATCGCGGTCGACTACCGCCTCGCGCCCGAAGCGCCGTTCCCGGCGGCGTTCGACGACGCGTGGGCCGCGTGGACGTGGGTCGCCGAGCACGCCAAGGGCATCGCGGTCGATCCCACGCGCATCGCCGTGGGTGGCGACAGCGTGGGCGGATGCTTCGCAGCCCTCGTCGCGCAGCACGCGGTCGGCGACGAGGGGATCAAGCCGGCCTTCCAGCTGCTGATCTATCCGGTGACCGACTTCCTCAACACGAGCGCGAGCCGCAAGACGTACGCCGAGGGGTTCTACCTCACCGAGGCCTACATGAGACCTCGGCGAGGAGAGCTACCTGCTCGGCGACGAGGACAAGGCCGACCCCCGCCTGTCGCCGCTGCACCAGGACGTCACGGGTGTTGCTCCGGCCCATGTCGTCACAGCCGGCTTCGACCTGCTGCTCGACGAGGGCAAGGCGTACGCCGACAAGCTGCGTGCGGCCGGCGTGCCGGTCGAGTACGTCTGCGAGGAGGGCCTGATCCATACGTTCGCCAACATGGTCGCCGTCGGCACCTCGGCCCCCGAGCGATGCGCCGTGTCGCCGCCGCCCTCCAACGCGGCCTGAGCTAACGCTGACGGGTCACTTTTGACCCGCTGACGGGTCAGTTTTGGCCCGCTGACGGGTCAGTTTTGGTCTGCCTGCTCGGGCAGATATGTGACCCGCGTGGGCAAGATGTGACCCGTCGGCGGCAAGAGTGACCCGTCGGCGGGCGGTAGTGCCCCTACTCGCAGAGCTCGTGGGGGACCCAGTCACCGGGCGAAAAGTGACCCGTCAGCTCGGGGAGTAGAGGACGTCCTTCTTCCAGTCCTGGAAGCCGAGGTTGCGGTAGACCTTGAGGGCGGGGGCGTTGTCGCCCTCGACGTAGAGGTCGACGATCGGCAGCCCCTGCTCGTACATGTGGCGCAGCCCGCGCGCCGTGAGCGCCGTGCCGAGCCCGCCGCCCTGCGCGTCGGGGTCGATGCCGACGACGTAGACCTCGCCGACGCCGTCCTCGACCTTGGTCCAGTGGAACCCGACGATCCGCCCATCCCGCTCGGCGACGAAGAGCCCGGCGGGATCGAACCACGTCGGACGACGTACGCCTGGCAAAGTCCGCCGCGTCCATCGCGCCCTGCTCCGGATGATGCGCGAACGCCCGCGCATTGACCGCGATGACCTGCTCGGCATCGCTCGGCGCGTACGACCGCAGGGTGATGCCGTCCGGTACGCGCTCGGGTGCCGGGGGACCGTCGAACGTCAGCCGCAGCACCAGCAGGATGCGCTCGGCGCTCAGCCCCGCGGAAGCCGCCAGGGCCTGGGCCGCCGGGAGGTCGCCGTGCGCCCAGAAGCGGTCCTCGCCGTCGGCCAGGAGCTCGTCGAGGATGCGGCGACCCTTGCCGGCGCGCCGGTGCGCGGGGTCCACGACGATCTCGACGGGTGCATCCCCGACGGCGAACGCCGCCGCGGAGATCGTGCCGTCGGCCTCGGTCTGCTGCACCAGGATCCGCGCGGGCGAGCCGTCCCTGAGGGCGAACAGGCTCGCCTCGTTGAACGGCTCGACGCCGTCGACGTCAGCGGCCCGCTCGGCCAGCGCGAGGATGCTCATCGGGCCCGCAGCGCCACGAGCTGCGCTCCGACCTCGGCGGCGATCGCGCGAGCCAGCAGCTCAGGCGTGTCGCCCTCGGGCTCGGCGACGAGGTGGTGCACCGTGCCGTTCTCGTACAGGTCGATCGCGCTGACCCGCTGCGCCTCGGCCATCTCGGCGGCATGATCGAGGTCGCCGTGCACGATCGCGCTGGCGCCCTCGGGCGGCAGCGGCGACAGCCACGCGTTCTCGGCGGCGATGACGACGTCTGCCGGCAGCAGCGCCAGCGCGCCACCGCCACAACCCTGACCGAGGATGACCGACACCGTCGGCACCCGCATCGTCGACATCCACGAGATGCACCGGGCGATCTCGCCGGCGATCGCACCCTGCTCCGCCTCCGGCGACAGCTCGGCGCCAGGAGTGTCGATGAACGACACCAACGGCAGCCGCAGCTCGTTGGCCAGACGCATCCCGCGCCGGGCCTCGCGCAGCGCGGCCGGGCCCATGGGCTTGAAGCGCGTCTGGGTCGTACGGTCCTGGCCGATCACGATGCACGGCTGGCCGTCGATCCGGGCCATCGCCACGATCATCGCGCTGTCGCGCTCACCCTTCTCGGTGCCCTGCAGGCGCAGCGTCGCGTCGCTGCCGTACCGCAGCACCTCGCGTACGCCGGCGCGATGCCGGCCGCGCGTGATCTGGATCGACTCCCAGGCCGACCGCTTGCGGGTGACCTCGCCGGTGCGGAGCTCGCGGGTCTGCGGCAGGGGCGGGTCGATCAGCAGGCTGAGCGCGCGGTCGACCAGCAGCGGCAGCTCGTCGGGCAGCACGACGGCGTCGATGATGCCGCGATCGGCGAGGTTCTCGGCGGTCTGCACGTTGGGCGGGAACGGCCGGCCCTCCATGAGCTCGTAGACCTTGGGCCCGAGGAAGCCGATGAGCGCCCCCGGCTCAGCCACCGTGACGTGCGCCAGCGATCCCCACGACGCGAACACGCCGCCGGTCGTCGGGTGCCGGAGATAGACGAGGTATGGCAGGCCCGCCGCGCGGTGATCCATGATCGCCCGCGAGATGTCGACCATGTGCACGAACGCCGGCGTGCCCTCCTGCATACGCGTGCCACCCGAAGCCGTGGTCGCCAGCAGGGGTATGCCCTCGGCCGTCGCCCGCCGCACCGCCGACACGATCCGTTTGGCAGCGGCCTGCCCGATCGAGCCGGCCAGGAACCTGAACTCGTTGACCAGCACCGCCACGGGTCGGCCGTGCATCAGACCGCGGCCGGTCAGCACCGACTCGTCGGTGCCGGCCCGCTCGGCCGCCGCGGCGAGCTCCTGCTGGTACGTCGGGTCGAGCCCGGAGTGGTCGACCGGCTCGTCCCACGACTCGAAGGACCCTTCGTCGAGCACGAGGTCGAGCAGACCTTGCGCGGTCAGGTGGGCCATGCGCACATCGTCTCAGGAACGACGCCGCTCCGACGGCAGGGCCTATGCGTCGGCGGTGTCGCGTGCCGGCTCGGTCTTGGTCGCGACGAAGCGATAGCCGACGTTGCGCACGGTGCCGATCAACGTCTCGTTGTCGGTGCCGAGCTTGGCGCGCAGCCGGCGTACGTGGACGTCGACCGTGCGCGGTGCCGCCGAAGTAGTCGTAGCCCCACACCTCCTGCAGCAGCTGCTGGCGGGTGAAGACCCGACCGGGGTGCTGCGCCAGGAACTTGAGGAGCTCGAACTCCTTGAACGTGAGGTCGAGCGTGCGGTTCTCGAGCTTCGCGGTGTAGGTCGCGTCGTCGACCACGAGCCCGCTGGAGGAGATGACGTGGCTCTCGTTGTCGCCGTCGTGGGTCGCCGCGATGCGGCCGATGCCGAGCCGCAGGCGAGCCTCGAGCTCGGCCGGGCCGGCGCTCGTGAGGATGACGTCGTCCATGCCCCAGTCGGACGCGGCGACGGCGAGGCCGCCCTCGGTCAGGATCAGGATCAACGGGCACTCGATGCCGGTGGTGCGGATGACCCGGGTCAGGCTGCGGACCTGCGCGAGGTCGTGGCGCCCGTCGACGAGCACGGCATCGCAGGGTGGCGCGTCGAGCAGCGCGCTCGCCTCGGCCGGGAGGATCTTGACGTGGTGCGGCAGCAGCGCGAGCGCGGGCAGCACCTCGACCGACGACTGCGTGCTCTTGGTGAGGAGAAGCAGGTGGGACATGTGATGAGCCTCCGGTGCCGCGTGAGTTAGCCGGGTCGATCTGGTCCAGATATGCGAAAAGGCCATGGTGGAACACCGTGGCCTCGTTGCATGGACAAGAATACTTCATGTGTCGGACCAATTGCCACGCGGTGACGTGAATGAGAACGACGTCACAGTGCACTACTGGGCCTCCGCACGCTCAGCCGCGGGGATGGCTGAGGAGCACGTGCCGGCGGGCACGCTGGCTGAGCTCCTCGGCGAGATCAGCCAGCCGGCACCGCGACCGTGACCGCTTCGACGACGTGATCTCGACGTGCTCGATCCTCGTGGGCGACACCCCCGTCGGCGCCCGCGAGCCGGCCACGATCACGCTGCATCCCGGCGACACCGTCGAGTTCCTGCCGCCGTTCGCGGGCGGTTAGCCGACCGGCGGTCCGCCTCGTACTGGCATCATTCGGGGGTGTCACGCCTCGGATCGACCCTGCTGTCACTCGCGCTGGCCGGAGCCATCACGCTCGCGGCCTACACCGACCCGGTGTTCGTCGGCGCTGCCGTCCTTCTCGTCCAGGTGCTGATCGCGCTCGCGCCGAGCGCTGTGGATCCCGCCGGGCACTCGATCCGGTCCCCGCACTTCGTGGCGGCCTTGAGCGGAGGGCTCGTCGCCACGGCGATCACGCTCGCGCCGGACCTGCTGAACGGCGCGGATGGCACGTCGGCCGACGTGGTGGGCGCGACCGACAACGGGATGATGGCCGGGATCCTCCCGGCGATCGCGGTGTCGGTGTTCGTCGCGCTGGTCGCACAGATGCTGCGGAGCGACGGCCGACCCGACCTCGTGCCGTCCACCGCGTACGCCGTCACGTTGGGCACCTTCGCGGCGCTGTCGTCGGGATGGATCGGCGCAGCGCAGTCATTGGGTGATGCCGAAGCCGTCGCCGTCGGTGCCGGCGGTCTCGCGGCCGGGCTGCTGATCTGGCTCGTCCCGATCGATCGATGGATCTGCGCCTCGCTCGCCGTCATGGCAGGAGCCGGTGGGGGTGCCGCCGTCGCGATCGGCGTCGACTCGACCCTGACGTGGGTGTTCGGCGTCGCCGTGGGATCTGCCGCGGCGCTGTTCGGCGTGCTGGGCCAGGTGCTCGGCCGAGCCTGGGCCCAAGGGCGTACGCATGCGGCAGCCGGCTGGGGCTTTCCCGGTGCGATGTCGATCGCCCTCGCGGCACCGCTGGTCTACGTCGGCGGCCAGCTCGTGGGTGCGCCCGGCCTCTGAGACGGCCCGGGCGCGCGTGGGCTCTCGACCGTACGCTTGAGGCATGGCTGGAATCGTGGCGCTCCTCGCCGCCGTCGCGCTGACGGTGGCCGTGGCGTGGGCGTTCAAGATCCAGGAACGGCCGGTTCGCCGACCGGCCGGCGCACGCGGCCGCCCAGGTGCTCACCGCCGGCCGACCTCGGCACCAAGCTCGGTGAGCGTGCGACGCTCGTCCAGTTCTCCAGCGCGTTCTGCAGCCCGTGCCGGGCGACCCGCGTGCTGCTCACCGACATCGCGGCCAAGGTCGACGGCGTCGTCACGGTCGACATCGACGCCGAGGAGCACCTCGAGATGGTCCGCAGGTTCGGCATCATGCGCACGCCGACGGTCTTCGTGCTCGACGCCGATGGCGCGATCTCGACCCGCGCCTCGGGGCTCCCGCGACGCGAACAGGTGCTGGCAGCCCTCGGTCAGGCTGTCGGCGACCCGCGATAACTGACTGCGATTCCAGCAACAGCGCCAACATGTGGGACAACCGTCCACATTTCGAGACAACGGAGTGATTAACCCGGCCGGTGTCCCTACTCTTGAACCCATGCTTGAGACGACACACCTGACGAGGCGGCGCGCAGTCGACAACTGCCGCACCCGCTCCTCGCTGTGTCGAATGCGCTGACACCTTTCGTCCGTCAGTTCCCGCACGCCCAGGCCATGCCGGGCCGTGCCCCAGCGCAGGAGCAACATGTCCCAACCCACACAGGTGGACCCTCGCGGTCTGCGCGTCGTCCGCCGGCATCACCGCCGGCGTGCTCGCGTTGGTGCTGGTGACCCCTGAGCCGGTCAACGTCGTCCTGCTGGCGATCCAGGTCGCGGTCTTCGCGCTCTCGGCGCTGGTCAGCCTGCAGGTCTCGCCCTACTCGGTCCTCTTCGCCAAGGTCGTGCGTCCCCGGATCGGGCCGCCCGCTGAGCTGGAGGACGCCCGCCCACCACGGTTCGCGCAAGTCGTCGGACTCGTGTTCACCAGCTGCCGCCCTCATCGCCTTCCTCGCGGGAGCGACGACGGTCGGCTACGTCGCCACGGTGTTCGCACTCGTGGCAGCCCTGCTCAACGCATCCGTCGGCCTGTGCCTCGGGTGCGAGCTCTACCTGGCGCTGCGCCGGCTCACGCCGGCACGTGCCTGACAACTTCATCGTCCTGATCATCAACCAACGCCCATCCCGGGCACACAACGGAGGTACAGCATGAGCCGCGAATCCGCGCTCGTCACCGCAGACTGGGTCGAGGAACATCTCGGCGACCCGTCGATCGTTCTCGTCGAGGTCGACGAGGACGCCGAGGCGTACGACAAGGGGCACATCCCCGGTGCCATCAAGCTCGACTGGAAGAAGGACCTCCAGGACGGCGTCCGCCACGACTTCGTCAGCAAGGAGAAGCTCGAGGCGCTGCTGTCGGCCAAGGGCATCGGCAACGACGACACGATCGTCTTCTACGGCGGCAACAACAACTGGTTCGCCGCGTACGCCTACTGGTACCTCAAGTACTACGGTCACGACAACCTGCGCCTGCTCGACGGTGGCCGCAAGAAGTGGGAGCTCGACTCCCGCGAGCTGACGACTGAGGTCACCGAGCGTCCCGCGACGACGTACGTCGCCAAGGACGCGGACGAGTCGATCCGCGCGTTCCGCGACGAGGTCATCGCGTCCATCGGCACCAAGAACCTCATCGACGTTCGCAGCCCTGATGAGTACGCCGGACGCCTCCTCGCCCCGGCGCACCTGCCGCAGGAGCAGGCCCAGATCGGCGGTCACATCCCGACCGCCGGCAACGTGCCGTGGAGCAAGGCCGCGAACGACGACGGCACGTTCCGCAGCGACGAGGAGCTCAAGGAGCTCTACGCCGAGGCTGGCCTCGACGACGCCAAGGACACGATCGCCTACTGCCGCATCGGTGAGCGCAGCTCGCACACGTGGTTCGTGCTCAAGGAGATCCTGGGCCACGAGAACGTCAAGAACTACGACGGGTCGTGGACCGAGTACGGCGCTCTGCGTGCCGTGCCTGTCGCCCTCGGCGACGAGCCGGGTGTCGCCTGATGTGCGGCGCGATCAAGGGCGGCCCGCTCGCTCGAGGGCGTCGACGTCGCCAATGAAGCTGTGATCCAGGGCATCGTGACGCGTGACGGCCAGCCCGTCGGCAACGCGTACGTCCGTCTGCTCGACCGCACGGGCGAGTTCACCGCCGAGGTTCCCACCTCGGCGACCGGCCAGTTCCGGTTCTTCGCCGGACCCGGCGAGTGGACCCTCCGTACGCTCGCCCCGAAGTCGATCTCGGTCGACAACGCCGTGACCGCCGCCAAGGGCGTCGTGGCTGAGGTAGCCGTCGCGGTCTGACCCGCCAAGACCGACCTGACGAGGTGCATCCGGCTCAGCCGGGTGCACCTCGTCATCGGTGCAGGTGGGCGGGCTGATTTGGCCCGCCGGACAGGGCGACACAAAATTTGCGCGCGGAGCGGCTCCGGGTGCGCTAGAGTTTCGCGTAACGAACTGCCGACGGCAGTCGTTGTTCCATTCGCAACTCGTGTCGTCACTCGGCAACACGCTGTAACTGTCAGAATCACGGTTCGTCAACTCGGAACCCACGGGAGTGCTCAATGTTCAAACTTCGGCTTGCTGCCGCAGCCGCCATCGCTTGTGCGGTGACGCTGTTGTCCTCGGGTGCGCAGGCTTACCCCGACTGCGGAGTCGATCGCCTCAACCTCAACAACTCGACGCTGGTGGGTGGCGACAGCTTCTCGTTCACCGCCGATGCGGGTGACGGAACAGTGCGACGTGGACCGTGACCTACCGGGGCGAGACCAAGAACGGATTCGGGCACGTCGATCTCCGGCTCGTTCTCGACTCCCGTCGTGACCAAGAAGACGATCAACAAGATCACCGCCACGTGCACGCACGAGATCTCTCGACGCAAGTCCGCGGCGCCGGCGGCCTCGCGTTCGAACGTCGTGACTCCCGCCTTCTACTCGGCTCAGCCGAGCGCGGTCGTGCAGGCCGCCGTCACCGCGACGTGCCCCGTCTCGGCGAACGTGACCCTGCTGCCCAAGGGGGTGGCGTCGACAACAACGATGACTGCACTGCCCGACACCGGTGGCTCCAACCTCTGGATCCTGGTCCTGGGTGGCGCTCTTGTCGTCGCCGGTGGTGGCGTCACTTACGCCGCACGCCGCCGTCACTCCTCGCACTGAAGCCGATGGTCCATCAGCAGCTCATGCGAGCCCCTGCATCGGGGGCGTCGCATGAGTCGATTAGGGAGCAGCGCGACATGAGTTCAGCTCAGCAGGCGCGGTCCGCACGGCATCACCACCGTTCCGTGGTACCGCAAGATCACCCGCGGGCACGTCGGCATGGTCGGCATCGCGCGTCGTCGGCGTGCTGTTCCTCTGTACTTCGCGATCCAGGCCACCCGCGCGAGCTCGTCGCTGCAAGCTGGCGGCAACCAGGCGGAGGTGCTCCAGAGCCAGATCGTCGTCCGGCGACGAGTCGGGCGCCAAGGCCACGCTCCAAGGAGCTCCAGGAGTCGACCGAGCACGCTCGCGCCAAGACCGAGGGTCCGCTGTGGAAGCTCGGCGCCAAGGTGCCGTTCTTCGGCAAGAACGTCGCGGCGGTGCAGACCGTGTCGCGCGTGGCCGACGACATCGCCACCGACGCGATGCCGCCGCTGGTCGACCTGTCGGCCCAGATCAACCTCAACGCCTTCAGCCCGCGCAACGGCAAGGTCGACATCAGGCCGATCAACAAGATCCGGCCCGCGCGTGATCGCGGTCCGCGAACGCGCTGACCCGGCGCCGAAGGACCGGCTGAGCAGCATCGACGCGTCCTCGCTGCTGGTGCCCGTTGCGTGGCCCGGTCAGCACGATCCAGGTCAAGATCGCCTCGGCACGTCCGCCGCCGACTCGGCCGATCTCGCGGCCCGCTGATGCCCTCATGCTGGGCGAGAAGGGCACGCCGGCGCTACCTGCTGCTGATCCAGAACAACGCCGAGGTCCGCCCGACCGGCGGCATCGCCGGATCGTTCGCGATCCTCAAGGCCGACAAGGGCAAGCTGTCGATGGGCAAGCAGGGGTCGATCCAGGACCTGCCGCCGTTCACCGAGCCGGTCGTGCCGATGACAGCGGACGAGCAGCGGTGTTCCCGCGGACCTCGTGAGCGACATCCGCGACGACAACGATCACCCCCGACTTCCCGCGCACGGCCGAGATCGCCCGGGCGATGGTCAAGAAGGGCCTCGACGTCAACGTCGACGGCGTCATCTCGGTCGACCCCGTCGCGCTCACCTACATCCTGGCGGGCACGGGCCCGGTGCAGCTGTCCGACGGCACGTCGCTCGACCAGTCAACGCGGTCGACGTGCTGCTCAACGGCACTACCGAAGCTACAAGGACACGACAAGCAGGACGACGTGTTCCAGAGCGCCGCCCGCAAGATCTTCGACGTCGTCAAGTCCGGCCGCGGCGAGCTCGCGCACTCGTCATCGCCGGCACTGGTGAACGCCGCGAACGAGAACCGGCTCACGATGTGGTCGAGCCACAAGGCCGAGCAGGGCTCGAGATCGCGCCGACGGGACTGGCGGGCGTCATCGGCGGCGACGACGGGCAAGACCCCGCACGTGGGCGTCTACCTCAGCGACGCGGCCTCCACCAAGATGGAGTACTACCTCGACTACACGACGGTGGTGCGCACCGGCGCTGCCTGCGCCGGCGACATCCAGGAGCTGAGCACGACCACCGAGCTGGTCTCCAACGCGCCGGCCAACGCCGCCAGCTGTCGCCCTACATCACCGGCGACGGACGCTTCACGCCGCGGGGCACGATGCGCCGGTCAACTGCGCATCTACTCGCCGTACGACGGCGGCATCACCGGTGTACGGGTCAACGGCAAGGCCCAGACCGTCTCCGCCGGTCGCGTCGACGGCCGCAACGTCTCGACGGTGACCGTGACGATCAAGCCCGGCGAGCAGATCTCAGTCACCGCGACCATGATCTCCGGCCGCGGCCAGGGCGGCGATGCGGTGTTCACCACGACGCCGGGAGTTCAGCCGACGCTGAACGACGTCGGGTCAACGTCAGCCTGCTCCTGACCTCGGTCAGTCGACCTCGTCCTTGAGGATGTCGTCGGGGTACTTGTCGAGGTAGGCCTGCAGGTTGTCGTCGCGGAACCCGGTGAACAGCTCCTTGGACTTGAGCTCGTCGAGCCGCACGATGCTGCCGTAGATCGGGAATCGTCTCGGTGCCGGCGACGGGCGCCGACAGGAAGTAGACGTCCTTGGTCTGCATGCCGCGCAGCGAGAGGGCGAGCCCGCGCATGTCGCCGCCGGTCCACTCCTGGTCGACCGTGAGGTTCTTGGTCAGCGCCTTGACGGTGTTGATGAGCTTGACCGGGTTGCGGGTGACGCCCTTGCTGAGCATCTTGCCCATGAGTGCGCGCAGGAAGTTCTGCTGGCGGGCGATGCGGTCGAAGTCGCCGCGCAGCAGGCCGTGGCGCTGACGGACGTACTGGAGCGCCTTCTTGCCCTCGAGGTTGTAGTCGCCGGCCTTCCACATGACGTGCTGCGAGTCGTCGTAGGTGTCCTTGGGGATCGTGACCGGGACACCGCCGACGGCCGTCGAGAGGTCCTTGAATCCGGCCCAGTCGATGATCGCGACGTGCTTCATGCGCAGGTTGGTCAGGTGCTCGACGGTCGACGACGGCGCCGACGGTGCCGTACTCGGAGAACGCGGCGTTGATCTTCTGCTGCCCGCGGGGCTTGCCCTCCGCGTCATAGATCGTCGTGAACGTGTCGCGGGGGATCGACGCGAGGTAGGCGGCCTTCCGGTTGGCCGTGATGTGCACGATCATCATCGTGTCGCTGCGGTACTTGCCGGCCGGCCACTTGTCGGCCTTGGCGTCCTCGGCGAGCGTGGTGTTCTCTGACTCGCCGGGGATCTTCTCGCCCTTGTCCGAGCCCAGCAGCAAGATGTTGAGCGCCCTGCCCTTGTCGGGGTCGGGGCGATCCTTTTCCTTGAGCTTGTCGCCGAGGCCGACCTTGTCGACGTTGCCGAGCTGCTTGTTGAGCACGTAGGCGTAGGCGCCGGTGGCGAAGATGCCGAGGCTGAAGACGACCGCGAGGGTCACCAGGCCGAGGTAGGTCTTGCGGTGGCGACGACGGAACTTGTCAGCGTCAGCGCGCCTCTTGCCCGCGCCGCTGCTCTTGCCCGAACTGCCTGCCATCGTGCTCCGTCCTCAGGGAATCCCGTCCATTCTGCCGGGTCGAGCCAAGGCGTTCCAAACTCGTTCTCGAGCTCAGAGCTCGAGGATGAGCGTCGTGGGGCCGTCATTCGTGAGGGAGATCTCCATGTCGGCGCCGAAGACGCCTTGCGCCACGGTCGCGCCCAGAGCGCGCAGGGCTGTCGCAGAAGTGGTCGTACAGCGGGCTCGGCGACCGGGCCCGGGGCAGCGGCCGTCCAGGTGGGCCGGCGGCCCTTGCGGGCGTCGCCGTAGAGCGTGAACTGGCTGACCACGAGGAGTCCCGGCGCCGAGCTCGGCGGCGGACTTCTCGTCGCGCATGATGCGCAGGTTCCAGATCTTGGCGGCGAGGCGGTCCGCCGCGTCGGTGGTGTCGTCGTGCGTGACGCCCAGCAGGACCATGAGCCCGGTGCCGATCTCGCCGACCGTCTCCCCGGCCACGTCGACCCGCGCCTGCGTGACCCTCTGCACCACCGCTCTCATGCAGGTCAGCGTAGAGGCCGCCCGTAGACTGGGAACATGCCGTTCGAGATCCCGTCCGACCTCCACCCTGACCTGATGCCGGTCGTGTGGCTGCTGGGCAACTGGCACGGCGACGGGCACGGCGACTATCCGACGATCGAGCCGTTCACGTTCGAGCAGGACGTCGTGTTCGCGCACGACACCCGGCCGTTCCTGCACTACTTCAGCCGCACGTGGATCACCGACGACAAGGGCGAGCGCGTGCGCCCCGGCGCGCTCGAGACCGGCTTCCTGCGGCCCAAGGACGACGGCCAGCTCGAGCTCGTCCTCGCGCACCCCACCGGCTATGCCGAGGTCTGGTACGGCGAGGTCGACGGCCCGCGCATCACGCTGGCGACCGACGTCGTCGCGCGTACGTCGACCGCCAAGGAGTACACCGCCGGACAGCGCATGTACGGCCTCGTCGAGGGCGACCTGATGTACGCGTACGACATGGCGGCCGAGGGCCAGGAGATGCAGTCGCACCTGTGGGGCAGGCTCGCCCGTGTCTAGCCCGCTGCTGGCCCTGCACGGCGCCGTCGGCGGCGACACCCCCGATCACGCCGTCGCGGCTCACTACGGCGCGATCTCGGCCGAGCAGCGCCGCCTCGCCGAGGGGCACACGTTCGTCGACCTGTCGCACCGCGACGTCGTCACGATCACGGGTCCTGATCGCCTGAGCTGGCTGCACTCGCTCACGACGCAGTTCCTCGAGAACCTCGCCCCCGGCGTGCCGACCGAGGTGCTGCTGCTGTCGCCGCAGGGGCGCATCGAGCACGGGTTCTCCGGCGTCGACGACGGCGAGACGTTCTGGGCGCACACCGAGCCCGGTGCCGGCGCGGCGCTCGTGGAGTTCCTCGACCGTATGCGCTTCATGCTCCGCGTCGAGGTCTCGCTCGTCACCGACGACTGGGCCGTGATCGGCCTGCCCGGGCTGCGGTGGGAGATCCGGCCGCGCGCGTCGCTGGCGGAGCTGCCCGCCGAGCTCGGCGACCCCGTCGGGCTCTGGGCGTGGGAGGCCGAGCGCATCGAGGCCGGCCTCGTGCGGATCGGGCTCGACACCGACGACAAGACGATCCCCAACGAGGTCGGTCTGCTCGGCGTCGCCGTGCACCTCGACAAGGGTTGCTACCGCGGGCCAGGAGACCGTGGCGCGCGTGCACACGCTGGGCCGGCCGCCGCGCCGGCTCGTCCGCCTCCTGCTCGACGGCTCGGTCGACCACCTCCCGGCGCACGGCTCCGACGTCATGCTCGATGGCGTACGCGTGGGGTTCGTCGGCTCGTCGGCCCGCCACCACGAGCTGGGCCCGATCGCGCTCGCCGTGATCAAGCGCAACGTCGATCCCGGCAGCAACCCTGCTCGCCGACGGTGTCGCCGCCAACCAAGAGGTGCTCGTCGACCCCGAAGCAGGGCTCCACGTACGACCGGTGCTCGGCTGATGTCGCACCACCGCTTTGCGATCCTCGCGGTGTGCACGGCCAACATCTGCCGGTCGCCGATGATCGAGGCGCTGCTGCGGGCCCAGCTCGACAGCGCCAAGTTCGAGGTCGCGAGCGCCGGGGTCCGCGGCTGGGACCGCCAGCCCATGGACGCCATGGCGGCCATGGAGCTCCTGCGCCTCGGGCACTCGGCCGAGTCCTTCCGCTCCCACGCGATCGACTCCTACCTCGTCGACTCCGCGGACCTGATCCTCACGGCGACCCAGTCGCACCGCTCGGACGTGCTGAGCTTGAATCCGCGCGCTCTTCGGCGGACCTTCACGCTCCGGGAGTTCGCTGCCCTGTGCGACCTGGTGCAGGGCGACGACCCGCACGCCCTCGTCGCGGAGGCGGCGCGACGGCGCAGCCAGGCGCCTGCGGACATCGACATCGGCGACCCCTACCGGCGCAGCCCCGACGTCCATCGGGCGACCGCCGACCAGATCGACGCCGCGGTGCACACGATCAGCGATCGGCTCAACGCGCTCGTCGCGGTCGGCTAGCCTCGGCGCTTCGCGGCCGCCGGCCGTCTTCTCGAAGTACTCGGGCCCGTAGCCGTAGCCGTATCCGTAGCCGTAGCGCGACAGCTCCTTGACCGGAGACATGCTGAGCACCGTGCCCAGCAGCCTCGCGCCGACGGAGCGCAGGCGCTCGGTGGCGGTCCGCACCTCGTCGAGCCCGGTCTCGCCGTGACGGACGACGAGGATCGCGCCGTCGGAGATCGAGGCAAGCAGTGACGCGTCCGTGACCGGAAGCAGCGGCGGCGCATCGATCAGCACGACGTCGTAGCGATGACGCAGCTCGGACACGAGCGAGCGCATCGCGTTGGTCTGGAGGATCTCGGACGGGTTGGGCGGCAGCGCGCCGCTCGCCAGCACGTCGAGGCCCGGCGTGGCGGCCTGTTGGAGCGCCGCGTCGAGCGCGACGCGACCGACGAGGACCGTGGTGAGGCCGACGGACTTCTCGATGCCGAGGTACTCGCTGATCCGCGGGCGTCGCAGGTCGCCCTCGACGAGCGCGACCTGGGAGCCGGCCTGCGCCAGCGCGATCGCGAGGTTGCATGCCGTGGTCGACTTGCCCTCGCCGGCCAGCGAGCTGGTGATCGTGATGACCTTGTTGTCGCGGTCGATGTCGAGGAACTGCAGGTTGGTGCGCAGGATGCGTACCGCCTCGAACCGCGGGTGGTGGGTGCCGAGCGACGTGATGAGCGGGGTCTGCACGGCGGCGCGGTCGTAGGCGATCGCGCCGAGCACAGGCGCGCCCGAAGCCTCCTCGAGCTCGGCCGGGCTGTGGATGCTGCGGTCGGCCGCGTTGCGTGCCGCAGCGATCAGCAGCCCGGCAAGCAGGCCGAGGAGGCCACCGGCGATCAGCCACGGCACCTCGACCGGGCTCGACGGATCGGACGGCGTGGCCGCCGCGTCGACGACCGAAGCCGTGAGCTCGGTGTCCTGGGCGTCGAGCCACGCCACGAACGCCTCGGCGGCCGACTGGCTCAGGTCCGCGGCCTGCTGACGGCGGGTGCTGTCGGCGGTCACCCGAAGCACCGACGTGTCGTCCAGGACCTTCGCATCGAGATGGCGGTCGACCGAGCCCGTGCTGCCCGGGAGTCCCAGGTCCTCGATGACGCGAGCGGCGATGGTGCGACCGCCGAGCACGTGTGCGTACGACTCGATGGTCCGCTCGGCCACGGCAGTCGTGCTCTGCTTGGCCGGCGGGACGACCAGGACGTCGGCATGCGCCGAGTAGCGCGGGGTCGCGAGATTGAGGTAGAGCACCGCCAGCCCGATCCCGACCAGGGTCAGGAGGATCAACGTCGGCCATCGTCGGACGAGCGGCTTGACGAGAGGGCGTTGACTCACCGATGACTCCTTGTCGTGGGACCCGGACCGTTCACGGGAAGATTACGACACCCGGTCGCCAACTTGTGGCACATCGGACGATCTCAAGACGTCGCGTACGTAACCCGTGCCGCGCCAGAATCGTTTCTACTGTGACAGGCGCTGCCCCCGACGCGCCCCTCGACGAAGCTGAGTGACCAATGGACTACACGCCGATCAGTGCGCGCCGCGTGCTGCGTGGCGTTCGCGCTCACCGTGTTCGTCGCGCTCCTGCCGGTCTTCTTCCTGGTCCTCGAGCAGGGATCCGACGGGCCGCTCGCCGTCGTCTCGACGGCCCGGACGGCAGCTCCCGCGGGATACACTCCTGGTCGTGGGCAGTGTCGTGCTCACAGCCGCAGTGATCGGAGCGCTCGTGCTGGTGATCGTTGATCGGCTCGACGCATGGCACGGCGTCCAGCCCGCGCGTGACTCTGCAAGCCGAGCCGACAGCGCCTGCCCGGGACGGGACGGCGAGCGCGTGAGCGCCGCTCGACGGACCACCGCGGCTCGCCTGGGAGCGCCGCTATGGCCGCATCCTCGTGATCTCGGACTTCGTCGTCCTGACCTGGGTGTTCGTCACCGCCCACGTCGTGTGGGCCCAGAACCTGCCCGACACTCGCGTCGAACCCCTACGGCGCCTTCCCGATCCTGGTCGTCGCTGCGTCGATGCTGCTGCTGTGGCACGGCGTGCTGACCGCGGCCGGCACGCGCGACCACCGGGTCTTCGGCGGCGGCCCGGAGGAGTACAAGCGGGTCCTCAACTCGACGCTGGTGGTCTTCGCGGTCATCGCGTTCGTCGGCTACGTCATCAAGCTGCAGGTCCCGCAGGTCGTACGTCGTGGTCCTGCTGCCCGTTCGGGCTGGTCCTGCTGACCCTCAGCCGCTGGTCCTGGCGGCAGTGGCTGCTGGTCCGCCGGCAGCGCGGCCAGCATGACCCACGACGCGATCGTCGTGGGCAGCATCGAGGCGGTCGAGCACCTCGCGGCCGTGATCGACCGCAACGCGGTGTTCGGCTACCGGCTCACCGGCGCCTGCATCACGAGCCCGGACCGCGCCCGAGCCATGTCGCCGGCGTGCCGGTGCATCGGCGGCGTCGACGAGCTGACCGCGACGGTCATCAACGTCCGGCACGAACGCCGTGATCATCACCTCGTCGGATGCCACGCACCCCGAGATGGTGCGCCGACTCGGATGGGACCTCGAGGGCTACGACATCGAGATCATCGTCGCGCCCTCGCTGGCCAACATCGCCGGACCGCGGGTGCACATCCGCCCGGTCGCCGGGCTGCCGCTCCTGCACGTCGAGCAGCCGTCCTACCGCGGCGCTCAGCGCTGGGCCAAGGACCTGCTGGACCGCGTCGGCGGGCTCGGCCTGCTCCTGCTCTTCTCACCGGCCCTCGTCGCACTGGCCATCGCGATCAAGCTGACCAGCCCGGGCAGGGTCTTCTTCGTGCAGGAGCGCGTCGGCCGCGACGGCGACACGTTCGGCATGATCAAGTTCCGGAGCATGGTCGAGGGCGCCGACACGATGCTGGCCGACCTCCAGCCCGACACCAGCAACGTCGTGATGTTCAAGATGCGCGACGATCCGCGGGTGACCCGCGTCGGCCGCTTCCTGCGCCGCTACTCCCTCGACGAGCTGCCGCAGCTGCTCAACGTCGTCAAGGGCGACATGAGCCTCGTCGGTCCGCGACCTCCGCTGGTGTCCGAGGTCTCCGGCTACGCCGCAGAGGCGCGTCGACGCCTGCTCGTACGCCCCGGCATGACCGGGCCGTGGCAGATCTCCGGGCGCTCCGACCTCGACTGGGAGGAGACGATGCGCCTCGACCTCTACTACGTCGAGAACTGGTCACTGGTCGGCGACATGCTGATCCTCTGGAAGACGTTCCGGGCGGTCGTGTCGTCCGCGGGCGCCTACTGAGTCCGATCACACGCTCGCATGAGTTTCTCCGAAGCAGTCGTCGACCGATACCGTTGGCGGTGGGCGCGTACGTTCTCACACGACCTTGGCATGCATGTGGCTGCCGATGGGTTGCACGGGACTTGACCGATCCGGTCCCGCGCCATCAACCCAGGAGCTTCCATGACCACCGAAACACCTGTCGAGACGCCGACCTTCTCGGATCTCGGCCTCGTCGACACGCTCGTCGACCGGCTCGCGTCGCTCGGCTACGAGACCCCGACGCCGATCCAGGCACGCGCGATCCCGACCCTGCTCGAGGGCAAGGACGTCGTCGGCCTGGCCCAGACCGGCACCGGCAAGACCGCCGCGTTCGCGCTGCCGATCCTGCAGAAGATCGATCCGGCCAACACCAAGACCCAGGCGATCGTGCTGGCGCCGACGCGAGAGCTCGCGCTCCAGGTCTGCGAGGCCATCACGGCCTACGCGACCAACATCCCGGGCATCCGGGTGCTGCCGGTCTACGGCGGTCAGGGCTACGGCTTCCAGCTCTCGGGCCTGCAGAAGGGCGCGCACATCGTCGTCGGCACGCCCGGCCGCGTCATCGACCACCTCGAGCGCGGCAGCCTCGACCTGACGTCGCTGGAGTACCTCGTGCTCGACGAGGCCGACGAGATGCTCAACATGGGCTTCGCCGAGGACGTCGAGCGCATCCTCGCGGACACGCCGGAGTACAAGCAGGTCGCGCTGTTCTCGGCGACGATGCCGCGCCAGATCCGCTCGCTCGCCAAGAAGTACCTGCACGACCCCGTCGACATCGCGACGCCCAAGGCCACGACGTCGACCGCGACGGTTCGCCAGCGGTGGATCCAGGTCTCGCACCACCACAAGCTCGACGCGTTGACGCGCCTGCTCGAGGTCGAGACCGGTGACGGCATGCTCGTGTTCGTCCGCACCAAGTCCGCGACCGAAGAGCTCGCCGACAAGCTGCGTGGCCGGGGCTACTCCGCCGCGGCGCTCAACGGCGACCTCGTCCAGGCCCAGCGCGAGCGCACCGTGGCCCAGCTCAAGTCCGGCGCGATCGACCTCATCGTCGCGACCGACGTGGCCGCACGTGGCCTCGACGTCGACCGCATCACGCACGTCGTCAACTACGACATCCCGCACGACACCGAGGCATACGTCCACCGCATCGGCCGCACGGGCCGCGCCGGCCGCACCGGCGAGGCGATCTTGTTCGTCACGCCGCGCGAGCGCCGCATGCTGTCGGCGATCGAGAAGGTCTCGGGCCGACCCGTCGAGGAGATGTCCGTCCCGACCGCCGAAGAGGTCAACGAGCGTCGCGCCGGTCGTTTCGCTCAGGCCATCACCTCGAGCATGGGATCGCCGTCGTTCCACGCGTTCCGCTCGCTGGTCGAGGAGTACGCCAGCGAGAACGACGTGTCGATGACCGATGTCGCCGCGGCACTGGCGGTCATGAGCCAGTCGGACAAGGAGTTCTTCCTGCGGCCCGACCCGCCCAAGACCGTCCGCGCCCCGCGGGAGGACTTCGAGCCGCGCAAGAAGCCGGCCGGGTTCGATCGCTCCGACCGGTTGCCTGCCGAGGGCGCAGCGGTCTACCGCGTGGCGGTCGGAAAGCGCCACAAGATCGGCCCGTCCGCGATCGTCGGCGCCCTGGCCAACGAGGGCAGCCTCAAGCGTTCCGACTTCGGCAAGATCACGATCGGCCAGGACCACTCGCTCGTCGAGCTCCCCGCCGACCTGCCCGACGCGGTCTTCGAGGCGCTGGCCAACACCCGCATCTCGGGCAAGCTCATCGACCTGCAGCCCGACTCCGGCCCGCCGATCCGGCGCACCCGCGAGGACCGCAAGCCCTATTCCAAGGGTCCTGGGGGCAAGAAGAGCCACGAGAACCGCCCGTACCCCTCGAAGGCTGCTGACAAGCCGTACAAGAAGAAGTCGTCCAGCCAACCGTCGTCCAAGTCGGAAACCGCTCCCGGCACCCGCAAGCCAAGGCACAAGTGATGCATCGACTCGACAACGCCTCGAGGGCGTACGACTGGGGTTCGCGGACCGACATCCCGCAGTTCATCGGTGGCGAAGCCGGGCGAGGTCCCGCTCGCCGAGATCTGGATGGGAACGCATCCGCTGGGATCGTCGACCGTCGAGGGCCCGGACCGCACGATGCCGCTGGTCGAGGTCGCCGGCGAGCTGCCGTTCCTGTTCAAGATCCTGGCGGCTGACCGGCCGCTGTCCCTCCAGGTCCACCCCAACGAGGCGATGGCCCGGGCCGGCTTCGACGCCGAGGAGGCCGCGGGCGTGCCGCTCGACGCGCCGCACCGGACCTACAAGGATCCGCACCACAAGCCCGAGATGGCCTATGCGCTGACGACGTTCGACACGCTCGTCGGGTTCCGGCCGACCGCGGAGATCCTCCGCGTGCTCAACGGCATCGACACCCCCCTCGCGCAGAGCCTCGCGGAGGACCTCCACGCCGCACCGGGCTTCCGCGGCATCGTGCGCCTGATCGAGCGGCTGCTGACCGAGGAGATCTCGGCGGCGGAGATCGAGCAGATCGTGGTGTGCTGCCGCGACCTCGTCGAGCAGGGCATCGACGTCAAGCGGGCGTACGTCACGGCGGTCGAGATCGCCGACCACTACCCGGACGACGTCGGTGTCGTGATCTCGCTGACGCTCAACCGGTTGACGCTGCAGCCCGGGGAGGCGGCGTTCCTGGGCACCGGCATCATCCACGCACACCTGCGCGGCATGTGCCTGGAGGTCATGGCGGCGTCCGACAACGTGCTGCGCGCCGGGCTCACGAGCAAGGCGCTCGACCCCGAGGGGCTCATCAAGTGCCTCGACCGCGGCATGTCACGCCTGGCCCGGGTGACGCCCGAACCGTTCGGCTTCTCGACCGACGTGTTCAGCCCGGATGTGCGGGAGTTCGCCCTCGCCGTCAGCCAGTGCTCGCGCGCCGAGCCTGACGGGCACCCTCCTGCCGACCGCAGGCCAGCGCATCGTCGTGTGCACGGGCGGCGAGGTCGAGCTCGTCAGCGCGACCGGCGAGCGGCTCAAGCTCCGTCGCGGCGACTCGGTCTATGCCGGGCCGGACGACGGCGACATCCGTGTCGTCGGCACGGGTGAGGTCGCGCAGGCCTACATGCCGACGCCCGAGACGGTGGCCGGCGAGCTGATCGACCTCGTGCCGCCGTTCAGCGAGCGCGAGCTCAGACGACGTCGGCGCGACCGCGGTCCTTCAGCACACTGACGACGTCCTTGACCTGCTGGGCGTGCTCGCGGGTCGTCACGAGGAGTGCGTCGGACGTACGCACGACGACGACGTCGCGCAGGCCGACCACGGCGATCGTGGTGCCGTCATCGGCGATCGCCAGGCCGTCGGCGTCGACCCACACGGTGTCGGACGACGAGATGCCGCCCACGTCCTGGAGGGCCGCGTAGTCGCCGACGTCGTTCCAGTCGAACGCGCCCGGCACGACCGCCATGCCGCCCTCGAGCGAGACCGGCTCGGCGATCGCGTGGTCGATCGCGATCTTGGTCAGGGTCGGCCAGACCTCGTCGAGCACCGTGCTGCCGCTGATCGGTGCCCCAGGCCGCCGCGATCGTCGCGAGTCCGTCGTGGAGCCCGGGCTGCAGGCGCGCGAGGTGACCCAGCAGGACATCGGTGCGGGTCACGAACATGCCACCGTTCCAGCTGTGCACGCCGCTGGCGACGTACGCGGCGGCGGTGGCGGCGTCCGGCTTCTCGACGAACTTCACGACGGTGCGGGCCGATCCGGCACCCTCGACCGGCGAGCTG
The DNA here is from genome assembly GCA_963761965.1 of uncultured Actinomycetota bacterium. Classification (GTDB taxonomy): domain Bacteria; phylum Actinomycetota; class Actinomycetes; order Propionibacteriales; family Nocardioidaceae; genus Aeromicrobium. The sequence goes on from CAVXIX010000009.1 coordinate 169,287, forward strand.
GTCGCCGGACTCGATGTAGCCGAACGCCGTGGACGGGCCCGCGGGCGTGATCCCGATCGTCGTGATGAGGCCGTCCGCGGCGACGGCGACGGCCTGGCCGATGGCCTCGGCGAACGACACCTGGTCGTCGATGACGTGGTCGGCGGCGAACGAGCCGATGATCGCGTCAGGATCGAGCGTGCCGATGATCGGCGGCGGCCAGGCCGATCGCCGGCATCGAGTCGCGAGGTGACGGCTCGACGAGCAGGTTCGTGAGCTCGGGGAGCTGGGCGCGGATCGCCTCGGCGTGGGCGGTGCCGGTCACGACGTGAATGCGCTCGGGCGGGATCAGGTCGACCAGGCGGTCCCAGGTCTGCTGGATCAGCGAGCGACCGGAGCCGTCGAGGTCAAGGAGGAACTTGGGCCGCGAGGCGCGGGAGAGCGGCCACAGGCGGGTGCCTGCGCCTCCCGCCGGGATCACGGCATGGAAATGGGCGAGGCTCACGTCGGTCGAGTCGGGCACCACGTCATCCTAGGGCGCTGTGCCGCGGCGTCCGCCGACCGTCACCCGCGTTGTCGGCCGGACCCGGGGATCGTGGGTGTACGGCCTAGAGTGGCCGACGTGGAAGTACTTGCCGAGGTCGTACGTTCAGGGCTCGTGGAGAGCCGTCATCGGGGTGTCGCGGTCGGTGTCGATCCGGCCGGCGAGGTGATCTGGTCGATCGGTGACCCGGGCACCGTGATCTTCCCCCGGTCGGCCAACAAGCCGATCCAGGCGCTCGGCATGCTCCGCGCCGGGCTGCCGCTCGACGGCCGGCTGCTGGCGCTCGCGTCGGCGAGCCACTCCGGCGAGCCGTTCCACCTCGACGCCGTCCGGGAGATCCTGGCGCTGGCCGGGCTGGACGAGTCGACGCTGCAGACGCCGCCGTCGTACCCGTTGGACCCGCACGCCCACGCCGACTACCTGCGCGCCGGCGGCAAGCGGGACCCGATCTGCATGGACTGCTCCGGCAAGCACGCCGCGATGCTCCTGACCTGCGTGACCAACGAGTGGACGATCGACGACTACCTCGACCCGGAGCATCCGCTCCAGCTCGAGATCACCGCGACGTTCACCGAGCTCACCGACGGTCCGCCGTCGGTCGTCGGGCGTCGACGGATGCGGCGCACCGCTGCTGGCGACGCCGCTCCAGCAGCTCGCCCGAGCCATCGGCCGGATCATGCAGAGCCCTGCCGGCAGCCCCGGCGCGCGCCTGGTGGGCGCCATGACGGCGCACCCCGAGTACGTCAGCGGCACCACGCGTGCCGAGCGCGACCTGATGCAGGCGTTCCCCGGGCTGGTCGCGAAGTCCGGCGCCGAGAGCGTCTATGTCGTGGGCCTGCCGGACGGCTCGGCGTACGCGATCAAGATCGAGGACGGCGGCGAGCGGCCCCTCTACGCCGTCGATGGGCCGGGCCCTCGAGCTGGCCGGTCTGGACGCGCCGATCCTCCTGGCGCGTCCCGAGGTCCTCGGCGGAGGCAAGCCCGTCGGCGAGGTCAGAACCACGTTCTGACCTGCGGCGATGCGTGTGACTGAGGTCGCAAGCATCTCTGCTTGCATTTGCTAACTTTTGCAAGCACACTGGAGTCATGGCCAAGTTGAGCATGCAGCGCACCGTCGAAGGACTCGGCGAATACCTGCGTGAGCAGCGGGGTCAGGCACAGATGTCTCTTCGGCAGCTGGCCGAGCTCACGGATGTTTCCAATCCGTACCTCAGCCAGATCGAGAGGGGTCTGCGCCGACCTTCGGCAGAAGTCCTGCAGCAGATCGCCAAGGCGCTCAGGATCTCCGCCGAGTCGCTCTACGTTCGAGCCGGCATCCTCGATGCCGACGAGAGCGGAGCGCGGATGGTCGAGGACGCCATCGCCCTCGACCCCCGTCTCACGGAGCGTCAGAAGACTGCACTGCTCGATATCTATCGCTCCTTCGTCGGCACCGACGAAGCATCGGACACCGAGCTGGCCGCAACAGTGACAGAAGCCAACCAGGAGGAAACCACATGACCACCATCACCGAGACCATCAACGCCCAGGTGAAGTCGATCGTCGACGACGTCAAGGCGCTGCCCGAGACGCTCAAGAAGGTTGACGTCGCGGACCTGCAGAAGCAGGCCCAGGGCCTCGCGCAGACCGCCGTCGGCACCGCCACCAGCGCGTACGCCGACCTCGCCAAGAAGGGTGAGGAGCTCGTCGCCAAGGCCAAGGGCCTCAAGGTCGAGGACATCAAGAAGACCGTCGACAGCAGCGTCGAGGACGTCACCAAGCAGGCCAAGGGCTTTGCTGACGACGCCCAGAAGCGCGCCGAGCAGTTCGTGACGGACGCCAAGACGCAGGTCACCAAGGTGACGTCGAAGGCCCCGACCACGGCCCGCAAGGCTGCCGAGAAGGTCGACACGACCGTCAAGAAGAGCCGGCCTAGAAGGCCCGGCCAAGAAGGCTCCGGCCGCCAAGAAGGCTCCGGCCAAGAAGGCGCCCGCGAAGAAGGCTCCGGCCAAGAAGGCCTGACTTCTCCGCAACACCAACACGAGGCGGGTCCCCATGCGGGGGCCCGCCTCTTGTTGGTCATTGGATAGCCTTCGGGCATGTTCGAGATCCAGGGCGGCTTGTCGATCGTGCTGTCGCTCGCGCTGTTCGCGGCCAAGGGCTTCGCCCTGGTCGACTGTGTCGCGCGCCCGTCGGCGAAGTTCACCTACATCGAGACGCTGCCCAAGCAGACCTGGCTCATCATCCTGGTGCTGGCCGTCCTGGCGCACCTGGTGTCGTGGAATCCGCTCGGACTGCTCAACCTGATCGGCACGGTCGCGGCGCTGGTCTACCTGGCGCAGGTCCGGGGTTCGGACTCCCGCTAGCTCGACTCGCGGTGGCGTCGACCTGCGATCTCGCGTACGGTCCAAAGGTTGCATCGGCAACACCGCAGCGGGGAGCGATATGGATCAGCAGGCAACGTCATGGCGCGAACGTATCGACCCGGTGGTCTTCTGGGTCACCAGCATCCTGGCGATTGGGTTCGTCGCGTGGGGTCTCATCAGCACGGACAGCCTCGGCTCGGCCTCGGGCAGACGCGCAGGACTGGGTCATCACCAACACGGGCTGGTTCTTCGTCCTGAGCACGACCTTCTTCGTGATCTTCGTGATCTGTCTCGCGGCCAGCAAGTACGGCCGCATCCCGCTCGGGGACGACGACGAGGAGCCGGAGTTCAGACCGTCTCGTGGATCGCGATGATGTTCAGCGCCGGCATGGGCATCGGCCTGATGTTCTGGGGCGTCGCTGAGCCGCTCACGCACTATGCGTCACCGCCGCCGGGCACGTCCAAGGCGGAGTCCGAGGAAGCCATGCAGACCGCGATGGCGACCACGATGTTCCACTGGGCGCTCCACCCATGGGCGATCTACGCCGTCGTCGGCATGGCCATCGCCTACGGCACGTTCCGCAAGGGGCGGTCCCTAGCTGATCTCCTCGGCGTTCCGGCCACTGATCGGCGCCCGGGCCGACGGTCCGGTCGGCCGGACGATCGACATGCTCGCGATCTTCGCGACGCTCTTCGGCTCGGCCGCGTCGTTGGGTCTCGGCGCGCTGCAGATCGGCAGCGGGCATCGAGTACAACGGCTGGGTCGACAGTGCCGGCAAGACGCTGCTCGTGGCCATCATCGCGTCCTGACGATTGCGTTCATCGCCTCGGCGGTCTCGGGCATCGCCAAGGGCATCCAGTGGCTGTCCAACATCAACATGGTGCTGGCGCTGGTCCTCGCCCTGTTCGTGTTCGTCGCGGGCCCGACGCTGCTGATCCTCAACCTGCTGCCGACGGCGCTGGGTGACTACGCCAGCCAGATGACCGGCATGGCGTCGCGCACAGCGGCCAGCGGCGACGACGAGATGAAGAGCTGGCTCGCGAGCTGGACGATCTTCTACTGGGCGTGGTGGGTCTCGTGGACGCCGTTCGTCGGCATGTTCATCGCGCGCATCAGCCGCGGCCGTACGATCCGCCAGTTCGTCACGGGCGTCCTGATCGTGCCCTCGCTCGTGAGCCTGGTGTGGTTCGCGGTCTTCGGTGGAACCGCCATCGACGTCCAGCGCAAGACCGGCGACCTCGTCGGCAAGGCCGGCGCGGTCGAGCCCAACTCCGCCCTGTTCGGGATGCTCGACCACCTGCCGCTGGCCTCGATCTCCACGGTGCTCGTCATGGTCCTGGTCGGCATCTTCTTCGTCTCAGGCGCCGATGCGGCGTCGATCGTCATGGGCACGCTCAGCGAGAAGGGCTCGATCGAGCCGTCGAAAGCGGACCGTCATCTTCTGGGGCACCGTCATGGGAGGTGTCGCGGCGATCATGCTCGCGACCGGTGGCAAGGACGGCTCCGCGGCGCTCACCGGGCTGCAGCAGATCACGATCGTCGCTGCGGTCCCGTTCGTGCTGGTCATGGCGGCGATGTGCCTCGCGCTCTACAAGGACCTGCAGACCGACCCGGTGATCGTCCGGCACCACCGGGGCGTCGAGCTCGTGGCGCGAGGCCGTCGTCACGGGCGCCGAGGAGCAGACGACGACTTCGTGCTGGTCGTCGAGCCGGCGACGGCGACAGCAAGGTATGACTGCCGTCGACCCCGCGTGAGTCTCGCGTCAGCGGGGCCGGGCGGGATGCAGCCAGCGGGTGACGACGACCCGCAGCACGCCGAGGTCGGCATCCGGCGGCACCTCGGGGTGGGTGTCGCGTACGGCCCGGTGGGCGACGACGAGCCCGGTCAGCCATCGCGCGGTGTCGTCGACGTGGAGCTCGCGGTCGACCGAGCCGTCCTCGATCGCCTGGGCGCACAGCGTCGCGAACGTACGCTCGACATCGGGGCTGAGCGGCAGCTCGGGGTTGGCGGCGAAGTGGTCGAGCAGGTCGAGCAGCCGGTCCCATGCGGTGTCGGTCATGGCTTCCTCGACTCGTGCCAGCGGTCGACGAGCTTCGGCATCTCGACGGCCATGTAGGTGAAGAAGTCGTGCGTGGCGGCGAGGCGTTCGTGTGCTGCGCTGCCGGCGTCGACGCGCGCCATGCCTTGCTCGAGAGAGCTGGCCAGGGTCGTGATCATCTGGGTCTCGGTGGCCATCGCCTCGGCCCAGGTCGTGCCGAGCACGTTGTAGCGATCGACGCGCTCGCCCGTCACGCGCTCCGGCGTACGGCGAGCCCCATGCGGGTGAGGTAGGCGGTCGCCCCGCTGACGGCGGCTGCGCTCACGCCGAGGGCCTCGCCGATCTCCTTGGCGGTGTAGCCGTTCTCAGGAGCGACGAGCAGGGCGGCGAAGACCCGGGCGGCCATGCGTTGCATGCCGGACTGGTTGAGCTCGAGCGCGAAGCCCTCGACGAACTCGCTGCGTCTCCCGGTCGGTCATGTGAGCGAGCATACCGGAATTCACAAGTTTCAAGGATTTCACAAATCTATGAAAGGGAGTACGGTCGGCGGTATGGACACAGTCATCGACATCGCCGGCCTCGTGAAGCGGTTCGGCCACACGACGGCCTTGGACGGGCTCGACCTGCAGGTCCCGCGCGGAGAGGTGCACGGCTTCCTCGGCCCCAACGGCTCCGGCAAGTCCACCACGATCCGGGTCCTGCTCGGCCTGCTCCGCGCCGATGGCGGCACCGTGACGCCTGTTCGGCCAGGATCCGTGGCGCGACGCCGCTGAGCTGCACCGACGGCTCGCGTACGTGCCCGGCGACGTCAACCTCTGGCCCAACCTGTCCGGCGGCGAGGTCATCGACCTGCTCGGCCGGCTGCGCGGCGGACTCGACGAGAAGCGCCGCGCGTTGCTGATCGAGCGGTTCGAGCTGGACCCGACCAAGAAGTCGCGCACGTACTCCAAGGGCAACCGGCAGAAGGTCGCGCTCGTCGCGGCGCTCGCCAGCGACGTCGAGCTGCTGATCCTCGACGAGCCGACCTCCGGGCTGGACCCGCTGATGGAGGCGGTGTTCACGGAGTGCGTCGACGAGTTCAAGGACGACGGGCGCTCCGTGCTGCTGTCGAGCCACATCCTCGCCGAGGTCGAGCGGCTGTGCGACCGGGTCAGCATCATCCGGGCCGGCCGCACCGTCGAGTCCGGCACGCTCGCGGACCTGCGCCACCTCACGCGTACCTCGGTCTCGGCCGAGCTCGCGGAGCCGCCGTCGGGCCTCGACGCCTGGCCGGGGTGCACGACCTCGTCGTCGAGGGCATGCGGGCGACGTTCGAGGTCGACACGGTCCACCTCGGCGCCGCGCTCGAGGCGCTCGGCCGGTTCGGCGTACGTACGCTCACGAGCCAGCCGCCGACGCTCGAGGAGCTGTTCCTGCGGCACTACGGCGAGGACGTCACAGCATGACGGCGCACGTGCGAACCAGCATGACGCGTCACCGCGCGACGTTGCTGCGGTTCCACCTGCGGCGCGACCGCATGATGCTGTTCTGGTGGATCGCCGGCGACGTGCTCCTCTACTACTCGCAGGCGGTCAGCACCGACGGGCTCTACGCGACGCAGGCCGAGCTCGACAAGGCCGCGGCAGGCATGGAGGGCAACGCGGCGTTCATCGCGATGGCCGGTCCCGGCCCGTGCGCTCAACACGCTCGGCGGTCAGGTCGCGTGGCAGGCTGCCGCCTTCGGCGCGATCGTCGCAGCGCTGATGAGCATGTTCCTGGTCGGCCGGCACACCCGCGCCGAGGAGGAGAGCGGGCGCGACGAGCTCGTGCGGGCCGCGGCGATCGGCCGGCACGCCCCGCTGGCGGCGACCGCGCTGCTCGTCGTCATCGCCAACGCTCTGCTTGGCGCGTCCTGGTCGCCGGAAGCCTGATCGGCTACGGGTTGCCGGTGGCCGGCTCGGTGGCGCTGGGGCTGGCGGCCGGCCTGACCGGCTGGTGTTCGGCGGCGGTCGCCCTCGTCGCGGCGCAGCTCGTCGAGAGCACCCGTGCGGCGTACGGCATCACGGGTGCTGTCATCGGCGTCGCGTACGCCCTGCGCGCCGTCGGCGATGTCGGCAACGGTGCGCTGTCGTGGCTGTCGCCGATCGGGTGGGGGCAGTACCTGCGGCCGTACGCCGACGAGCAGTGGTGGCCGGCGCTGTTGTCGATCGTGGCGATCGTGGTCCTGGGCTTCGTCGCGGTCATGCTGTTCGACCGCCGCGACATCGGCTCCGGGGTGTGGCCGGCCAGGCCGGGTCCGGCTCGCGGGTCGCTCGGGTCGGCCTCTGGCGCTGGCCTGGCGGCTGCAACGCGGCAGCGTGATCGGCTGGACGCTCGGCATGCTGTTCGGCGGCGTCGCGTACGGCTCGATCGGCGACGACGTGGCGGACCTGATCGGTGACTCGGACTTCTCCAAGGACGTGTTCGCTTCGGCCGGCGGCTCGATCGTGGACTCGTTCTATGCCACGGCGGCACTGATGCTGGCACTGATCGGCGCCGGCTTCGCGATCGCGTCGGTGCAGCGACTGCGGGGCGAGGAGGCTTCGGGGTTCGCCGAGATCCTCCTGGCGACCGGACTGTCGCGCTGGCGATGGGCGCTCGCGCACCTCGTCATCACGTCGTCGGGACGGTTGCCGTGGTGCTTGCGGCCGGGCTCGGCATGGGCATCGGCTTCGGCCTGGTCACGGGGGACGGGTCGGCCGTGCTCCGGCTCACGGGTGCGACGCTGCCGTACGCCGTGCCGGTGCTGCTGCTCGCCGCGCTGACCTGGCTGGCGTACGGCATCGGCTCGCGATTCGTGGCGGTGGGCTGGTTGGGGCTGGGCTTCTGCTTCGTCGTGATGATGTTCGGCGAGCTGCTGCGGTTGCCGAACTGGCTCATGGACGTGTCGCCGTTCCGGCACCTGGCGCAGACGCCGGCGGAGGACTTCCGGGTCGTGCCGATCGTCGTGCTGGTCGTGCTCATCGCGGCGGTCGGGGCTCTGGGCATGGCGGCGTTGCGGCGGCGGGATGTCGTCAGCGACTAGAACATACGTTCGATTCGGCGTACGATGGCGGGATGGAGGAGTTCTTCCAGGGATCGCTGCTCGACATGGGGCAGCCGACCGGCCTCGAGCCGTTGGCGCCCGAGCGCACGGTGCTGACGCGCGGCGCCTGGGTCGACGTGCAGCCGGGCTGGGTGACGGGGTCTGACGACCTGTTCCTCCGCCTGCAGGCCGAGGTGCCGTGGCGGGCCGAGAACCGTGAGATGTACGACCGCATGGTCGACGTGCCGCGGCTGCTGTGCCACTACGGCGTCGGCGCGACGCTGCCGGATCCGCTGCTGCTCGAGGCGCGCGAGGCGTTGGGCGATCACTACCAGCCCGAGCTCGGCGAGCGCTTCGTGACCGCGGGGCTCTGCTACTACCGCGACGGCCGCGACAGCGTGGCCTGGCACGGCGACCGCATCGGCCGGGGCCGCACCGACAACACGATGGTCGCGATCGTCTCGCTCGGCGCCGCCCGCCGGCTGTCGCTGCGTCCCCGCGGCGGCGGCCAGCAGATCGGCTTCTCGCTGGGGCACGGCGACCTCGTCGTGATGGGCGGGACGTGCCAGCGCACGTGGGAGCACGCGATCCTCAAGACCGCCAAGCCCGTCGGCCCCCGCATCAGCGTCCAGTTCCGCCCGCGCAACGTCCTCTAGACCCCCGGGCGGTGAGTTAGCGCCCTTCGCTGGGTCGGGCGGTGAGTTAGTCGCCCAACGTCGGAGGTCGGTAGTGGGCGACTAAGCTCACCGCTGCAATGTCCGAGCAGCAGGACGTCCCGGTGCGGCCTGCGTCCACAATCTGGTGGACGGCGACGGATCGTGTCGCGGTGTCTCGCTGAGATGGAATGCCCGCTCCGTCCTTCGTCCCAGACGACCTGCTGACACCGCCCCTTCGTCAGTCGGAGGGCTGGCTCGGCCTCAGCGTCCACAAGCTGAATCGGCGCGGCAACCTGGACCAGGTTCTTCCCGCGAGTCTGGGTGCATCGCGATCATGAGATGAGCAGCAGCGACTGGATGCTGCGGCGACGCTCGGCGATGCCGACGCGGGCGCAGCTGAGCCACGTCTCCCGCATCCAGGCGCTCGGCCTCGACATCGGCGCGATCAAGCCGATCCATTTCACAGTCAGCGGCGACCTCCACCTGGCCATCGACGACATCTTCCTGCACCGCACGGAGGTGCTGCCGCCACTCGACGACGTGGGGGTCACTCCGGCTGCCGCTTTCATCCAGTACTGCGCGACGCCCGGATGATCGACGCGATCAAGGTCGGCGACTGGCTGCTCCATCAGTCGGCACATGACCTTGCTTGAGGTTGCGGAGCTGGCTCGCCGGGACGCGTGGCGTCCCGGCGCCAGGCAGGTACGTCGAGTGCTGCCGCATCTGGACGCCGCGGCGCGATCCATGAAGGAGTCCGAGACTCGCGCCATGGTCGTCTTCTCCGGGCTGCCGGCGCCCGAGGTCAACGTGCCGCTGGTCATCGCCGGGGAGCGCATCGGAATCGTCGACCTGCTGATCCGCTGCGTCATGCTCGTGCTGGAGTACGAGGGGCGTCAGCATGCCGAGAGCATCATCCAGTTCAACCGCGACATCGACCGGTATGCGGCGTTCCGGCGCCATCGCGTCGAGTATCTCCAGGTCACCAACGAGATGCTGGACCGCCCGAAGACGCTGATCCATCGGGTCCATGCTCGGATGGTCGAGCGGGCTACGACGGCCCGCCGCCGGTGTTCGCCGATCGGTGGGACGCGCTGTTCGACCCTCATCCCGTCGAGCGGTGCCTCAGTCGCCCAACCGCGCGCCGGATGGGCGACCAAGTCACCGTCGCGACTGGCGATGGGCGACTAAGTCACCGCCCGCGGCCGAGGGCTACTTCTTGCCGCGGTTGGCGCGGTTGCGCTCGGTGGCGTCGAGGATGATCTTGCGGATGCGCACGGCCGACGGGGTGACCTCGACGCACTCGTCCTCGCGGCAGAACTCCAGCGACTGCTCGAGCGACAGCTTGCGCGGCGGCACGAGCTTCTCGAACTCGTCGGCGTTCGAGCGTACGTTGGTCTGCTTCTTCTCACGGACGATGTTGATGTCCATGTCGTCGGCGCGGGAGTTCTCGCCGACGATCATGCCCTCGTAGACCTCGGTCGCCGGCTCGATGAACAGCGTGCCGCGCTCCTGGATGTTGGTCATCGCGTACGACGTCGCAGCCCCGGCGCGGTCCGACACGAGCGAGCCGGAGGGGCGGGTCGAGATCTCGCCGGCCCACGGCTCGTACTTCTCGAACGTCTGGTGCGCGATGCCGGTGCCGCGGGTGTCGGTGAGGAACTCGGTGCGGAAGCCGATCAGGCCACGCGCCGGCACGATGAACTCCATGCGGACCCAGCCGGTGCCGTGGTTGATCATCTGCTCCATGCGGCCCTTGCGGACGGCGAGCAGCTGCGTGATCGCGCCGAGGTACTCCTCGGGGGCGTCGATCGTCAGGCGCTCCATCGGCTCGTGCAGCTTGCCGTCGACCTCGCGGGTCACGACCTGCGGCTTGCCGACCGTGAGCTCGTAGCCCTCACGACGCATCTGCTCGACGAGGATCGCCAGCGCGAGCTCGCCGCGGCCCTGGACCTCCCAGGCGTCGGGGCGCTCGGTGTCGAGGACCTTGAGCGACACGTTGCCGACCAGCTCGCGGTCGAGGCGGTCCTTGACGAGGCGGGCGGTGACCTTGGTGCCCTTCTCGCGACCGGCGAGCGGCGACGTGTTGGTGCCGATCGTCATCGAGATGGCCGGCTGGTCGACCGTGATGAGCGGCAGCGCGACGGGGTTCTCCGGATCGGCCAGGGTCTCGCCGATCGTGATGTCGGGGATGCCCGCGATCGCGACGATGTCGCCGGGGCCGGCGCTCTCACCGGGTACGCGCTCGAGCTCCTTGGTGACGAGCAGCTCGGTGATCTTGACCCGCTCGGTCGTGCCGTCGTGCTTCATCCACGCGACCTGGGCGCCCTTCTTGAGGGTGCCCTCGAAGACGCGGACCAGCGCGAGCCGGCCGAGGAACGGCGAGGCGTCGAGGTTGGTGACGTGCGCCTGCAGCGGCGCGCCCTCGGTGTACTCCGGAGCCGGCACGGCGTCCATGATCGTCTGGAACAGCGGGATGAGGTTGTCGCTGTCGGGCATGCCGCCGTCTTCGGGCTGCGTCAGCGAGGCGCGACCGGCGCGCGCCGAGGCGTAGACGACGGGGAAGTCGAGGGCGTCCTCGCTGGCGCCGTCCTCGAGCAGGTCGAGGAACAGCTCGTACGTCTCGTCGACGACCTCGGCGATGCGCGAGTCGGGGCGGTCGACCTTGTTGACGACCAGGACGACGGGCATGTGGGCGGCGAGCGCCTTGCGCAGCACGAAGCGGGTCTGGGGGAGCGGGCCCTCGGAGGCATCGACGAGCAGGATGACCGCGTCGACCATCGAGAGGCCGCGCTCGACCTCGCCACCGAAGTCGGCGTGGCCCGGGGTGTCGATGATGTTGATCGTCACGCCGCCGTCGGGCGCGCCGGGGCCGTTGTAGCGGACCGCGGTGTTCTTCGCGAGGATCGTGATGCCCTTCTCGCGCTCGAGGTCGCCGGAGTCCATGGCGCGCTCAGCGAGCTGGTGGTGCTCGTCGTAGTGGCCCTGCTGCTGGAGCATGGCGTCGACCAGCGTGGTCTTGCCGTGGTCGACGTGGGCGACGATTGCGACATTGCGCAGGTCGGAGCGTGTGGGCATGCGAAAAAAGTCCTATGCGTGGGGAATGCTCGAGCACCTCGGAGCCTTGCCATTCTACGGGGGACGACCGTCCGGAGACGAATCGCGGTCACATCCCGGTCATTGATGGTTCACAAAGACTTCATTTGATCAAAGGTTGCGTTTTGGTTATGGTTTTTCGGTGCCCACATCACCGGACGAGCTCTACGCCGCGCTCGAGGACTTCGTCATGCGTCTGATGACGCTGGCCGAGTCCGACGGCATGGATGCGATGGTCGAGCTCGACCTGTCGTTCTCCCAGGCGCGTACGTTGTTCTTCCTCGCCAAGAAGGGCGAGCCCACGCCGATCCACGCGATCGCCAAGGCGCTCGGCCTCTCCGACGCGGCGACCGGCCGCAACGTCGAGCAGCTGCTCAAGCTCGACGTCGTCGAACGGCGGGAGAGCCCCGACGACCGGCGGGTCAAGCTCGTCTCGCTCACGCCGGTCGGCGAGAAGCTCAGCATGCAACACATCGACTCCAAGCGTGAGTCGATCAAGGCCTTCACGGCGGACCTGCCCGAAGACCAGCGCGACAACCTCTATCGCGCGCTCAGCACCATCCTCGCCGGCGACACCCTGCGCCGGCACACCCACTAGGAGATTGCGTATGACTTCCCCAACGGGACAGATCGACGACAGCGACAAGATCACACCCGAGCTCCTCAAGATCGCCGGCGTCGTCGTGCTCGGCGCCATCATGTCGATCCTCGACGTCACGGTCGTCAACGTCGCACTGCCGACGTTCCAGACCGAGCTGTCGGGCAGCGACGAGCCGCTCGCCTACTCGACCGTCGCGTGGACCGCCACGGCCTACATGCTCGCGCTCGCGGCGGTCATCCCGCTCACCGGCTGGGCGGCCGACCGGTTCGGCACCAAGCGCCTCTACATGACGGCGATCGCGTTGTTCACGATCGGATCGCTGCTGTGCGCGACGGCGTGGAACATCGAAGCCCTCATCGGCTTCCGGGTGCTCCAGGGCCTCGGCGGCGGCATGCTGATGCCGCTCGGCATGACGATCATGACCAAGGCCGCCGGCCCGCACCGCATGGGCCGCCTCATGGCGATCCTCGGCATCCCGATGCTGCTCGGCCCGATCATGGGTCCGATCCTCGGCGGCGTCCTGATCGACGCTGCTTCGTGGCACTGGGTCTTCCTGATCAACCTGCCGATCGGCCTGATCGGCCTGGTCTACTCGTGGCGGGTCCTGCCCAAGGACGCCCCCGAGCCGAGCGAGTCGTTCGACGTCGTCGGCATGATCCTGCTGTCGCCGGGTCTCGCCTCGCTGCTCTACGGCGTGTCCAGCATGGCGGAGGGCACCGTCGCTGACCGGGAAGGTCCTGATTCCGGCAGCGATCGGCATCCTGCTGATCGGCGCGTTCGTCTTCTGGTCGTTCAAGCCGAAGCACCCGCTGCTCGACCTGCGGCTGTTCAAGGACCGCAACCTGACGGTCTCGATCATCACGATGTTCCTGTTCGCCGGCGCGTTCTTCGGTGCGCTGCTGCTGGTGCCGACCTACTTCCAGCAGGTCGACGGCTACTCGGTCAAGAAGGCCGGTCTGCTCGTCGCAGCTCAGGGCATCGGCGCCATGCTGACGATGCCGATCGCGGGTGCGCTGACCGACAAGATGCCGGTGGGCCGCATCGTCCCGTTCGGCTTCCTCGGCATCCTGATCGGCATGTTCGGCCTGGCTCAGAACACCGACCCGGGCACCTCGGACTGGACCATCATGGGGTGGCTGTTCGTGACCGGTCTCGGCATGGGCGCGACGATGATGCCGCTGTTCACCTCGGCGCTCAAGACCCTCAAGGCGGCGGACGTCGCTCGCGGGTCGACGCTGCTCAACGTGACCCAGCAGGTGGCCAGCGCCACCGGCATCGCGACGATCTCGGTCGTCCTCACCAAGTCGATGAGGGGCGGCGACATCCTCGCCGGCTCGGAGAAGCTTCCGGGCGTTGACGGTGGCCTGACGGCCGCGCAGCTGGCAGCCAGCTCGCACACCGACCGCGGTGGCAAGCTCGTCGAGCTGCTCAACGTGTCGGAAGCGGTGCTGCAGAATGGCTTCCGGGACCTGGCCGACGCGTTCCAGTCGTCCTACTGGGTGGCGTTCGGTGTGCTGGTCGCGACGCTGATCCCGGTCTACTTCCTCCCGCGCAAGCGTGAGGTCGTGCACCTGCTCGACGACGAGGAAGGCGCGGCGCCGGTCATCATGCACTGACTCGTCGCCCGTACGAACGGCCCTGCCGCAACCCGGCGGGGCCTTCGTCGATTCGCGGTGCACCTTGTGGGCCGCCGCCTGGGCGATCGGCTTGAGCACCATGAGGTCGACGTTGACGTGCTGCGGACGGGTCGCGACCCAGGCGATCGCGTCGGCGATGTCCTCCGCGACGAGGGGCTCGCGCACGCCGGCGTAGATCGCGTCGGCCTTGGCCTGGTCGCCGCCGAACCGGTTGAGCGAGAACTCGTCGGTGCGCACCATGCCCGGCGCGATCTCGGTGACCCGTACGGGCTGGCCGTTGAGCTCGAGCCGCAGGGTCTCGGTCATCGCCGTGACGCCGTGCTTGGCCGCGGTGTAGCCGCCACCGCCCTCGTACGTGATGTGGCCCGCGGTCGAGCCGAGGTTGATCAGCGTGCCGGCGCCGCTGGCGACGAGCGCGGGCAGCAGCGCCCGCGTCACGAGCAGCGTGCCGATGACGTTGACCTCGTACATGTGCCGCCAGTCGTCGGGGTTGCTCGACGGCGACGTGGTCGGTGCCGACCGCGCCGCCGGCGTTGTTGAGCAGCAGGTCGAGCGACGGGCCGACGGCCTCGGCGAGCGCGGCGACCTGCGCCTCGTCGGTCACGTCGCAGGTGATCGCGGTGCCGCCGATCTCGCCGGCGAGTGCCTCGATGCGCTCGGTGCGTCGGGCGACGCAGAAGACGTGATATCCGGCCTGGGCGAGGGCGCGTGCGGTGGCGGCGCCGATGCCGCTGCTGGCCCCGGTGACGACGGCGGTGGGCATGACGTCATGGTGTCAGACGGCCACGCAGGCAGCGGCTGGGCATCGGGTGAGACGATGGAGCCGAAAGGCGGCTGATCGATGCTCAAGCGAATCGCGATGCTCTCGGCGCACACCTCGCCCCTCGAGCAGCCCGGTGACGGCGATGCCGGCGGCATGAACGTCTACGTGCTCGAGCTCTCCCGCCAGCTCGCGTCGCGCGGCATCGAGGTCGAGATCTTCACCCGCGCCACGTCCCGCCACCAGCCCCAGCTCGTCGAGGCCGAGCCCGGCATCCTCGTGCACCACGTCCCCGCCGGGCCGTTCGAGGGCCTGCAGAAGAACGACCTGCCGTCGCAGCTGTGCTCGTTCGTACGCGACGTGCTGCGCGCCGAGGTCGAGCGCGAGCCGGGGCACTTCGACCTCGTGCACTCGCACTACTGGCTGTCGGGCCAGGTCGGCACGGTCGCCCGCGAGCGGTGGAACGTGCCGCTGGTCCACACGATGCACACGATGGCCAAGGTCAAGAACGCGATGCTCGCCGAGGGCGACGACGCCGAGCCGATCGGCCGCATCTACGGCGAGGAGGAGATCGTCCGGCTCGCCGACCGCCTCATCGCCAACACGATGGAGGAGCGCCGCGAGCTCATCGAGATGTACGACGCCGAGCCCGAGCACGTCGCGGTGGTGCACCCGGGCGTCGACCTCGAGGTCTTCCGCGCCGGCCGGCAGGCCGAGGCGCGGGCGGTGCTCGGCGTGCCCGACGACGCCGCGCTGCTGCTGTTCGCCGGCCGCATCCAGCCGCTCAAGGCGCCCGACGTCGTGCTCGAGGCCGCGGCGCGGATGCTGCACGACGATCCGGGGCTGCGCGAGCGGCTCGTCGTCGCGATCGTCGGTGGGGCGTCCGGCTCGGGCCTCGACCGGCCGACGGCGCTGACCGACCTGAGCGCACGGCTGGGCATCGAGGACGTCGTCCGGTTCGTCCCGACCGTCGCGCAGCAGGACCTCGCCGACTGGTACGCCGCCGCGTCGGTCGTCTGCGTGCCGTCCTACAACGAGTCGTTCGGCCTCGTCGCGATCGAGGCGCAGGCGTGCGGCACGCCGGTCGTGGCCGCGCGCGTCGGCGGCCTGTCGACCGCGGTGTCCGACGGCGTGTCCGGCGTCCTGGTCGACGGGCACGACCCCGCGCGACTACGCCGCGGCGCTGCACCCGCTGCTGACCGATCCCGAGCTCCGCGAGGCGATGAGCCACAAGGCCGTACGCCATGCCGAGAGCTTCGGCTGGGACGTCACGGCCGACCGTACGCTCAAGGTCTACGAGGAAGCGATCGAGTGGCACCGCACGCACGTGGAGAAGATGGCATGACCGACGCACGGACGACGATCGTCGAGGCGCTCAAGGCGGCCGAGCTGGAGTTCACCGAGCACCGGCCCGGCGTCTTCGAGGTCACCCTGCCGGGCGAGCGCAAGCTGCAGACGACGTGCCGGCTCGAGATCGGCAAGCACGCGCTCGGCATCCACGCGTTCGTGTGCCGCAACCCCGACGAGAACCACGAGACGGTCTACCGCTGGCTGCTGGAGCGCAACCTCAAGATGTTCGGCGTGGCCTTCGCCGTCGACTCGGCCGGCGACATCTACCTCGACGGCCGGCTGCCGCTGCACGCCGTCACGACCGACGAGGTCGACCGCGTGCTCGGCGCCGTGCTGACGTACGCCGACGAGTCGTTCAACACGATCCTCGAGCTCGGCTTCGCGTCGTCGATCCGCAAGGAGTGGGCAGTGGCGCGAGTCGCGGGGCGAGTCGACCCGCAACCTCGACGCGTTCAAGCACCTCAAGCCGTCGAGCTGACCACCGCGTCGATCCAGGCGCGAGGGCGGCAGCGGACAGCTCGGGCTGCTCGTGGTGCGGGTTGTGGCCGGCCCCGTCCGCGACGAGGTAGGTCGCGCGCGGGTATGACGGGGCGATCGCGAGCGCGTCGGCGTACCCGACGACCGGATCCTGCCGGCCGAGGATGAAGCGTCACCGGCCGGTCGTACGTCGTGAACCGCGACTCCGGCCTGACGCTGAACTCGTACGCCGCGGAGATGCGCCCGATGGCCTCCATGTCGGCGAGGCGCGCGCCGGGAACGACCTCGTCGACGAAGAGCTCCCAGTGCTGCTTCGTCTGGCGGAACGTGAACTCGGCGAAGTCGCGCCGGTCGTCCTCGGGCCCCGTCGAGGGGCTCGACGTCGACCGGCACGAGCGCCGGGACGTCCCGCAGGCTGTGGTCGGCGATGATCATCGGCGCGATGAGCGCCATGCCGAGGACCCGCGACGGGATCGCGGGCCGCCAGGGCGCGGGCGACGCCGCCGCCGAACGAGTTGCCGACCACGGCGTACGCCTCGTCGCCGAGCACGTCGTCGAGGAAGGCCGCGACGCGCGTCCACGACGTCGTCCGACGACGAGACGCCGTCGCCGCTGCTCAGACCGTGGCCCGGGCAGGTCGAGGTGAAGGCGTCGCAGCCCGGGTCGCGAGCGCGAGGACCGACTCGGTGAACCGGCTGATCAGGCGATGGTCGCCCATCAAGCCGTGCAGCATGACGACCGGCAGGCCGGCTGCCGCGCTCGGTCCAGGCGATGCCGGTCGCTTCGTGATGAGGCATGGTTCGAATCTAGAGGGGCGGAACAACGCTTTCGGGATCGCGTAGCGTTGCCGGCGTGAAGGTCTTGGTTTTCGCCGACATCACCGACCCTGGTCGTACATCGGCGCCACCCGGTTCGAACGCGCTGCCGCGATGTTCTCGATCCTGACCGGTGAGCCGGTCGAGTTCACGCTGCGGGCCTTCCAGCTCGAGCCCGACGAGCCGAGCGAGGGCCGGCTGCTCATGGACGCACTGCCGACGAGCTCGAGGGCCTGGACAAGGCCGAGCTGATCAACGTCCAGGTCACCGCGGCCGCGAAGATCACCGGCATCGACCTCAACTTCGAGGAGGCCGTGCAGGCCAACTCGTTCGACGCGTGGCGGCTGCTGACCTGGGCCGACGAGGCGGGCCCGGGCATCCAGCGCGACCTGGCCCACCAGCTCTGGCGCGCGCACTTCCTCGAGGGCGCCGACATCGGCGACCCGTTCGCCCTCGCGACGCGTGCCGCCCTCGTCGGCCTCGACCTCGAGACCGCGGAGGCGTTGCTGGCGAGCACCGAGTACGCCGACGAGGTGCGGATGCAGCACCAGGCTGGCGAGGAGATCCGCATCGCCCAGCTGCCGTACGATCGTCATCGAGCACCAGTGGACCCTCGACGGGCATGCACTCGCAGAACGACTACGTGCAGGCGCTCAGCCAGATCTACAGCGAGTGGAAGGCCGCGGAGGGCGACGAGGAGTGACCCAATAGGCTCAGTTCCATGAGCACCCTGATCCTCCTGCGCCACGGTCACAGCGAGTGGAACGCCAAGAACCTGTTCACCGGCTGGGTCGACGTCGACCTCAACGAGCAGGGCCTCGCCGAGGCCTCGCGCGGTGCCGAGCTGCTGGCCGGCGCCGGCCTCGCGCCCGACGTCCTGCACACCTCGCTGCTGCGTCGCGCGATCCGCACCGCCGAGATCGTGCTCAACGGCATCGACCGCCACTGGATCCCCGTACGCCGGTCGTGGCGGCTCAACGAACGCCACTACGGTGCGCTGCAGGGCAAGGACAAGAAGGCGACCCTCGAGGAGTTCGGCGAGGAGCAGTTCATGACGTGGCGTCGTTCGTACGACACCCCGCCGCCGCCGCTCGAGGACGACTCGGAGTTCAGCCAGGCGTCCGACGCGCGCTACGCCTCGCTGCCCGACGAGCTCCTGCCGCGCACCGAGGCGCTGGCCGACGTGCTGCAGCGGATGCTGCCCTACTGGTACGACTCGATCGTCCCCGACCTGCTCGCCGGCCGCGTCGTCCTGGTGACGGCGCACGGCAACTCGCTGCGGGCCCTCGTCAAGCACCTCGACGGGCTGAGCGAGGAAGCCGTCGTCGGCCTCAACATCCCGACCGGCATCCCGCTGGTCTACGAGCTCGACGACGACCTCAAGCCCACGGTCACGGGCGGCATGTACCTCGACCCCGACGCAGCCGCAGACGCGATCGCAGCGTGGCCAACCAGGGTCGCTAGTCAGTTCCGGCGATCGCGCTGTCAGGCGCTCGTCCACGACGCAAGCTCGATGGCTCGCCGCGACGGGCTCACGAGTCGTACTTGTAGCCCAGGCCTCGCACGGTGGTCAGGGTGATGGGGTTCGTCGGGTCCTTCTCGATCTTGGCTCGCAGGCGCTTGACGTGGACGTCGAGGGTCTTGGTGTCGCCGACGTAGTCCGCACCCCACACCCGGTCGATCAGCTGACCGCGGGTCAGCACGCGGCCGGGGTTGCGCAGGAAGTACTCGAGCAGCTCGAACTCCTTGAGCGGGAACTTCGTCTCCGCGCCGTCGATCGTCACGAGGTGCCGGTCGACGTCCATGCGTACGCGGCCCTGCTCGAGCGAGGCGTTGTCGTCGATCTCGTCGGTGAACCCGCGGCGCAGCACGGCGCGGATGCGGGCGACGAGCTCGCGAGGGGAGTAGGGCTTGGTGACGTAGTCGTCGGCGCCGAGCTCGAGGCCGACGACCTTGTCGACCTCGGTGTCCTTGGCGCTGACCATGATGATCGGCACCGAGGAGATCTGCCGCAGGGCGCGGCACACCTCGGTGCCGGACAGCCCCGGCAGCATCAGGTCGAGCAGCACGATGTCCGCACCGCCGCGATCGAACTCGGTCAGTGCATCGGGGCCGGTCTCGGCGATCGCGACCTCGAACCCTTCCTTGCGCAGGACGTACGACAGCGCCTCGCTGTAGCTCGTCTCGTCCTCGACGACCAATACTTTGGTCACGCGTTCTCCTCATCGATTTCATGGCTGTGTGCCGGCAGGACCAGCGTGAAGGACGAGCCCGAGTCCCGGCTCGCTCCACACCTCGACCGTTCCGCCGTTGCTGGCTGCGACGTGCTTGACGATCGACAGGCCGAGGCCGGTGCCGCCGGTCGTACGGGCGCGGGCCGGGTCGACGCGGTAGAAGCGCTCGAAGATGCGGTCGAGCTCGTCGCCGGGGATGCCGATGCCGTTGTCGGCGACGGTCAGGCGTACGTCCTCGCCGTCGAGCTGCGCCGTGACGCGTGACCCGCGATCCGTCGGGGCTGTAGGTCACGGCGTTCTCGACCAGGTTGCTGACCGCGGCGTGCAGCTGGGCGCGGTCGCCGTGGACGTAGCAGGTCGGGCTCGACCGTGGTGACGATCTCGATGTTCTTGTGCTCGGCGTCGGTCGCGGAGTGCTCGGTCGCCTCGGAGACGAGCTCGCCGATCTTGATCGTGGTCGGCGTCGTCGCTCAGGATGTCGTTCTGCAGCCGCGACAGGTCGATGATCTGCTGCACGAGGCGGGTCAGTCGCTCGCTCTCCAGGTGCATGCGGCTGGAGAACCGGACGACCGCCTCGGGATCGTCCTTGGCCTCGCCGACGGCCTCGGCGAGCAGGTTGAGCGCGCCGACCGGCGTCTTGAGCTCGTGGCTGACGTTGGCGACGAAGTCGCGGCGGATCGACTCGACCCGGTGCTCGCGCGTACGGTCGTCGGCCAGCACCAGGATCAGGCGCGAGGTCAGCGGCGCGACCCGCGCGTGGACGTACGACGTCGTGCCGCGGCGTGGCTGCAGCGAGACGTCGGCCTCGCGCACCTGGCCGTCACGGCGTACCTGCCGGACGAGCGTCATGAGCTCTTCGGGCTGCGAGCCGGTCCTCGTGCACGATGCCCATCGCGAACGCCGGCGCGGACGCCTTGACGACGGTGTCGGACGAGTCGATCAGCACGGCAGAGGACGGAGATCACCGCGAGGACCTGGTCGGCGCCGGGCGGTACGAGCGGGGAGGGCGCGGGCACGGTGGCCTCGCGGCGCTCGCTGAAGCGCCACACATAGGTGATCATCGCGCCGACGACGGCGCCGATCGCCCCCGCGATCAACAATCCTGCACTGGTATCCACATCATCGATCGTAGAGGGCATTTCCATCCCAGACCGCACTCTGACCCCTGCAGCGACAGGCCTTTCGGTTGCTGTTCACACCGCGTTCACCGGAGGTCGCCGTCCGTTCATCCCGCCTGCCTACGGTCTGGGACATGCGCGATCAGTATTACGAACAGCTCGATGCCATCGTCGACGACCTGGTGAACCTGACCGGGACCGTACGCCGTGCCGTGGCCGACGCGACCAAGGCTCTGCTTGAAGCAGACGCCCAGATCGCGGAGTCCGTCATCGCCGGCGACAAGGACATCGACGAGGCGACCGAGATCATCGAGGAGCGCGCACTTCTGCTGCTCGCCACGCAGCAGCCGGTCGCGACCGACCTCCGGCAGCTCGTCGCGACGCTGCGGATGCTGACCGACCTCCAGCGGATGGGCGACCTGTCGGTGCACGTGGCCAAGGTGGCCCGGCGCCGTATGCCCGACTCCGCGGTGCCGGAGCACCTGCACCCCAACATCACCGCGATGGCGGCTGTCGCCGACTCGATGATCGACTCGGCCTCGCGCATCGTCGCCAACCGCAACGTCGACGCCGCGGGCCAGCTCGAGAACGAGGACGACGAGATGGACCGGCTCCGCAAGGAGCTGCTCCGCTCGCTGCTCGGCGACATCGTGGTCGTACGGCGTCGAGCCGGCCGTCGACCTGGCGCTGCTGGGTCGCTACTACGAGCGCATCGGCGACCACGCCGTGTCGATGGCCCGTCGCGTCGTCTACCTGGTCACCGGCCAGCTGAGCTGACCTACGTGACGAAGGCCCCCACCGGATCGGTGGGGGCCTTCGTCGTACGTGCGTGGCCTACTCGGAGTCGGTGGACTCGGTCTCGGTGTCCGTCGGCGTGGGCTCGGCGGTGGGCTCGGTCTTGGGCGCGCCGCCGACCTTGTCGTACTCGGCGGTGCGGGCCACGACGGGAGCCTCGATCGTGACCGGGCCGACGTCGCTGAAGTCAGGGTCACCTTGACGTAGTCGCCGGCCGTCGCGCCCTTGGAGATCCACGAAGCCGCCGGCGTCGGCCGCGCCGCCGACCGTGGTGAGGATGCCCGCGGGGAGGGACAGGAGCAGCTTGGTGCTGGCGACGGGGAGCTCCTTGCCGTCAGCGTCGTGACCGTGACGGATGACAGCGTCTGCTCGGGTCCGGTGTTGTTGACGATCGCCGCCGAGAGCGTGGCGGACCCGTCGTCGTTGGCGACGAGCAGCGTGTTGAGCACGTCCATCTCGCCGCGATGGTTGGCGCCGACGCCGGCCTGGTAGACCTGATTGGTCTGGGCCTTGAAGCCCGTGCCGCAGCCGCCGAGGGCCAGAAGTGCCGTCGTGGCAAGGGCGGTGGCCGCGAGGCGGCGACGTCGTACGGTGCTCACGAGATCACTGCTTTCGGTCGGTCATCGATGTGTCGAAGGGTCGCCAAGATCGTATCCGAGAGGCCTTCTGAGGTTGCCTTTGACCTGCTGCGATGTCATCTGGTATGGGCGGGATGGCCTGAAACGGCAGGGATCGACATCCGTTACGCATGTTAGACTGGTCACCTAGGAAAGGTGTTTTCTCTATGACTTTTGTTGTCGGCGAAACCGTTGTCTATCCCAATCACGGCGCTGCAGTCATCGAGGACATCGAGACCCGGACGATCAAGGGCGAGGAGCGTGAATACCTCGTACTGCGCATCGTCTCGCAGAACGACCTGGTCGTTCGCGTACCCGCATGCAACCTTGATCTCGTCGGAGTTCGCGACGTCGTCGACGAAGCAGGGCTCGAGCGGGTTTTCGGAGTTCTCCGTGCCGAGCACGTCGAGGAGCCGACCAACTGGTCTCGGCGTTACAAGGCGAACCTCGAGAAGCTGCACTCGGGTGACGTGCTCAAGGTTGCCGAGGTCGTGCGTGACCTGTGGCGCCGCGATCACGAGCGTGGGCTGTCGGCTGGTGAGAAGCGGATGCTGGCCAAGGCGCGCCAGATCCTGGTCTCCGAGCTGGCTCTCGCCGAGAAGACCAACGAGGACAAGGCCGAGACCCGTCTCGACGAGGTTCTCGCGTCCTGATCTGAACACCGTACGAAGCCCCCGACTCATCGAGTCGGGGGCTTCGTCGTGTCCCCACAAGTGGGGGCGTGGCGGTCACCGCCCAGAGGAGCTGCAGGGGGGCAGGACGAGGGCGGTGGCGATCGCGGCGATGCCTTCGCCGCGACCGGTCAGGCCGAGGCCGTCGGTCGTCGTGGCGGAGAGGCTGACGGGGGCGCCGAGGGCATCGCTGAGCACGCGCTGCGCCTGGACGCGGCGCGGCCCGATCTTGGGGCGGTTGCCGATGACCTGGACCGACGCGTTGCCGACCCGCCACCCGTGATCGCGCAGGCGCCGCTCGATCTCGATCAGGAAGTCGACCCCGGAGGCGCCGGCCCACTCGGGCTCGCCCGTGCCGAAGAGGCCGCCGATGTCGCCCAGCCCGGCGGCGCCGAGCGCGGCATCGACGAGCGCGTGCGAGACGCAGTCGCCGTCGGAGTGCCCCTCGAGGCCCTGGTCCTCGTCGGGCCACAACAGGCCGGCGAGCCACATCGGGCGACCCGGCACGAGCCGGTGGACGTCGGTACCGATGCCGATGCGCGCAGATGTCACAGGTCGATCATGCCGTACGCACGCGGCGGCTGGGACCTGCGCGAGAGGATGGGCAGGTGACATCCCAGCGGTCCACCTTCAGCGGGCTCCTCGCGGCGGCTGCGGCGCATTGGCCGCGAGCGAAGGCCTGTCGGCGCTGTTCAACCTGCGCGAGTCGCCGGTCGCTGGCCGTCGGGCAGTCCGTCATCAAGCTGACGCCCGGGCCGATGGCCGAGGCGATCATCGGCGTCGTCGGGCATGCCGACAAGCCACTCGCGGTCGCCAGCGTCGTCGTCGCGATCCTGCTGCTCGGTGCGCTGGCCGGTCGCTCGTGGCCCCGCCCCCAGGCGTACGCCCTCGTGGCCGCACTCGTCGCGCTGGCGTCGGCCGCGGTGCTGTCGCGTCCGCACGGCGATGCCGGCGGGGTGCTCGTCTGCGTCGCGGCCGGCGGCGTGGTCATCGGCGCCCTGCACCTGTTGCTGCGCGATCGCGCGCACGTGACGGTCGACGAGAGCCGCCGGACCTTCATCCGTACGTCCGCCGTCATCGCGGTCGCCACGATCGTCGTCGGCTCCGCCGGCGAGGTGCTGGCGTCGCGCCATCGCCGCAGGCAGGCGATCGAACGCGTACGCGAGGCGCTCAAGCTCCCGTCGCGCCGGGTGCCGGTGCCGGCGGGCGCCGACCTCGCGGTCGAGGGCCAGGGCTCGTGGCTCACGAGCAACCGCGACTTCTACCGGATCGACACGGCCCTCTCGCCGCCCCTCGTCGATCCCGAGACGTGGACCCTGCGCATCCACGGCATGGTCGACAAGGAGCTGACGCTGACCTACCAGGACCTGCTCGACCGCGGCCTCGAGCACGAATGGGTGACGATCTGCTGCGTCTCCAACCCCGTCGGCGGCGACCTGATCGGCAACACGCTCTGGGGTGGTGTGCCGATCAAGGGCATCCTCGACGAGGTCGGCATCCAGCCCGGCGCTGACGCCCTGCTGTCGACATCGGACGACGGCTGGACCTGCGGCACGCCGCTCGAGGCGCTGACCGACGGCCGCAACGCGCTGCTGGCGCTGACGATGAACGGCGAGCCGTTGCCGATCCCGCACGGCTTCCCCGTGCGCCAGGTGGTTCCCGGGCTGTACGGCTATGTCTCCGCGACGAAGTGGGTCGTCGACTGGGAGGTGACCCGGTTCGCGGACTTCAAGGCGTACTGGACGCAGCGCGGCTGGGGCGAACGCGGGCCGGTCAAGACCGAGTCACGCATCGATGTGCCCCACAACGGCGCAGACCCTCGATGCGGGTACGACCACGATCGCGGGCGTCGCGTGGGCGCAGCACGTCGGCGATCCAGGGCGTCGAGGTCAGGGTCGACGGCGGCGCGTGGCAGAAGGCGACGCTCGGCACGGTGCCCAACGTCGACACGTGGGTCCAGTGGCGGCTGGAGTGGGCGGCCGAACCGGGCGACCACGAGATCGAGGCGCGGGCGACGAACGCCAAGGGCAAGCCGCAGACCGGCGAACGGGCGGACGTGCTGCCCGACGGGGCGACGGGCTACCCCGAAGATCAGCGTCAAGGTCGCGTAGGACTTACCAGCGGGTGGTGTCGGCCGGGAGCGCCTGGCTGGTCGGGCCGGATGACGTACACGACGCCGCCGCTGCCACGCTGCCACGCCTTCTCGAACTGGGCGCGGTTGTAGACGCGCCGGACCGTCGAGTTCTTGGACGCTGCCGGGTCGTTGACGATGACGCTGCCGGCTGAGGTGAAGCCGCGGATCACGACCAGGTGACCTGGGGTCGACGAGATCGGGGCCCCGTCGAGCTCGCCCTTGCCGAACGCGATCGAGGCGACGAGCGGGATGCCGGCATTGATGAACGCCTCGGCATCGCGCAGCGTGTAGAGCCGGGTCACGAACGCGTCGAGCGAGTGGCGCGCGGCGTATGCGGTGTTGAACGGCCAGTTGCCGGTGCCGTCGTAGGCGTAGTCGAACGTGTAGCGCGCGGCGTGGTCGACGAATCCGTCCTGGAAGGACGTCCACGCGTAGTCGGCGGCCGTCGGGCCCTTGCCGAAGTAGCGCATGACCATCGACGTCGAGGTCGGCGAGCACCACGCCTCGCCGCCGCCGCCCCACTCGGGGTATTCGCCCTTGTGGATCATCTGCGACGACATCGGGACCGCGAGCTCCTTGGTCTTGGTCATCGTGGTCGAGCTGGTGCGTGGTCGTGCGGGTCGCGTAGGTCGCCTGCGGTGCCGTTGACGGCCTCGAGGGTCGGCGTGGTCTTCGCTCCGCGCGGGTCGCATGAGGAGGACCCGCACCTGCCAGCTGGTGAACGACTTGCCGCTGTTGGCGAGGACCGTGTCGGTCGACAGCTTGGCGAGGTCGTCGGTCTGGGCCGAGCCCGAGGCGCGCTTGATGTATGACGCCGAGAACGCGTAGTTGGCGACGGTGTCCCAGCTGCCGGTCGTCGACCCGCTCTTGACGCGGACCTCGATGCGGGCCCACGTGCCGGTCGGCGTACTGGATGTTCCACGAGGGGATCAGGCTCTTGGCCGAGAACCCGGTCGACTGCCACGGCGACGTCCAGCTGCCGCTGTCGTACTTCTTGGCGCCGCCGGAGACGCGCGGGTCGTCATAGCTGAGGACCGAGGTGCCCTTGCCCAGCGTGAGGGCGCCGCTCTGGGCGGCGAGGCCGACCGAGGTGCCCTTGGCGAAGTCGGCGGAGCTGGACCAGCGAACGAACGAGGCCGTGCCGGTCGCTGCGGAGGCCGGGACCGCTGGCAGGAGGGCGAAGGCAGAGCAGTGCGACGACGGCGAGTCGGGGAAGGTGACGCATCGATCCATGGTAAGTGACTCGTGGGATTTGTGGGGCTGATGGGAACCACGAGGTATATTCCTGCGCTCGAGCCAAACGGCGCCCGAGAGGCGCCGGGTCTGGTTAGAGTCCGACTACAGCGGTGTCACTCCACACGATTGCGAGCTGGCCATGACGATGTCCTTGAAAGCAGTCCGCTTCGTGGTGATGTCGCTGGTGATGGTCGTTGCCACGTTGGCTGGCACGTCGGGCGCCGCGCAGGCTGCCGCGTCCGCTGTCACGATCAAGTACATCGAGATCGAAGCCGACTCGACCACCCTGAAGCTCAGCTGGAGTCACGTGGGCGGGACGATCAGCAGGTACGAGGTCCAGTACCGTTCCGCCGGTTCGTCGACCTGGCACTCGAGCGCAGCTTCGAGCGTGGGCGCCACATACGCGTCGCCGGTCCCGTACGTCTCGGGCCAGACGACGTACACCAAGGAGTTCCGCGCGACCGGCATCACGCCGGGCAAGTCGTACGAGATCACGGTGCGGACGGTCCCCAGGTCGGGGTCGGCGAGCGATCGCAACCGGTCGAAGGTCAGCCGTCAGGACCAACCCCCAGATCGGGATCGCTGACGACGTCGGCCACGTCGGCGGGCGACCTGACCGTGAGCTGGCCGGCCTACACCGCGAAGCCGTTCCACCAGTACGACCTGTATCTGGGGGAGGGTGCCGGCACACCGTCGTGGGCGACGTACATCACCACGATCGGCACGACCAGTCATACCTTCACGGGTCTGACCCCCGGCAAGCAGTACACCGTCGGGGTGCGGGTGACGCAGTCGCAGGCTCGGCTCAACAACCAGCCGATCAGGTGGGTGCGCTCGGAGATGAAGACGGCTGCGCAGAGGGTACGCGCCCGCCAATGCGCCCATTGCCCCGTCCGACGAGCTCTTCCACGCGAAAGCGCCGTCGTCGTTCGTCAGCAACGTGACTGACGCCCCGTTCGTGGCGAACGGCGTGAACATCAAGCGCACGGCTCACAAAGTCGCCGGCACGTGGCAGACCCCGTACGTCCTCAAGGAGGTCGAGGCGATGGGCGGCGCCGGAGCGCCGGCCTTCAACACGGTCCGACTCGCGATGGACTGGTCGTACTTCCAGAAGCAGTCCGGCTCGTCGATCGTGATCGACGACGACGCGTTCGCCCAGCTCGACAGCATCATCGACGAGGCCATCGAGCAGGGCCTGTACGTGATCCTCGATCCCATGCACCTGTCGAACGTCGGCACAGCGTCCAACCCGAACTCGGCAATGTGCCGGGAGGATCCGGTCATGGCCGGCGCCCACAAGGGCATCCCCGCGTGGGCATGGACCAAGGTCGGAGCGACGCCCGGTACGTCATGCGAGTCGAGCACCGCCTGGGACGCCCTGGCCGATGACGCCCTCGGCGCTGCAGGAGACCGCCGACTACCTGAAGTTCGTCCTCAACCGCTACAACGGCTCCACGAGCCGCGGGCAGCACGTGATCGCCGTCGACCTGGTCAACGAACCGGCGGCCGACGGCACCACTGCGGTCGATCGGACGCAGAAGCTCGTCGACACGGTCTACGGCCCGTGGCTGGCGCCCACCGGCAGCAAGTCGCTGCGCGCCACCGACCCCGACAAGATCCTCATCGTGTCGCCGGTGGCCGGGAGTGGATCGCTCGTCGGGGTGAACCTGGCCAGGTGTGGCGACGCCCAACGTGGTGATGACGTTCCACGACTACTTCGGGCAGGCCACCGGGACCAACGCGACCTACGGGATCGGCTACTCCTCCAGCGCCTACGCGACCCAGAAGGAGGACACCGACCAGACGAGCAGCAGCGCGATGGGCGGCTCGTACGTCCCCTACAACCCGGCGTCCAAGGCGTACGCCACCCGCAAGACCGAGCACACCGCGTTCGTCCAGCAGGCGGTGGGCGTCGCGGAGGCCGCCGGCATGCCGCTGTACATCGGGGAGTACGGGATCATGAATCCCTGCAACGGCGGTGACCTCGCCTCCTCGACCCAGTACGCCAAGGACACCTACGCCATCTACGACAGCCTGGGCCTGTCCCGGGCCGTGTGGACGCACGGCTACTGGGACGACATGTCGATCTGGTGGCGCGAGTCCGTACCCTGCGGGGCGGTCACGTACGGCACCTACTTCCCGTACGCAGCCGATCTGACCGGCGGGATCACGCGCTAGGCCGGCACGAGTCGGGCGAGGAGCTCGCCGCATCGAGCGTCGGGAGGATGCGGCCGGAGCCGATAAGGTTGGCGCGTGGCATTCCAGCTCTATGACACTGCGTCCCGGCAGATCCAAGCCCTCGTCCCGGTCCAGCCGGGACGAGTGTCGATCTACCACTGCGGGCTCACGGTGCAGGGTCCGCCGCACATCGGCCACATCCGCAAGGAGGTCGTGTTCGACGTCCTGCGCCGCTGGCTCGAGCGCTCGGGATACGCCGTCACGATCGTCGCGAACGTCACCGACATCGACGACAAGATCCTGGCCAAGGGTGTCGAGCAGGACCGGCCGTGGTTCGCCGTCGCGTACGAGAACGAGCGCGCGCTGCATGCCGCCTACGAGGTGCTCGGCTGCGTCCCTCCGACGTACGAGCCGCGCGCGACCGGCGTCGTGCCCGAGATGATCGAGATGATGCAGACGCTGATCGAGCGCGGTCACGCGTACGCCGCGGAGGACGGCTCGGGCGACGTCTACTTCGACGTACGCTCCTGGCCGTCGTACGGCGAGCTGTCCAACCAGAAGATCGACGACATGCAGGCCGCCGAGGACGCTCCGCCGGAGGGCAAGCGCGACGCCCGCGACTTCGCGCTCTGGAAGGGCCACAAGGCAGGGCGACCCCGAGTCGGCCTCGTGGCCGACGCCGTGGGGCCGCGGCCGTCCGGGCTGGCACCTGGAGTGCTCGGCGATGGCGTCGAAGTTCCTCGGCGACGAGTTCGACATCCACGGCGGCGGCCTCGACCTGCGCTTCCCGCACCACGAGAACGAGCTCGCGCAGTCCCGTGCGGCGGGCCAGGCAGTTCGCCCGGCTCTGGATGCACAACGCGATGCTCAACCTCGCCGGGTCCAAGATGTCCAAGTCGGTCGGCAACACGCTGCTGGTCAGCGAGGTCGTCAAGCGCGTACGCCCGATCGACCTGCGCTACTACCTCGCCGCGTCGCACTACCGGTCGATCGTCGAGTTCTCCGAGGAGTCGCTCGCCGAGGCCGCGACGGCGTTCCAGCGGATCGAGGGATTCGTACGCCGTGCGGCCGAGCGGGTCGGTGCCGGCGAGGTCGGTGAGGTGCCCGCAGGCCTTCGCCGCGGCGATGGACGACGACCTGTCGGTGCCCGCCGCGCTGGCGGTGCTGCAGGCCACGATCGGCGAGGGCAACAAGCTGCTGGCCGAGGGCAACACCGCCGAGCTGGCCGGCGTTCTGGCGAGCGTACGTTCGATGCTCGACGTGCTCGGTTTGGACCCACTGTCCCCGACGTGGGACCGTGGAGGTGACGATGCGGCGTACGCGCAGGTGATCGACTCCCTCGTGGGCGGCCTGCTGGAGCAGCGCCAGCAGGCGCGAGCCAACAAGGACTTCGCCACGGCGGACCGGGTGCGCGACCAGCTCACGGCCGCCGGCATCGAGATCGAGGACACACCGCAGGGCGCGAGATGGTCCGTGAAGGGCGACAACTAGACATGCCAGGCAACAGCAAGCGCAAGGGCGCGATCAAGAAGACCGGCAAGGGCAACCCCACCGCCGGCTCCGGAGGTCGGCGCCGCCAGGGCCTCGAGGGCAAGGGCCCGACCCCGCGCGCCGAGGACCGGCCGAACCACAAGATCTACAAGATGAAGAACGCGACCCAGAAGCGCGAGGCCGCACGGCCCAAGCGCAAGCAGGGCGACGCCGCCGAGTGGGTCGCCGGGCGCAACTCGGTGCTCGAGCTGCTCAGGGCGACCGTGCCGGTGCACGCGCTCTACGTCGCCGAGGGCACGGACCGCGACGAGAAGATCCGCGAGATCTTCAAGCTCGCCGCCGAGCAGCACGTCAGCCTGCTCGAGATCGGCCGCATCGAGCTCGACAAGCTCACCGGCGGTGCGGTGCACCAGGGCATCGCGGCCAAGCTCAACGCATACGAGTACGCCAACCCGCAGGACCTGCTCGACCTCGCTGCTGAGCGCGACGAGCCGGCGCTGATCGTGATGCTCGACGGCGTCACCGATCCCCGCAACCTCGGTGCGATCATCCGGTCCGCGTCGGGCTTCGGCGCGCACGGTGTCGTCATCCCCGAGCGCCGCGCCGCGCAGATCACGGCAGCGGCGTGGAAGACCTCGGCCGGTGCCGCAGCGCGCGTGCCGGTCGCCCGGGTCACCAACCTGACCCGCACGCTCAAGCAGTTCCAGGACGACGGTTGCATGGTCATCGGCCTCGCCGCCGACGGCACGGTCGACATCGCGCAGTCGCAGATGGTCGACGGTCCCGTCGTCGTCGTGATCGGCAGCGAGGGCAAGGGCCTGTCCCGCCTCGTCGGCGAGACGTGCGACGAGATCGTCTCGATCCCGATGGCGACAGGGCTCGAGTCGCTCAACGCCGGCGTCGCCGCAGGCATCGCGCTCTACGCGATCGCCCAAGTCCGCGCCTAGCACCTCGCAGCACTGCGATTTGGCGCCTGAACCACGACGTGGAGTCGTGTCCGTGGTGGTCTACCCGCCACATCGCGGCGAGTTAGAACGCTTGGTGGGTGCCGAAGGTGCGCTGGTGGTACGCCAGCGGTGCGCCGGGTGACGCGACGGCGTCGACGACCCGGCCGAGCACGATGACGTGGTCCCCGCCGGGGACGAGCGACTCGACATCGGCGGCGACCCACCCATGGGCGTCGACGATGCGCGGCGCGCCGTGGTCCTCGAACCACGGGATGTCGGCGAACCGGTCCGGGGCCGACCCGGAGAACCGCAGCGCCACCTGATCCTGGTTCGACGCGAGGATGTTGACCCCGAACCGGGCTCCCTCGGACAGCCGCGCGAGCAACCGTGAACGTACGCCCAGCGAGACCAGCACCATCGGCGGATCCATCGACAACGACATGACGCCACTGACGGTCGTGCCGTGCGGGGAGCCTCCGGCGGATGTCGTGACGACGTTCAACCCCGCGACGAGGTTGCCCATCGCTGCGCGCAGCCCGTGCTCCAGCCGCACGTCGTTCGTGACGGTCATCGTGAGTCCTCTCCCGAGAGCATGTGGGTCCGAGTCTGCGCCGTACGGAGTGCTCTCATGTGCCGGCTCACATCCTGAGACCTCGAGCCGGAACGCCTCGCAATGTGGCTTCGCGCGCGGCGCGCGAGATAGCACAACTCCGGCGCGGGCGTCAGGCTGTTCCAGCCCGCGAAATCGCCTCGGACCTGCGGTTTCGTCGCCCTAGCGTCGTCGGACATGAACTCGATGACGAACCTCGTCGCGCGCCTCGCGGTCGACCTGATGCGGACCCACAGCGCGACCTGTTGCTGACCAGCAGCCCGCCCAGTCCCGTACGTCCGCACGTCCATCGAAGGAACTCGCATGACCATCTCCATCCGCAAGCTCACCAGCCGCATCGGCGCCGAGGTCACCGGCGTCGACCTCTCCGCCCCGCTCGACGCCGAGACCATCGCGGCGATCCGCCAGGCGCTCAACGCGCACAAGGCGATCGTGTTCGACGGCGCCGACCTCGACCAGCGTGGCCAGGAGCGCATCGCCGGCTACTTCGGCGATCTCACCGCGGCCCACCCGACCGTGCCGGCGGCCGACGGCAGCGCCGCCGTGCTCGCGGTCGACAGCACGCAGAGCAAGGCCAACCAGTGGCACACCGACGTCACGTTCGTCGTCAACCCGCCGGCGATCTCGACGCTGCGCAGCATCACGGTGCCGCCGTACGGCGGCGAGACGCTGATCGCCGACGCGGCCGGCGCCTACCGCGACCTGCCACCGGCGCTGCGCGAGCTCGCCGACGGCGCTGTGGGCGGTGCACTCCAACGACTACGACTACGCGGTGCCGCCCGAGACGCTGACCGCGAACCAGAAGGCGTACAACGAGACCTTCACCTCGACGGTCTACGAGACGGCGCACCCGTCGTGCGCGTGCACCCCGAGACGGGGGAGCGCGGGCTGTTCATCGGCGGGTTCGTCCGCCGGCTCGTCGGGCTGTCCAACACCGAGTCGCGCGACCTGCTGCGCCTCCTGCAGTCGTACGTCACGCGGCCCGAGAACATCCTGCGCTGGTCGTGGTCGCCGGGCCAGCTGCTGATCTTCGACAACCGGATCACCCAGCACTACGCGATCGACAACTACGACGACCAGCCGCGCCGCCTCGAGCGGATCACGATCGCCGGTGACGTGCCGGTCGTCGATCGACGGCAAGCAGTCGTACGCCATCACGGGCGACTCGAGCCACTACTCGAGCATCGCCGAGAGCCGGTCGGCCGCATGAGCACCGGCTTCGCGCCCGCGCGCGTACGTACGCCGAGCCGCGCGGCAGCGGCGCCGCGCGAGCGGGCGACCGAGACGTTCACGGCTCCGGCCGGCCGTGAGGGCAGCCGGCTCAGCCGGGTGCGGCGCCGCGTGAGCTGGCCGCTCGGGATCTACACGACGCCCGTCGCGATCCTCGTGCTGTGGCAGGTCACCAGCCAGCTGGGCTGGCTGCCGGAGAAGATCGCGCCGGCGCCGACCGCGATCGTCCAGGCCGGCATCGACCTGTGGAAGATCGGCGAGCTCGGCCCCGACCTGACCACCTCGCTGCGCCGGGTCGGGATCGGGCTGGCGATCGGCCTCGACGATCGGCATCTCGACCGGAATCATCGCCGGGCTGCTGCGGTCGGGGGAGTACCTGTTCAACGGCGTCGTGCAGATCGTGCACACGATCCCGCTGCTCGCGATCCTGCCGCTGATGATCGTCTGGTTCGGCATCGACGAGCTGACCAAGGTGCTGCTGATCTCGTTCGGCGCCGGCTGTGCCGATGTACCTCAACCTGTTCGCCGCGATCCGCGGCGTCGACCAACGCTTGATCGAGATGGCCCGGGCCGCCGGCGTCCGCACGATCGCGGCTGATCGCCAGGGTCCTGCTGCCCGGTGCCCTGCCGGGATTCCTCGTCGGGCTGCGGTTCTCGCTGGCGTACAGCGTCCTGGGCCTGGTCGCCGCGGAGACGATCAACGCCACCGCGGGGATCGGCTATCTCATCAACCGCGCGCAGACCTATCTGCGCACCGACCAGGTCTTCCTCGGCCTCGTGATCTACGCGGTCCTCGGGCTCCTGGCCGACCAGTTCGTCCGCATTCTCGAGCGGGTGCTGCTGCAGTGGCGCCCGAGTTATGAGGCGACAATGAGCACCACGACCGCGCACGTCCGTCGACGTACGCCATGTCGGTCCGGCGCTTCGGCGACCGGGTCGTCCTCGACGACCTGAGCCTGACCATCGGCGAGTCCGAGTTCGTCGTGCTGCTGGGTCCGTCCGGGCTGCGGCAAGAGCACGCTGCTGCGGCTGCTGGGCGGCCTCGACCGGCCGGACGCCGGCACGGTCAGCGTGCCCAAGGCAGCGGGCGATCGTCTTCCAGAACGACCGGCTGCTGCCGTGGCAGCGGGTGCTGCGCAACGTCACGATCGGCCTGTACGAGGCCGGTGCCGACGAGCGTGCGCTCGCCGTGCTCGACGAGGTCGGGCTCAAGGACCGACGCGCGACGCCTGGCCCAAGACGCTGTCCGGCGGTGAGGCTCAGCGGGTCGTCGCTCGCCCGGGCGCTGGTCACCGAGCCCGACCTGGTGCTGCTCGACGAGCCGTTCGCTGCGCTCGACGCGATCACCCGGCTGCGTATGCACGACCTCGTGCGCGAGCTGCGCCACCGGCACAACGCCGCGATGCTGCTGGTCACGCACGACGTCGACGAGGCGATCGCGCTCGCCGACCGGATCCTCGTGATGAGCGACGGCCGGATCGGCAGCACGTACGACGTGCGGCTCGACGAGGACGAACGCGACGTCGGCGCCGCGCGTGAGGACCTCCGGGCCTCGCTGCTCGGCGACCTCGGCCTCGCCGCCGTCCACTGAACCAACCATCCCCCGCAACCACCCGATAACCCCCAAGGAGCACCACCATGAACCGCACCCTGCCCAAAATCGCCGCCGCCATCGGTGCGCTCGCGCTCGCGAGCACGCTGACCGCGTGCGGTGGGGCCGCCGACTCGTCGACCGTCGAAGAAGGTCAACCCCGAGTGGAAGAAGTACACGTTCACGATCGGTGAGCAGAGCGACGGCATCGTCGAGCTCGCCAAGGAGTCCGGCGCGTTCGACTCGGCGTCGTACAAGATCAAGTTCGCCAAGTTCGAGTACGGCCCGCCGCTGGTGCAGGCCGCCGCATCCGGTGACATCGACCTCGGCAGCGTCGGCGCGGTGCCGCCCATCACGGGAGCGGCCAAGACGCTCGGCTTCCGGATCATCGCGATCCAGACGCCGACCGACCCGAACCGGGCGCTGGAGAACATCCTCGTGCCCAAGGGTTCGCCCATCAAGACGCTCGCCGACCTCAAGGGCAAGCGCATCGCGATCCCGCAGGGCAGCTCGGCGCACGGCCTGGCGCTCAACGCGATCCAGAGCGTCGGGCTCACGCCCAAGGACGTGAAGTTCGTGTTCCTGCCGCCGGCCGACGGCCAGAGCGCGTTCGCCGCGGCAAGGTCGACGCGTGGGCGATCTGGGACCCGCAGTCCTCGCTCGCGGTCTCGCAGGGCGCCCGGGTCATCGCCAAGGGCGTGCCGCCGCTCGACTACGGCAGCCAGTTCTACGTCGGGTCCAAGAAGACGCTCGACGACCCGGTCAAGCGCAAGGCGCCTGGCCGACGTGCTGAAGCGGCTCGCCAAGGCGTACGGGTACGCCCACAAGAACCCCGACAAGCACGTCGAGGCGCTCGTCAAGGAGACCGGGCTCGACCCCAAGGTCATCGAGAGCAACATCGCGGCGTGGAGCTTCACGATCAGCGCGGTGACGCCCGGACCAGGCCAAGGGTGAGCAGAAGCTGGCCGACAACTTCTTCGACGCCGGCGAGATCACCAAGAAGGTCGACGTCGACCAGGTCATCGACAACGTCCTGCCCGAAGGGTTCGGTGCCTCATGAGCGACGCGACAGCTCCACCTCAACGCGTTCCTGATGGAGGCCGGCCACCACGAGGCGGCCTGGCGGCTGCCCGAGAGCAACGTCGACGCCGACTTCGACCTGCAGCACTGGGTACGCCTGGCGCAGCTCGCCGAGGACGCGAAGTTCGACTCGCTGTTCCTCGCCGACGGTCCGGCGCTGCAGGGCTCGGGGGAGTTCCGGCCGCCGGGACAGCTCGAGCCGCTCACCCTGCTGACCGCGCTGGCGGCGGCGACCGAGCCGGATCGGCCTGATCGCGACGGTCTCCACGACGTACAACTCGCCCTACAACCTGGCGCGCCGGCTGGCCTCGGTCGACCACGTCAGCGGCGGGCGTGCGGGCTGGAACATCGTCACCTCGGCGACGCAGCGCGAGGCCGACAACTTCGGCCTCGACTTCACGCTCGGCGCACGGCGGCGCGGTACGAGCGGGCGGCGGAGTTCCTCGACGTCGCGCTCAAGCTCTGGGACAGCTGGGAGGACGAGGCGCGCGTCGGCGACAAGGCCGCCGGGCGGTTCGCCGATCCCGTCGCGGATCCACCCGGTCAAGCACCGCGGCAAGTACTTCCGGGTCGAGGGTGCGCTCAACGTACGGCGTCCGCCGCAGGGCTATCCGCTGCTGGTGCAGGCCGGGTCGTCGGACGACGGCAAGCAGTTCGCGGCGGCGTACGCGGAGGCGATCTTCACGGCGCACCAGACGATCGAGCGGGCGCAGGACTTCTACGCCGACATCAAGGACCGCGCCCGCAGGATCGGCCGTGATCCCGAGGGGATCAAGGTGCTTCCGGGGATCGTGCCGGTCATCGGCTCGACCGAGGCGGAGGCCCAGCTGCTTGCGCAGCAGCTGGACGACCTGCGGGTGCCGGAGTACGGCCTGCTGCAGCTGTCGACGATCCTCGAGGTGCCGGCCGGACGCGCTGGCGCTCGACGAGCGGCTGCCGCAGTCGGTCGATCGACCGGCCGACGGTCGAGGGCTTCCAGAGCCGGGCCGACCTGATCGTCGAGCTCGCGACGCGCGAGGACCTGACCGTCCGCCAGGTGCTGTCGAAGCTCGGTGGCGGGCGCGGTCACCACACGGTCGCCGGCACGCCGGAGCAGATCGCCGACACCATCACGGCGTGGTTCGAGAACGGTGCGGCGGACGGGTTCAACGTCATGGGTCCGGCGCTGCCGTCAGGGCTCGAGGCGTTCATCGAGCACGTGCTGCCGATCCTGCGGGCGCGGGGGCTGTTCCGCGAGGACTACACCGGCACGACGCTGCGGGAGCACTACGGTCTCGCGAAGCCCGCCAACCAGTTCCACGAGCGAGAGCTGGCAACCGTCTAGAAGCGGCCCGAGATTTGGCCGGCGGATCCACCGTCGGAGAAGCCTGGTCGACGTGGATCCAAGGCCAAATCTTGGGGATCTGTCAGCCCAGGACTCGGTCGAGGTAGTCGTTGCTGAAGGTGCGCTTCGGGTCGAGCTCGTCGCGTACGTTCACGAAGTCCTCGAACCTCGCGTAC
Source organism: uncultured Actinomycetota bacterium (assembly GCA_963761965.1). Taxonomy (GTDB): domain Bacteria; phylum Actinomycetota; class Actinomycetes; order Propionibacteriales; family Nocardioidaceae; genus Aeromicrobium. The sequence continues at coordinate 206,059 of CAVXIX010000009.1, forward strand.
GTCTTCGCGAAGTACGACGCGTCGAGCGTGTGGATCTTGCCCCAGTGCGGGCGGCCTTCGTGCGCCGTGAAGATGTCCTGGGCGGCGGCGAAGTACGCCTGGTAGTCGCTGCGCCAGTACTGGTGCACCGCGACATAGCAGTTGTCCCGCTCGTGGCCGGTCGACATCCACACGTCGTCGGCGGCCGTGAAACGTACCTCGATCGGGAACGAGATGTTCTCGTGGCCGGCGCCGAACCACGCCTTGAGCTCGGCCAGCGCCGACGGCAGCGCCTCGCGCGGCATCGCGAACTCCGACTCGCGGAACCGCACCGTGCGCGACGAGACGAACACGTTGTAGGAGTCGTCGACGTACTCCCGGGCGCTCAGCACCGAGGCGGCGACGGAGTTGACGCGCGGGATCCACGAGCGCTTGCGGGCGACGACCCGGTTGAGGCCCTCGAACACCGTGTTGCTGAGGAACTCGTCGTCGAGCCAGTGCCGGAACCGGCCGACCGGCTCGCGCTCGGTGCCCTCGGCGACGCGGTTGTTGCGCTTGGTCAGCGCCTTCTCGGTGTGCGGGAACCAGTAGAACTCGAAGTGGTCGTTGTCGTCGACGAGCGCGTCGACCTGGTCGAGCACGTCCGGCAGCGCCATCGGCTCCTCGCGGGCATGCAGCAGGAACGCGGGTACGCATTGCAGCGTCACCTCGGTCACGATGCCGAGCGCGCCGAGCGTCACCCGGGCGGCGCCGAACCACGCGTGGCTCTCGTCGATCTCCAGCACCTCGCCGTCGGCGGTGACGAGCTGCACGCCGACGACCGCCGCGGAGATGCCGAACAGCTTGCCGCCGGTGCCGTGCGTGCCGGTCGACACCGCGCCGGCGACGGACTGCGGGTCGACGTCGCCGAGGTTCGGCAGCGCCAGACCCAGCGCCTTGAGCTGCGGGTTGAGGTCGTGCAGCGAGATGCCGGCCTGCACGCGTACGCGCCCGGTCGCCGAGTCGTGCGCGACGATCCGGCTCATCCGGTCGAGCCGCAGCAGCACGCCGTCGGTCGCGGCGATCGCGGTGAACGAGTGGCTCGCGCCGACGGCCTTGACCGTGAGCCCGGCCGCTGCGGCCTCGCGGACGATCCGCTGGACGTCGGCGGTCGAAGCGGGATGCTCAACGCGTACGGGATGGGTCTCGACGCTGCGGCTCCAGTTGGTCCAGGTGTCGTCGTCATCCGAAGTTCTTGCCCTCTCCGCGATACGTCGGGACCCGCCGCGTCGTGCCGTCGGCCGACGACGAGCGCGACCTCGTCGAACCGCTCGCACATCTCGCCGGCCTTGGCGTAGCGCATGACGACCCGGTCGCCGATGCGCAGGTCGCGGGCCGCGTCGCCCTTGACCGGGCTCTGGACCTCGCCGGCGCCCTCGGTGCCGATCGCCTTGAGGCCTTCGGGCCAGGTCGGAGTCGGCTGCCGGTTCTTGTTGGTCGGCCCCGACGCGATGTAGCCGCCGGCGAACAGCGTCGCGATGTCCGGAGCCGGCTTGCGTACGACCGACAGCACGAAGTACGCCGCCGGCCGCGCCTCGAACGCGTCGTAGCCGTCGAACAGCGTCGGTGCGAACAGGCCCGACCCGGCGGTGAGCTCGGTGATCGCGGGGTCCGCACCGGTGACCTCGAGGCTGCCGGTGCCGCCGGCGTTGACGATCTCGAGCTTCGCGTGCTCCGACACCGCGGCGACGACGCTGCGACCGGCGCTCCAGCAGCTCCGCCGCGGAGCGCTTCTTGACCAGGCGTACGGCCGGCGACGAGTCGGGCAGCCCGGCGATCTGCGCGTCGTAGAACATCACGCCGACGAGGTCGAATCCCGGCCGGTCGGCGATCGCCGCGGCCAGCGCGCCGGCCTGCTCGGCGGTGTGCACGGGGGAGCGGCGTACGCCGAGGTGCACGGGGCCGAGCTTGAGCGAGGAGTCGACGTCGATGCAGACGCGGATCGACGGGTGGCCGGCGCCGAGCAGGCTGTCGATGTGGTCGAGCGACTCGGTGCTGTCGACCATCACGGTGATCTGCGCGACGGCGGCGCTCGTCGGCGACGAGGTAGTCGAGCGAGCCGCGGCTCGTCGTCGGGTAGGCCAGCAGGATGTCGTCGATGCCGTTGTCGACGAGCCAGTTGGACTCGGCGAGCGAGTAGGACATGACGCCGGCGAACCCGTCGCGGGCGAGGGTGCCCTCGAGGATCGACCGCACGCGTACGGACTTGCTGGCGACCCGGATCGGCACGCCGCCCGCCCGGCGCACGAGGTCGTCGGCGTTGGCCCACAGTGCCGGCTCGTCGATCACCGCGAACGGCGTGTCCAGCTCCTGGGTCGCGGCGAGCAGTCGGGCGTACGGGCTGGACAGTTGTGGCACGCCGTCAGTATGTCGCACCGTCGGTGCAGGAATCGATCACCGATACTGGACCGATGCGCAGGCTCCTAGCACTCGTCCTGGCCGTCGCGACGATGTGCGCGGCGTGCACCTCGGGATCGGACGAGCCCAAGCGACGCACGCACGAGCCGGTGCCGTCACGCTTCGAGTCGCTCAACCTCCAGTGGCCCAAGGCCCAGGGCAAGCTCGATCGCGGCCAAGCTGCCGGCCGCTCCTGACGGGTTCGACGCCGCGACGCTCGACCGGATGGCGAAGATCCTGACGAAGTGGGCCGCGGCGACGGTCGGTCGACGAGGCCGTCTGGCACAGCGACGACCCGATCTCGGAGGTCAGGAAGGTCCTGCCCAAGGACGCCGCCGAGCACGCTTCGCGAAGCAGGTCAAGGGTGAGGTGTCGCCGCACCTGGCGTGTCGCCAACGTCTTCCGCCACGACGTCACGGTCATCGGCTCGCCCATGATCACCTCGGCGTGGAAGGTGACGACCGAGAAGGACGAGGCCAACAAGACGTTCATGCGGCTCGAGCTGCAGACCCGCGCAGCGTACGAGGTGCGGCTCGGGCAACGGCGGCACCCGGGTCATCGGCGTGCTGCGGGTGCAGGGCCTCAGCGCGCTACCCGGACACGACCGACGACTTCGGCGTCGAGCGGCGGCTGGCAGGAGTTCGGCGCCGGCGACTGTGACCTGGCGCTCGACGACGCGTTCGTGCCCGACAGCGACCGCGACGAGAGCCTCAAGGACCTCAAGACGTTCATCCGCGTCGGCGACAGCGACAAGCTCGAGATGCCCGAGCCTGCCGGTGCAGGAGCAGGTCGACGCCGAGTACCTCAAGCGGTGCCGCGACGGCCAGGTCTGAGCGCTCGCTACGATGGACCCCGGGCTTCGGCCCGTACGCCTCTGTAGCTCAGTTGGTAGAGCGCCTCACTTGTAATGAGGATGTCGCGGGTTCGAATCCTGTCGGAGGCTCAGGGAAAATTCGGGTTCGACGAATCGGGCCGCGCACCCCCGGCGCTCCCCCGCCGGTTGAGGACCTCCAGACCGGCCCGATCGGCGCTGTCGCCGAGGTAGTGCACGTAGATCTGCGTCGTCTGCAGGGACGAGTGCCCGAGCCACGCCTGGACGGTCGAGATCGACACCCCGGAGGCCAGCCACAGGCACGCCGCGGTGTGCCGCAGGTCGTGCAGGCGCCGGCCTCGTCCGGTCGTGGCCCAGCGGATGGACCGCTTGAACCCGGCGGCGTGAAGACGCCCGCCGCTGGACGAGGTGAGGAGCAGGTCGTCGGCGCCCTTGTCCTTCGCCATGCTGCGCACCAGCGGCAGCAGCTCCTCGGACAACGGGATGTGACGCGTCCGGCCGCTCTTGGTCGACTTGGCCTCCACCGACTCGGGTGCCGATCGGCGGACGACCAGTCGGGGCATCGGCACCTCGATGAAGTCGGCGACCCGCAGCTCGCGCGCCTCCGACCACCGCAGCCCGGTCCAGGCCAGCAGCCAGACGATGTCGGCCAGGTGCTCGTCGTACGCGGCGATGTCGCTGCGGACCTCGGCCAGCTCCGGCTCGGTGAACGGCTGCATGCCCTTGGCCGGCACCAGCTGGTGCGCCACGCTCGTGCGAGCGACCGGGTTGTCGACGCGCAGCCGCTCGCGGACGGTCCACGAGAAGAATCCCGACAGCACCGCGCGGAACCTCCTGACCGACGATTCGGCGTACCGGCGGGACCAGGCGTCGAGGACGCGCTGGACCTCGCGATCGGTGACCCGGCCGACGTGGAGGTTGCCGAGGTTGGGCGGCATCAGCTTCACCATCTCCATGTCGGCCTTGTAGGTCTTCACCGCCACGGTGTGCCGGCGCGACTCCATGTAGGTGGCGAACGCCTTGCGGCACGCGACCTCCCCAGCACGCGGATCGGTCCCGCCGGCCAGCGCCGCCTTCTCCCGGCTGAGCCATCCGTCGGCTTCGCGCTTGGTGTCGAACGTCTTGCTGGTGACGTACTCGCGACCGTTCTTGAGCGTCGCTCGCCAGCGACCCGAGCGGTCCTTGCGGACAGGCATCAGGACGCTCGTTCCTCGATGTACGCGAGCAGCTCGTCCTCGCGGTAGCGCGGCGTGTGGTCGGTGACCCACACGAACCGCGGGCCCTTGCCGGTCTGGCGCAGCCGGCACAGCGTCGAAGGCGTGACGCCGAGGATCTTCCCAACCTGGGCCGGCGTCAGCAGCTGAATCTCTGTCATGGCACTCGTCCGTCCTCCCACCCCGATAGTGGATAGCCATCTCGACCCTCCAGTCTGAGCCGGTGAGGTGGGGAACGTTCCGACTCGAGCGACATCTGTGGAGAACCAGTTGCATGGCCTGCGCCCTGTGGAATACGGGCACAACCCCTAAGGCCCGATTCCATGTGTCCTAGGGCCAGGGAACGTCGAACTTTCGGGGGAACGTTGGGGGGAACGTTGAGGAGGGAACGTTCCCTTTAGCTGCTCAAGCAGTCATGCCTGCGAGAATGTCGCAGGTAGGCGTTGACCGTTCGGTCTATTGCTTACCTCGGACGGTGTTCTGGCCAATGCGCCACGCATGGCCCTTGTCGCTGATAGACAGGATGTTTACGCCCTGTTGGGGCTCGAGGACGGGATCATCATGACTGCTGCAGCAGCCGACTGGTATCCCGATCCGCATGCTGCACCCGGCTCGGAAACCTTGCGTTACTGGGACGGCGGGACCTGGACGTCACATACACACGACCCATCCTCGCCGGCGATCGGGACTTCGCCACCGATCACCGAAGTTGCCTCGATCGCTGAACCCGTCCAAAACAGTGAGGCGCCAGAGACCGCGACCGATCCGGTCCCCGCGCTTGTGGACCCAGAACCGCGGCTTGCAGCAGCCGCCGATTTATCGCCGATCGCGACCACTCGCTCCAGCGCGACTGTGGCGCGCAGGCCGATAGACCGGAAGATCCCGACCTTCGGCGCGAAGAAGATTGCCGAGGACCTGGTCGCGGAGAACGAAGCCCTGATCGCCGAGATCAACGAACTCCAGGAGGTGGTCGCGAAGTACGGGATCGCGGATGCGGTGCAACGGGCTAGCGCGCTAGCCGAACTCGAGTCGAACATTTCAGACCAGCGAGCACTGCTGGACAACCTGATCGCTCAAGTCCGAGATGTCGACTCCAGACTGGTCGCCGGCCGGGACACTTTGACCGTGCAAGACGTCGGGTTGTTCGACTACGTGCACCCGGCAGAGACCTCAGCCGAACTAGCAACCGAACTCGAAGCCCTTCGGTACCAGATTAAGTCCATGAACAAGATCGGGAACGCTGTGAAGGCCGGCGCGGACATCACCTTCGGCGACTCCGCGGCCAAGGGCCGGAAATTCACCTCCGACATGTCGCGCATCATGCTGCGCGCCTACAACGCCGAGGCCGAGAACTGCATCAAGGGCGTCAAGGCCGGCAATCTGGCCACCGCCCAATCTCGTCTCTCCAAGACCGTCGACGCGATCGCACGACAAGGATCCATGATCGAGCTCCGGGTGGATCCTTCGTATCACCGGTTGCGTCTCAAGGAGCTGGAACTGGCGTCGCGCCACATGATTCGCCTGGCCGATGAGCGCGAGGCCGATCGCGAGCACAAGGCCGAGCTTCGTGAACAGAAACGTGCCGAGGCTGAGCTGCGAGCGGAACAGGACCGGCTCAACAAGGAGCGCACGCATTTCCTCAACAGCATCGCGGCGCTCGAGGCCAATGGGGACGCTGAAGGCGTGGCCAGGTTGAAGGAGAAGCTGGCGGACGTGGATCATGCGATCGCCGATGTCGACTATCGTGCGGCGAATATCCGAGCAGGCTACGTCTATGTCATCTCGAACGTCGGTTCGCTCGGCGAAGGAACGGTCAAGATCGGCATGACGCGGCGCCTCGAGCCGATGGACCGGGTGAAAGAACTGGGGGACGCGTCAGTGCCGTTCCGCTTCGACGTGCACGCGCTGTTCTTTAGCGAGGATGCTGTCGGTGTCGAGACGATGCTGCATCAGCAGTTTTCGGAGCAGCGGATGAACAAGATCAACCTTCGGCGTGAGTTCTTCAAGGTCAGTCCGCAGGACGTGCTCGATGCTCTGAAGGAGCACGATGTCGAGGTGCTGGAGTTTGATCTTGCAGCGGCCGCCGAGGAGTTCCGGCTCTCATGGCCTGCCGATGTCGCCGTCGAACCCGCCTGATCTGCTCGGCCAGGTGGAACTTGCCATCCCGCGGGATCCCTTCTGGCCGGTCTGCTACTCCCAATGCGGAAGGACTTCGCTCACTGAGGGCGCATTCTTCGCCAGCGTCGTCCGCCAATCCAAGCGACCTCGTTTCTGCAACTGACCGATTAGCACGATGGGCGCTAGCCCCAGTTCGGCCGCCTTCTGGTCTACCCAAGGCGCGTTGATCCGTTCCGGAACCAACGGATACCCGCTCGGGAATATCCATCCGACGCCGTCTTCGTTCGCTTCCTTCTCGCGGATGGACTCCTGTGCATGCCCGTCCTCCAAATCTTCGACGATAAGGCGTCCGGCATCCACGTGCCCGCGGAGAATATGTGCGACCTCGTGGAGCAAGGTGAACAAGACCTTGTCGAGCCGCTTACCTCGCCCAGATAGCCCGATGACTGGGTGGCCGTCGACGAACATCGCGCATCCGTCAATTTTCGCCCCAGGCAGTGCCTCGACGTAGACGAGCCGGACGCCGGCGTCGCTGAATTGATCAGGCAGCTTTGTGAAGTCCTCAGCTGACTTCACCGATCGCGGGAGTGATGCGACGAGATCGGCGAGCCTCTCGGACGAGTACTTATCGACGGGAGGCAGCTTCCTGGCCTGTCTGCGAACGCAGGCGACCCATGCTCGCTGGAGCACGCTGATCTCTTCGCCGTGATTCGCGCGCTTTGCTGCTGCTGCGAACTCAGGCTGGCTCTCGATCGAGTCGAGTTCGAACAAATCCACAACTTCGGCTTCTAGCTCATCCAGATTTGAACCAGTGAGGATGTGTCGCCTCTGTAGAAGCTGAATTGGGCCTAGCTCGTTTAGTCGTGCGCGGCGGCGTACGTCATCGAGTTTGGCCTGCGTCGTTGAGTTCCTCGCCTGTTCAGCAAGCAGGTATTGGTCCTGCAGCTTCAACCAGTACTCGGGCGACTGCGAGAGCGCCGCGCCAATCTGGGCAGCAGACTCCCGGGTGATCTCCTTCTTGCCAGTCACGATCTCGGACACGAACTGAGTAGGGCGGTCGATGACGGCGGCGAAGTCAGCCTGAGACCAACCGCGGGCCTCAAGTTCCTCACCCAGAAGTTCGCCGACCGGTGTCTGGTCGATTGGTAGCGGGTCGTGTGTTGTGTTGCTCATGGCTGGGGTTCCATATCTGCAGTCAAGACCCCGATGACCACAGCACCGTGGCTCCCGGAGTTCTTGAACGTGAGGTCGATAACGCGGCCCGAACTCAACGCTGCCCGGGCCCGCGTGGGGTCACCGGAGTGGTCTGGTTCGATCCGCAGCACGCGCATGTTCCGCAGGTCATCCTCGACGTACGCGGCACGTGCACACTGAACAAGACGGCGAAACTCCCGAATCTCGCGGTCGCTCCAACCCGCTGGCCGGAACCCGGGATCAGTGGCGAGGCGGCGCAGCTCCTCATCCAGATACTCCTGTTCCACGCGTCTGTTCTCCATCACCCATCGGCTGATGACTGCACTTGCTTGTCACTCGGGACACTACATCCTGCCCCTGGTGGTTGCCTTCCGGCGCGCCGATGAGATACTCGTAATCAGTGCATCACCCAAAGGGTGATGCTTGATATGTTACCCTTGTATTGAGGCCACTCAAATTCGGGTGACCACGACGAGAGGAGAACATGCCATGACGGCAGGAACGCAGGAGCAGGGCAAGAAGAAGGACAAGGACTTCGAGGTCGTCATCAACGGCACTGAGACCCCGCTGGACCATGACACGGTCACCTACGAAGAACTCGGCGAGCTCGCTTACCCGGGCCACGACCCGGCGGCCATGTTCACGGTCACCTACCGGCACGCCAACCCTTCCCACGGCGGCAACGTGGACGGCACCTTGGTGGCCGGCGAGTCCGTCAAGGTCAAGAAGAAGGGCACGACGTTCAATGTCCGGCTCTCGACTCGTTCGTAGCAGCCCGGACCTTGCCCGCCTGGTTCAGGACGGCTTCGCCGTTCGCATCATCAACGGGTACCTCGTCGTGGATGACATTCCGTTCGTGAACGATGCCGCTCAGGTTCAGTGGGGCTCTCTCCTCTGTCCACTGGACCTGAGCGGTACCACCGCTGCCCCGCCCAGCTCCCACGTCATGTGTTTCGTCGGCGGCGTCCCTCGCGACAAAAACGGCCAAGCTATCGACGGCCTTGTCAACGAAGGAGTCGAGAAGTGGTCCGCTGCTCCCGAATTGACCGCGGCCTGCGGCTTCTCACAGAAGCCCGACGGCGGCTACCCGGACTTCTACGAGAAGGTCACCTTCTACGCCGCCATGATCGTGGGGCCCTCTCAAGCCATCGACCGCGACGTCACCGCGCACACCTACAAGCCGGTGCAGACAGACGAGGACGACGGAGTGTTCCTCTACGTCGACACCTTCTCCAGTCGTGCGGGCATCGCCGAACTCAATGACCTGCTCGCCCTCGACAAGGTCGTCGTGATCGGTCTCGGCGGCACCGGCGCGCACCTCCTCGACGCTCTCGCCAAGACCCCTGTCCTCACCATCCACCTCTACGACGGCGACCTCTTTCGCACCCACAATGCCTTCCGCGCCCCCGGCGCTGCCAGCCTCAAGGACGTCGCCGCCGGCTTGAAGAAGGTGGACTACTACACCCAGATGTACTCCGCAATGCGGCGCGGCATCGTCCCTCACCCCGTCAACGTCACCGCCGAAACCGTCGACGAGCTCCTCGACGCGAACTTCGTCTTCCTCGCCATCGACACGGGCCCCGACAAGAAGGCCATCGTCGAGACGCTCACCGCCAATGGCATCCCATTCATCGACACCGGAGTCGGCCTCAGCAAGGACCCCGACGGCATCAATGGCCTGCTGCGGATTACCACCTCCACCCCCGGCCGCAACGAGCACATCACCAACGACCGCCTGATCTCATACTTTGTGGGTGAGGACGCCGAGTACGACACCAACCTCCAGGTCGACGAACTCAACGGGCTCACCGCCAACCTCGCAGTCATCCGCTACAAGAAGCTCCTCGGCTTCTACGCCGACGCCGAAGATGAGCGCCATACCGTGTATGCCGTTGACTGCGGCGACCTGCACCACCGGTACGGCACCAGCGAGAGCTCTGAAGCTGTCGAGAGCACCGACGGGGAGGAGAGCGCGGCATGAAGGCCAAGTCCCTCACCCCGGTGTTTACCGAGGCCATCCCTGCGAGCCTCGAACCGGGGAACCTCTACATCTCGATGCCGTACGAGACTGCCGTCCACCTCTGCGCCTGCGGATGCGGCACTAAGGTCGTCACCCCGTTCGGACCCCGCGACTGGATACTCACCTTCAATGGAACCGTCTCGCTGGTTCCCTCGGTCGGCAACGGGCAACGACCTGCCGATCCCACTACTACGTCCGCAACAACCGCATCGACTGGCTCTTGCCCATCTCGAAAAGGGCGACTCAGTCCGCCACCGCCCGAGACCGAGCAGCCCATGCTAAACGCCGGCGCCAGCCCTCAGGCGCTGGTGGCGCCGTGCCTGGGACCGCATCCGACGCACCAACCGGGAAACCAAGGAGGCCAACCGTGGCTGATTTCCTCTTCGACAGCTCCGGTGACTGGATTGCCTGGCGCCGCACGTCCGACGACCGCTTCCTCTTCAACGACGACGGCGACGCCATCGGATGGTTCCCCTGGGGTGACGCCGACGCAGTAGACATGGACGGCGACTACCTCGGCACCGTCCTAGGCAACCGGCTCCTGCGCAAGGACTATCAGCCCTACCGCGGCTATCCGGGATACCCGGGCTACCCCGGTTATCCGGGATACCCGGGCTACCCCGGATATGCGGGATACAGCTCAACACCCGCCGGGTTCACCGACGTTCCCAAAAGCCAGCTCAAGACCTGACGAGCCGACCGCGACCGCCGCAGGACAGCCACCCGCATCATGAGCTTGGTGAGCGGAGTTCTCCGTCTTGTCCGGCGGTTTCCCAGACACTAGGGCCTTCGGATCATCGGAAGATAGAGGGCATCCATGAGCCCGTTGCGTATGGCGTTGTAGGTCGAGTCCCACTTGGGATCTGACTGCAAAGCGCCGTCGCGGGCGAGTCGGGCCAGCTCGTAGATCACGCGCCGGCACCCTGCTGGTGACCTCATCGTGCGATCGACGCAGGTGCCGACTGGGTGCTCGAGCGTCTGAATGCGGTCGATCACCTCGACTGCGATGGCGCCCCGCTCAGCCGCGCGGCGTTCCTCATACGCGGCTCTTCGGCAGGCTTGTGAGCACCAGATCGGAGGTCGTCCGGTCGGCTTCCTATGCGTCGGTTTGCCGCATCGGGGGCATGTTCCCCCTGCGAGTTTTCGGCGGTTCCCCTCGCGCATTTCGCGCTCATTGTCTGTACTCATGCCCCCTAGGGCCTTTCGTACGGACGCAAGGGGACACCGAGAATGCACTAGGTGTGTGGATGTTGATGGGGTCGGAATCCACGGCGAACTTGGCGACTCATGGGTCGCGCGTCGAGGGTCTACGCGTTTGGCGCCGGCGCAATCTTTGAAGCGCCGGGTATAGGTATCCAAAGTGTGCGTGCACGCGGTGGCGTTCGAGTGTCGCATCCGCGCACGGGCATGAGGAGACGGTTTGCCTGCCAGCGTGTGCGCAAGGTCGTCAACTGTCAGCGTCGATATGCCCCCGACTAGCAAACTCTGCGTCGAGCGCGTTGTCAGTCACAGGTGGGCTCGTTCACACGCACAGGTGCTGCTGTCGCAGCTCGGATGCTCTCAACAGTCTCGCCCGTTGCGAGGTCGACGAGGGTCAGGCCATGAGGCGTGACGTCGAGGACCGCGAGGTCGGTGATGATGCGGTCGACAACGGCCAGTCCGGTGAGGGGCAGGGTGCAGTCCTGGACGATCTTGGGGCTGCCGTCCTTGGCGACGTGGTCGGTGATGACGACGATGCGCTTGGTGCCGGCGACGAGGTCCATGGCTCCGCCCATTCCCTTGACCAGGGCGCCGGGGACCGCCCAGTTGGCGAGGTCGCCGTTCGCGCCGACCTGCATCGCGCCGAGGATGGCGATGTCGACCTTGCCGCCGCGGATCATGGCGAACGACTCGGTGGAGTCGAAGAAGCGAGGCGCCGTCGGTGACGGTGACGGTCTGCTTGCCGGCGTTGATGAGGTCCGGGTCCTCGTCACCCTCGTACGGGAACGGGCCCATGCCGAGGATGCCGTTCTCGGACTGCAGCGTGACCGAGACGCCGTCGGGAAGGTGGTTGGCGACCAGCGTGGGGATGCCGATTCCGAGGTTGACGTAGTCGCCGTCGTTGAGCTCGCGGGCCGCGATGGCAGCCATCTCGTCACGAGTCCAGGTCATGCCAGGGCTCCTTCGAGTGCGGGCCCGGGTCGGTGCGTTGCTCGATGGACTTCACGGCCTCAGGCACGTGCACGAGCGAGGTGACGTAGACGCCCGGCGTGTGGACCAGCTCGGGATCGATCGCGTCGACCAGGTGCTCGACCTCGGCGACCGTGACGCGGCCGGAGGTGGCGACGGCGGGGTTGAAGTTCCGTGCGGCAAGCCGGTAGCGAAGGTTGCCGTGGGCATCGCCGGTGTGGGCGTGGACCAGCGAGAGGTCGGCCACGATGCCACGCTCCTGCACGTACGTCACGCCGTCGAACACGGCGGTCGGCTTGCCCTCGGCGACCGCCGTCCCGACGCCGGTACGCGTGTAGAACGCGGGGATGCCCGCGCCACCGGCGCGCAACCGCTCCGGCAAGGTGCCTTGCGGGTTGAACTCGACCTCCAGCTCGCCATCGAGGTACTGCTTGGCGAAGAGCTTGTTCTCGCCGACGTACGACGCGACGACCTTGCGGACCTGGTTGTTCTCCAGCAGCAGGCCCAGGCCCTTGCCGTCGACCCCCATGTTGTTCGAGACGATCGTCAGGTCCGTCACGCCGGAGTCGCGCACCGCCTCGATGAGCGTCGACGGAATGCCGCACAGACCGAATCCCCCGACGGCGAGCGTCATGCCGTCCCGGAGATGCGGGCCCAGGGCATCGGCAGGGGAGAGCAGTGTCGCGTCGGCTTGGTGTTCAGCTGGTGGATTCACGTCCACAGCGAACAATCTGCTGTCAGATGGGTCAAGTGTCCCGAGAGTTTCGGTCGTGGATTGGTCGAATGGCGGACGCACTTGAGCCGCGCGTCCGTTGAATGGACGCTAGGCTCTTGCCTGTGATGACGCGATCCGAGGCGGGCCCGGCGGTTGCGTCGCGAGTCGGCGCGATCCTGCGAGGGGTGGCAGCGCACCAGCCGGACGGGGTCTCCACGACCCAGGTCGCGGGCGAGGTCGGACTGACCCGGCCGACGTGCCATCGCCTCCTCGTCCTGTTGTCGGAGGAAGGCCTGGTCGACCGTGACGAATCCACCGGCGCTTGGCACCTCGGGCCGGAGCTCTACCTACTGGGGACGATGGCAGCCAGCCGTTACGACATCACTCACCATGCCGAGGACATCGTCCATCACCTCGCACAGCAGACTGGCGAGAGTGCATTCCTGTCTGCTCGTCGAGGCAACGAGACGGTGTGCCTGCTGAGGCAGGACGGTAGCTTCCCGCTGCGCTCCCACGTGCTGTATGAGGGAATCAGGTTTCCCTTGGGCGTCGCGTCAGCCGGCTTGGCGATCCTCTCCCATCTGCCCGAGCGCGACTTCGAGGAGTACCTCGAAACTATCGACCTGGTGTCGGACTGGGGTCCCACTCATGCCCCTGTCGCATTGAGCGAGCGTGTCGCCGAAACTCGGAAGTCTGGTTACGCGACGAACCCAGGCTTGATCATCGAGGGCAGTTGGGGCATGGGCGCCGCCGTATTCGATCGCGACGGACGTCCGGCGTGGGCGCTCAGCCTGACTGGCGTCGAGTCCCGCTTCGGACCGACTCGACGGGTCGAGCTTGGTCAACTCCTGCTCGACCAGGCCCACGCACTGACGACAAGACTGCGGTCCGAACGACGCAAGCGGTGATTGCCAGTCGCGGCAGCGATCGGGTTCGGCCGCGCACGCCCGGCCCGGTCGATGCAGCCCAGGGAACGTCACTGCGGACAAAACTTCTTCGAAGGAAACTGACGGCCGCCCGTGGTGCGCGGTGTGTCGGCGAGCTCGCGCAAGCGACTTGGCGGTGCTCACCGAGGAGCCGGCGATCCATTCCGGGGTTGCCCGTAGAAGCGATGAGTCATCTCGTACGGACCACGGGCGTCACACAGATCGTCCCGATCACGCTGCCTGGCGTACCTCAGTTCGGCCCATCACTAGCCTACTAGCGTTCCAGATGATGTGAAGTTCTGCCACCGCGGGCGACCGAGTTCCTATTTGAGGGGCACTTTGACGGAAGATATGCGCGCGCCGCGCTGGTTGGGCCTCGTCAGATTGGCATGCTAGTTTGGTGAGCCGCGTGACAGCAGTCACGTCATCGCACCGCTCGTTCAAGCCAGGCGGACACCACTCAGCGCGAAGTAGGTACACATGTCGGACACGCTTCACTCCCCCGTCTTCCAGCCCTTCCCGGATGACGGCAGCGGGTACGACACAGACGTGATCGTCGTCGGTATTGGACCGGCCGGAGGCATCGCAGCCGTCGCGCTCGCGACCTACGGCGTGCGAGTTCACGCCGTCACGATGTTCCCCGGCTTCGCGAACTCGCCCCGTGCACACATCACCAACCAGCGCGCCGCGGAAGTCCTGCGCGACCTCGGACTCGAAGAGGATGCGCTTCGGCTCGCGACTCCGTGGGACCAGATGGGCGACACCCTCTTCCCCACGAGCCTGGCTGGCCAGGAGATCGTCCGACTGCAGACCTGGGGGACCGGCGACGAGCGCTTCGGCGACTACCTCAAGGGCAGTCCGTGCACGTTCTTCGACCTTCCCCAACCGCTCATGGAGCCCATCCTCGTCAACGCGGCGGTCGAGCGCGGAGCCATCGTCAGCTTCAACACCGAGTACATCGACCACGTCCAGGACGATGACGGCGTCACCGTCCGCTTCCGCGACGGACGGACCGGCGAGCTCTTCAGCCAGCGCGCCCGCTTCCTCGTCGGAGTCGACGGCGCAAAGTCGAAGATCGCAGACGACATCGGCCTCCCCATGCACGGCGAGCTCGCACGCGCCGGCTCGATGTACATCCTGTTCAACGCCGACCTCAGCAGGTACGTGGAGCACCGCCCGAGCATCCTGCACTACATCATGAACTCCAAGACCGGCTTCGGCGAGATCGGCATGGGCCTGCTGCGCGCGATCAAGCCGTGGAACCAGTGGATCGCCGGCTGGGGCTTCGACATGGCCGCCGGCGAGCCCAAGCTCTCCGACGAGGAGATCACCGAGCGGATCCGCTCCCTGGTGGGAGAGCCTGACCTCGAGGTCGAGATCGTCACGAGGTCGGTGTGGTACGTCAACCAGCAGTGGGCCGAGTACTACTCCGTCGGCCGTGTCCTGTGTGGCGGCGACGCCGTCCACCGGCACCCGCCGAGCAGCGGACTCGGTTCGAACACGAGCATGCAGGACGCGTTCAACCTCGCGTGGAAGCTCGCATTCGTCGTCAAGGGCTATGCCGGGCAGGAGCTCCTCGAGTCCTACAGCGCCGAGCGTGCTCCCGTGGGCGAGCAGGTCGTGGCCCGCGCCAACCAGTCACGCAAGGACTACGCTGGTCTTCGCGAGTGGTTCGACCACGACGGGGATGACCCGGTTCTCGACGGCCTCGTCAAGCTCAAGGAAGCCAGCCCCGAAGGTGTCGCTCTGCGCGAGAGGCTCTACGAAGCACTCGAGCTCAAGAACACCGAGTTCAACGCCCAAGGCACTGAGCTCAACCAGCGCTACACGTCCACGGCCGTCGTCAGCGAGCACGGAGAAGAGGAGTGGACGCGCGACCCCGGGCTCTACCTCCAAGCCACCACGCGTCCGGGTGCCAAGCTCCCGCACACCTGGCTCGTCGGCACCGACGGGATCCGCACCTCCACCCTCGACGTCACAGGCAAGGGCAAGTTCACCTTGCTGACCGGCCTCGGCGGAGCCGCGTGGAAGACCGCCGCAGAGAAGCTCGACCTTCCTTACCTGCGCACGGTCGTCGTCGGAGAACCCGGCGCCATCGACCCCTACGGCAACTGGCACCGCATCCGCGAAGTCCACGAAGCAGGTGCCATCCTCGTCCGCCCCGACGGCTACGTCGCGTGGCGCCAGACCGAGGCCGTCTGGGACGACACCGACGCCCTGACCCAGCTCGGCGACGCCCTCGCGGCCGTCCTCTCATGCCCCGTCACCACCATCCTCGACGAAGGAGCACGATGACCACGCGCCCGTACACCAGCGTCTGGAACGATCTCGCCCAGGTCGAGTTCGGCCAAGGCTTCCTCCAGGCCGGCGAGCACCGCACCCGCTACCTGCACGCCGGCGACGACTCGAAGCCCCTGCTGCTCCTGCTCCACGGCATCACCGGCCACGCCGAGGCGTACGTGCGCAACCTCCAGGTGCATGCCGAGCACTTCGACGTCTACGCCATCGACTTCATCGGGCACGGTTACTCCAGCAAGCCCGACCACCCCCTCGAGATCAAGCACTACCTCGACCAGGTCACCGCCGTCCTGGACACGCTCGGAGCCGAGAAGGCGTACTTCAGCGGCGAGTCCCTCGGCGGCTGGGTCACGGCCAAGTTCGCCCAGATGCACCCCGAGCGAGTCGAGCGCATCGTGCTGAACACGATGGGCGGCACCATGGCCAACCCCCAGGTCATGGAGAGGCTCTACACGCTCTCGATGGAGGCCGCGAAGGACCCGTCGTGGGAGCGCGTCAAGGCACGCCTCGAGTGGCTGATGGCCGATCCGACCATGGTCACCGACGACCTCATCCGCACCCGACAGGTCATCTTCGAGCAGCCCGACTGGCTCAAGGCGGCTGTGTCCAACATGGCCTTGCAGGACCTCGAGACCCGCAAGCGCAACATGCTCTCCGACGACGACCTACGCGCCATCGAGCCCGAAGCCCTGGTCCTCTGGACGACCAAGGACCCGTCCGGACCCGTCGACGAAGGTCGCCGCATCGCCGACCTCCTCCCCAACGGCCGCCTGGCCGTCATGGAGGAGTGCGGCCACTGGCCGCAGTACGAAGACCCTGAGACCTTCAACCGCATCCATCTGGACTTCCTCCTGCACGGAAAGGTCAAGCCGTCATGACCATGGCCCTCCTGGCGACCAGTCACAGCCCACTGCTGGACTTCGCCGACCTCGACACCGAGGTCGCCGGCGAGCTCGAAGTAGCCTTCAGCACAGCCAGCACGTTCGTCCACGACTTCGACCCCGACGTCGTCATCAATTTCGGCCCCGACCACTACAACGGCTTCTTCTACCAGCTGATGCCAGCCTTCTGCATCGGCTACGCAGCCGAGAGCATCGGCGACTACGGCAGTCAGGCCGGTCGCCTCGACGTCCCCGAGGACATCGCACGAGGCCTTGCTGAGTACGTCATCGGCGAGGGCATCGACCTGGCCGTCTCGCTCGACATGCAGGTGGACCACGGTGCGGTCCAGCCCATGGAGATCGTCTACGGCGACATCACCGCCAAGCCGTTCGTCCCCATCTTCATCAACTCCGTCGCACCGCCGTTCACACCGCTGGGCCGCGTGCGCCTGCTCGGCGAAGCAGTCGGCAGGTATCTGTCGACGCTGGACAAGAAGGTCCTCATCATCTCCTCGGGTGGCCTGTCGCACGACCCTCCCGTCCCGCGCATCGCGACGGCAACGCCACAGCAGCGCGAGATGCTCATGGGCAACAATGGCAAGCTCAGCGACGAGGCGCGCGCTGCCCGCCAGCAAAGGGTCATCGACACCGCCAAGGCGTTCGCCGACGGAACCGCCGACATCCAGGAGCTCGCGCCAGAGTGGGACCAGGAGCTTCTGCGCCTGCTCGCCTCCGGCGACCTGACCCCGATCGACTCGTGGTCGCCCGACGAGATGACCGCCGTCGCGGGCAACTCGTCGCACGAGGTCCGGACCTGGGTCGCCGGCTATGCCGCGCTCGGCGCGGCCGGCTCGTACTCGGTGGACTTCAGCTACTACCGGCCCATCAAGGAACTCATCTCGGGCTTTGCCCTGACCACGGTGACGCTCGACTGACCGCGGTTCTCAACCACTGCCCACCTTCGCCGTCGGTGGTGAGTGGAGAGGCGCCACCTTCGTGGCAGTCGAACACACACCCCGGGAAAGCATGGCTCTCCGGCGCCTTCCCACAGATGGGCGCACCCGCCGGCGCCTACCGGCAAGTACTGTCAGGCATGCCAGTCGCCGTCGAGGGGAGCCAATCATGACCGAGTCGCCCATCGCGTCACGTTCCGGCCAGCGTCTCGGACAGATCATGCTCGACGAGCTGAAGCAGCGCCTGCTGGAAGGCCACTACTCGGCTGGTTCGCGGATCTCCATCGAGGAGCTCAAGACCGAGTTCGGTGTGAGCAAGCAGCCCGTGATGGACGCGCTGCGCCGCCTGGAGTCCTTGGGCATCGTCCAGATCGTGCCTCAGAGCGGCTGCCGGGTCTCGAAGTACACCTTCCAAGAGGTCCAGGACTTCTTCAACCTCTTCGGATCGTTCGAGGGTGAGATCGCCGCCGCCGCTGCCGTACGCCGCACCGACCAGCAACTCGCTGACCTGGATGAGGCGTGGCAGCGCATCGAACAGCTCGAGTCCAACCCCCAGGCGCAGGACCGTAGCCGCGGGTACAGGTTGCGCAACCGCGACTTCCACCTGGCCATCCACCACATGGCACACTCGCGCGTCATGGCCGAACTCTCCCAGCGCATGTGGGACCTGTCGGACTTCTTCATCAACACCGTCGGAGAAAAGTTCCCACTCGCGGACGCCGTGGGGGAGCGCAACCACGACCACGACGTGATCCGCGAAGCCATCCGCACCCGCAACGCAGAAGTCGCCCGGGTCGCCATGGAGCGTCACATCATCGACACGGCCGCCCTGCTCGGGCGCCGCTCCGAGGACACCGGCGCCTGAGTCCTGCGTCGACGCGCTACTCGGCTCGCTGACGGTCGATGCCGCCAAGGCGATGGCTACGCTATGGCCGAGGTGGCGAACGAAGTTCACGGCACGAGAGACCACGGCGGCCGAGACGTACGGCATCGACGGTGCGGAAGCTGCCCGACGTCCGCCGCCCCTCGTGGCGAGGCTGGCGAAGAGACAGGCAGAGGATCGAGCCGACCCGCCGCCGGATGGGGATCATCCCCTCGGTGCGTTGGCGAAGTCCTCAGCCTCACGAATCATGGTTCTGGCGCGCTTCGCAGCAGCCATCACGGGGAAGAGGTCCGCCGGGTCTTGTACGAAGCAGCCGGTATGAATTGCGCCGAGGCTGACGCATCCCTCAAACATGTGGACAGCCAGCCGTGCGATGGTCGATCTCAGATCTCCAAGAAGTGCCCATCGCCTGGGCTGCGTCGTTGCGATTTGGCGCGGCGACGCCCCCCGGCCGTCACGCATCCGGGACACGAGATGTCCCTTCGAAGGTGCTGAGCATGGCTTCACGCCACTCGTCGGGCGTGAGAGGGACCACAGCAGAGAGCAGTCGAGTCGGGCGGCTGTCCACAGCAATGGTCATGCCGGGCCGGAGGTGCATCTCCACCGCCCGTGCGACCTCAGCGATATGTGTTGTCGTGTCGGTCATGGTCATCCTCAGGCGGGGTTGCGGCCGATGAAGAACTCGCGGAACGGGTCCATGCTCGGCTCGAGACCCGAGTCGATGAGCCCCTTTCGAAGGGCGGCCATCTGGCCGTCGTGGATGCGCATGGTCGGCTGGCGCAACGGTCCTCCGTTGTAGCCCTGCAGCCACCCTTGGAACTTCCAGGCCTGCCGGTTGATGAAGGCGCCGCCGTTGAGCGTGGTTGCCATGCTCGCCTTGATCTTGCGGGCTGGGTGCGTCTGCCAGAACAGCTCGGTCGCGTCATCGAGCTTGCCGTCACGCAACAGGTTCATGACCCGCGGAATGATCGGTCCGTAGTACTCGTGGTCGCTGGTGGCCGACAGCTGGATGGGGAACAGCTGGGACAACGTGATGAGGTCCGACTCGATCGGCATCGAGATGACGACTTCGTCGCCGAAGAGACGCTGGCACTCGATGAGTCCCTGGACGTACGGAAAGCCACCCTCCGCCTTGATGACGGCGATGTTGGGGCAATCGTCGAGCAGGCGGCGGATCAGGCCAGCCGGGATGTCGGACGGGTGGATTCGAGGACTGAATCCCCACAGGAACATCGGGAACAGGATGACTGCGAGATCGGTGGCGTCGCAGAGGGCCTCGGTGTAGTCGTAGATGTCCTGCTCAGACTCGGGGTAGAAGTTCGGAGGGTACGACAGCAGCACGATGTCCGCCCCCGCCTCCTCGGCGCCGCGGACGGCTTCGAGGTTGTCTTCGAGGGTGCTCCAGCTCCCGTGGTGCACGATGACGAACTCGCTCCCGGCTTCGTCGCGAGCGATGCGCAGGAAGTCGAGATACTCGGGCAGCGTGATGGCTACCTCCGAGACTGCCAGCGAACCGAGGAATCCGTGCTCCTTTGCGAGCCGGATGTCGTGACGGATGCCGGCCTCGTTGATGCCCTTCAGGTCGCCGGTGAACGAGGGAATCGTGCAGTTGACGGCGCCAACGAGCTTCTCTCGGGCCCAGTCGCGAGCCTCGCCGCGGGTGTAGGTAACCATCATCTTCCTTTCGTGGTCCTGCTGGATGTCGTTCCTGTGGTCACGTTCGTCCAGGCCGTGACCGGCCGCGGGACGGTGGTGGGGTCGGCTAGCGGGCCCCGGCGCCCTCCCAGGCGAGGTACTTCATCTCCATGTACTCGTCGATCCCGTAGACCGACCCCTCGCGTCCGAGGCCGGACTGCTTGACCCCTCCGAACGGGGCGATCTCGTTGGAGATGAGACCGGTGTTGATGCCGACCATGCCGGCCTCGAGCGCCGCGCTGACACGCCACGTCCGTTCGGCGTCGCGGGTGAAGAGGTAGGCGGCCAGGCCGAACTCGGTGTCGTTGGCCATGCGGACGGCCTCCGTCTCGTCCTCGAAGCGGATCAAGGGGGTCACGGGCCCGAAGGTCTCTTCGCGGATGACGCGCATCGACGCTGTGACGTCCGCCAGGACAGTGGGCTGGTAGAACAGCTCTCCTCGAGCGTGACGGTGTCCGCCTGTGAGAACGCGCGCGCCGAGCGCGAGCGCGTCGGCCACGTGCTCCTCGACCTTGGCGATGGCGTCGCTGTCGATGAGGGGTCCTTGTTGCACGCCGGCGTCGAAGCCGTCACCCACGGACAGCTGCTGGACCTTGCTGGTCAGAGCGGCCGCGAACTGATCGTAGATGCCCGACTGGACGTAGACCCGATTCGCGCTGATGCAGGCCTGCCCAGTGTTGCGGTACTTGGTCGCGATGAGTCCGTCGACGGCCTGGTCGAGGTCGGCGTCGTCGAACACCAGCACAGGTGCGTTGCCGCCGAGCTCCATCGAGGTCTTCTTCACGGTCTCGGCCGACTGCGCGAGCAGAAGGCGCCCGACCTCGGTCGAACCGGTGAAACTGACCTTGCGCACGGCCGGGTTCCCGGTGAGCTCGGGACCGATCGTGCGGGGGTCTCCGACGACGACGCTGAAGACGCCCGCTGGCACGCCGGCCCGCTCCGCCAGCTCGGCGAGGGCCAGAGCAGTCAGCGGGGTCTGCTCGGCCGGCTTGACGATCATCGTGCATCCGGCGGCGAGCGCCGGGGCCGCCTTGCGCGTGATCATGGCGGCCGGGAAGTTCCACGGTGTGATGGCCGCACACACGCCGATCGACTCACGCAGCACCACGACGCGCCGGCTGGACTCGGGGGAGTCGAAGATGTCTCCCCGGACCCGCTTGGCCTCCTCGCCGAACCACTCGATGAAGGACGCGGCGTAGGTGATCTCGCCGACCGCCTCCGCGAACGGCTTGCCCTCCTCGAGAGTGATCAGCCGGGCCAGGTCATCGATGTTGTCGCGCACCAGCTCGAACCAGCGGCGGAGCACGACCGACCGTTCCTTGCCGGACCGTGCCCGCCATGCCGGCAGGGCCCGTTGCGCAGCCTCGATCGCGACGCGAGTCTCGCCACCGCCCACGGCGGGAAGATCGGCCAGTACATCGCCCGTCGAGGGGTTGCGGACGACCAGTCGCTCGCCGCCAGCCCAGGTGAGCCACTGGCCATCGACGTACGAGGCGGTCTTGAGCAAGGACGGATCGGTCAGACCGTGCAGGGTGACGTGGGTAGCCATGGGAGAGTCCTATTTCTGCACGGGTGGGATGGAGATGGGCAGCTGGACGCCGCGCCCGTGGCTGCGAGCCTCGACCAGGCACATGGCGGCCACGGCGATGTCCTGCACGGCTGAGCCCACGGACTTGTAGACCAGGATCTGGTCGGGATGGGTGCGGCCCGGTCGACGGTCGGCCACGAGATCGGCCAAGGAGATCATCTTCGGTGCGAGGTCGATGCCGGCTGCTGCTGCGGCGAGCGCGTCGCCGGTGTCGTGAAGGACTTCGTTGACCATGTCGGCGACGATGAGGTCAGCGCGGTCGAGGAGCCCGGCGTCCACTTCGCGCTGTTCGGGCAGTGTCGACCCCACGGAGATCACGGTGGCCCCGGGCTCGAACCACTGGCCGATCACTGTGGGAGTCTCGTCGTGCGACCGCGCTGCACAGATCACCAGACTGGCGGAACGGACCGCGCTCTCGGCGTCGTCGGATGCTGTGATCAGGATGTCCAGATCGGCAAGGTCGTCGACGAAGGCTCGGCGACTCTCCTCACGAGGGCTCCACACGGAGGCCGCCTTGATCGGACGAACTGAGGCGATGGCCTGGAGGTGCTTCCTGGCCTCGAAGCCCGAGCCGATGACAGCGACGGTGAGCTCGCCGGGTCGGGCCAGCAGGTCGGCTGCCACAGCCGAGGTGGCGGCCGTACGGATTCCGGTGATGGACTGACCGTCCAAGAGGGCGACCAGCTCGGCCGTGTCCTCGTCGAACAGCGGAATCAGGTACGAGGCCTGCCGTGACGTCAGCGAGGCCGCGATCAGCTTCGCCCCCATCAGCCGGGTGTCCGCAGACACACCGGCCAGTGTTCGAAGCCAGCTGCCGTCACCGCGTGCCATGGTGCGATCCGGATAGCGCGACGCAGACACGTCGGCGGCGTAGGCCGACCTGATGGCTTCGACGGCAAGCTTCCAGTCGAAGGAATCACGAACGGCCTGGTCGTCGATCAGCAGCGTCATCGGGTGATCTCACTTCGAGTCGGATCGGGCCTGGACACGTCCATGTCCTGACGCACTGGTGATTCGGCGGTCTGGACAAGGGCGCGGTGAGTCGCGCACGAACGCGCCTCAACGGTTGGCGCGCCGAACTCACCCACACACGCAGGCTAGGACTCCAGCGTGCTATCGGACCAACAGTCTCTGTGGATGATTTGCCATTGATTGCGTTGATGGACATACGGGCCTTGGAGATAGACACCTGTCACACTGCCGGCCGGACGGTCGAGAACCTGTCGCGTTCAGGAGGGTTCATCGCCTGATTGCGGGGAGGCGCTCGACCGACCAATCCATCAATCACATCAATGAGACGGCATCGAGAGATGTGACTTCCGCACTTGTGACCGGGGTCATACGATGACGTCCGTAGGCCGACGGCGACATGCAGCGGCCTCGCCCAGCCGCGTCTGCAAGGAGCCAAGATGACCGTGACCGAACCGAACGTCGCCAGCGAGGTCTCGCCCATCCTCGACCGTGTCGAGGCCGAGCTGGCGAAGAACCGCGTGCCGGTCGAGATCTGGAACAACGACGCTGTGTTCCGTGCCGAGATGGATCAGGTCTTTGGAACCTGCTGGGTGTTCGTCGCTCATGAGAGCGAGATCCCCAAGGCGGGCGACTTCGTCCAGCGTCGCATCGGTCTGGATCCCGTCATCGTCACGCGCGACGGCAAGGGCGGCATCAACGTGCTGTCGAACTACTGTCGTCATCGCGGCACCCAGGTGTGCCAGACCGATGCTGGCAACTCGCGGTTCTTCAAGTGCCCGTACCACGGCTGGACCTACTCGAACAACGGCGATCTCGTGGGCACCCCCCACATGCACGAGGCCTACGGCGAGCGCATGGACCCGAAGGAGTGGAGCCTGAAGAAGGCGCCACGCGTCGATGTACGTTCGGGCTTCATCTTCGCTTCCCTGGCCCAGGAGGGGCCGACGCTCGAGGAGTACCTCGGCGGCGGCGGCTGGATGCTCGACATCCTGGTCAACCTCGCGCCCGGAGGGATGCGGGTCGCCGGGCCTCCGGAGCGCTACCAGATCAACGCCGACTGGAAGGCAGGGGCCGAGAACTTCTCGGGCGACGCCTACCACGTGGACACACTGCACTGGAGCAACGAAGAAGTCGGGATGATCCAGGGAACGACCGCGAATGGCGAGATGATGCATGCCTACGACTTCGACGGTGGCCACGGGACCCTCGGGTTCCCATGGCCGATGGTCGGCCTCCCTCTGTGGGGTTATCCGCCCGAGATCGTCGAGAAGTTCGACTTGTCCACGTTCGACGACGCGCAGCGCTACGTTCTCGAGACCAATCTGCCGACGGTCGGCAACATCTTCCCGAACTTCAGCTACTTGCGAGCCTTCGCGCCGGTCACCCCGGGCGGCCCCACGACGACGGTCACGACGTTCCGCGTGTGGCAGCCGATCGCCCCCGGCAAGATGGAGCTCTGGAACTGGCAGTTCGTGTTCGACTTCCAGACTGACGAAGAGGCGCTTGACTCCTACGTGACGGGTCAACTGCTGTTCGGCTCGGCCGGCACGTTCGAGCAGGACGACACCGTGGCCTGGGAGGGTGCCGGTCGTGCCGCGCAGAGCGCATGGATGCAGCGTGAGCAGATGAGCTTCAGCTTCGACCAGGCCGGTCGCACGACGGCCGACACGTCATTCGGACGCGAACTACCACGGGCCTGGCACGAAGCGGCGCACCGGCTTCGGGGAGTTCAACCAGCTGAGCTTCTACAAGCGCTGGCTGGCTGTCATGCGCGGCGAAACCGCGACCGTCTCGGGTGAAGGAGCCACGACGCGATGACCACGATCGACACCCCTGATCTCGCTACGGCCGGCCCAGTGGTGGGCCCGCTGGCCGATGCCGCGCTCCAGAACACGGCGACCCAGTTCCTCGCCCTCGAGTCGAAGCTGCTCGACGAGGCCCGTGAGGAGGACTGGTTCCAGCTGCTCGATGCCGATCTCCTCTATGTCATCCCGATCCGACAGGCGACAGAGAGACGCGAGGACGAGGTCAACCGCAAGGCCTACCGCGTCCGCGACACGCTGGCGCACGTCCGCCTGCGTATCGACCGACTGGCAACGGGCGTTGCCTACTCAGAGATTCCGCCGTCGCGCACGATGCGCCTCGTCGGCTCGGTCCTTGCGACGCACACTGACCAGCACGACGTCATCGCCGTCTCGAGCGCCGTGCTGTTGTACAGGCAGCGTGGTATCGACCCGCACTTCGACCTGCTGCCGTACCGGCGCAACGACACGTTGCGACTCACCCCCGATGGGCCCCGGCTGCTCTCGAGGGAGATCCTTCTGACCGAGGTGGCGCTCGGCACCCCAAACTTGGGACTCTTCCTGTGAGCGACGCGACGACTGTGGAGCTCGATGAAGGGCGTTGTCGCGGCTACGGGATCTGCGTGAGCATCCTGCCCGACGTCTTCGACTTGCCAGCAGGCTCCAAGACTGCCGTGCTGCTGCGTGACGAGGTCGACGCGGACGACGTCGAGGACTTGGAGGAGTCGGTCCGCGCGTGTCCTGCGCAAGCCATCATCCAAGGCACAAGGTCCATCTGATGGCAGACCTGGATCGGGGCCGGCGAGTGGTCGTGGTCGGGGCTTCGGCGGCCGGCCTCTCAGCCGCGGACGGCTTGCGCGAAGCGGGCTTCGAAGGCTCCGTCACCGTACTCGGCGCGGAGCTGCACCAGCCGTACGACCGACCGATGCTCTCCAAAGCGCTACTGCTCGAGCAGGGCGAACCTGAGCTCCTTGAGCTGCGCTCGGTTGAGCGCATGGAGGAGAGCAGGATCGAGCTGATCCTCGGGCGACGGGCAGTCGGTCTCGACATTGACCGCAAATACGTCGTCACCGACCACGGCGACGCCCTGCCATGGGATGCGGTCGTGCTGGCGTGCGGCGGCCGAGCTCGGTCGCTGACGACTGACAGGGGTGAGATCCTGCCTGTGCTGCGGACGCCGGATGATCTGCGAGTGCTGCGTCAGGGCGCCGCGCGACACGGCGAGGTGACTGTCGTCGGTGCCGGCCTGATCGGGCTCGAGATCGCCGCCGGTCTGAGTGCACACGGTGTCTCCGTGACGGTGCTGCACGACACTGCCAGGCCCCTCGATGGCATCGTCGGGCCTGAGCTGGGCCAGGTGTTCTCCGAGCTGCACTCCCAGCACGGCGTACGGCTGCGCATGCTGAGTGCCGTCGTCTCGGTCGGAGGTGTCGAGGGGAACTACGAACTCCGTCTGGCCGATGGAACGATCCACCGGACGCCCTACGTCGTCGTCGGGATCGGAGTCGATCCCGACGTCGGCTGGCTGGATGGATCTGGGGTCGCGCTCGGCGGAGGAGTCCTCACCGATGCCGCCGGGCGCACCAACGTACCTGGAGTCTGGGCGGCTGGAGACGTAGCCCGTTCGGCTCATCCGATGTTCGGTGATCGTGTCCGGGTCGAGCACTGGACACACGCGGTCGAGAAGGGTCGTCACGTCGGCCTCAACCTGGCCCGGGGCGCGGCGGATCCGTTCGCGGGCGTCCCCTACTTCTGGAGTGACCAGTTCGGGCGGCGATTCCACAACCTCGGGCGACGGCGTGTCGGCGACGAGATGTTCGTGGCCGAAGGGTCCCTGGATGCCGAGGAGTTTCTGGTGCTGTTCGGTGCCGACGGTGAGTTCCATGCGGCGTTCGCGAGCGGACAGTCACGCTCGTTGCGTGGCTATCGCAAGCTCCTCGCTCGCGGGGCTAGCTGGGACGAGGCCATCGATCTGGCCCGCGCGGCCAATCCCGACCTGGCCGACTCAGGCGCCAGATGACGCATTGACCCGCCGCGCGGCCCGTCATCGCACCACACACCACACATCACGAGTTTCAAAGGACTGCACATGACGCTTCTCGACGACCACGTCGTTCTCATCACGGGATCGGGTTCGGGCCTCGGCCTGGGCATTGCCCGCCACTTCCAGCAGGAGGGGGCGCAGCTGGCGTTGCTGGAGTACGACGACGACAAGGTGAGGACGCTGAGGGACGAGTTCGGCGACGACGTCGTGGTGGTCCACGGCGATGTCCGCAGCCTGGACGACCTCGAGCGCTGCCGCGACGAGATCGTCGCGAGGTTCGGACGCCTGACCGCAGTGGTCGGGGCCCAAGGAATCTGGGACGGCAACGTCAGGCTCCGCGACATCCCCGCCGATCGGGTCGACTCGCTGCTCGACGAGGTCTTCGCGGTCAACGTCAAGGGCTATGCGCTCACAGCTCGTGTCTTCCTTGACCTCCTCGATGCGGAGCAGGGGGCGTTGGTCCTGACCTGCTCGCAGGCCGCGTTCGCCGCCGACGGCGGCGGCATTGCCTACACGGCAAGCAAGGGCGCGGTCCGGAGTCTGGTCAACCAGCTGTCCTTCGAGCTCGCGCCTCGCATCCGGGTCAACGCGGTGGCGCCCACCGGGATCGCCAACAGCCAGCTTCGGGGCCCGGCGGCGCTGGACCTGCAGGACTCCAAGCAGTCCGACATCCCGGCCGACGCCTTCCGGCAGCAGTTCGAATGGCTCGCCCCCATGCAGCACATGCCGTCGCCAGAGGAGTACGGGCCGCTCTATGCCTTCTTGGCGTCGCGCCAGAACACCGTCATGACGGGGCAGACGGTGCTCGCAGACCAAGGCAGCCTCAACCGCGCGCTCATCAGCATGGGTGATCTCCTCGCCACGATGCCCAGCGCCTGAACTCTGAGCTCTAGCGCTCCCGAAGATCCCACGACAGAAGTAAGGAAACGCCATGTTCGAGTACTTCCCGGGCAACTACGTCTGGAGCTTTGCCGTCGTCGGAGCCATCAACTCCGACAGTCAGATCGATGAGATCGACCGTGCCTGCCGCCCACTCCTCGAAGTGGCCAAGGCCGGCAGCGACGCCGGAACGGGCGACTTCCTGAGGGTCTGGACCGACCTCACCGACTCGCTGGTGGTCAAGGCGGAGGAAGCAGAGAAGGCCGGTCACCTCCTGACGGCTGGTGGCATCTACTCGCGCGCGGCCAACTACCTGAGCACTGCGGAGCGCATGCTGTCTGCGTCCGACCCCGATCGGGCGTCGGTCTACCGCCGTGTGCTTGAGCTTGCACAGAAGGGATTCGACCTCCGCGACCACACGATCACCCGCGTGGCCATCCCGTTCGAGGACACGACGCTGCCGGCCTACTTCTCGGCTGCGCCGGCCACCGCGGACGGCCCCGCCCCTGTCGTGGTGCTGCTGAACGGACTGGACTCCACGAAGGAGCATCAGTACGGCTCGGGTTTCTGGTCCGAGCTGGCCGAGCGCGGGATCTCCTGCTTGATGCTCGACCAGCCGGGATCAGGCGAAGCGCTCCGCCTGCAAGGACTGACCGCACGTCGCGAGTCCGAGACGTGGGCCAGCTGGGTCGTCGACTGGCTCGAGGCCCGCGGCGAGGTCGACCCGGCTCGGATGGGCGTCGTCGGCTGGTCGCTCGGCGGATACTACTCACCAAGGGTGGCGGC
This sequence comes from uncultured Actinomycetota bacterium, assembly GCA_963761965.1. GTDB lineage: Bacteria > Actinomycetota > Actinomycetes > Propionibacteriales > Nocardioidaceae > Aeromicrobium. The sequence continues at coordinate 234,443 of CAVXIX010000009.1, forward strand.
GTTCGAGAAGCGTTTCTCGCTGTGCGTCGCGTGGGGGGCCAACCACAACTGGGGTGCCGTGCAGCGGCGTCGGCTCCAGCGCGAGGGCGAGCACCCGGTGCCGCACTACTGGGACCACGTCAAGTGGGTCTGGGGCTACGACGACCTCGATGAGTTCATCGAGTTCGCCGACACGATCCACCTCGACGGAGTGGTCGAGAAGATCACGGTGCCCTTCCTGATCGTGCACGGCGAGAACGATCGGCAGATCCCGCTGGAGTACGCGCACCGATCGTACGACCAGGCAGTCAACGCGGCATCTCGCCAGCTGCGAATCTTCACGCGCGAGGAGGGCGGGGCCGAGCACATCGGTCTCGACGACCTCCCGAAGGTCAGCTCCTACGTCGCGGACTGGGTCAGCGACACCTTCGGGTCCACGTCGTCACAGCCCACCGTCTAACTTCCCCCGAGCACAGAAGGATTTCTTCATGTCCAAGTACGACCAGGTCGACACCTCGAGCCCGTTCTACTCCCCGGTCGCGGAGGCAGCCATCGCAGAGGTCGCGGCGCGAGTCTCCAACCACGGCCGATGGGGAGATGACGACGTCCTCGGCACCATGAACTTCCTCGACGACGCCAAGCGGGTCGAAGGAGCGAGCCGTGTTCAACGCGGGGTGACCTTCTCACTGGCCCAAAGCTACGACGGCAACGGGCCGCAGGTGGGGTGGCGTCGGCGCATGAACCCCATCCACACCATGCTGGCGACGGGCCTCGATGCCGAGTTCGGCCCCATAGAGCTGCCACACGGTTTCGGCGGTGCCGACGACTACGTCGTGATGCCGTTGCAGTCATCGACGCAGTGGGACGGTCTCGGGCACATTTTCGACCACGGCGTCGCCTACAACGGGCGCCGCGCGGGTTCGGTCGTCACGAGCGAAGGTGATCAGGTGACCGGCATCGAGACGGTTGCCGACCGTATCGCCGGCCGAGGAGTCCTGCTCGACGTCGGCAGGGTGCTCGGCGATGACGGCGAGCTTCCCGACGGGTACGCCATCACCGTCGACGATCTGGAGAAGAGCATCGCCGCACAGGGGAAGACGTCAGGCGTCGGTCGTGGCGACATCATGCTCGTCCGCACCGGGCAGTTGTCACGCGTTCGTCGCACCGGTTGGGGCACCTACGCCGGCGGGGACGCCCCCGGCCTCTCGTTCACGACGGCCGACTGGCTTCACGAGCGCGAGATCGCCGCAGTCGCGACCGACACCTGGGGGTTCGAGGTGAGGCCGAACGAGTTCGAGAACGCCTTCCAGCCTCTGCACCAGGTGGTGATCCCGCACATGGGGCTGTTCCTCGGCGAGATGTGGGACCTGGACGGGCTGGGCGCCGACTGCGCCGTCGATGGCGTCTACGACTTCTTCCTGACCGCCGCCCCGCTGCCCGTGACGGGCGCGGTCGGGGCACCGGTCAACCCGATCGCCATCAAGTAGCGAAGCGCGCATCTCGGCTCGCACCTTCTTCCAGTACCCATCACGACAGGAGCTCGACCCATGCGTTTTGCCACGTGGGAACACGATGGTCACGTCCACACCGGAGTCGCCAGCGAGGCCGGCCTGCACGCCTTCGACGAGCAGGTCTCCATCCTCGAGGTCGTCAGGTCCGGTCTCCCGGCAGCATTGGAACTGGGTGCCGCGACGCTGGAGAGGGATCCGGTCGACATGGCGCAGGTGCGGCTCCTCCCGCCTTTGGAGCCGCCGACAGTTCGCGACTTCATGGTCTTCGAGGAGCACGTCGATGGCACGTCACGAGCCATGGGTAGGACTGGCGGTGTCCCAGCGGAGTGGTACTCGGTGCCGACCTTCTACTTCACGAATCCCTACGCAATGATCGGTGCGTACGACGAGGTGGCGATTCCGCCGGGCTGCGAGATGTTCGACTACGAGCTTGAGGTCGCGACCGTTGTCTCGCGTGACGGGTCGTCAGTGTCACCGGCCGACGCTCGCGACCACATCTTCGGCTATGCGATCTTCAACGACTGGTCGGCCCGCGACATCCAGATGCAGGAGATGAAGGTCGGACTCGGTCCGTCGAAGGGCAAGGACTCCGCGACGACGCTGGGTCCGTTCCTCGTGACGGCCGACGAGGTTGACGGGCGCCGCGACGCAGAGGGGCTGCTTGATCTCGATGTCTCCGTCTCGGTCAACGGCACCGTCTACGGGCGAGACAACCTGCGGAACATGAGCTGGTCGTTCGACGAGATGGTGTCCCATGCATCGCGCGGGACGTGGGTCAAGGCGGGCGACGTCCTCGGATCGGGCACGTCCGGCAACGGCGGATGCCTCGGTGAGCTGTGGGGTCGCTCAGGAGAGCAGAAGCCCGAGCCGCTGAAGATCGGCGACGTCGTGGAGATGACGGTCGAGCTGCTCGGGACCATCCGCAACGTGGTCGTGGCGAGCGTCGATGCGCCGGTCGTCGGCGAGGGGCGGCGGCACGACTGGGAGAGCGTTCGACGCAGCTGACAGATGACGTAACGGCGTGGCTACCCTTCCTGCGGGAAGGGTGGCCACGCCGCGCTCGTGGGGCCGAGAGTTCCGTTTTGGTATTGATGTGGTCGGTTGAGTTGCATCACTTTAAAGCGTTATTCATCGATGACTGTGGCTGGTAGTTTTTGGGCGGCACTCGCACGAGTGTGATCTGCACCACCCCCATTGACTGAGGCGGTCCCCCCATGAACAAGAACCGAACCTGGCGCCAGCGCAGCGCTGCGGCCATCACGCTGGCAGCTGCCCTCGGGCTGGCCCTGGCGGGCTGCGGCTCGTCCGACACCTCGGCAGACAACGCATCGGGAGGCGGCGGCGGAACGTCGAAGGTCTCGCTCGACGCGGACTACGCCGGCACGTTCGGCAAGCCCCCGGCCGAGGGTCCGGCCGTGGCCAAGGGCGCCAATGTGTGGGTCGTGGTCTGCTCCTCGGTCGCAGCTGGTTGCCAGGAGCCCGCCAAGGCGATGGCCGAGGCGGGCGCCGAGCTGGGCTGGAAGGTCACCATCGCTGACGGCAAGTTCGGCGTCGGCGACGGCTACAACGTCGCCATCCGACAGGCCATCGCCGCCAAGGCCGACGCGATCGTGACCTCGGGCATCGACTGCGCCATGGCCCCCGCAGGACTCAAGGACGCCAAGGACGCCGGCATCGTCACCGTGAACTCCGGTGGCTTCGAGTGCGAGGACCACCCGATCTACACCGCAGCGCTGCAGTGGAACGAGCAGGACCCCGACTTCGCCGGCTGGCTCCAGGCCTCCGGCGCCGCCAAGGCCCGCTGGCTGATCGACGCCACCGACGGCAAGGCCAACGTCATCCTCCAGGACGACATCGACAGCCAGGTCCCCGTCAACATCGTCAAGGGCTTCGTCGATGAGATGAAGGCCTCGTGCCCCGGCTGCAAGATCGACCGCATGGAGTTCTCCGGCCAGGACATCCAAAACGGGGTCTTCGCCCAAAAGTTCTCCGCAGCCCTGGTCGCCAACCCCACCGCCAACGCCGTGGTCTGCCCCCTGGACACCTTCTGCCAGACGTCCAACGTCGTCGCCGCGACCGCCTCGACCGGACGCAAGATCACCATCGTCGGCGGAGAAGGACTCGCCGACACCACCGAAGCCATCCGCACCAGCAAGATCGCTGCGGCCCAGGGCTGGGACAGCGGATGGGCCGGCTACGGCACCGCCGACGCCATCAACCGCGCACTCGCCGGCGTCGACCAGGTCCCCCAAGGACTCGGATTCCAGACCATCGACACCGACCACAACCTCCCCAAGAAGGGCGCCTACACCAACGGCTTCGACTACAAGAGCGCCTACCGAACCCTCTGGAACCTCTCATGACCACCACGCCTCTCACGATCCGTGGTCTCACGAAGCCGTACCCGGGGACGCTGGCACTGGACGGCGTCGACCTGACGGTGCGGCCCGGCACGATCCACGCGCTCCTCGGTGCGAACGGCTCCGGCAAGTCGACGCTGGTCAAGATCCTCGCCGGGATCGAGAGTGCCGGGGCGGCGGGCACGGTCGAGGTGGGGGATGTCGTGATGGATGCCGCTGACATCACCCCTGACACCTCGCGAGTGTTGGGCCTGCGTTTCGTCCACCAGGACATCGGGGTGTTCGACGATCTGACAATTGTGGAGAACCTGGCCTTCGGCACCGCCGACTTCTCCCGTTCCTGGAGCCGGATCCCGTGGTCGCGCCTGCGCGCATCCACCGCCGAGCTGCTGAGCCACTACGGGATCGACGCTGACCCTGATGATCTGGTCGCGAACCTCCGCCCCTCCACTCGCACCATGCTCGCGGTCGCTCGGGCGCTCGGGCGTGACGGCTCGGAGTCGGGCTCGGTCTTGATCCTGGATGAGCCGACCGCCTCGTTGCCGGCGGAGGAGGCCGACGAGCTGGCGACGCTGCTCAAGATGTGCGCTGCACGCGGACAGTCGATCGTCTTCATCAGTCATCACCTGCCCGAGGTGTTTCGGCTCGCCGACCAGGTCACGGTGCTGCGCGACGGGAAGGTGGTCCTCGATGCAGTGGTCTCGTCCCTGGACGAGACGCAGTTGGTCTCGAGCATCTGCGGGCGCAGCATCGAGCGTCTGATCCCGCCCCGGACGGAGGAGGTCGGTGAAGAGGACCTGCTGGTCGTGGAGGGGCTGAGCGCGGGGCCGTTGCGCGAGGTGAGCCTCACGGTCAAGCGCGGAGAGATCGTCGGCGTGGCCGGGCTGCTGGGAACGGGGCGCACGACGCTGCTGCGCGCCATCTACGGCGATGTGCCCTGTGACGCCGGCGAGGTCACGCTCGAAGGTCAGAAGGTGCGGTTCGCCGATTCCCGCGATGCCATGCGGCGGGGCGTGGGCTTCGTGCCGGAGGACCGGCAGTCGCATGCTGCCTTCGGTGCGATGTCGGTGCGCGAGAACCACACGGTCGCCTCCCTGAGGTCGTTCTGGCGGCGCGGCCTGATGGACCTTCGCGGCGAGAGGAACGACGCACGCTCCTACATTGAGATGTTCGGCATCAAGACGCCGAGCGCCGACGCGAGCATGCTCAGCCTGTCCGGCGGCAACCAGCAGAAGGTGGTGATGTCCCGCTGGCTGCGCAGGAGCCCACGTCTGCTGCTTCTGGACGAGCCCAGTCAGGGCGTCGACGTTGGCGCGCGGTCCGACATCTATGCCACGATCCGCGCTGCTGCCGATCAGGGGATGGGCGTGTTGCTGGTGGCGTCCGACCTCGAAGAGCTGGCTCATGCGAGCGACCGGGTGTTGGTGATCCGCGACGGCGTGGTCGCAGAGATCTTGCATCAACCCATCGACGTGGAGGACCTCACCCGTCGCACCAGCTCGCTGAGTGCGGCGTGAGGGCCTGCTGATGTCGGAACCTGACCTTTCGTTCGTCGGACGATCGTTCGATCAGATCTGCTTCGTCGTCGACGACCTCCACGCGGCGACGGAGAGCTGGGGACGGTACTTCGGCATCACCGCCTGGAGCGTGTGGGAGGGCCTTTCCGTCGGCCAGACGGAGAAGACCTACTGGGGCGAACCGGGCGACTTCGAGTTCAGCGTCGCCTACGGCTTCGCGGGCGACGTGATGATCGAGCTCGCCCGCCACGACAGCGGGGCGAGCATCTACCGGGACTGGTTGACGGAGAAGGGCCCCGGACCGCACCACATCGGGTTCCGCGTCGCGGACGCCGCCGAGTACGCGGCAGCCGAGCGGGCCTACGCCGCCCGCGGGGTCGCCAAGGCCATGAGCGGCTTCATCGAGGGCAGTGGTGTGGGACGTGGGAGCGTGCGCTGGGGGTACTTCGACACCCGCGACGCCTTGGGGTGCTACACCGAGATCTACTACATCGATCCCGAGCTGATCGAAACCATGGAGCGGATGAAGCGAGGGGAGATCGTCCCGCCGCCGCAATGGCACTGAGCGTCCAGACGTCCTCTGCTCCCGATGATCGGGTGTGGTGGTGAGACGAAGGCCCGGCCATTGGATGGGCTTTCATCACTTAGGGAGCGCCGGCTTTGGTATTGATGTGGTCGGTTGGGTTGCATCACTTTAAAGCGTTATTCATCGATGACTGTGGCTGGTAGTTTTTGGGCGGCACTCGCACGAGTGTGATCTGCACCACCCCCATTGACTGAGGCGGTCCCCCCATGAACAAGAACCGAACCTGGCGCCAGCGCAGCGCTGCGGCCATCACGCTGGCAGCTGCCCTCGGGCTGGCCCTGGCGGGCTGCGGCTCGTCCGACACCTCGGCAGACAACGCATCGGGAGGCGGCGGCGGAACGTCGAAGGTCTCGCTCGACGCGGACTACGCCGGCACGTTCGGCAAGCCCCCGGCCGAGGGTCCGGCCGTGGCCAAGGGCGCCAATGTGTGGGTCGTGGTCTGCTCCTCGGTCGCAGCTGGTTGCCAGGAGCCCGCCAAGGCGATGGCCGAGGCGGGCGCCGAGCTGGGCTGGAAGGTCACCATCGCTGACGGCAAGTTCGGCGTCGGCGACGGCTACAACGTCGCCATCCGACAGGCCATCGCCGCCAAGGCCGACGCGATCGTGACCTCGGGCATCGACTGCGCCATGGCCCCCGCAGGACTCAAGGACGCCAAGGACGCCGGCATCGTCACCGTGAACTCCGGTGGCTTCGAGTGCGAGGACCACCCGATCTACACCGCAGCGCTGCAGTGGAACGAGCAGGACCCCGACTTCGCCGGCTGGCTCCAGGCCTCCGGCGCCGCCAAGGCCCGCTGGCTGATCGACGCCACCGACGGCAAGGCCAACGTCATCCTCCAGGACGACATCGACAGCCAGGTCCCCGTCAACATCGTCAAGGGCTTCGTCGATGAGATGAAGGCCTCGTGCCCCGGCTGCAAGATCGACCGCATGGAGTTCTCCGGCCAGGACATCCAAAACGGGGTCTTCGCCCAAAAGTTCTCCGCAGCCCTGGTCGCCAACCCCACCGCCAACGCCGTGGTCTGCCCCCTGGACACCTTCTGCCAGACGTCCAACGTCGTCGCCGCGACCGCCTCGACCGGACGCAAGATCACCATCGTCGGCGGAGAAGGACTCGCCGACACCACCGAAGCCATCCGCACCAGCAAGATCGCTGCGGCCCAGGGCTGGGACAGCGGATGGGCCGGCTACGGCACCGCCGACGCCATCAACCGCGCACTCGCCGGCGTCGACCAGGTCCCCCAAGGACTCGGATTCCAGACCATCGACACCGACCACAACCTCCCCAAGAAGGGCGCCTACACCAACGGCTTCGACTACAAGAGCGCCTACCGAACCCTCTGGAACCTCTCATGACCACCACGGACCGGGCGATGCCTCGCGCGGTGCGGGAGCGCCGGACGACGACGGCGGACGACGTCCTGCGACGGTTCGGTCTGGTGTTCGTCTTCGTAGCTGTCGTGATCCTGTTCAGCGTGCTGCCGTCGACCCGGGACATCTTCCCGACTCAGGTCAACGTCGTGACGATCCTGGGAAACCAGACCGTCGGCCTCGTGATCGCCCTGGCGTGCGTCGTGCCACTGACAGCCGGGATCCTGGACCTGTCAGTCGGCGCGACCGCGGGTGCCGCCTCGATCACGACGGCTGCGGCCATGTCGCGTTGGGACCAGCCACTCGTGGTGGCGATCGTCCTCGGCATCGCCATGGGAATCCTGATCGGTGTTCTCAACGGATGGATCATCACCAAGTTTGCGCTCGATCCGATCATCGAGACCCTCGCCATGAGCATGCTGATCGGCGGGTTGGTGGTGTGGTACACCGGTGGCTCGCCCATCACGGGAAACTTCGATGAGTCGTTCCAGGAGTTCGGGAGCCTGAACTGGTGGGGCGTGCCACGGCTGATGGTGGTGCTGGTGCCGGTGATCCTCGGGGTCTGGTACCTGACCGAGCACACGCCCTACGGCCGGGGGCTCGCGGCGATCGGCAGCAACGCTCGCGCTGCTTCGCTGGTCGGCATCCGGGTGGACCGGTCGATCTGGGCGAGCCTGGTGGCCAGCGGCTTCCTGGCGGGTCTTGCTGGAGTGCTGCTGACGGCCCGTGCGGGGGCCGCTGACGTGCAGACGGGCCCGAGCTTCCTCTTCCCTGCCTTGGCAGCGGTCTTCCTCGGGGCGACGGCGATCAAGCCGGGTGTGCCGAACGTGTTCGGCGCGGTGATCGGCGGGCTGTTCGTGGCCGTGGCGGTCAGCGGTCTGAGCATCGCGGGAGCGGCGTCATGGGCGCCGGGAGTCTTCAACGGCGCGGCTCTGCTGCTCGCGTTGTGGATGATGGCCGCGTTCAACCAGCGCAGTGCGACCCGTTGAGCACTTCGACGGCCTGGTGTCGTCCACAAGCAGAAGAGAAGGCCAGATGATGACAGGAACTGCCTCGATCGGATCCGCCCGTGAGCGAGTCGCCGTGGTGACCGGCGCTGGGCGAGGCATCGGGCAGGCGCTGGCCGTGCGACTCGCCGGTCAGTGCCGCGCCGTCGTGGGAGTCGACGTGATCGGACAAGGGGAGACCGGCGACCTGGTTCGAGCCGCCGGCGCCGAGTGGTTGGCCCTGAAGGCGGACGTGTCGTCTCCGGACTCCGTCGCCGCCGCTGCCGAGTCGATCGCAGCGGCTTTCGGGGGCGCCGACATCTTGGTCAACAACGCTGGCATCGACGACCCCGTCGGGTTCGACGAGCTGACCTTCGACCGGTGGCGCCAGGTCATCGGTGTCGACCTCGACGCCGTGTTCTTGATGTCCAAGGCACTCTACGGCGGCATGAAGGACAAAGGGTGGGGCCGCATCATCAACATCTCGACCAGCGTCACGGAGAATGCCGTCCCCCAGTTCGTCGCCTACCGCGCAGCGAAGATGGGTGTCGTCGGTGTGACCCGCGGCCTGGCCTGCGAACTGGGACCGCACGGCATCACGGTCAATGCGGTCGGCCCCGGCCTCACGCGAACTGCGATGGCTTTGAACAGCATGGGAGACAGGTTTGCGGAGGTCTCCATGATGCGGGCCATCCCGCGCGTCGCGCTGCCTGACGACTTGGCCGGCACCATCGCGTTCCTGGCATCCGACGCCGCCGGTTTTGTGACCGGTCAGAACATCATGGCCAACGGCGGCGCAACTTTCTCCTGATGGCTCGTTCCGCCCGTCAGTAGCCGGGCGTAGCGATGAGCTTGGCCGCCTGAGCGCGCAGCTGGTCGCGGAACCACGCCTGAGCCGGGTCGCCATCCATGCGCCGCAGCCAGAACAGCGTCTCGCTGATCGGCTGGAGCTGCATCGGGGGGTCGATGAGCTGGAGGTTGGCGGACTTGGCCACCCGGCTGGCCAAGATCTGCGGTATCAACGTGACGAGGGTGGTGTCGCGCAGCATGAACGGTGCCACCGAGAAGCTGGTGGTGACCTCGACTCGACGAGGGATGCCGAGCACGTCGAGGTTGGCGTCGCCCAGCGACTGCATCCCGTGGCCAAAGGTTGCCGCCAGGTACGGCAAGGAGCTGAACTCATCGATCGTCATCGCAGGTCGGACCGCGCGATTGTTGACGTCTGCCGCCAGGACGTAGCGGTCGCGGTACAGCACCTCGTGGCGGACGTCATCGCTTCGCAGCGCGGGGAACGAGGTGATGGCGTTGCGCGGAACGACGATGACATCCACTCGTCCACGCAGCATCGCGGATTGCATGTCCTCCGAGACGGTGCGGATGTGGACGCGGATGTTCGGCTTGGTCGACGTGATCTCCACCAGCAGGGGGTGCAGGAGCGCGGCTGCGGCGTAGTCACTGGCCATCACGGTGAAGGAATGCTCGTCGGTGTCGGGATCGAACGACCCTTGGCGACTCAGGGTCACCTGGAGCTCGGCCAGGGTGGTGCTGACGGTGTCGGCGATCGCATTGGCCAATGGGGTCGTGATCATGGCCCGCCCCTGTCGCACGAGGATCGGATCGTTGAACAGCTTGCGGATGCGGCCCAAGGTGGAGCTCATCGCCGACTGGCCGATGGCAAGCCGTTCTGCGGCGCCGGTCACGCTCCTCTCGGACATCAGTGCCTCGAAGGCGACCAGCAAGTTCAGGTCGACACGGTTCAGATCCACGAATGGCTGGTAGGGCGCCGCGCCCTCCTCAGACCCGATCTGGTTGCTCATCAGTGATCGACCGGCGTCGTCGACCAGGTCTTGCGCGCTGCGACATCGCTCAATCGTCGGCGCAGCCAGGAGTGACCAGGATCTTCGCTGTTTCGCGTGGACCACACCATCGTCTCGATCAGTGGCTCGAGCTGCATCGGCGGTTCGAGCAGCTTCAAGCGTGCCCCCGCAGCCACGGTCGACGCGAGACTGGACGGCAGGAGAGCCACCAGCTGCGTGTCGCGCAGCAGGAACGGCGCCAATCCGAAGCCGGTGGTCACCTCGAGGCGGCGTGAGACACCGAGCCTGTCGAGCTGGTGCTCGACGAGGGTCTCGCCATGTCCGCTGATGCTCGCGAGGTAGGGCAGAGACGAGAACTGCTCAAGTGTCATGGTGTCGCCGACAAGTGGATTCGCTTGATCAACGGCCACGACGTAGGGGTCGCTGTAGAGGCGCTGCTGGTCGAAGTGGTCGGTGACAGGAGCAGCGCCGGGAGGAACGACCACAAGGTCGACGGTGTCGGACGTCAGCTCGTCGAGGAAATCGGCCGATACGGATCGGATGCGAAGTTCCACATGTGGCGCGGCGTGGCGCAGCTGGACGAGGAGCGGCTGCATGACGGCGAGGGCTGCGTACTCGCTGACCATGACCGTGAAGGTTCGTCGGTCGCGCTCCGGATCGAAGGTCGGCGGTCCTATCAGGACGACGTTGAACTGTGCCAAGGCGTCGCGGACGGGACCGATGAGAGACGTCGCAAGTGGTGTCGGGACCATGCGACGGCCCTGCCGTTCGAGGATGGGGTCGTTGGTCAAGGCGCGAAGTCTCGCCAGCGTGGAGCTCATGGCGGACTGGCCAACAGAGAGGCGACGAGCCGCCGCTGTGACGTTCTGCTCGGCCATCAGCGTGTCAAATGCGACCAACAGATTCAGATCGACCTGAGCAAGATCCACGCGGCGATCCTAGTGCGTGTGATGACGTACGCCAACAAATTGATCGAATCGATGTGCGGCCATCGTGAAGGATTGTTGGTGCACTGTGATCGGTGACACTAGCGTCGTAGAGCCAGCGCCCCTCTCGGGAGGCGGTCGATAATGGAGGAGTCTTCTGATGGTGTCTGATTTCAGGCCGATCACGCATCTGCGGCATGTGGGTATCGCCGTTCCCAACTATGAGCGGGCGGTGGAGTTCTACACCCAGGTGTGGGGCCTGATCCCGGTGGCCAACGACTCGGGGGTGACGTTCTTCGGGACGCCTGCTGATCCGGAGCACTACATCTTGCGGGTGCGTCAGGATCGGCTGAAGCGGTTGGACCTGATCGCGTTCGGTGCGGGGTCGGTGGGCGAGGTCGATGCCCTCGCGGAGCGGTTGGGCGCTGCTGGAGTGAAGATCGACCGCGATCCCGCGGTCCTGACCACGCCTGGTGGCGGTTACGGTGTGCGGTTCTTCGATCCCGACGGTCGTCTGGTGGAGGTGTCGGCTGATGTCGAGCAGCGCCCGTACCGCCTGCTGGAGGAGCGGGAGTCGATCCCGCAGAAGCTGAGTCACGTGGTGATCAACTCGACCAACGTGCTTGCGACGAAGTCGTTCTACGAGGAGCACCTGGGATTCCGGTTGTCGGACTGGTTGGGCGATCTGATGTGCTTCATGCGCAGTGGGCCCCAGCACCACATCCTGGCCATTTCTCGGGCACCGAGCACATCGTTGAATCACATCTCATTCGAGATGCGAGGCATCGATGAGTACATGCGGGGCACAGGGCGGATGATCCGCAGCGGTTACCGGCCGTTGTGGGGGCCGGGGCGCCACGGCGCGGGAGACAATACGTTCTCGTACTTCCTGGATCCTCTCGACAACGTCATCGAGTACACGACCGAGCTCGAGGTCATCCCCGATGAGGACACCTGGGAGCCGCAGACGTACGACCCCATGAATCCCGACACCTCCGACCAGTGGGGGACCGGTGGTGCGATGACCGAGGTCATGCTCCCGATCATGCTTAAGCAACGCGACGACGGCGGCCTCTGGACGCCCTCACCCGTCTAACCCCCACCCAGCACGTCTCCCCGCCCGCATCTCGGGTCGTGGGGAGCTTGAAAGGAATCTGCCATGCTTGACCTCGAGGGAAAAGTCGCCATCATCACCGGAGGTGCCAGAGGCATCGGCTTGGCGTGCGCGCAAAAGCTGAGCGAGCAGGGCGCCAAGATCGTCATCGCCGACATCGATGTGGCCGAGGGCGAGAAGCAGGCCGCTGAGCTCGCGACCGAGTCGCTGGCCGCGCCTCTCGACGTCCGCGACTCGGACTCGGCGAACGCGTTGGCGTCCACCGTGCTGAAGGAGTTCGGTCGCGCAGACATCCTGGTCAACAACGCCGGTATGAACATCGGTGCTCGCGACACCACGGAGGTGACCGACGAGGAGTTCGACCTGCTGATGTCGATCAACGTGCGCGGCACCTTCACGACTACCCGAGCTTTTCTCCCGTCGCTGATCGCGCAGCGCGGCGGCAGCATCATCAACATGTCCTCGGTCGTGGGCCACCGGGGTATCGCTCTTATCGCGCCCTACGCGTCCTCCAAGTTCGCGATCGTAGGCATGACACAGAGCTGGGCCTTGGAGCTCGCCCCGCACGACGTCACCGTCAACTCGGTGCATCCCGGAATCGTGGCGACCGATCTGCACGTCAAGGTCGTTCAGGAGTTCAGCGGCCTCAAGGGCATCAGCTTCGACGAGGGCTGGGACGGTTTCCACGACCAGATCCCGCTCGGCCGCTTCCAGACCGCCGACGACATCGGCGACATGGTGGCGTTCTTGGCGTCGCGCAAGGCGCGCAACATCACGGGGTCGGCCTTCAACGTCGACGGTGGACTGATGCTGGCCTGACCGGACCGCAACGATCCGTGGAGGACTGCATGACCGAGCAAGCCACGAACGGTGGACCAGGCATTCGGCACGACGGAGGACCTCCAGATGCGCACTTGCCGGCCGAGCGCTGCATGATGCTGCTCGAACGCCTGCAGGAGCGGCTTCCCGCCGATCGCATTCAGCTCGATCCTGCCGCGATGGCGAGCTATGCCCACGACGAGGCCGAGTGGGCGCCACATGGCGCACCGCTCGTGCTCGTCAGGCCGCGCACCGCCGAGGAGGTGCAGGAGGTCGTGCGGGCGTGCATCGAGTTCCGCGTGCCGGTGGTCCCGCGTGGTGCCGGCACGGGGCTGTCCGGCGGGGCGAATGCCGTCGATGGGTGTGTCCTCCTGTCGACCGAGGCCATGACGGCCATCACCGAGATCGATCCGGTGGAGCGGCTCGCCGTGGTGCAGCCGGGTGTCATCAACGATCACCTGCGCGATGCGGTCGCCGAGCACGGCCTTTGGTACCCGCCGGACCCCTCCTCGGCGCCGTGGTCGACGATCGGCGGCAACGTTGCGACGAACGCGGGAGGCCTCTGCTGCGTGAAGTACGGCGTGACAGCGGACTACGTTCTCGGCCTGCAGGTCGTCACCGGCACCGGCGAGCTGGTCCGGCTCGGACGGCGGACGGCGAAGGGCGTCGCGGGGTACGACCTCGTCCGGCTGCTCGTGGGCTCGGAGGGGACGCTCGGCGTGATCACCGAGGTCACGGTCAAGCTGCGCCCCCAACGAGCGCCGGAGCGCACCGTCGCCGGGTACTTCTCGTCAGTCTTCGATGCCGGCCGTGCCGTCACGGCCGTGGGCGCGGCGGGGATCGTCCCCTCAGCCCTGGAGCTCATGGACCGCCATTGTCTCGAGGCCGTTGACCAGTGGAAGAAGATGGGCCTGGCCGTTGAGGCCGACGTCGTGCTGCTGGCGCGGTGTGACGTCCCGGGCGTGGCAGGCGACGAGGAGGCAGAGGCGATCCGCGAGTGCTTCGAGCAGGCGGGTGCCACGTGGGCGGCTCGTTCGACCGACCAGGCCGAGGCGGATGCCCTGTTCTCCGCGCGGCGCCTGGTGTACCCCGCCCTCGAGCGTCTGGGACTCGTGCTGACCGAGGACGTCTGCGTGCCCAAGGCTGCGGTCCCGGAGATGCTCGTCCGCATCGAGGCGATCGGCACGAAGCACGACATCCTCATCGCCAACGTCGGCCACGCGGGAGACGGCAACCTGCACCCCGTTCTGGTCACGCCGCGTGGCGATGACGACGCCAGGGCGCGTGCGCAGCTGGCCTTCGAGGAGATCATCGCGGCAGCGCTGGCGCTGGGCGGCACGGTCACGGGGGAGCACGGTATCGGGCTGCTCAAGATGGACGGACTCGTCCAGGAGCTGTCCCCGGCGGTCATGGATCTCCACCGCGCAGTGAAGTTGGCGCTGGACCCGCACGGAATCCTCAACCCCGGCAAGGTCATCGCCGCATACAACGAGACTCGGAGAAGCTGATGATGCTGTCGAAGGAATCTGCCGCCCGCGACCTGAAGACGAGTTCGGGGACGGGTGTTCGCTACTACGAGGTGGGCGACGGTGGCGGGATGCCAGTCCTGCTCCTTCACGGCTCGGGTCCCGGGGCGACGGGCTGGTCGAACTTCTCAGGCAACATGGGCGCGATCGCCGACGCGGGCTTTCGGGTCATCGCGCCAGACATGCCGGGTTGGGGCGACTCCGACGCTGTGAAGACGGCCGTCATGGACCACGACAAGGACTTGGTCGAGGTGATGGACGCCCTTTCCATCGACCGAGCCGCGCTGGTCGGCAACTCCATGGGTGCTCACACCGCGATACGTTTCGCGACCCTGCATCCGGATCGAATCACCCATCTGGTGACGATGGGTGCCTCGCTGGGGCGCGGAACCGCGAGTCTCTTCGGTCCGGGCGACGGGCCCAGCGAAGGGCTCAAGGTCCTCGTTCGGGCGTACAAGGACGCGAGTCCGGAGAACATGCAGGCGTTGGTCGAGATCATGACCTACGACAACGCTCGCTTCGCGACACCCGAGCTGACCCGCGCGCGCTCTGAGTCGGCTCTCGCTCGTCCGGACCACCTTCAGAACTACGTCGAAGGTCTTGCGCATGGAGCGCCGATTCCTTTCAAGGTCGACAGGGACAAGATCCCGAACATCGACGTGCCGACGATGCTGATCCACGGAAAGGACGATCGCGTCCTCCACTACGAGATCACGTTGTGGCTTCTTGCGAATATTCCGAACTCGCGCGCTGTCCTGCTCAATCGCTGCGGTCACTGGGCGATGATCGAACATGCCGCTGAGTTCAACGGGCTCGTCGTCGACTTCCTGCGCCACAACCCGGAAATGGCATCGTGACAGATGTTCGTCCGCTCGACACGGACGTCATCATCATCGGGGCAGGGCCTGTCGGTCTGGCGCTTGCCAACCTCCTCGGTGTGCGCGGCAACCGAGCACTGATCCTCGAGGCTCGGGCTGAACTCATCGATTACCCCCGGGGGGTGGGTTTGGATGACGAGTCGATCCGAACCTTGTGCACCGCCGGACTGTGGACGCAGATCGAGCAGTTCACCGTCCCTCACCACGTGGTCCGGCTGGTGAACGGGAAGGGCCAGGTCCTGGCCACCAATGATCCGCAGACTCAGGAGTTCGGGTTTCCGCGCAAGCACGGATTCAACCAGCCCGTCGTCGACCGCGAGATGGCAGCGGGTCTAGATCGTTTCCCCGGTACGGAGCTGCGCTTCGCGCACCGTGCAGTCGGGGTCGATGACCGGGGCGATCACGTGGTGGTCACGGTGGAGCGGGTCGGGGAAGGCGGTGCGGTCGAGTCCACATTCGACCTCACGTCAAGGTTCGTCGTCGGTTGTGACGGTGGTAGCTCCAGGACGCGCA
Organism: uncultured Actinomycetota bacterium; assembly: GCA_963761965.1. Taxonomy (GTDB): domain Bacteria; phylum Actinomycetota; class Actinomycetes; order Propionibacteriales; family Nocardioidaceae; genus Aeromicrobium. The sequence goes on from CAVXIX010000009.1 coordinate 250,345, forward strand.
AGTGGCTGGACGTGCCGTTCGAGGGCAAGTCTCCGTCGACGCGGTGGGTCGTCGTGGACATCGAGAACGATCCCATCGGAACACCGAATGTCTACCTCGGCGCAGATCCGAGAAGGCCTTACGTCTCGATCGGTCTTCCCCAAGGCATCCGCCGCTGGGAGTTCATGCTCCATGAGGACGAACCCAGCGAGATGGTGGACGACCCGGCATTCGTGAAGGGCCTGCTCAAGCGATTCGTTCCTGATCCCGATTCTTTGACGATCATCAACAAGCGAACCTTCACCCACCACGGCCGAGTCGCAGCCAGCTTCCGCAAGGGCAACGTGTTCTTGGCCGGGGATGCTGCACACCTGATGCCGGTCTGGCTCGGGCAGGGGTGGAACTCAGGCATCCGCGACGCGACCAACCTTGCGTGGAAGTTCACGTCAGTCCTGCGTGGCGACGCCGATCCCTGCCTCCTCGACACCTACACGACTGAGAGGCGGAAGCATGCCGCCGACATGATCGACGTCAACATGACAGCCGGCTCAGTCATGAAGATGCGCCCGGCCGGCGGTTGGATGCGAGATCGGGCAGCGTCCGCTCTCAACCTGGTCCCGCACTGGAAGTCATACTTCACCGAGCTACGTTTCAAGCCCATGCCCCGGTACGCGAGCGGGGTCGTGGTCGACCAGGTGACTCTCAAGCCAGGCACTGCGAACAAGAGCTTCAAGGGCGCCTCGTTGGCGCCGTTCGTGGACTCAGCCGGCGCGCTGTCGCCCGTCGGACGGCAGTTCATCCAGCCGGTCGTCAACACAGCTCAGTCTTCGGAAACTCTCCTGGATGACGCGACTGGCCACTGGTGGACTCTTGCCACGTGGGGGACCAACCCCACCGCATTCCTGTCGCCAGAAGACCTGGAGGTCGTCAAGCGTCACGGGATCGCCTTGGTCGCCTTTGTGCCTGAGACTCAGCGGCTCTGGGCAGAGCGCGAGTATGCGGGATCGCCAGCGCCAGTCACGATCGTCGGAGACCTCACTGGTGCGCTCAAGCGCTGGTTCGACATGCACGCCTGCGGACTGGTGATACTGCGCCCGGATCACTTCGTCGCAGCCGCGGCCCTGAACCAGCAGGCAACCGCTGCCCTGCGGGCCGTTGTCTCCGCCGCTTCACTGAATGCCGGTCACCAGAACGAAGGACTTCACGCCAAACAGGGGTGATCGGTGTCCTGCATCAGGACTCCTGAGCCCGCAGCAGGGTCGGTTGCTGCGGGCGTCGTCCGTGCTCGGGAGCTCCTTTCGATGCACATGCCGGGCTGAGGTACTCCCGATCGATCCGGGGTCTCCCTCGGCGGCTGTGACAGCTACTTCAGGCGACGGATCGAGTGCTCCTCGACGTACTCCGACATGCCGGCCGCGCCGAATTCGCGGCCGATGCCACTGCGCTTGATGCCCCCGAAGGGCATGCGGAGATCGAGGGAGTCGAAGGCGTGGCTGTTGATGAACGTGCTGCCGGCATCCACCTTGCGGGCGAATTCCAGACCCCGGTCGGGGTCGCTGGTCCACACCGAGCTGCCCAGACCGTAGTCGGAGTCGTTCGCCCAACCGAGCGCCTCGGCCTCGGTGTCGTACGCGATGATCGGGATGATCGGTCCGAACTGCTCGCAGCTCGTGATGGTCGAGTCGTGTGTTGCATCCCGGACGACGTGAGGCAGCACGTAGTAGCCGTTGTCCCATTGTGTCGAGTCGAGCTTCTCGCCCAGCTCGATGACCTGGCCCGGTCCGCTCCCGGCCTGCGCGACGAGCTCGTTGACGCGATCGAACTGGGCCTTGTTGTTGAGTGGGCCGAACGTGGCACGGGGGTCGAGGCCGTGGCCGACCTTGTACGACGAGACGCGGTCGCAGAGAGCGTCGACAAAGGTTGCGTACTGGCTGCGCGGAACGTAGACCCGCTTGACCGCGAAGCAGATCTGACCGCTGCGCGTGAAGATGCCGCCCAGCATGCGATCGAGGGTCTGCTCGAGGTCGGCGTCGTCGAGAACGACAGCGGGATCGTTGCCACCGAGCTCGAGGGTGACGTTCTTGATGCTGTCGGCGGCAGCCTTCATGACATGGGTCGCGGTCGCGGTGCCGCCGGTGAACCCGATCTTGCGGACCAGCGGGTGGGTCGTGAGCGCCGTGCCCACCTCGGTGTCTCCGATGACCACGTTCAGGACGCCAGGCGGCAGGGCGGAGGCCACCTCTTGCAGCAGCAGCGTGAGTGCCGCCGGGGCGAACGGGGACGGCTTCAGCACCAGGGTGTTGCCCGTGGCGAGCGCGGGAGCCAGCTTCATCATGGTCAGGACGACCGGCATGTTCCACGGAACGATCGCTGCTGCCACACCGCGCGGTGCCTTCTCGATGCGGACGTAGCTCTGCTCGTCGTCGAACTCGACGGCGGCGAAGAAGTCGTCGACGAGGCTGGCGGTGTGCTGCAGCACTCCCGTGCCCAGACCGAAATCGGTCTGAGCCTCCCAGAGAACGCCGCCGTGCTCGCGCACCAGCAGCGGCGCGAGCTCGTCGCCGCTGGCCGCGACGATTTCTGAGGCCTGCATGAGGAGTGCCGCACGGTCGCCGGGTGCCCGGTCGCGCCAGGCGGGGAAGGCGGCGTGTGCTGCGCGAACGGCTCGGTCGACGTCGTCGGCGGTGCCGATCGCGACGCGCGAGGCGACGGTGTCGAGCCTGCCCGGGTCGAGGTGGTCACGAACGGCGGTCGGCTCGACGGCGGCCCCGTCGATGACGTGGCCCACCTGGGGCGCGGTGGTCTGGTCTGCGGTGATCGTCATGGGGACTCCTTGTCGGATGTGGTCTCTCCGGTGCTGGGAGGGTGAACTGTGTCGGGCGTTCCAGTTCACATGGCACACGATGTGTCATAAATGTGACGCCCGTCAAGCATTTGATACATCTTTGGCGTAGAGCGTTTACATCGCTCGCGAGATGTGACATCTTTGTGACGGGCCACCTGAAGGTTGTCACTTGTATGAGGTTTCGGAGAAAGAGGACCACATGACCACTTCCGTCACAGCAGCTGTCGCCCGCGATCTCGGCGCGCCCCTGAGCATCGAGGAGATCGAGCTCGACGACCTCCGCGAGGACGAGATTCGGGTGCGGCTCGTCGCCACGGGTGTGTGCCACACCGACGCGATCGTCCGGGACGGCGTCTACCCGACGCCCCTGCCGGCCGTCCTGGGTCATGAAGGTGCCGGCGTCGTCGAGGGCGTCGGTCGCCTCGTCACGGCGGTCGAGGTGGGCGACCATGTGGTGATGTCCGCCGCCTACTGTCGCCACTGCCGTGAGTGCCGCGCCGGCCGCATGGCGTACTGCGAGAACCTCTTCGCCCAGGATTTCGGCGGTCGTCGCGAGGACGGGACCACGGCGTTCTCCAAGGACGGCGAGGCGATCTCGTCCCACTTCTTCGGCCAGTCCTCGTTCGCGACGCACGCGAACGTCAGCGAGAGCAGCATCGTCAAGGTCGATCCCGCAGTCCCGCTCGAGTCCGTCGCCTTCCTGGGGTGTGGCATGCAGACCGGCGCAGGGGCGATCCTCAACGAGCTCAAGCCGCCCGCCGGCTCGTCGATCGCGGTGTCCGGGGCCGGAGCCGTCGGTCTGGCGGCCGTGATGGCGGCCGTGGTCGCCGGGTGCACGACGATCGTCGCGATCGACCTGCACCCCTCGCGGCTCGAGCTCGCCAAGACCCTGGGTGCCACCCACGTTGTGGACGCCTCCAGCCAGGACGTCGGGGAGGTGTTGGCCGACATCACCGGCGGCCGAGGCCTCGACTTCATCCTCGACACGACCGCCGTCCCGTCAGTTCTGGTGGGAGCCGCCCAGTCGCTCGCGATCCGTGGGACCCTGGCGCTGGTCGGCGCCGCAGCTCCGGGCACCGAGGCTGCGTTCGAGATCGGCGGCTCGCTGGTCAAGGGCTGGACCTTCAAGACCATCGTGCAGGGCAGCTCGATCCCGCAGGACTTCATCCCGCGACTCGTCGCGCTGTGGCAGCAGGGGCGCTTCCCGGTCGACAAGCTGGTCAAGACCTACACGCTCGACGAGATCAACACGGCGTTCCATGACTCGGAGTCCGGTGCCGTGGTCAAGCCCGTCGTGGTCTTCTGATCGGATCGTCGAGGAGGAGAAGATGCGCGTAGCAGTGGTGGGCGGCGGACCCGGAGGACTCTTCCTGGCGGCCCTCGTCAGCCGGGGCCTCCCGAACGCCGAGGTCGTGGTGCTTGAGCGCAACCAGCGATCCGACGCATTCGGCTTCGGAGTCGTCTTCTCCGACGCGACCCTGCGGGCCATCGACGCCGCCGATCCCGTGCTGCGCGAGGGTCTTGCCGACTTCGGCACGCACTGGGACCGCATCGCGGTGTGGAACCGCGGCGAGCGGCACGAGTTCGCCGGCAACGGCATGGCTGCCATCCACCGCCGTCGTCTGCTCGGCCTGCTCCAGGACAACGCCGAGCAGGCGGGCGCCACGCTGCGTTTCGGCGAGGAGGCCCCACCAGTGGCACAGCTGTCGGCCGAGTTCGACGTCGTGGTCGGCGCCGACGGCACCAACTCTTCGGTGCGCCGCCACCTGGGCAACGACGTCCTCGGGCACTCGACCGAGACTGCCGCCGCCAAGTTCATCTGGTTTGGCACGACGTTCCTGTTCGACGGACTGACGTTCGTCCACCGCGAGTCCGAGCACGGCACGTTCGCGGTGCACGGGTATCCCATCAGCAGCGAGCTCAGCACGTTCATCGTCGAGACCGACGAGCCCACCTGGCGTCGGGCCGGCCTCGACCGGTTCGACGTGACCCAGCCCCCCGGCACCTCCGACGTCGACAGCCAGCACTACCTCGAGAAGCTTTTCGCCGACGACATCGACGGTGCCGACCTGGTAGCCAACAACTCGCGGTGGGGCAACTTCGTCTCGCGACGCACCCGCAGGTGGCACCAGGGGAACATCGCCTTGCTGGGCGATGCGGTCCACACGGCGCACTTCTCCGTGGGTTCCGGCACCAAGATGGCCATGGAGGACGCCGTGGTCCTCGCCGAGGAGATCGTCCGCCACGCGGACGACACTGCCGGCGCCTTCTCTGCCTACGAGGAGGCGCGGCAGCCGAAGGTGGAGCGGATCCAGGACTCGGCGCGCCCCAGCCTCTCGTGGTGGGAACGCTTCGGCCGCTACCGCGCACAGCTCGACCCGCTGACGTTCGCCTTCCACTTCTTCTCGCGCACGATCGACATCGAGCGCATCGCGAAGCGCGACCCACAACTGGTACAGGATGTGCGCAGCCGGTGGCAGGAGCGTGAAGGAGCCGCCGCGCTACGCACGTCGCTCGACTTACCGGGCACCCGCGCTGCGACCTCGAGAGTGTTGACCCTCCAAGGCGAGGACGCCGAGCTGGTCCTTCTCGACGACGTGGGCGAGGTGCTGCGGGTCGATGCCGGAATCGGCACCGCCATCCAAGGCGCGATCCTCGTGGAGGCGCCGGAGAGCGAGGAGCTCGTCGACTCCGTCCTCGCCGCGCTGCCCGACGACGTCCGGGTGGCACTCGTCCGAGGCGGCTGCGACCTGCCACGGATGCTGGTGTGCGAGGAGCTGCGGCTCGACCGCGGCTGCATCGTCGTGCTGGCCGGCGACGTGGACGATGCCGTCGCCGAGACGTTGGTCCTGTCGGGTCGAGTCGACGCCGTGGCGCGCACCGCCGGGACGGGGGACGCGGCGTGACCGGGCTCGACGCGCTGCTGTCACCGCGCGGGGTGGTGGTGATCGGTGCCTCCACCGACCCGGCAAAGCTGGGCAGCGCGATGGCGCAGAGCCTCCAGTCGTTTAGCGGACACCTGGCACTCGTCAACCCACGCGGTGGCGACGGCTTCCACGTCGATGTGATGTCGGCGCGCGACGCCTCTCCAGTGCCGCTCGACCTCGCAGTGCTCTGCGTCCCGGCCGCTGTTTGCCCCGACTCGATCAGGGCGTGCGGCGCTGCCGGCGTCCGCGCCGCTCTCGTGTGCGCCGGCGGCTTCGCAGAGGCCGGAGACGAAGGCGCGAAGCACCAAGCGGCTCTCGTGGCGGCTGCCGCCGATGCGAACATCCGCCTGCTCGGCCCCAACACCTCTGGATTCTTCGTGCCGCGCAGCGGCCTGACGGCGAGCTTCGTACCCGGCGTCGCGGACATCGACGACGGCACGATCGGGCTTGTCGCCGCCAGTGGCGGTCTCAACCATGCGCTGGCCTTCGCGCTCCAGCGACAGGGCAGCGGGCTCAGCCTCGGCCTCGGCGTCGGAGCCGGTGTCGACGTCGACTCCGCCGAGGTCGTCGAGCACCTGACCGCCGACGACCGCACGACCGCGGTCGCCCTGCACATCGAGACGATCCGCGACGGCGAGCGGATGATCGCCGCGGTAGCAGCGGCGACCCGCGTCAAGCCCGTCGTCGCCCTGGTGGTCGGGCAGCACAACGTCGGCGAGTTCGCTGCATCGCACACCGGAGCCCTCGCGACCTCGTGGCGCACCACCAGGGCGCTCCTGCGCCAAGCGGGTGCCGTGGTCGTAGACGACGAGCAGGAGCTCGTTGTGGCAGTCGCTGCCCTGTCACTGACCAGACTCGGACCTCATGAGCGGGCAGGTGTGGCGCTGGTGACGGCTCAGGCCGGACCCGGGCTGGTCATCGCCGACGCGCTGCTCGACAAGGGCGTCAGCCTTCCCACGCTCGCGCCATCGACGTGTGATCGACTCGCGGAACTTCTGCCGCCCATCACGTTCCAGCAGAACCCGGTCGACACCGGGCGTCCCGGCCCCCGGCACCGGGAGGTTGTTGCTGCGACCGCCGCTGATCCAGGCATCGACCTCGTGGCCGTGTACGGACTGACCGAACCCGTGATCGACCTGCCGGTCGTGGTGGACGGCGCCGACCTCGGACGCGTGCCGGTGGTCGTCGGCATCGACGGCCCGGCCGGCGAGGTCGACAACGGACGGGCGACGGCAGCCAAGCTCAGACTTCCGCTGACCGTCGGCGCCACGCCGCTCGCGCAGGCGACGGCGGCTCTCGTGCGCGATGCACGGGGACAGTTCTTGGCGACCGGTGAGCCACTCGGACCCGACGGTCGCGAGATCGGGCCCGGCGCTTGGGACGAGGCGCGCGCCAAGGACCTGTTCGACGACATCGGGTTGATGACGCCGCATCGCCAGATCTGCCGCACTCGCGCGGAGGTGCTGGCGAGTCTCGACGTGTTGTCGGCCCCGGTCGTCCTGAAGATCTGTGATGCAGACGTCCTGCACAAGAGCGACATCGGGGGAGTTGCGGTCGGGCTCCGCGACGCCCTGGAGCTGGGTGACGCGCTGGATGCGATGGGTGGCCTCGGCGACGGCCCTTGGCTCGTCGAGGAGATGAGCGGTCCCGGTCCCGAACTGGTGGTCGGCGCGCGTCGCGACCCGGTGTTCGGGCCGGTGGTCGTCGTCGGCGTCGGCGGAACCGCCACAGAGGTGTTCGGGGACGTCGCCATTGTCGGTGTCCCCGCCACCGAACGGCAGCTCGCAGCCATGACGGGCGAACTCGCCGGTCGAGCGCTTCTCGAGGGTCACCGTGGCAGCGAGCCGGTCGACGCGAACGGCGTGGCCGAGATCGCTCGTCAGCTCGGCGCCCTGCTGCTCGACAACCCCCACGTCCTGGAGCTGGAGATCAATCCGTTGCGGGCGACGAGCGACGGACTCGTCGCGCTCGACGCCGTCATCGTGACGACCGGCGCGGATGACGACGACAAGGTGGACCAATGACGCATCACACCAGCGAGGGCATCGTCCCCTGGCCCGAGGACATTGCGGGCGAGTATCGGCGTCTCGGCTACTGGGAGGACCGCACGCTCTGGGAGGTGCTGGAGGAGTCCGCCCGGCAGTGGGCTGACTCGGTGGCGATGGTCGACGGATCGGTGCGGCTGACGTACCGCGAGCTGTTCGACCGTGCCGACGCCGCCGCCGGTCGGCTCCTCGATCTCGGGCTGCATCCCGACGACCGCGTGCTCGTGCAGCTGCCCAACGGCTGGGAGTTCGTCGCCCTCACGCTGGCGTGCTTCCGCGCCGGCATCATCCCGGTCATGGCACTGCCGGCGCATCGAAGGCACGAGCTGACCCATCTGGCCAGCGCCTCAGAAGCCCGCGCGATCGTGGTGCCCGACGAGCTGAAGGGATTCGACCACCAGGAGCTGGCGCTGGAGCTGCGTCGTGACCTCGACGACCTCGACCTCGTGCTGGTCCTCGGCGACCCCGGGCCCGATGCGGCTGACCTCGCCTCCGTCCTGGCCCCCGGTCCCGTCGACGGCCCTGCGGCGGCAGGGCGGCCCAGCCTGCCCAGCCCCGACTCCCCAGCCTGCTTCCTCATCTCGGGTGGCACGACGGGTCTGCCGAAGCTGATCGTCCGGACCCACAACGACTACCTGTGCAACATCAGGGCGACGGCGGCGACCGCCGAGCTGGCCCAGGACTCGGTCTACCTGGTCACTCTGCCGGCCGGTCACAACTTTCCGCTGGCCTGCCCCGGCGTCCTCGGTGCTCTCCTGGTGGGTGGCACCGTAGTCATGCTGCCCAGCCCGGCCCCGGAGCGCGTCTTCGCGACTGTCGAGGCCGAACGCGTCACGATCGCGGCGGTGGTGCCGGCCGTGGCGCAGGCCTGGCTCGACCATCAACGGACGGTGGGTGGGGACCAGCTTCGCTCGCTCAGGGTCCTCCAGGTCGGCGGCTCCCGCCTCGCCGACGAGATCGCGAGGCACATCGAGCCGGAGATGGGCTGCCGTCTGCAGCAGGTCTTCGGCATGGCGGAGGGCCTGATCAACACGACCCGCCTGGACGACCCGATCGACGTCATCTGCACCACGCAGGGCCGCCCGGTCCACCCCGCCGACGAGGTCCGCATCCTCGATGAGAAGGGCGATCCGGTGCCCGATGGCGAGCCCGGGGCGATCTACACGCGCGGACCCTACACGCCTCGCGGGTACTACCGTGCCGCCGACCACAACGCACGCGCCTTCCTCGACGGCTGGTACGGCAGCGGTGACGTCGTCGTGCAACATCCCGACGGCAACCTTGTCGTGCACGGTCGTGACAAGGACATGATCAACCGGGCCGGCGAGAAGATCAGCGCCGAGGCGGTCGAGAGCCTGATGTACGAGATGGACGGCGTGGCGCTCGTGGCGGCCGTCTCGATGCCGGACGCACGCCTCGGCGAACGTGTTTGCGTCTTCGTCGTCCCGAAACCGGGCACGGCCGGACCGACGCTCCACGACGTCGCCGAGCACTTTCGCGCCGCGGAGGTTGCCGCGTTCATGACCCCGGAGCGGATCGAGATCGTCGAGGAGCTGCCCACCACCAAGGTCGGCAAGATCGACAAGCGCCGCCTGCGCGAGGACGTCGCCAGGCGACTCGACGCCGCCGGCCAGCCCGTCTGACGAAAGGAAACCGACCATGACCGACATCGTCACGCCTCCTCCTCCGACCGCGCAGGAGCAGCAGCAGATCGATGCCCTCTACGTGGACTTCGATCACGAGAACCTGGTCCCGTTGTGGACGGAGATCGGCAACCTCATGCCGCAGACCCCGTCGCCCAGTGCCGTGCCCCACGTCTGGCGCTGGAAGACGCTGCTCCCGCTCGCCGAGCGCGCCGGCGACCTGATCCCCGTCGGCCGGGGCGGCGAGCGGCGCGCGATCGCGCTCGCCAATCCCGGCCTCGGCGGTCGACCGTACGCGACTCCGACCTTGTGGGCTGCCATCCAGTACCTCGGTCCCCACGAGGTGGCACCGGAGCACCGCCACTCGCAGAACGCGTTCCGCTTCGTCGTGGAGGGCGAGGGCGTGTGGACCGTCGTCAACGGCGACCCCGTCGCGATGCGCCGTGGTGACTTCCTGCTGACCCCCGGCTGGAACTTTCACGGCCACCACAACGAGACCGACCGGTCCATGGCGTGGATCGACGGCCTCGACATTCCGTTCGTGCACTACGCCGACACCAGTTTCTTCGAGTTCGGCACCGAGAACGTGACGGACGAGTCGACGCCCGACATCTCGCGATCGGAGCGGTTGTGGGCCCACCCGGGTCTACGCCCGCTGTCGGGGCTGCGCGACACGGTCAGCTCGCCCATCGGTGCCTACCGCTGGGAGCACACCGACCGAGCGCTGTCCGACCAGCTCGAACTCGAGGCGCAGGGCTTTCCTGCCACGGTGGAGCCGGGCCATGCAGCCGTCCGTTTCGTCAACCCGACCACGGGGGGCGACGTCATGCCCACGATCCGTGCGGAGTTCCACAGGCTGGGAAGGGGTGTCCAGACCCGTACCCGGCAAGAGGTGGGTTCGTCGGTCTACCAGGTCTTCGAGGGGCGCGGCGACCTCGTCATCGACGGCGTCACCCACTCGGTAGACCGGGGCGACATGATCGTCGTCCCCTCATGGGCGTCGTTCTCGATGTCGTCGGAGCACGGCCTCGACCTCTTCCGGTTCGGCGACCAACCGATCATCGAGAAGCTCTCATTCGATCGCACCTTCGTGGAAGGGCAGGACTCATGAAGCTGGTGACGTACCGCGTGCCCGGAGGGCACCAGGCTGGACGGCTCGACGGCGACAGCGTCACCGAGATCGGCGCCACGGACGTCGGGGCGCTCCTCGCGCGGGACAACTGGAGGGACATCGCCGCTGCCGACGGTCTGCAGCACGCGCTCGCCGACCTCGACCTGGCAGCCGTCGTGCCGGCCCCTGGCAAGGTCATCTGCGTCGGACTCAACTACCGCAACCACATCCTCGAGATGGGCCGTGACCTGCCTGAGTACCCGACGCTGTTCGCCAAGTACGCCGACACCCTGATCGGACCGTACGACACCATCCTCCTGCCCCCTGAGGATAACGCGATCGACTGGGAGGGAGAGCTCGTCGTCGTCGTCGGGTCGACCGTGCGGCGGGCGTCGAAGGCGGAGGCTGAGGCGGCGATCGCGGGCTACACGTTGGCCAACGACGTGTCGATGCGCACGTGGCAGTTCCGCACCAAGGAATGGCTCCAGGGGAAGGCATGGGAAGCCTCGACACCGATCGGTCCGGCACTTGTCACCCGTGACGAGTGGTCGCCTGGCGCGCCGATCCAGACGTCGGTGAACGGCGAGTTGATGCAGGACGCACCGACCAGCGACCTGGTCCACGGCCCGGGCGACCTGGTCGCGTACGTCTCGACCATGACGACGCTGCGCCCGGGCGACATCATCCTGACAGGCACCCCCGGGGGAGTGGGGCACGCGCGCAAGCCGGCCCGCTACCTCCGAGACGGCGACCAGGTCGTCACGTCGGTGGAAGGCCTCGGTGAGCTGCGCAACGACGTGGTGGCGGAGAAGGTCAGCTGACGTGGCCGCACGGACCGACCTGGCCACGGACCCTCGGGTGGTCGAAGATCTGGCCACGGTTCGCGCGGGGACTGCCTACTTCCGCCGTGCTCTGAACAACGTGTCCGACGTGGAGCTGTCCGGGCCGTCCCTGCTGCCGGGGTGGACGCGCAAGCACCTCGTGGCGCACGTGGGCTACAACGCCCGCGCCCTCTCACGGCTGGTCGAGTGGGCGGCCACGGGGGTCGAGACGCCGATGTACAGCTCGTCCGAGGCCCGCGGCAAGGAGATCGAGCTGGGGGCGACTCTGGGTGCGGAGGCACTGCGGCATCTCTGCGAGCACAGTGCGATCGATCTCGACGTCAGGTGGCGCGACCTGCCGGACGACCGGTGGATCGCCGAGGTCGTCACGGCTCAGGGTCGCAGGGTGCCTGCGTCGGAGACCGTGTGGCTCCGCATCCGCGAGGTGTGGCTGCATGCCATCGATCTTCGTGCGGGTGGGCGTCTCGCCGACGTACCCGAGCCCGTGTTGAGACGTGTCCTCGAGGACGTCACGCGCACGTGGGAGGCTCGCGGCGTGCTGGAGGGGCTGAGAGTGGCACCCAAGGGCGGCGACGCGCTCGGCGATCTCGACGGGGCACGTGAGGTGTCGGGCAGCCTGCCGGAGGTCGTTCGCTGGGCTACGGGGCGCGGAAACGGGCGGGAACTGGCCTGGCGCGGCGAGCCGTCGCCGGCGCCACGCTGGATCTGACCGATCCGTGGTGTCCTCCGCTCATCTGGTGCGCCCGGCAGGGCATCATGAGTCCATGGCGCAGACACCGCGGTCGTTGATCCTCGACCTCTACGGTGACTATCTCCGCTACGTCGGTCCCGAGGTGCGTCTGACTCCACTCACCGCTCTGCTCGAGGACTTCGGAGTGACGGCACCGACCGTGCGCGTCACGATGTCGCGGCTGCGGCGCGAGGGTTGGTTCACGACCAGGCGTATCGGGCGCGAGACGGCCTACACCCTGAGCGACGAGATGCTGGGGGTGCTGGAGGACGGCCGTCAGCGCATCTTCGCTCCGCCCGCAATGGGCTGGGACGGCGGATGGACCATGGTCATCTACCAGCTGACCGAGTCTGAGCGCCATGACCGCGAGAGGCTGCGCAAGGCGCTGGCGTGGCACGGGTTTGGTCCACTGACCACGTCGACGTGGCTGGCACCGGGTGACCGCCGCGCGGAGGCGGCGTCACTCACCCAGGACTTCGCCTCCGAGAAGGTCGACATCCTTCGATGTTCGAGCGAGGGCCTCGAGGCGGATCGCAACCTGGCGCGCCGGTGCTGGGACCTTGACCAGCTGGCGTCGAGTTACGCGGAGTTCAACGAGGCCAATCGGCCCCTGCTGGACCATGCGGGTTCGCTGAAGGGGGCCGACGCGCTGCGCGCACGCACCGCACTCATCGCGACCTTCCGGCACTTCCCGTTCCTCGATCCCCGTCTCCCTGCCGAGCTGCGACCCGCGGGGTGGCCCGGGGACGAGGCGCACATGATCTTCCGCTCCGCGCACGCTGCCATGGCGATGGCCGCTGAGAGCTATGTGTCGGACGTCGTCGGGTGTCCCGTCAATGCTCCAGGTGCCGGCGGGCCCTTCGACCCCGACTAGCTTGCCTGCGTCACGGCGCGGGGATGGCGCCGATCTGCTGCATCAGGCCGAGAAGGTCGGGCTGTGCCCGTTCGCCGACGATCTTGCCGTCGGCCAGGTCGTAGAAGTTCATGGCCTGCACGGCGATCTGGTTGCCGCTGGCCGGCACCCCGAAGAAGGGGCCGTCGTGGGTGCCCCGCATGGAGAACCTCGCGGCTACCGTCTTGCCGTCGGTAACCATCTCCTCCAGCGTCCAGGTGACATCTGAGAAAGCGGTGCGCATCGTCGTGATGACGTCCAGGTATCCCGCTGGGCCGACGAGTGGTTGCGGGTGGGTGGGCGCGTGGAAGACCGCATCGGCCGAGATGACCTCTCGTGCGAGGTCCTCATCGGCGCTGTTGATGAATTCGACGAAGCGATCCATCAGGTTTCGGGCAGTATCCGGCATGGTCAAGCCTTTCGATCGATGGTGCATCAGACAGAGGTGACGTGCTCAGATCTCGGCGGCCGACCCGAGGTCGACCGAGATCTCCTTGACGGTGCGGAGCAGTTCGGCTTCGAGTCGCTCGATCTCCTCAGCACTGGCGTACCGAGCTGGCAGCACGAGGGCGACGACGAGGGGCAGCGACTCACCGGCCGGAAAGACCGGTGCAGCCAGGGAGGTCACACCCGGGATGACTCCGCCGGAGGTTTCGGCGACACCGCGTCGACGGACAGCCTCCTTGACCCGCTCGACCTCGGTGGGTGCCGTGCCTTCGCGGCCGGGGCTCACTTCGGACCGCAGCACCGGCGAGGTCAGCGACTCCGGTAGGTATGCCAGGTAGACCCGACCGACCGATGACGTGAGCAAGGGGAGAGTTGCGCCCACCCGTACGGTAATGGGCAGCGCATACGAGCCGTAGTCCCAACGGACGAGGACGGGCCCGTGGTCTCCCCAGACGGCGAGGTTGACCGCGTGCGAGGTGCGGTCGCGCAGAGCCGGCAGGTGCTCCGAGACGAGCCCGACCTCGTCCATGCGACGCAACGACTCCACGCCGATCCGCCGAGCCGCTGGTCCGAGGTCGTAGAGGCCGGAGCGCTGGGACTGTGCCACAAGCCCCACCCGCACGAGGCTGACCAGGTAGCGGTGCGCCTTGCTCGGAGCCATGCCGCTGCCCTGAGCAATCTGTGTCAGGCTCATCGGGCCGAGACCCCGCTCGAGAGCCTCTACGATCGTCAGGGCCAGCTCGACGGACTGGATGCCTTGGCGCGGATCTTCGGCCTCGCTCACGAGACCTGAGTCTACGGATGTCACGCGTCGTCGCCGGATGCAGGGGCGAGCACGAAGTCGAACTGGCATCTCCACGCGGCATCGGCGTGCTCCGTCCGCTGGTACTCGGCGACGAGAGTGTTCTTGACCCCGAACACCGCATCCGACCTCAGGTACTCGTCGCCCTCGACGAATGTGTGCGTCACCAGGCGCTGGTGTCCCGATGCGGTGATCAGGAAGTGCATGTGCGCCGGACGGTACGGGTGCCGGCCGAGGTGCCCGAGCATCTCTCCGACGGGACCGTCGTCGGGGATCGGGTAGGAGGTGGGCTTGATGCCGCGGAACTCGTAGGTCCCGTCGGGGCCCGTGACGAACCGGCCGCGGTTGTTCCATCGGGGCTGGATGTCGGGCTGCTGCACGTCGTAGTAGCCATCGGCGTTGTCCGACCACACGTCGACGCAGGCGTTCGCGAGCGGCCTGCCGGACAGGTCGACGACCTTTCCGGCGAACACGCACGACTCACCCTTGCCGTCGAGGCAGATGTCGTCCCCCATCGCCCGCATCGGCGCGCCATCGACGTGGAACGGGCCGAAGACCGTGCTCTCGGTGGCGCCGGCTGGACGGCGGTGGTTGACCGCGTCGACCAGCATCGAGACTCCCAGAGCGTCGGAGAGCAGGATGAACTCCTGGCGCTCGTCCGAGCACAGCTGCCCGGTCCGGGTCAGGAAGCCGATCGCCGTCTCCCATTCGGTCTCGGTCAGGCTGACGTCCTTGACGAAGGCATGCAGGTGCTCGACGAGGCTCGCCATCACCTCGGCCAGCCGTGGATCTGTCCCGGCGTCGTTGCGCCCGAGCACGGTCTCGACCGAACGTTGTTCCGTGAAGTAGCTCATCGGCTCTCCTGTGGGGGTCATGCGGGGCGTTCCCCCGACCACGCGCTGCGCACCAATGCCCGGACGCCAGTGGCTTCGAGCGGTCGCGGCGACCAATACGGCGCAGCGAGGGCCAGGTCGGCGACGCGGTCGATGTCGGGCTCGGTCATGCCGAGATCTGCGAGCCGCTGTGGGGCATCGAGCGACGACGCGAAGTCCCAGAGGCCGGCCCCGATCCGGGTGCCGAAGATGTCTGCAGCAGGTGCCAGTTGCTCGCGTGCGGCGTCGGCCACGTACGCGATGGTGTGCGGCAACACAATGGCGTGGGTCTCCGCGTGAGGAAGGTCGAGGGCTCCACCAAGAACGTGGCACAGCTTGTGGTGAACCGACATGCCGACACCACCGAGGACCGTGCCACACAGCCAGGCGCCATAGAGTGCCTGGTCGCGCGCGTTCCTGTCTGAACTGTCGATCGTCAGTGCGGGCAGAGCCTCGTGAAAGGCGCGGAGTCCCTCGGTCGCAAGGACGGAGTAGATCGGGCTCCCATCGCGTGCGTACAGGCCCTCGAGGGCGTGCGCCATGGCATTGAGACCACTCGTGATGCTGAGCGACAGGGGAAGTCCGTCGGTCAGGGAAGGGTCGTAGACGACGGTCTCAGGCAAGATCTCGGGACCGCTTCGCGTCTTCTTCGCTCCGTCGGCCGTTTCGCCCAACACGGCTGTCACCTCAGAGCCTGCGTAGGTGGTCGGTATGACCACCTGTGGTACGCCGGTCCGGGCAGCGATGGCTTTGCCGAGACCAGTGGTGGACCCGCCGCCGAGGGCGACAACCCCGTCGCCGCGAACGTCTGCCAGGGCGCCCAGAGCCTCTTCGGTCACGGCGACTGGCGTGTGCATCGTGGCGCCGGCGTATTGACCCGCTCCGAGGCCTCCCAAGGCGGCGAGCAGGGCGGCACCCTGGTCGCGTTGCTGGGGTGTGGTCAGTACCAACGCCCTGCGGATTCCCAGTCGTTCGACCTCGTCGCCCACGCCGGCCAGCGACCCGCGTCCGAAGACGATGCGTGCCGGGGTGCCGGTGTGCGTGAACGCCAAGGACTGGCGGTTCGTCATTGAACTGCTCACAGCTTGAAGAGGTTGGTTGCGTTGGTTCGACCGATCTTGACGCGGTCGCTCTCGGCGATTGACGCTGCATCAAACCAATCGGCTGCGTGGTCGATGTTCTCGAAGGGCCAGTCGGTCGAGAACATGATGCGATCGGACCCGAGCTCGAGCATGGCGTCGATCAACGACTGGGTGCGGAAGTTGCCCGACGTCGTGATGTGGAAGTTCTCGGTGAAGTAGTCGACGAAACGTCGCTTGGCTGGATACGTCTTCGGGAGATCGACCCAGGCGTTGCGGTGATCGATGCGCCACAGCATCGCGGGAATGCCCTCGCCCATGTGACCGACCACGATCTGCAGGCTGGGATGCTCGTCGAACAGGCCCGACGCCATCAGGCGCAACGCGTGCACAGCGGTCTCCTGGGCGAAGGCCCACGTGGGACCCAGCAGCCAGGGGTGTCCGTCATAGATGCGCGCGTCCTGCGGCAGAGGGTTGCGCGGGTGCAGGTAGAACGGGACGTCGAGCGCGGCGACCTCGGCCCAGAAGGGGCGGTACTGCGGGAGGTCGTAGTAGAGCGGCTCCTCTCCGTTGCCGTGCGCGTCGTCCTGCGAGAAGCCGTTGACCAGGGCACCGACGAAGCCAAGCTCCTCGACACAGCGGCGGAGCTCTTCGGCCGCCGCGTCGGGGTCCTGGAGGGGGAGGGCCGCGAAGGCCCGGAACCGATCGGGACGCTTGGCGCACTCTGCGGCCAGGGCGTCATTGGCTCGGCGTGCGACCTCGATGGCCCGCTTGCGTTCGGGGATCGCCTGGACGGCCGGGGCGTTGAGGGACAGGATCATCAGCTCGATGCCATGCTCGTCCATCAGCTTCAGGCGCCTGTCCTGGACGTCGAGCAGTCGGTCCTGCAGCTCTTCCCAGTAGGTGCCGGGGACGAAGCCGGCGGAGTCCTGGAGGGTCTCCGGGATGGCCCAGTGCTCCTCAAGTGCGATCTTTCCCATCATGGTGTTGCTCCTCTTGTCGTTGGTGGTGAGCGTCATGCCGGCAGGTGAAGCTGTCCGAGGAGCTGCTTGGCCAGAACGGCCAGCTCTTGGGCGTCGAGCGCAGTTCCGTACACGTATCCGTCGGGGCGTACGATCGCGGCCACGCAGCCGCTCGCTGCGAACCAGCGGCTGTAGACGCCGCCGGTGTCGGAGAGGTCGGCCGGCTCGAACATGCTGGTCAGGGCGAAGCTGGCCTCGTGACCGCCCAGCTTGCGAAAACCCTCGCGTGCCGAGGCAGGAAGGTCCGAGAGGATCGTCGCCTCGGAGACGACCAGCAGCCACCCGGTGCCGACGACGTCGTCGAACAACGCCGTCCGTGACGAGGACGAGACCAGACCCTGCGGGAAGAGGTCGCCGTCATTTGAGACCATCGCGCCGGACAGAGGCGGGTAGACCAGCTTGTCGGGCTTCTGGTTCGCCAGTCGTTCGGCGATCATCCGCGCATCTCGGAGCTCGGCCTCGTGCGGGTCGCGCATCGTCTGCACGCGTCCGAGCTCGATCGCCTTCTCGGTGATGAACCGAACGTGCGGCTCGCGCTCCTGCTGATAGCTGTCGAGGATGTCGTTGGCGTGGCCGCCGAGCACCATGCCGAGCTTCCAGGCCAGGTTCCGGGCGTCACGGATGCCCGAGACCATGCCCTGGGCGAGGAAGGGCGGCATCTGGTGGGCGGCGTCACCGGCCAGCAGCACCCGGCGGTCTCGCCAGGTCTCGGCGATGCTGGACCGGAACGTGTAGTTCGCCGTCCTGACCAGGTCGGCGTCCGCAGTCGTGAGGTAGTCGCCCACTCGTTCCCAGACCCGCGCTGCGTCGACGGCGTCGTCGCGGCTGGTCTGGGCTTCCAATCGGAACGAGAATCGGTGGTGCCGGGGCCCGATGTTGACGATCGCGATCGGCTCGGCAGGGTTGCACACCTGCCGGAACGTGGGGAGCCCGGGCACGTCGTGGTGGAGGCGGAAGTCGCAGACCAGCCAATTCTCGAAGAAGCCGTAGTCGTCGAGTCCGCTGCCGATGGCGCTCCGGACGAAGCTGTTGCCGCCGTCGCAGCCGACGAGGAACCGCGCACGCACGGTCGTCTCACCCCGCTGGGTGTCCGACACCGTGACGGTGACGCTCTCGGCATCCTGCGAGACCGCCGTCAGCATCGAGCCGCGTCGCACGTCGACGCTGGAAAGCGATGCCACGAGATCGTTGAGGACCTCCTCGACGTGCGGCTGGTACATCATGTACTGCGACGGCCAGCCGCATCGACCGGGATTCTCGAACTCGATGTCGAGGAGCACCTCGTCGCGTCCGTTGACCCAGATGTATCCGCCCTGCACGTTGGTGCCCGGCAGGATCTTCTCGGCGATCCCAAGCTTCTGGAACGTGCGCATCGTCTCGTCGTCGAACGCCGCCGCACGGGGCAGGTTGTACAGCCCCTCGTAGCGCTCGAGGGCGACGACGCTCAGGCCCTGCTGGCCGAGAAGTGCGGCGAGGGTCAGGCCGGTCGGCCCGCAGCCGACGACGACGACATCGACGTCCGGGCTGCTGCTGTCGGTGGGCTGGTTGGTCATGGCTGCCTCCTCTTGGGTCGGCGGATGGATGTCACAGGGTTCGGGCCGCGTACGACCGGGCCGGGTCATCATGCGACCTCTTGAGCACGATCGCCGGCACGCAGGCAGCCAGCACGGCACCGATCGCACCAGGGATGGCGAACAGGTAGAAGTTCCACTTGACGTCGAGCGAGGACGTCAGGATCGCGCTGCCCATCGTGGGGCCGACGATCGCGCCGATGCGACCGATCGACAGCGCCCAGCCGATGGCAGGGCCGCGCAGATCGTCGGGGTAGTGCGTGACGATGAAGGCGTTGGTCAGGACCTGCGAACCGATGAAGCCCAGACCGCTGGCGAAGGTCGCCGCGAAGACCAGGAACAGCGGGGGGTTGCTGCTCAGCAGCAGGAGAGCGACCGCGCCGGCCAGGAACGAGATGACCACGATGCGCTTGATGCCGAACCGCTCGGCGAGCGTGCCGCCCGCCACCATGCCGACGGCTGCGCCCACCCACATCGCGGCGGTCTGCAGCAGCGACGACCCCAGCGAGTAGCCAGCTGCCTGCATGATCGTCGGCAGCCAGGTGCTGATGCCGAACACGAGGAGCAGACCGCAGAACGACACGGCCCAGAACAGCAGTGTCGCGATCCACACGCCGGGGCCGAACAAGGCCAGGAGCCCTCCGAGGTCGTTGCGGCGGGTCGTGGTGCTGGCTGACACCGTCGGGGGTGTGGGGAGCACGCGGATCGCGAGGGGCACCAGCACGACCGCGGGGACGGCACCGACGGCGTAGATCCAGCGCCAGGAGGTGTCGGGCAGGATCGCGCTGGCCAGGAGGGCCGACGAAAGGGCACCACCCGCGTAGCCGGCCATCATGATGCCGACGTTCCTGCTCCGGCGATGCGGTGCCGACATGTCGGCGACGTAGGCCGTCAGGGTCGGCAGGACGATCCCGATCCCGACGCCGACGACCGTTCGTGCGACGGCGAAGTGGTCGAACGTGGTGGCCAGCGCACACGCCAGCATCCCGGCGGAGAACAGGCTCGCACCGACGAACAGCAGCGGGCGGCTACCGACCCGGCGGATCAGTAGCGCGCAAAGGCCGGCACCGACGAGCATGCCGACGGCCAGCAGCGATCCAACGTGTCCGGCCGAGTCCTTGGTGACTCCGAGGCCTGACTGCAGGAGTGCGGGGATCGTGACGCCGTATGAAGCCAGATCGAATCCCTCGAGCGCGGCGAACGCGGCGGCGACGAGCAGGATCGTGCGCTCGCGGCCTGTCCGGGCCCCAGCGCCGGAGGCGGTGAATGTGGTCATTTCTCGGACCTTTGCATGTTGGAAGGGTGACCGCTTTCGCGGGCCTGATGTGAAGCAGGTCACCACCGTAAGATTCAACTATGCGAAAGTCAATGCATAATAGTAAATAATCAAATGTCGCCGACCATGCTCGAATGCACCACCCAGCCGCACGTCTCCAGTAGCGAGAGGGTGAGGGATGTCGAGTGAAGGGCGCCGGACGGCGGTCGAACCATTGAGAATCTGCCTTCACGCCGGTCAGAGTTTGTCTGTCAGGCGGCACTGGAGACTTGGCCGCAGATCCGTGTCGAATCGCCGGGCACCGCGGATGCTTGGAACGATGCCGGTTCTTCAGGAAGACTGCGATGGGTCCCGGTCTGTAATCTCGGGACCCCGAGGGCGTGGGGGGCGGCTGGATTCTTCGGAGGAGATCGGGTCGATCCGTCGCCGGGGTTGGCTCGCCTCATGCTTCTTCGCGGCCTCGAGTGCAAGGAGGCCGGAGCGGTCCACCACTGCGCTGATGTGAGCGAATCGACTGAGCAATGCCATCAAGAGGGGTTTCATCCGCCAAACGCCCCTCGTGAGATTCGAGCAACGACGCTGCTGATGATCCTTGCTTGAATCGCGGGTCTCGGGTTGGTAGTCCGCGCCATCAAGAGGACCGCGATTGGAGATATCCGCCAGTGGGATCGACGGGGCTCACCCCGACGAATTCGGCGCGTCCGGATATGCAATCCAGAACAGCCTGCACGGTGTGTGACGACGGACTGTAGCCATTGACGACCGTTTGGATGGAGGGCATGTCCTGTAGGTGATATGGATCGGCGACGGAGATCAGCATCATGGGCGCCTCGCGCCACCGCGGCGCTTCGGGACCCTGCGGGTACGACCAGCGCACGCGGGTCGTGTTCGACTCGCTCGTGAAGGTCATGTTCGCGAAGTAGATCACCAGGTCTGCAGCCTGCTGGACCGTGCGTTCCGTGCGTGGCGTGCGGTCGTGGCCGGGGATCGGCCTGATCTCGACGGCGCAGCCGAGAGCTTCCAGACCCGATGCGAATTCAGCAGCGAGTCCGGCAGCGGGCTGGTAGAACGTCGGCTGGTCGCCGATCACGTAGAGCAGGATGTTCGGGTACCGGGCTGCGGTGATCGGCAGGAGCTCGTCGTCGTCCTTCACCAGGGTGATCGAGTCGCGTGCCACGGCCTCCAGCCACGACCGACCGCCGTGGTCGGCGCGCACGGGACTGTCCGTAGATCTGGCCGTCTGGTCGAGGAGGCCGAGTCGGGCTTTGGTGGTCAGGACTCTTCCGGCCGCCTCGCGCAGGCGCTCGGCGCTGAGCTCCCCGCTGGTAACGGCCGATCGCAGGGCGTGGAAGTCGTCCACCGCGAAGTCGGCGCCCAGGAGCATGTCGCACCCCGCATTGACGGCCTCGACCACCGCCTGGTCGCGAGGCATGACGCGGGTGAAGCCAGCCATCAGGTTGTTGTCCGAGACGATCATCCCCGTGAACCCCAGCCGGTGTCGAAGCAGGTCGACCAGGAGGGCTCGTTGCAGGGTGGCGGGACGGAGCGATGAGGCTGCATCGGGCACGTAGCTGGGCAGGGCGATGTGCCCCGCCATGATGGTCATGACTCCCGCGCCGATCGCCGCCCTGTAGACGCGGCCGAAGGTGGCCTCCCACTCCTGCCGGTCGAGGGTGTTGACCGACGTCAACAGGTGCTGGTCCCGGTCGTCCACCCCGTCGCCCGGCCAGTGCTTGGCAGAGGCTGCGACACCACCGGCCTGCAAAGCAGTGATGTACGCCGCGCCCATCTGTGCGACCAGGTCTGGCTCACTGCCGAACGCTCGCGTGTTGGTGATGGGATTGCGGTGGTTGAACGTCAGGTCGATGACAGGGGCGAACGCCCAGTTGATGCCCATGTCGCGAGCCTCGGTGGCACAGAACTCCCCGAGCCGTGCTGCGTGCTCGGGATCCCGGGTGGCAGCGATCTGCATCGGGCTCGCGAACAGGATGCCGTCGGTCGTGAAGGTGTTCGTGCCAGCTTCCAGATTCGCCGCGATCAAGGGCCGGACCGACCCCGAGGCTTCGAACTGCGCGATCTGACGCGCCGATTGCTCCTTCGTGGACCCGCCCGTGATCAGGAACCCGCCCGGCGCGAGCCCGACGTCGTTGTAGGGTGCCAGCGTCGCCGGCGCATCGTTGGTGCGGTGGTAGACGCAGAGCAGCTGGCCGATCTGCTCGTCGATCGTCAGCCGTGCGAGCGTGGCGTCGACGAGGGCCGCTTGGGCGGGTGGCACATCAGCTGTCACGGGCACGGCGATGTCGTCGGATCGGGGCATGTCACTCCTGGGTTGCGTCAGGGCGGGGGCCGCGCAGCCTCACGCGGAAGCTCGAGGCTCGGAGACTTCGCGGGTCGCCGACATGTCGAAGAGCTGGCTGGCCCCGGGGATCTCGAGCTGTTCGCTCAGCGCCGCGAGAGCCAGCTCGACAGCGCCGACGACCTCGGAACGATTTCCCAGCTCGGCGGCGACCACGTCGACCTGCTCGCCGAGTGTGCGTGCCGCGCCGGTCCTGACGCCGCGGCGGACGGCGTCCACCAAGGTGTCGCCGACCGAGCTGAGCTCGCCGCCGAGGATGATCCGCGAGGGAGCCAGCAGGTTCGTCACGTTGGCCAGGACGAAGCCGAGGTGCTGGCCGGCGTCGGCGACCGCCCGGACGAAGGACGGCTCACCTGCCACGCAGCCCGCCACGACGTCGCTGAGAGAGGGTCTGGACCCGTGGACGCCGGCGAGGGCCGAGGCGATGGCGGTGCCGGCAGCGTACAGCTCGAGGCATCCTCGTCCTCCACAGGCGCAGAGCGGGCCGCTGTCGTCGACCGACATGTGCCCGATCTCGCCCGCAGCGCTCAGTCCACCGTGGTAGAGCTTGGAGCCCAGAACCAGCCCCGCACCGAGACCGTGGGCGACCTTGACATAGATGAAGTCATCGCAGTCGACCCCCGCACCTCGTCGCGCCTCGCCGGTGGCACCGAGGTTCGCGTCGTTCTCGAGGATCACCGGGACGTCGAGTACCTGGGCGACGGTGTCGCTGATGTCCTCGACCGACCACTCCCGGGCAAGTCGCCCGGGACGATGGGGCTCGAACGGGACCGGGACACCGATGGCTGCAAGGGCGATCTCCGACATCGACCGGCCGGCGTCATCGGCGACGCGCCCGCACAGCTCGGAGAGTCGCGCGAGATCGCTCTCGAGCTGCCAAGCGAATCCGTTGTCGTCGACGGTCTCGGCGAGGATCGTGCCGGTCGAGTCGGCGAGGGCCACCCGTACGTGACGATGACCGAGGTCGATGCCCAGTACGAGTTCGTCTCGCGCGACCAGCGAGACCTCGGTGATGCGGCGTCCAGCGCGGTTGCCCGATGTTGCCCTGACGGTTCTCTCGTCCACGAGCTCCTTGACCAGAGCCGACACGGCCGCGGGGGACAGGCCCGTCTCGCGGCTGAGCTCAGCCTGGCTCAAGGGGCCGCGGTTGCTCAGTGCTCCCAGGAATCGTCTCCGGTTGGCACGTCGCAGGGCCTGCGCGCTGCCAGCGCCGCGGCGGTCATCCGGCGGGGTCTCCATGCCAGAAAGGGTCGCCGACCACCGACCGAATTGTCAAGTGTTGAACGGTGCAAGGAGATCTGCTGGTCAGCCACGCGAGCAAGCGTTCACATTGTGAAGTCAGATCAGATGTACAGCGCGAATTACGTTCAGGGCTTGACAAACGTGTGACTGCGGTCTCATGGTTTGTTCGAACACCCCGAAGAACGATGCAGGGATCGCGATCGCGCGGTCTGGAAGACGTCAGGAGTTCGCGTGAGCACCACCACGGTGATCGGATGCCAGAACGTGGCCAAGCAGTTCGGTCACGTCCAGGCCCTTCGAGATGCGTCCGTCGCAGTGCCGCCCGGAAAGGTCGTGGCACTCGTCGGCGACAACGGAGCAGGCAAGTCCACGCTGATGAAGGTGCTGCTCGGTATCCAGCGTCCCGACTCCGGAAAGGTCGTCATCCGCGACCAGGCCGTCGACCTCCACGGCGTGCGCGATGCCCAGCGGTTGGGCGTCGACGCGGTCCACCAGGATCTTGCCCTGGCGCCCGATCTCTCCGTCGTCGACAACATGTTTCTCGGACATGAGGAGCTCCACGCAGGTCTCGGATCCCGATTCGGCGTCCTCGCGCGACGACGGATGGCAGATCAGGCCGCTGATGCGCTCGAGAGCTTGTCCATCCGTCTCCCTTCGCTGACGGTCCCCATCCGCGAGCTCTCGGGCGGGCAGCGCCAAGCGGTCGCGGTGGCCCGGGCGGTCATGTGGTCCACGACGGCCGTGCTGATGGACGAGCCGACCGCGGCCCTGGGCGCGCGCCAGTCTGAGATCGTGTGCAATCTGATGCGAACCGTGGCGGAGCGCGGTCTCGGTGTGCTCGTGGTGTCGCACGACCTGCCCCGCATCCTGAAGGTCGCCGACACCGTCACGGTGCTGTGGCGAGGTGAGACTGCGCTGGAGGCCCCGGCTGACAGCATGACGGTCCCCGACCTCGTAGCCTCGATGGTCGGATACAACACGGGTGCGGCATGAGTAGCGACCTCTCGACTGCGGGCACGCCGGCCGCCGGCGCGACACCTTCGGCACCGCTCGACGACCGAGCTCTGCGGCCGACATCCAGGACGTCCAAGCTCCTGCGGTCAAGGGCGACGTGGGTGCTGGGGCTTGACGTGCTGCTGGTGGTGTTCTTCACCGTCATCTCCGACGACCACGTGTTCGGCTCCGCCGCGAACGCGCAGTCGCTCCTGCTGGGAGCCACCCAGGCGCTGCTTCTGGCTCTCGGTCTGGCTTTGATGCTTGGAGCAGGCATTTTTGACCTGTCACTGGGGGCGAATCTCGTGCTCAGCTCCGTCGTCGGAGCCTTGGTGATGCACCGGTTCCAGACCTCGGGCGAGGCCGGCGCGTACTCGCAGGTGTGGCTTGCGATCGTGGTCGGCTTCCTCGCCTGCCTGCTGACAGGCGTCGCGTTCGGAATCGTGAACGGTGTCCTGATCGCCTTCGCGGACGTCAACTCGTTGATCGCCACGCTGGCGACGCTCGGCATCGGGACCGGCATCGCATACCTGCTCAGCGACGGATCGGACGTCGCGAGCCTTCCCGTCGACCTGCAGACCAACATCGGGCTCAAGACGGTGCTTGGAGTTCCGGTGCCCGCCCTTGCGGCGATCGTGGTCACGATCGTGTTGTGGGCCGTCGTCCGGTACACGCGGTTCGGCATGCACACCCAGGCGATCGGCAGCTCCCGATCGGCAGCAGAGCGCTCCGGACTGAAGGTCCGGCTCCATCTGATCGTGCTCACCTCGCTGGGCGGCGCGCTGGCCGGGGTCGCAGGCTTCATCGATCTGAGTCGATTCGGATCGACGGCGCTGGCCGGTCACCAGAACGACGCCCTGGCAGCGGTGACCGCGGTGGTCATCGGCGGCACGCTGCTCCAGGGCGGCTACATCTCGATCGTCGGCACGGTGTGGGGGGCATTGCTCGCGGTGATCCTGCAGAGCGGACTCGTCATCACTGGCGTGCAGTCGTTCTGGCAGCTCATCGTGATCGGTGTCGTGCTGCTGCTGGCCGTGGTCATCGACCGCATCACCACGCAACGTCGGGCTCAAGCAACACATTGAGTGCCACAAGTCCCCCCACTGAAGGAACCCTCATGAAAAAGCACCAACGGACCACCGCCCTTGTCGCGACCGTGACGCTGGCACTCAGCCTGGCCGCCTGCGGGTCGGACGGTGGCGACTCAGGTTCGGCCACGTCGTCGGACATCAAGCTCAGCGGCGTTCTCGCCAATACCTCCGACCCGTTCTGGGCCACTGTGTCATGCGGTGCGAAGGCCGAGGCCAAGAAGCGCGGTGTCGCGCTCAAGATGTACACCTCGACCTCGACCGACAACAACGCAATCGCCAGCAACTTCCAGTCCGCGACGCTGTCCAACCCCGACGGCATCCTGGCGACGCCTTTCAACAACAACCAGTTCATCGCCCAGTACAAGACCCTGATGGCCAAGGGAGTGCCTGTGGTGACCGGCAACCCCTCGGATCCGCAGGCAGAATACAAGTCGGTGACCAGTGGCACCGACACCGACAAGTTCGCCGAGGATGCGCTGAAGTCGGTGTCTAAGGGTGAGGGATCGATGGTCTACATGGGCGGAGCCCCCGGCATCCCGCCGTTGGAGAGCCGTACCAAGCCGTTCGTCGCCGCCGTGGAGTCCGCGCGTCCTGAGTTGAAGCGGCTCAAGGACGAATTCAGCGGATTCGACATTAACAAGGCCACGACCGACGCGTCGTCGCTGATCATCGCGCACCCTGAGCTCAAGCTGATCATCGCCGCCACCGGACCGGACGCCGTGGGTGCGGCGGCCGCGATCCAGCAGGCGAACAAGTCCGGCGAGATCGCGCTCATCGGCTTCGATGCGATCCCTCCAGAGGTCGAGGCGCTCAAGAAGGGGACGATCTCGGCGCTCATCGCACAGGCTCCGCTGGAGATCGGTGCCGCTCAGGTGGGCGCGTTGGTGGACTACCTCGAGGCGGGGTCGAAGGGTGCCGTTTCGACGAAAGGCGTCGAGAAGATCGGCAACCAGCTCCTGACCAAGGACAACGTCGACGATCCGGCCAACGCCAAGTACATCTACAAGGCGAGCTGCTGACACGGTGAACGAGGAGGAGTTCAGGGCGCTGGCTGCCAGCGTCGACCGATCGTGGCGATGGCCTGACCACGCGGCACGCGGCGCCCTGAACTTCCTCACCCCGGCCACGACGGCCCAGGCACTGGCCTCGGTGGTCACGGGGGAGGTGATCAGCTGCGTCGACCGCGCGGCGGCTGAGTCCGCCATGGCGGACGACCGCCGGTCCCTGCGATCACGCGTCGACCAGTCCGGCGACTGGCTGGCCGTCAACGAGACGCTCACGATCGAGCAGCACGGTCCGGGTGCGATGACGCACCTGGATGCACTCGGTCACTTCTTCTACCAAGGCCGAGGATTCGGCGGAGCCAGCGACGGCGCGGTGACCGACAGCGGCGTCGCGAGCAACGACGTGACCGCTGCCGCCGCCGGAGTCGTGGGACGCGGATACCTGCTGGATCTCCCGAGCCTGCTCGGACGTCCGTTCGTGCCCGCCGAGCACGAGGTCACGATGGTGTCGCTGGAGCCGTGGCTGGCGCGCTTGGGACCACCGCGTTCGGGAGACGTTCTGTTCGTACGAACGGGACGGCCTGCAGCGCCGACACCCCCTCCAGGTCAGCTGCCGGCTGTCGGAGGACTCTCTCTGGACTGCGCGAGGTGGGTGTGCGACTCGGAGTTCAGTCTCGTCATCTCAGACGCCGGCACCGATTCTCCGGCGGTGAGGGTGGACGACGTCGCCACGCCGTGGCACGTACTGACGCTCACGAGGATGGGAGTTCCGCTCGTGGACTTCGCCGATCTCGAGCAGCTCGCGGCAATGTGCGAGCGCGAGTCGAGGTGGACGTTCCTCGCGATCGTGGCGGCCTTGCCACTTCTGGGAGCCACGGCATCGCCGGTCAATCCTCTCGTTGTGATGTGACACCGCGCGAATCGGGGAGTATGGCTCAAGTGACCGGAGAAGCTGACGTCGACGACCTGCTCTCGCAGATGACTGCTGCCGAGAAGATCGGCCTCATGTTCCACTGGCCCATCAGCCTGGCTCGGGCGGCGCCTGGGCATCCGCTTCGGCAAGACTTGCTCGACGAGATCCGGCATCTGATCCTCGATCAGCACATCACCCACTTCAACCTTCGTGGAACTCTCAGGAACGGGCTCACCCCTGGCGCAGCAGCGGAGTTCCTCAACGAGCTCCAGGATCTGGCGTCCCTTTCGCGTCTGAAGATTCCGGTCACCATTTCCACCGATCCGAGGCACGGCCCCTCGTCACAGCTGGGCATCCGCATCTCGTCGGGACACCTGTCCGAGTGGCCGGAGCCCGTTGGTCTGGCGGCGATCGGCGACGTGGGTGTGGTCGAGGAGTTCGCCGATGCGGTGCGCACGGAGTACCGTGCGCTGGGCATACACGTCGCTCTGCATCCTCAAGCGGACATCGCCACCGAGCCTCGGTGGATGCGGATCGGCGGAACCTTCGGGCAGGACCCAGACCTCGTGTCGGAGCTGGTGGCAGCGTACGTCCGAGGACTGCGAGGGCCCGGACTCGGAGCTGAAGGTGTAGCTGCCATGGTGAAGCATTTCCCGGGGGGAGGTCCGCAGAAGGACGGTGAAGACCCGCACTTCGCCTACGGAAAGGACCAGATCTATCCGGCGGGATTCTTCGACTTGCACGTGGCACCGTTCAAGGCGGCGATAGCTGCTGGAGCCACGCAGATTATGCCGTACTACGGGAGGCCGGTTGGGACCGAGTTCGAAGAAGTCGGATTCGCGTTCAACCGAGAGATCATCACCGACCTTCTTCGGAATGAGCTGGGGTTCGAAGGAATTGTGTGCACCGATTGGGGTGTGTTGACAGATCACTCATATGAAGGTGGCGTGTTGCCGGCCATGGCTTGGGGGCTGGAGGACCGTGATGTGTCAGGCCGGGTCCTCAAGGCCCTCACCGCGGGCGTTGACCAGTTCGGCGGCGAACGGTGCACGGAGGTTCTCCTTCGGCTCGTCGATGACGGGGTCGTCCCGATGGACCGCGTTGATCTGTCCGCGCGTCGGCTGCTGCGTGAGAAGGTACGACTTGGCCTTCTGGCGAGCGCCAAGGTTGATACCTCGCGAGCGGAGACGATTGTCGGTTCCGCTGAACTGAAGCACGCAGGACGTCGGGCCCAGAGCATGTCCACCATCCTGCTGAAGAATCAGGTCATCGACGGCAAGCCGCTACTTCCGCTGGCTCGCGGGCTCGGCTGCGCCGTAGAAGGCATCGATTCGGATATCGCGCTGAACTATGCAGAACTCGTCCCAGCGGGTGATCACAGCATCCCGAACATCATGCGGATCACCTCGCCTTTCGAGCCGCGCCTCCACGGATTCGAACGCTTCCATCGCGCCGGTCGGCTGGTGTTCACCGCCGAGGAGCTGGAAGGCCTGATGGCGCGTACGGGCCCGCGAACGGTGATCCTCATCGAGATGGATCGGCCCGCCATCATTCCGGAGATCCTCAGTCGGGCAGGAGCAGTGATTGCCTTCTGTGGAGCTTCCGACGCCGCCCTGCTCGATGTCGTTTTCGGCGAGTATCGGCCTCAGGGAAAGCTTCCGTTCGACATCCCCCACTCGATGGACGAGGTCGAGCGGCACGATCCTGATCGGCCTGGTGGAACTGACAAGCCTCTGCTGAGACTCGGTTGGGGAGTGGACGCAGGGAACTGGGGCGACTCATCGTCTGCGAGGATTCGCTGACCGCCTCGCAAGATCCGGCATTGCGTAACTCGTTTACCTATGGTGAACTTGCTCGGTCGCGATCAACAGTCGAGAGGGCCACGCTGTGCTTGCATCTTGGTATGAAAGTCAGGGCGAAGCCGCAGACGTCCTTCACGTAGGCGAGATGGTCGATCCTGAGCCTGGACGCGGCGAAGTGCGGGTCAAGGTCACGGTTTCTGGCGTCAATCCGGGTGACACGAAGAAGCGCCGGGGATGGCTCGGTTCGTCCATGCCATACCCTCGCGTCACGCCGCACAGTGACGCAACCGGCGTGGTGGACGCTGTTGGTGAAGGCGTGGCTGCAGGACGTATTGGCCAGCGCGTGTGGGTATACGGTGCCCAGTCATATCGGGCTTTCGGAACCGCCGCTGAGTTCACCGTCGTGCCGGATTCCCAAGCGGTCCCGTTGCCAACGGAACTGAGCGACGAACTAGGCGCCAGTCTTGGTATCCCAGGAATCACCGCGCATCGAGCGGTGTTTGGTGACGGAGCTGTCGAAGGCAAGACCGTTCTGGTCCATGGGGTGCTAGGGGGCGTTGGCTCCTTGGCAGCCCAGCTCGCTCATTGGGGCGGAGCGAAAGTCGTTGGAACGGTCCGAAGAGGTGACGACCTCGCTCGTGTCGATTCGTCGGTAGTGGCCCACGCAATTGCCCTCGACCAGTCCGACAGCGCCGACGCGATTTTGAAGGTAGCGCCAGGGGGTGTGCAACGAGTAGTTGAAGTTGCGTTGTCCGACAATGCCGATCTTGACTGTGCCGTCGTTGCCAACGGTGCAGTCATCTCGGCCTATGCGACCCGCGAGGAACGAACGGCCATTCCGTTCTGGCCTCTGCTGTTCGCCAACGTGACGTTGCGTTTGATCGGTAGCGACGACTTTCCAATAGAAGCCAAGCAAGAGGCGGCTCGTGACCTCACGACGGCCAGCCGTGCAGGAGCGCTCACGATTGAGGTCGCGAAGCAATATCCCCTGATCGACATCGCGAAGGCCCATGACCACGTCGACGCCGGCGCTAGTGGCCGCATCCTTGTCACGATTCCCTAGGACGCCACGTGGGGCTCATGGATCGAGCGCCGTCACGTCTGCAACGGGATCTCGCCGGGGCCGTTGACAGCTTGAAGATCCTTCGTGATGCGATCGGAGGTCAGGCGAAGAGCGGGCAGCGCCACGGACACCAGATCTGCGGCGTCGTCGAATGTCATGGCAGCGGAGACGTTGACAGCTGCTCGGACGTTGCCGCGTGCTCCTCGTACCGGCACTGCGAGGGATCGCAGCCCGATTTCGAGCTCCTGGTCAACCAAGGCCCATCCTTGGGATCTCACGAGTTCGACCTCTCGTCGAATCCCCTCCTTGGAATGAACCGTCCGAGGGGTGAGTGGTAGAAACTCGGCTGACTCGAGGTAGGACTCGAACTCGTCGACATCGAGACTCGCGAGCAGCACTCGTCCCATCGACGTCGCGTACGCGGGGAATCGGGTGCCGATCGTGATTCCCACACTCATGATGCGCCGGGTGGCGACGCGAGCGACATAGACGATCTCGTCTCCATCGAGGACAGCTGCCGAGGTGGACTCAGACAGATGGGCGGACAACTGCTCCAGATGTGGCTGGGCGATCTGTGGAAGGCCGAGTCCTGAGAGGTACGCGGTGCCGAGGCTCAACACCTGAGGAGTCAACGCGAAGAGTCGACCATCTGTGCGCACATACCCCAGTTCGACCAATGTGCCGAGAAATCGGCGAGCCGTGGCGCGGCTCAGGCCGGTCCTCGCTGCAACTTCCGTCAGCCGCATCTCGGGGTGCTCGGAATCGAATGCAGTGATCACTCGCAGGCCGCGCGCCAAGGACTGCACGAATTGGTCCGTGACGGTCGATTCTGGCTCCATGCCCCTCAGGATTCCAGTCGAGCAAGGGGAACGTCCAAGCGGACTGCAAGATCGGCGACGGTGACCCCGAACGTCTCGATCACCGTGACCCCCTGTTCTCCCACCGCAAACGTTGCCAGGTCTGTGTAGACCCGACTGACGCACGCGAGCCCTGTCAAAGGGTACGAGCAGTGCGGTACCAATTTGGGCGTACCGTCCTTTGCGAAGAGGCTCATCATCACGAACACGGACTTGGCGCCGATGGCAAGATCCATGGCGCCGCCGACAGCGGGGATGGCGTCTGCGGCTCCGGTGTGCCAGTTCGCCAGGTCGCCGTGTTGCGAGACTTGGAAGGCTCCGAGGACGCAGACGTCGAGGTGTCCGCCACGCATCATGGCGAAGGAATCCGCATGGTGGAAGTACGAGGCGCCCGGCAACTCTGTGACAGGAACCTTGCCGGCGTTGGTCAGGTCATCGTCAGCCTGTTCACTAGACGCAGCCGGCCCCATCCCGAGCATCCCGTTCTCGGTGTGGAGCACGATGCCGCTCTCTGGGGTCAGGTGGTCGGCCACCCTGGTGGGCTGACCGATGCCCAGATTGACGAACGAACCTGAAGGAATGTCTCGCGCGACCGCTGCTGCGAGCTCATCAGGGGTGAGGTGGCTGCGGTCCACGTTCTCAATTGTCTGGGTGAGCCTCGTGGCGGTTGTCATGTTCGCTCCTGCTGATCGACCTGAAGGATCCTGTCCACGTAGATGCCGGGTGTCACCACCGCTTCCGGGTCGAGTTCTCCGATCTCGACGACAGAGGAGACCTGCACGATCGTGAGTGCCGCCGCGGTTGCCATGACCGGGCCGAAATTCCTGGCCGTCTTTCGGTAGACGAGGTTTCCCATCCGATCCGCTACATGAGCGCCGATCAGGGCGACGTCGCCGTGGATGGGGAGTTCGAAGACGTACTCACGTCCGTCGATGGTGCGTGTCTCTTTGCCTTCGGCAAGCGGGGTGCCGACGCCGGTTGGGCCGAAGAACGCGCCCAAGCCCGCGCCGGCGGCTCGAATCCGTTCGGCGAGGTTGCCCTGAGGCACTACGTCAAGATCGACCTTGCCCTGGCGATACAAGCCGTCGAAGACGTACGAGTCGGACTGGCGGGGAAACGAGCAGACGACTTTGCGCACTCGTCCCGCCGCGAGAAGAGCCGCGAGTCCTGTGTCTCCGTTGCCAGCATTGTTCGAGACGATCTCCAGATCGGTCGCACCCTGCTCGATGAGCGCATCGATCAGGGCGACTGGCATCCCGGCCATTCCGAAGCCACCAACCAAAATGGTTGAGCCGTCCTGGATTCCGGCAACTGCGTCCATGGCGGAGTCTGTGACGATCACCTTCGTCATTGGCCCTCCTCGTTCTCAAGGACGAGAGCCAGTGCCTGTCCCACTCCGATGCAGATGGCAGCGACGCCCCACCGGTCGCCGGTGTCTTGCAATCGCTTTGCAAGTGTCCCGACGATCCGCGCGCCTGACGCACCAAGAGGATGTCCGATCGCGATTGCGCCACCCTTGGTGTTCACGATCTCTGGATCGATCTTCCAAGCGTCTATGCAAGCGATCGATTGAACCGCAAATGCTTCGTTGAGCTCCACACATCCGACGTCCGTCCAAGAGATGCCGGCTTTTGAGAGCGCGGAGTTCGCTGCTTCAACGGGTGCGAAACCGAAGTCCACGGGGTCGAGAGCGTGTACTCCTCTGCCCGCGATTCGCACCATCGGGGCCATGCCGACTTGGGCTGCGGCTGCTTCAGATCCGATGAGCAACGCAGCAGCGCCGTCGTTGAGTGGTGAAGCGTTTCCTGGCGTGATCGATCCGTCAGGGCGGAACGCGGGCTTCAGACCTGCCAGCGTTTCTGGAGTCGTCCCGGTACGAATCGATTCGTCGCGCTGCAAATCGACTCCATCAACGGGCGTGACGAGGTCGGCGTAGAAGCCGTCATTCCATGCCGCGGCAGCGAGCGCGTGCGATCGTGCCGCGAACTGATCTTGGCGATCGCGACCGATGGCGAACTTCTCACGGAGGCGCTCGTTGCACTCTCCGAGGGAGATCGTCCACTCTGCAGGCATCCGCTCGTTGACAAGTCTCCATCCCAACGTCGTGGAGACTGCGACGGTGTCGCCCACAGGGAAGGCTCGGGTCGGCTTCGGCATGACCCAAGGCGCCCGCGTCATCGATTCGACCCCTCCTGCGACGACGATCTCAGCATCGCCGCACTCGACAGCGCGGGAGGCCATGATGGCGGCATCCATGCTCGAACCGCATAGGCGGTTGATGGTTGTGCCTGGCACGTTCGACGGCAAGCCGGCCAGTAGCACGGCCATGCGGCCCACATTGCGGTTTTCCTCGCCGGCGCCATTCGCGTTCCCCCAGAAGACGTCGTCGATGTCGCTCGGATCCAGTTTCGAAGACCGAGTCAGCACGCCGTTCAGTGCGACGGCTGCGAGGTCGTCCGGGCGTACGTGAGAGAGCGCGCCCCCCAAACGTCCGAATGGTGTGCGGCTCGCGGCGTACAGGTATGAGGACCTCATCCAACTCCTGTTCGGTATACAAACATATGTTCGCTATGAGAACATGGTTGAGGATAGCGCAGTGGGGTTGCCGTCGCCACACCGCAAGGAGCAGGCCGGAGGACAGATGACGAAGTGGAACAGGCGCCGCCGCAATGGTCGGACCGCCAGCGACATCGTCGTCCTGGGGTGCCAGCTCCGATTGGGAACAGTCATGCACACCGATGCTGGGAGAGCGACGCGATGAAGTGGTTTCGCAACAACTTGAAGAGTTCTGACTCTGTCGTCGGTCTCGGAGAAATAGGCGAAGCTCCGCGCCTGTCAGCGATAACCGCGTGGACGCTCGCTCACGGCGTGCCCTATTCATACGTCACTGCAGAGTTTCTCGAGGACGTTTGTGGAGATGACGAACCACAGCGGCGTCATCCGGATCCCGAGATGTCGTGAGCGCATCTTGAGCGCAAACGCTCGTGACCCTTCCGCGATTTCCGCGATCGACGTTCACGGATTGGAACGCGCGTCCTGCTCCGGGTCACGGTCCGCGTGTGGTCCGGGTCTTAGACCGGGTCCGGGCGCCGGCGCGGGTGGCTGCCGCGTGCACGGAGCGAGAACGTCGAGACCGAGTACGAGGATCGCCGCCCGTCGCACGTAGGCCCGAGACAGCCCAGACCGAGTTCGACGGCGCGTGCAGAGCGATCCACCGCGTCGTCCACCAGTCTTCCCCCAATCGAGCCGCCCGGATCACCTCCCTCCTCCGGACGCGACTCAGCGTCGAGCCGGATCCTCGATCTTGGTCTCAAGTACGCAACGGTGCTGGTGCTCGTGGCGCTTCTTGCAGTCACCACGATCATGTACCCGAGCTTCTGGGAGACCGGCAACCTGACCAACATCCTCAGCCAGAACGCCCCGATCGGACTCGTGGCGCTCGGGATGACCTACGTCATCGTGTCCGGCAACTTCGACCTCTCGGTCGGCTCGACCCTTGCCATGGGGGCTGTCGTTTACGCAAGCCTGTCGACTGATGGCGCCCCGTTCGCGCTCGGCCTTTTTGCCGTCGGCGGTCTGGGCATCCTGGTCGGTATCGTGAACGGGGTCACGGTGACGCGCCTCGAGGTCAACAGCTTCATCGCGACCATCGGCACAGGCGCGATGATCAGTGGGTTTACGTACGTCTACAGCGATTCGAAACCCATCCTGGTGAGCCGTCCCGGCTTCGACGGTCTGGGACTTGGCGAGGTTGCCGGCCTTCCATGGGCAGGCATCGTGCTGATCGTCGCGCTGGTCGTCAGTGGGTTCGTGCTTGCCAAGACCGTTTATGGCCGCTGGATCTACGCCGTCGGTGGCAACGCCGAAGCGACCCGGTTGGCCGGCGTGCGCGTCGACACTGTGAAGACATCCGCCTTCGCACTCGTCGGCCTGTGTGCGGCATTCGGCGGAGCCGTGCTGGCTTCGCAACTCTCGGTCGGACAGGCGACGATCGGCACCACAGTCGCCCTCGATGCGTTCGCCATTGTGGTCATCGGAGGCACCTCGGTCTACGGCGGCGAGGGCGCGATCTGGCGCACGGCCGTCGGGTTCGCCATCATCTCGGTAATGTCCAACCTGTTCAACGCGTTGACGCTGGACACCGCCCGCCAACTCATCGCCAAGGGAGCGATCTTGGTTCTCGCGCTCGTCATTGACGCCTACGCGCGGCGGCGTCGCGTCGGCTGACAGGGAAAAACGACAAGGCGGTCGGGCTCAAGCCCGACCGCCTTGTCATGCCTTGCTTCAGGCCAACTGTGCGACAACCCCTTCAGTGAAGGCGGAGGTCGCACTCATGATGTTGGGCGGGCTGTCGTGACCGAGAATCCGGCGATCCACTCCGGGATGGCTCGGTAGAACCTATGCGTCATCTCGTAAGGGCCGCTGGCGGCAAGCGAGGCGTAGGCGGCGATCCAGGTGCGGACCTCGTGAGCAGACCCGCCACCTTCCTCCTCGAACCACGCGTTGCTCCACTCGTCGACGTCGTTGAGCCGACCGGCAGCCAGCGTGTCCAGCACCAGGTTGTCCCACTCGGGGTTGAGCGGTCGCATGGTCGAAGTGCCTGCGACGTAGTCCAGGGCGCCCTGCAGGACCCGCTGCTCGCCGCGCGCTCGCTGCTCCGGTGTCGGGACGATTCCTTCGATGAGAGCGTGCGCGACCGGCGGCGGAGCGCCTTCCAGGACGGGGACAGGAGGATCGTGTGAGAGTCCGCCGGAGGCGATGAAGAGGACGCGACGGTCGAGCTCAGCCGCGGCCCTGCCCACGGCGTCGCCAAGCGCACGGATGCGGCTGACCGGCCCGAGCGGCGTCGCCACCCCGTTGATGTAGACCGGGACCACAGGCACGTTCGCGATCCCGTCGAACAGCACTTCCAGCGGCTGGGCGAACCCGTGATCGACGACCATGTGTGCTGAAATCGTGAGGTCGATGCCCTGTGCCAACACACTCTCGGCGATCGCCTTGGCGGCTTCAGTATCCACTGACAACGGACCTGACTCCGACCCGAAGTCTCCGACAGCCTCAGCCGAGGTGGCGAGGCAGAACGGCGGCATCGTCTTGTAGAAGAAGCCGTTGTAGTGATCAGGCGCGAAGAGCACGACCAGATCGGGCTCAAAGCCGGCGATGAAGGCCCGCGCTTCAGCGACGGCGGCGTCCACCTCGGCGAGCACCTCGCCAGAGGGCGGGTTGGTGTCGATGAGAGGGGAGTGGGACAGGCCCACGAGCGCGACGGCCATTGCTAGCTCCTTGTCAGCTGTTGTGGGTCGCGGAGAGCGAACCCGAGGGACGGATGACGATCTTTCCGGTCAGGTCGCCGGACTCCATCGCCTTGAAGCCGAGGTGAATGTCGTCCAGATCTAGGACCCTGTCGACGACGGGACGGACACCGGTCGCGTCGAGCATGCGGATCAATGCGACCAGCTCGGGGCGGGTGCAGCCGGTCGAGCCGAGCACGCGCTGTTGCAGGTAGAAGACTCGCCCCAGGTCGGCAGGCGGGTTCATCCCGCTTGTCGCCCCGGCGATCACGATCGTCCCACCGGGGCGCAGGGACTTCAGGGAGTGCGACCACGTCGCTTCACCCACTGTTTCGATGACGACATCGACACGCTCCGGCAGTCGGTCACCCGTCGGGAGAGCCGCTCGCGCGCCCCACGAGAGCGCGGCCGCGCGCTTCTCCTCACTGCGGCTGGTCGTGTACACCACGGCGCCAGCGGCGACGGCAAGTCGGATCGCGGCGGAGGCCACCCCGCCGCCAGCACCCTGGACCAGGACACGGTCCCCGGCGGAGAGCCGCGCCTGGGTGAACAGCATCCGGTAGGCCGTGCCCCAGGCAACGGGCAAGCAGGCGGCCTCGTCGAACGTGAGGAAGTCGGGCTTCGGTATGAGGTTGCGACGCGGAACCGACAGGTACTCGGCGAACGCGCCGTCGTGCTTCTCGGAGAGCAGGGCCCGACCGGGATCGAGAGTCTCGTCGCCTCCGCCAGCGTCCGCGTCAGAGATGACTGGGTAGACCACGACCGGGTTGCCGTCCTCGTCGAGACCTGCCGCGTCACACCCGAGGACGACCGGCAGACGATCAGCCGGATGACCCACCCCCCGCAACGTCCACAGGTCGTGCATGTTCAGGGAGGACGACAGCACCTTGACCTTGGCCCACCCGTCTCGTGTCGCGGGTTCCGGGACGTCCCGTATCTCCAGCCCGGAGAGCGGGTCGGCGGCACTTTGTGAGACTGCTACGGCTGCACGCATGTAGTGATCCTGTCCCGGCCGGCGCCGCTCCGGGAGCCTACGTTCCGGACCACGGCACACGGGCTGGTGAGCCGTGCGTGGCGCACGCACCATGAAGGCAATCGCCGCTGACAACTCGAACCCGGAGGACCCGATGACCTCGACCATCGATCCTGAACTTCGCAAGGGCAACGACCCGGCACGCGGAAACCTCGCGCGGCCGGCTGAGCTCGCTCCGACGCTCGACGTTCGTGGACTGGTCGACACCGACTCCGGACTTCTGGACCGCGCGATCTTCACCGACGAGCAGATCTACGCGCAGGAGCAGCGCCGGGTCTTCGCCACGAGTTGGCTCTTCCTCGCGCACGAAGACCAGCTCAAGAAGCCAGGCAGCTTTTTCACCACCTACATGGGTGAAGACCCCGTCATCGTCACGAAGGACAAGTCCAAGACCATCCGCGCCTACCTCAACTCGTGCCGTCATCGCGGCGCGCGTGTGTGCCGTGCGGACTTCGGTGACACCAAGAACTTCACCTGCACATACCACGGCTGGTCGTACGACCTCGAGGGGAAGCTCGTCAGTGTCCCGAACAAGGCGGGCTACCCGGATTCGTTCGACACCGCGGATTGGGGTCTCGTCGAGGTGGCCCAGGTCGAGAGCTACCGCGGCCTCATCTTCGGAACGTGGAACCCCGAGGCTCCACCTTTGACCGAAGCTCTTGGGCAGATGACCTGGTACATGGACGCCATGTTGGACAAGGACGAAGAGGGGACGATCGTCGTCGGTGGCATCCACAAGTGGGAGCTCGAAGGCAACTGGAAGCTCGCGGCAGAGCAGTTCGCGACCGACTGGTACCACGTCAACATGAGCCACGCCTCGGCGCTCATGGTCATGTCACCGACCGGCAAAGGCCCCAAAGACGAGATCGTCCACCGCTCCGGCCGCCAGTACGTGGACCCGAACGGTCACGGCGCCGGCTTCCCGGTGCACCCCAAGAACCGCTTCGATGCGCAGACGGTCCATGACTACTACGACTACGACGCGCTGCGCGAGCGCCTCGGCGACGCTCGCGTTGAAGGACCCCTCACCAACGGTCACGCAACCGTGTTCCCGAACTTCTCCTACCTTCCCGTCAACGGCAGCATCCGTGTCTGGCACCCGAAGGGACCGGACCGCATGGAGGTCTGGGCCTGGACGGTACTCGACAAGTCGATGCCCCCCGAGGTGCGCGAAGCACAACGTCTGTACAACCTGCGCACATTCGGACCGTCGGGAATCTTCGAACAGGACGATGGCGAGAACTGGAGCGAAATCCAAGCCATCTCGCGCGGCTTCGTCACGAACGGAGTCCCACTGAACTACCAGATGGGTATGGCGTCCGAGACCGACGACGGCCGTCACGCGGGGCAGACCAGTGAGCTCTACAGCGACGCCGCCGGCCGGTCGTTCTACGCCCGCTGGCGTGACCTGATGACGACACCAGCCTGGCACGAGGAGGAAAGATGACCGTGGACATCACCCAGGGCGTCAAGGTCGCCGAGGTCGATGACATCGACGAGGGCGAAGGGATCTCGGTCAGCCGCGACGTGGCCGGGACCGACGACGACATCGCCATCCTGAGGGACGACGATGGTCACTTCTACGCCCTCGACGACACGTGCACGCATGAGGACGCCTCGCTGGCCGACGGCTGGATCAGCGACGGCGAGGTGGAGTGCCCGCTCCACGCAGGCAAGTTCTGCCTGAAGACAGGCGCGGTCCTCTCGATGCCAGCGACGCGTGACACCAAGACCCACAGAGTCGAGGTCCGCGACGGCTGCGTCTGGCTCTACCCGGGTCCGGCGTCGGACTCATGAGCGCGGACATCGGACGGATCGTCGTCATTGGAGGCGGCATCGGGGGAGTTGCCGTCTGTGCCGCCCTCCGGGGCGGGGGTTTTGCCGGCGAGCTGGTGCTCGTTGACGCGGGCGAGTTCCCGTACGACCGACCGCCACTGAGCAAGGCGTACCTGGCGGGCGAGAAGGACGACAAGGCGATCGCACTGCAGCCCCCGGAGTGGTACGACCTTCAGCACGTACAGCTCGTCAATCGCACCAGGGTCTTGCGAGTCGACCCGGACATCATGACCGTCCACACGGACAACGGGGATTTTCGCGCCGACCGCATCGTGCTCGCGATGGGCGGGCGGGCAGCGCGCCCGCCGATTCCAGGCGCTGACGACGATCGGGTGCACGTTCTCCGCGACCTCGAGGACGCGCAGCGACTCCGCGACCTCCTGCGGCAAGGGACCCGAGTACTGGTCGTGGGGGCGGGACTGATCGGCGCCGAAGTCGCCTCCACGCTCGTGGAGCTCGGCGCAGCCGTGACACTGGTCGATGCGGTCGAGCGTCCCCTGGAGGCTATTGTCGGCACAGAACTCGCCACCTGGATGCACGCCGCCCACGTGGCTCGCGGCATCGAGGTGCGACAGGCAGGTGTCGAACGCCTTGAACCGACGGATTCAGGTGTGGTCGCCACGCTGACCGACGGCTCCACCCCCGTGGTCGCCGACGCAGTGGTTCTCGGCGTCGGGATGGTCCCCTCCGACGACATCGCCCGAACCGCCGGGCTCGACGTGGACCGGGGAGTCATCGTCGACGAGCACCAGGAGACCTCCCATCAAGGCATCTACGCGGTCGGCGACGTCGCACGGCAGCGTGGCACTGGCGGCGCTCTTCTGCACAGGGCTGAGCACTGGGAAGCCGCCCAGGACGATGCCGCACGTGTCGCCGCCCATGTGCTCGGCAAGGAGGCTCCGGCATCCCGCGCATCTTGGTTCTGGACCGATCGGCACGGCCACCACGTGGAGGTGGTCGGCACGTTGGCCGGGGACCCGGAGCTGGTCTGGCGTGGCAATGCCGGCGAGGAGCCGTTCGCTGTGTTCGCGGTTGAAGGAGGTCGAGTGGTCGGCGCCTTCGCCGTCGACGACACCAAGGTCGTGCGCGCTGCCCGCCGACTCATCGACCAGCGCATCGAGGTAGACCGAGGTGCACTGGCCGACCAGTCGCTGGACCCGCGCAAGCTGATCAAGCGCTGAGTCCTGGACACTGTGCCGTTACTCGGCACGATGGCTGTCCACCAGACGTCGTTCGCGGTCTGATGGAGTGGTGAGTACCTCCACTGATCAACTGCTTGGCGCCGTCGCCGCGAAAGCTGGCGAACTCGCCGACAGGGACACGCACTTCAACGTCGAGCAGTTCTACTTCCACGAGGCTGAGCTCCTGGACGATGGGCGGTTCGCCGACTGGCTGGACCTGCTCGCCGACGACCTGACCTACTGGATGCCCACACGCAGCAACCGTCTGCGCCGTCAGCAAGCATTGTCGATCGCCGCTCCCGGTGAAGCTGCGTTCTACGACGAGACCAAGGAGAGCCTCGCGTGGCGCATCCGGCGTTTCGACTCTGGAATGGCGTGGGCCGAGGATCCTCCGTCACGAACACGTCATCTTGTGACCAACGTCGTCGCGCGGACCGCGGACCTTGACTCCGATCCGACCCTGGCCGACAACGACCTCGTCGTGCGGTCCGCGTTCTTCGTCTACCGCAATCGTCTCGAGCGGGAGGTCAACGTCTTCGCCGGTGGACGGACCGACGTCCTGCGGCCCGTGGGCGACGGCTTCCAGGTCGCCCGCCGAGAGATCTTGCTGGACCAGAACGTCCTGCTCTCCAAGAACATCAGCACCTTCTTCTGACCTTCCACCCGCAAGGAGCGCAGCGTGTCCGTCGACACCACACCCGACATCGAGCTCGTCCATCACGAAGTGACGACATCACTCGGGACGATCTCGGTGAGCGAGGTCGGCACAGGCCCCGCGCTCGTCATGCTCCACGGCGGTGGACCAGGGGCGTCGGGCATGAGCAACTACCACCAGAACCTGCCGGCGCTAGGCAGTAAGTTCCGCGTCATCCTGCCGGACCAGCCCGGTTTCGGCGGCAGCTACCGCCCGACGGAGGGCGACCTCGATGCGCGGTCAATCACGAAGATCACTTCGGATGCGTTGCTGCAGGCTCTGACGTCCCTAGGCATCGATCAGTTCCACCTGCTCGGCAACAGCCTCGGCGGCGCTGCGGCGCTCGACATCGCGATCTCGGCGCCCGATCGAGTCACGTCGCTGATCCTCATGGCGCCCGGAGGTGGTTGGCTGCCGGTCGGCCCCACGCCGACCGAGGGGCAGAAGGAGATGTGGAAGTACTACAACGCGGGCGGCCCTTCAGAGAAGAAGATGGGCTCGTTCATCAACGTCATGGTCGCGGAGCCGAAGAAGCTGGGCCCAGAGGTCGTGCGATCACGCTACGAGGCGTCACTCGACGAGAGCCACATCGAGTTCTACCACCTGTACAACGCCGCCTTCGCCAAGCGCGGCGGAATGGACCCGCTGTGGCGCGACGTCCACAAGATCAAGGCGCCGACCCTGCTGCTCTGGGGACGAGACGACCGCACGATCACGCTCGACGGTGCCGACATCATGCTCAAGCAGATCCGCGACGTGCAGCTGCACGTGTTCGGCCGATGCGGTCACTGGGTCCAGCTCGAGCGCCAGGCTGAGTTCGACCGACTGGTCAGTGACTTCGTGGGGGACCGGTCATGACCGGGTGGCTCGAGGGCAATGTTGCACTGGTCACCGGAGGGGGCTCCGGGATCGGGGCCGCGGTGGCCGAGCGGTTCGTGCGTGAAGGGGCATCGGTCGCTGTCCTGGGTCGCGACGAGGCCCGGCTGAAGGAAACTGTCGCGGCGTCCGCCCATCCCGAGCGATTCATCACCATCGCGGGCGATGTGCGGTCAACGGAGGACCTTCACTCCGCCGTCGAGACGACAGTCCGCACATTCGGACAGCTCGACACACTGGTGGCAAATGCCGGCATCTGGGACTACCAGCGTCAGCTGACCCAGCTCGAGGGCGGCCAGCTGGGTGCCGCTTTCGACGAGCTCTTCTCGGTCAACGTCAAGGGTTACCTGCTGGCAGCCGAGGCCGCTTGGCGCGAGCTCGTCAAGACCCGCGGCAGCATCGT
This sequence comes from uncultured Actinomycetota bacterium, assembly GCA_963761965.1. Taxonomy (GTDB): domain Bacteria; phylum Actinomycetota; class Actinomycetes; order Propionibacteriales; family Nocardioidaceae; genus Aeromicrobium. Next base: position 293,063 of record CAVXIX010000009.1, read on the forward strand.
CATGACGCTGTCGAACGCCTCGTTCTATGTCAACGGTGGCGGGCCGATCTACACCGCCAGCAAGCACGCATGCCTGGGGCTGATGAAAGAACTCGCCTACGAGCTCGCGCCCAAGGTGCGGGTCAACGGCGTAGCGTGCGGCGGCATGCGCACGGACCTGCGAGGCCCGGCCTCACTCGACCTGTCCGACCGCTCCCTGGCAGTCTCGTTCGAGAAGCGCGACGCAGCTGGGGTTGCGATGCCGATCCCGTTGCACGACTCCAGTGTCGAACCAGCGGATTTCACCGCCTCCTATGTACTCCTCGCCGCCCGCTCGCAAAGTGGCAACATCACCGGTCAAACCATCGAAGTGGACGGCGGCATCGGCGTTCGCGGCTTCGCCTCACCCGCAGGAGGTGACCACCTATGAAGGCATCGGCATACCCAGCAGACCTCAATCCCGCGCGATTCGTCACGCGCCGAGCGACGTACGAACCCGAGTCGGTCGCTGTCGTCTACGAGGGTGGTGACTTGACATCGGCCGAGCTGGACCGGCGCGTCGGCGCCATGGCAGCCGCCCTCCGCGAACGAGACGTCGAGCAGGGTGAGCGCGTCGCGTACCTCGGCCTGAACAGTGCGACGTTCCTGGTGGCGCTCATGGCGACGGCGCGCATCGGCGCAGTTTTCGTCCCGATCAACTTCCGTCTGGCGGCGCCCGAGGTCACCGAGATCCTCCGCGTCTCCGGGTCCTCGATCATCGTGTGCGAAGAGGGGCACCGCGAGCTCATCGAGTCGATCCAGAAGTCCCCGCTCACCCACCACCTCCTCATCGACGACGACCCCTCCATCCCTGCATCAGACGCCGCGGACCAGCGGTGGGAGCTGCTCTCGCAGGTGCTGGCCACAGCAGGCCCGGCGCCGGCCACCGTCGCCCAGGGCGTCGACGACGTGGCGATCCTCATGTTCACCTCGGGAACGACCGGGAAGCCCAAAGGCGTCATCCTGACGTCAGGCAACGTGTGGTGGAACGGCGTGAACGTCGACATGATGGTCGATACCCGACGGGACGACGTCACGCTGGCTGTCGCGCCACTGTTCCACATCGGCGGTCTGAACGCTTTCACGATCCGCACTCTGCTGACAGGTGGAACCGTCGTCGTTCGTCGCGGGTTCGACCCCGATCACGTGCTGCGTGACTTGGTCGATCTGAAGGTCAGCACATTCTTCGCCGTCCCCTCCATGTGGAGCGCCTTGGCTCGTGTGCCGCAGTTCTTCGAGGCGGACCTGGCGGGACTGCGCGCAGCAGTCGTTGCGGCAGCTCCGGTGCCACCTTCCTTGATCGCGGAGTTCGACGACCACGGGATCACCCTGCAACAGGCTTGGGGTCTGACTGAGACGGCTCCGTTCGCAACATGTCTGCCAGCTGACCTGACCCGCGACAAGGCTGGTTCGGCAGGTATCCCGATGCCGTTCACCGACGTGGCAGTTGTAGACACTCTTGATCACATCACACCCCTCCCGAGTGGTGCGGCGGGTGAGATCGTCGTGCGAGGCGCGAACGTGACGCCCGGGTACTGGAACAACCCCGAGGCAACCTCCAGCGCGTTCGACGCGGACGGGTGGTTCCACACAGGTGACATCGGCTATCTCGACAAGGACGGCTGTTTGTTCATCGTCGATCGACTCAAGGACCTCATCATCTCCGGCGGTGAGAACGTCTATCCGGCGGAAGTGGAGTCGGCCCTCGCCGACATGCCTGGCGTCCTCGACGTGGCGGTCGTCGGAGCCCCCCACCCCACCTGGGGCGAGACAGTCGTAGCGGTGGTCTCGATCGAGCCGGGGCTCGAGATCACGATCGAACAGGTCCGCGACCACGCGTCCCGCACACTCGCGCGCTACAAGCTGCCGACCGTCCTGCGACTCGTAGAGGTCATGCCGCGCAACGCGTCGGGCAAGCTCGACAAGATCGCCATCCGCCAGCTGACCGCGGAGGAGCTGTGAGTGCCGCCGGCGTCCCCGTCGTCGACCCCGGTCCCTCGTGGGTCCTGGCCGGCCAGCGGGTGACACCGTCGTACGCCCAGCAGCTGGTTGAGAAGGACGGACTCCACGTCACTGCACTCCTTGAACGTGCCGTGACCGGCGTGTTCCGGGAGGCGTTCCCGTGCGGCGAGCACGATCTGCGCCTGGGGATCAGCCCAACGCCGCACCCAGCAAGCCTGACGGAGCTGCTGACTGCTTTCGCCGGCCAGTTCTCGGTACTCGACCCGGAATGCCGACGCCTCGTCTTCGCCGCACCCGAGGGTGATCTGGCGGCGATCGGAGCAGCTGAGCAGGCCGGCTTCCGTTACGTCGTCGACGTCGAGGTTGCCGACGGCTCATACAGCCTCATGGTGGTGGAGCCCGAGTGGGTTACTGCCGTCGACATGGATCTCGACCGAGTCCCGCAGACCTGAAGACGAAGGACAAACACCATGATCAGCATCATCGACACCGACGCACTTCGTGCTGCTGTCGGCCAAGAGATCGGTGTCAGCGGCTGGCGTACAGTGACGCAGGCCGATGTCGACGCCTACGCGACGCTGACCGGCGACGACCAGTGGATCCACGTCGACACCGACAAGGCGGCGTCCAGCCTGTACGGCACGACGATCGTCCACGCTCTGCTGACGCTCGGATACGGGCCAAAGTTCCTGTACGAGCTGCTTGACTGGAGCACCGCGACGTCGAGCGTGAACTACGGTTTCAACAAGGTCCGGGTTCCGGCGCCCCTTCCCACCGGGTCAAAGATCCGTATGCGCCTCGGCCTGCAGTCCATAGAAGACGTCACGGGCGGGCACCAGCTGACTTTCGTCCAGACCTTCGAGCGTGACGGCGGCGAAAGCCGGTGTGCGTCGCCGAGTTCATCGCCCGCGTCTTTCCCTGAACATGCTCGCTCGACCCTCGCGAGGCGGACAGGCGTCGACTTCTGTCAGGCACTGATTGTCGTCAAATGCGTCGGCCGGGTCAGCAAGCCGCGCCGTGCCGTCAGACTCTGACCGGCAGCGTGGCAGACGCGACGCAACATGGGCTCGACCATCGATGGGTCGAAGCGCTCGCTGTTGCCGGACACGGACAGCGCAGCGACGGCAACGCCTCGGACCAGCACCGGGGCTGCGACACAAGCTAGCCCGGGAGCGACTTCCTCGCGGTCCCGGGCGATTCCTGCGCGTCGTACTCCGTCCAGCTCGAGCCCAAGCTCCACCGCGTCGGTGATGGTCGCTGCCGTCACGGCGCGGAGGTCCGTTGTGTGGAGGCTCTCTCGGGCGACCGGGTCGTACGCCAGCAGAACCTTGCCGACACCAGTGCAGTGTGCCGGGGCCCTGCCACCGATGCGCGAAGGAGCCGACACTGTCCGGTGTCCGTACAGCTTGTTCAGGTAGATGACATCTGCGCCCTGAAGCACCGCGAGGTGGACCGTCTCGTGAGTCAACTCGTACAGGTCCGCCAGGAACGGCGTGAGCGCGTCGCGGATGGCCGCGTGACGCGGGGTGTCATGTCGAGCAGTCAGGCTCTGCAGCTGCGCGCCCAGACGGTATGACGTGCCGGACTTCTCGACGACGCCGTTTCGCATCAGTGACTGCAGAAGTCGGAAGGCTGTGGACTTGCTCATGTCGCTGCGACGGGCGAGCTCGCTCACACCGAGACCGGTGTGCGCCTCGGTGCGGAAGGCGGCGAGCAAGCTGATGGCCTTGTCGACGGCAGCGCGAGCATCGCGGTCGTGGTCGACCTGTGGCTTTGACATGTTGGCTCCTGGTTCGCGGATCTACCTCGAGTTTGAGTCCCCGGACGTGTTCAGTCAAGTAGGCTAGGTACTACATTAAAAGTGACGGACTCAGGACGGCGGAATGCAGGAGATCAGCGGCTGGGGGCGCGCACAACCTCTTCGTCCTCACGACACGGGCGTCACCGGCCCACCGCGACTCTTCACGACTCAGCTACGGGCCCCGGACTCGTGAACGGGTTGTAGGACTGGCCACTTGTCGCTGCACCGCCGTCGATCGACACGATGGCGCCGACCACGAACGAGCTCTTGTCGGACGCTAGCCAGATGACGGCCTCGGCAATCTCCTCCGGCGAGGCGAATCTCTGCAAGGGCTGCGAGGACAGCAGCATGGCTCGGGTCGAGTCGTCCAGGTCGGCGACCATCGGCGTCTCGACGGCGCCCGGAGCGACCGCGTTGATGCGTACCCCTTGATTGATGTACTCACTGGCCGCGGTCTTCGTGAGGCCGACGACGCCGTGCTTGGATGCGACGTATGCCGCAGTGAGCGGACCGCCCGTCAGGCCCGACAGCGAGGCGCTGTTCACGATCGTGCCGCCGCCATTCCTGGTCATGTGGTCGAGCTCGTACTTCATCGACAGCCACACACCTTTGAGATTGACCGCCATGATCTGGTCCCACTGGTCCTCGGTGTGGTCAGCCGTGAAGGCGGCCGCACCGATCCCGGCATTGTTGTGCGCGAAGTCGAGTCGGCCGAACTGCGCGACGGTCGCGTCCACGAGTGCCCTGATCGACTGTGCATCAGTGACGTCGGCCGGGACGAAGACGGCCTTGCCGCCGGCATCCTCGGCCATGCGAACAGTCTCCAATGCCTGTGCACGAGAGCTCTCGAGATCGGAGACCACGACGTCGGCCCCCGACCGGGCGAACGCGATGGCCGTCGCGCGGCCGATACCGCCCGCGGCTCCCGTGACCAGTCCAGCCTGACCATCGAACGAGATGGCGTGTTCGTGCATGATGTGCTCTCCGTGCTCGTAGGGGTGTGGTGATAACTCGGTCAGAGACTGGACCGGGACAGCTCGATCGCCTCTTGGATGTTCTTGTCGGGATAGCTGCGCTCGACCAAGGGCCGCATGCCGCCGGGCGCGATACGCGCCACCCCGAGCTTCCTCGGAACGACGAGCTGCTGGGTGCGGCGCTCGATGCCGTCGACCACGGCGGGAACGACATCGTCGATCGAGAGCACCTCGAACACGCCCTTGAAGTCGTTCCAGATCTTCAGCGCGACCGGGTCGTTCAGGACCTCGTCGATCATGGGGGTGCGGAAGAACGCCGGGTGCACACTGCCGACCGAGACGCCGGACTGGCGGAGCTCGAGGCGCAAGGAGTTGCACATCGCCCACACGCCGGCCTTGCTGGCGGTGTAGCTGCTGTGCAGCGGCGAGTGCAGGAAGCTGGCCATGGATGCGATCGCCAGCAGGTGTCCGCGCTGCTCGATGACGAAGGGAGCGGCCGCCCGGAAGGTCCGCCATGCGCCGGTCAGATTGACATCGATGACTCGCTCGAAGTCCTCGGGTCGGGTCGTGTCGAGCGGTCCGATCACGTTGCCGATCCCGGCACCCGCCACGACCACGTCGATGCGACCGAAGTGCTGCGCGGCAGCCGCCATGGCGTTCTCGATGCTTGCCAGGTCCCGCACGTCGGCCTGCCATCCCGCAGCGACGTCACTGCTGCCGATCTTCTCGGAAGCGGCAGTCGCGGCGTCGGCCGAGAGGTCGAGCAGTGCCACGTGTGCACCCCGTCGCACAACCTCCCGGGCAGTCTCCCGGCCGAGGCCACCAGCTCCGCCGGTGATGACGACGGTGCGGCCTGCAAGATCCAGCTTCATGGGGGTGCTCCTCGATCGACGCTTCGGCAGCGCACTGCGCGGCCCGTTCAGACGGCGTCCAGTGAAACGCCGATGAGGGTGGCGATGCATCGGCAGGTCATCCAGATGATTCGTCGGTCCTTGTGCTTTGTGCACAATCAGGTGATGCTGATTCGGTGCCCAAGCAGCTTGAAGGAAACGTGCTTGCCGGCCTGTTGTCAGCGAGGTCTGCCGCAGTCGTCGACGACATCACCACGCGAGTCGTCGAGAGGATCCGCGAGCGTGGAGGTCTGGAGCTCGACCTGACCACCGTGAAGGGTTCGGTTCAGGACAACATCAACCTGCTTCTGCACCTGCTGGCGAACCCGGCCGAAGCCGCCACAGCGCTGCCGCCACAGCGCACCGTCTCGACCGTCCATGCGATGGCCCGGCGCGGGATCCCCCTGTTTGATGTGGTGGACGCGTACCTGCTGGCCGAACGTTGCTGGATCCGGGCGTGCCTGGAAGAGTTGGCGGACCTGTCCGACGACGTGCCCTCGCTGTCGGCTGCGGCGCTTTACCTCTGGGACATTGACCACCTGTTCGTCGAGCACAGCTGCCGCGTGCTGGCCGACGAGTACGAAAAGGAACGCGCCCGCTGGGTCGAGCACGGCCAGTCGTTGCGCACCGAGGCGATCCAGGCGCTGTTGTCAGGTGATTGGACGGGAGACGCCCACACGGAGGCCGCACTGGGATATCGCTTGCGAGGCCGGCACGTTGCCGCGATCGTGTGGGTCGCCGACCACGGTGTGCGCAAGACTGAGCCCCTCCGCTTCGACGGCGCCATCTCGGCCCTCAAGCTGGCATTGGGCGGTGTGAACGAGCCGCTCGTCGAATCACGCGACCGGTTCACCCGTTGGGTCTGGGTGCCGGTGCCAAAGGGTATGGTTCACGACCCCGCGGCGGTCCGCGACGTGCTGAGCTCGGTCGACTCCACCTTCCGTATTGCCTACGGCGAGAGCGACAGCGGTGTGCCGGGCTTCGCTCGCAGCCATCGGCAGGCTTCCGCCGCGTACTCGGTCGGGCAACACGTCGTCCCGCCTGATCGCCGGGCGCTCGTCGTGTCGTACCGCGAGGTGGGGGCCATCGCCTTCCTCACGGCAGATCTCGCCCGAGCAAAGGACTGGGTCACCCAGACGCTCGGTGACCTTGCGGTAGGCGCCCCCAGGGAGAACGACCTGAGGCACACACTCGAGGTGTACCTCGAATCGGGCCAAAGCATCGCGACGGCCGCGCGTGTGCTGCAGTGCCATCGCAACACTGTGCACTACCGCCTGTCGGTCGCCGAGAAGCTGCTCGGCCACCCGGTCTCCGACGGTGTCCGCGATCTGCCGCTGGCGCTGGCGACTGCGCGATGGCTCGGCCCGGCCGTGCTGACCGCCGAGGCCGACGACGCGGCGAACTAGACCGCATCTGTTTGTGCAGTCTAGACATCCGGCGTCGCAAGAACTGTGCGAGACGACGTTGTCGATGAGGCCTCGCACAGGGCAACGTGTTGATGCCCGACACAACACAGACGAACGAGGACGCCATGACACCCCCAAGCCAGATGCGCACAGACGTGCGATTCCGCTCCGGAGACCAGGACTGTGCTGCTTGGCTGTTCCTCCCGGAGGGCGCGTCGCCCGAGAGCAAGGTGCCGATCGTGGTCATGGCGCACGGATTCTCCGGAGTCAAGGAGCAGCGACTCGCTGCGTTCGCCGAGCGTTTCGTGGCCGCCGGATATGCCTGTCTCGCGTTCGACTATCGCCACTTCGGCGAGAGCGAGGGGATGCCGCGCCAGCTCGTCGACGTCAAGCGCCAGCTGCAGGACTGGCGCAGTGCGGTCAGCTTCGCTCGTTCGGTACCTGAGGCGGACGAGGATCGAGTCGTTCTGTGGGGCACGTCCTTCGCCGGCGGGCACGTCATCGTGACGGCAGCACAGGACCCGCGTATCGCCGCGGTCATCTCTCAGTGCCCCTTCACAGACGGTCAGGCAGCGGGCTTGGCCATGCCGCGACTGACGGCCCTCAAGCTGATGGGCAAGGCCGTCCAGGATGTCGTCGCAGCCCGCCTCGGACGCGACCCCGTGCGAATCGAAGCGATCGGGCGGCCCGGAGAGGTTGCCGTGATGACGTCTCCCGATGCCCTGCCCGGTCTCCGGGCGCTGCTCGAGGCGTCCGGGGTGGCCCACACCGAGATGGCAGTCCCGGCTCGTGTGATGTTCCAGGTGGGCACCTATGTTCCCGGCAGAAGCGCCAAGAAGATCACCTGTCCGGCGTTGTTCGCGATCTGCGATCGCGACAGCGTGGCACCTGCGAGCAAGACCGTCCGGCACGTGTCCTCAGCACCGAACGGCACCGTGATGCGCTACGACGAGGGCCACTTCGACATCTACGTCGGCGACGCTTTCGAACGAGTCGTGACCGATCAGATCGCTTTTCTTGCCGTGCACGTTCCGCCGAGGGGCGCGGTCGTGACGTCCTGATTGCACGAGTCGGCGTCCGCAGGCAGCCCGCCAATGATGGTTCAGTGAAGTAGACGCACTGGTACATTATAAGTGAAGGGGGTCTGGCATGTCCGAGATCAGCGAACTGGCAGCAAGGAACGTTCGCCGCTTCAGGAACGAACGGCAGTTCTCGATAGGAGAGTTGTCCCGTCGAAGCGGCCTCTCGAAGCAGACCTTGTCGAAGGTTGAGCACGGCGATGCCAACCCCACCGTGGAGACGCTGGAAGCCGTGGCCCGGGCATTGAACCTGTCGGTACGCCGGCTCCTGACGGAGTGGGGCTCCCCGGTGATGGTTCTGCCGAAGGGTGGAGGCGACTGGCGTCAAGGAGAGTCGCACGAGTCCAAGCTGCTTGACGAGATCTACGGCTCGGGCTTCGTCCGGACCTCTCTGCTGAGGCTCCGTCGCGAGCAGGGCGATCACGTCGACCACAACGAAGCGCATGCTCGAGGTGCCCTCCACCACTGCTACGTCGTCTCCGGGCGTGTGCGGATGGGACCGGACACCGATCAGGTCGACGTCTCCCAAGGTGACTTCGTCCGATTTCCAGGGGATGTCCCGCACTCGTACGTCTCACTCACGGCCACAGCCTTGGTCCACATGGTCACGACATTGCCAGGAGTTCCGCAGTTCGGTCCGACCGCCGGCGCGTAGCGAATCGAGGTTGGGTTTCGACCGCTGTCCTGCTTGGGATGGCGAGCATCGGACGATCCGCGCTTCAGTCGACGTGTGCGAGGTCGAGGGCGATGTCGACAATCATGTCCTCCTGGCCGCCGACGAGCTTGCGGTTGCCGACCTCGGTGAGGATGTCGCGGACGTCGATGCCGTAGCGGGCGGAGGCGTTCTCGGCGTGGCGAAGAAAACTGGAGTAGACGCCGGCGTACCCGAGGGTCAGGGTCTCGCGGTCGACCTGGACGCTGCGGTCCATGAGGGGGCGGACGATGTCGTCGGCTGCGTCCTCCAGCGCTGCGAGGTCGCATCCGTGTTCCCAGCCCTCGAGGTTCGCCACGGCGATGAACGGCTCGATGGGGCAGTTGCCGGCACCGGCCCCGAGCCCGGCCAGCGAGGCGTCGACGCGGGTGACGCCCTCCTCGACCGCGACGACGCTGTTGGCGACCGACAGGCTGAGGTTCTGGTGGGCGTGAATGCCGATCTCGGTGGCCGGGTCGAGCGCCCCGCGGTATGCCTTGACGCGTTCGGCGACTGCTTTCATGGTCAGGTGACCGCCGGAGTCGGTGACGTAGACGCAGTGCGCGCCGTACGACTCCATGAGCTTGGCCTGCTCGGCGAGCTTCTCAGCCGGTGCCATGTGACTCATCATGAGGAAGCCGGAGACGTCCATGCCGAGCTCGCGGGCATGCGCGATGTGTTGGGCTGACACGTCGGCCTCGGTGCAGTGAGTGGCCACACGGACCGAGCGAACGCCGAGGTCGTAGGCGCGGTTGAGCTCGTGGAGCGTACCGATTCCTGGCAGGAGAAGCGTGGTCAGGCGCGCGTTCCCCAGGGCCTCGGCCGCGGCTTCTAGCCACGCCCAGTCGGTGTGGCTGCCTGGGCCGTAGTTGAGCGACCCGCCGGCGAGGCCGTCGCCGTGCGCGACCTCAATGGCGTCTACCCCTGCTTGGTCGAGGGCGGTGACGATACGACGGACGTCGGCGGGGTCGATTCGGTGGCGGATGGCATGCATGCCGTCACGCAAGGTGACGTCTTGGACGAAGATCTTGGTCATCTGACGGCCTCGCGGGTGTCGAGTCGGGCGGCGAACGACTCGGCGACCCGAAGGGCAGCCGAGGTCATGATGTCGAGATTGCCGGCGTAGGCGGGCAGGTAATGCGCAGCGCCCTCCACCTCGAGGAACACCGTCACTTGGTGGGTGACTGCCGAGGATCCATCCGGGGTAAGGGTGTGAACTGGCTCGTCGGCAGTCAACTCTCGGAACTGGACCTCCTGCTTGAGTCGGTAACCGGGAACGTAGACGGCGACCTGGTCGATCATGGTGTGGATGGATTCGCGAATGGCGTCGTGGTTGGCATCGCCGATGAGGGCCAGGACGGTGTCGCGCATGATGAGTGGTGGCTCGGCTGGGTTGAGGATGATGATGGCCTTGCCGCGGTCGGCTCCGCCGACGGCTTCGATGGCCGCCGAGGTGGTCTCGGTGAACTCGTCGATGTTCGCCCGGGTTCCGGGGCCCGCGGACTTCGAGGCGATGGATGCCACGATCTCGGCGTAGGGAACCGGCGTGACTCGGGAGATGGCCGCGACGATCGGGATGGTGGCCTGCCCACCGCAGGTAACCATGTTGACGTTGTCGGAATCGAGGTGCTCGTCCAGATTCACCGGCGGCACGACGTACGGCCCGACTGCCGCCGGAGTGAGGTCAATGAGCTTCTTGCCGAGCGGTGCGAGCTTGGCGGCGTTCGCCTCGTGGGCTTTGGCGGAGGTGGCGTCGAAGATGATCTCGATGCCGTCGAAGCCGTCCATCGCAATGAGCCCGTCGACGCCGTTGGAGATCACGGGGACGCCGTTCTTGACGGCCCTCGCCAGGCCGTCAGAAGCTGGGTCGATGCCGACCATGGCGCCCATCTCGAGCGTGTCTGACAGGCGTAGGACCTTGAACATCAGGTCGGTACCGATGTTGCCGGAGCCGATGACGGCCACTTTGGTTCGGGTCATGGGATCTCCTTGAACGTGACTGAAACCGAGCCGAGCTGGCTGATCTGGGCGCGGACGGTGTTGCCGGCGACGACGGGCGCCATGGGGCCAAGCGCACCCGAGAGAATGACCTGTCCGGCGCGAAGTGGATCTCCGTATTCCTGAGCGGTCTGGGCAAGCCAGAGCAGGGCGTCGAGTGGGTCCCCGAGACAAGCAGCGCCGTTGCCCTTGGAGACGACCGCACCGTCGACGCTCATCGACATCTCGACGTCCTTCGGCTCGAACTCGCTGAGAGTGAGCTGAGCGGACCCTAGGACGTACAGGGCGCTGGACCCGTTGTCGGCGACCGTGTCGACGATGCTGATGTCCCAGTCGGCGACCCGGCTGTCCACGATCTCTATGGCGGCGACGGCGTAGTCGACCGCTTGCCTCACCACGTCACGGTCCAGGAACGAATCCAGGTCGGTCGACAGGACAAACGCGATCTCGGCTTCGACCTTGGGCTGGAGAAGTCCGCTGGTCGGCACTTCGGCACCGTCGGCGTAGCCCATGTCATCGAACAGGACACCGAAGTCTGGCTGATCGACACCGAGCTGCTTTTGGACAGCTGGAGAAGTGAGCCCGATCTTGCGGCCGACCGCGATCGCTCCTCCAGCGACGCGGCGCAAGTTCAGCTCGTCCTGGACGGCATACGCGGCTGTGACGTCTGTCGAGCCGAGGATGTCCCGAACGGGTGGTGTCGGCTCGCGTGTGTGCAGCGCCTGTTCTAGCCTGTCGGCGGCTGCCAGCGTGGCGGCGGAGATGATGCTCATCGGTCGCTCCCGTGATGGATGATGTCCCGCCAGTCTTCTCGTGTGAAACGCTCCGGCGCGTGGATCGTGCCGCTCTCCGACACATCACGCTGCGACTCTTGACCACCGGGCCCGAATCGACGGGCCTGAGAACTGGGGCCGACGACGCCCAGGATCGTGCACCCCTGGCGCACCCCCGCAGCGAAATCAGCAGCTCTGGGGCCACTAATGCAACTGAAATGACAGGCAAAAACTCAATCCGGAGACACTTGTAATGAGGATGTCGCGGGTTCGAATCCTGTCGGAGGCTCAGGGGAATCGCTTGACGTCCTGGGGCGTCCCGTTGCGGCACAGATGGAGGCTGAAAGGCCAGGCGGGCCATACAGCCGAACCAACTCATCCTCGAGCCTCGTTGGTATGGACAAACAATCCAAAACAAGTTGATTCTGTGCGCACTGCACGAGGAAGTTCGTGCTGGCACGCCTGATGATGGAGGGCACGAGACCGTCGCGCCATCACTTGAGGAGCCTGCATGTCCCTGCCGACCCGACAACGGAACCTGACGACAGGTCTGCCGGGGCCGCGTTCCATCGAGTTGCAAGCAGCCCGCCGCGTGTCCGGAGTGCTGGAAGCGGCTGATCCGTCATGACCGCATTGCTCGACGGCATCGTCGTCGCCGACTTCAGCCGTGTGCTGGCGGGTCCCCTGGCCACGTCGATGCTGGCCGACCTCGGTGCCACGGTGGTGAAGGTCGAACGACCCGGGACCGGTGACGACACCCGACAGTGGGGACCCCCATGGACGTCCACGACGAGCGCCTACTTCGACTGCGCGAACCGGTCCAAGGAGAGCGTCGAGCTGGATCTCGACGAACCTGCCGATCACAAGATCGCCCTCGACCTCATGGCCACGGCGGACGTGGTGGTGGAGAACTTCCGGCCCGGGGCCCTTGCGGCCAAGGGTCTTGCGTACGACGACGTACGGCGACGCAATCCCAGGGTCGTGTACTGCTCGATCAGCGGCTTCGGCACGGCTGGGGGAGCGTCGCTGCCCGGGTATGACTTCCTGGTGCAGGCAGTCGGCGGACTCATGAGCATCACCGGCGCACCAGAGAGCGAGCCGACCAAGGTCGGGGTGGCCCTCGTCGACGTCCTGACCTCGAAGGATGCGGTCATCGGCATCCTCGCGGCGTTGAACGAGCGCCATGCCTCTGGCGAAGGCCAACACGTCGAGGTGAACCTCCTGTCAAGCCTGCTCGGCTCGCTGGCCAACCAGGCGTCGTCCTACCTCGCCACAGGCGTGGCGCCGCATCGTATGGGCAACCAGCATCCCTCGATCGCCCCGTACGAGACCTTGCGATGCGCCGACGGGCTCATCGCGGTGTGCTGCGGCAATGACGCGCAGTTCGTACGGCTTGTCGGTGTTCTCGGACAGCCCGATCTGGCCGCCGACGAGCGCTTCGCGCGCAACGCGGATCGTGTGGCGAACCGGTCGCAGCTGGTTTCGCTCCTGGAGGCTGCTCTGTCTTCTGGCCCCGCGGATCGATGGATCAGCGCCCTGACCGAGGTGGGGGTGCCCGCTGGCGCGGTCGGCGACATCGGGTCGGCGTTCGATCTCGCAGCTGACCTGGGTCTGGCCCCTCGTGTGGACGTCGGTCCGGATGCGATCGATCAGGTACGCCACCCCATCACCTACTCCCGGACGCCGGTCGACACCTACCGACGCCCGCCGCGACTTGGCGAGCACAATGACGTCGTTCGAGCACGTCACACACAGGAGCCGAGGACATCATGAGCACCAGCACCCGCGTCGCAATGACTTCGGACGTCCTGCTTGTCGGCTGCGGCGACCTGGGTGCTGACGTGGGCAAACGGCTCGCCTCGCGGGGCCACTCCGTGCTCGCGCTGCGACGCCGCGCTGACCTGGTCCCGCCGCCGTTGCAGGGCCTGTCAGTGGACCTCACCCGCGGCCGCCCGGACCTTCCGCCGCTCGACCTGGCGTACCTGGTCGTGGCGTTGTCAGCCAGACCGCGCACTGAGGAGAACTACCGCGCCACCTACGTCGAGGGCATGACGCGCGCGCTCGACGCCCTGGCCGCAACCGGACAGGTGCCACGACGTGCCGTGCTCGTGTCGTCGACGGGAGTCTTCGGCGACCTCGACCCGGCCGTACTGGCTGACGAGTCCACTCCTGCCAGCCCCGCCGACGGACCCGCACAGATGCTGCTTCAGGCGGAACAGGTCTTCTGCGACCGAGTGCCAGGCGGCACGGTTCTGCGCCTCTCGGGGCTCTACGGTCGTCGCACCACGCGACTTGTCGACCAGGTGCGCGCCGGAACGGTGACCGACCCGAACCGGTGGACCAACCGCATCCACCGCGACGACGCTGCCGCTGCCGTGGTCCATCTGCTCACTCGGGACCCGCCTCCGGAGGCTCTCTATGTCGGGACCGATGACGAGCCCGCGCTCCTCGGCGATGTCGCTGCCCACCTGGCTGCACAGCTGGGCGCGCCCACACCTCCTGCAGCCGATGCAGACCTCGGGCACGGCAAGCGGTTCAGCAACGCGCGACTGCGCGCAAGCGGCTGGGCGCCGGACTTCCCGACGTACCGCGAGGGCTACGCCGGATTGTCGACGCGTCCCAGTGAGTCGGCGGATCCCGAAGCGCAGGACGCCCGGGACGCCTCACTCTGGCAGGTTCGAGATCTTCGTCGAGATTCGTCGGATGGCCTCGAGCTCTTCCTGGGCTCAAGTGGTCGAGCAGCCGCGCGCGAACGGAGGCCACATGGTCGGGCGCGGCGGCTTGCAGCATGTCCAGCCCCGTGTCGCTCAGGTGAAGGATGCAGCCCCGAGCATCATCGGGATCGGGCTCCTTTTCGATGAGGCCGCGCACCTGCATCCTCGAGACGTGGTGCGACAGTCGGCTGCGTGACCACTCCATCTTGGCTGCCAGCTCCTTGAGAGGCCATCGCCGGTCCGACTTCTCCGACAGCGTGCTCAGCACCTCGTAGTCCGCCGAGGAGAGGTCTGAGTTGGCAGCCAGATCGCGTCCGATCCGGGCGGGCAGTGCAGTCAGGAACCGCCGGAGGGCGCGCCACGCCTCTTCTTCATCCGAGGTGAGCCAGTTCGGTTCCACCTCGAAACCATACACCTCGTTGACACGTCATCGAGTTCTGACCTACGGTCGGTGACATGTCAACAATGACAGCCCAACCCGAAACTACGAAGGGGACTCGCTCGTGACTTCGAACGTACTCACAACGGCACTTGATGCGCTGCGCGGTGTGGCTGACGGCACCGCCACTGATCAGCTCGACAAGCCGACGCCCTGTGCCGACTGGACTGTGGGCCAAGTGCTGATGCATGCGGCCGGTGATCAACGCGCATGGGCAGGAACCGTCGGGTCGGCGGACATGCCGAGCTACAACCCGTTCGAGCCGCCGCAGGTGGCGGAGGGTGGTGTCGCGGAGGCCGTTCGTTCGGCAGCGGATGTTGCAGCGCAGACGTGGGCCGAAGTCGACCTGAGCTCGGAGTCGCTGCCCACGCCGACTCCCGCCGGTGCCGACCCTTGCACCCGAATTGGCGGCTGGCGCCGCTGCTCTGGATGCCGCCGTCCACGCGTGGGAAGCCTCCGACGCGAGCGGCGTCGCGGAGGCCCTTGACCAGTCGGCAGGAACTGATCAGGAGCGGCCGCTGACCAGTGGAGGACCTGGTCACGGACCGATTCAGCCCCGCGTGCGACGGAACGCTCCGCGGCCGTTGCGGCGCACCATGGCGACGACCGTGGCCAGGCGACCGCGATTCGGGTCGGGCTCGAGGCCGGCGCCGAGGCGGTGGAGCTGATCGGTGTGCCAGCTCAGGTCGAGGATGCCGTCGAGCTGCTTGAGGTCCGCGACCTTGGCCAGGGCGCGGCGCATGCCGAACTTCACGTTGTGGGCCTCGATGCTCTCCTCGCGTCCGCCGAGGATCACGGATGCCGAATCGGTCGTGATGACTGTCGGGCGCCCGATGCCGACGACGTCGCACTCGCCGGCTCGCGACCGCTGAGTCCATGCCGGTGCGCGACCTGAATCCGCCGGTCACCGCGAGTGGAACGTCACCGACGACCTCGCGGACCGTCTGGGCATACTCCAGGAAGTACGCCTCTCGTGCCCGGGTCGACGCTGCGGCGGTGCCCATCATGGCCGGGGACTCATAGCTGCCGCCGCTGATCTCGATCATGTCCAGGCCCTCGCCGGCCAGGGCGGCGAGGACGCCGCGCGACTCGTCCTCGGTGAAACCGCCGCGCTGGAAGTCGGCCGAGTTGAGCTTGATGGCGACGGCGAAGCCGGGGGAGACCCGCGAGCGGATGCGGCGCACGACCTCGAGCGGGAACCGCATGCGCCGCTCGGGATCGCCGCCCCACTCGTCGGTCCGCAGGTTCGACAGCGGTGAGAGGAACTGGTTGACCAGATAGCCATGGGCGCCGTGCACCTGCACGCCGTTGAACCCCGCGGTCTCGCACACGACTGCCGCCGTGGCGAAACGGTCGATGATGTCCTCGATCTCGTCGCCGGTCAGCTCTCGAGGAGTCGTCGCGCCGGGCAGGTTCAGCGCGACAGCGCTCGGTGCCACCGGGGTGTGGCGCACCGCCATCAGGCTCGACTGGCGACCGGGGTGGTTGAGCTGCGCCCAGATCGGCACGCCCGCGTCCTGGGTCGTCTTGGCCCAGCGGGACAGCGCGTCGAGGTCGCGCTCGTCCTCGATCACGACGTTGTCGGGCTCGCCGAGCTGGCGACGGTCGACCATGACGTTGCCGGTGATGATCAGTCCGTATCCGCCGGTGCTCCACCGCTCATACAGCTTCGACAGTCGGTGGTCGGGGGAGTTGTTCCGGTCGGCGAGCGCCTCGCTCAGGGCGGACTTCATGATGCGGTTGGGCAGCACCTGGCCGTTGGGGAGCGTCAGGGGATCGTGGAGTGATGGCATGGGAGGTCCTTGTGTTGGAGGGAGGATGTGACGGGATCGGGCGCTACACCGACTGGGCGATCTTGTTCTTCTCGAGATCGGCGAGGGCGCCCTGGACGGCCTTGTCGGTCAGGTACTTGGCGTCGAGGACCGGAGCGGCGATGCCGCGAAGCGTCGACACCGGGCGCCAGCGTCCCGGCACGGTGAGCCTGCGGCGTCGATCCTCGATGCCCTGGACGATCGCCGCTGCGGCGGTCTCGGGCTTGATGCGCTTCAGCATGAACTTCGGGCTCGCCGACAGCAGGGCGTGCAGATGGGGATCGGCGTCGACGCCCTCGCGGATCATGTCGGTCTCGATGAGCGAGAAGTACGCCGTCATGACTGAGGCTCCGTGCATCGCCAGCTCGGTGTTGAGCCCACGCCCCAGCTGCTCGACGGCAGCCTTGCTCATCGCGTAGGGGATGGCTCCGGCGCCGTTCATGTAGGCGAACACGGAGCTGATGAGCACCATCTGGCCCTGATTCGCGATGACGTCCTCGATCGTCGCTGCGACCGTGTTGGTCACCCCGTCGACGTTGACCGACATGACGGCTGCGGTGTTCTCGGGTCGTGACGCGCGCATCGTGCCGCCGATGCCGAGGATGCCGGCATTGGCGATGACGCGTGTCGATCCGACCGCGCGTCGCGCGGGCGATCTCCACCGCGCCACGGACCGAGGCGAGGTCGGTGACGTCGCACTCGACGGCCAGGCCGAGGCCATCAGGCAGCGCCGCGGCGGTCTGCTCTGCCGTCGACAGATCGCGGTCGGCGATGACGACGTGCGCGCCGCGCTTCGCGAGCGCCATCGCAGTTGCGGCGCCGAGGCCGCGGCCCCCACCCGTGATGAAGGCGACCTTGCCGGCGAGCTGATATGTCGTGCGACCACGCGGGTTGAGTTTCATGGCCGAGGACCATAACATCGTTACAAACCGTTCCGTAAGAGCTATTGACGAACGAGCGCTTGCATTGAAAGTATGATCATAATATAAAACTGAGGAGCAACGCCATGAAGTGGAAAGACGTACCGAACCAGACGATCGATGTCGATGGGGTGTCGTTCACCTACCGGGCCCTCGGCCCCGAGGGTGGCGTGCCCGTGGTGTTCCTGCACCACCTGATGGCGACGCTCGACGACTGGGACCCGAAGGTCATCAACGGGCTCGCTGAGCATCACCGCGTCATCGCGTTCGACAACCGCGGTGTCGGTGGCACGGGCGGTTCGGTGCCGGACGACATCGAGGCGATGGGACGCGACGCGATCGCCTTCATCCGGGCGCTCGGACTCCAGAAGGTCGACCTCCTCGGGTTCTCGCTCGGCGGCGGCGTCGCGCAGATGGTGCTCCTCCAGGAGCCCGACCTGGTGCGCCGCGCGATCCTGGCCGGGACCGGACCTCGTGGTGGAGGCGGCATCGAGGAGATCACCAAGGTCGCGGTCACTGCCTACGTCAAGGCGGCCCTGACGCTGAGCGATGCACGGAACTTCCTGTTCTTCCCGCGCACGCACCGTGGGCAAGCACGCCGCGAAGGCGTACTTCGCGCGGCTCAAGGAGCGCACGTCGGGGCGGGACAAGTCGATCTCGCTGCAGGCGCGGCGCGCCCAGCTGAAGGCCATCCGCGCCGCCGGCCTGGCCAAGCCGGATGACCTGTCGGTGATCACCCACCCGGTCTTCGTCGCCAACGGCAGCAACGACCTGATGGTCGCCAGCAGCCACTCGATCGCCATGGCCGGTCGCATGCCCGACGCGCACGTCAAGATCTACCCGGACTCCGGTCACGGAGGCGTGTTCCAGCATCACGCGGAGTTCGTCGAGGACGCCCTGAAGCACCTCGCCGGCTGAACTGACGGCTCTTGCGCAGACGGGGGGCGTGGCCTATGGTCGAGCAAATCTCGTTTGTAACTTCGTTATGGAGATGCCATGAGCAGTGCCGACTTCCTGACCGTCGACGTCTTTGACCGACCGCCGGGTGGGCGCCTGCTCTGGCGCCGCAGGGCGAGCCGCGAGGTCGCCCGTGGGATCCCAGGTCTGCGAGCTGCGACCGTCAACCACGCCAACAACGCCACGTACTCGCTGGCCCCGAGTCTCGTGCCGGGCGGGTGCGCGCTGGTGGCGGCGTGGGACTCGCCGGAAGCGGCCGAGGCGGCATACCGAGGACCGCTCCGCCCGCTGATGGACGGCGCAGGGCGCTTCAGCCTCGACGGGCGAGATGGTCCGCGTCAGGGTGAGCGAGGAAGGTGACCGGTGGCACGGATGGTCGCCCTGCGCCGAGGGTGCAGAGCCCCTGGAAAAGGATGAGCCGATGGTGGCGATCGTCCACGGCGTCCTCCGCAAGGGTCACCTCGTCCGGTTCGTCCGCAACAACCTGCACGCGGCCAGTCGCGCGGCCCACCATCCCGGCCACCGTGGCAGCGTCGACATCTCGTCGCAGCTGCCGTACGAGCACACCTCGATCAGCCTGTGGAAGACGTACGCCCTGGCGCAGGACTTCGCCTACAGGCCCGGGGGGCACGCGACCGGGATGAAGCACTCTCTCCAGAACAACACGCACGCGACCGGCGTGTTCCTGCAGGTGCGGCCCACGGCGAGCACCGGGACCCTCGGGATCGATGCCCCGCCGTTTCCGGGCCTGCCGCCGGCCAACCGCGGCGGGCTGTGAGCCTCATGCGGAAGTCTGCGCGGGAGCAACGAGCGACGATCCTGGCCGCCGCGCTCACGCAGTTCGGCATGACCGGGCATGGACTCCACCTCTGTCGAGGTGATCGCGCGGAGGGCGCAGGTCTCTGCGCCGTACGTCCATCGGCTGTTCGGCGCCAAGTCCGAGCTCGTCACGCGCGGCCATCGCCGAGCACACCGATCGGCTGCTGCGGCGTGCTGCGATCCGCCGCTGCCGAACGAGCGCCCTGACGAAACGGCCCTGCAGGCGATGGTCACGGCGTACGCCGTGCTGAACGAGGACGACCTCGGCGCCCTGCGCCGGCAGCTGCACGTCTGGGGCGCTGCCCACGACCCGGCGGTCACCTCATCGGTGCAGAGCAGCTTCGAAGCGATGTGGGACGAAGCCGAACGCGCGAGCGGCGGCGGATCCGACGAGGTCAGGGAGTTCATGGCTCAGGCCGTGCTGCTGACGATCCTGGCGTCCTTGGACCTGATGGACCTGTACGAACCGAAACCACCCAGTTCTCAACGTTCGATGAAAGAGGATCATGTCCAACCTGTCGCGCCTGCTCAGTGACTCAGCAGGCAGCCACCCTGACCGACCAGCGATCATCTTCGGCGGCTCGTCGCTGACCTATGCCGAGCTCGATGCCGCTGCCAACCGCGTCGCACATCTCCTGGTGTCGAGGGGCATCGAGCCGGGGGACAAGGTGGCGCTGTCGTCGCCCAACGTCCCGTACTTCACGATCATCTACTTCGGCATCCTCAAGGCCGGCGCGACGGTGGTGCCCCTCAACATCCTGCTCAAGCCGCGCGAGGTCGCGTATCACCTGGCGGATTCCGAGGCCAAGGCCTACTTCGCGTTCGAGGGATCGGCAGATCTGCCGATCGGTGAGGCCGGCTCGCGAGGGCTTCGAGAGCACCGACAGCTGCACTGACTTGTTCTGTCGGTGCGACGCCAGCACTCCCGGCGACGGCGCCGCCAGGACTGTCGTGGGCGCGGCCGAGCTGCCGCACGACGTTCGCGACGGTCGAGCGTCGATGACGAGGACACCGCCGTCATCCTTTACACGTCCGGCACGACCGGGCAGCCGAAGGGCGCCGAGCTGCGGCACCGCAACATGCGCGACAACGCGCTGGCGGGACTCGAGATCTTCGAGATCGATCGGGCGCACCCCGACACGTACCTGTGCGTCCTGCCGCTGTTCCACTCGTTCGGGCAGACCGTCATCCAGAACGGCGCCCTGGCGTTCGGCGGCACGATCGTGATGCTGCCGCGGTTCGAGGCCAAGGCCGCGCTCGACCTGATGCTGGCGCACCGCGTGAGCATCTTCGCCGGGCGTGCCGACGATGTACTGGGCCCTGCTCAATGCCCTCGACACGGCACCCGATGAAGCGCCGGTCGACGTGGCCGCCCTGGCGGCGAACCTCCGCATCGCGATCGCCGGCGGTTCAGCCCTGCCCGGCGAGGTCCACAAGAACGTCAAGGAACGTCTCGACGTCACGATCCTCGAGGGCTATGGATTGTCGGAGACGTCGCCGGTGGCCTCGTTCGCCCGCTTCGGCGAGGAGCCGCGTGTGGGCTCGATCGGCGTGCCGATCCCCGGCATCGAGATGAAGCTGATCGATGATGAATGGAGCGACATCGCCGGCAACCCGAACGCGGTCGGCGAGATCGCGATCAAGGGCCACAACGTCATGAAGGGCTACTACAACCGCCCCGAGGCCACAGCCGAGGTGATCCGCGACGGCTGGTTCCGGTCCGGTGACCTGGCCAAGAAGGACGAGGACGGCTTCTACTACATCGTCGACCGGTCGAAGGACATGATCATCCGCGGCGGCTTCAACGTCTATCCGCGTGAGATCGAGGAAGTGCTGATGCAGCACCCGGCGGTCTCGCTGGTCGCGGTCATCGGCGTCCCGCACGACCAGCATGGCGAAGAGATCAAGGCCGTCATGGTGAAGAACAAGGATCACGACGACACGACCGAGGCCGACCTCGTGGCGTGGGGCAAGGAGCAGTTCGCGGCCTACAAGTACCCGCGGATCGTCGAGTTCGTCGACGAGCTGCCGATGACCAGCACCGGCAAGATCCTCAAGCGGGAGCTGAGCTGATCAACCGGGTCAGTTGTCTCAGCGGCGGTCGACGAACAGGTCGTACTCGAGCCTTCCCGTTCCTCCGTAATGCGAGAGGTCGACGGTTCCTTGGTCACGGAGGACGTCCACATCGAGGAACGTGTTGCCGGTGCATTCCCGCGCTGGGCGGCGGAGGATCTCGACGGCTGCATCGGCGACGATCTCGGGAGTTCGGGACTTCTCGATGGCGTCCTCTCCGCCCAACAGGTTCTGGACGGCTGCGGTTGCGATGAGGGTTTCGGGCCACAGACAGTTGGCTGCGACGCCCGCCTCGGCATACTCGGCCGCCCATCCCAGGGTCAGGAGGGTCATGCCGTACTTGGCCATCGTGTATGCCGGGTGTGCGCCGAGCCAGTGCGGCGAGAGGTTCAGCGGCGGCGACAGCGACAGGATGTGCGGGTTCGTTCCCTCGCGCAGGTGGGGGAGTGCCTTGCTGGAGAGCAGATAGGTGCCGCGCAGCTGGATCTGCGTCATGAGGTCGAAACGTTTCAGGGGCAGTTCTTCCGTGCCCTCCAACGCGATCGCCGAAGCGTTGTTGACCACGATGTCGATACCGCCGAAGTGCTCGACCGCCTGGGCGACTGCGTTGTCGACCGATGCCTCGTCGCGGACGTCGCCGACCACGGCGAGGGCGCGGCCGCCCGCGGCCTCGATCTCGGCAGCGGCGGTGTGAATGGTCCCGGGAAGTCTAGGGTTTGGCTTGTCGGTCTTCGCGAGCAGCACGACGTTGGCACCGCGACGCGCTGCGGCTATGGCAATGGCCAGACCGATGCCGCGGCTGCCGCCCGACATGATGATCGTGCGTCCGTTGAGGCTCATCCGGTGATTTCCTTGCCGAAGATCGTGCGCGCGATGATCCACTTCTGAACCTCGTTCGTGCCTTCGTAGATCTCGCCGATCTTGCTGTCGCGGTAGATCGCCTCGACCGGTCCGGGTGTGCCGTCGGCGCTGAGCTCTCGGGCGAAACCGAGACCGCCGAACGCCTGAACAGCATCGCGGGCGAGGTCGACCGACAGCCTGGTGGCGTAGTGCTTCGCCATCGCGGCTTCCGGCTCGGGGAACAGTTCACCGGCGTCGCGGCGCAGGGCCGCCTTGAGGTAGAGACTGCGGGCGTTCTCGAGCTCGGTGGCGCGATCGGCCATGAGGAACTGCCAGTGCTGGTTGGCAGCGATTGGCCTCCCGAACGCCTGTCGGGTGCCGAGGTGGGCGACTGCGTGATCGAAGGCGGCCTGGGCCATCCCGACGCCGGCGGCAGCGATCCCGATGCGTCCCAGGGTGAGCGTCGCCAGAGCCTGGCGGAGTCCATGCCCTTCCACCCCGCCGAGCAGTGCGTCGTTCCCGAGCTGGACATCGTCGTACCAGACGTCTGCAGTCAGCTGTCCCCGGTTGCCCATCTTCAGGTCCGGCTCTCCGACGCGGACACCGGGCAGGCTGGTGTCGACGATGAAAAGCGAAAGTCGGTCGCCGGTGCGGGCGAGGGTGACGATGAAGTCCGCGACCGGCGAGTTGGAGATCCAGCGCTTGCGGCCGTTGAGGACCCAACCATCGCCCTTGCGCTCGGCACTCGTGCGAACGGCTTGCGGGCTGAGATCTGAGGAGGCCTCTGGCTCGGTGGTGGCGAAGGCACCGACGGCCGAGCCGTCGGCGACGCGCCGCAGCCAGGTTTGCTGCTGTGCTTCGGTCCCATGCGTCAACGCATTGCCCGCGAGGATGCAGTGGACGTCGAACACCGCGGCGATGCTGCTCGAGTAGTACGCCAGCTCTTCGATCGCGACGGCCGTGGCCGTGACGGGGTGCTCGAGGCCTTCGCCGCCGACTTCCTGCCCGAACGGGACGCGGTAGAGCCCCGCGTCGGCGAGGGCATCGAAGACATTGCGCGGGAACCCGTCGACACGTTCGTCACCGTTGGCGATGTGCCTCGCTGCGGGTGCGACGATGTCGGTCGCGACCTGTCGAACCCGAGCTCGGACGTCCATCGCCTCTTCGGGGGACAGGAGGTCGTGATGGAGGCGATCGGCCTGCCTCGCGGGGTGGGGACTGATGGACATGCTGATGCGTCTTCCTCTGATGGGTATGGAGGTCGTATGTCTCGCCGTCAGTGGGTGACGACGATCTTGCCGCTGGCGCGGCCCTGCTCGACGTACGCCATGGCCTCGAGCGTCTCGTCGAACGGGAACGTGCGGTCGAGCACCGGCTGCAGCGTGCCGTCGTCGTACAGCGCGGCCAGCTTCGTGAGCTGCGCACCGCTGGCCTTCATGAAGAAGAACGAGTAGCGCACGCCCAGCTTCTTGGCCCGCTTGCGGATCTTGCGACTGAGCAGCGCCATGACCGGTTTCATGATCGGCTGGCCGATCTGCACGGCGAAGGACGGGTCAGGCGGGCCGACGACGCTGATCGCGAGTCCGCCACGCCTGAGGACCGTCAGGGACTTCTCGAGGTTGGCTGCCGCCGAGCGAGTCCAGCACGACGTCGTAGCCGGCGAGCACTTCTGAGAAGTCGGTCTTGGTGAAGTCGATGACCTCGTCCGCGCCGAGCGCACGGGCTCGCTCGACGTCGTCGGTGTGGGCCGTGGTGGCGACGTACGCACCGAGGTGCTTCGCCAGCTGGACGACGGTCGAACCGAGGCCGCCGGCGCCGGCGTGGACGAGGACCTTCTGGCCCGGCTTGACGTGGGCGAGGTCGACGAGCGTCTGCCAGGCCGCCAGGGCGACGAGCGGTACGGCAGCCGCCTCCTCGAACGACAGGGACTGCGGCTTGAGCGCCACATCGTCCTCGTCGATCGCGACGAACTCGGCGAACGTGCCGATCCGCAGGTCGCGGGGTCTGGCATACACCTCGTCGCCGGTCGCGAAGCGGCGCACGTCGGCGCCGACCTCCGCGACGATGCCGGAGACGTCGTGCCCCAGGACGAACGGCCGCTTGTACTTCAGCAGCTGCTTGAACTCGCCGTTGCGAACCATCTTGTCCAGGGGGTTGATGCTGGCTGCGCGGGCTCGGACGAGCACGTCGCGGGGGCCCACCGTGGGTTTGGGCACGTCTTCGGCGCGGAGTCCGTCCTTGCCGTAGGACGTGACGACGAATGCCTTCATGTCAGCTCACCTTCTCGGTCTCGTGTGGTTGCGCGTGTCGCGGAGCGCGAGCTTGGCGATCTTGCCGACGGCGTTGCGCGGGAGCGCGTCCAGCACGTGGATCGCGATGGGTCGCTTGTAGCCACTCAGGCTTGCCGCGCACCGGGCGTGGAGGGCGTCGAGGTCGACCACGGTGACCGGGTTCCGGCTTGCACGTACGCGACGACGACCTCGCCCCACATCTCGTCGGGGACGCCGATGACCGCGGCCTCGAGCACCGCCGGGTCGCCGGTCAGGACGTCCTCGATCTCCTTGGGGTAGATGTTCTCGCCGCCGCGGATGATCATCTCCTTCGACCGGCCGACCAGCGTCAGGTAGCCGTCGTCGTCGAGGTGCCCGACGTCGCCCGTGCGAAGCCAGCCGTCGATCAGCACCTGGTCGGTCTCCTCGGGACGACCGAGGTAGCCGCGCATGACGTTGGGTCCGGCGACGACGACCTCGCCGTCGACGCCGTGGGGCACGTCCGAACCGTCGACGGCGAGGATGCGCAGCTCCTGTCCGGGGAACGGCAGCGCCGACGGTTCCCGGCTTGCGCGGGCCGTCGACGGGGTTGATGGTGGATCCGCAGGTCGCCTCGGACAGTCCGTACGCCCTCGACGATCGGGAACCCGTAGCGCGACTCGAACCGCTCGAGCAGCTCGGCCGGGGCCGGCGCCGCACCGCAGACGGCGAAGCGGACCGATGACGTGTCGGGCTGCACGTCGTCGGGCAGCGTCGCGAGCATGCTGTAGATGGTCGGGACCCCGCTGAAGAACGTCGGCCGCTCGGTCTCGACCAGGTCGAAGAAGGTGTCCGGGTGGAAGCGGGTCGCCGACGACGACGCTCGCGCCGGCGAGCAGCGGCAGTCAGCACGCTGACCACGATCCCGTTGACGTGGAACAGCGGCAGGATCAGCAGGCACCGGTCGGTCGGCGTCGAGCTCGAAATGCGTCCGAGCCCATCTGCGCCATCGCATCGAGGTTGGCGTGGTCGAGCATGACGCCCTTGGGAACACCCGTGGTGCCGCTCGTGTAGATGAGCAGCGCGAGCGCGCCGGGTCGACGTACGGCTCGCGCGTCGATCCCGCCTCGACGACCTTCCGCAGGTCACTGACGTCCAGCACCGGCACGCCGTCGATCGGAGTCGAGCGCTCGGGCTCGACGACCAGCAAGCGTGCTGCCGGAGTCGTCGAGCTGGCGCGCGACCTCGCCGGCGGTCAGGCTCGGGTTGACCGGCGTGACGGTGGCGCCGAGCGCCAGGCGGCGAACAGCAGGACGATGAACTCGACCCGGTTGGTCAGCTTGAGCGCGACGACGTCGCGCGGGCCGATGCCGAGCTCGTGAGGTGCGGACGCCGCTGCCTGCACCCGGTCGAGCAGCTCGGCATTGCTGAACGTGCGGCGGAGTCGGACACGGCCGGGCCCTGCGGATCCAGGGCGGCGCGGCGATCGGGAAGGGATGAGAACGACATGGTCATCGAGACCTTCAGGTGACGGGTCAGGAACTCGACCTGGTCGGCGACGACAGCTCTCGAAGGGCTCGCCGAGGTAGATGTCGAAGTGGCCGGCGTCGTAGGTCTTGATCTCGCCCTTGGGGGCGGTGCGGGCGTACGCGAGCGTCTCTGCCGGCGGGGTCACCGAGTCGTGGTCGCAGACGCAGAACAGGATCGGCATCGCGACCTTCTTCGCTGCGCGGCCCGGGCGGTATGCCGTGATGGTCGGCACCACTCGCGCGGCGACCTCGTTGACGAAGTCGTGCCCCTCGGGCATCAGCGCCTCGTAGCCGGGCAGGGCGTCGGGCGCCGTCATCAGGGCCCTGGAACCGGGCGTGCCGGCGAGCGTGATGCGTACGGGCTCCTTGCCGCGCAGCCTTCGCGATCAGGTCGCGGCCGACGAGGGGCATCAGCCGCATCGAGCCGACCGGGCCGAGCGCCTTGCGCCGACGCCAGGCCGTCGGTGAACGGGCACTGGGACACCGCTGCGGCCAGCTCGGGGTGGCGCGAGGCGACGGTGATCGCGTGGCCGCCGCCGAACGAGCTGCCCCAGACCGCCATGCGCGTGCCGTCGACGTCGTCGCGGCCCTTGACGTGGTCGATCGCGGCGTCCCAGTCCGCGAGCTGCCGCTTGATCGAGAGCAGCTGACGGGGCTGGCCGCCGGAGTCGCCGAAGTGCCGGTAGGTGAACGCGACGGCAGCGATCCCGGCCGCGGCGAACCGCTCGGCGAAGGCGTCCAGGCGCATCTCCCGCGTCGCGCCCAGGCCGTGGCCGAGGATGACCACCGGCGGCGATGTCGACGCCGTCGGGCAGGTAGAGCCAGGCCGCGCAGGTGTCGTCGCCGGAGGTGAACGAGACGTCCTGCCGGGTGAAGGTCTTGGTTGGCCTGGTGCTCATCGTCTGCTTCTCCGATCCTGAGGTGGCTGCGGCGCCGGCGCCGCGGGTCGTGCCCGCCTGCAGCACCTCGTCGTAGACGCCGGGGCGGTAGAGCGGCAGCTCGCCGGCGGCCTCGGTGTTGGCCATGTAGTCGAGCATCAGCTCCTGGCCGACCTTGGACAGCGCCGTGGTGAGGAACTCGGCGCGCTCGACGTGCAGGCCGTCGGTCAGCGACATCGAGCCGCCGAAGTACACCGCCCGCTTGATGGCGCCGACCGATCCCTTGGTCCGGGTGCCGAAGTGCTCGGCGAGCTCGATGGCCCGGTCGAGGACCTGGTCCTGCGGCACGACGTCGTCGACGGCGCCGATCTCCAGAGCCTCGGCCGGGGTGAACGGCTTGCCTTCGAGGATCGCGACCAGGGAGCGGTGGGTGCCGACCAGCCGGGTCAGCCGCTGCGTGCCGCCGCCGCCGGGCATGATGCCCAGCAGGATCTCGGGCTGGCCGATGAAGTAGTCGCCGTCGGCCATGACGCGCAGGTCGTTGGCCCAGCTGAACTCGGCGCCCAGGCCCAGGGCGGATCCGTTGAGGGCGGCCACGAAGATGACGCCGCTGCGGTTCATCTTCAGGAAGGTCTGGTGGACCCGTTCGAGCTGGACCGCCGGCCACAGGGGCGTCTTGCCCAGCAGCGACTGCATCCCGCCTGCGCGGTTGACGCCCTCTGGCGGTGTGCGCGAGCGCGGAGGCGCCCTTCACGCCGACCGAGGGCACCTTCGCGCCGCCCTCCTGCAGCCAGCGGACCTCGGCGTGGCTCACGAAGCGCTCGGGGTGGGTGCCGGTGAAGACGACGGCATGGACGTCTGGGTCGGCATCGGCCCGATCCACGAGCGCGTCCAGCTGCTCGGCGATGTCGTTGCCGAACAGCCCGAGCGGGCCGCCATCGATCCGGGCGACCAGCACGGCTCCGCGGTCCTCGATCTCGAGGTTTCCTCTGACTTCTTCTGCCATGGCGGGTTCCTTGCGCAATGCGGGGAGCTTACCCGCACACTATAACGAAGTTATACATCGTCAGACAAGACCTCGCCTGCGGTGCTCCGTGCGCGACGCGGGCGCCGATGGGAGCATGGGAACCATGTCCGAGGAACTGGCACCGCCGCTCGACCCGCCGGCACGTCTGGTGCAGGCCACGGTCAAGCTGCTGGCAGAGCAGGGACCGTCGGCCATCAAGGCGCGGACGATCGCGGCCGAGGCCGGCATGTCGACGATGGTCGTCTACCACCACTTCGGCGGCATCCCCGAGCTCGTCGGCGCGGTGATCGACCACGGGTTCCTCGAGATCGAGAGCGCGTTCGCCGCAGAGTGCCCGTCACGGACGACCCGGTGGCCGACCTCTTCTCCATGGCGTTGGTCGCCCGGGACATCGCCCGCGCCAACCCGCACCTGTACGACATGATGTTCGGGCTGTCGACCCGGGCGACGTACCGGCCGACGGACAAGGTGGCCCGCCGGAGCGGGCACTCTGCGGCGTTCCAAGCCGCATACGCACACCTGACTGCGGCATGCGAACGGCTCGTCGAGTCGGACGGAGTCCGGACCGCTCGACGCCAGGAGCGTTGCCGCCGGGTTGTGGAGCACGATGCACGGCTACATCAGCCTGGAGCTGGCGGACCACTTCGTCGAGTTCGACGACCCGGTCAGGTCGGTCATGATGCCGGCCGGCGTGGTGTTCACGGTGGGCCTTGGAGGTGACCCGCGAACGCGCCCGGGCGTCGCACGAGGAGGCGCTGCGACGTCAAGGCGTCAGCTCGAGCTCGAGCTGAGCGCCTACGTCTGACCTGGTCCTGGCGCCCCAGCGCATCGACCTCACGCTCGATGTCAGGCACCGCCTTGGCGGCGAAGCGTCTTGAACCACGGCCACGCCATGGACGAGTTCACGAGTCCCTGCGCGACGTTGGCGATCGCCACGGCTCGCGGCACGTACACCCGTCGCTCGCGACGCTCCAGCCCGCGGACGATCGCCTCGGCCGCCTCACTGACGCTCGTCGTCACGTTGCCGGGGTAGGGGAGGCCGTCGCGGAGCTTGCGGAACGAGGGCAGGTCGGCCTCGGCGCCGCGCACCAGGTCCGTGTCGATCCACGACGGGTGGACCAGGCTGACGGAGATGCCGAGATGCGCGACCTCCTGGCGATACGTCAGGCCCAACGCCTCGACGGCTGCCTTGCTGGCGCCGTACGACGACATGGAGGGCAGCGCCAGGAACGACAGTGCCGAGGCGATGACCGCGACATGGCCGCGGCTGCGCTCCAGGTGCGGCGTTGCGTGCTTCAGCGTGCGGAAGACGCCGTTGACGTTGACGTCGAAGACCCGCTCGAACGACGCGTCGTCGGTCTGGCGGATGGTCCCGTACGCCACGACGCCCGCGTTCGCCACCAGGAAGTCGATGCCGCCCAAGGCTGCGGCGCACTCGTCGATCGCGGACTTGAGGGCCTCCGAGTCGCGCACGTCGACCTCGCGCCACTCCGCCGATCGGGCCGAGCTCGAGGGCGAGGCTGCGCAGCCGGTCCGGCTCGAGCCCGATCAGCCCCACCCGGGCGCCGCGCTCTGCGGCCATACGCGCGACCTGTTCGCCGATGCCGCGTGCCGCACCGGTGACGACGACGGTCTTGCCCTTCAATGATGTCTTCATGCAGGGACTGTAACTTCGTTATGGCGCGGTGGCAAGAGGGCCGCCAGTGCCCGGTCAGGTGCGCTGCGTCGCAGCGATCATGGCGAGCGCTGACTCGATGCCGGTCTCGAGGACGGCCTTCGAGAGCTGCTTGTCGGTGAAGGCGCGCGACAGCTGCATCGTGCCGACCATCATCGCGTAGAGGCTGATCGCGGTGCCACGCGCCGCGTCCGGGTCGTGCGGGGACAAGGCGAACCGTGATCTCGTCGAGGATCGCCTTCGCGCCGGAGGTGTACGCGCGCTTGGCTCTGGTTGAGCAACGCCCGATCTCGTCGAGAAGTGCTGCTGACGGGCAGCCCGTGCCGGGATGGTCGCGGTGCTTGGCTGGTCAGGTAGTCGCGGACGAACTCCTCGAGGCCGGCCCTTCCGGGAGCCAGGTCGGTGAAAGTGGCGGCCTGCCGGCTCAGCTCCTCATCGACCACGTTCGCGACGAGGTCGTCCTTGGACTCGAAGTGCGCGTAGAACGCGCCGTTCGTCAGCCCGGCGTCGGCCATCAACGTCGCGACGCCCGATCCGTCGAAGCCGTCCTGCTTGAACCGCTTGCTGGCAGCGTCGATGATCCGCCGCCGGGTCAGGTCCTTGTGTTCCTTGCCGTAGCGAGCCATGCGTCCCATTGTATGACGTTCATCATGAGAAACCGGAACGTCAGGCAGTGGTGCGACGCGGTCAGTACACCTGCACGCCGTACGCGGACAGCGCCTCGGTCACCGGCTGGAAGAACGTGACCCCGCCCGTCGTGCAGTTGCCGCTGCCACCTGAGGTCAGGCCCAACGCCTTGGTGCCGTCGTACAGCGGGCCGCCGCTGTCGCCGCCCTCGGCGCAGACCGTGGTCTGGATCATCCCGCTGACGGTGCCGCCGCCCTGGTAGTGGACCGTCGCATTGAGCGCGGTGACCCGCCCGGTGCGGATGCCGGTCGTGCTTCCGCGTCGTGTGACGTTCTCTCCGACGAATGCGTTGCCGGCGCTGGTGATGTCCTGGCTGCCGACCGTTCCGGGGTAGTTGGTGAACGACGAGGTGTACTGCACGAGTGCGTAGTCGTTGCCCGGGAAGCTGGCCGACCGGGTGTTGCCCATGAGCGTGCTGCGGCTGGACGAGGTCCACCACTTCTTCTCCGACTTGGCGCAGTGGCCCGCAGTGAGGAAGTAGCGCGTCGTGCCCTTGATGACGTTGAACCCGAGCGAGCAGCGGTACTTCGCGCCGTAGATGGCGTCTCCTCCGGAGGCGTGGAGACGGAATGCTCCGGCCACGGTCTGCAAACGTGCGGTCCCGTCAAGATCGGCAACCGCGCGCTTGACCGCCTCGAGGCGGCCGCCCTTGACAGTGCTGTCGACCGTGACGACGACCTGCTGGGAGGACGTGTCGACGCCCCACGCCGTGCCCGCGAACGCCACCGAGCGATCGAGGTGCTTCATGGCCGCGGAGAGCTGTGCCCGGCTGGCGGGGCCGTCCGAGTCCGCCTGTGCCGGTGCCTCCACCGCCAGGGCAGCCAGGCCGAGGGTGGCGACGAGTGCGCCGATGCGCCGTACGAGTCGTGGGTTGGACCTCATGACCGGCTCCTTCATGTGGTGCTGGCGACCCGAGATCCCGGTGATCTGCTCGCGCGCACCGCCTTCCACACCATCCTCCATACGCCGTGCGTCGGCAAGACCCGATCGAGCCAGATCTGCTGCCGGATCGGGCTAGTGCCGCATCGCGTCAGCGGGCCAGGATGGCGCTGACCTGGGCCCGGATGGTCGTCCACGACGGCCTCATCGCTCACGCTGGGGTTCGCGTTCGCGGCCATGCTGAGGAAGCTGATGGCCGACACGATGTGCGCCAGTGTCGTGGCGTCGTCATCGCCGATCGAGTCGTCCCGGACCAGGACGGCAGCGAAGGCCTCCTCGGTCTGCGCATTGATCGCGAGCGCCTCGCTGTGGTGAGGCTCCTCGGGATCGCCGAACGCCATTTCGCGCAGGTAGGTGCGGCCGTTGTCGATCTGGGTGCGGTTGCACTCCACGATCGGCTGCATGATCGCCATCACCGCATCCAGCGCGTCCGGGACGGTCTCGGCGGCTGTCCGGCCCCGCTCGAGCGCTTCGGCATAGTGCGCGTTCTGCACGAGCAGGAGAAGCTCGCCCTTGGTCTTGGCATAGAGGAACAGGGTCCCGGTGCCGATGTCCGCCTTGTCGGCGATCTGCTGGGTCGTGACCTCTTCGACGCCGTGCTCGGCGAACAGCTCGCTGGCCGCAGCCATGATGCGTTCGAGCTTCTCCTGCTTGTTCCGCTCGCGCCGGCTGAGCGGCTGGGAAGCGAGAGTCATGGCGCATCCTCCGGAGACTCGACTCTGACCGTGCTCGGGCACATACTTCCACGACGGCTCGGAGCGCACGTCCTGCCTACGCTTCGTAGTGCGGCAGGACATGGCCGTCCTTGACGTACGTGAGCGCGGCGGTGACGTCGTACGCATGGACCGCGGAGTCGATCGGGGTCAGCTGCTCGGACAGGTCCTTCACCGCGTCTGCTGGCGAAGAACGCGTCGCGCGCTGCGTCATCGACGAACCCGAGCATGACCGAGGCGTGGAAGCGCTGGTCATCGGGGTTGTCGTGGGCCACGTTCGGGGGTGTCCCACAGCTTCTGGCTCCAGGGCAGGAACGTCTGCGTGCGCAGCTCCTTCAGCACACCGGTCGCGGCCAGCGACGGACACCAGCTGCTTGTTGACGAACGTACGGAACGCGCGCGCAGCCGACGCCATCGCGGCGGCGCAGGTAGAGGACCGCGCGAGAGCCGACCGGCTCGCCCGGGGCGGCGACGTCGTACCAACGGGACGAGCCCGGGAGCCCGGCGTAGAGCAGGGTGCGGCGGAACACGTTGATCTCGTCCTTGTACGCCATGGCGTTCTGCTTGCGGCCCTGCAGCGTGGAGAGCACGCCCTTGAGGGTGACATCCGCGATGCCGTCGATCTTGCGGTCGGCGGGGATGGCGGTCTCGAGACGCTGTCGGTGGCCGGCCAGCGGCCGGGGTTGTCCTCGGCCAGGTGGATCTGCCGGTACTCCTTGAGGCCCGGGTTGGCCGAGATGATCCCGGAGTGCGGGCCCTTCCAGTAGTCCATGCCGGACTGGCGGGGCTGGTCGGTGCGCACCCACAGCAGGATCGAGCTCGAGAGCTGCTTCCTGACCTTCGGTCGGGTCGTCGATGAGGCGTTCATGATGGTTCCTTCTCGGGGGTGAGGGTCAGCGGTTGAGGAACTCGACGGCGACGGGGGCGAACTGCTCGTGGAACTGGAAGATGCCGCCGTGGCCGGAGTCGGGGTAGATGACGAGCTCGGATCCCGCGATGCGGCGGTGCAGGTCCTCGGAGAGGACCGACGGCACCATGCGGTCGTTGTCGCCGTTGGCGATGAGAGTCGGCTGGGTCAGCTTCGACAGGTCCGACGGGGTAGCCCCGGCCGTACTTCTTGATGGCCTTGAGCTGCGTCTGGAATGCCTGCGTCTTGATCTTCGCGTCGCGGTCCTCGGTGCGCTCCTCCAGTCGCTTGACGAACGCCTTCGCGGCGGGCTTGCCGGTGGCGTTGCGGTTGAAGAACAGGAACTCCTTGGGATCCGACCGTCGTCAACGTCGCGCGAAGGATGTCCCAGTAGGTCGTGCCGGCGACCTTGTCGATGTCCTTGCCGCCGCGCGGCCCGGTGCCGGTCAGCACGAGCCTGCGGACGAGCTCGGGGTGCTTGACGATCAGGTCCTGGGCGACCATGCCGCCGAGGGAGAACGAGAAGATGTCGATCTGGTCGAAGCCGAGCGCCTTGATGAAGGCGTAGGCGTCGTCGGCCATCGCCTCGACGCTGTCGGGCACCTTGCCGGTCGAGCGCGCCGACGCCGGTGTTGTCGAAGGCGATGACGTGGCGGGTCTTCGCGATCGGGTCGACGATGCGCGGGTCCCAGTTGTCCAGGGTCGCGGCGAGGTGGACGAAGAAGATGACGGGGATTCCGCCCTTCGGCCCCAGCTCCCGGTAGGCGTACGTCGTGCCGTCGGCGGTGATGGTGCGGGCGGGCGCCTTCGCGTACGAGGTGATGACGGGTTCGCCGTGTGCGGTGTAGGTCATGGTGCTTGCTCTCCTTGTGGGTGCGCTCGCTCCAAATACGAGCATACTCAATTATGAGTGGACTCAGAAAGATTTGTCAAGCACGACACCAGGGCAGCGTGAAATCAGGAGTCGTGCGCGTGAAGTGAGAGGCACGTTGCCGGGAGCTCAGGAGGCGGAAGGCCGGTTGAGCGCCTGCCATGCGCGGGGCGTCACTCCGTAGGTTCCTCGAAAGCGAGTCGTGAAATGCGCGGCACTCGTGAAGCCCCATCGGTGCGCCACCTCGCTGACCGTCACGTCAGACAACGATCGGTGTGACAGGTCCTCCGCGGCGCGGGCGAGGCGCTCCTCGATGATCCACCGTCCCAGCCGGACACCGCCCTCGGCGCAGACCTTGTAGAGGTGGCGCACTGACACGTAGTGTGCCGCGGCGATGCTCTCGGCGTTGAGGCCCGGGTCGCCGAGGTGCTCGCGCACGAAGGCCTTGACGCGGAGGAGGAGCGCGTCCTCCAGTGCTTCGCGGCCAATGCGGCTGTCCGGGGCGACACTGGCCAGGAGCGCTCGGGCCAAGGACAGCGTGGCGGCGCCGAGCGACGACGCCGTGAACTCGTCCACCTGACCCGCGACGCGCTGCACCTCCCTGACGTGGTTGGTGAAGAGCGGCGCAAGAGGACTCTTGTGGAGATGGGCGAGCGTTGGACGTACGAAGTCCATCGGCATCGCGAGGGCGTCGTTCGACAGCTTCGCGGTCAGCGTCCGCGTGTCAGAGACGCGGTGCTCATACGGTGCCGACACATCGGTCGCCCAGAATGTCGACGGCCGAACCGCCACCTCGCGACCCGGCTGGCGATGCACTCCCACGCCCCTCAGTGCGTAGGTGAGCATGAGTGCGGGCTCCTCGTCGCTGCTCGGCTGCCCGATGCGGCGCAGGGTATGAGCCGAGCACGCGGTGTCGAAGACGTCCACGCCCGCGAACTGCCAGATGCTCATCATCAGGTGTGCCGAACCGTTCTCCGCGTGCGAGGTGAACGACGTCGCATGCGCCGCGACGGTCACCGACTCCACCACGAGGCTCAGCCGGTCACGGGCTGGAATGGCAGTGGAATCAAGAACCAACACGCGTACAAGTGTTCCGCTCACGTGCATTCAGAGGCAAGAGTCATGCAGTCACAGAAAACCCGGGCACCGCTCAGGCTGGAAGGCTGCGGTCATCTGCGGGGGACCGACAACAGGAGGCAGGAAGACATGAGCACATCAGCACCGGACTCCATCGTCCTGATCCACGGCTTCTGGGTGACCCCGCGGTCCTGGGAGCACTGGAAGGCCCGCTATGAGGCCCAAGGGTTCACCGTGCACACGCCGGCGTACCCAGGATTCGAGGTCGAGGTCGAGGCTCTGCGCGCGGACCCGAAGCCGATCGCCGATCTGACGATCGAGGCGATCATCACCCACCTCGAGCAGTTCCTCGACACCCTCGACACCAAGCCGATCCTCATGGGGCATTCGGCCGGCGGCGCGTTCATGCAGGTCGTGCTGGACCACGGCTACGGATGCGCGGGTGTTGCGCTCAACTCCGCTCCCACTGAAGGCGTACGAGTCACGCCGTGGACGCAGCTGCACTCGGTGTTCCCCGTGCTCAAGAACCCGGCGAATCATCACAAGGCCGTCGGGTTCGACGCAGACCAGTGGAAGTACGCGTTCACCAACACCTACACGGATGACGACTCGCTGGAGTTCTACGAGCGCTATCACATTCCCGCGTCGGGACGCGTCCTGTTCGACTCGGTCCTGGCCAACTTCAAGCCTGGCCATCAGGACGCCTGGGTGGACTTCAAGAACCCGAACCGAGCCCCGCTGCTGTTCCTGTCAGGCTCTGAGGACCACATCATGCCGAACTCGGTGCAGGCATCGAACGCGAAGCACTACAAGGGCAAGGGGACCGTGACCGAGCACGAGACCTATGAGGGCCGCCCGCATCTGATGGTCGCGGGAGCCGGCTGGGAGGAAGTCGCCGATCGCGCGCTCGCATGGGCTCTCGCCAACGCTGCCTGGACCCCCGCGGGAACCTCGGATTCGTTGATCTAAGACCTGGCGCTCGTCGGGTGAGCCAGTGCCGTGTAGGACTGAGCCATGACCAACGAAGACGTCGACGTCCTGGTGGTGGGGGCTGGAGCGACCGGACTATCCACCGCGTATGCCCTGCAGCGCGCCGGCCGGTCGGTGCTGGTGCTCGAGTCGCGGGAGCGCGTCGGTGGCCGTCTCTGGACCGACGAGGTTGACGGCGTCGACCTCGAGATCGGCGGGCAGTGGGTTTCGCCGGACCAGGACGCCTTGCTGGCGATGCTCGACGAGCTGGGGCTCGAGACGTTCGAGCGGCACCGCGAGGGTGAGTCGATCTATGTGGGTCTCGACGGCGAGCGGCGTTCGTTCATCGGCGAACAGCTGCCCGTCCCGGAGGCCGTCGAGTCGGAGATGACCCGGCTGACCAACCTGCTCGACGAGCTGTCAGCCCAGATGGACCCGTCGCGACCGTGGGACATGCCCGGCGCCCGCGAGCTCGACCAGGTCACGTTCCTCGGCTGGCTCGAGCAGAACTGCGACGAGCCAGAGGCCCGCGACAACATCGGCATGTTCATCGCGCAGGCCATGCTGACCAAGCCCGCGCACACGTTCTCGGCGTTGCAGGCCGTGCACATGGCCGCGAGCGCCGGCAGCTTCAGCAATCTCGTCGACTCGGAGTTCATCCTCGACAAGCGAGTCATCGGCGGCCTGCAGCAGGTGCCGCTCCGCCTCGCCGAGCGACTCGGGTCCGCGGTGCGTACGGGCCACGACGTCGAGAAGGTCGTCTGGACGGACGAGGGCGTCACCGTGTCCGTCGGCGACCTCACCGTCACGGCTCGTCATCTCGTGCTAGCGATCCCTCCGACCGCGGTCACGCGCGTCCGCTTCGAGCCGCCGTTGCCGTCGATCCAGCGCGAGACCCGCCAGCACCAGTCCTTCGGGCAGGTCATCAAGGTGCACGCGACGTACGAGACACCGTTCTGGCGCGACGCCGGACTGTCCGGCACGGCCTTCAGCCCGTACGAAGTGGTGCACGAGGCGTACGACAACACCAACCACGACGAGACCCGCGGGACGCTCGTGGGCTTCGTGTCCGACCTGCAGGCCGATGCGGTGCTCGCGCTCCCGGCAGCCCAGCGGCGTGAGGCGATCCTGTCGTCACTGTCGACGTACTTCGGCCCCCAGGCCGCCACGCCGCTGACGTACTTCGAGAGCGATTGGACCTCCGAGGAGCTCGGCAGCGGGGCGTACGGATCGAGCTTCGACGTCGGTGGCCTCACCCGGTTCGGGCCCCGGCTCCGGGAGCCGGTCGGCCCGATCCAGATCGGCAGCTCCGATGTCGCCGGCCTGGGTTTCCAGCATGTCGACGGCGCGCTGCGGGTCGGTGCCGAGCTGGCGGGCGCCATCATCCGTCGCTGACTGCGAATCGTGGTGCGCTACAATGTGCACTATAGTGCGCATTGTGATCCACGGAGGTACAGCATGACCAACCCGGCTTCGGGCATCCCGCCCTTCCATCTGGCGATCCCGGTCCATGACATCGAGGCTGCGCGCCATTTCTACGGTGAGGTGCTCGGCTTCGGGGCCGGGCGCTCGGACACGCGCTGGACGGACTGGAACGTCGAGGGTCATCAGGTCGTGACCCATCAGGTCGATGGCCACGTCAACGCCGTGGCCGGCACCAACCCGGTCGACGGCCACGATGTCCCGGTGCCGCACTTCGGACTGGTGCTGGACGTCGCCCGGTTCCAGGAACTGGCCGCCCGGCTCACCGACGCTGGGACCGATTTCGTGATCGAGCCCTACGTACGGTTCGAGGGCGAGCCGGGCGAGCAGTGGACGATGTTCTTCCTCGATCCCTCGGGCAACGCGCTGGAGTTCAAGGCCTTCCGTGACCTGTCGCAGCTCTTCGCGGTCTGATCGACGGCGGACATGGCGACCGACC
Organism: uncultured Actinomycetota bacterium; assembly: GCA_963761965.1. Taxonomy (GTDB): domain Bacteria; phylum Actinomycetota; class Actinomycetes; order Propionibacteriales; family Nocardioidaceae; genus Aeromicrobium. The sequence goes on from CAVXIX010000009.1 coordinate 330,670, forward strand.
AGCCGGCAGACCTGACCAGCGAGGGGCAGATCGATCGGGCGTTCCTGACTCGCATCGGCGAGCGGATCCGGGAGCTGCGTCAGGCACGAGCCCTGACGATGCAGCAGCTCGCCGACCGGGCACGCATCAGTCGGCGACTGCTCACCCAGATCGAGCACGGGCAAGCCAATCCCAGTCTCGTGACGATCACCCGCATCGCCCGCGAGCTCGGCACCGATTTCACGAACCTGCTGGACGCTGCGAGCTCTTCACCGAGCCCGGTGGAGGTGTTCGGCGCGGAGGATCACGTGCTCGTCTGGTCGAGTGACAACGGCAGCACGGCTCACCTGCTGGTGTCGACGCGGGACACGCGTGCCGCCGACCTGTGGCTGTGGCGTCTGGCGCCGGGCGACAGCTACCACGGCCACGCAGATCCGGAGCGGTCGCAGGAGCTGTTCTACGTGCTCGAGGGCACGCTGACGGTGTCGACCGACGGGATGGACGTGCTCGTGCCGCAAGGCAGCGCGAGCCGGTTGCGCAGCGACCGGGCGTACTCGTACGTCAACGCCAGTCGTGGCCCGGCCGTCTTCGTCCGGACCGTCGCGCTGCAGCCGGGCTGACCGGTCAGGCGAGCCGGGCGGGGAAGCCTCCGGTCGCGACAGGCCCCCAGCGCGTCGGGGTGATGCGCATCAGGCACTTGCCCTGGTCGAGCATCGCCTGTCGGTACTCGTCCCAGTCGGGGTGCTCACCGGAGATGTTGCGGAAGTAGTCGACGAACGCGTCCAGGGCCTCCGGCACGTCGAGCACCTCGCACGTCCCGTCGACCTGCACCCACGGACCGTCGAAGTCGTCCGACAGCACGACGACGCTGACGTCGGCGCGCTTGCGGGCGTTCTTGGCCTTGGCTCGCTCGGGATAGGTGGAGACGACGATCCGGCCGGAGTCGTCGACTCCGCCGATCACCGGGGAGGCCTGGGGCGAGCCGTCGGCGCGCTGCGTGATGACGAGCATCCGGTGGCGAGGTCGTACGAACTCGACCAGCTGCGACTGGCTCACGGTGGTGGAGGTGGCGATCTGGCGTGCCATTGACGAGGTACGTCCTTTCGTGGCGATGCGGCTCACTCGATCGTACGGTCGGGGTGCGAGGCGGCGATTGTCGGCGGGCAAGGCCATGCTGGGCGACATGACGACGTACGTTGTGCTGTTCCGCGGCATCAATGTCGGCGGTCGCAACAAGGTCCCCATGGCGGCGCTGCGTGAGCACCTGGCCTCGGACTTCGCGAACGTCCGGACCTACATCCAGTCCGGCAACGTGCTGCTCGACTCCGACCTGTCGGCCGAACAGGTGGCGGCGCACATCGACGCGGGACTTCCCTCGGCGTTCGCCCTCGACTCCGACCTCGTGCGGGTCCTGGTGCTTGATGCCGACGCCTATCGGGAGGTCGTGGCGGCGGCGCCGAAGGGGTTCGGCGACGAGCCGGATCTCTACCGCTACGACGTCGTGCTCTACATGGGCGTGACGGCGAGCGATGTCGAGCCCTACATCGTCCTCAATCCCGAGGTCGACGATGCCCTCGTGGGCGAGCGGGCCGTCTACCACCGGCGGATCACCGCCAAGGCGACGCGCAGCAGGCTCAACAAGATCATCGGCTCGCCGGTCTACCCGTCCCTGACGATCCGCAACTGGAACACCACGGTCACGCTGGCGGCGATGCTCGACGAGTGAGTCGTGTCGTGGGCCTGAGATCAGGCGGCGAGGAGGAGCAGGCCGCCCGCCACCAGCTCGACGCCGAAGTAGAACCAGATCGGGTAGAACCGAACCGACGCGTCGAGCAGCCGTGACACGAGCCGTCCGGCCGCCATGCCCAGGAGGGCGAGGCCGACGGTGACGACGGCGCCGGCGCGGATGTCGCCGAGATCGAGTGCGGCAGCGCCCAGCACGGCGCCCATGGCGATGCCGAAGCCGCCATAGACAGCGCGGACCTCCGATCGGCTCTCCGGAGTCTGGACCGAGAGGTTGAACGGGGCAGCCAGCGCAGCAGGGGCGGCGAGCGCATACAGCCCCATCGCGAGGAAGAAGAGCCCGATGACGGCGATGACGGTCGTGGCCATGCGTGTTCCTCAGTTCGATCCGGGATGGTCGGCGTCATGCGATCATCACTCACATGGTGAGCCAGGCGCTTCCGGAAACGTGCTGCGACGAGCGGCCGACGGTGTGGCTCTGGTCCGGGCACGCCGCGTACGTCGGGCCGTCCCTCCACTGGACATCCACTCAGGCTCGGTCGACTGCTTCGCGCTCGGGCTGGACGCGCCGTTCGCGCTGCGATCGGGCGACGCCGTGGAACGACGAGCGCGAAGCGCCTTGATCCCAGCGCGTACGCCCCATCAGGTCGTGGCCGGCGACGGCCGCATGATGTTCTTCTACGTCGACCCCAGCGCAGCGGGCTCGCGGAATCTTCTCGGGCAGATGATGGATCGCACGACGACCATCGCCTTCGACCACCGGGACGAGCCGGCGCTGATCGCGGCTTGCCAGGATGCCGCCCTGCTGGAGCCGGAGATCCTGCGCCGGTCGCTTCTCGGGAGCGTGGAGGCAGACCCGATCGACGAACGCATTCGCGAAGCGATGCGGATCCTGCGGTCCAGGCCCGGCGATCAGCTGAGCGCAGCCGAGATCGCGGCCGCGGTCAGCGCTCTCGCCGTCACGGTTCCTGCACCTGTTCTCGGCGCACGCGGGAACGAGCTTTCGCCGCTACCGGCTGTGGGCGAGGATGTGTCACGCGGCCGGCGCGCTCAGCGACGGGGCCGACCTGACGACAGCCGCCAGCGAGGCCGGCTTCGCCTCGCCGAGCCACTTCAGCGACACGTTCCGCACCATGTTCGGGCTGAGCGCCACGGCACTGCTCTCCCGTCAGACGCGCATCGTCGTCCGGGCGAACGACTGAGTCGGTCAGACCACGGAGAACTCGTAGCGCACCACGTTGACGTACGTCTCGCCCGGCCGCAGCACGCGCTGCGGGAAGTGGGCGTGGTTGATCGAGTCGGGGAACGTCTGCATCTCCGCGGTGACGCCGGCGAATGCGGCGTACGTCTCGAGGTCGCCCTTGGCGCTGGCGCCCTCGAGATAGCCGCCGGCGTAGACCTGGATGCCGGGCTGGTCCGTGACGAGCGTCAGCCGCCGGCCGCTGGCCGGGTCGGTCAGCGTCGCGACCTGGCGCATGCCGTCACCGTCGAGCACCCAGTTGTGGTCGTAGCCGGCATTGTCCACGGCGTCGATGTTCTTGCCGATCGGCGTCTCTGTGCGGAAGTCGAACGCCGTGCCGTCGACGCTGAGGATCTCGCCGGTGGGCAGCAGCTCGGCATCGACGGGCGTGTAGGACGAGGCGTCGACCTGCAGCAGCTGGTCGAGAACCGTGCCGGAGTCATGGCCCGCCAGGTTGAAGTACGCGTGGTTGACCAGGTTGACGATCGTCGGCTCGATCGGTCTCGGCCTCGATGCGGATCTCGAGCGCGGCGCCGTCGAGGCGTGTAGGTGACCCGGGCGTCGAGGGTGCCGGGGTAGCCCTCCTCGCCGTCGGGCGACCGGCGGGAGAACGTGACGCTGTCGTTGTCGGCATCCAGGTCGGTCGACCACACGTACGTGTCGAAGCCGAGTGGGCCGCCGTGCACGTGGTTCTGGCCCTCGTTGCGGGTCACGGCGTACTCCGTGCCGTCGATCTCGAAACGGCCCTCGCGGATCCGGTTGGCGTACCGGCCGGCGGTCACGCCGAAGTAGTAGGGATCGCGCGGCAGCTCGTCGTACGACTTGCGGCCCAGCACGACGTCGGCGAGCACGCCGTCGCGGTCGGGCGCGTGCAGCTCGAGGAGGCGCGCGCCGAGGTCGGTCAGGACGACGCGGCAGACGTCGTTGGAGATCGTGACGATCGTGATGTCGTGGTCGCCTGCGGTGGCCGTGAAGCTGTCGAGCATCGTGGGACTTTCTGGAACGGGTCGGAAGCCCCGCCTTCTGGCGTGGCCACGGAGCTCCTCCTCACCGCGCGAGAACTCTAGCCGAGAGCGGCGAGACCGCTCGGACGGGCTATGGCGGATTCGGACGGGACGAGTCCTACGCTCCGAGGAATGGACGACCACGAGCTGGTCGCACGTCTTCGCGCAGGTGACGAAGGGGCCTTCGCGGCTCTCGTACGCCAGCACCAGCCCAGCCTGCTGAGGCTCGCTGAGGCCATGGTCGGCAGCCGAGCGGTCGCCGAGGAGGTCGTGCAGGACACCTGGCTCGCGGTCTGCAAGGGTGCGACGGCGTTCGAGGAACGATCGTCGCTCAAGACCTGGATCTACACGATCCTCGCCAACCGGGCTCGGTCCACCGCGTCGCGGGAGCATCGCAGCGAGCCGGTTGACGGGGACGAGTATGCGGGCTGCTTCGACTCGTCCGGGGTCTGGGCGACGCCGCCGGTTCCGTGGTCGGAGAAGGTCGACGACGAGATCGTCGCCCTCCAGTTCGCCAAGCTGGTCTCCAGGGTCCTGCCGGATCTGCCGGATGCCCAGCAACAGGTCCTCCTGCTGCGCGATGTAGAAGGGCTGCCGGCCGCTGAGGTGGCCACGCTCCTGAGCATCAGCGACGGCAATCAGCGGGTCCTCCTGCATCGGGCGCGGTGCCGGATCAGGCAGCATCTCGAGAACGCGATGGGAGGCGAATGGTCATGATGTGGTGGAAGAAGCGCCGCGCCATCGTGTGTGAGCAGGCCGTTCGCCTGATGGCCGGCTATCTCGACGGCGTCCTGCCGGAGGCGGACCGCACCCGGCTCGAGGCACATCTCTCGGACTGCCCGCACTGCAGCGAGCACCTCGCCCAGCTCCGCATCGCGATCGTCGCCGCGGGGCACGCCGAGCCGGCGGACCTGCCCGACGAGGCGGTCGATGACCTGGTGGCTGTGTTCCGTCGCTGGCAGCAGGAGTAGGGCGACCAAAGTTCTTCTGTAACGCCGGGGGGTCTCGCAGGGACTACTCATCGGGGCGACAGAAAGGAACGGTTTCATGACCAACACCATTGACGAAGCCAAGCTTGACGCCTTCATGGGTCAGCTCGCTGGCTACATGACGGGCGCGACCGTGTGTCTGGGCATCTGGCTCGGGGACCGGCTCGGGCTCTTCCGCGCACTCAACGGCAGCGGACCCACCACCGCCGACCAGCTCGCCGAGCGGACGAACTGCCACCCTCGGCTGGTTCGCGAGTGGCTCAACTCCCAGGCCGCCGGCAAGGTGCTGACCTACGACGGCGCGACCGACACCTACGAGCTGTCGCCCGAAGTGGCGCTGGCTGTGGCTGACGAGGACTCGCCGGCATTCACCGCGCGGGGCCTCAGCGTGCTCAACTCGCTGTTCATCGACGGGGAGAAGGCAGTCGACACGATCCGCGGCAACGGGGCGATGAGCTGGGCCGATCACGACCGTCACCTGTTCGACGGCACCGAGTGGTTCTTCCGCACGGGCTATCGCGAAGGGCTGCCGGTGTGGATCGACGCCCTCGACGGTGTCTCCGACGTCCTCCACGCGGGCGGCAGCATCGCCGACATCGGGTGCGGTCACGGTGCGGCTGTCGTCGTGCTCGCCGACCTCTACCCGGAGGCGACGATCACGGGCTTCGACTTCCACGGACCGTCGGTCGACACCGCGAAGGAACGCGCCGCCGAGGCCGGGGTCTCGGACCGTGTGTCGTTCCGTCAGGCGGATGCCCAGGGGTACGACGGCAGCTATGACCTGATCTGCTTCTTCGACTGCCTGCACGACATGGGCGATCCGGTCGGCATCCTGCGCTATGCCAAGGAGCACCTCAAGCCGGGTGGCACGATCCTGCTGGTCGAGCCGTTCGCCATGGACGACCTCGCCGCCAACATCGCGGACAACCCGATGGCCGCGATCTTCTACACCGCCTCGGCGACGATCTGCACGCCGAACTCGCAGTCGCAGGACGTCGGTCTCGGCATCGGTACGCAGGCCGGCGCCGCCAGGCTGCGTGAGGTGGCGAACGAAGCCGGACTGATGCACGTACGAACGGCCGATCAGACACCGTTCAACCTCATCCTCGAAGTCCGACCCTAGGAAGTGACGATGACCGCCGAACCCGCAACCGACGTCGACTACTCCGACCTGAGTGCCGTCTTCATCAACTGCACGCTCAAGCGATCACCCGAGGTCTCCAACACCGAGGGCCTGGCCGCGATCTCGATCGACATCATGCGCAAGCAGGGCGTCGCGGTCGAGTCGATCCGGGCCGTCGACCACGAGATCGCCACGGGTGTGTGGCCGGACATGACCGAGCATGGCTGGGAGCGCGATGACTGGCCCGGCATCTTCGACAAGGTCATGGCAGCCGACATCCTGGTGCTGACGACGCCGATCTGGCTCGGGGAGAAGTCGTCGGTGTGCACGCGGGTCGTCGAGCGGCTCTACGGCAACTCGAGCCAGCTCAACGACGCCGGTCAGTACGCCTACTACGGGCGGGTCGGCGGTTGTCTCGTCACCGGCAACGAGGACGGCGTGAAGCACTGCGCCATGAACGTGCTCTACTCGCTCCAGCACCTCGGGTACGTCATCCCGCCGCAGGCGGACTCGGGCTGGATCGGCGAGGCCGGGCCCGGACCCAGCTATCTGGATCCGGGCTCCGGCGGGCCGGAGAACGACTTCACCAACCGCAACACGACGTTCATGACCTGGAACCTCCTGCACCTCGCGCGCATGCTCAAGGACGCGGGCGGCATACCCGCGCACGGCAACCAGAGGTCCCTGTGGGACGCCGGCTGCCGATTCGACTCCGAGAACCCGAGCATCGCTGACATCGAGCACCGCGACATCAGGGATCATGTCCGCATGGATGATCAGCTCGAGGCAGCCGTCGAGACGTACCTGTCCGGGCTGCGGGAGGCTGACGTCGAGCAGGTGTTGTCACTCTTCGCGGCCGACGCGGTCGTGCACTCGCCGCTCTACGGGGTGATGGCGCCGGCCGAGTTCTACCCGACGCTGTTCGCCGACACGAGCGAGGCGAACCTCGAGCTGCGATCGGTCATGCACGGCCGTGACACGAGCGGCGTCAGGACCATGAGCTTCTGGTTCCACTTCGACTGGCGTCTGCCGTCCGGAGCCGCGGCGCCGTTCGACGTCATCGACGCGGTGACGCTGGACGACGACGGCAGGTTCACCTCGCTGCACATCATCTACGACACCGTGGACGTGCGGCCGGCCTTCGAGGCGGAAACCGGCCGGCCGTCCTGGCGCCAGTAGGGCCAGCAGTCAGGACAGGACGCGGTCGCCCAGGCCGTCCAGCACGATGTCGAGGAGCCGGTCGTGCCAGTCGTGCCGGGCGGCGGTGGTCCGTCGCCGTTCGCTGCGGGCCAGCGGGTAGGACCCGGCGGTTCCCTTGACGGACGTCGTCAGGGCAAGGTTGCCGGCGATCTGGACCGCGACGGTCGCGTCCTCGATCGTGAATCCCTGATCGTGCAGCGAGGCGATGTAGGGCGTGACCTGGTCGACGACGCGCTGCGGCCACTTCGGCGGTGAGAGGGCGACGATGTCGTAGCCGGGATAGCGCTCGCAGATCGCCCACACCGAACGGGTGATGTCGCGGAGCAGGTCGCGCCACGGCAGGTCGGCGTCCGGCCAGTCGACCGAGAGCGCGGCCTGCTCGATCGCGGCTGACGAGCAGGTCGTCGCGGTCCTTGACGTAGCGGTAGAGGCCCGAGTGCGCGACGCCCAGCCGTGCGGCGACCGACGGCATGCTGAACGTGGCGATGCCGTCCTCGAGCACGGCGTCGACGATGAGCTCCAGGCTGAGGGCGCGTGGCCGGCCTGGTCTGCGGTCCATGCGTCGATCGTACTTTCAACCATCCCGCTGTGGCCAGCCGGGCGCACTTCGTGAGACATCGTGACTATGACCGCTCGGGTGACGACTCCTCGAACACCAGCAGCGTGCGCGTGCTGAGGATGCCCGGGATGCCCTGGATCTCGTCGAGCACCAGGCGCCGGAGGCCGGCGTTGTCGCGGGCGCGCACCAGCATCACGACGTCGAACTCGCCGCCGACCAGCGCAATGTGCTCGACGCCTTCGAGGGAGCGCAGCTGGGCGTGGATGCTGCGCCAGTCGGGCTGCCGGACGTTCATCGTGAGGTAGGCCGAGGTGCCCAGGCCGCGGCCGACCGGGTCGACGAGGGCGGAGTAGCCCTTGATGACGCCGGACTCGGTGAGCCGCTCGACGCGCGCGTACGCGTTGGCGCGGGAGATGTGGACCTCCTCGGCGAGCTGACGCATCGAGAGCCGGCCGTCCCGCTCGAGCGCGTCGAGGATGCGGTCGTCGATGTCGTCGATCTGGGCTCCGGCCATCTGTCTCTTCCTCATCGTGTGACGTGGGTCGCTCTGGACATACGGCCAGAGCTTGCCGTCCTCGGCAAGACATGTTCTCGACAATCGTGCAGCACTTGAACTCGGATGGCCAGAAGGCGCACTGTTCTGTGAACAGTCGAATTCCTCGAAAGGAGTTGCCCGGTGCCGAGCAACGACCTCCTGCCGTCCGAGCAACCCGTCCAGCTGCTCGACCAGGAAGGTCGCCGCGTCGAGGGTGTCGAGCACGAGTTCCCGTCGGACGACGAGATGCTGCGGGCGCACGAGGCGCTGGTGATCGGCCGGCGCATCAACGAGCAGGCGTACGCCTTGGTGCGCCAGGGCCGCCTCGCGGTCTACCCGTCGTCGCACGGCCAGGAGGCGTGCGAGGTCGCCGCCGCGCTGGTGCTCCGCGACCAGGACTGGCTCTTCCCGACCTACCGCGATGTCGTCTCGATCGTCGGCCGCGGCGTCGACCCGGTCGAGACCCTGACGCTGCTCAAGGGCGACTGGCACTGCGGCTACGACCCGACGTGAACACCACGTCGCACCGCAGACCACGCCGCTGGCGACCCAGCTGATCCACGCGGTCGGCGTCGCACACGCCGCGACCCTGCGGGGCGAGGACACCGTCGTGATGGCGATGTGCGGCGACGGCGCCACGAGCGAGGGCGACTTCCACGAGGCGCTCAACTTCGCCGCGGTCTTCAAGGCGCCCGTCGTGTTCTTCGTGCAGAACAACGAGTACGCCATCTCGGTGCCGCTGGCCCGTCAGAGCGTCGCGCCGTCGCTGGCCCACAAGGGCATCGGCTACGGCATGCCGGGGGAGCGCGTCGACGGCAACGACGTCGCCGCTCTGCTGGCGGTGCTCGGCGCGGCCGTCGAGTCCGCGCGCAAGCGGTGGCGGCCCGCAGCTCGTCGAGGCGCACACCTACCGGATGCAGGCCCACACCAACGCCGACGACGCCACGCGCTATCGCCCCGACGACGAGGTCGAGGCGTGGGCGGACCGCGATCCGCTGCTGCGCAGCGAGGCGTACCTGCGCAGCTCGCGACCTGCTCACCGACGAGCGACGGGCCGAGATCGCCGCGCAGGCCGAGGCGGTCGCCACCGTGATGCGGGACGGCCTGATGAAGGACGTCGAGCCGCGATCCCGCAGGACCTGTTCGCGCCACGTCTACGCGACACCGACCCCGCAGCTGCAGGAGCAGGCCGCCTTCCTCGCCGACGAGCTGAGCCGGGAGGAGGCGCGCTGATGGCCGAGCACGAGAAGATCACGATGGCGCAGGCGCTCAACCAGGCGCTGCGCGACGCGATGACGGCCGACGAGTCGGTGCTGGTGTTCGGCGAGGACGTCGGCGCGCTCGGCGGCGTCTTCCGGGTCACCGACGGGCTCACGGCCGAGTTCGGCGACGCGCGCTGCTTCGACACCCCGCTGGCCGAGTCCGGGATCATGGGCATGGCCGTCGGCCTGGCGATGAACGGCATGCGGCCCGTCGTCGAGATGCAGTTCGACGCGTTCGCCTATCCCGGCGTTCGAGCAGATCGTCAGCCACGTCGCCAAGATGCGCAACCGCACCCGCGGCGCCGTCGGGCTGCCGATCACGATCCGCATCCCGTACGCCGGAGGCATCGGCGGCGTCGAGCACCACTGCGACTCGTCGGAGGCCTACTACGTGCACACGCCGGGCCTGACGGTCGTGGCGCCGGCGACCGTCGCGGACGCGTACACGCTGATGCGCGAGGCGATCGCGTCGCCCGATCCGGTCGTCGTGCTGGAGCCCAAGAAGCTCTACTGGAGCAAGGACGAGGTCGACCTCGACGAGGCCCAGCCCGGCATCGGCCGCGCGGTCGTACGCCGGGAGGGCACCGACGCGACCCTCATCGCGTACGGCACCTCGGTGCCGATCGCGCTCGAGGCGGCGGACGCCGCGGCGGCGGAGGGTCGCAGCCTGCAGGTCGTCGACGTCCGGTCGCTCGTGCCGTTCGACGACGAGACGGTGTGCGCGGCCGTACGCTCGACCGGCCGCGCCGTCGTGATCGCCGAGGCGGCCGGGTTCGCGAGCGTCTCGTCCGAGATCGTCGCCCGGGTCACCGAGCGCTGCTTCCACCACCTCGCCGCGCCGGTCCGCCGGGTCACCGGGTTCGACATCCCCTACCCGCCGCCCAAGCTCGAGCACCTCCACCTGCCCGAGCGTCGACCGCATCCTCGACGCCGTCGACGACCTCCAGTGGGACGACGTATGACCGTGCAGACGTTCATGCTGCCGGACCTCGGGGAGGGGCTGACCGAGGCCGAGATCGTGCGCTGGCTCGTCGCCGTCGGCGACGAGGTCGTCGTCGACCAGCCCGTCGTCGAGGTCGAGACCGCCAAGTCGATCGTCGAGGTCCCTTCGCCGTACGCCGGCCGGGTCAGCGAGCTGCACGGCGCGGAGGGTGGCACGGTCGCCGTCGGCAGCCCGCTGATCTCGGTCGAGCCGGTGTCGGTGCCGGCCGCGGTCGCCGGCGAGGCGTACCGCGAGGAGGAGCGGGCCGGTTCGGGCAACGTGCTGATCGGCTACGGCACGCCGGAGGGTGCCGGCAGCGGTCGCCGCCGCCGGCCCCGGACGCGCCTCCGCGGTGCCGAGCGCGCCGCGCCGCAGGGCGCGCGTGCCCCGGGTGTCATCGCCGCTGGTGCGCCGGCTGGCCCGGGAGGCCGGCGTCTCGATCCTCGGCATCACCGGCACCGGCGTCGACGGGCTCATCACCCGCCGCGACGTCCAGGCCGCGATCGACGCGGCCGCCCCGCAGGCCGAGACGGCCGGTCGCGACCGCGACCGCACGGGGCTCGAGGTCGCGCAGCGCATCCCGATGAGCGGCTTCCGCAAGGCCGTCTCGGCCGCGCTGTCGCGCAGCCGCAGCGAGATCCCCGAGGCCACGGTGTGGGTCGACGTCGACTTCACCGAGCTGTTCGCGCTCCGCGCCGCGGCCAAGGCGGCGGGCAAGCCGGTGCCCGGGACTGCTGGCCTACCTCGCCCGCTTCACGGTCGCCGGCGCTGCGGGCGCACCCCGAGCTCAACGGCGAGGTCGACACCGCGAACGACGAGCTGATCCAGTACGCCGGCATCAACCTCGGGCTCGCCGTGCAGACCGATCGCGGGCTGCTGGCGCCTGCCGTGCTCAACGCGCACCTGCTCACCACCGCGGAGCTCGACACCGAGATCCGCGGGTCACCGAGGCGGCGCGCGAGGGCCGGGCGACGCAGGCCGAGCTCACCGCCGGGACGTTCACGCTCAACAACTACGGGGCGTTCAACGTCGACGGCAGTGCCGCGATCATCAACCACCCGCAGGTCGCGATCCTCGGCTTCGGCCGGGTCATCGACCGGGCGTGGGTCGTCGACGGTGAGCTGGCGGTCCGCAAGATCGCGCAGATGTCGTTCGTGTTCGACCACCGGGTGTGCGACGGCGGCACGGCCGCAGCCTTCATGCGGGTCGTCGCCGACGCGATCGAGTCACCCGCCTCCGCGATCGCCAACCTCTGAGCCGCTACGACGAAATGCTCGAGCGAGCTCTCGTCTCACCACCCTTCGCTCGCAGAGCTCGCTCCAGTCGGCCGCGGACGGCCTCCTTAGGGAACGAGTGGGTCTGGGCCCGGGGGGCACGGGCTCAGAGGGTTGGTCTCGGTGACCTCGCCGGTGAACGTCGTCATCGACGCGACGTCGAAGGTCTGCGCGTCGGCGGCGGTCTCGGCCATCGCGGACGACTTCAGCGCCGCCTTGAGCGCATCGGCGTCGTCGAACCACAGCTCGGCGACGAAGTAGGGCGCGTCGCCGCCGAGGCCCGCGGGTGTGACCGGCACGAAGCGGCGCAGGTTCGGCAGCTTCGAGGCGAGCGGCATGTGCACCTCGGTGTAGTGCTGCTCGAACGCCTCGGGGTCGGCGGGCGCGCCGTACTGGATCGTGATGCGGTGCATGGGGGTCCTCTCAGCTGGAAGGGGGCCAGGTCTTGGCGACGAGGGTCAGCACGTCGTACGTCGCGACGGGCTTGCCCTCGGCGTTGGCGACGACGGCGTCCCAACGCACCTCACCGTAGTCGGCGCTGTTGCGCGGGGTGATCTGCTTGACCGTCAGCGTGACGTCGATCGTGTCGTCGGCCTTGACCGGCGTGAGGAACCGCAGGTTGTCGACGCCGAAGTTGGCCAGCACCGGGCCCGGGTTGGGCTCGACGAACAGGCCGGCGGCCAGGGACACCACGAGGTAGCCGTGCGCGACGATGCCGCCGAACAGCGGGTTGGCGGCGGCCGCCTCCGGGTCGGTGTGGGCGTAGAACGTGTCGCCGGTGAACTCCGCGAAGTGGCCGATGTCGTCGAGCGTGACGGTGCGGGACGCCGAGCGGATCGTGTCGCCGATGCGCAGCTCGGCGAGGCTCTTGCGGAACGGGTGCACGTCGTCGACGCGCTGCTCCGAGCCCTTGATCCACTGCCCGGTGATCGCCGTGAGCATGTCGGGCGACGCCTGGATCGCGGTGCGCTGCATGTGGTGCAGGACGCCGCGGATGCCGCCGAGCTCCTCGCCGCCGCCGGCGCGGCCGGGGCCGCCGTGCACCAGCATCGGCAGCGGCGAGCCGTGGCCGGTCGACTCCGGGGCGTCGTCGCGGTCGAGCACGAGGATGCGGCCGTGCCACGGTGCGAGGCCGAGCGTCACGGCGCGGGCGACGGCGGGGTCGTGCGTGACGAGCGATCCGGCGAGGCTGCCCTGCCCGCGCGCCGCGAGCGCGATCGCCTCGTCCACCGAGTCGTACGTGATGACGGTGCTGACCGGGCCGAACGCCTCGACCTCGTGGGGCTCGGTGGCGCCGGCGGTCGCCCGCAGCAGGATCGGCGACATGAACGCGCCGGCCTCGGCGTCGGCGTCGACGACGTCGACGTGGTCGGGGTCGCCGTACACGATCTCGGCCGAGCCGCGCAGGATCTGGACGGCCTTGCGGACCTCGTCGCGCTGGCCGAGGCTCGCGAGCGCTCCCATGCGTACGTCGGGGTTCGCGGGGTTGCCGACGGTGATCTTGGCGAGCCGCTCGCTGATCGCCGCGATGACCTCGTCGGCGATCGCGGTGGGCACGATCGTGCGGCGGATCGCGGTGCACTTCTGGCCGGCCTTGACCGTCATCTCGGCGACGACGCCCTTGACGTACAGGTCGAACTCGGGGTCGTCGGGCGTGACATCGGGGCCGAGGATCGAGCAGTTGAGCGAGTCGGCCTCGACGCCGAGCTGCGCGCCGCCGTGCAGGACCGAGGGGTGCTGGCGCAGCGTCGCGCCGGTGCTCGCCGAGCCGGTGAACGCGATGGAGTCCTGCGCGCCGAGCTGGTCGAGCAGGCCCTCGGGGCTGCCGCACAGCAGCTGCAGCGAGCCTTCGGGCATCAGGCCCGGACTCGATGATGCGGCGGACCACGAGCTCGGTGAGGTATGCCGTCTGGCTCGCCGGCTTGACGATCGTCGGCAGCCCGGCGAGGAACGCCGGGGCGAGCTTCTCGAGCATGCCCCAGACCGGGAAGTTGAACGCGTTGATCTGCACCGCGACGCCCGGCCGCGAGGTGCAGAGGTGCTGGCCGAGGAACACGCCGGTCTTGCCGAGCTGCTCGGTCGCGCCGTCGAGGATCACGGTGTCGTTGGGCAGCTCGCGGGTGCCCTTGCTGGCATAGCTGAACATCGTGCCGATGCCGCCGTCGATGTCGACCTGGGAGTCGCGGAGCGTCGCGCCGGTGCGCGCTGACAGGGCGTAGAGCGGGTCCTTGTCCTCGCCGAGGTGCTTGGCGACGGCCTTGAGGATGCCGGCGCGCTCGTGGAACGTCAGCGCACGGATCGCCGGCCCGCCGACGGTGCGGGCGTGGTCGACCATCGCCGAGAGGTCGAGGCCGGTCGCCGAGATCCGGGCGACCTCCTCGCCGGTCGACGCGTCGAGGAGGGGCTTGCCGTCGTCGGAGGCGCGGAACCACGAGCCTCCGGCGTAGCTTTCGAGCAGTGCACTCACGGGCTCTGAACCTTCTCGTTGCGCGAACCTGATGCCGCGTGCAAGACTATTACAGACCGTTCGGTCAGTAAATGGCTGACGCGAGATTTCTGGAGGCGCACATGACGTTGGCACCCGAGGCCGACGAGAGCGAGCTGCAGGCGGCGTTCGAGGCCACGATCGAGCGGCACGACCGCATCGAGCCGCGCGACTGGATGCCCGAGGCATACCGCAAGACCGTGATCCGGCAGGTCGCCCAGCACGCACACTCGGAGATCATCGGCATGCAGCCCGAGGGCAACTGGATCACCCGGGCGCCGTCGCTGCGCCGCAAGGCGATCCTGCTGGCCAAGGTGCAGGACGAGGCGGGGCACGGGCTCTACCTCTACTCCGCGTGCGAGACGCTCGGCATCTCCCGGCTCGAGCTCACCGAGATGCTGATCAACGGCAAGCAGAAGTACTCCTCGATCTTCAACTACCCGACGCTGTCGTACGCCGACGTCGGCACGATCGGCTGGCTCGTCGACGGCGCCGCGATCTGCAACCAGGTGCCGCTGTGCCGCACGTCGTACGGGCCCTACGGCCGGTCGATGATCCGCATCTGCAAGGAGGAGTCGTTCCACCAGCGGCAGGGCTATGAGCTGCTGGCGACGATGATGCGCGGCACCGACGAGCAGCGGGAGATGGTGCAGGAGTCGGTCAACCGGTTCTGGTGGCCGGCGCTCATGATGTTCGGCCCGCCCGACGAGGACTCGCCCAACACCGCCCAGTCGATGGCGTGGGGCATCAAGCGCAACACCAACGACGACCTCCGCCAGCGCATGGTCGACATGACCGTCCCGCAGGCCGAGGCGCTCGGCGTGACCCTGCCGGACCCCGAGCTGAAGTGGAACGAGGACGCGTCAGTCGTACGACTTCGGGTCGCCGGACTGGGACGAGTTCAAGGACGTCATCCACGGCAACGGCCCGTGCAACACGCAGCGCATCGCGCACCGTCGCCGCGCGCACGAGGACGGCGCCTGGGTGCGCGAGGCTGCGACGGCGTTCGCCGCTCGTACGGAAGGAGAGGCATGACAGCGAGGACCCAGATCCAGGGCGACTGGCCGCTGTACGAGGTGTTCGTCCGCGGCAAGCGTGGGCTCAACCACGTGCACGTCGGCTCGCTGCACGCGGCCGACGACGAGATGGCCGTGCGCCATGCCCGCGACGTCTACACCCGTCGCAACGAGGGCGTCAGCATCTGGGTCGTCCGGTCCGACGCGATCACCGCGTCGAGCCCCGACGAGAAGGACCCGCTGTTCGCGCCGAGCGGCGACAAGGTCTACCGCCACCCCACGTTCTACGACATCCCTTCCAACGTCCCCCACATGTAGGCGCTGATGAACCACACACCTGACCCGAGCCACCTGCCCGACGACGACTCCGTCTATGCCGGGCTGCTGGGCAGCGACGACTCCCAGTGGGCCTTCGGCACCGACTTCGAGGACCCGCTCGCGGGCGTCGACACCACGGTGCCCGACGGGGTCGACACGCATGAGCTCGCGGTCTACTGCCTGATGCTCGCCGACGACGCGCTCGTGATGTCGCACCGGCTGTCGCAGTGGTGCAGCAACGCGCCCGACCTCGAGGAGGACATCGCGCTGGCCAACATCGCCCTCGACCTGCTGGGTCAGGCGCGGCTGCTGCTGGCCCGAGCGGCCGCGGCCGATCCGTCGGTCGTGCCGCCCCTGCCCGAGGGGTCGCCGGTCCCGCCGGAGGATGCGCTGGCGTTCTTCCGTGGCGATCGCGAGTTCCGCAACGTACGCCTGGTCGAGGCCGACAACGGTGACTTCGCCGTGACGATCGTCCGGCTGCTGCTGTTCTCGACCTGGCGGCTCGCGCTGCTCCAGCGCCTCGCGGCCAGCCGCGACCACGTGCTGTCGGCAGTCGCGGTCAAGGGCGTCAAGGAGATGACGTATCACCGCGACTACGCCGGGCGCTGGTTCCTCACGCTCGCGCGCGGCACCGACGAGTCGCGCCGCCGGCTGGTCGCCGGGCTCGAGGCGACCTGGCCGCTCCACGCCGAGCTGTTCACGACGCATCGCTGCCGAGCTCGTCGCGGCGGAGTCAGGCGTCGGCGTGGACCCGGCAACCGTCGCCGACGAGGTCGACGTGCTGCTCGAGCAGGTGTTCTCGATGAGCGGTGTCGACCGGCCGGAGGTCGCGCCACTGGCGGGCGTACGCGGTGAGACCGGCCGCGACGGGCTGCACACCGAGGCGTTCAGCCGGCTGCTCGCCGAGATGCAGGTCGTGGCGCGGGCGCACCCCATGGGCCGGTGGTGATGAGTACAGTTTCGAGGGGCTTGGCCTCCTCCAAGACCGAGTTTGCCGGCTCACTTTCGTTCGCACGTCGCATCGCCGCCTCGGTCACCGATCCCGAGATGCCGATGCTGACGCTCGAGGACCTCGGTGTGCTGCGCGACGTCGAGGTCGACGGCGACACCGTCATCGTGACGATCACGCCCGACCTACTCCGGCTGCCCCGCGATGGCGACGATGCGCGACGACCTGGTGCACCGCCTGCGCGATGCGGGGTTCGCCGACGTCGAGGTGCGGGTCAGCCTCAGCCCGGCCTGGTCGAGCGACTGGATCACCCCTCGCGGACGCGCAGCGCTCGCCGAGCACGGCATCTCCGCCCCGGGCACGGCGCCACGCCACGACGGCCCGGTCGTCCTGTCGCTGCTGCCGACCCGCCGTACGCTCGCGTGCCCGCGTTGCGGCTCGTCGGACGTCGAGCTCACGTCGGAGTTCGGCCCCACGGCCTGCAAGGCGCTCTACCGCTGCGTGTCCTGCCTCGAGCCGTTCGAGCACGTCAAGGAGATCTGACATGACCGTCATGGCCACACCGGTCTCGGCGGCCCGCGCCGCGTTCCACACCCTCACGGTCGCCTCGGTCGAGCAGCTGACCGAGGACTCTGCCGCGATCACGTTCGACGTGCCGGAGGAGCTCCGCGAGGCATACGCCTTCGAAGCCGGCCAGTCATTGACGCTGCGCAGGATGATCACTTCGACAGGCTCAGGGAACGTGGAGGACCACCGTCGTACGTACTCGATCTGCGCGCGCCGTCGGCGAGCGACCGCGCATCGGCGTGCGCGAGATCCCCGACGGCTTGTTCTCGCACTGGCTCGTGCACGACGTCCGCCCGGGGGACCGCATCGAGGTGCAGACGCCGACCGGCAACTTCCGCGCCGATCCCGACGCCGGTGGGCGTCACCTCTGCATCGCCGCCGGCTCCGGCATCACGCCGATGATCTCGATCGTCTCGTCGATGCTGCGGCACTCCGACGCCGAGGTCACGATGCTCTACGGCAACCGCACGAGCCAGTCGGTGATGTTCGCCGAGGAGCTCGCCGACCTCAAGAACCTCTATGGCCCGCGCTTCGACCTCGTGCACGTCCTGTCCCGCGAACCTCGTGACGTCGAGCTGTTCTCCGGCCGGCTCGAGGCCGATCGCCTGCGCCGGCTGCTGACGGCGCTCGTGCCGGTCGGCGACGTCGACCACGTGTGGCTGTGCGGGCCGTTCGGGCTGATCGCCGACGCCCGCAAGGTCCTCGAGGAGCTCGGCGTCGACCCCGGCAAGGTCCACTTCGAGCTGTTCTACGTCGACGAGCCGCCGCCGGAGCTGCACCGCGCCGACAAGGTCGTCTCGGGCATCACCAGCGACGTGACGATCGTGCTCGACGGACGTACGACGACCGCGCCGATGTCACGCGACCAGAGCGTGCTCGACGGCGCGGCCGCGACGCGCAACGACCTGCCGTTCGCCTGCAAGGGCGGCGTCTGCGGCACGTGCCGGGCCAAGGTCACCGACGGCGGGGTCGAGATGCGGCGCAACTATGCCCTGGAGGACACCGAGGTCGAGGCCGGCTTCGTGCTGACCTGCCAGAGCCATCCCGTCACCGAGACCGTCACGGTCGACTTCGATGCCTGACGTCCGAGGAGATACATGACCGCAGACGAGATCGCGCGGGCCAGCGCCGAGACGATGTGGGCCGCCGACCGGGCCAGCCGGCTCCTCGGCATGGAGATCGTCGAGGTCGGTCCGGGACGCGCCACGGTGTCGATGGTCGTCCGCCCCGACATGATCAACGGCTGGGACGTGTGCCACGGCGGTTTCGTGGCGTCATTGGCCGACAGCGCGTTCGCGCTGGCATGCAACTCGTACGGCGCGGTGACCGTCGCGCTCGGGCTTCGACATCACGCTGCTCGAGCCTGCCCACGCCGGTGACACGTTGCTGGCCGTCGCGGTCGAGCGCGCGACCCGCGGGCGTACCGGGATCTACGACGTCACGGTCACCCGGACCGAGGGCGACGGGCCGGCGACGATTGCCGAGTTCCGCGGCCGCAGCCACGCGACCGGCCGGCCGATCACCTAGCCCTAACGCTCGTGCAGCGAGAGCCCGTCGAACGCCAGCGTCGCGATCGAGGCGGCGAGGACGTCGGGGTCGACGGGTCCACCGGGGCGGTACCACTCGACGAGTGAGTTGACCATGCCGAACAGCAGCCGGCTGATGAGGTCGGGCGGGATGTCGTCGCGCAGCGCACCCTCGTCGACCGCGGCCTGCACGAGGACCGCCAGGCGCTCGTCGATGCGGCGCCGGCGCTTGAGGGCGGCGAGCTCGATCTCGCTGTTGCCGTGCACCCGCAGCAGCAGCGTGACGGCGGGCAGGTGCTCGACGAGGATCTCGACGGACTCCTGCACGACGGTGCGCAGCCGCTCGTACGCGCTGGTGCCCGGTGCCGCTGCAGCGGCGGAGTCGACCGCAGCCGAGAGGCCGTCGAGCGCCTCGTCGAGGGCGGCCGCCAGCAGGTGCTCCTTGCTCGGCACGTGGTGGTAGATCGCGGACTTGGTCAGCCCCAGCTCCTTGGCGAGGTCGCCCATGCTGGTGCCGTCATAGCCCTGGCGGTTGAACAGCTCGATCGCGCGACGCAGCACGGTCTGCTGGTCGTAGCCGGGCCGCCCGCGACGCGGCGTCGCCGCATCCTTCGCCGCCTCGGTCATGCGCCAAGCGTCTCACGGCGTACGCCGCGAAGGCGCGTCTAGGCGAACGCCGACAGCCCGGTCAGCTCGCGGCCGATCGTGAGCTGGTGGATCTCGGCGGTGCCCTCGTACGTCAGCACGGACTCGAGGTTGTTGGCGTGCCGCATGACGGAGTACTCGCCCGAGATGCCGTTGGCGCCGAGGATCGTGCGCGCCGTGCGGGCGATGTCGAGCGCGACGCGGGTGTTGTTGAGCTTGCCGGCGCTGACCTGGGCGGGCTTGAGGATGCCGGCCTCCTTGAGACGACCGAGGTGGACGCTCAGCAGCAGCGCCATGCCGTGCGCGACGCTCATGTCGGCGAGCTTGCCCTGCGTCAGCTGGAACGCGCCGATCGGCTTGTCGAACTGCGTGCGGGTCGTGGCGTAGTCGATCGCCGTCTCGAGGCACGATCGCGCCGCGCCGGTCGTGCCGAAGACGATGCCGAACCGGGCCTCGTTGAGCGCGCCGAGCGGGCCGCGCAGGCCCTCGGCCCCGGGCAGCAACGCAGCGGCGGGCAGGCGCATGTCCTCGAACGTCAGCTCGCTGGTGACCGAGGCGCGCATCGACATCTTGTGCTTGATGGCACGGCCGGAGAAGCCGGGGGTGTCGGTCGGCACCACGAAGCCGCGGATGCCGTCGTCGGTCTGCGCCCACACCACGACGACGTCGGCGACGCTGCCGTTGGTGATCCACATCTTCGAGCCGTTGAGCACCCAGTCGTCGCCGTCGCGCTTGGCGCGCGTACGCATGCCGTTGGGGTTGGAGCCGTGGTCGGGCTCGGTCAGGCCGAACGCGCCGACGTAGTCGCCCGCAGCCATGCCGGGCAGCCACTGCTGCTTCTGCTCCTCGGAGCCGTAGGCGTGGATCGAGTACATCGCGAGCGAGCCCTGCACCGAGAACAGCGACCGCAGGCCGCTGTCGATCGCCTCGAGCTCGATGCTCGCCAGTCCGTACGCCGTGGGGCCCACGCCCGCGCAGCCGTAGCCCTCGAGGTGCATGCCGAGCAGGCCGGCGCCGCCCATCTGCTTGGCGATGTCGCGGGCCGGCAGCTCGCCGGTCTCGGCCCACTCGGCGACGTGCGGCGCGAGCTTGTCCTGGGCGAAGCGGCGAGCCGTGTCGCGGATGGCCCGCTCCTCGTCGGTCAGCAGGTGGTCGACGTCGAGCAGGTCATGACGGGTCTCCATGGATCCACCTTCTCAGAGCAGGGTGTCGGTCGTTCAGGGGCTTCGGCAGAGACTATGAGTCGAGCTTGCGACCGGCCCACGACCAGGCGTACGAGTCGTCCTCGGCGGCGAGTCCGCCCTCGCCGAGCTCGAGCGGCCGGAAGGTGTCGACCATGACCGCGAGCTCGTCGAACGCCTCGACGCCGAGGCTTGCCTCGATCGCGCTGGGCTGCGGCCCATGGGCGTACCCACCGGGGTGCAGCGAGATCGAGCCGATGCCGATGCCCGAGCCCTTGCGCGCCTCGTAGTCGCCGTCGACGTAGAACATGACCTCGTCGGAGTCGACGTTGGAGTGGAAGTAGGGCACCGGGATCGCGAGCGGGTGGTAGTCGACCTTGCGCGGCACGAAGTTGCAGACCACGAAGTTCTGGCCCTCGAACACCTGGTGCACCGGCGGCGGCTGGTGCACGCGTCCGGTGATGGGCTCGTAGTCCGAGACGTTGAACGTGTAGGGGTAGAGGCAGCCGTCCCAGCCGACGACGTCGAACGGGTGGGTGTCGTACGTCATCCGGCTGCCGACGATGCCGTTCGGGCCCGATCCGCGGTGCTTGACGAGGACCTCGACGTCGGTGCCCTCCTCGAGCAGCGGCGCGTCGGGGCCGTGCAGGTCGCGCTCGCAGTAGGGCGCGTGCTCGAGCAGCTGGCCGTAGCGCGACAGGTAGCGCTTGGGCGGTGCGATGTGGCTGTTGGACTCGATCGCGTACGCCTTGACGGTGCCCTCGGGCAGCCAGCGATGCGTCGTGGCGCGGGGGATGATCACGTAGTCGCCGGTGCGGAACGTCAGGGCGCCGAAGACCGTCTCGACGACGCCGGAGCCGGACTCGATGAACACGCACTCGTCGCCGATCGCGTTGCGATAGAGCGGCGAGGGTGCGCTGCCCACGGCGTACGCGATGCGGACGTCGCCGTTGCCGAGCACGAGGCGCCGGCCGGTCACGAGGTCGAGCGTCGTCGGGTCGGTGTCGGCGAACAGCTGGGGCAGGCGCAGGTGTCGCGGCTTGAGCGGGTGGTTGGCGGTCGTGGAGTGGTCGGGGAGGTCCCAGATCTCCGACGCGACGATCGCCCGACGGGACGCCGAGGTGGTAGAGCAGGGACGAGTCGCTCGAGAACCCCTCCTCGCCCATGAGCTCCTCGCGGTGGAGCGCGCCGTCGTCGCGTACGGAACTGGGTGTGGCGCTTGGGCGGGATCTGTCCCGACGCTGCGATAGTGGGCCACGAGGTCTCCTGTATCCGGATAACGGATGATCTATCCGATAAAAACACCATGCGATACCGTGGTGGACGTGTCAACCCTGCTCGATCGCCTGGTCGATGACGCCGCGATCTTCCCGCCCGGCAATGCGCCGCTCGACGTCGCGATCCGCGAGCACGCGAGCCATCGGGCCAGCGCCTACGCCTCGATGGTCGGGCCGCTGCTGGTGCGCGACGGTGATGTCGCCCGGGTGCCGGCGCTGGCCGAGGGTCCGCTGGAGATCGGCGTCATCGCGACGGGCGGCCCGCGCGGCCTCGGGCAGTCGATCGCGGCGCTCCACGACTTCCCGCACCTCACGGTGGTCGGCGTTCGAGCTGCCGTTGGCGCCCGGCGACCCCGCATCGGCGGCCAAGGACCTGGTGCTGGCGCTGGCTGGGTACGACGACATCACGGTGTCGGTCGAGCTGCCGAGGCCGGGCGCCTACGTGTCCGACGCCTGGCTCGCGGCCGCCGACGAGATCGCCGCGGCCGGCTTCCAGGCGAAGTTCCGCACGGGTGGGGTGGAGGCTGCCGCCTACCCGGATGAGCAGGAGCTCGCGGCCGTGCTCAGTGCCCTCCTGCATCACCGGCTCAAGCTGACCGCCGGGCTGCATCGCGCTGTCCGCAACACCCAGCCGGGGACGGGCTTCGAGCAGCACGGGTTCCTCAACATCATGGTCGCGGTGCACCGGCTGCACTCCGGGGCGACGGTGGACGAGGCCGCCGAGGTGCTCGCGGAGCGCGACGGCAGCGCGTTGGCGGGCGAGGTGCGGTCGTGGACCGACGAGGACGCGGCGACTGTGCAGGCGTACGTTCCGCGGGTTCGGCTGCTGCGGCGTGACCGAGCCGTACGAGGACCTCGTCGAGCTGGGGCTGTCGCATGACCGCCGGGTTCGGGCTGGATCATCTGCCGTACGGCGTCGTCGCGCATCAGGGTCGTGAGCTGGTCGTCGTACGCGCTGGAGGATGAGGTCGTCGACCTTGCGGCGCTGGATGCTGTCGGCGCCGGCGTTTGACCCGTTGCTGTTCGCCGGTCCGGACCTCAGCGCCGCTGATGGCTGCGGGGCCGCAGGTGTGGTCGGCCGTCGGTGCGTGGTTGCAGGAGACGCTGGCCGACTCGTCGGTGGGCCGGATCCCGCTGGCCGAGGTCGAGCCGCGGATGCCGTTCGCAGGTGGCGGACTACGTCGACTTCTACGCCTCGCTCAACCACGCGTCCAACGTCGGCAAGATCTTCCGCCCTGACGCCGAGCCGCTGCTGCCCAACTGGCGCCACCTGCCGGTCGGCTATCACGGCCGCGCCGGCACCGTCGTCCCCTCGGGCACGCCGATCGTGCGACCGCACGGCCAGCGCCGACCCGGCCCTGACGGCCAGCCGGGGTTCGGGCCGTCGCAGGCGCTGGACATCGAGGCCGAGCTCGGCTTCGTCGTCGGCGTCCCCAGCACGATGGGGGAGCCGGTGCCGGCGGACGCGTTCGCCGATCACGTCTTCGGCGTGACCCTGCTCAACGACTGGTCGGCCCGTGACATCCAGGCCTGGGAGTACGTCCCGCTGGGCCCGTTCCTGGGCAAGTCGTTCGCCACCTCGATCTCGCCGTGGATCACCCCACTCGCCGCCCTGCGAGACGCCCGGACGCCGCTGCCGGGGCAGGACCCCGAACCGCTGGACTACCTCCGGGTCGCCGAACCGGCCGGCTACGGCATCGACCTCGAGGTCGCGATCAACGGCTCGGTGGTGTCACGCCCGCCGTACGCCTCGATGTACTGGTCACCCGCGCAGATGCTGGCCCACATGACCGTCAACGGCGCATCGCTGCGCACCGGCGACCTCTACGGCTCCGGCACGATCTCCGGCCCCGACCGTGACCAACGCGGATCACTCCTCGAGCTGTCCTGGGGCGGCACCGAACCGTTCACCCTCGACGACGGCACCACCCGTACGTACCTGGAGGACGGCGACACCGTCACGCTCCGCGCCACCGCCGGCACGATCACCCTCGGCGAAGTCGAAGGCACCATCACCACCCGCTGAGCGTGTGCCGTCGCAACGATGCTCAGGGCGACTCACGTCGTTCGGACGGGTGCTCGGGCTTCACGGCTCGCGCCGCCTCGAGCACCAGCGGCTCGACCTTCGCCGCGTCGATGTCGTGCAGGCTGACGATGCCGACCGAGGCGTCGAGGCCCGGCACCCCGCGCACCGGCGCGGCCAACCCGGCAGCACCGGGCTGGAGCTCGCCGGACGTGCTCGCCACACCGCCCCCGTCGTGACGCCCCAGCAGGATCGCCTTGCCGGCCGCACCCGTGTCGAGGCGATGACGAGCGCCGACCCGGTATGCCACGTGCAGGTCGCTGCGGCTCGGCTCGACCACGAGCAGCGCGACCGCGTCCTCGCCGTCGGCGATCGTCAGGTGCGCCGTGGCGCCGCTGGCGTCGGCCAGCCGCGTCAGCGCCGGGGTGGCGCGCGACTTGAGCTCGGGCAGGTACGCGTTGCGGAACGCCATCATGCCGAACCCGGCTCCGATGCGGCCCTGCTCGTCACGATGCAGCAGGTCGTGCTCCTCGAGCGTGACGATGAGCCGGTAGGCCACGGTGCGGCTGATCCCGAGCGACTCGGCGATCTCGTTGATCGTGAACCGGGACTCCGACGCCCGCGACGAGCGACAGGATGCGCAGTCCGCGATCGAGCGTCTGCGCGGTCTCGGCGGCCATCGGTCCTCCTCGGGGCTCAGCTGGAGGTGTCACGAGAAGTGTGGCAGGAGTCGAGGCGCCTTCCGCAGCAATGCCTCGGCCGGAGCGGACGCGGTCAGCAGGAGCAAGGACCACAGACCGATCACGGGAGCGAGAGTTGCGATCAGCAGCGCGATCAGCATCAGCGACGCCAGGGTGACCTGAGGGACGACGGACTTGGCGCTCTCGCCCGCGCCTTCTGCCCGGATGATCAGCCACTTCTGCGCGAGGCTCGCCAGACTGGTGACGAGCATCGTCCCGACGTAGAGGCCGTACGTCCATGGCTCGTTGTTCGTCGTTGCCCAGGAGCTCGGTCGGGAACGGCAGGAACACGATGCTGGCCAGCCACACCAGGTTGGCGATCACCAGCGGCTGGTTGTAGACATCCACGTGTTCGTACATCTGCAGGTGCCCGCGCCAGAAGATGCCGATGACGAGGAAGCTCAGGGCGAACACGAGCAGGTCGCCGCGGTGCTCGTCGAGGTAGTCGCCGACCGGGTGACCATCGATCGACTGGGCGATGTCGACGAGCGGGAGCACCAGCAACGTCATCGCGATGGCGACGGTCGCGTCCCCGAACGCCAGCAGCCGGTCAAGCCCGCGAGAGGTGGTCATGCTGGGAACACGGCGCCGGGATTGAGGATGCCCTGCGGATCGAGTGCCGCCTTGACCTGCCGGTTGAGGGCCATGACCTCGGGCCCGAGGTATGAGGGCAGCCACGGCTTCTTGAGCCGTCCCACGCCATGCTCGCCGGTGATCGTGCCGCCGAGTCCGATCGCGAGCTCCATGACCTGACCGTATGCCTCGTGCGCTCGAGCGGTCTCGTCGGCGTCCGTCGCGTCGAACACGATCAGCGGGATGCGTGTTGCCGTCGCCGGCATGTGCGACGACCGCGATCGTGATGACGTGCTTGGCCGCGATCGCCTCGATGCCGCGCACCAGGGCGCCGAGCTCGGGCAGCGGCACGCCGACATCCTCGAGCAGCAACGAGCCCTTCTGCTCCAGTGCCGGGATGACCATGCGGCGGGCGACGACGAACGCCTCACCGGTCTCGGCGTCGTCGGTCGAGAACACCTCGGTGCTGTGGTTGGCCTCGCAGATCGTGGTGACCTCGGCGATCTCGGCCAAGCCATGCGTCGCCGGCTCGTCGGACTGGACGACCAGCATCGCCTCGGCGCTGCGATCGAGGCCCATCCTGGTGATGTCCTCGACGGCATTGATCGACGCGTGATCCATGAGCTCGAGCATCGCCGGACGCATCCGCCGGGTGATGTCGAGGACCGTCCTGGTCGCGTCGTCGAGCGAGGCGAACGTCGCGACGAGGGTGCAGGGCGGGCGCTGCGCCGGCACGAGCCGCAGCACGATGCGGGTGATGACGCCGAGCGTCCCCTCGCTGCCGACGAACAGCTTGGTCAGCGACAGCCCGGCAGCGTCCTTGAGCCGTGGACCGCCGAGCTCGACCGCGGTGCCGTCGGCGAGGACCACCGTCAGCCCGAGGACGTAGTCGCTCGTGACGCCGTACTTGACGCAGCACAGCCCGCCCGCGTTGGTCGCGACGTTGCCGCCGATCGAGCAGATCTCGTACGAGCTGGGGTCCGGCGGGTACCAGAGGCCGTGCTCGGCAGCGGCCGCCTTGACCTCGGCGTTCATCGCCCCGGGCTCGACGAACGCGATGCGCGTCGCCGGGTCGACCTCGATCGTGCGCATGCTCTCCAGCGAGATGACGAGACACCCGTCGAGCGCGGATGCACCGCCCGACAGGCCTGACCCGGCGCCGCGCGGGACGACGGCGAGACCGTGCTGGGCGGCGAAGCGTACGGCGGCCTGCACGTCCTCGGTGCACGTCGCGCGTACGACGGCGAGTGGGACTCCGGCGGCCGGGTCGTTGGCGCGATCCCAGCGATAGCCGGCCATCCGGTCCGGATCGACGAGCAGCGCGCCGTCGGGCAGCTGGGCGGCGAGCGCGTCGAGATCGGGCGTCACGCGTCAGTCCTCGGCGAGGGTCTCCGCGGACTCGGAGTCCTCCTTGGGCGCGAGCACCGACACCGAGTCGTCGATGCGCTCGTTGAGGTAGCGCAGGATCTCGGCGATCGTCGCGACGACGGGCACCGCGAGGAACGCGCCGGTGATGCCGAACAGCGAACCGCCGGCGGTGACGGAGAGCAGCACGACGGCCGGGTGCAGGTTCATGTTCTTGCCCTGCAGCCACGGCGACAGGACATTGCCCTCGAGCTGCTGCACCGCGACCACGATGCCCATGGCGATCAGCGCGTCGTTGGTGCCGTTGGTGACCAGCGTGACGAGGACGGCGAGGGCGCCACTGACGAACGCACCGATGATCGGGATGTAGGCACCGAAGAACGTCACGACGGCGAGCGGCACGGCCAAGGGCGAGCCGAGGATCGCCAGGCCGCCGCCGATGATGACGGCGTCGATCAGGGCGACGAGGCTCTGCGTACGGATGAAGCCGCCGAGCGTGTTCCATGCCCGCTCGAGGACCTCGACCAGGTGGACTCCGGCGCGCTGGCCGCCGATCGTCTTGATCCACGGCAGGAACTTGTGGCCGTCCTTGACGAAGAAGAACGTCAGCATCAGGACCAGCACGAGGTTGACGATGACCGAGGTCGCCGTGCCGATCGTGGAGAAGACGCCGGAGCTGATCGCGCTCGCGCTCGACGTGAGCTTGTCCTGGACCGCCTCGATGGCGCGGGTGATCTGCCCGTCGGACAGGTTGAGGGGTTCGCCGGTGACCCAGTCGCGGATCTTCTGGAGTCCGTCGGACGCCCCGGCCGCGACTTCGCTGGCCTGGCCGGCGACCTGTGGCGTGAGCACCGCGATGAGCCCGACGACGAGGCTGATGAACCCCAGCACGATGGCTGCGGCGGCGAGCCCGGCGGGCCAACCCTTCGAGCGGAGCCACGCGGCCGGCGGGCCCAGCACCGTCGAGACGATCAGTGCCAGGGCAACGGGATAGATCACCATCCAGATGTGGCCGATGCTCCAGCCGACGACCCAGGCGGCGGCTCCGATGACGATGACCCGCAGGCCCCAGCGCTGCAGGTGGGCGAGACCGTCGTCGATGACGACCGCGCGATCGCGGATCTGCTTGTTCATGGCCACCCGATCAGCCTTAGCGGGCTTCAGGCGCCAGTCGACAGGCTCGGCACCCTGCGCGACCAGCAATTCGTTGGCCCGGCTGAACGGCTTGGAGCCGAAGAATCCGCGGGACGCCGACAGCGGGCTCGGGTGCACCGACTCGATGCGCGGCACGTCACCCAGCATCGGTGCGAGGCCCTGAGCGTCGCGGCCCCACAGGATCGCGACGAGCGGGGTGCCGCGTGCGACGAGGGCGCGGATCGCCTGCTCGGTGACGGCCTCCCAACCCTTGCCGCGGTGGCTCGCCGGCGTGCCGGGGCGCACGGTCAGCACCCGGTTGAGCAGCAGCACGCCCTGCTGGGCCCACGGCGTCAGGTCGTCCGGAGGCCGACCGCGGGATGCCGAGATCGGCCTCGAGCTCGGTGAAGATGTTGACCAGGCTGCGGGGCAACGGGCGTACGTCGGGCGCGACCGAGAACGACAGCCCGACGGGGTGGCCGGGGGTCGGATAGGGGTCCTGCCCCGTGATGAGCACGCGGACGTCGGCCATCGGCTCGGCGAACGCCCGCAGGATGTGGTCGCCGGCGGGCAGGTAGGGCCGGCCGGCGGCGATCTCCTCGCGGAGGAACTGGCCCATCGCGGTGATCCGGTCGGCGACCGGCGCCAGCGCCTCGGCCCAGTCCGGCGCCATGATCTCGGCCAGCGGCCGGGTCATGCCTTGGCCTCGTCCTTGCGCAGGGCCGACGGCGCGAGGAGTCCGGCGAGGAGGCAGCCGATGATGGGCACCGTGAACGCCGTGGTCAGCGACACCCAGTTGGTCAGGATGCCGATGATCGCGGGCCCGGCGAGCAGCCCGAGGTAGCCGGTGCCGGTGACCCGGGCGAGGTAGGTGCCCGCGGCGGCCGGGTCGATGTTGCCGGCCGCGCTGAAGAACTGGGGCACGCACCCGGCCAGGCCCACGCCGAACACCGCCCACGCGATGATCGCCAGCGCCGGCGTTGGGAGCCAGAGCCGCCCCGAGGAGCCCGGCCGCGCCGACGAGTGCGGCCCGCTGGACGTACGCCGCGGCACCGATCCGTGCGACGACCCGGTCGGCCACGAGGCGTACGACGCGTCATCGTGACCGAGAACGCGCCGAACGCCCACGCAGCGACCGACTTGCTCGCGCCGAGCGAGTCATGCAGGTGCACCGTGCTCCAGTCGTACGCGACACCCTCCGACAGCAGGAGCACGAACGCCAGCAAGGACAAGACGACGACGCGCAGCGACCAGGGCGCGTGGACGCGGGGGACGCCGGGCTCGCGGGTCGTGGCCGGTGAAGGGGGCAGCAGTGCGGGCCTGAGCGGCGAGCGTGAGGAGGAAGCCGAGCACGCCGGCGCCGGCGAGGGTCAGCCGCACGTCGGTGTCGAGCGCGATCAGGGCGCCGCCGATCAGCGAGGCGATCAGGCCGCCAAGGGAGAAGAAGGCGTGGAACGCGCTGATGATCGGTCGCCCGTACGCGCGCTCGACCTCGACGGCCTGGGCGTTCTGCGCCACGTCGATGACGCCGTTGAACGCGCCGAGCAGGCCGAGCGCGACAGCCAGGGCGGGGGTGCTGGTCGCGAGGCCCGGACCGACGAGGCAGGCACTCAGTGCGAGCCCGGCGACCACGACGACGACCCGGCTGCCGAACCGGTCGATCAGCCGCCCTCCGACCTGCATGCCGATCAGTGCCGCGCCGCCGAGGAGCAGCAGCAGGTAGCCGAGGACCGCAGTGCTGGCGCCCGTACGCTCGCGGATCTCCGGGATGTGCACGACCCACATGCCGAGGAGGAAGCCGTTCAAGGCGAAGATCGCGAAGGTTGACCTTCGCGCAACGGATGGCGGCATGCTCCGACCCTATCGAGGGCGCCAGTGCCCTACAGTTGTCAGGCTGTGTCAGCAATCGCCGCCTACCGCGCACTCCTGCGGATCGTCGGGCCCGCCTACATCCTCGTAGCCTTCCTCGGGCGGATTCCGCTTGCCATGAGCCAGCTGGGTGTCCTGGTCCTGGTCAGCTCCGAGCTCGACAGCTATGGCGCCGGCGGTGCGGCGGCTGGTCTCCTCGCCGTCGCGAATGCCGTCGGCTCACCGCTGGCCGGAGCACTCGCCGATCGCATCGGCCAACGGCCGGTCGTGCTCGTGCAGTCGCTCGTCGGGGCCGCCGGCCTCGCCGCTGTCGTGTTCGTGACGGATCCGGACACCCCTCGCGCCGTGATCTTCGCGGTCGCCGCGATCACCGGCCTCGCGATGCCGCAGGTCGGCCCGCTCGCGCAGGGTGCGGTGGCGTCCCATCACCCGCGACGAGGGTGATCAGCGCCGTCTCGTCGATGCGGCGTTCTCGTACGAGGGTGCGGCCGACGAGGCGTCGTTCGTGCTGGGTCCCGCGATGATCGGCGTGCTGGCGATCATCGCCGAGCCGGCCGGTGCGCTGCTGGCCGCAGCGGTCGTGCTGGCGGTGTTCGGGTCATGGTTCGCGGTCCACTGGACGTCGGAGCTCGTGGCCAAGCGCTCGACGACCGGCGGCTCCGGCTCGGCGCCGCTCTGGTCCATCGCGTTCGCCGTCCTCGTCGTGGCGCAGCTGTGCATCGGCACGATCTTCGGCAGCGTGCAGACCGGCACCGCGGTGCTGGCGCGCGCCGACGGGCACCCCGGAGTCGCCGGACTGATCCATGCCGTGCTGGGCATCGGCAGCGTCACGGCAGGGCTCGCGATCACCGCGTTGCCCGAGCGCGTCCTCTACGCCACGCGCATGCTCGTCGCAGCGGTCGGCCTCCTCGTGCTGTCTGCTCCGTTGCTGCTCGTCGACTCGATCGGTTCGCTGATCTTCGTCATCGCGCTGCTCGGCTTCGCCGTTGCGCCCTACATGATCAGCAACTTCGCGCTTGCCGGGATCCTCGTGCCGGTGCACCGGGTCGGCACCGCGATGACGCTGCTCGCCGGGGCGACCGGCATCGGTTACGCCCTGGGCGCGTCGGTCGCCGGTCGACTGGCCGACGAAGGCGGTCACACGCCGGCGTTCGCCGTGACGGTCGGCGCGGCAGGCGTCGCGGTGCTGCTGGCCGGAGTGGCCAACAAGGCGCTCCGCGAAGCCCGCCCGTACGACCCCGTTGCTGACTGACCGAGGAGTCAGAGAGCTGACAGCGGGGTGACCTCGAGGTCGAGGGCCTCGCCGACGGCCGCGTTGACCAGGTGGCCGTCGTGCGTGCTGAGTCCGCCCGCGAGAGCGGCATCGTCGGTCACGGCCTGCTTCCAGCCCTTGTTCGCGAGCGCGACGGCATAGGGGAGGGTGACGTTGGTCAGCGCGTAGGTCGAGGTGCGCGGCACCGCACCGGGCATGTTGGCGACGCAGTAGAAGATCGAGTCGTGGACCTTGAACGTCGGGTTGTCGTGGGTCGTCGCGTGCGAGCTTCTCGAAGCAACCGCCCTGGTCGATCGCGATGTCGACGAGCACCGAACCCGGACGCATCGTGGCGACCAGGTCGTCGGTGATGAGCTTGGGAGCCTTGGCGCCGGGCACCAGGACCGCGCCGATCACCAGGTCGGCCTCGCGGACGGCCTTCTCGATCGCGAACGAGCTCGACGCGACCGTCGTGATCATGCCGGCGAACCGGGCGTCGACCTGGCGCAGCTTGGCGACGTCGAGGTCGAGGATCTGCACGTGGGCGCCCATGCCGCGCGCGACCTCGGCAGCGTTGACTCCGAGACGCCGGCCCCGATCACGACCACGTCGGCGGGGTAGACACCCGGCACGCCGCCGGGCAGCACGCCGCGGCCACCGTTGCTGGCCATGAGGTGCTGGAAGCCGACCTGGGGGCCAGCCGTCCGGCGACCTCCGACATCGGGGCGAGCAAGGGCAGCGAGCGGTCCGGCAGCTGCACGGTCTCGTACGCGATCGACGTCGTGCCGGCCGACAGCAAGGCGTCGGTGCACTCGCGGCTCGCGGCGAGGTGGAGGTACGTGAAGAGGGTCTGGCCGCGGCGCATGCGGCCGTACTCCTCGGCGATCGGTTCCTTGACCTTGAGCACCAGCTCGGCGTCGGCCCAGATCGTCGGCGGTGTCGAGGATCTTGGCGCCGGCGGCGACGTACTCGTCGTCGTGGATCGACGAGCCGAGGCCGGCGTCGTGCTCGATGATGACGTCGTGGCCGTGGCGCGTCAGCGTGACCCGGCGGGGGTGATGGCGACGCGGTACTCGTGGTTCTTGACCTCGCGGGGACACCGACCAGCATGACGTGCTCCTTCAGAACGGAATATTGCTCCCATGGTGAATCAACTGCGGAATCACGCGCAACTGTGCGAACAAGATTCTGTAGGATGGTCGTCTGCTGTTGATCACGCCGATTCAGAGCCTCCAGGAGCGTCCGTGCCGAATGATCTTCGCGAGCTCGACGACATCGACCAGCGGATCGTCGCCGCACTGCGCAGCCAAGGCCGGCTGCCCAACAACGCACTCGCCGAAAAGGTCGGGATTGCAGCGTCGACCTGCCTCACCCGGTTGCGCAGCCTGATCGAGCGCGGCGTCATCGCCGGCTTCCACGCCGAGGTCGACCCGGCGTGGATCGGCCGGCCCATCCAGGCCATGATCGCGGTGCGCCTGCGCGGCGATGCCCGCGGCGCGATCAGCGAGTTCTCCGACCGGCTCGCCGGCATGCCGGAGGTGCTCAACGTCTACTTCCTCGCCGGCGCCGACGACTTCCACGTGCACGTCGCAGCGCAGGATCCCGATGACCTCCGTGGTTCGTCGTCGACAACCTAAGCTCGGCACCGGAGGTCGCGCTGACCGAACAAACCTGATATTCGAGCACAAAAGGGGCAGACTGGCAGAGTGAGCGAGCGAATCATGCGTAGGACATGACGACGATCGAGGCGAGTTCCGGACGATCCCGGGGACCCAGGCCGCTGAAGGCCGTACCAGCGAGCACGCCGTGGTCGTTGACCGTCCTGCGGGCGTGGCCGGGGGAGCGGGTGCCGGCATGAACGGCGGCGAGCTTCTCGCACTCGCGATCGGCGGCTGCCTTGCCAACGACCTGCGCTTCGTCGCGGCAGTTCGCAACGACACGATCGACGACGTCCAGGTGGACGTGTCGCTCGAGATAGACGAGGACGGGGTCGTCACGTCGGCAGATGTCGTCATCCGCCTGGCGGTGCCCGCCGGCGTCACACGCGTGCTGGTCGACGAGGCGGTCGAGATCTCGACGGTCCTGAACGCCGTCCGCAACGGATTCCCCGTCACGGTGCGCTAGCGACGGTCAGCGCCAGACCGGGGCGATGTCGCGGTTGTAGGCCCGGCCGGCGAGGCGCGTCAGCACGAACAGCACCGGCGGCGGGATCTCCTTGCGCAGCGCGGCCGAAGCGTCGGCGTCGGCGCCGTCGAGGAGCCACGCCATGAACGTCCCGGCGCCACCCTTGTGCGCCTTGCGGACGGCGGTCTGCGCCTCTTGATCTCGGGGGTCTCCCGGTGGCCGGCGGCGAACGGCTCGAGGTCGCTTCCTCGTGCGTGAAGTGCTCGACGAGGACCGAGTCGAGCGCGCGATTGCCGCCCTTGCCGCCTCGGCGTTCGCTGCGGTCGGGTCGGCCGGCAGCTCTCGCATGACGGAGTCGGCGACGGTCAGTGCGCCCTGCATGCGTTCATGCTCGCCGTCCAGGTCGGTGACCAGCGCCTCGTCGGCGCCGAGGGCGCGGAACGCCGGCCAGAAGATCGTCTCCTCGTCGTCGTGGTGCTGGTGGATCTGGTGCGCGAAGTTGTCCCAGGCGCGGGAAGCTCGTCGCCCGTTGCTGCGATCCGTCCGGGAAGGTGGCAAGCGCTGCGTCGAAGCGTGCGACGTCGCGCCGGATCGCCGCGTGGATGATGGTGTTCATCGTCCGATGCTCAGTCATGAGTGACCTCGTTCCTGTGATGCGTCACCCTCATGGTGCCTCCGGCCGGGCGCATCTGCGAATGCTCAGCGAGCCAGCCGCTCCTCGAGGGCGTCGCGGGCGGCCGGCCACTCGTCGTCGGTCATCGAGAAGAGCACGGTGTCGCGCCATGACCCGTCGCGCCGGATCCGGTGCTTGCGCAGCACGCCCTCGCGGACGCCGCCGATGCGCGCGACTGCTGACTGCGAACGTTCGTTGAGGATGTCGACGTGCCACACCACGCGGGCGCAGCCGAGGTCGTCGAACGCGTGACGCAGCAGCAGGAGCTTGGCCTCGGTGTTGACGCCCGTGCGCCAGAACCTGCGGCCGAGCCAGGTCGAGCCGATGGCGACGGTACGGACGGCGGGGTCGATGTCGTAGTACGTCGTGAGCCCGGCAACCTCGCCCGATGCCTGGTCGATCTGGACCAGGCGACCGTGCCCGGACGCGTCAGGTAGAGCCCGACCAGCGCCTCGGCCTGCTCGATCGTGGTCGGCCGGGCGAACAACTGCCACGTGAACACCTCGTCATCGTCCGAGGCGCCGAGCACTCCCGCAGCGTGATGGGGTTCGAGACCCTCGAGCCGGACATGCTTGCCGACGAGGGTCGGCGCAGCGTGGTAGTCCGCTTCGCTCGGGGTCATACGGGGCGGGGGTTCTTGGCGTGCGGGTCGCGCGCCGACGTCAGCTCGCGCAGGAAGTTCGCGGCCCACACGTCGATGTCGTGCTCCATGACGATGCTTGCGCATCGCCTTCATGCGGCGGCCGAGCTCGCGCGCGGTCGCCTGGATCGCGTCGAGGATGGTGGCCTTCATCCCGTTGATGTCGTGCGGGTTCACCTGGAACGCCTGCCGGAACTCGTCCGCCGCGCCGGCGAACTCACTCAGCACCAGCGCCCCGGTGTCGTCGTACCGGCAGGCGACGTACTCCTTGGCGACCAGGTTCATGCCGTCGCGCAACGGGGTCACCACGGTGACGTCGGCGGCCCGGAACAGCGCGGCCATCTCGGTCCGCGGGTACGACGTGTGCAGGTAGTTGATCGGCCGGTGTGCCGATCCGGCCGTCCTCGCCGTTGATCCGGCCGACCAGCAGCTCGATCTCGTCGCGGAGCATGCGGTACTGCTCGACGCGCTCGCGGGACGGCGTCGCCACCTGGATGAAGACGGCGTCGTCGACGGGAGCGCTCCTCGTCCATCAGCTCGCCGAACGCGCGCAGCCGTTGCCGGATGCCCTTGGTGTAGTCGAGCCGGTCGACGCCGAGCAGGATGTGCGTCGGGTTGCCGACCTCTCGCGCATCTCGGCGGCGCGGGCCTCGTCTCCGGCTTGCGGGCCAGGTCCTCAAGCTCGCCGGCGTCGATCGAGATCGGGAACGCCTGGGCCCGGACGATCCGGTCGTCGGGCAGGTGGATCGGTCGCCGCGGGTCCGCTGACCCATCCGGTTGCGGGCCAGCCGGGCGAAGTTCAGGCGGCGCCGCCGGGCGCTGGAATCCGACCAGGTCGGCACCGATCAGGCCGTCGAGGATCTGCCGCCGCCACGGCATCTGCGGGAACAGCTCGGTCGGCGGGAACGGGATGTGCAGGAAGAAGCCGATCCGTAGGTCGGGACGCAGCTCGCGCAGCATCGCCGGGACGAGCTGCAGCTGGTAGTCGTGCACCCAGACGTCGGCGTTGTCGTCGGCGGCGTCCGCGGCGGCCTCCGCGAACCGGCGGTTCACGGCCACGTAGGACTCCCACCACTCGCGGTGGAACTCGGGCGCCGCGATCACGTCGTGGTACAGCGGCCAGAGCGTCGCGTTCGAGAAGCCCTCGTAGTACAGCTGACGTCCTCGGCCGACAGCATCACCGGCACCAGATGCATGCCGTCGTTGTCGAACGGGTCCACCTTCTCGTCCGGCGCCGGTCCAGCCGATCCATGCGCCGTGGTGGCGCTGCATCACCGGCGCGAGGGCGGTGACGAGTCCACCGGGCGCGGGCGCCACGCCGTACTGCCGTCGGGCATCTCGATCCGGTCGACCGGCAGCCGGTTGGCAATGACTA
>CAVXIX010000010.1:0-118679 GCA_963761965.1 uncultured Actinomycetota bacterium
CCTACCACTCGGCGATCAACCAGTTCTCGTCGATGCGCGACTCCGGCAAGATCGCCGCGGCCCGCCGCAAGGCCGAGCCGCGACCCGAAGGCCGCAAGGTCCGCGGCTCCGGCAAGCTCGGCAAGGCGCCGAGGAGCTGGGCGGCTGGGGTGTCCCGATGCCGACGATCGACCCGCAGATCGTGCTCCGCTCGGCACGATCCCTCGAGCGGTACGGCCCCGAGTTCACCTACTCGCACTTCGCGCACTTCAAGACCCGCCGCATGCTGGCCGCCTCGGGCATCGGGCTCGGCGTGGCATTCGCCGGCGCGCAGCTGCCGCCCACGCGTGCGCTGCTGCTCAAGCTCAAGGATCCGGGTGCCGGCCCGTCGGAGGAGAAGCGCGAGAAGTCGTGGTTCAAGTTCAGCGTGTTCGCCGAGGGCGGCGGCAAGAAGGTCCACGCCGAGGTCACGGGCGGCGATCCGGGCTACACCGAGACGTCCAAGATGCTCAGTGAGTCGGCGCTCTGCCTGGCGTACGACGACGTGCCCAAGGTCGCCGGCCAGACCACGACGGCGGTGGCGATGGGCGATGCGCTGATCGATCGCCTGCAGAAGGCCGGCATCACGTTCCGGACCGTCAGCCCTCTGACGGTGTGACGCATTCGTCGCGCGGACCATCTCACACCCGCGCGACGGGGTTCGGCGGCGACTCGCACGTAGGGTGAAGACATGGACTTCGCGGGAGTCATCACCAACGTCCTGACCTCGAGCGATGCCCCACCGGGGCTCCTCCCGGCCCGCGAGCAGATGGCGCTCTCGCTGGGCTGGCACATCATCCTCGCCTGCTTCGGGGTCGCCTTCCCGACGATGATCTATCGTCGTCCACCGCCGCGGCATCGTGCGCGACGATCCGGTCGCGCTGGGCCTCGCGAAGCGCTGGGCCAAGGTCTCGGCGGTGCTGTTCGCGATCGGCGCGGTCTCCGGCACGGTGCTCAGCTTCGAGATGGGCATCCTGTGGCCCGGGCTGATGGGCCGTTCGGCGACGTCCTCGGCCTGCCGTTCGCGTTCGAGGGCCTGTCGTTCTTCGTCGAGGCGATCTTCCTCGGCATCTACCTGTACGGCTGGGACCGCATGCCGCCGCGCCGCCACCTCGCGATGCTGATCCCGATGGCGCATCGCGGGCGTCGTCGGCACGTTCTGCGTCATCTCGGTCAACGCCTGGATGAACAACCCGACCGGGCTTCAAGCTCGTCGACGGCGAGGTCACCGACGTCAACCCGTGGCGCGCGATGTTCAACGACGGGGTCTACCTGCAGTTCGCCGCACATGTGGTTCGCCGCGTTCATGGTGGTCGGGTTCGTCGTCGCCGGCGTCTATGCCGCCGGCATGCTCAAGGGCCGCGTCGACGCCCACCACCGGCTCGGCTTCACGGTGCCGTTCGTGTTCGCGACCGTCGCGGCGATCGTGCAGCCGTTCATCGGCCACATCCTGGGCCTCCGCGTCGGCGAGACGCAGCCGTCGAAGCTGGCGGCGTTCGAGCTCGCGACGACGACCGAGCAGCCCGCCCCGCTGCGCCTCGGCGGCGTCCTGATCGACGGCAAGGTCCACGGCGCGATCGACATCCCCAAGATCGGGTCGCTCATCGCGCGGAACTCGTTCGACAAGCCGGTGCCCGGGCTCGACACGATCCCGGCGGCGGACCAGCCGCCGGTCAACATCACCCACCTGGCGTTCCAGTCGATGGTCGGCATCGGCACGCTGCTGGCGATCGTCGTGGTGCTGTTCTGGCTCGCGCGCTGGCGCGGCCACGACCTGCTGCCGCAAGCGCTGGTTCCTGCGCGGTCGCCGTCGTCGCCGGGCCGCTCGCGGTCATCGCGATGGAGGCCGGCTGGATCGCGACCGAGGTCGGCCGCCAGCCGTGGGTCGTCTGGGGCATCCTGCGCACCGAGGACGCGGCCAGCGAGAGCGCGGGGCTGTGGTGGAGCTATGCCGCGGCGGTCGTGGTCTACGTCGGCATGACGATCGGCGCGTTCGTCGTGCTCCGCTCGATGGCCCGGCGATGGCGCGCCGGCGAGGAGGACCTGCCGAGCCCGTACGGGCCAGGCACCGCGACGGTCGACGAGGCGGGCGCCCGATGAGCCTGGCAGTCGTCGTCGCGATCGCGATGTTCGCGGGCATCGTGCTGTACGCCCTGTTCGGCGGCGCCGACTTCGGCTCCGGGTTCTTCGACCTGACCGCCGGCGGATCCGAGCGCGGCGGCGAGCTGCGCGCCCTGATCGACCACAGCATCGGTCCGGTGTGGGAGGCCAACCACGTCTGGCTGATCTACATCCTGGTGATCTGGTGGACCGGCTTCCCCGAGACGTTCGCCGCGGCGACCACGACGCTCACGCTGCCGCTCGCGCTGGCGCTGGTCGGCATCGTGCTGCGCGGCGCGAGCTTCGCGTTCCGCAAGTACTCCGCGACCCTGGCCCAGGCGCGGCTGTTCGGCGTCGTGTTCGCCGGGTCGTCGCTGATCACGCCGTTCTTCCTCGGCGCGGCCGCCGGGCGCCGTCGCGTCGGGCCGGGTGCCGGCCGAGGGCAACGGCGACCAGCTCAGCTCGTGGCTCCACCCGACCTCGCTGTTCGGCGGGCTCATCGCCGTCGGCACGTGCGCCTTCCTCGCCGGCGCCTTCCTGACCGCCGACGCCGCCCGGTCGGAGCACGACGCGCTGAGCGAGACGCTGCGCATCCGTACGATCGGGGTCGGCATCGTCACCGGCATCGTCGTGTTCGCGGCGCTGGTCCCGATCAAGCACGACTCGCCGACGCTCAGCGACCGGTTGCTCGGACCGGCCGCGCCGCTCATCGTGGTGTCGGCCATCGCGGGACTCGCCACGCTCGTCCTGCTGCATCGCCGGCGCTACGCGCCACGCGCGGTTCACCGCGGTCGCCGCCGTGGCGGCGGTCGTGATCGGCTGGGGCGTCGCGCAGTACCCGTGGATGCTGGTCGACGAGGTCAAGATCTCGGCGGCCGCGGGC
Organism: uncultured Actinomycetota bacterium; assembly: GCA_963761965.1. Lineage (GTDB taxonomy): Bacteria > Actinomycetota > Actinomycetes > Propionibacteriales > Nocardioidaceae > Aeromicrobium. The sequence continues at coordinate 3,002 of CAVXIX010000010.1, forward strand.
GCCGACGCGACGCTTGCCGGGCTGCTGGTCGTCGTCGGTCTCGCCGGCGTCATCGTCGTGCCGGCGCTGGCCTACCTGTTCTGGCTGACCCAGAGCGAGCGCTGGACCGAGTCGCCACTAGACCCGTACGACCTCGGGGAGCGGCGGCAGGTCGTCGGGGCCGGGCATCGTCGAGCCCGGCAACGACGCGGCCGCGCTGCCGTACGCGACGGCCAGCGCGAGACGGCCGTCCGCGTCGGCAGACTCGAGCGCACCGATGAGGTAGCCCGCGAGGGCGGAGTCGCCGGCGCCCACCGTGCTGCGGGCGACGATGGCCGGAGCCGCAGCCCACCGGACGCCATCGTGGCTCAGGAGCAGGCGCCCTTGCTGCCGAGGGTCAGCAGGATCTCGCCAACGCCGCGATCCAGCAGCGGCCGGCGGTCTCGAAGGCGGTCTGAGGATCTCCCTCGAACATCGATGCAGGTACGTCGAGCAGCTCGCCGAGCTCGTCGGAGTTGGGCTTGATCAGGTCGATCCGGTCTGCGGCGCGGTCAAGCGTCTTGCGGAGCGACTCACCGGAGGTGTCGACCGCGATCCGGAGACCGTCGCCGTGGATCCCGTCGATCACATCGGCGTACCACCCGGCATCGACGCCAGGAGGCAATGAGCCGCTGCAGGACGGCCCAGCGCGCACCAACCGCTTCGCGGGCGACCTCCTGGATGAGCTGGTCGAGCTGGCCTGTCGTGAGCTCAGGTCCCGGGGCGTTGATCTTCGTCGTGACCCCGTCGGCCTCGGCCAACGTCAGGTTGACGCGCGACGCAGCTCCGGTCGGCACGGCGCGGTGCGTCACGCCGAGCTCCCGCAGGCGGGTCAGCAGGGGATCGTCGTGGTCACCCGGAAGCACGGCGACGGCCAGATGGCCGCCCTTGCGCACGACCTGAGCGACGTTGACGCCCTTGCCGCCGGCCTCGTCGTGGGCCGTGACCGAGCGGATCACGCCGCCGCGCTCGAGCGGCTCCGACAGCTCGATCGTGCGGTCGATGCTCGGGTTGGGCGTGAGGGTGACGATCACGCCAGCACGACCTCGACGCCGTGCTCGCGCAGTGCATCGACGTCCTGCTGGCTGGCGTCCTTGTCGGTGATCACGACATCGAGGTCGTCGTACGACGCGAACGCAAAGACGTGCTCGGCGGAGAACTTGGAGGAGTCGAACAAGGCGATGACCTTGTGGGCCGACTTCGCGAGTGCGCGCTTGACCGCCGCCTCCTCGCTGTCGGGCGTACTCAGGCCGTGATGGGCGGACGCGGCGTTGGTGGCGAGGAAGCACACGTCGACCTGGACCGCGGCGAGGGCGTCGACGGTGGACTGCCCGACCGCCGCGGCGGTCACGCCGCGGACCCGGCCGCCCAGCAGGTGCAGGTTGACCGAGGGGATCGCCGTGAGCTTGGACGCCGTCGGGATCGAGTGCGTGATCACGGTCAGCGGGTGGTCGAGCGGGATCGCGTCGACGAGGTGGCTGATGGTCGTACCGGCATCGAGGACGATGCTCCCGCCGGCGTCCGGGAGGAACGCGGCGGCCTCGTGGGCGATGCGTTCCTTCTGCTCGGCGTTCGTGGTCGTGCGCTGGGCGAGACCCGGCTCGAGGATCGTCAGCGCCCGCGCCGCGACGGCCCCGCCGTGCACGCGCTGGGCCAGGCCGTCGCGCTCGAGGACGGCGAGATCGCGGCGAATCGTCTCGCTGCTGACGTCCAGCTCCTCGGCGAGATCGATGACGGCCAGCCGGCCGTCCTGGTGCAGTCGCTCGGCGAGGAGCTGCTGGCGTTCTGCGGCGTACACGGCGCTCCTCGCTTGGTGGTCGAATGATGACGACTACGAAGTGGGTTTGTGTGGCTTTTGCCACCTGTACGTATTGTTTTACGTCCGAATGCGTGTAAAGTCAAGCAACACCTTGGGGAGGTGGCACCTCCCTCCGCAGCGCTGAAGGAGCGTCATGTCGTCGACGATTCTGCACGGCAACGGCGTGGTCCCGGGAATCGGCGTCGGGCCGGTCGTCCGTCCCATGCCCCGGCCCGAGACCTCCCGCGCGATGAGGAGAGCCTCGAACCGGAGGTCGGGTGCCAGCGCGGTTCAGCGAGGCCGCCAACGTCGTGGCCGACCGGCTCGCCGCGCGAGCCGGGCAGGCCAGCGGAGCGGCGGCCGAGGTCCTGATGGCGACGTCGTCGCTGGCTCGCGACCGCGGGCTGGTCGCGCTCGTGCAGAAGCGGCTTGCCGACGGCATGGGCATCTGCGCGTCGACTGCCGGGGCGATCGAGGAGCTCAGCGCGATGTTCGCCGCTGCCGGGGGGTTGATGGCCGAGCGGGTGACGGACCTCGCAGGACATCCGCGATCGTGTCGTCGCCGAGCTCACGGGTCAGCCCGAGCCGGGCATTCCCGACGCCCGAGGTCGCAGTCGGTGCTGTGCGCCGACGATCTCGCGCCCGCCGACACCGCGGGCCTCGACCCTGCGTCGATCGTCGCGATCGCGACGTCCCTGGGCGGCGCCACGAGCCACACCACGATCATCGCCCGCCAGCTCGGCATCCCCTGCGTCGTCGGCACCGACGGGCTGGACGACATCGCCGAGGGCACGGCGGTGCTGGTCGACGGCTCGACCGGCGAGGTCATCCTCGACCCGGACCCCGCTCTCGTCCGTGAGCGCATCGAGGCGGCTGCCGCCTTCGGCGCGGCCGCCGCGTCGTGGCGCGGTCCCGGCGCGACGTCGGACGGGCACGCGGTCGACATCCTCGCGAACGTCCAGGACGGTGCCGGTGCGCGCAAGGCTGCCGAGACCCACGTCCAGGGCGTGGGGCTGTTCCGCACCGAGCTGTGCTTCCTCGACCGCGATGTCGAGCCGACGGTGGAGGAGCAGGCGGCCATCTACGGCGAGGTCTTCGCCGCGATGGGCGAGCGCAAGGTCGTGATCCGTACGCTCGACGCCGGCTCGGACAAGCCGGTCAGCTTCGCCACGATCAAGGACGAGCCCAACCCGGCGCTCGGCGTGCGCGGCATGCGGCTGGGCCTGCGCGACGAGGGGCTCATGGACCGGCAGCTCGACGCGATCGCGCTCGCCGCCAAGGACTCGGCCGCGCCGGTGTGGGTCATGGCGCCGATGGTCGCGACCGAGGACGAGGCCGAGTGGTTCGGCGCGAAGGTGCGCGAGCGCGGCCTCGTGCCGGGCGTCATGATCGAGATCCCCAGCGCCGCGCTGCTCGCGGACCGCATCCTCCGCCACGTCGACTTCGTCTCGATCGGCACCAACGACCTGAGCCAGTACGCCTTCGCGGCGGACCGGATGGCGCCGTCGCTGTCGCGGCTGACCGATCCGTGGCAGCCGGCGCTCCTGGCGCTGATCGAGCGGGTGGCGCAGGCGGGTCTGGAGGCCGGCAAGCCCGTCGGCGTCTGCGGCGAGGCCGCAGCCGATCCGCAGCTCGGTTGCGTCCTGGCCGGGCTCGGCGTCAGCTCGCTGTCGTCGGCGGCCACGGCTGCGCCGCTCGTGGGCGCCACGCTGGCCGGCGTCACCCTCGAAGCCTGCAGAGCCGCTGCACGAGGCCGCTCTGGGTGCCAAGGGGCCCGCCGAGGCCCGCGAGGCTGCTGCCGCACACCTGGCCTGACACAGCGAGATGCCCGACCTGCATGAAGCAGGTCGGGCATCTCGGCTGTGGTTGCTACTGCTGCGGCTCGATCGTGACCTTGATCCCCTCGCCGCTGCGGACGATGTCGATGGCCTTCGGCACGTCGATCAGCGGCAGCCGGTGGGTGATGAGATCGAGGACCGGAACGGCGCCGGTCGCGATGCGGTCGAGCGCATCCTTGTTGTTGGCCGGTGACGAGCCGTTGGCGCCCACGATCGTCAGCTCGCGGTAGTGCACGAGGTTGGAGTCGAGGGTGATCGTCGGCTTGTCCTTGGGCAGGCCGCCGAAGAAGCTGATGCGTCCCTGCCGAGCGGCGTACTGGATCGCCTGCTCCTGCGCGATGCCGGCGGCTGTCGCCGTGATGGCGACGTCGACACCGCGTCCGTTGGTGAGGTCCATGACTGCCTCGACGACGTCCACCTCGCCGGCGCAGATCGTCTCGTCGGGCTTGACGATCCCGGCGGCCTGCTCGAGGCGCGCGCGGTTGAGCTCGATCAGCGTGATGCGGCGAGCCCGTTGGCCCGTGCGAGGCGTACGTGCAGGCAGCCGATCGGGCCGGAGCCGACCACGACGACGTCATCGCCTTCGCCGACCCGCGCGAGTGTCTGCGCGTTGATCGCGCAGGCGAACGGCTCGGCGACCGAGGCCTCGGCATAGCTCAGCCCTTCGGGGATGCGGTTGAGGCCGTCGACCTTGAGCACCGCGCGCGGGACGATCATGTACTCCGCGAATCCGCCGTCGAACTGATAGCCCATCGAGACCTGGTTGGGGCAGACCGACATCTTGCCGTGGGTGCATTCCTCGCACTCCCCGCAGGGCACGGCGGCGATGACCTGGACCCGGTCGCCGGGTTGCCAGCCGTCGACCGCGGAGCCGACCTCGACGACCTCGCCGGCGATCTCGTGGCCGATGACGCGGGGCGGGTCGAGGTTCTGGTGGCCGGCGCCGAAGATCTTGACGTCCGTCCCGCAGGTCGAGGTCGCCCAGACCTTGATCTTGACCTCGTCGGGTCCGGGGGTCGGCTCGTCGGCGTCCTCGTATCGCAGGTCGCCCGGGGCGTAGAAACGCACCACCTTCATGAAATGTCTTCTCCTTCGGAGGGTTGCAGGAGGGCCAGCACCGTGTCGGTGTCCGACGCCTCGCGCAACTGCTTGGCCTGGTCGGGGTCGACCAGGATCATGGCCAGCTTCGACAGGATGCCGATGTGGTCGTCGCCCACGGCAGCGATGCCGATCGCGACTCGTACGTCATTGCCGTTCCAGTCGACGCCGTCGGGAAACCGGACGAACGACAGCGCGTTGCGCTGCACGGTGTCCTTGCTCTCGACCGTGCCGTGGGGGATCGCGAAGCCCTCGCCCATGTAGGTCGAGACCGATTGCTCGCGGGCGAGCATCGCGTCGACGTACGACTCGGCGACGGCGCCGACCTCGACGAGGACGCCACCGGTGACCCGGATGGCGTCCTCGGCCGAGGCGGCAGCTGCCTCGAGGCGGATCGCGTCGGCCGTCAGCAGGTCAGCCACTGACGTCGCCGCCGTCCTTCAGCGTCTTGACGAGCGCGTTGACCGCGGGATCGCCGAGGAACACCTGGAACGTCACGACGGGCTTGCCCGGCGCGCTGGAGCGCGCGCGCTCGGCCAGCGACTGGTGGCAGAGCACCACGTCGGCGTCGGCCGGGATCTGGCTGACCGGTGTGTGCTCGACCGTGATGTCGGTCTTCTTGAGCTGCCCCTTGAGGGTGCTCGCCAGCATCACGCTGCTGCCCATTCCCGCGTCGCACGCGACGACGAGCTTCTTGACGTCGGCGGCGTTGATGGTTGTCGTCATGTTCAGGCCTCCTGGAGGGTCGAGTCTTCGGCGACTTCAGAATCGTCGCTTCCGCGGCCGAAGCCAAGCAGCATCGAGCCGACGATGAACGACACCGCGGTGGCGACCACGACACCGAGAGAGCATTCCGGCGTAGTTGCCGAAGCCCTTCGGCGTCTGCGACGAGGTAGGCGAAGATGCTGCCCGGGGAGGGCGAGGCGACCAGAGCCCGCGTTGGTGAGCTGGAACGTCGCGATGCCAGCCGCGCCACCGGCGATCGTCGCGAGGATCATCTTGGGCTTCATCAGGACGTACGGGAAGTAGATCTCGTGGATGCCGCCGAAGAAGTGGATGATGATGGCGGCCGGCGCCGAGGGACGCAGCGACCGGGGTCCGAAGAACCAGTAGGCGAGCAGGATGCCGAGGCCGGGGCCGGGGTTCGACTCGAGCATGAACAGGACCGACTTGCCCTTGTCTGCGGCCTCGGCGGCACCGAGCGGGTCAGCACGCCGTGGTTGATCGCGTTGTTGAGGAACAGCACCTTGGCGGGCTCGATGATGACCGAGGCAAACGGAAGGAGGTTGTTGTCGACGAGCTTGTCGACGCCGTCGCCGAGCCAGTCGGTGAGCTGCTCGACGATCGGGTCCTGCACCCTTGAGGACCGACGACCGCCAGCGCGCCGCCGACGATGCCGGCGGAGAAGTTGTCGATCAGCATCTCGAAGCCGGGCTTGACCTTGCCCTCGATCGCCTCGTCGAACTGCTTGATGATCCAGCCGCCCAGCGGGCCCATGATCATGGCGCCGAGGAACATCGGCGCGAGCGCGTAGTCCGGGCTGAGGATCGCGGCGCCGACGATGACGCCCATCGTGGCGACCGCACCGACGACGCCACCGCGGTGGCCGTGGACCAGCTTGCCGCCCGTGAACCCGATCAGGAGCGGGAGCAGGAAGGTGATCATCGGGCCGACCAGCTCGGCGAGGTCCTTGTTGGGAATCCACCCGTCGGGGATGAACAGGGCGGTGATCAGGCCCCAGGCGATGAACGCACCGATGTTGGGCATGACCATGCCGGCGAGCTTGGCGCCGAACCGCTGGATGTTGGCGCGCAAGCCGTCCCGGTCGCCGCGGGGGTGAAGTTGGACATATGGACTCCTTGAAGAAGCGGGACACGTCGCCGTGACGTGCGTCACGGGTACATCAAATGCCCGAATGTGTGGCTTTGTCAAGGTTTGATGCGGTTTTGTGTGGGAGTCAGCCTGTGGCATCGCGCAGTCGGAGCGAAATGGGCATGCCGAAGCGCCCCGTCCGCCGGCGTACCGAGGGACGAGGGTCAGGCGGCGGCGGTCAGTCGACGAGGGCGGGCGTCGCGTCGACCGTGAAGCCGTCGACTGCCTCGTCGGCGACGTAGGTCGGCTCCGCGACGACGCGACCGGCCGCGAGGACGTCGGCGATGGCCAGGCGTACGAGGTCGAGCTGCGCCTTGGCGGCACTGATCGTCGAGGCTGCTGATCTCGGTCTTCTGGCTGACCTTGGCGGTCGACTTGGCGCCGCGGATGTCGGCGAGGACCGACGCGGCCGAGCTCAGGAGCGCCGGATCGTGGCTGCCGGTCGTCAGGTCGACGTCGTTGTCCGGCCACGCGGCGCGGTGGATCGAGCCCTCCTGCCACCACGACCAGACCTCCTCGGTCACGTAGGGCAGGAACGGCGCCAGCAGGCGCAGCTGGACCGACAGGGCGAGCACGAACGCGCTCCTGGCGGACCGGCCGGCGGCGTCGTCGCGGCGCGAGCGCTCCTTGACCAGCTCGAGGTAGTCGTCGCAGAAGTCCCAGAAGAACTTCTCGGTGACCTCGAGCGCGGTGGCGTAGTCGTAGTCGTCGAAGCGGGCCGTGGCCTCGTCGACGACGAGTCGCAGGCGGCTGAGCATCGCGAGGTCGATCGCCTCGGTGACGCGGGACGGGTCGAGGTCGGCCGCGCCGGCGCCCAGTCCGTACGCCTCCTCGGAGGCGAGCACGAACTTGCTGGCGTTGAGGACCTTCATCGCGAGGCGACGGCCGACCTTCATCTGCGCCTCGTCGAACGGCGAGTCGGCGCCGGGCCGGGCACCGGCCGCGCGCCAGCGGACGGCGTCGGCGCCGTACTTGTCGAGGATCTCGTCAGGGACGACGACATTGCCCTTGGACTTGCTCATCTTCTTGCGGTCGGGGTCGACCACGAAGCCCGACAGCGCCGCATGCGTCCACGGCGCGACGCCGTGCTCGAGGTGGGCGCGGACGATCGACGAGAACAGCCAGGTGCGGATGATGTCGTGGCCCTGCGGGCGCAGGTCCATCGGGAACGTCCGGGCGAACAGGTCGGGGTCGCGCTCCCAGCCGCAGATGATCTGCGGCGTCAGCGACGACGTCGCCCAGGTGTCGAGGACGTCGGGATCGGCCAGGAATCCACCGGGCTCGCCGCGCTGCGACTCGGTGAAGCCCGGCGGCACCTCCGAGGACGGGATCGACCGGCAGGCTCGCCTCGTCGGCGAAGATCGGGTCGTCGTAGTCGGGCTCGCCGTCGGCGTCGAGGCGGTACCAGACCGGGAACGGGATGCCGAAGAAGCGCTGGCGCGAGACCAGCCAGTCGCCGTTGAGCCCCTCGATCCAGTTGGTCAGGCGCGACTGCATGTAGGCCGGCACCCAGTCGATCTCGTCGCCGCGCGCCACGAGCTTCTGGCGCAGGTCGGCGTCGCGGCCGCCGTTGGTGATGTACCACTGGCGGGTCGACACGATCTCGAGCGGCTTGTCGCCACGCTCGTAGAAGTTGGCCATGCGCTGCGTCGGGGTCGGCTCGCCGTCGAGGTCGCCGCTCTCGCGCAGCGCGGCGACGACGGCCTCACGGGCGGAGAACGTCGTCTTGCCGGCGATCTCCTCGTAGCGGGCGACGCCGTCACCGGTGACCCAGGCCGGCGTCTCGCGCAGCACGCGGCCGTCGCGGCCGATGATCGTACGGTTGGGCAGCTGCAGCTCGCGCCACCACTGGACGTCGGTGAGGTCACCGAACGTGCAGGACATCACGATGCCGGAGCCCTTCTCGGGATCGGCCAGCGTGTGTGCGACGACCGGCACCTCGACGCCGTAGAGCGGCGACGTCACGGTCGTGCCGAACAGCGACTGGTAGCGCTCGTCGTCGGGGTGGGCGATCAGCGCGACACAGGCCGCGATGAGCTCGGGCCGGGTGGTCTCGATGATGACGGGGGAGTCGGTGCCGTGGAACGCGACCCGGTGGTAGGCGCCGGGATATTCGCGCGCCTCGAGCTCGGCCTGGGCGACCGCGGTCTGGTAGGTCACGTCCCACAGGGTCGGCGCGTCCTGCTGGTATGCCTCGCCGCGGGCGACGTTGCGCAGGAAGGCGCGCTGCGACACGGTCTGGGACTCGTCGCCGATCGTCGTGTACTGCTGCGACCAGTCGACGCTGAGGCCGAGCGTGCGCCAGAGCTGCTCGAAGACCTTCTCGTCCTCCTCGACGAGCTCGTTGCACAGCTCGACGAAGTTGCGCCGGCTGATCGGCACCTGCCGCTTGGCGTCGGGCTTCTCAGGCGGCGTGAAGTCGGGGTCGTACGGCAGCGAGGGGTCGCAGCGCACGCCGTAGAAGTTCTGGACCCGGCGCTCGGTCGGCAGGCCGTTGTCGTCCCACCCCATGGGGTAGAAGACCTCTTTGCCGCGCATCCGCTGGTAGCGCGCGATGAGGTCGGTGTGCGTGTAGGAGAACACGTGGCCGACGTGCAGCGAGCCCGAGACGGTCGGCGGGGGAGTGTCGATCGAGAAGATCTCCTCGCGGGTCTTCGTGCGATCGAACGTGTAGGTGCCCAGCTCAGCCCAGCGGGCGGACCAGGTGGCCTCGAGGCCTTCGAGGACGGGCTTCTCCGGGACTGTGTTCACAGCAGGCAAGTCTAGGGGGGACGTCGCAGCACCAGCATCGGCGTCGCGGGCCACCGGAGTGACCCGCGACGCCGAATGCTGGTCCTAGGCCTTGACGTAGGACTTGATCGCGTCGTCGCCGGGCTGGCTGACCGGGACGTCCTCCTTCTTGGCGAGCTTGCTCGGCCACCAGATGTGGCGGCCGATGTCCAGGTTGAGCGCCGTCACGAGCACCGAACGCACGATGATCGTGTCGAGCAGGACGCCGACCGCCACCACGAATCCGAGCTCGGCGAGGAACACGATCGGGATCGAGCCCAGCGCCGCGAACGTGCCGGCCAGGACGAGACCCGCCGAGGTGATGACCCCGCCCGTCGCGCCGAGGCCGATCAGCGCGCCTCGCCGGGTGCCGAACTTCAACGACTCTTCTCGGACTCTCGTCATGAGGAAGATGTTGTAGTCGATGCCCAACGCCACCAGGAACACGAAGGCGAACAGCGGGAAGGACGAGTCCGCGCCGGCGAAGTCGAACACGTGCCTGAACACGAGCGCGCCGATGCCCATGGCCGCGCCGAACGACAGCACGACGGTGACCAGCAGGATCAGCGGTGCCGCGAGAGCTCTCAGCAGCAGCGCCAGGATGAGGAACACGGCGATCAGCACGATCGGGATGATCAGCTTGTTGTCCGCCGCAGAGGCTTCCTGCACGTCCTTGTTGATCGCGGTGTTGCCGCCGACCAACGCGTCGGCACCCGGCACCGCGTGCACGGCGTCCCGGACCCGATCGACCGTGTCGAACGCCTCGGTCGAGTCGGCGACGACGTCAGCGTGCCCTCGAGGTAGGCGACGCCCTTGGCGTCGCCCTTGACCTCGACACTGGCAGGGTCGATGCCCTTGACCGACGCGAACGCGGCCTTGACCGCGTCCGCCTGGTCCGTCTTGGTGACGACCGCGACCGGGCGAGCCGGCGCCACCGTCGAAGTGCTTCGCCAGCTCCTTCTCCGCCGTGATCGACGGCTGGGTCTTGGTGAAGCTGTCCTCGTTGCGTCATGCCGTTGGCGTCGAGCTGGAAGATGCCGAGCGAGAACGCTCCGAGGATCACCGCGGTCGAGACCCACACGAACCGCGGACTCTTGGCGATGCCGCGACCCACGCGTCCCCAGATGCCGGCCTCGTTGCGCTCCGGGTCGCCGAAGTGCGGGATGAACGGCCAGAACACCCAGCGGCCGAAGATCACCAGCAGAGCCGGCAGCAGGACCATCATCATGAGCAGCGCGACCGACGATGCCTGCCGCGGTCACCGGGCCGAGGCTGCTGGTGGAGTTCATCTGGGCGAACACCAGGCAGAGCAGGCCGATGATGACGGTCGCGCCACTCGCGATGATGGCCGGTGCGGCACGGTGCAGCGCGTGGGCCATCGCCTCGTGGCGGTCCTCGTAGTGACGCAGCTCCTCGCGATAGCGGGCGACCAGCAGCAGCGCGTAGTCGATGCCGGCGCCCAGCGTCAGGATGCTGAGGATCGCCGGCGCTCTGGCCGTTGACGGTGAGCCCGAAGCCCTTGGCCAGCACGTAGACGAAGCCTTGGGCCGTCACGACACTGGCAACGCCACAGATCAACGGGATCAGCCAGAGCACGGGGCTGCGGTAGGTCAGCAGCAGCAGGACGACGACCACGCCGAGCGCCGACGAGCAGCAGGATGCCGTCGATGCCGGCGAATGCCTTGGCCTGGTCGGCGCCCAGTGCCGCGGGGCCGGCGATCTTGACGTCGAGCCCGCCGGCGTCCTTCTCGGCGACCTTGCGGATGTCCTCGACGGCGTCGGGGAGCTTGTCCCAGCCGTCCTCGTCCATGCTGGATCGTCGGAATGACCTGGAGCGCCTTGCCGTCCTCGGACGGGATCGGGCCGACGACGTCGTCGGCGACCAGCTCGACCTTGGCGAACGCCGCGGCGTCGGCCTGTGGCCTTGGCCATGTCGGCCGGCGTGATGCCCGAGTCGCGGACGTAGAGCACGACGGCAGGGGCGCTGTCCGGGTCGGAGAACGCTGCCGACTTCTGGATGACCTTGGTCGACTCGGCGTCGCCGGGCAGCCAGGCGGCGATGTCGTTCTCCTGGACGCCGGTGAGCTTGGCTCCCAGCATGCCCATGCCCATGATGAAGATCAGTGAGACGGCCAAGAGTGACCCATTTGGCCCAGCGGTGGGCGATCCAGCCCGCGATCTGGCGGTTCATGAAATTCTCCTCGGGTGGGCGTCCGATCGGGACGCGAGACACGGTGACAACATCATGACGTAATGCACCGACAAAATGTGACATAGGTGGCACCCCTGAGTCGTCCCCTGAAGCCCTGCGACAATGGGTGGCGATGACACCCACCTACGCGGAGGTCGAGCGCGCGCTCCTCGGCCGGTGGCCCGAGACACGTCTCGAGCCGTCCCTCGACCGGATCGCTGCCGTCTGCCGGCTGCTCGGAGACCCCCAGCGGGCCTACCCGGTCATCCACCTCACGGGCACCAACGGCAAGACGTCCACGAGCCGCATGGTCGACGCGCTGCTGCGCGCCCTCGACCTGCGGACGGGGCGCTTCACCAGCCCGCACCTGCAGTCGATGACCGAGCGCATCTGCCTCGACGGCGTGCCGCTGTCCGAGGACCTGTTCGTCGATGCGTTCGCAGACGTCGCGGCATACGCCCAGATCGTCGACGACTCGTCGGAGCACCCGCTGTCGTACTTCGAGATGATCACCGCGATGGCCTTCGCGGCGTTCGCCGACGCCCCGGTCGATGCCGCCGTCATCGAGGTCGGCATGGGCGGATCGTGGGACGCGACGAACGTCGCCGACGGCCAGGTCGCGGTCATCACGCCGATCGGCGTCGACCACGAGCGCTACCTCGGCGACCGTCCCGAGATCATCGCGGTCGAGAAGGCCGGCATCATCAAGCCCGGCTCGCACGTCGTCATCGCCGAGCAGGAGGACGCCGTCATGGACGTCCTGATGCGGCGCGCGGTCGAGGTCGGCGCGATCGCGCTGCGCGAGGGCGTCGACTTCGGCGTCAACCACCGCACCACGGCGATCGGCGGCCAGCAGATCGACCTGCAGGGCGTCGCCTCGGCCTACTCCGACATCTTCCTGCCGCTGCACGGCGCCCACCAGGCCCACAACGCGGCGTACGCGCTGGCGGCCGTCGAGGCGTTCACCGGCAGCAAGGAGCTCGACCCCGACCTCGTGCGCGAGGCATTCGCCCAGGTCACCTCGCCCGGACGACTCGAGGTCGTACGTCGCAGCCCGACCGTGCTGCTCGACGCGGCGCACAACCCGCACGGCGCCCAGGCGACGGTCGAGGCGGTGCAGGACGCGTTCACGTTCAGCCCGCTGATCGGCGTCGTCGGCGTCATGGCGGACAAGGACGTCGAGGAGATGCTGCGGACGTTCGAGCCGGTCATGGCCGAGATCGTGTGCACGCAGAACAGCACGCCGCGGTCGATGCCGGCCGCCGAGCTGGCCGAGATCGCCGAGGACATCTTCGGCGCCGAGCGGGTCATCCTCGTGCCACGGCTCGACGACGCGATCGAGCGCGCGGTGGGCATGGCCGACTCGGCCGAGAGCAACGAGGACGCGATCGGCAGCGGCGGCGTCCTGGTCACCGGATCGGTCATCACGGTCGGCGAGGCGCGGGTGCTGTTCGGAGGCACGCCGGCGTGAGAGGGCTCTGCGCATGAGGGGCATGTGCGCCGCGATGCTGACGCTCGAGGCGGTGATCCTGGCACTGGCCGTGCCGGTCATGATCTCGGTCGAGGACGTCAGCAAGCCGCTGGCGCTGGCCTCCGGGCTCGGGCTGGCGCTGCTGTGCCTCCTGACCGCCGGCGCGCTGCGGCGCCCTCAGGCGTACCTCGTCGGCCACGCGATCCAGGTCGGCGCGATCGCGCTCGGCTTCCTCGTCACGATCATGTTCTTCATCGGCGCGATCTTCGCCGCGTTGTGGTTCGGGGCGTTCTTCCTGGGCAAGCGGATCGAGGAGGACAAGGCGCGCTGGGCCCGCGAGGCGGGCCAAGGCTGAGGGGTGTGCACTCGGCCCGACCCGCGCTAGTGTCGAGGCCATGGTGCGCGTGCTGGTGGTCGCCGACGAGGAGGTCCCCGCGATGTCGTCGCGGGTGCGCGACCTGCGCGTCGACCTCGTGCTTGCTGCCGGCGACCTGCCGTGGAGCTACCTCGAGTCGCTCGTCTCGCTGGTCGACGCCCCGGCCGCCTTCGTGCCCGGCAACCACGATCCGAGCACCGCAGGCGGCAAGGGTCCTCGAGGCCTGATCAACCTCGACGGACGGGTGCTCACCGTCGGCGGGCTGCGCATCGCCGGGCTCGGCGGGTGCGTCCGCTACAACGACGGCCCGCACCAGTACACGCAGCGCGAGTACGACCGCCGTGCCCGCCGACTGGTCAAGGACGCCCGCAGAGGCGGGCCGGTCGACGTACTCCTGACCCACGCGCCTCCGCTCGGGCTGGGCGACGAGCCCGATCCGTGCCACGTCGGCATCTCGGCGCTGCACGGCGTCCTCGAGGCGCTGCGCCCGGCCTGGCACCTGCACGGCCACATCCATCCGTACGGCATGCACAAGCCCGACCGGCAGCTCGGACCCACGACGATCCGCAACGTGATCCCGTGGCACGTGCTCGAGATCGAGCCGGCCTCGGCGCCCGCGGTCGCCGGATCGGGAAGGCGGGGCTGAGATGGTGGGCGAGTTCCGGATCGGCCACGGGTCGACGCCGAGAGCGACTTCATGCGCGCGAGGCGGCACCAGGTGCTGTCCGGACTCGCGGCCCGCCTGCGCAACGACACCGACGACGTCGTCCAGTCGATGTCGTTCGACGAGGTGGTGGAGGCGCTGGGCCGCAAGGCCGAGAGCTACCGCGGCACCAAGGTCATACCCGCTCGACGCGATCGTGGGGTCGGTCGACAAGGTCCGCGACTTCGACCGCCGGTTCCGGCCGACGTCGACGGTCAGCCGCCAGCGCTGGGAGCGGCTGTCCCGCGCCAGCCGGACCGGCGAGGTCATCCCGCCGATCGACGTCTACCAGATCGGCGACTACTACTTCGTCCGCGACGGGCATCACCGCGTCTCGGTCGCCCGGAGCCTCGGCCTCGACGTCATCGAGGCCACGGTGACGGCGATCGAGACGTTCCTCGCGCCGGTCGGCATCGGCGCGCGGTCCGACCTCGAGCTGAAGTACTGGCGGCGGCTCATGCTCCAGCGCGTCCCGTTCACGGGCGAGGCCCGGGCGGCGGTGGCCGTCAACAACCCGTTCGACTACGGCGTCATCGCCGAGACGGTCGAGGCATGGGCCGCGCGCGCGATGCACGCCGAGGGTGCCTACATGGACAAGGCGACGATGGCGGCGCGCTGGTATGCCGAGGAGTTCCAGCCCGTCGTCGCAGATGATCGAGGACGCCGGGGTCCGCGGCAAGGACGAGCGGCCGGCCGAGGCCTACCTGCGCGTCGCGTGCGAGCGCTACCGGCTGATCCGCGAGCACGAGTGGAACGCCGAGGTCATGGACGCCGTCACCAGCAAGGGCAAGCAGCAAGCGCTGAGCCGCTCTAGAGCCCGACCGTGAGGTTGTCTCCGGTCGACGGGTCGAACAGGTGCATCTTGTCGGTGTCGATGAACAACGTGGCGTCGTCGTCCTCCTTGACCTTGCTGTCGGAGTCGAGCGAGACGACGAGCTGCGTGCGCAGCGAGTCGCTGTCGGCCTCGCGGGCCAGCTCCTTGAGCTGGTCCTGCACCTTGCGCCTCGGCCTCGTAGGGGACGTACGCGTACTGCTGGTCGCCGAGCCACTCGCTTGACGTCGATGTGCGCCTTGAACGTGCGAGCCGCGTCGACGCTGCCCGGACTGCGATGACCGAGACGTCCTCGAAGTGCTCGGGCCGGATGCCGGCCATCAGCAGGCCCTTGCCGGCGGTCTTCTCGGCCTTGGCGTCGGGGATCGTGAACGTGCCGAACGGCAGCGTGACCTGGTTGCCCTCGACCGTGGCCGGCAGGAAGTTCATCGGCGGCGAGCCGATGAAGCCGGCGACGAAGAGGTTGACCGGCTGTTCGTAGAGCTCGCGCGGCGTGGCGAGCTGCTGCAGGATGCCGCGCTTCATGACGGCGACCCGGTCGCCCAGCGTCATGGCCTCGGTCTGGTCGTGCGTGACGTAGACCGTGGTGATGCCGAGCCGCTTCTGCAGGCGGGCGATCTCGGTGCGCATCTGGCCGCGGAGCTTGGCGTCGAGGTTGGACAGCGGCTCGTCGAACAGGAACGCCTTGGCCTCGCGCACGATCGCGCGGCCCATCGCGACGCGCTGGCGCTGGCCGCCCGACAGGTTGCCGGGCTTGCGCTGCAGGTGCTCGTCGAGGTCGAGCGTCTTGCTGGCGTCGCGGACCTTCTCGTCGATCTCCTTGTCGCTCATCTTCTGCAGGCGGAGCGGGAACGCGATGTTCTCGTAGACCGTGAGGTGCGGGTAGAGCGCGTAGTTCTGGAACACCATCGACAGGTTGCGGTCGCGGGGCGCCAGGTCGTTGACCCGGTCGCCGCCGATCATCATGTCGCCGGACGTGATGTCCTCGAGCCCGACGATCATCCGCAGCAGGGTCGACTTCCCGCAGCCCGACGGGCCGACCAGGATCATGAACTCGCCGTCGGCGACGTCGATGCTGACGTCGTTGACGGCCGGGAAGCCGTCGCCGTACTTCTTGACGATGTTTTTCATCTCAATGGCAGCCATGGATCAACCCTTCACTGCGCCGGCGGTCAGGCCGGCGACGATCTTGCGCTGGAAGAACAGGACGAGGACGACGATCGGGACCGTGGCGACCACGGCGCCCGCGGCCAGCAGCGATGCCGGCCGGTTGAACGGGTCGGCCCCGACGAAGAACGACAGGGCGGCCGGGATGGGGCGCGCGCGTTCTCGGTCGACGTGAGCGAGATGCCGAAGACGAAGTCGTTCCACGCGAAGAAGAACGTCAGGATCGCCGCGGTGAACACGCCGGGCGCCGCGAGCGGCACGATGACCTTGCGGAACGCCTGCCACGCGGTGGCGCCGTCGACCTGGGCGGCCTGCTCCATCTCCCACGGGATCTCGCGGAAGAACGCCGACAGGGTCCAGATCGCCAGCGGCAGCGTGAACGACATGTAGGGGATGATCAGGCCCGGCCAGGTGTCGTAGAGGCGGAACGTGCGCCACATGTCGAACAGCGGGCCGACCAGCGAGACGACCGGGAACATCGCGATCACCAGAGCCGTCGTCAGCACGAACTTCTTGCCCTTGAACTCCAGGCGGGCGATCGCGTACGCCGCCAGGGTCGCGAGGATGACCGACAGCAGCGTGGCGATCAGCGAGATGCCGATCGAGTTGAAGATGGCGTGCCGGAACTGGTCGTTCTCGAGCACGTCCTTGTAGTTCTGCCACCCGGCGCCGCCGCCGTCGGACGGGAAGAAGCCGGGGCTGCCGTTGGTCACGGCTTCCTGGGACTTGAACGACAGCGAGATGATCCAGGCGACCGGCAGCAGGCACCAGACCAGGATCACGACGACGCCGACGCCGGTGCCGATGCTTGGACTGCGCGTCGTCTGCATGTCAGTCCTCCTGCCGTGCGGCCGGCAGATCGACCTTGAAGAGCTTGACGATCACGAAGGCCACGACCAGCACCGACAGGAACAGCAGCACCGAGAGCGCTGAGCCGATGCCCAGCTGGAACTGCTCGATCACCTGCCTGTAGGTCAGGAACGAGATCGACTCGGTCTTGTTGGCGCCGGCGGTCATCACGAAGATGTTGTCGAAGATGCGGTAGGCGTCGAGGGCGCGGAAGAGCACCGCGACCATGATCGCGGCCCGCATGTTGGGCAGGATGACCTTGTAGAGCCGCTGCCACCACGTCGCGCCGTCGACCTTGGCGGCCTCGAGCATGTCCTCGGACACCTGCGCGAGCCCGGCCAGGAGCAGCAGCGACATGAACGGCGTGGTCTTCCAGATCTCCGACGCCATGATCGCGATCAGCGAGGAGTTCGCGCTCGGCGAACCAGTTGAAGTCGGTGCCGATGAACGGCAGCCAGCTGTTGACGAAGCCGTTCTGTGTAGGAGAACGCGAACTGCCAGGCGAAGCCGGAGACCACGGTGATGACGCCGTAGGGGATCAGGATCGACGTGCGGATCGACGCCGCGGGCGAAGATCACCTTGTGCATGACCATCGCGAACGCGAAGCCGATGACGAGCTCGAACGCCACCGTGACGATCATGATCGACGACGGTGGTGACGGTGTCGCGCCAGAACAGCGAGTCGCTGAGGGCCGTCGCGTAGTTCTGGAAGCCCGACGAACTCCTTGTCGTCGGGCGCCGTCAGCGAGTAGTCGAACATCGACAGGTAGAGCGCCCGCAGCATCGGGAACGCCGTGACCAGCAGCATCAGGATGACGGCCGGCGCCACCAGCTTGCGCGCCAGGTTGTTCTCGGCCCGGGACCGGTCGGAGTCGGGTGGCTCGGGGCGGTGTCGGGGTCGTCAGCCGCGGTCTGTACGTAGGTCGTCACAGGAGTGCCTTCCCCTTGAGGATTGCCGTCAGGAACGAGGCGGACTTCTTGGGTGTGCCCGGGCCGACCGAGGTGGGCGAGTGCCACCTCGACTGGATCGCGCTCGAGATCTGGCTGTAGAACGCGCTCTTGGGCCGCGGGCCGCCCGTCGTCGACGCTCTCGGCTGAACAGCGTCAGCAGGTCGGCGGGGTAGGCCTTCTTGAGCGCGTCGGAGTCGTAGACCGACTGGCGCGACGGCATCAGGCCCTCGTTGACCGCCAGCGTGGCTCTGCGCGTCGGCGTTGGTCACGCAGACGGCCGCCTCCTGGGCGAAGTCGAGATGCTTGGAGTAGGCGCCGACGCCGATGTCGATGCCACCGATCGGGGGCTTGGACTCCTCGCCCTCGACCGTCTGCGGGGTAGCGCGACCCAGCCGAGGTCCTCGAACCCCTTCTTGTCCGTCGGGCCGCCCGGCTTGCCGATCAGTCCCTCGTAGTTCTTGTAGACGAACGTCCAGTTGGTCATGAACTCGCCGGGCCCTCGGCGGGGAACATCGACCCGAGGCTCGTGCCCTCGTTGGAGGTGGAGAAGTCAGGCTGGGCGGCGGGCGAGTCGGCGAGCTTCTTGATGACCGCCGCCGCGTCCTTGCCGGCGGCGGAGTTGATCGTGACCTTGGCGTCGCGGCCCTTCTCGACCGTCGACGGGTCGAGGATGTTGCCGCCGGCGCCCTGGATCAGGGCGTTGATCCACACGACGTAGGCCTCGTACTTGTTGGCCTGGACGCCGACCGTGCCGTCGTTGTCGGCGGCCGCGTCGATGACCTGGTCCCACGTGACGGGCTTGGTCATGTCGAGGCCGGCCTTCTCGGCGAGCGAGCTGCGGTACCAGAGCACCTGGGTGTTGGCCCACTGCGGTGCGGCGACGACCTGGTCGTCCCACTGCACGGTCGTCGGCGGCGCCCTTGAGGACGTCGTCGTCGAGGACCTGGTCGGCCTGCTCGCCCTTGAACGGGCAGAGCCACTCGGCGTTGGCGAACTCCGGCACGAAGACCGGGTCGAGGCTCATCAGGTCGGTCGAGCTGTCCTTGGCGGCCAGGCGGCGGGCGAGCTGCGTGCGCTGGTCCGTCGCGCTGGCCGGGAGCAGCTGGATCTTGATGTTGTACTGGTCGGTGCTGCAGTCCTTGGCCAGCTTGTTGAGCGTGACCTGACCGTCAGGGTTGATGTACCAGTTGAGCGTCGCCTTGCCGCCGCTTCCACCGCCGCAGGCGGCGAGCACGCTCACGGACAGCGCCGCCGCGGCGATGCCTGCGACGACTCTACGAATCGGACGTACGGCCATTCCTCCCCCAACCACGTCCCCTCAGCTGGCCGCGCACGTGATGCGGGTCACAGGGACGCATCGAACGTAACTGCCTGCCCGAGGGGAGCGCAACCGGGAGGGATTCAGGTCTGCAACCAGACCGTCTCGTCGGTGCCGAGTGGCTGCCCGGATTCGAGCGGCTCGCTGGCAGCGAGGATCGTGGCGCCGTCGGGAAGGGGCAGCGGCGCGTCGCCGAGGTTGGCCAGGACTGTCACCGAACCGTCCGCGGACGTCACCGTGAACGCCAGGACGTCGTCCGGGAACCCGTCGAGCCAGGTCAGTGCTCCCGCGCCCGAGCCGCAGCTCGCGCCTGACCGCGAGCAGCCTGGTGTAGAGCTCGAGCGTGGACCCTGGCACGTGGCGCTGGCGGTCGGCGGCGAGCAGCCGTACTCGACCGGCTGGGGGAGCCAGGACTGGTCGCCGGGACCGAATCCGTACGACGGCACGCCGCCCTCCCACGGCACCGGTACGCGGCAGCCGTCGCGGCCTGTGGACGCGCCGTTGGTGCGCGCGAAGGTCGGGTCCTGGCGCGCCTCGTCGGGCAGCTGCGTCGCCTCCGGGAGGCCCAGCTCCTCGCCCTGGAACAGGTAGGCAGAGCCGGGCAGCGCCAGCATCACGGCGGTCGCGGCGCGGGCGCGACGCAGCCCGAGCGCGGCGTCCGGCTGCGGGTCGTCGGCGCCGATGCCCTCGATCTTCTGCAAGCCAGGTGTCTGCGGGTAGCCGAGCCGGGTCGCGTGGCGTACGACGTCGTGGTTGGACAGCACCCACGTCTGGGGCGCGCCGACCGCCTCGGCCTGGGCCAGCGAGTGGGTGATCGTCGCGCGCTGGTCGGCGGCCAGCCACGGGGTCATGAGGTACTCGAAGTTGAACGACTGGTGGAGCTCGTCCTCCCGGACGTACTTCGCGAGCGCCTCCGCCGGCAGGACCCACGCCTCGGCGCACAGGATGCGGTCGGCGTCCTGGCCCTCCACGGCGTACGAGTCGGTGATCCGGCGCCAGCTGCGGTAGATCTCGTGGACGCCGGGCTGGTCCCACATCGGCGCCAGCGCGGTCGCGTCGGCATGCCGGTCGTGGCTGAGGTCGGCGTCGGGCAGCCCGTCGGCCTTGACCAGCCCGTGTGCGACGTCGATCCGGAAGCCGTCGACCCCGCGATCGAGCCAGAATCGCAGGACGTCCTCGAGCTCGGCGCGTACGTCCGGGTTGGTCCAGTCGAAGTCGGGCTGGGTCGTGTCGAACAGGTGCAGGTACCACTGGCCGGGGGTTCCGTCGGGCTCCGTGACCCGGGTCCACGCCGGTCCGCCGAAGAGGCTCTGCCAGTTGTTGGGCGCCAGCTCGCCGCCCTCGCGGCCGTCGCGGAAGATGTAGCGGGCCCGCTCGGGGCTGCCGGGCGGCGACGCGAGTGCTGCCTGGAACCACGCGTGCTCGTTCGGACGAGTGGTTGGGGACGATGTCGACGATGACCCGCAGGCCGAGCTCGTGCGCCCGGGCCGGCAGCTGCGTCGAACGCGGCGAGGTCGCCGAAGACCGGGTCGACGTCGCGGTAGTCGGCGACGTCGTAGCCGGCGTCGTGCTGGGGCGACGTGTAGAACGGCGAGAGCCAGATGGCATCGACGCCCAGGTCGGCCAGGTGGGGGAGCCGCGCGGTGATGCCGGGCAGGTCGCCGATCCCGTCGCCGTTCGAGTCGGCCCAGGACCGCGGATAGACCTGGTAGATCACCGCGTCGCGCCACCACTGCTCGGCCGAGCCCGCCATGTTCGTCTCCCTCCGGGCGCCGGACCGGCGCCGCACCCAACGTACGCAGGGCGGCGAACGGGCGTCCACGTCGGGCGTACGACGGCGCAGGATAGGTTTTGGCCATGTCGCAACGCACCCTCGTCCTGATCAAGCCCGACGCCGTACGCCGCGGCCTGACCGGCGAGATCCTGTCCCGGTTCGAGTCCAAGGGACTCACGATCGTCGCGCTGGAGCAGCGGACGATCGATGCCGCCCAGGCCGATGCCCACTACGCCGAGCACGTCGACCAGCCGTGGTACCCGCCGCTGCGCGAGTTCGCGATCTCGGGCCCGCTGGTCGCGCTCGTCCTCGAGGGCGACGAGGCCATCGCGGTCGTACGCCTGCTCAACGGCGTCACCGACGGCCGGCAGGCCGCGCCCGGCACGATCCGCGGCGACCTCTCGCTGTCCAACCGCGAGAACCTCGTGCACGCGTCGGACTCCGAGGACTCGGCCAAGCGCGAGATCGCGCTCTGGTTCCCCAACCTCTGAGCACGACGTGGCTACGCTCCTGCCATGAGCGCGATCGGGATCCTCGGGACCGGCATGGTGGGGCAGGCCTTCGCGCGCCGGCTGTCCGGGCTCGGGCCAGGACGTGCTGGTCGGCGCCCGGTCGGCCGACTCCGCGAGCCTGGCGCCGTTCGCCGAGCTGGACGTCCGTACGGGCTCGTTCGCCGACGCTGCCGCCCACGCCGACCTGCTGGTCAACGCGACCAACGGGATCAACTCGCTCGAGCGTCCTGCGAGTCGATCGGCGCCGACATCCTGGCCGGCAAGACCGTGATCGACCTGTCCAACGAGCTCGACCACGACTCGGGCCGGGCCGCCGTGGCTCGCCGCGCCGGACCGCTCGATCGGCCGCCGGCTCCAGGAGTCGTTCCCCGAGACGTACGTCGTCAAGTCGCTCAACACCATGAACTGCGACGTCATGGTCGATCCGTCGATCGTTCCGGGCGATCACGTCGTGTTCCTCAGCGGCAACGACGATGCGGCGAAGGGGCGCGTGCGGGAGTTCCTGTCGCTGCTGGGCTGGCGCGACGCCCAGATGGTCGACCTCGGCGGGATCGAGACGGCCGTCATGACCGAGATGATGATGCCGGTGTGGATCGGCCTGATGTCGGCCCGCGGCGGCCACGACTTCCACTACAACTGGATCATCAGCGCGCCTTGATCGGCTCTGACCTCAGACGTACGTCGGGCGCCGCAGGTGGTGCTCGACCTCGTGGAACTGTCCGCGTACGTCCTCGGGCAGCCAGATGACGTGGTTGGACACCGAGGCCAGGTCGACGTCCTCCTGCAGCGTCACGACGTCGACGACCTGCCGCGGGAAGTCACGCTCGCGCTCCTCGAACTCGAGCAGCGACACTCGGACGGTGACGCCGAACGGGTTGGGGTTGACCAGGCCGATGCCCCAGAACTCCGCGGGATCGTCGGTCGCCTTCTGCTCGAGGTCGATCATGACGCTGCGCGTGTCGCTTCTCGAGAGCCGGGTGGTCGAGCTCCTCGACGGCGGCCAGCTCGACGTGCACGCCGCGGACCTGGCGGCTGCCGGGACCGTCGAAGCGCAGGATGTCGCGCAGCGAGCCGCCGGCAGGCAGCAGCGGTCCGCCCAGGTGCGACCCGTGCACGGTCTGCGTCACGACGTGCGGCAGCTCGCGCCCGTAGGCGTCGAGCGGGGTGAAGGTAGCGTCGGGATCACCGACACGTCGGTGTGGTTCTCGATCGTGAGGACCTGGTCGGGCCCGCCGTCGGTGGCGACGGGCACGTACTTGAGGGAGAACGGGCGCTGCTGGCGGGATTTGCGTCTCACGCATCCGAGCCTAGGCCGTGGCTCCGCCCGACGTTTTCGCGCGGTGGCGGCGAGCGCCTAACCTAGAGGCATGTCCGTCGAGTCCGTCTTCCCGCGCCTGGAACCGTTGCTGCCGTCCGTCGGCAAGCCCATCCAGTACGTCGGCGGCGAGCTCAACGCGACGAGCAAGGAGTGGGACTCCGCCCAGGTGCGCTGGGCGCTGATGTACCCCGACGCGTACGAGGTGGGGCTGCCCAACCAGGGCGTCCAGATCCTCTACGAAGTCCTCAACGAGCGCGACTGGATCCTGGCCGAGCGCACGTACGCGGTGTTCTCCGACATGGAGAAGGTCATGCGCGACAACGACATCCCGCAGTTCACGGTCGACGCGCACCGTCCGGTCAAGGCGTTCGACCTGTTCGGCATCTCGTTCTCGACCGAGCTCGGCTACACCAACATGCTGACGGCGCTCGACCTCGCCGGCATCCCGCTGCACGCCGTCGACCGCGGCGACGACGACCCGATCGTGATCGCCGGCGGCCACTCGGCGTTCAACCCCGAGCCCATCGCCGACTTCCTCGACGCTGCGGTGCTCGGCGACGGCGAGGAGATCGTGCTGGCGATCAGCGAGGTCGTCCGCGAGTGGAAGGACGAGGGCCGCCCCGGCGGGCGCGACGAGGTCCTGATGCGCCTCGCGAAGTCCGGCGGCGTGTACGTCCCGAAGTTCTACGACGTCAGCTACCTCCCCGACGGCCGCATCCAGCGCGTCGTGCCCAACCGCCCCGGTGTCCCGTGGCGCGTCGCCAAGCACACGCTGATGGACCTCGACTCCTGGCCGTACCCCAAGAACCCGCTGGTCCCGCTCGCCGAGACCGTGCACGAGCGCTTCAGCGTCGAGATCTTCCGCGGCTGCACGCGTGGCTGCCGCTTCTGCCAGGCCGGCATGATCACCCGGCCGGTGCGCGAGCGCTCGATCGAGGGCATCGGCGCGATGGTGCAGAACGGCCTCGACAAGACCGGCTTCGAGGAGGTCGGCCTGCTGAGCCTGTCGAGCGCCGACCACACCGAGATCGGCGAGGTCGCCAAGCAGCTCGGCGACCGCTACGAAGGCACCAACACGTCGTTGTCGCTGCCGTCGACCCGCGTCGACGCCTTCAACATCACGCTGGCCAACGAGTTCAGCCGCAACGGCCGCCGCTCGGGCCTGACGTTCGCCCCCGAGGGCGGCAGCGAGCGCCTCCGCAAGGTCATCAACAAGATGGTGACCGAGGAGGACCTCATCCGTACGGTCGCCGCGGCCTATTCGCACGGCTGGCGCCAGGTCAAGCTCTACTTCATGTGCGGCCTGCCGACCGAGACCGACGACGACGTCATGCAGATCGGCGAGCTCGCCAAGCGGGTCATCCAGACCGGCCGCGAGGTCTCGGGCCGCCACGACATCCGCTGCACCGTCTCGATCGGTGGCTTCGTGCCCAAGCCGCACACGCCGTTCCAGTGGGCCTCGCAGCTCGACCACGAGACGACCGACGAGCGGCTCAAGAAGCTGCGCGACGCGGTGCGTGCCGACAAGAAGTACGGCAAGGCGATCGGCTTCCGCTACCACGACGGCAAGCCCGGCATCATCGAAGGACTCCTGTCGCGCGGCGACCGCCGCGTCGGCCGCGTCATCGAGGCCGTGTGGCGCGACGGTGGTCGCTTCGACGGCTGGAGCGAGCACTTCTCGTACGAGCGGTGGGCCGACAAGACCGCCGAGGCGCTGGCCGACGAGCCGGTCGACCTCGACTGGTACACCGTCCGCGAGCGCGAGTACGCCGAGGTGCTCCCGTGGGACCACCTCGATGCCGGCCTCGACCGCGACTGGCTGTGGGAGGACTGGCAGGACTCGCTCAACCCCGACGGCGCGCTCGAGGTCGAGGACTGCCGCTGGACGCCGTGCTTCGACTGCGGCGTCTGCCCGCAGATGGACACCGAGATCCAGATCGGCCCGACCGGCAAGACCCTGCTGCCGCTCTCAGTGGTCTGAGCGCCGGCGCGGGTCGTCTGACCGCCATAAGGCGGCTGAGCCGCAGGTCAGCGCGAAGATAGGGCATGTGCCCGATGTGGCGACCCCACCTTAGAAATCACGATGGAGTCATCGAGATTCAAAGGAGTGGTCATCATGACTGCATCGGACTACATCGAGTACGCGCTCTACCGCCAGCGTGAGCAGGAGATGAACCTCCGCAACGAGCGCCGGCGCGTCGTCCTGGAGCGCCAGGGCGTACGTTTCGCGGCCCGTCGGGCGCGGTCCGCGCGCGGGCTGTCCTACGTCGTGCGCCACCGCCTGACGGAGCTGTTCTCGGACGTTCCGGCACGTGGCTGAAAGCCACCGGTTGGGGAGCGCTGAAAGCCAGCGGGTCTGAATCTGTCGGCGGGAGGTGGCACGATGAGGTCGTGCACCTCCCGCCCTCCAGCTCCACCCTGATCGGCCGCGCCGCCGACCTTCGTGAGCTCGATGCGCTCTATGCGCAGGTCGTGGCGGGCGAGCCGAGGGCCGTCGTGGTCGCGGGTGAGGCGGGCATCGGCAAGAGCCGTCTGCTCGCCGAGTTCACCGCCAGGTCGGCCGACTCCGCCCGCGTCCTGCGCGGTCAGTGCGTCGACCTCGGCGAGGTCGCCCCGCCATACGCGCCGATCACGGCCGTGCTGCGTGAGCTCGTCGCCCAGGTCGGCACCGACCGCGTGCTCGAGGCCGCCGGGCCGGGTTGGGACACGATCGGCGTGCTGCTCCCCGAGCTGGGCGACCACGTCACCGGCGGGGCGAGCGAGAACCGGCTCCACGAGGGTGTCGCGCTCCTGCTGGAGCACTTCGCCCGCGAGAGCCCCGTGATCCTCGTGATCGAGGACCTGCACTGGGCCGACGAGGCGACCCTGACGGTGCTGCGCTTCCTGCTGCGCGCCGTTGCGTCGGGGCCGATCATGATCGTGCTGAGCTATCGCAGCGACGACGTCCACCGCGGCCATCCGCTGCGGGTCTTCCTGACCGAGATCGAGCGCGGTCGCCGGGCCAAGCGCCTCGAGCTGCGCCGGCTGACCCGCGCCCAGGTGCGCAAGCAGGCACAGTCGATCCTCGGACGTACGCCCGACTTCGACCTCGTCGAGAGCGTCTTCGAGCGCAGCGAGGGGGTGCCGTTCTTCGTCGAGGAGCTCGTGGGATGCGAGGACTCGGTCCTGCCCGAGACGCTCCGCGACGTGCTCCTCGCCCGCTACGAGCGGCTCGACGAGGCGACCCAATACTTCCTCCGGGTGGTCTCCGCGGGCGGCCTGCGCGTCGAGCACGAGCTCGTCGAGGAGGTCTTCGATCGCGGTGCCGAGCAGCTCGACGCCGCGGCGCGCGCGGCCGTCGTGGCCAACGTCCTGGTCGTCGACGACAGCGCCTACACCTTCCGGCACGCGCTCGTGCGCGAAGCCGTGCACGGCGATCTGTTGCCGGGGGAGCGCACCCGCTTCCACGCCCGCTACGCCGAGGTGCTGGCCGACCGCGAGAAGCCCGGCGACATCACCGAGATCGCCTATCACTGGCACGCCGCCAACAACCACGACAAGGCATTCCCCGCCAAGATCGCCGCGATGCGCAGCGCCGTCGCACGCCTACGCCTACGCCACGGCGGCCCAGATGGGGGAGCGGGCCCTCGAGATCTGGGACGCGATCGACGACGCCGAGGCCGTCGCGGGGATGCCGCGATCCAAGCTGATGGGCAAGGTCGCCGCCTACCTGCACACGGCCGGCGAGCCCGAACGCGCCCTGGCCACGATCACCCTCGCGATCTCGATCGGCGATGTCGAGGGCCCTGATCTCGCGCGCCACCTGATGCTCAAGGCGCAGTGCCTGCACAACATCGCCAAGCTCGGCGCGATCCCGTTGCTCAAGGAGGCCCTCGAGCTGGTGCCGCCGGGCGTCAACGAGACGCTCCGGGCGACGATCCTCTACCGTCTCGCGGCCCGCTACATGATCGAAGGCGCGCATCCCGACGCCGTCGAGATGGCCACGCAGGCGCTCGAGCTCGCACTCGAGCTCGGTGATCCCGAGGCCGCGTCCGTGGCCTCCAACATCCGTGGCGTCGCGCGGGCGCATCGCGGAGAGGT
The DNA here is from genome assembly GCA_963761965.1 of uncultured Actinomycetota bacterium. GTDB lineage: Bacteria > Actinomycetota > Actinomycetes > Propionibacteriales > Nocardioidaceae > Aeromicrobium. The sequence goes on from CAVXIX010000010.1 coordinate 29,938, forward strand.
CGAGGAGGGTGTCGCCGACCTGGAGCGGGCCAAGGAGCTCGCCCAGGGCAATTCCGACGCGCTTGCTGCGGTTCCGGGTCAACTACTCCGACATGCTCAACCTGCTCGGTCGATACGACGAGTCCATCGCCGTCGCCGACGAGGGGCTCGACCGCTCACGCGAGCTCGGCGTCGAGCGCAGCTCGGGAGCCATCCTCGCGTCGAACATGATCGATCCGCTGTTCGCGCGCGGCGAGTGGGAGCGCGCCACCCGCCTGCTGGACCGCGTGATCGCGCTGTCGCCGCCACTGACGTTCCGGGTCTACCTGCTGCAGTCCAAGGTCTGGTCGACGCTCTGGCGCGGCGAGATCGAGGCCGCCGAGCGGATGTTCAAGCACTGGAGCCCGCACATGATCGCGCTGGCCGAGGTGGAGGTCCAGACCCGGCTCCAGTACGTCCTGCTGGCCGGCTGAGCTGGCGCTCGCCCAGGGCGACGCGGCCACGGCTTGGGGCCACCTGTCCCACGTGATCTCCGACGACTTCCACTCCAACCCGGGCCGCTCGCTCCCGATCTACGCCGAGGCCGCTCGGGCGCTGGCGCGGCTGCGCGCCGACGCGCGACACCGAGGTCGACGTCGACGATGCCGAGAAGCGGCTCCGCAAGAGCGCTCGAGGCCGACTCGTTCTGGCCGACGGCCGGTCAGTGGGCCGCGGTGGTCGACGCCGAGCTGGGCGGCCCGTCCCGCACGGGCGACGGCGTCGCGACGAGTGGCAGCGCGCGTTGGACGCGAGCCGAGGCGCTTCCGGCGCAGGTCAGCCCCTACCTGCGGCTGAGGCTCGCGATGGCTCAGCATGCTGCCGGCATCGCGGTCCGAGTCGGTCGCCACTCTTGAGCAGGCCATCGAGGCGGCCAACACGCTCGGTGCCGGGCTGGTCACGGGGCAGGCGCGCGCCTTCGCCCAGCGCGCCGGGCTGCCGCTCGGCGGGACGCCGGGACGTCACGAGGCCGGCTCGGTCGAGCTCACCGCACGAGAGCAGCAGGTGCTCGACCTGATCGCCGAGGGACTCACCAACCGGCAGATCGGCGAGCGGCTGTTCATCAGCGTCAAGACCGCGAGCGTCCACGTCTCGGCGATCCTGCGCAAGCTCGGTGCGTCGAGCCGCACCGAGGCGGCCATGATCGCCGAGCGGTCGACCATCCGCGTCTGAGCCGTCTAGGTATGTCTGAGGTACCTCAGACACTACCTAGGGCGAGAACTGCCCGGAAGTTAAGGCATCCGTCCGATGTGGGCGGGCCACCTCAGCGACGAATGTAGGTCATGTCGAAAGGCACTCCAGAAAGGGAGCCCATCATGATCACCGACTACATCGCACAGGTCGACAACCAGCAGCACGAGCGTGAGCTCGTCGAGACGCTCGAGCGTCGCCGGGTCGCAGCCGAGCGTGTCGCTCGCCGCTTCGACGGTGATCGTCTGGCCGTCATCGCGCACCTGGCCCGCACGGCGCGCGCCACCCGGGCCGTCGCCGCCCGCCCCGTCAGCTGCTGAACCAGCCCAGGCCCGCGACATCGAGAGAGTCTCGATGTCGCGGGCCTTTGCATGTCCGCGGACCGACCGGTTGCGCAGGCACGCCCGTCCATCGCCGCGTCCGTCGCGCGGGTAGCCTCGTCAGGTGACAACCCTCGAGGGGACGCCGAACCCCGAAGCCCCCAACCCGCAGCTGCCGATCGTGCAGAAGCTGCGCATCCGCTACGCCAAGCGCGGCCGTCTGCGGTTCACGAGCCACCGCGATTTCGCCCGTGCCTTCGAGCGAGCCGTGCGGCGTGCGGGCATACCGATCGGCTTCTCGTCCGGGTTCACGCCGCACCCCAAGATCTCGTACGCCAATGCGTCGCCGACCGGCGCGGCGAGCGAGGCGGAGTACCTCGAGATCGGCATGACGCGGCCCTGCGACCCCGACGACGTACGGGCCTCGCTCGACGCAGCGCTGCCGGACGGTCTCGACATCGTCGACGTCGTCGTGGCGAAACCCGGCTCCCTGGCCGACCGCCTGCAGGCGAGCTCGTGGGAGATCGCGCTGCCCGGCGTCAGCCCCGAGCACGCTCAATCAGCGGTCGACGCGTTCCTTGCCACCGACGAGGTCCTGATCGAGCGCATGATGAAGCGCGGCCTCCGTACGCTCGACTGTCGCGACGCCGTGCTGGCCCTGTCCGCGCGTTCCGACGAGACCCGTCCAGGCCCATGTGCGATACTGGCTGTGGTTGTACGACACGACACACCGTCGATACGACCAGACGACGTTCTCGCCGGACTCCGATCCAGCGGTGGCCTCGAGCTCGAGCAGACGCCCATCGCGACTCGCTTGGCCCAGGGCCCTCTGGACAAGGAGAACGGCACGGTGGGCGATCCATTTGCCTTCGACCGCGACGCATCCTGACGGGTGTCGACCGCGGCGGTGAATGTGGGAGCTGATGTGACAAACCGAAGTTCGCCGTCAACACCCCGGCGCGTGGCGCTGGGGTTGACCGAAGGCTTAAGGCCCGCTTGCCGGGCCGCAGACGTGCCCAGGCCGATCTCGATCGGCCTCGGGCGAAGGAGAGCACATGCTCGACGACAACGAAACACCCGCTGAATCCACCACCGAAACACCGCCCGTACGTCGCCGGGCCGCCGGCCGTCCCGCCGGACCGCCCGCCGCGGTCAGCTTCTCTGCTCCCGTCGCCGCCAAGGCCAAGGCCAAGGTCGAGACGCCCAAGGACGAGGCTCCCGCCGAGCCGCCCGCCAAGAAGGCGCCGGGAGGTGCCCCGCGCTGCCAAGAAGGCGGCTCCGGCCAAGGACGAGCCGGCCGACGACAAGGCCGACGACAAGGCAGAGGCACCCGCCAAGAAGACGGCGAAGAAGCCCGCCAAGAAGGCTGCTGCCGCCAAGGACGACGCTGACGCAGCCGAAGAGGCCGCGCCGGTCTCCGCCACCGCGGCGATGTTCAAGGCACCCGAGCCCGGCCTCGCACCCGCCCGCCCCAAGCCCGTCCAGGCCGACTCCGACAACGACTCGGACGACGAGGACGACGACGATCCGGACGCGCCGAAGCGCCGCCGCCGCAGCCGCGGAGGCCGCCGTCGCCGCAAGGGCGACAACGAGGGCGACGAGTCCTCCAACGACAACGACAGCGAGGGCGACGACGACTCCGAGGACGACGGCAACGGCGGCACTCGTCGCCGCCGGCGCCGCGCTCGTGCCGGCGAAGGCGCGGACGCCTCACCCGACGACCCCGAGAACACCGTCGTCCGCGTGCGCAACGGTCGCACCGCCGAGGACGAGATCACCGGTGTCGCCGGCTCGACTCGTCTCGAGGCCAAGAAGCAGCGCCGCCGCGAAGGCCGCGAGGCCGGTCGCCGCCGCGCCCCGATCGTCTCCGAGGCCGAGTTCCTGGCCCGCCGCGAGTCGGTCAAGCGCGAGATGGTCGTCCGCCAGCGCGACGACTACACGCAGATCGCGGTGATCGAGGACAACGTCCTCGTCGAGCACTACGTCGCCCGCGAGTCGCAGATCTCGATCATCGGCAACGTCTACCTCGGCAAGGTCCAGAACGTCCTGCCGAGCATGGAGGCCGCGTTCGTCGACATCGGCGCCGGCCGCAACGCCGTGCTCTATGCCGGCGAGGTCGACTGGACGACGCTCGGCAACGGCAAGCAGCGCAAGATCGAGGACGCGCTCAAGCCCGGTCAGACGATCCTGGTGCAGGTGTCCAAGGACCCGATCGGCCAGAAGGGTGCTCGCCTGACGAGCCAGATCAGCCTTCCGGGCCGATTCCTGGTCCTGGTGCCCGGTGGCCAGACCAGCGGGATCTCGCGCAAGCTGCCCGAGAACGAGCGCGCCCGCCTCAAGACCCTGCTCAAGGAGGTCCTCCCGGACGACACCGGCGTCATCGTGCGCACGGCTGCCGAAGGAGCGACCGAGGAGCAGCTGACCCGCGACGTCACGGCTCTGTCGGCTCGCTGGGAGGTCATCGAGGGCAAGGTGGCGGCCGGCAAGGCGCCCGAGCTGCTCTACTCCGAGCCCGATCTCATGATCAAGGTCGTCCGCGACCTGTTCAACGAGGACTTCCAGGGTCTCGTCGTCGAGGGTGACGACGCCTGGGACATGATCAAGGGCTACATCGACCACGTCGCCCCCGACCTCGCCGAGCGGGTCAAGCGCTGGGACGACAAGGACGGCAAGGACGCCTTCACGGCCTACCGGCTCGACGAGCAGATCCACAAGGCGCTCGACCGCAAGGTGTTCCTGCCGTCGGGCGGCTCGCTCGTGATCGACCGCACCGAGGCCATGACGGTCGTCGACGTCAACACCGGCAAGTACACGGGCTCCGGGGGCAACCTCGAGGAGACCGTGACCAAGAACAACCTCGAGGCCGCCGAAGAGGTCGTCCGCCAGCTCCGGCTGCGCGACATCGGCGGCATCATCGTCGTCGACTTCATCGACATGGTGCTCGAGAGCAACCGCGACCTCGTGCTCCGGCGGCTCGTCGAGTGCCTCGGTCGCGACCGCACGCGCCACCAGGTCGCCGAGGTCACCTCGCTCGGCCTGGTCCAGATGACCCGCAAGCGCATCGGCACGGGCCTGCTGGAGTCGTTCAGCCACGAGTGTGAGCACTGCCACGGTCGCGGCGTCATGATCCAGGAGGCGCCGGTCGAGCCCAAGAAGGACGAGCAGCGTCGCGGCGGCCGCGGTGGCCGCGGTGGCGGCGGTGGCGGTCGCAGCGGCGGCAACAACCAGGGCGGCAACCAAGGTGGCAACAACCAAGGTGGCAACGCCAAGGGCGGCAACGAGTCGGGCAAGAACGATCCCGCAGCCGACAACAAGCCGGCCGACGACAAGCTCGGCCGACAACAAGCCGGTCGACAACAAGCCGGCCGACAACAAGCCGGTCGACGACAACGCCGGCCGACAAGCCCGACGACGTCCGGTCCCAGGACGCCACGCCGGAGCGGTTCGCCCGACGTCGAGGCTGCTGCTCCGGCCAAGAAGACCCCTCGCAAGCGGGGTTCGGCCTCCAAGCCGGCAGGCCCGCCGCCGTCGGTGGACAGCCGCTTCAGCAGCGGCCGGCAGCACGACTTCTGAGCCTTCTGGTACGAGCGGGAACACCCCCGTTTTGACCAGCGAGGGTCAGGCTCCGTAAACTAGTCCTTCGGTGCGCTCTGCGTGCCGTTCTCGCGCGTCCCGCTCCTCGAGCGGTCGTGCCCCCAGAGTTGAAACGAGTGAGGAATCCCGTGGTGTACGCAATCGTCCGCAGTGGCGGCAACCAGCAGAAGGTAGCCGTCGGCGACGTCATCCAGATCGACAAGGTCGCACAGGCCGAGGGCGAGACGCTGTCCCTTCCCGCGGTGCTGTTCGTTGACGGCGACACCGTCACGGCCGACGCGGACTCGCTCGCCAAGATCACGGTGACCGCCGAGGTCCTGGGCCTTTCCAAGGGTCCCAAGATCGTGATCCAGAAGTACAAGAACAAGACCGGCTACAAGAAGCGTCAGGGTCACCGTCAGAAGTACACCCAGGTGAAGATCACCGGGATCAAGAAGTAGGGGACTGAGCACATGGCACACAAAAAGGGCGCAGCCTCCACCAAGAACGGCCGCGATTCCAACTCACAGCGCCTCGGCGTCAAGCGCTTCGGCGGTCAGCTCGTCAACGCCGGCGAGATCATCGTCCGCCAGCGTGGCACGCACTTCCACCCCGGCACCAACGTCGGCCGTGGTGGCGACGACACGCTCTTCGCGCTGTCCGCAGGTGCGGTCGAGTTCGGCCGTCGTCGTGGCCGCAAGGTCGTCAACATCGTCCCCGGCGTCCCGGCGGAGTAACACAGCGAACACTCTTCTTCGAAGGGGCGGTCCGCAGCTGCGGGCTGCCCCTTCGTTCCATTTCTGGCCCGTAGAGGCCCACACGAAAGGAGCGGCCGGTGGCTGTCCCCAGCTTCGTCGACAAGGTCACGCTCCACGTCACGGCCGGTTCCGGCGGTGACGGTGTGGCCTCGGTCCACCGCGAGAAGTTCAAGCCGCTCGGCGGTCCCGACGGCGGCAACGGCGGGCACGGTGGCGACGTCATCCTGCGCGTCGCGGCCGATGTCACGACCCTCGTCGACTATCACCACGAGCCGCACCGCAAGGCCACCAACGGCGCGCCCGGCGCCGGCAGCAACCGCAGCGGCAGCAACGGCGAGGACCTCGTCCTGCGCGTGCCCGACGGCACCGTCGTACGCAACGAGCAGGGTGAGGTGCTGGCCGACCTGTCGGCCCCGGCACCGAGCTCGTCATCGCGGCCGGCGGCCGCGGCGGTCTCGGCAACGCGGCGCTCGCCTCGTCCAAGCGCAAGGCTCCCGGCTTCGCCCTCAAGGGTGAGCCCGGCGACGAGCTGACGTTCACCCTCGAGCTCAAGGTCGTCGCCGACATCGGCCTGGTCGGCTTCCCGAGCGCCGGCAAGTCCAGCCTCATCGCCGCCCTGTCGCGCGCCCGGCCCAAGATCGCCGACTACCCGTTCACGACGCTGGTGCCCAACCTCGGCGTCGTCACGGCCGGCTCGACGACGTTCACGGTCGCCGACGTGCCCGGCCTGATCGAAGGTGCCAGCGAGGGCCGCGGACTCGGCCACGACTTCCTCCGCCACGTCGAGCGCTGCGCTGCGCTCGTGCACGTCATCGACTGTGCGACGGTCGACCCGGGTCGCGATCCGCTGACCGATCTCGACGTCATCGAGGCGCGAGCTCACGAGCACGCCGAGTGACCGGGCGACCTCGAGCGACCGTCCCCGACTGGTCGCGCTCAACAAGACCGACGTCCCCGATGCCAAGGAGATCGCCGGATTCGTCCGTGCCGACCTCGAGGCGCGCGGGCTCGACGTCTTCGACGTCTCCGCGGCGAGCCACGCCGGCCTGCGCGAGCTGTCGTTCGCGATGGCCGAGATCGTGGCGTCGCGCCGCGCGGCCACACCGGTCGCCGAGGTCACCCGGATCGTGCTGCGGCCCAAGGCCGAAGCCGGCGTGGGCCGCGAGTTCACGATCACGCAGCGCGACGGGCAGTGGGTCGTCCGCGGCGACAAGCCCAAGCGCTGGGTACGCCAGACCGACTTCAGCAACGACGAGGCCGTCGGCTTCCTCGCCGACCGGCTCAACCGCCTGGGTGTCGAGGACGAGCTCCTCAAGCTCGGCGCCAAGGCCGGCGACGACGTCATCATCGGCGACGAGAACGACGCCGTCATGTTCGACTTCGATCCCCAGATCCCGGCCGGCGCCGAGGTGCTCGGGCGTCGTGGCGAGGACCTGCGCATCGACCAGTCCGATCGCCGCACCAACGTCCAGCGCCGCGAGGAGCTCGCCGCCCGGCGGGCCTACGAGGCGGAGAAGCGCGAGGCCCGCGAAGAGGGTCGCGCTGCCGACTGGAGCTTCCCCGAGGACGATCCTGACTCGCCGATGACATGCAGACGGTGCCGTGGACGGTGATGGCGTCGACGAGGACCCGCGCTGATGAGCCGGATCGTCGTCAAGGTCGGATCGTCGTCGCTCAGCTCTGCTGAGGGCGGCCTCGACGGGGAACGCGTCGACGCGCTGGTCGACGCCCTGGCGGCCGGCCGGGCGCGCGGCGACGAGATCGTCCTCGTCAGCTCGGGAGCGATCGCCGCCGGGCTCGCGCCGCTGTCGCTGCCGCGCCGCCCACGTGACCTCGCGACCCAGCAGGCTGCTGCGAGCGTCGGCCAGGGCGCGCTGATCGCCCGCTACGCCCAGCGGTTCGCCCGCCACGAGCTCGTCGTCGGCCAGGTGCTGCTGACCGCGGATGACGTCACGCGGCGCAGCCACTACCGCAACGCCTACCAGACGTTCGCGCGGCTCCTGGAGCTCGGCGTCGTCCCGATCGTCAACGAGAACGACACCGTGGCGACGAGCGAGATCCGGTTCGGCGACAACGACCGGCTCGCCGCGCTCGTGTCGCACCTCGTCCACGCCGACCTGCTCGTGCTGCTGTCGGACGTCGACGGGCTCTACGACGGCGACCCCCGGCGCGACGGTGCGCGCATCGTCGCGGACGTCCACGGTGAGGCCGACATCGCCGAGCTCGACATCGTCCGCCCGAGCGCGTCGGCGATCGGCACCGGCGGCATGGTCACCAAGATCGAGGCGGCTCGCATCGCGACCGGCGCGGGCATCCCGGTCGTCCTGACCTCCGCCCCGCAGGCCGCCGCAGCGCTCGAGGGGCAGGCGGTCGGCACCACGGTTCCATCCCACCGGCCGCCGCCGCCCGACCCGGCTGCTGTGGCTCGCGCACGCCAGCAACACCAAGGGCGGCGTGCACCTCGACGCCGGTGCCGTGCGTGCGCTGACCGATCCGCAAGGCGTCGCTGCTCCCGGCCGGCATCACCGGCGTGACCGGGACGTTCGTGGCCGGCGACCCGATCGACCTGATCGGCCCGGACGACGTCGTGATCGCCCGCGGCATCGTCAACTACGACAGTGCCGAGCTGCCCGCCCTGCTGGGCCGGTCGACGCGCGACCTCGCCGCCGAGCTCGGGGCCGAGTACGAGCGCGAGGTCGTCCACCGCGACGACATGATGGTGATCTGACGATGACTCCTAGGATTGCCGCATGAAGGAGCAGGTCCACGCCGCAGCCCGTCGTGCCCGCGTCGCCGCAGCAACGCTCGCGGTGACGCCGCGAGCAGGCAAGGACGCGGCGCTGCATCGCCATGGCTGACGCGCTCGTGGCGGCCACCGACGCGATCGTCGCCGCCAACGACGTCGACGTCGAGGCGGCTCGCGCCGGCGGCACGGGGGAGAACGTCGATCGACCGGCTGCGGCTCGATCCGGCGCGCGTCGCCGCATTCGCCGACGGGCTCCGCGACATCGCCGCGCTGCCGGACCCGGTCGGCGAGGTCGTACGCGGCGCAACCCTGCCCAACGGTCTGCGCATGCAGCAGATCCGCGTGCCGATGGGCGTCATCGGCATGATCTACGAGGGCCGCCCCAACGTCACGGCCGACGCCGCCGGGATCTGCCTCAAGGCCGGCAGCGCCGTGCTGCTGCGCGGCTCGGCGTCCGCGGCACGCTCCAACGCCGCGATCATCGAGGTCATGCGCAGCGCGCTCGTCACAGCGGGCCTGCCGGCCGACGCGATCCAGATGATCCCGGCCGACGACCGTTCCTCGGCGACGCACCTGATGCAGGCCCGCGGCCTCGTCGACCTCGTCATCCCGCGCGGTGGCGCCGGCCTGATCCGCGCCGTCGTGGAGGAGTCGACCGTCCCGGTCATCGAGACCGGCGTCGGCAACTGCCACGTGTACGTCGATGCCGACGCCGACCTCGACATGGCGCTCGACATCGTCCTCAACTCCAAGACCCACCGCACGAGCGTGTGCAACGCCGCCGAGTCGTTGCTGGTGCACAAGGCCGTCGCCGACGCGTTCCTGCCGCGAGTCGTCGAGGCGTTGCAGGACGCGGGCGTCACGATCCACGGCGACGAGTCGTTCTGCGCCGTCCAGGCCGACATCGTGCCGGCCACCGACGAGGACTACGCCGCCGAGTACCTCTCGCTCGACATCTCGGCCCGGGTCGTCGACTCGATCGACGACGCGATCGAGCACATCCGTACGTACTCGTCCGGGCACACCGAGGCCATCGTGACCTCATCGCTCGCGGCCTCGGCGCGGTTCACGGCCGGCGTCGACTCGGCCGCGGTCATGGTCAACGCGTCGACCCGGTTCACCGACGGCGGCGAGTTCGGGTTCGGCGCCGAGATCGGCATCTCGACCCAGAAGCTGCATGCCCGCGGCCCGATGGGCCTGACCGAGATGACGACCACGACCTACGTCGTCACCGGTGACGGACACGTGCGATAGATTGACGCCATGTTCTCGAACCTCGTGACGGCCGAAGAGCCCCTTCGCGACATCGGCATCGATCCCTATGCGGTTGGCGGCATCGCCCTGGCGATCCTGGTCGTCCTGATGCTTGCGCTGCTGTCCTTCGGCAAGGGTCGCGAGCACTCCTGAATGGCATGACCCGCCGCGAGGGGAATGAGCGCCGCCGCGTCGGCATCATGGGCGGAACGTTCGACCCGATCCATCACGGTCACCTGGTGGCCGCGAGCGAGGTCCAGTCGTGGTTCGACCTCGACGAGGTCATCTTCGTCCCCACCGGCGAGCCGTGGCAGAAGGCCGACCGTGACGTGTCGCCGGCCGAGCACCGCTACCTCATGACCGTCATCGCGACGGCCGCCAATCCACGGTTCGAGGTCAGCCGCGTCGACATCGACCGCAGCGGCCCGACCTACACGATCGACACGTTGCGCGAGCTCACGGCGTTGCACCCCGACGCCGACCTCTACTTCATCACCGGCGCCGACGCCATGGCCGCGCTGCTGACGTGGCAGGACCACGAGGAGCTGTTCAAGCTCGCGCACTTCGTGGGCTGCACCCGCCCTGGCCACGAGCTGACGGACGTCAGCCTCGAAGGCCTGCCCAAGGACCGCATCACGCTCGTGGAGATCCCCGCCCTGACCATCTCGTCGACGGACTGCCGTCACCGCGTCGAGAGCGGCGAGCCGGTCTGGTACCTCGTGCCCGACGGCGTCGTCCAGTACATCGGCAAGCACGAGCTCTACCAGGAAGGATTCCGCATGACCGCCACAGAACGTGCCGTTGAGCTCACCCGGGCTGCGGCCGCCGCTGCCGAGCGACAAGCTCGCGCAGGACATCATCGCCTTCGACGTCTCCGAGCTCCTGGCGATCACCGACATCTTCCTGCTCTGCTCGGCGTCGAGCCCGCGCCAGGTCAGAGCGGTCCAGGACGCCATCGAGGAGCGCATGATCGAGCTCGGCGCCAAGGCCGTACGCCGCGAGGGCGAGCGCGAGGGGCGCTGGGTCCTGCTCGACTTCGCCGACATCGTGGTGCACATCCAGCACCAGGACGAGCGGGTGTTCTACGCGCTCGAGCGGCTGTGGAGCGACTGCCCGGTCGTACCGCTGACATGACCACACGCCAGGTGGTCCTCTGGCGTCACGGACGGACCCAGTGGAACGTCGAGGGCCGGGTCCAGGGCCAGAGCGACATCCCGCTCGACGACGTCGGCCGCGCGCAGGCCAAGGCCGCTGCCTCGCGGCTGGCCGCCCTCAGACCCGATCGCATCGTCAGCTCCGACCTCGTACGCGCCGCCGACACGGCTCAGGCCCTGGCCGACGTGACGGGCGGCAGAGGTCGAGCTCGACCCCCGCCTGCGCGAGCTCAACTTCGGCGAGCGCGAAGGGCTCACGTGGCGCGAGGCGTGGACGATGTTCCCCGACGGCATGCAGGCGTGGGCCGATGGCGACGAGACCCAGATACCCGGCAGCGAGACGCACCGCCAGGCAGGGGAGCGGTTCGCCGCTGCCCTGCACGACCTGCTCGAGGACCTGCCGCCCGAAGGAGTCATGGTCGTCGTGGCGCACGGAGCGGTCCTGCGCACGGGCGCGTGCGCGTTCCTCGACATCCCCGAGTCGCACTGGGCCACGTTCGGCGGGCTCGGCAACTGCGCGTGGTCGGTGCTCGAGGAGGCCAGCCACAAGGACTGGTCCAAGTGGCGGCTCACGGAATGGAACGCCGGGACGCTGCCAGAGCCCGTGCTCTCCGACGACGAGTGACCCGGTTTGGGCTTGCGCGGGGTCAACGGCTAACATTGGCGAGGCCCAACACACGGGCTGCAGCGGGGCATTGGCGCAGTTGGTAGCGCGCTTCCATGGCATGGAAGAGGTCAGGAGTTCGAATCTCCTATGCTCCACAAGATACGGCGAGTCACGCACAGCACGCCCCTTCGTTCCGCGGAGGGGCGTTCGTGCGTCGCGAGTCGGTCGTGTGCCGCCACACCCTAGGCTGGTCCTCGCCCACGTCGAATCAGGAAGGCCCCGCCACCCGTGCTCGCCCGCATCAGCCTCGGCATTGCCGCCATGATGGTTGGGGTGATCGTCCTCGCGGCCTACATCGGTGACCGAGAGGGCGAGCGCAGCTTGATTCCCGTTGCCACGGGCGAGAAGGCGCCGGCCGGCCTCGCGCGGTTCTACGACCAGAAGCTCACACTGGACTCCCTGTGGGCGCTCGCAGTGCACCTGGGCTGCGCGTGCCGCTCGACTACGACAAGCCGGCCGGCAAGACGATCCGCCTGCGGGTCAAGTTCCGTCCGTCGTCCTCCGGCAAGGCAACGGGCACGCGTGTTCATCAATCCCGGCGGCCCGGGTGGCTCGGGCGTCCGCTTCGTCGACACGTTCGCGTCGTTGACCTCCAAGGAGGTCCGCGCGAATCGCGGCATCGTCGGCTTCGATCCCCGCGGCGTCGGGCAGAGCGATCCCGGTGACCTGCGAGAGCGGACGAGTCGTTCGACAAGCTCGTCGCGCTGGACCCCAACCCCGACACGCTCGAGCTGGTCGACAAGCTCGAGGACGGCTTCCGCAAGCTCGGCAAGGGGTGCGTCAAGAAGTCCGGCGCCATGGCCTCCCACGTCTCCACCGAGGAGGCCGCGCGCGACCTGGACGTCCTGCGCGCGCTGATGGGTCAGAAGAAGCTCGACTACTACGGCGCGTCCTACGGCACGCAGCTCGGGGCGACGTACGCCGACCTGTTCCCGACGCGGACCGGAGCCATGATCCTCGACGGCGCAGTGGATCCTTCGCGCAGCAAGGAGCGGCAGGGCTTCGACCAGGCCAACAGCTTCCAGCGCGCGCTCAAGTCGTACATCGCCGCGTGCCTCGAGGACGGCAACTGCCCGCTCGGCGAGGACCAGAAGGCCGCGAACGACAACATCCTCGAGCTCCTCGCCGCGCTCCAGGAGCAAGCCGATCAAGACCCGATTCGACCGCGAGCTGACCGAGGGCGCCGCGATCTACGGCATCGCCTACGCGATGTACGACCCGGACAGCTGGAGCGTCCTCACGACCGGGCTCGTGCGAGCCGGATTCGGCGACGGCAGCATCTTGCTGACCCTGAGCGACCAGTACTACGGGCGTCGCCAGGACGGCACCTACCGCGACAACAGCGCTCAGGCGTTCTTCGCGATCCGATGCCTGGACTTCCCCAAGGCGCCGAGCGACGAGGACATCGCCGCGGCGACTGCGCAAGTATCACGACGCCTCGGCCGTGTTCGGGGGAGTGATGGCGTGGTCCGCGGCCGAGTGCCAGGACTGGCCGGCGAAGTCGAAGCATCCCCAACGAGCTGTGCACGCGAAGGGAGCCGCGCCGATCGTCGTGATCGGCTCGACCCGTGACCCGGCAACGCCCTACGCGTGGGCCAAGTCGTTGGCCAAGGACCTGGCATCCGGGATCCTCGTGACCCGCAAGGGTGACGGGCACACGGGATACGGCGTCGGCAATGCCTGCGTGGATCGCGTCGTCGACCGCTATCTCGTGTTCCACGAGGCGCCCACTGGACCGGTGACGTGTGATGACACGAAGTAGGCCGGGCGCGCGTCGTGCCCCGCGACGCGGCAACGAGTTCCGCGTCGCCGCACACCAGTGCCGTGAGGTCTCGTCTGCGGCGCGCCATGGCCGCTGACGTTCGTCATCGGCCTCGTTCTCGCGGGCATCGGCTCCGTCGTGGCCAAGTCACCCGAGCAGCGCGACCAGATCCGGGCGGCGGACCGGGTTGCTCAGCAGTTCGACGCGAAGATCGGTCGCTACGCTGATCGCCGCCGCCGCGGAGCTCAAGAGCAAGCACGATGCGGATCAGGACGGCTACTCCGCACTGCTCAAGCTGGCCCAGGACAAGATCAAGGACGCGCCGCGGCTGCGCCCGAGCGGCACGACGTCCTACGGCCGTGAGAACAGCGGCGACTACCAGGACGCCGGCGAGCGCCGAGCGGCCGCGCTCGCGCCGCTCGAGGACCTTGAGGCATACCTGCGCACGCGGGCGGTGCCCGACTCGAAGTTCATCGCAGCCGGCAAGAAGCTTGTCGCGCCTGCGACCCGGGACGCTGCTGGGCAAGGATCCCGTGCTGAACGGCACGCCGCTGCGCGAACGAGGTCCTTCCGGCGTACGAGAAGGCGCGCGACGCGCTGAAGAAGCAGGACACGCCCAAGGGTTCGGAGCTCTTGCAGGTCGACCTCATGACGTACGCGAACGACATGATCTCGATGACCAAGGACGGCGCCAAGAAGATCGACGAGCAGAAGGCGTTCTTCTTCCAGCTGGGCGATCGTCCGGTGAAGCTGTTCCAACGCTTGGCGACGATCGAATCGGCGATCCGGGTGCAGGTCGCGCAACAAGTTGAAATCGTTGCCGCGTCGCAATAACCCCACGCCGTGACGATCGTTGTTGAGGTTGTAGGACGCTTCAGGTCGATTTCGGTCGACTTGTAGCGACGGAATGTCTCGGAAGCGACTCGAGTGTGGTAATTTTTCAATCGCTCGGGTCGCCTTGAGGCGTCAGCGCAACGCACGCAGTCCCTGAACTCCCGTGAACACGCAGAATGACGAGGAAACAAATGAAGATCCGCAAAGCCACCATGGCGCTCGGAACCTTGGTCCTGGCTTCCGGCACATCGATCGGCTTCGCCGGTAGCGCGAGCGCTGCCCCGGCGAGCCTCGTCACCGCCGACAGCTGTGTCGACAACAGTGCTGACACCAGCGCCGACACGGACGCTGACGCCGACACCGACGCCGACACGGATGCCGACGCCGACACGGACGCCGACACCGACACGACGCCGACACCGACGCCGAACGGACGCCGACGCCGACACCGACGCGACCAACGTCGACGCAGACGCCGACACGGATGCCGACGGCGACGAGGTCGACGGCGAGCTCGTGACCCTGATCGACGGCGTCGCGGTCTCCAGCCCCAACGCGATCAACTCGACCACCGGTGTCCTCACGACCGGCACGCAGACCGACGGTGAGCTCATCACGTCCGACACCGACATCGAAGCGATCTCGAGCACCAACTCGACCATCACCGACGGTGTGATCGCCACCAGCACGCAGACCGACGGTGAGGTGCGCCGCTGGCCTCGACCTCGACGCCGTCGCGTCCACCAACTCGATCGCCACCGACGTCGCCGGCAACAACAGCATCCAGGCCGTCACCGGCGCGGAGACCGACGGTGAGCTCGTCACGACCAACACCGACGCCGACGCGATCGCCGCGACCAACTCCGTCGCGCTCGACGGCCTCCTCGCGACGAGCACGACCGGCGCCGAGACCGACGGTGAAGTTGCCGCTGGCCTCGACCTCGACGCGGTCGCCGCGACCAACTCGATCGCCACCGACGTTGACGGCACGACCGGCCTCGAGGCCGTCACCGGCACGCAGACCACCGGCGAGCTCGTCACGTCCAACACCGACGTCGACGCGATCGCCTCGACCAACTCGGTCGGCATCCAGGGCATCACGGCCGTGACCAGCACGGCAGGCACCGAGACCGACGGCGAAGTTGCCGCGGCCCTCGACATCGACGCTGTCGCCGCCAACAACTCAGTCGGCATCGAAGGCCTCGAGGCTGTCACCGGCACCTCAACGGCCACCGACGGCGAGCTCGTCGACACGGGCCTCGACATCTCGGCTGTTGCCAGCCCCAACTCGGTCGGCGTGGCAGGTCTCCTGGCCACCGGCACCGAGACGGACGGCGAGGCCCTGGCCTCGCTCGACATCGACGCGGTCGCCAGCACCAACGCGATCACCGGCAACACGGACCTCGACGCGGTCGCCACGGCTGGCGCCCTCGACGGGCTCCTGACGACGGCCATCGCCGGCACGAGCACGGCGAGCGTCCTGAGCGCGACGCAGTTCAAGGCCGCTTCGGACGACTGCGATGACGACGCCCTGCCGGACACCGGTGGCTCGAACCTCGGTCTGCTTGCAGCCGGCGGAGTCCTCGTCGCTGCAGGTGGCGCGGTCATCTTCGGTGCACGTCGCCGCCAGCAGGTCTGAGTCCGACGAGCAACACGAGCCTGACAACTCAGCATCCGACGCTGTCCACGGCTACGCTTCGGCGTAGCCGTGGACAGCGTCTGGTACGTAAGGACATCTGACAGTGGAAGAGCCGAAAGCATCGCCGCACGCGATACCCATGCCGTCGATCGGGCGCCGCGTCGTCATCATCGTCATCGGGGTGGTGTTCGCGGTTCACACGGCGCTGATCACGATATGGATCCAGCCGGCCAACCCGTTCCGTGATGCGGTCGGTGGCGAAGAACCTCGTACGCCTACATCAACAACAAGGTCTTCCCGTTCGAGCAGTCGTGGTCGGTGTTCGCCCCGACTCCTCGCAGGGGCGGTGAGAACGTCAAGGTCCGTGCCTACTACGGCAAGCCGGGCAGCCAAGAACACTCGGGTGACCGAGTGGTTCGACATCACGGCCGACGAGGACCAGCGCATCAAGTACCTCGTCAACCCCTCGCGGTTCCACTCTGCGACCCGCCGGCTGGGTGGCAACGTCAACTCGACCGTCGGCACGTTCAACGAGCAGCAGCGGCTGCTCGTCTCCAGGCCGCTCTTCACCTCGACGCGCAGTGATCTCGCCAAGCTGCTGATGAAGTTCAACACCAGGGGCTTGGTCGGTCAGGCCAACATCGAGCAGTACATCGACAACGACGAGATGCTGACCCGCTACGGGACGATGTACGCCACCGCACGCTGGGGCAAGGGCGTCACGGCCGTGGAGTTCCAGGTCGGTCACCGCTCGGTGCCCAACTACAGCAAGCGCAACGAGATCAACTTCCTCGACGTGCCGTTCACCTACTACCGCGTCGGAATCCGCAAGGCGATGCCCGGCAATGCCGACGCCCAGGCCGCGTTCGACGGCTACGTGCACAAGGCTCCCGCACAGAAGTCCAAGAAGTCCTCGAAGGACGGTGAGTAGTCATGTCGCAACCGTCCATCGCGTCCCGCGGGCTCGACCTGATCAACGACTGGTATGACATGTTCGAGTCGTGGATCCTGACCGACAAGCGGTCGCTCTACGGCGCCTCGCTGGCCCGCATCCTGTCCGGCTGCGCGGTCATGGGCATCCTGATCACCAACTTCCGGGTGCGCAACCTGCTGTTCGGTCAGGGCTCGGTCTGGAACAAGCCGCTCCAGGAGAGCAACGCGAAGATGTACTGGCCGCCGCGGCTCATCGTCGACCACATGGGCAACACGACGTTCCTGTTCTACTACCTGCTCGTCATCTTCGTGGCGCTGCTGTTCGTGCTGGGCTGGCACACGCGGCTGGTCGGTCCGCTCATGTTGATCGGGCACGTCTCGATCATCGAGCGCATCCCGGTCCTCGGTGACCAGGGCGACAACATCCTGCGCGTCGGCCTGCTGCTGCTGCTGTTCATGCACACCAGCGAGCACTGGTCGCTCGACGCCCGCAGGAGGGCGCGACACGCTGCCGAGCCGATGGGCCGCGGCGCCGGCGGCGTCGGTGCGGTCGTCAAGAACCTCTACAACAGCCACCGGGTGCTTCCGCTCTGGTTCACCAACGGTGTCCACAACGTCGTCCTGATCGCCTTGGCGTGGCAGCTCATCATGATCTACTTCTCGGCCGGCTGGTTCAAGGCGCAGGGCGAGCTGTGGTACCACGGCACGGCGCTCTACTACCCGCTGCAGCTGCAGGAGTACAAGCCGTTCCCGTTCCTGACCGACGCGTTCACGCACGTCGGCGTGATGGTCGGGCTGTCGACGTATGTCGCCGATGGTCGTGCAGATCGGCTTCGGCTTCGCGCTGCTGCACCCGATCGCGCGACGGATCGCGATCTTCTGCGCGATCATGTTCCACCTGTCCATCGCGGTCCTGATGGCGCTGCCGTGGTTCTCGCTGTCGATGATCGCGTTCGATGCGATCTTCGTGAGCACGTCGACGTTCATCCTGTTCGACCGGTGGATCCGCGACAAGCTGCGGCCCGTCGCCGACCTGTTCTGGGACGTGACCGACCCGATCGTGGAGAAGCTGCCGGGCAGCCGGGCCAAGGAACCCAGCCTGGTGTCCAGACAGGCGGACTAGGCGACCGACGCGGCGACGCGGCGGCCGGCCAGCACCAACGCGATGACCGGCAGCGTCAGCACGGCGGCGGCGGCGTTGAGCGTGCCGAAGCCGCTGATGGCGACCACGATGCCGGCCAGCAGGCCGCCGAGTGCGCCGGCCAGGTTCATCGAGAGGTCGGAGAAGCCCTGAACAACGGGCCGGTCCGCGACGGCGAGCGATCTGCGTGAGCATCGCCGCGCCGGCGATCACCGAGGCGGACCAGCCGATGCCGAGGAACGTCAGACCGACGGTGATCTGCACCTCGGAGTGGCCGGACGTGCCGGCGATGAAGACCGCGAGCAACAAGATGGACTGCCCGAGCAGGATCGTGCGGTCGGCGCCCCAGCGGTCGCTCAGCACACCCATGAGCGGCGACAGCGAGAACATGCCGGCGATGTGCAGGCTGATCGTCAGCCCGATGACGTTGAGGCTCGAGCCGTGATCCTTCATGTGGACCGGCGTCAGCGCCATGACGGACGACCATCACGGCGTGCGACGCCGCGATCGACAGGATCGCGGTCGCCGTACGGCCGCGGACGTGGGGGAGCGCGGCGCGGATGCCCCGTGCGGCGGGCTTGGCGCTCGACGGCGCGGACCAGCGGGTCGGGGCGGAGGAACGCGACGGTCAGCAGCCCGGCGAGCGCGAAGCCGCCGGCTGAGAACAACATGGGGCCGGCGAGATCCGGCATGCCGACGGCGTCGGCGACCGAAGCGCCCGGACCGGTCAGGTTGGGGCCGACGACGGCGCCGATCGTCGTCGACCAGACGACGAGGGAGAGGGCGAGGCCGACCTGGCCGGGTCTGGCCCGGTCGACTGCGGCGAAGCGCGACTGCAGGTTGGCGGCGGTGCTGGCGCCGAACAGCAGGAGGCCGCCGAGCAGGATCGGCAGCGACTCGGTCTCGGCGCCCAGGATGACGACGCCGGCGCCGGTCGCGCCGAACAGCCAGCCGAGCGTCAGGGCGGGACGGCGACCCGTACGCGCTGCGATCGACGACAGCGGGCATCGTGAACGCCGCGGCGCCGAGCGTCAGCATCACCACCGCCATGCCGGCCCAGCCGGACGAGCCGCTGACGTCCTTGACCAGGAGCGCCCCGACCGCGAGCCCAGCGCCGTTGCCCACCCCGCCGACGACCTGGACGAGCGAGAGGACCGTGACGATCCGCCGCTGCGCAGGGTCAGAGGTGTCGGTCACCCGAGCAACGTATCGGCGAGGCTCGGTCACGCCAGCGAGCGAAGGCGAAGGCGCACGGGCGAAGCCTGGCAGCAGCGAGGACGCTGAGCGACGAAGCCGCGCGCTCACCAGATCGTGACGCGGGCGTCCTCGTCGAGCCAGAGCTCGTCGTCGGCGGTGACGCCGAACGCCTCGTAGAACGCGCCGATGTTGCGCACGACCTGGTTGCAGCGGAACTCCGGCGGCGAGTGCGGGTCGATCGTGAGGCGGCGCACGGTCTCGGCCGGACGTACCTTGGACTGCCAGGCCTGCGCCCACGAGATGAAGAACCGCTGATCGGGTGTCAGTCCGTCGATCTCGGCGTCGTCGGGCTCGGTGAGCCGGAACGCCTGGTAGGCGATGCCGAGGCCGCCGAGGTCGCCGATGTTCTCGCCGATCGTGAGCGAGCCGTTGACCGTACGACCGTCGGCGCCCTCGGGCGTCAGCGCGTCGTACTGGGCGATCAGGGCCGACGTGAGCTTCTCGAAGGACTCGCGGTCCTCGTCGGTCCACCAGTTGCGCAGCGCGCCGGTGCCGTCGTACTGGGAGCCCTGGTCGTCGAAGCCGTGGCCGATCTCGTGCCCGATGACGGCGCCGATCGCGCCGTAGTTGACCGCGTCGTCGGCATCGGCGTGGAAGAACGGCGGCTGCAGGATCGCGGCGGGGAAGACGATCTCGTTCATCGTCGGGTTGTAGTAGGCGTTGACGGTCTGCGGCGTCATGTACCACTCGTCGCGGTCGATCGGCGAGCCGATCTTGGCGAGCTCGCGGTCGGTCGCCACGGCGATCGCCCGCCGGGCGTTGCCGAGCAGGTCGTCGGGCGCGGTCTCGAGCGCCGAGTAGTCCTTGAACTCGTCGGGGTGGCCGATCTTGGGGTTGAACGTGTCGAGCTTCTCGTGCGCGCGCTTCTTGGTCTCGTCGCTCATCCACGGCAGCGCCGAGATGCTCTGCCGGTAGGCCTCGAGGAGGTTGTCGATCAGCTCGGTCATCCGCTCCTTGGACGTGGGCGGGAACTCCGTGCGTACGTAGATCTTGCCGACCGCCTCGCCCATCGCGCCCTCGACGAAGCCGACGCCGCGCTTCCAGCGGGGGCGCAGCTCGTCGGTGCCGCTGAGGGTCTTGCCGTAGAACTCGAAGTTGGCGTTGACGAACGCCGACGACAGGTAGGGCGAGGCGCTGTGGACGACCTGCCAGCGCAGCCAGTCCTTCCAGGCGTCGAGCTCGGCCGGGACGAGCAGCGTCTCGAGGCCCTCGAGGTAGGACGGCTGGGCGACCACGATCTCGGCGATCACGGGTGCCGGGATCTTCGCGGCCTCGGACCAGCGAGTCCAGTCGAAGGACGGGGTCGAGGGCCTGGAGGCCGTCGAGCGCCAGCAGGTTGTAGGTCTTCTGGGCGTCGCGGGACTCGACGCGGTCCCAGTGGAACTTCGCCAGGCGGGTCTCGAGGTCCATGATCCGCTGCGCGCGGCCGGCGGTGTCGTCGAGCCCGGCGAGGTCGAGCATCGTCGTGAGGTGTCCGACGTACGCCTCGCGGATCGCGGCCGAGCCCTCCTCGCGGTAGTACGCCTCGTCGGGCAGGCCGATGCCGCCCTGGCCGAGGTGGGTCACGTAGCGGTCGGGCTGGCCGCTGTCGGGGCCGATGTACATGCCGAAGACGCTGCCGACGCCCTGGCGGTCGAGCGTGCCGAGCGTCGTGATGAAGCCGGGGATGTCGGTGATGGCGTCGACCTGGGCCAGCTCGCCCTCGAGCGGCGTCGCGCCGAGCTGCTCGACGCGATCCTCGTCCATGAAGCTCGCGTAGAGGTCGCCGATCTTGCGCTGCTCGTCGTCCTCGGGCGCCTTGCTGGCGGTCTCGATGATCTCGCGGACCTTGGCCTCGGCCTCGTCGACGAGCGTCACGAACGAGCCGGCGGTGGCGCGGTCGGGCTTGATCTCGGCGGTCCGCAGCCAAGGGCCGTTGACGTGCCGGAACAGGTCGTCTTGAACGCGGATGGAGGGGTCGAACTGCGTCATGTCGATGCCGTGGGTCACGCCAGTAGGCTACACAGGTGAGCAAGACCCATCCCGCCGAACTGACCGTGATCCGCGACCGAATTCGTGGCGCCTGCGATGCGCCGTGTGGTGTTCGGCGGTGACGGGTTCGCGGAGTTCCTCGACCGCCATGCTGCGCTCAACAAGGACGTGCTCAACGAGGGCGGGTTCACCGACGAGTACGTCAAGCTCGTCTTCCTCGCCGACGGGTTCGACTATCCGCAGCCGCTCGACCTCTCCGCGGTGCGCGAGACGATGCCGCAGGAAGCCTGGCCGGTGCTGCGGACCTACACGATCCGCTGGCTCGATGCCGAGGCCCAGGAGCTCGCGATCGACTTCGTCGTGCACGGCGACGAAGGCATCGCCGGCCCGTGGGCGGCTCGCGCCGAGCCCGGTGACCTCCTGCACCTGCGCGGTCCCAGCGGGGCGTACGCGCCCGATCCCACGGCGGACTGGCACCTGTTCGTCGGCGACGAGGCCGGTCTGCCGGCGATCTCCGCCGCGCTCGAGGCGCTGCCGGCCGGCGCCCAGGCGGTGGCGTTCGTCGAGGTCGGGGGAGTGGCCGACGAGATCGCCGATCGCGACGGTCGGCGAGCTCGAGATGCACTGGCTGCACCGCGGCGACGCTCCGGCCGGCACGACGACGCTGCTCGACGACGCCGTACGCGCGTGGGACTGGCGTCCCGGCCGCGCGCAGGCGTTCATCCATGGCGAGTCGGCGCTGCTCAAGAGCGTGCGTCCGTACGTGCTCAACGACCGCGGCGTGGCTCGCGCAGATGTCTCGGTGTCGGCCTACTGGCGGCGCGGCACGACCGAGGAGGGCTTCCGCGAGTGGAAGTCGGCGCAGAAGGACGCGGTCATGCGACCGGGTTCGTGATCGGGACTGATCGAATCGCTGAGTCCGACCAGTAGCCTGATCGGGTGACCGGAACCAGCACTGTCGCCGTCGTCCTCGCCGGCGGTGCCGGACTGCGCATGGGCGTGGGACGTCCCAAACAGCTGATCGAGCTCTCTGGCCGTACGTTGTTGGAGCGGGCGGTCTCAGCGTTCGAGGACAACGCGCTGATCGATCGCATCGTGGTCATGGCGAGCGAGGACACCCTCGAGGTGGCAGGCGAGATCATCCAACGCGCCGGCTTTGCCAAGGTGACCGACATCGCGGTCGGCGGAGCCAGCCGGCGCGCCACCACTGCGGCCGCCCTCGAACGACTCCACGACGACGTCCGCAACGTGTTGATCCACGATGCGGCGCGACCGTTCGTGTCGGGCGCACTGATCACTCGCTGCGTCGAGGCGTTGGGCAGCCACGCGGCCGCTGTGCCGGTCCTGCCGTCATCGGACACGATCTATCAGGTCACCGCAGACGACCGGCTCGACGTCGTGCTGTCGCGCGCCTCGCTTCGCCGGGCGCAGACACCGCAGGCGTTCGAGCTGTCCTTGCTGAGGCGCGCCCACGCGCTCGCCGAGGCGGACGACCACCATGAAGCCACGGACGACTGCGGGCTCGTACGCCACTATTTCCCCGACGTCGTGGTGCACATGGTCGAGGGTGAGGAGACCAACATCAAGGTCACCACTCCCTCGGACCTGGCCCTTGCTGAAGTGCTGGCCTCAGACGCGAACAGGTAGTCTTAGGCGTCACCCCCGCACTGTCAAGGAGCTTGATGCGCGTCATCACCTACGGAACGTTCGATCTCTTCCACGACGGCCATCGCCGCCTGTTGGAGCGGGCCAAGGCCCTGGGTGATCACTTGATCGTCGCGGTGACCACCGAGAACTTCGATGACGCACGCGGCAAGCTCAACGTGCAGCAAAGCCTGATGGATCGCATCCGCAACGTGCAGGACTCCGGCATCGCCGACGAGGTGATCATCGAGGAGTACGAAGGCCAGAAGATCAACGACATCCAGAAGCACGACATCGACATCTTCGCGATCGGTTCGGACTGGCTGGGCAAGTTCGACTATCTCCGCGACTACTGCGAGGTCGTCTACCTGGACCGCACCAAGGGTGTGTCCAGCACCATGCTGCGCAACGAGTCGGCCGGCATCCTGCGCCTGGGCATCATCGGCACCGGACGCATCGCCAACCGGTTCGTCGACGAGGCCCGCTTCGTCAGTGGCGTCGACATCGAAGGCGCGTGGTCACGCAACGCCGACAACGTTCGCGAGTTCACCGAGAGCCACGAGCTCGAGCTGGCGGCGGACAGCCTCGATGAGCTGTTCGAGGCGACCGACGCCGTCTACATCGCCTCGCCGCACGGCACGCACGAGGACTACGCGCGTCGAGCGATCGAGGCGGGCAAGCACGTGCTCTGCGAGAAGCCCATGACGCTCAGCGGCGACCGTACGCGCGCGCTCCACGAGCTGGCCAGTGAGCACGACGTCGTCCTGCTCGAGGCGATGAAGACCGCGTTCTCGCCGGGATTCCAGCGAATGGTTGCGGTCGCTCGCAGCGGCTCCATCGGCGACATCCGATCGGTGCAGGCGACCTTCACCAAGCTCGTCACGCCGCCTTCGCGCGAGCTCGACAGCGCCCAGGACGGCGGCAGCATCCCCGAGCTCGGCAGCTATCCGCTGCTCGCGATCGTCAAGCTGCTCGGCATGGAGCATCTCGACATCCATGCCTCTTCGCTGTGGTCCGAGGAGCTGGGCGTCGAGACCTTCTCGCGGATCGAGCTGCGCTACAAGCACGCCATCGCCAGCGCGACGACCGGTCTCGGCGTCAAGTCCGAGGGCGACCTGATCGTCGCCGGCACCAAGGGCTACATCTACGTGCCCGCACCGTGGTGGAAGACCGAGTACTTCGAGGTCCGGTTCGAGAACCAGTCGGACAACAAGAAGTTCTACTACAAGTTCGACGGCGACGGCCTCCGCTACGAGATCGCCGAGTTCAGCGCCATGATCAATCGGGGCTACCGCGAGACGTTCAAGCTGCGTCCGTCGGAGTCCGCGTGGATCGGCGACGTCATCGAGTCGGCTCGCACCGGCGCTGCGCAGTTCAGCTGAGTGCCCGTGGGAATCTCGAACATCATTCCGCGCCGCCTCGTCGTCCGCGTTGCCCGACGAGCCAGCAGCTCGGACAAGGACTGGGTCAGGCGCCTGTTCGCCCTGCTGCGGGCGACCTATCGTTTCGTCGGCCGGACGATCCCGGCGCTGCACCTGGGCTGGACCTCCAGCCTGCGGCAGGCGTCGTGGGACGACGACGGCGCGCTGTCCATCCGCGGCTGGGCCTACACGCGAGGCACCGGCTACGAGGATCCGCCGCACATCGAGGTCTGGCTGCACCGACGGCTGTCAATGCGCCGGATACCCGCGACGGTGACCCCGGTCATCGACCCAGACGTACGAGGTGCGGCACGCCGGGCTGAGTTCGACTACGCCAACACCGGATTCGAAGCGCGTTGGGAACCCGCTGTGCTGGAGCGGCTCGGCCGTCGCTCGGCCACGCAGGTCCGGGTGCAAGGTGACCGGGTCGGGCCGCCGCTACTGGGGCGCTCTCAGTCGTCGGTACGCCCTTGGTTCCGCGGCGACGATGCGGCTGCGGCACGGACGTCGAAGGATCCGTCGTCGGTCCGCGCTGGAGCGACCGCCGCGGCCTGCTCGTCGTTCGCGAGCCAGTCGGGACCGCGGCCACGGCCGTACGCGCCGACGACCGGCAGCTGGACGTCACGATCGACGCTCCGGTTCGCCGCGCCATCGCTGGTCGGCGACGGCGGTCAGGTTCTCGAGCTCGACGTCGAGGCGACAGCCGGTGGTGCGACGCTGACGGGCCGAGTCCCTGATCGCGTCCCGGTCGTTGATCCGGTGACGGGCCGGGTGCTCCCGGCGTCATGGAAGCTGCTCGTCGTGCCACGCCTGCGCCGACGTCCGGTTCGGCTGACGAACCCCGAGCTGGGATCTGCGGCCGGGCGGCTCGAGCAGCCTGCTGGTCCGCGGGTGATGACCAGCTGGGGCTCGAGGTCATCGACGTCCCGGTGTTCGTCGAGGTGGATCGCGCGTGGCTGGAGAACGACACGCTCCTCTGCTTCGAGGGCACCATGTCGGGACCAGACTGCTCGTTGACGATGGCGGGCCGCAGGTCGGCCATCCCCGTCGAGGTCGTGGAGCGCGACGGCGACCGATTCTCAGCGCGCGCCCGTCTGCGGGTGTCCGCGTGGGGCGGGCCGGAGCTGCCACCCAAGGCTGACGGCTATGCGCTGCAGGCTCGAGTGGACGACGAACCGGTCGCCACGTTCGTCGACAACGCCTTCTGCCAGGTCCTGCCGCTGTCCGAGGACACGCCGGACTACCGGCTCCGGATCGGCCTCGAGCGCCGGGACCAGCTGCGGCTGCAGGTCGGTCGGCCGCGTCGTCCGAACGAGCTCGGCTCGTTCAACCAGGCAAAGCTCCAGCGCTCGTACAACCATCACGCGCAACCCAGGGACGCGGTGTTCCTGGAGAGCTTCTTCGGCCGCAACGCGACCTGCAATCCGCGGGCGATCGATGCCGAGATCGCGCGCCGTCACCCTGACCTGCCGCGGTTCTGGGCCGTCGACGATCTCTCGATCGCGGTTCCCGAGGGAGCCCAGCCGGTCGTGGTCGGGACCACAGAGTGGTGGCAGGCGCGGACCACGTCCCGATGGGTCGTGACCAATGAGTGGCTGAAGACGACATTCCGCAAGCAGCCGTTCCAGACCGTGCTGCAGACGTGGCACGGCTCGATGTACAAGAAGATCGGTCTCGACCGCGACATGAACGGTCGCCACCAGCGGTTGCTGCGTGAGGAGCGGGCCAACTGGGACATGTTCATCTCCCAGAACAGCGCCAGCACACCGATCATCCAGAGCGCGTACGACTTCGACCTCCACGAGATCCTGGAGATCGGCTATCCCCGCAACGACGAGCTGCACGACAACGACGCAGAGCGGCGTGCAGACATTCGCAGGCGGCTCGGCGTGCCTGACGACGTGCGCCTGGCGATGTACGCCCCCACGTGGCGGCCGGTCGCGGCCGACGGCAGCGATGCGCTGCTGGTGGACCTTCCGCGCCTTGCGGGGGAGCTCGGTCCGGAGTGGACGGTGTTGCTGCGAGGCCATGTTCGTACGCTCGGTCGATCAGACGCTGTCGAGACCGCTGGTGTGATCGATGTCGGCACATATCCGCAGGTCAGCGACCTGTTCCTGGTCGCCGACGTGTTGATCACCGACTACTCCTCGATGATGTTCGACTACTCCGTGACCGGCAAGCCGATCGTCTTCTTCGCCCCCGACATCGACCAGTACACCGATGACCGGGTGCGGGGCACCTACTTCGACCTCGAGGCGCTCGCCCCCGGGCCGGTCGTGCGTACCCAGGACGAGGTCCGGGACCTGCTGCTCGACGAGCTGAGCTGGCACGACGGCTACGCGGACCGCTACCGGGAGTGGCAGAGCATGTTCAACCACCATGACGACGGCAAGGCCGCGAGTCGCGCAACCGATGCGCTGTTCCGGTCCGACCGGCCGCGCTGACCGCAGACACGCTGCAGTCGGCAAGGGCTAGGGGAGGACCAGATCGGCGCGGATCATGTCGTGGTCTGACGGGATGGTGCCGATGATGCGGCCGGCGCTGTCGAGCCGCACGACGTTCTCGAACTCCAGCACCCGCATGGGCGACGTGAAGATGTAGTCGAGGTAGACCCCGTTGGCCTTCGGGTTCGACGAGCCCTTGGGGATCCGGCGCATGTCCTGGAAGCTGTCGAAGTTGCTGTGGATCCGCTTCTCAGCAGGTGCGTTCGACGCCGGCTGGCGGAGCTTGCCTGCACGCCGATCACGTCGACCAGGCCGGCGCCGGTCATCGCGCGGTGGACCGCGTAGTAGTGGAACTGCGAGGCGTTGAAGTCGCCCACGGCGACCACGGGGCGGTTGCCGGCGATTGACTTCAACGACCCCGCCAGCTGACGGGCTTGCGCGAGACGGACTCCGTAGCTCTTGGGCTCCAGGTGCGTGGAGAAGAACACGAACTCCTTGCCGGTCGACCGCTGCCGGAAGATGGCCCACGCCGCGTATCTGCTCGTGGCGCCGCCTCGCTGGCTGGAGTAACGGATCGCGCCCTTGTTGAGCAGGATCAAGGTGGACGGCTTGTAGATGATCCTGGTGCCCTTGGACGCGCCGATCGCCGGGTCGGTGACGCGGTAGTCGGGACCAAGCGAGCTCACGGCGTTCGCGATGTCGGCGAACTGGGACGTGCCGAACCCTCTCGGGCGGGACTGCTGTGCCTCCTGCAGCCCGACGACGTCAGGGCTCTGGCTGTCGATCTGAGCGGCCACGGGCCCACGTCGAGCGCCCCACGAGGGCCCACCGCAGCTGTGGCAACGCACGTTGAACGACGCGACGCGGACCGGAGGCGGAGTGTCGGGCACGACGGTCGTGACCTCGGCGGCTGCCGTCCATGCGCTGCGGGCGCCGTCGGGCCCGGTCGAGCGGACACGTGAGGAACAGGTGCACGCCACCATCGAGCTTGGTGATCGAGAGGCTCGGATTGGCTGACTTCGCGACCTTGGCGCCGCGGAAGTCCTTGCGGGTCGAGTACTGCACCTCGTAGCCGGTGGCACTCTCGATCTTCTCCCAGCGTGCGTCGACCGTGCCGGCCTTGGGCGCCGAGACGGTGAAGGCGCGTGGCGTCAGGAGCGCCGATTGCGTGGGGTCCTCGGTGCGCGCCGTGATGGGGCGCGAGTAGGGCGTCACGTCATGTGGCTTGCTGGCGCCGACCACGGCTCGGACGCGGACGGTGTAGTCGACCCCGGCCTTGAGCGACGGCACCTGCGTCTCGGAGGTCGCGGAGCGTACGGTCTTGCGAGGGCTCTTCTTGTCGGCCGGGATCAGCGCGACCTCGTAGTAGTCCGTGCGTGCCACGGGAACCCAGGAGACGCGCAGCATCGTGGCGGCGGTCTCGTCGACCCTTGCGTCACCCGGCGCCGCGAGCGAGTGGGCCGGGTCCTCCTGGAGGAACCATGCGCCGGCAGGCACGAGGATCCCGAGCATGATGGCCGACCACGACGACGGGCCTCCATCGTGACCGGCGCCGGCGTCGCCCTCCGCCCGCTCGGACCTTGCGTCTGAGGGGGCGCGACGCGACGTGATCCCGCCGCTGCACCATCGTCTGCCGAGTCCCTCCACGCGTAGTCGGGCATATCCTACCGTCTCGTCCCTGGGCCGGTTGATAGTCTTCGGGAATGGGATCGGCGCGCGAACACTGTCCCGGCGTGACGTTCGTGATGCCGGTCTACAACGAGGTCGGGTACGTCGAGGCGGCCATCCACAGCGTCCTGTCCCAGCACTACGAGGGACCTGTCGAGCTGGTGGTCGCGCTGGCGCCATCGACCGACGGCACCGACGAGATCGTCCACGAGATGGCGCGGTCCGACGAGCGCATCCACGTGGTCGACAACCCTGATCGGGACATCCCCATCGGGCTCAACAGGGCCATCGCCGCGGCACGTCATCCTGTCGTCGTACGGGTGGACGCCCACAGCGCCCTGTCGCCCGACTACACCTCGTGCGCGGTTCAGACCTTGGAGCGGACCGGTGCCGCGAACGTCGGCGGCATCATGAGCGCGGTCGGTCGGCCCGGTGTGCAGGCCGCCGTGGCGCGCGGCTACAACAGCCGGCTCGGCCTCGGCGGCGGGGCCTATCACGCGGCGCATGCTGTCGAAGGCCCGGCCGAGTCCGCATACCTCGGGGTCATGCGGGCCGATGTCGTCCGCTCGGTCGGTGGGTTCGACGAGAGCCTGCGACGTGGCGAGGACTGGGAGCTCAACTTCCGCCTGCGGGCCCAAGGACACCTGATCTGGCTGGATCCCACGCTCAGCGTGACCTACTGGCCTCGCGACAGCTGGAGTGGCCTGGCCCGGCAGTTCCTGGCCACCGGCACGTGGCGCGGTGAGCTCGGTCGTCGTCTCGGCGCCCGCAATCCGGTGCGATTCCTCGCACCGCCCGCGCTGGTCGTGGTCATGGTGCTGTCGATCCTGGTGGCGCTGCTGCAGCTGACCGGTGTGCTGTCGGGATGGCCGGCTCGCGTTGCCTCCGTCATCTACGCCGGTCCGGCGGCCTACCTGCTGGTCCTGGTGAGTGCCGCGGTGTCCGGCGGCGGCTCGGTGCTGGACCGCCTGCGCTACGCCGGCGTCCTGGCGACGATGCACCTGAGCTGGGGCACGGGTTTCCTGATCGGCATGCTCCGGGGCGCCGGGCATGCCGTGGACACGTCACGGACCCGGCAGAAGTAGGCGTCTCGGCCGGATTCAGTCCAGCCAGCCCTCGGCGACCAGCCGCTGCACGACGCGACGCCCGGCCTCGCCGTCATCCAGTGGCGTGTACGTCCGGCGCCAGTCAGCCGCGACGTCGGCGTAGGTGGGCGCCCGGTCTGCCGCGTGCTGCACCGCGTCGACCAGGCTCTCGACATCGCTGACGACCGGCCCGGGCGGATCGGCCAGCAGGTCGGCGTAGAACCCGCGCAGGTCGTCGCGGTATCGAGCCAGGTCCGGCACGAAGAAGATGATCGGCCTGCCGGTCGACATCCAGTCGAACATCGACGACGAGTAGTCCGTCACGAACACGTCCGCGATCAGCAGCATGTCGGCCATGTCGGGGTAGTCGGTCACGTCGAGCACCCCCGGCGCCGGCGGGCGAACGCCCTGCTGCAGGGTGCGGGAGTGGCCGCGGACCAGGACGACGCCGTCGGGTTGCAGGCTGCTGGCAAGAACAGCCGGATCGAGGGCGTCGATCATCGTGTCGCGGTCCTCGCGCCACGTCGGGGCATAGAGCACGACGTGTGCGTCTGCGGCGATGCCGAGTCGCGTACGTACGGCGGCCGCCCGTTCAGGATGGGCCAGCACGTCGTTGCGGGGATAGCCCTCGACCCATACGGGACCCGGTGAACGCATACGCCGAGCGCAGGTGCGGGACGCTGAACTCGTTCTGCGCGAGCAGCGCATCCCAGCGAGCACCCTCGCGCCGGGAGGCGATCCGGCTGCGCCACCCGGCGTCGGGACGATCCCTCGCGAGTCGCTTCAAGGTCGTCCCGTGCCAGGTCTGCAGCACATGTTGACCGGCCGTGGCGGCGATAGCGCTTGCGGAGCCAGTCGTTGACCACCAGCACCCGCGAGGTGGCCCGGGCCTGCCACCACGCAGCGCTTCCCTCGACGACGGCGATCGCGCCCTCGGGCACGGCGACCGAGCCGTCGACGACGCTCCAGTAGCGCCGGGTCGCCGGTCGCAGCCATCGCCAGGCTCGCGTCGATGCCCAGCGGATTGCAGGCGGCGCTCTTGCCGTAGAAGCTCTCGAGGAAGACGGCGTCCTCCAGCGGCGCGTCGGTGCGTCGGTAGCGGCGTTCGAGCCGCCGTTGACCGCGCCGGCTGCGCTCGTCGTCGGTCAGAGGCGGGACCGATCTGCAGCGTGATGTCGCCGGCATGGATCGCAACGTCGGCACGAAACAGCGGGATGCTGCAGCTGGAGCGGGGGGAGTTCCTCGGCCGCCGCCGAGCCAGATGGCGCCGCCGTCGAGCTCGAGCCGGTAGGACCCTGACGGCAGGGCGAGCGGACCGTTGCCCCACCGCGACGTCAGCAACGGCACCGTGAGGTCGACCCGGTCATCGTACGTGGCTCGAGGTCGACAGGGATCGGACGCTCGTGCGCCGACGAGACGGGCGCGCTGGAGGCTGCCGGCCGAGCGCAGCCTGGACGTGGAGGCCGGCGGCATCAGGTGCGGCGGTGCACGTCTCGACCACCGGACCGGTCGGCTGCTCCGCGATGACGCCGTCCCGCCGACCTGGCGCACCACCTCGTCGAGCACGCGGTCGGCGGCCCGTCCGTCGTCGGTGCGTGAAGATCTCGTCGGCGGATCGCCTGGGCGTGACGGTGACCGGGGCCGTCGACGCCCTCATCGAGCGCCTCGCCGAGCTGGGTCAGGACGTCAGCCCAGGTCGTGACGCTGCGTCCGCCGCTGAACCATTCGTACGAACGGTAGAAGCCGCGACTCGCGGCGTACGCCTCAAGGTCGGGGGCGAAGAACACGACGGGCCGGCCCACGAGCGCGTAGTCGAACACCACGGAGGAGTAGTCCGTCACGACAGCGTCGACCGCCCACAGCACGTGATTGAGCTCGCGCAGCGCGTCGAGGTCAAGCATCCGGATGCGCGGCGAGATCCGCGGCCCGTCACCGAAGTCGCCGCGGCCGAGCGGATGAGTCCGCACCAGCAACACGGCGTCGTGGCGCTCGAGCCAGGAGGCGATCGACTGCCACTCATCGGCGGTGGGCACCGTGGGGTCGGCGTTGCCGTCGCGCCACGTCGGGGCGAACAGCACGATCCGGGATCCGGCCGGCAGGTCGGGAGTGGCTGCCGCCAGCAGTGCCTGGGCGGCGGTACGCCGATCGTCCTCGCTGCCGGCCAGCAAGACGTCATCGCGTACGTCGCCGGTGACCAGGACCCGCTCGGGCGGGACACCGAAGGCCGACGCGATGTTGGGCACGATGGGCACCGTGGGGTCGGCGTTGCCATCGCGCCACGTCGGGGCGAACAGCACGACCCGGGACCCGGCGGGCAGGTCGGGTGTGGCGGCCGCCAGGACTGCTTGAGCGGCCGCTCGCCGATCATGCTCGCTGCCGGCCAGCAAGACGTCGTCCCGTATGTCGCCGGTGACCATGACCCGCTCGGGCGGGACGCCGAAGGCCGACGCGATGTTGGGCACGATCGACGGACCGGCCACCGGGAACATCGAGATCCCGCGACCTGCCCGGCGATAGGCGTACCCGATGAGTCGACGGACGATCGAGCGGTCGGGCAGGAACGACACGGCGTAGGTCGACGGCGAGTCAAGGTGCAGATGCTTGAGCGGCACTCCGTGCCAGAGCTGCACGACGAAGCCGCCACGCGTCCCATAGCGGTTGGCGTCTCCGAACCCGTGCGTCACGACGATGACGCGCGCGCGGGCGGTGAGCCAAAAGCCCCTCCAGCCACCCTTGCGGACCGTGTCGAGGCCCAAGAGATCGCGCCAGGTCGAGCTCGTCATTCGACCTGGCCAGCCACACGAGCCGGGTTCGGTCGTCGAGCCGGGCCCGTGCCGTGCGGTAGAACGGCAGGGCACCTTCACCCGGGCCGATGCCACAACCGAAGACCCACAAACGGTTGCTGCGGGGAATGATCGACGTGGCGAGCGCGGCCAGCGCGTAGAGGGGGACTCCGAGCAGCTTGCGGCTGTTGCCGCTCCCGAAGGTGAAACTGGCCATGGTCGGCCCAATTGTGGCACGCACGGCAGTCTCCGCCTCGCCCCGCATCGAGCAGGTCCGACGCAGGGCTCAGCGAGGCGACGTCGTCGGGTCGCCCACCGGCTTCGGCGTCGACTCGCTGACGTCGGGGCGCCGGCGCTCCCACCAGCCGCAACCCAGCATCACCACGGCGGCGAGAGCCCACCCGGCCAGCAGATCGATGAAGTAGTGCTCGCCGTAGTAGACCAACGCCACGGCCATCAGCGCGGGATAGGCCAGCAGCAGCCAGCGCCAGGCGCTGCGCAGCCTGGAGATGCCGTACATCGCCACGAGCATGGCCAGGCCGCCGTGCAGCGACGGCATCGCTGCGACCGGGTTGCCGACCTTGGCGAGCAGTACGTGGAAGCCCCCGAGTCCCAGGTCGTCCCATCCGCGGCCGGTCAGCCGGGGGATGTGCTCCGGGATGTAGCCCTCCTTGGACGCGAGCCACGGCGGGGCCATGGGGAACGTGATGTAGACGGCGAGCGCCGCGAAGTTGATCACGAGATAGCGCCGCATCCAGGGAACCCAGGCGGCCCGGCTGCGCAGCCACAGGACGACCGCGATCGTCAGGCCGACCACGAAATGGCTGAAGTAGACCGTCGTGAACACCGCGTCGTACCACCGCGGGTCCGTAGCTGGCGGTGCACGGCTGGTGGCACCACGCGGACTGCAGGCGCTCGGTCGGCAGCTCGCCCCCGCCCAGCCACTCGTCGACGCGGATCGGGAACGTCCAGTGCACCGACACCGGGAGGTAGTTGTCCGACAGGCCGCGGCTGTAGAGGTAGATCACGAGCCCGGCGAACACCGGACCCCAGTCGCGGGCGAACGCCAGGTGCGAGCGTCGCGGCGCCCGGATGTTCCATGCGATCGTGGCGAGCCACAGCCAGACGAACGCCTGGAACGGGTCGGTGGGCACGCCGACCAGCACGATCCAGGCGATCAGCGCCAGTGCGTACACCGACATCGCCGGGGCGCGCCACTCCACGAGGTCTCGGGCAGCTGGTCGACGTCGGTGGTCATGGGCAGCTCCTGGGCATGGCAACAAGCCTGCGGGACGCGTCCTGACGCAGCCAAATCGTGCGTCCGCACAGGTCGCCGACATTGCGATAGTGCTCGCGGAGCACGACCCGGAGTCGCGACGGATCGACGCCCCACGACTCCAACCCGGACCAGTCGACGAACCACGTGGGGCGCTCGGGGCCGTCAAGGACAGCCGTGAACTCTCGCAGCTTCGGGTCGAGCGTCCGCACCGGCAGGCTCCAGAGATAGGGATAGGGGCTGGTCATCTCGGCGTTGCGCACGACGTTGGGCTGGCCGTACGCCACGACGACGGTGTCGGCCTGCTGCCGCGGAGTCGCGGAGCCAGTGACCGACGACTTCGGCCTCGGCGTCCTCAGAAGGCTGCGTCGCTGCGGCCCAGGCGACGTTGCCCAGCGTGGCGACTGCGATCACCACGGCGAGCACCGGTCCGGAGCCTCGGACGCACCTGGTCCGCCAGCAGCCCGACGGCCAGGGCGCGTGGCCGGCACGAGCTGCAGGAGGTAGTGGCCCCAATAGCTCCCGCCGAGCAGCGCCAACAGGGAGTCGACGCCGAT
The DNA here is from genome assembly GCA_963761965.1 of uncultured Actinomycetota bacterium. Classification (GTDB taxonomy): domain Bacteria; phylum Actinomycetota; class Actinomycetes; order Propionibacteriales; family Nocardioidaceae; genus Aeromicrobium. The sequence goes on from CAVXIX010000010.1 coordinate 64,031, forward strand.
GACGCCGACGGCGGCGAGGAGGACCGGTTCGCGGGTTCGGGCACCGTGCCAGCACGCCAGGACGGTGACGACGGCCAGGCCGCTGACCACCCAGATCGCCAGCAGCACCCACAACCGGGACTCGGTTGCGTCGCTCGCAGACGTACGAACGACTTCGCCGGCATGGAATCGAAACACCACCAGGGCGTCGAACAGGTCCTTGGGCGACGTGCCTCGGGCGGCGGCCCCGGCCAATCCGGCGCCGACGGTCAATCCGGCACCAGCGACGCCCCAGCCCAGGACTCGCGTCGCTGCACGACGGTCGTCCGATCGCTGCCAGGCGAGCACCACGAACAGCACGACCGCGAGCACCACCCCGTCCGCGATGGTCTGCTTGATCAGCATGGCGCAGGCGGCGAGCGCGCCGGCGAGCGAAGCCGAGGAGGCCGCCACGAGATGCCGGCCGGAGTATGGCCTGCAGGGTCAGGGCGAAGCTCCATGCGACGAACGCCCCGGCGAGCATCTCGCCGTTGACCCGAGGCGTCCCGAGCCAGTGCGCAGCGCTGAACAACGCGGCGGCGGCCCCTGCCCACCGGGCCGCGTCAGGCCCACGCGCGACGTGCGCGGCCCGGGCCACACCCAGCACCGTCAGGACGCTGGCGACCAGGCCGAGGACGCGCAACTCGGTGAGGTCACCTGCGAGCTGCATGATCCAGATCAGCAGTGGCGGCCGGTCGACCCAGTAGTCGCCATAGACCGAGCTGCCGTGGTGCCAGCCGTTGCCGATCATCAGGTAACCGGCTTCGTCATTGCCGGCCGGTACGTGCCAGAACAGCACCCGGGCGACGATCATCAGCGTGATCGAGCCGGCCAGTACCGTGAGGACCGAGGTCTGGACGCGACCGCGCTGGCCGCCGCATCACCTCATCGCTCGAGGACACGTGACGTCGGGTCCGCAGTCGTGGCCCGGGAAGCTGGACGCCGTCGGATCCGGGGCATTCGGCCTGAGCAGCACGAACGGGCGAGACCATGCCGACGAAATTATCACGGGTGCCCCAGCGATTCTCTGCGGTAACGTCATCGCGTGCACCGCCCTCGGAGCCTCCGGATCCCTGCTGCGATCGCGCACCCCGTCCGCCTGCTGCCGCTGACGTTCCTCACGCTTGATCGTCGTGGGGACGATCCTGCTCCTGCTGCCGTTCGCCCACTCAGGCGAGGGTTCGGCGGGCTTCATGCCGGCGTTCTTCACCTCGGCGTCGGCGGTCACGGTCACCGGCCTGGCCACGGTGGACACCGGTACGTACTGGACGCCGGCCGGGCAGGGCATCATGCTCGCGCTCGTCGAGATCGGTGGCCTCGGCATCATCGCGCTCGCGACGGTCCTGGGCCTGTTCATCGGCGGCCGACTCGGCCTGCGCACCCGCATGGTCGCGCAGGCCGACATGCACGTCGTGAGCCTCGGCGAGGTGCGCCCGCTGTTTCGCCGGGTCGCGGTCACGATGCTGTTCTTCCAGTCGGTGACCGCGGTCGGTCCTGACGATCCGTTACCGCGCGCACTACTTCGACGACCTGCCGACCGCGCTGTGGCACGGCGTGTTCGACTCCGTCATGGCGTTCAACAACGCCGGCTTCTCGCTCAACCGCGACAGCCTCACGGGCTATGCGGGCGACGGCCTGATCATCATCCCGATCTGCTTCGCGGTGTTCGTCGGCGCGATCGGCTTCCCGGTGCTCGCAGAGCTGTTCCAGGAGTGGCGTACGCCCGACCGCTGGACGATCCACACCCGGCTGACGGTGTGGGGCTCGATCGGGCTGCTCGTGGTCGGCGCGGTCGCGTTCCTCGCGCTGGAGTGGAGCAACCCGGACACGCTCGGCGGGCTGTCGTTCGGTCACAAGATCGTGTCGGGCATCGAGGGCGGCATCATGCCGCGCTCGGGCGGCCTCAACAGCTTCGACTGGGGCTCGGTGCGGCCGGAGACCCTCAACATCGGCGTCGTCATGATGTTCATCGGCGGTGGCAGCGCGAGCACCGCGGGCGGCATCAAGATCACGACGTTCCTGCTGCTCGCGTACGTCATCCTGGCCGAGCTGCGCGGCGACCCCGACGTCACGATCGGCAACCGGTCGATCAGCTCGGTGGTCATCCGCTCGGCCCTGACGATCGCCCTGCTCGCGGTGATGCTCGTGTCGGTGACGACGTTGCTCATCATGCTCATGACCGACGTGGAGTTCGACGCTGCGCTGTTCGAGAGCACTTCGGCGTTCGCGACGGTGCGGTCTGAGCACCGGCATCACGCCTGACCTGCCCGCGGATGCGCAGATCGTGCTGATCGTCTTGATGTTCCTGGGCAGAGTGGGCACGATTACGGCTGCGTCCGCGTTCGTCCTCCGACAGCGCGTCCCGAGGTATCACCTTCCCGAGGAGCAACCGATCATTGGCTAAGAGCGCAGAATCCCCGACTGCTCCTGTCCTGGTCATCGGGCTGGGGCGCTTCGGCTCGTCCGTCGCCAAGTCGCTCGTGCGGCTCGGTCACGAGGTGCTGGCCGTCGACGAACGGGCCGACATCGTCCAGAAGTTCGCGGGCGAGTTCACCCACATCGTCTCGGCCGACAGCACCGACACCGAGGCGCTGCGCCAGATCGGCGCCGAGCAGTTCCGCCGCGCCGTCGTCGGCATCGGCACCGACATCGAGGCCAGCGTCCTCACGGTGCTGAGCCTGTCGGACCTCGGCGTCGCGGAGATCTGGGCCAAGGCCATCAGCGGCAAGCACGCCGCGATCCTCGAGCGGGTCGGGGCGACTCACGTCGTACGCCCGGAGTCCGACATGGGCAAGCGGGTCGCGCACCTGGTCACCGGCACGATGACCGACTACATCGAGTTCGACGACGGCTTCGCGCTCGCCCGCACCCGTACGCCGCAGGTGGCCTGCGGCAAGACCCTCGCCGAGTCGGCGCTGCGCCAGAAGTACGGCATCACGGTCGTCGGCGTGAAGACCCGCGGCGAGGACTTCACCTACGCCCGGCCGGAGACCCCGATCTCGCAGTCGGACGAGCTGATCGTGTCGGGCCCGACCAACAAGGTCGAGGCCTTCTGCGCCCTGCCCTGAACCCGGAGGCGCACGAACCTGCCGACGGAGCGCTGAGACCGCGGCCGGCTGGCCGGCGAGCACGCCGCCGAGCACCAGCACGACGCCGAGGAGCTGGGCTGGGCCGAACGCCTCGTGCATCACGACGACGCCGAGCGCGGTGCCCGACGACGGGGTTGACCAGGCCGACCAACGCGGTCGAGCCGGCCGTCATGCGGCTCAGCCCGTGGAACCAGCAGACGTACGCCAGCCCGGTGCCGATCGTGCCGAGGTAGACGTACGCCGTGACGTTCGTGGCGTCGACGTGCGGCGGGCGGCCTTCGACGAGCAACGCGATCGGCACGAGGACGAGGCCGGCGGCCGTGAGCTGCCATCCGGTGACCGTGATGAGGTCTGCCGGGCGCTCCCACCGCTTGACCAGGACGAAGCCGATCCCCGAGACCAGCACGGCACCGATCGCCGCCAGCAGGCCGATCGGGTCGACCGCCGCGTCGGCTCGCAGGACCAGGAGCGCGACGCCTGCGACGCCGACGATGCCGCCGCCGATCCCGGCGACGGTGGCGCGCTCGCGGATCAGCACCGCGGCGAGCAGCATGACCGCGAGGGGTGACATCGCCGTCACGGTCGAGGCGAGCCCACCCGGCAGCCGGTATGCCGCGGTGAACAGCAGGGCGAAGAACAGGCCCATGTTGCAGGTGCCGAGGACCAGCGACTTCCACCACCACGAGCCGCGGGGGAGCTGGCCCCGGGCCGCCACGATGACGAGGCCGATCGGCAGCGCGCGGACCGCGGCGGAGAACAGCGGCCGGTCCGGCGGCAGGAAGTTCTCGGTGACGACGTACGTGCTGCCCCAGGCGACCGGGGCGACGACGGTGATGGCCGGTGTGCGCCAGCTCCACGAAGTAGTTTCCATGGAAGACATAATACCTTCCGGGGAAGATAATATGCAAGCATGGACATCGTGGACCTGATCGTCGCGCAGTGGAAAGTCGAACGACCCGACATCGATGCGAGCCCGATGGAGGTGATCGGGCGGATCTCGCGACTCGCCGCCGACCTCGACCCGCTGCTGGCCCCGGTGTTCACGTCCCGCGGGCTGGGCGACGGCGAGTTCGACGTCCTGGCGACCCTCCGGCGGTCGGGTGAGCCGTTCGAGCTGTCGCCGGGCGATCTCGGCGCGTCGATGATGGTGACGTCCGGCGCCGTCACGAAGCGGGTCGACCGGCTCGAGCGCTCAGGGCTCGTCACGCGTCGCGTCAGCGAGGTCGATGCGCGGGCCAGGCTCATCCGCCTGACGGCCGAAGGCCGGCGGATCGTCGACGAGGCGGTCGTCGACCACGTCGCGAACGAGGAGCGGCTGCTGTCGGGTCTCAGCGCGGCCGAGCGCGAGACCCTCGCCGGCCTGTTGCGCAAGCTGGGCGAGTCGATCGACGCACTCGACGTCGGAATGCGAGCCTCTTGAACCGGCGGGGTAACGTGCCGCTGAGGGACCCGCCAGGGGGGTGGGTGACGCCCCTCTGGAACGGAGACCGTCCGTGATTCACACCGCCGACAGCACGTTCAGGCTCGACGCCAACGCGGTCGACTACTTCATCGTCGGGGTCTACTTCGTGGTCGTCGTGGGGATCGGGCTGCTGGCCCGCCGCCAGGTGTCGACGAGCCTCGACTTCTTCCTCTCCGGCCGTTCGCTCCCCGCGTGGGTGACCGGCCTGGCGTTCATCTCGGCCAACCTCGGCGCGGTCGAGATCATGGGCATGTCGGCCAACGGTGCCGAGTTCGGCATGGCGACGGTCCACTACTTCTGGGTCGGCGCCGTGCCGGCGATGCTGTTCCTCGGCATCGTGATGATGCCGTTCTACTACGGCTCCGGCGTGCGCAGCGTGCCCGAGTTCATGCGGCGACGGTTCGGCACCGGAGCGCACCTGGTCAACGCCATCAGCTTCGCCGTGGCGCAGCTGCTGATCGCCGGCATCAACCTCTACCTGCTCGCCACGATCGTCAATCGCCTCCTGGGCTGGCCGCTGTGGGTCTCGCTCGTCGCGGCTGCGGCGATCGTCCTGACGTACACCGCGCTGGGCGGGCTCTCGGCGGCGATCTACAACGAGGTGCTGCAGTTCTTCGTCATCGTCGCGGCGCTGCTGCCGCTGACGATCGTCGCGCTGCACAAGGTCGGCGGCTGGGAGGGCATCAAGGACAAGGTCCAGCCCGGCCAGGAACAGCTCTCGTCGTGGCCCGGCACGGACCTGACCGGCATCGAGAGCCCGCTGCTGTCGGTCATCGGCATCGTGTTCGGCCTCGGCTTCGTGCTGTCGTTCGGCTACTGGACGACCAACTTCGTCGAGGTGCAGCGAGCCATGGCGTCCGACTCGATCTCGGCGGCCAAGCGCGCTCCGATCATCGGCGCGTTCCCCAAGATGTTCATCCCGTTCATCGTGATCATCCCGGGCGTCATCGCGGCGATCGTCGTGCCGGAGCTGGTCGACCTCAAGGCCGGCGAGCCCGCCGGCGACGTCAAGTACAACGACGCGATGCTGCTGCTGATGCGCGACCTGTTGCCCAACGGCATGCTCGGCATCGCGATCGCGGGCCTGCTGGCGTCGTTCATGGCCGGCATGGCCGCCAACATCTCGGCGTTCAACACGGTCTTCTCGTACGACCTGTGGCAGCAGTACGTCAAGAAGGACGAGGAGGACTCCTACTACACGCGGGTCGGCCGGATCGCGACCGTCGGGGCGACCGTCATCGCGATCGGCACCGCGGGCATCGCGTCGAACTACTCCAACCTCATGGACTACCTGCAGACGCTGTTCGGCTTCTTCAACGCCCCGCTGTTCGCGACGTTCATCCTCGGCATGTTCTGGAAGCGCATGACCGCGACCGCGGGCTGGGCCGGGCTGGTGTCCGGCACCGTGGCCGCGGTCGCCGTGGCGTTCCTCAGCGAGGACACCTTCGGCTCGGCGAGCCTGGGCTGGCTGGGCGTCAAGGGTCAGGGCGCGAGCTTCGTCGCGGCCGGCGCGGCGTTCGTCGTCGACATCCTGGTCAGCGTCATCGTCACGTCGTTCACCAGACCCAGGGCCGAGGCCGAGCTCGAGGGACTCGTCTACTCACTGACGCCCAAGGAGTCGCTCGTCGATCCCGACGAGGTGCACCTGCCGTGGTACCAGTCGCCGCCCAAGCTGGCCGGCATCGGGCTCGTGCTCGTCATCATCCTCAACGTGATCTTCCGATAGGAGAAGCGACATGGCTGCATCAGGCAAGAGGACGGTCGGCGTGTTCGACATCCGCTTCATCATCGGTGGCCTGATCGCGCTCTACGGCGTCATCCTCACGTTCCTGGGCCTGTTCGACGCCAGCGACGAGGAGCTGGCGCGCGGCGACGGCCTCAACATCAACCTCTGGGCCGGTCTCGGGATGCTCGTCGTCGGTGCCGCGTTCATCCTGTGGGCGAGGCTCCGGCCCGTCATCGTTCCCGACGACGTGGAGGAGTAGTCGCATGCGGATCGCCATTGCAGGGGCCACCGGCATGGTTGGAGCCCGGTCTGGCCGGACTCGCCGTTGCGGAGGGGCACGACATCGTCGAGCTGACGCGATCCGCCGGGGTCGACCTGGTCGGGGACACTGACATCGCCGGGCATCTCGCCGGCGTGGACACGGTCGTCGACGTGACGAACGCGCCTGCTGCGGAGGGACCGGTCGCTGTCGGCTTCTTCACGACGGTCGGCCGCCGCCTCGGCGATGCCGCGACCGAGGCGGGCGTTCGCCGCACGGTGCTGCTGTCGATCATCAACCTCGAGGCCGCGCCGGTCGGGCACTATGCCGCGAAGCTGGCTCACGAGGAGGCAACCCGTGCCCACGCGCCGAGCCTCGTGGTCCTGCGGGCGGCGCAGTTCCACGAGTTCGCCGGCCAGTGCGTGGCGTGGGGCCGCGATGGCGACACGACATCCGTCCCGGACATGCCGGTCCAGCCGGTCGCGCTCGACACCGTCGTACGTACGCTGCTCGACCTCGCGGTCGGCGAGGATGTGCCAGCGCGCGTCGACCTGGCCGGACCTCGTCCTGAGCGCCTCGTCGACTGGCGGAACGGGTCGTCGAGCGTGATGGCCTCGGCCTGATCGTCAAGGCTGCACCCGCCGGCGAGGAGCTCGCGGGTGGCGCGATGCTCGCGGGCAGTCGATGCGACCCTGGCCGGGCCTGACTTCGAGACGTGGCTCGCCGCAGGGAAGGCCTCGCCCGACCGGTAACATTCGGGCGGTGACCACGCCTGACCTGCCCCCCGCTTCCTACCGCTACACGAGTGCGCTCGCGGGCGAGATCGAGCAGCGGTGGCAGGACCGCTGGGAGCCGAGGGCACGTTCGAGGCGCCCAATCCGGTCGGCGACCTGGCCGGCGAGGTCACGGGCGACAAGTACTTCATCATGGACATGTTCCCGTACCCCTCGGGTGCGGGCCTCCACGTCGGCCACCCGCTGGGCTACATCGCGACGGACGTCGTCGGCCGCTACCGCCGCATGCGCGGCGACAACGTCCTGCACGCCCTCGGCTACGACGCGTTCGGGCTGCCTGCGGAGATCCATGCCGTGCAGACCGGCGAGCACCCGCGGACCAACACCGAGTCCAACATCGCCAACATGCGCCGGCAGCTCCGTCGCCTCGGCCTGGCCCACGACCCGCGCCGCAGCTTCGCGACGATCGACCCCGACTTCATGCGCTGGACGCAGTGGATCTTCGTCCAGATCTTCGAGTCCTGGTACGACGCCGGAGCAGGGCCGGGCGAGGCCGATCAGCGAGCTGCGCGCCGACTACGAGTCCGGTGCCCGCACGGCGCCCGACGGCACGGCGTGGGCCGACCTCACGCCGATCGAGCGCAGCGTCCTGATCGACGCGGTGCGGCTCGCGTACGTCGACGAGTCGCCGGTCAACTGGTGCCCGGGTCTCGGCACGGTGCTCGCCAACGAGGAGGTCACCGCCGAAGGGCGCAGCGAGCGCGGCAACTTCCCGGTCTTCACCCGCAACCTCCGGCAGTGGAAGATGCGGATCACGGCCTACTCCGACCGCCTGATCGACGACCTCGAGCGCGATGGACTGGCCCGACTCGGTCAAGAACATGCAGCGCAACTGGATCGGCCGCTCCCACGGCGCGCGGATCAGCTTCCCGGTCGACGGCGCTCGCGACCCCGATCGACGTGTTCACGACGCGCCCCGACACGATCTTCGGCACGACCTACATGGTGCTGGCGCCCGAGCACGAGCTCGTCGACCAGCTCACGCCGCAGGCCTGGCCCGAGGAGCACACCGCGCCTGTGGACCAACGGCGCCGAGACTCCCGCCGAGGCCGTCGACGGCATACCGGGCGATGGCCGCGGCCAAGACCGATCTCGAGCGCCAGGAGAACAAGGAGAAGACCGGCGTCTTCACCGGCGCGTACGCGATCAACCCGGTCAACGGCGCCAAGATCCCGGTGTTCATCGCCGACTACGTGCTGACGGGCTACGGCACCGGCGCGATCATGGCGGTGCCCGGGGGCGACGCGCGCGACCACGAGTTCGCCGAGGCGTACGGGCTGCCGATCATCCACACGGTCCAGCCGCCCGAAGGGTTCGACGGCGGCGCCTACAGCGGCCGCGGGCGTCGTCATCAACTCCGCCAACGACGGCCTCAGCCTCGACGGGATGGAGATCGACGACGCCAAGGCCGCCGTCATCACCTGGCTGCAGGAGCACGCCGCCGGCGAGGGCACCACGACCTACCGACTGCGTGACTGGCTGTTCAGCCGTCAGCGCTACTGGGGCGAGCCGTTCCCGATCGTCTACGACGAGGCCGACCAGCCGATCGCGCTGCCCGACTCGATGCTGCCGGTCGAGCTGCCCGAGGTGCCGGACTACTCGCCCAAGACCTACGAGCCGGACGACGCCGACAGCAACCCCGAGCCGCCGCTGGCGCGCGTGCCGGAGTGGGTCAACGTCGAGCTCGACCTCGGCGACGGCCCCAAGACGTACCGGCGCGAGACCAACACGATGCCCAACTGGGCCGGATCGTCGTGGTACGAGCTGCGCTACGCCGACCCGCACAACAGCGAGCGGCTCGTCGACCCCGAGAACGAGCGCTACTGGCTCGGCCCGCGCAAGCCGGGGGAGACCGGCGGTGTCGACCTGTACGTCGGCGGTGTCGAGCACGCCGTCCTGCACCTGCTCTATGCGCGCTTCTGGCACAAGGTGCTGTTCGACCTCGGCCACGTGTCGAGCGAGGAGCCGTTCCACGAGCTGTTCAACCAGGGCTACATCCAGGCCGATGCGTTCACGGACGCCCGCGGTGTCTACGTCGAGGCCGCCGAGGTCGAGGAGCGCGTCGACGACGCGGGCACCAAGACGTACTGGTTCGGTGGCGAACAGGTCACGCGCGAGTTCGGCAAGATGGGCAAGAGCCTCAAGAACGCCGTCACGCCCGACGAGATGTACGAGTCGTACGGCGCCGACACGCTGCGGGTCTACGAGATGTCGATGGGTCCGATGGACGTGTCGCGGCCGTGGGAGACCCGCGCGGTCGTGGGTGCGCAGCGGTTCCTGCAGCGCGTGTGGCGGCTGCTCGTCGACGAGGACACCGGCGCGCTGCTGGCCGACGACGCCGAGCTGGACGCCGCGACGCTGCACGTCCTCAACGTCACGATCGACGGCGTTCGCGGCGACATGGAGGACATGCGGTTCAACACCGCCGTCGCCAAGCTGATCGAGCTGACGAACCACCTGACCAAGGAGGGCGTGCGCAGTCGTGCCGCCGTCGAGCCGCTCGTCCTGATGCTCGCGCCGCTGGCGCCGCACCTCGGTGAGGAGCTGTGGGCACGCCTCGGCCACCCGGAGACACTGACCCACGAGCCGTTCCCGGTCGCCGACCCGGCGCACCTCGCGGCTGCGTCGGTGACGTGTGTCGTGCAGGTGCTGGGCAAGGTGCGCGGCAAGATCGAGGTCAGCCCGGACATCTCGGACGACGAGCTCACCGCGCTCGCTCTCGCCGAGCCCAACGTCGTACGGTCGATCGACGGTCGCGAGATCCGCAAGGTCATCGTGCGTGCACCCAAGCTCGTCAGCATCGTCGTTTGACGGCCTCGACCAGTAGCATTCCGCTCATGACCGATTGCGATCGTCACGGACTCGACGTCCTCGCTGTCGCCCGCCGACGCGGAGCGCGAGGGCATCTCGGTCGTGCCGCTGCAGGTCATCATCGGCGCCGAGACCTACACCGAGGGCGTCGACGTCACGGCCGACATGATCGCCGAGGCGCTTGCCGCGTTCGTACCGGTCAGCACGTCGCGCCCGACGCCCGACGACTTCCTGGCGGTCTATGAGCGCCTCGCCGCCGAGGGCGCCGACGCGATCGTCTCGGTGCACCTCAGCGCGCAAGATGTCGGGCACGCTCGACTCCGCGGTGCTGGCGTCCAAGCAGGCCTCGGTGCCCGTGACCTGCATCGACTCGACCCAGGTCGGCATGGCGACGGGTTTCGCGGCGGGCCGGGCGGCCGAGTGCTCGCGACGCGGGCGAGGACGCGGTCGGTGTCGCCGAAGCGGCTCGTCGGGCCGGGGAGTCCTCGACCGTGCTGCTGTACGTCGACACGCTCGAATACCTCAAGCGGGGCGGACGCGTCGGCGCCGCGGCCGCCCTGATCGGATCGGCGCTCGCGGTCAAGCCGATCCTCACGATCACCGACGGGCTGGTCGTGCCGCTCGAGCGCGTACGCACGCAGGCCAAGGCGCTCGGCCGGCTCGAGTCGTTGGCGGTGGAGAAGGCGCAGGCCTGCGACAAGGGCTTCGACATCGGCGTCCAGCACCTCGTCGAGCCTGACCGTGGCAACCGCCGTCGCCGAGCGCCTCGCGGCGGCCGCTGGGGCTCGACTCGATCGGCGTCGACGAGGTCGGCGCCTCGATCGGCGCCCACGTCGGTCCCGGCATGATCTCGGTGACCGTCACCCCGCGCTGCTGACCAGCTCCGCTGCGGGAGGTTTTCCACGGGGCGTACAGCGCTCGGCGCCGTCCACAGCCTTCGACGTGAGCGCGCGGCACGACAGCGGTCCTGCCTAGCGTCGATGTCGTGAGAGCGGCGCCCGGATCAACCCGACGAGACGCGTGCGGAGATCGCGCGGCGCAGACTGGCTCAGCTCGCCGCCTCGTTCGACGCAGAGCTGCCGCCCGTCGAGGAGCCCGAGCGCGTCCGCGTACGCCGCACGGTCGAGCTCCCGCACGTCAAGGTGCTCGCGACGATCGCGGTCGCCGGCCTCGGTGCTGCTGGTGTGGTGGCTGCTGTCCGGCCGGCCCGAGACCAGCGAACCCGCCGCACCCCTGGCCTTCGCCGAGTCGACTGCGCCCGCCGGGGCCGCCAAGGCTCCGGCTGCCGAGCTGATCGTCGACGTCGTCGGCAAGGTGCGCAAACCCGGCATCGTCACGGTGCCCAAGGGATCGCGTGTCTATCAGGCGATCGAGGCCGCGGGCGGCCTCAAGGGTCGCGTCGACACCGCGTCGCTCAACATGGCCCGCGTGCTGGCCGACGGCGAGCAGATCCTCGTCGGCATCGAGCCGGTCGGCGCGCCGGCCGCGGCGGAGGGTGCCCGTCGGGTTCGCCGGCCGGAGCCAAGGTCAACCTCAACACGGCGACGGCCGAGCAGCTCGACACCCTGCCCGGAGTCGGCCCGGTCACGGCCCAGGCGATTCTCGACTGGCGCCAGGAGAACGGCCGATTCGGCTCCGTCGAGGACCTCCTCGACGTCAAGGGCATCGGCGACGCGACACTCGCAGAGCTCCGCGACCACGTCTCGGTGTGATGCACGATCTGCGAATGGCGCCGCCGGCGCTCTTCGCGTGGGGCGCCGCGGCGTGGCTCGTCACCGCGAGCTCGTACGTCTCGGTGGGTCGTCGCGGTCGCGGCGGTCCTCAGTCGCCGGCGCACTCACCCGCTGGCGCCCGCGTCACGGACTCACGTGGCTGCTCACTGCGGTGTGTCTGGCGGCGATCGCGGCGTCATGTGGCTGGCGGCTCGCGACGATCGAGCACTCGCCGCTCACGGGGCTGGCCAAGGAGCAACGCCTGGCAACGCTCGACCTCGAGGTGCGCCGGGATGCCCGTACGTTCACCCACCACGGTCACGAGTCGGTCGTCGTCGAGGTGCTCGTACGCCGCGCGGTCAGCCGCGATGCCGACTTCAGGACGCGGGACCACGCCACAGCGTTCCTTGACGGCGATGCGGACGACCTCGTCGTCGGGCGCCGGTTCGTCGCCATCGGGCGACTCGCGCCCTCGGACGCATCCGACGAGGCCGCCGTGATCGACGTCGTGCGCCGGGGGCCTGCCGACCGCGCGACCTGGTGGTGGGAAGCCTCGGAGCGCGTGCGTGAAGGCGTACGCCAAGCGGTGACGCCGGTCGGTGACGAGCCTGAGGCGCTCGTGCCGGCCCTCGTCGACGGGGATGACGGGCGGGTCAGCGACAAGGTCGAGGAGGACTTCCGCCGCAGCGGGCTCACCCACCTCATGGCGGTCTCGGGCACCAACCTGACGATCGTGCTGGCCGTCGTGATGGCGGTGGGCCGCGCCGTGGGCATACGTCGGCGGGGGCTCTGGGTGCTCGGTGCGCTCTCGATCGTCGCCTTCGTGCTGCTGGCCCGGCCGGACCCCAGCGTCGTCCGAGCCGCCGCGATGGGCGCGGTGGGTGTGGCAGCGCTGGGCTTCGGCGCTCGTGGGGGCGTCCGCGCTCTGGCCTGGGCGGTCGTCGGGCTGTTGTTCCTGGACCCGTGGCTCTCCCGATCGGCGGGCTTCATCCTCTCGGTGACCGCGACCGCCGGGATCTTGCTGCTCGCGCCGCCGTTCGCCCGCCGCCTCGAACGATGGATGCCGCGGTGGTGCGCGCTGGCGATCGCGGTCCCGATCGCGGCCCAGCTCGTGTGCACGCCGGCCATCGCCGCGATCTCAGGACAGATCTCCCTCGTGGCGGTCGTGGCCAACCTGCTGGCGGCTCCGGCCGTCGCGCCCGCCACGGTGGCCGGCTTGGTCGGCGGACTGGTCGCGCTCGTCTGGGTTCCGCTGAGCCACCTCGCCGGGATCGTCGCCGGTGCCTGCGCGAGCTGGATCCTGACTGTCGGCCACCGAGCGGCTGCGCTCGACGCCGCGTCGCTCGAGTGGCGGGCGCCGTGGCAGTGGCTGCTCGTCGTGGTTCCGCTCGTCACGGTCGCGATCCTCATGATCTCGACCCGACCGATCCTGTTCATCGGCCTCTCGACCGGTCTGCTCATCGCGGTCTGGCGGCCACCACAGACCGGTTGGCCCCCGGCGGGTTGGGTCATGGTCGCGTGCGACGTCGGCCAAGGTGACGCCACGGTGCTGAATGCCGGCGGCGGGTCGGCCGTCGTCGTCGACGCAGGACCAGATGCCACATCCGTCGATCGGTGTCTCGACCGACTTCACGTCGACGCGCGTACGCCTGATGGTGTTCAGCCACGCGCATGCCGATCACATCGATGGCTGGGCGGGTGTGCCGGACGGCAGGCAGGTCGACCAGATCGCCGTCGGGCCGACCGGCGGGCCGGACGCACCGGCAACACCGCAACACGTCGTCACGCCGGGGGAGTCGTTCACGGTCGGAGATGTCACCGCAGTCGTGGTGTGGCCGTCGGCCAAGGGCCCGATCCGGGTCGCGGGCGCCGAGGGCTCGACCGCCAACAACGCCAGCGTCGTCCTGGTCGCACAGGTCCGCGGCGTACGCCTGATGCTCGCCGGCGACATCGAGCCGGAGGCCCAGGACGACCTGCTTCGCGAGAACCTGGACCTCGGCGCGGACGTCCTCAAGATGCCGCACCATGGCAGCGCCCGTCAGTCCAAGGAGTTCTTCGAGGCCGTCGGGGCGCGGCTCGCGACGATCAGTGCGGGGGAGGGCAACGACTACGGTCATCCCGCCGCTGCGGCGCTCTCGCTGCTGCGCGACCAGCGCACGCGTTGGTGGCGCACCGACACCGACGGCGACATCGCGATCGTCGAGCGTGACGGTCACCTTCTCGTCGTCACTCGCGGCTAGTCTGTCTCCGTGGCAACGGCATTCGGCAAGATCCTGCTCATCACCGGCAACGCCGAGTTCCTCGCCGACCGCACTCGCGCGCGTGCCGTCAAGGCAGTCACCGGCGAGCATCCCGAGTGCCAGGTCGCCGAAGCCAGCGCGTCGGGCCTGCAACAGGGCGAGCTGGCCGGGCTGACCAGCCCTTCGCTGTTCAGCGATGTCAGCGCCCTCGTGCTGACGGAGCTGCAGGACCTCCCCGACGTGGCTCAGACCGAGCTGCTGGCCTACGCCGCAGACACCTCACCAGACATCGCCGTCGTGCTGGTCCACGGCGGCGGCACCAAGGCCAAGGGCCTGCTCGACAAGCTGCGCAAGATGAGCACCGTCAGCGAGGTCAAGCTCGAGCAGCCCAAGTACGAGCGCGACTACGCACGCTGGGTCTACACCGAGATCCGTGATCTCGGTGCCCGCATCGACGAGGAAGCCGCGACCCTGCTGGTCGCGGCGGTCGGCCAAGACCTCCGAGCCCTCGCCGGCGCAGCCGATCAGCTCGTGTCCAACCTCGAGAAGGGCGCCGAGATCAGCGCGTCACTCGTGCGCCAGTACTTCGGCGGGCGCGCCGATGTCCGTGGATACGAGATCGCCGACGCCGCGATCGACGGCCGCATCAATGTCGCGCTCGAGGCGGCGCGCTGGGCCGAGACCGCCAAGGTCGCCCCGGTGCTCATCACCAGCGCGTTCGCGAGCGGGCTGCGTTCGCTGGCCAAGCTCGCCAGCGCTCCTGACGGCATGCGCGACAACGACCTTGCGGCGCACATCGGCGCCCCGCCGTTCAAGATCCGGTCGATGCGGCAGCAGCTCCGGTCGTGGGAGCAGGACGGCCTGGCGCACGCACTCGGTGCCGTGGCCCAGGCCGACCTCGACGTCAAGGGCGGTTCCGCAGATCCGGCCTACGCCATCGAGCGCATGGTGCTCCAGGTGGCCGCGCAGCGACGGCGCTGATGGCCGAGCTCGACGGCTCGTCGCCGGCACCGGCGGCGCAGGTCGGCTCGCCGCGTACGCCGGTGTCCCGCACGGGCCGCGTCGACGCGGTTGATCTCGCGCGCGGCTTCGCGCTGATCGGCATGATGCTGGTGCACCTGAGCTCCTACTGGATCGGGCGCAACCCGCCGGTGGGACACATCGTGGCCGGCGGCCGGGCGGCACCCTTGTTCGCGATGCTCGCCGGTGTCGCCCTCTCGCTCGTGCACGACCGTGACCCGCGGGGCGCCGGCTCGACGCGGGCGACCATGATCCGCGCCGTCCTGCTGATCGCGCTCGGTCTCGGCCTCGGGTCGCTCCACGACATGCCGGTCTTCGTCATCCTGGCGTTCTACGGGCTGCTGATCGTGGCCGCGCTGCCGTTCCGGCGGCTGTCGACGCGCGCGTTGTTGATCGTTGCCGGCGTCTGGGTCGTGGCTGCTCCAGTGATCCTGCTGTGGGCGAGGGTCGGCCACGACCCCGTCGAGGTGGGGCAGGCCGAGTGGTCCGACCTGAAGCACCCGGTCGACTTGCTCATGGAGCTGCTGGTGTGGGGCACCTACCCGGCCCTGGTCTGGTTCGCGTACGTCCTGGTCGGGCTTGCGATCGGTCGGCTCGATCTGCGACGTACGGCTGTGGCGTGGCGACTCGTCACCGACGGCGCGGCGATGCTGGTGCTGGCGTTGCTGGCCGGGTGGATCTTGATCCGCACCGGACGGCTGGATGATCCCAATGACCTCGGCTGGCGGCTGCTGTTCGAGGAGCGCTTCTGGCCGTACTACCCGGCGCACTGGAACGACCTGCTGCTCGTCGGGTCGCACACGTCGACACCGCTCAACGTCATCAGCGCGATCGGCTCCGCCGTGCTCGTGCTGGGCGTGTGCGCGCTGCTGCTGCGGCTGCCGTGGGCCCGCATGATCCTCACGCCGGTCAGGGCGGCCGGCGCGATGACGCTGACCCTCTACACGATCCACGTGCTCTGGGCCTGGCGTCTGCGGGTCGACTACATGAACGACCACGACGGCGCCTTGAGCGATGGCAGCGTCCGCGACTGGCTCCTGCAGGTCGTCGTGCTGTGCCTCGCTGCGGCACTGTGGCAGCGGTTCATCGGCAAGGGCCCGCTGGAATGGCTCATGCGCCGCGTGTCGGTGTGGGGCAAACGCGCCAGGGCATGAAAAAAGCCGCCCCGAGGGGCGGCTCAGTCCATGGCGTACGTCAGAGAGACGCGGCCTTCTTGGCGATGGCCGACTTGCGGTTGGCCGCCTGGTTCTTGTGGATGACCTTCTTGGAGGCCGCCTTGTCGAGCTTCTTGGTGGCCTCGCCGGCGAGCTTCTTGGCGTCGTCGGTGTTGCCGGCCGTCACGGCCTCCTCGAAGCGGCGTACGGCGGTCTTGAGGGCCGAGCGCACGGACTTGTTGCGCTCACGAGCCAGCTCGTTCTGCCGGTTGCGCTTGATCTGCGACTTGATATTCGCCACGGGGCAAACCTGTTTCTCTCGAATGTGTGAATGCTGCGAAAAAGTTGTTGGACATGCCGAGGCACGCGACCGCCAACTCTATCAGTGAGCGGCCCACCCTCTCAAATCCGCCGAGACCGAGCGAGCTCTGCGAGCGAGCGTCGAGGCGCGTTAGCGCAGCGGGAGCGTTCCGCGGCGAAGCCGCCAGCTGCGAAGCGTGGTGAGCTGACCGCCCAAGGTTGGAGACGCGTGGCACGAGCATGCCCGGGGTGATGGGACAATGGAGGCATCATGAGCACCAGCCCCGTTCCCCAGCCCGGGGCCACCGACCCACAGGTCCTGCGCAACTTCTGCATCATCGCGCACATCGACCACGGCAAGTCGACGTTGGCCGACCGCATGCTGCAGCACACCGGTGTCGTCGATGGCCGCGACATGAAGGCGCAGTACCTCGACCGCATGGACATCGAGCGCGAGCGCGGCATCACGATCAAGAGCCAGGCCGTGCGCATGCCGTTCACCAAGACGAGCGGTGACGACGCCGGCACGGTCTACATCCTCAACATGATCGACACGCCCGGCCACGTCGACTTCACCTATGAGGTCAGTCGCAGCCTCGAGGCGTGCGAGGGTGCGATCCTGCTGGTCGACGCCGCGCAGGGCATCGAGGCGCAGACTCTCGCCAACCTCTATCTGGCGATCGACGCCGACCTCGACATCATCCCGGTGCTCAACAAGATCGACCTGCCCGGCGCGCAGCCCGAGAAGTACGCCGCGGAGATCGCCGGCATCATCGGCGGCGACCCCGACGACGTGCTGCGGGTCTCGGCCAAGACCGGTCAGGGCGTCGAAGAGCTGCTCAACCTGATCGTCGACGAGGTACCTCCGCCCAAGGGCGATCCCGAGGCGCCGCCGCGTGCGCTGATCTTCGACTCGGTCTACGACACCTACCGGGGCGTCGTGACGTACGTCCGGGTCGTCGACGGCAAGCTGTCGCACCGCGACCGCATCAAGATGATGTCGACCGGCGCCGTGCACGAGATGCTCGAGGTCGGCGTGATCTCGCCCGAGCCCGTCAAGGCCAAGGAGATCGGCGTCGGCGAGGTCGGCTACCTGATCACCGGCGTCAAGGAGGTCCGCCAGTCCCGCGTCGGCGACACCGTGACGTCCAACATCCACGGCGCGACCGAACCGCTCGGCGGCTACAAGAACCCCAACCCGATGGTGTTCGCCGGCCTCTACCCGATGGACGGCGACGACTACCCGACGCTGCGTGATGCGCTCGAGAAGCTGCAGCTCAACGATGCGGCGCTGGTCTACGAGCCCGAGTCGTCCGGTGCGCTCGGGTTCGGCTTCCGCATCGGCTTCCTCGGCCTGCTGCACCTCGAGATCGTCCGCGAGCGACTCGAGCGTGAGTTCAACCTCGAGCTCATCTCGACCGCGCCCAACGTCGTCTACCGCGTCGACATGGAAGACGGCAGCGAGCACCTGGTCACCAACCCGTCGGAGTATCCAGACGGCAAGATCGACAAGGTCTACGAGCCGGTCGTCCGCGCGACGGTGCTGAGCCCGACTGACTACATCGGCACGATCATGGAGCTGTGCCAGGCACGCCGTGGCCAGCTCATCGGCATGGACTACCTCTCCGAGGACCGTGTCGAGATCAAGTACACGCTGCCGATGGGCGAGATCATGTTCGACTTCTTCGACGCGCTCAAGAGCCGCACCAAGGGCTACGCGTCGCTCGACTACGAGCCGACCGGCGAGCAGGCCTCCGACCTGGTCAAGGTCGACGTGCTGCTGCAGGGCGAGGTCGTCGACGCGTTCAGCGCGATCGTGCACCGTGACAACGCGTACTGCCTACGGTGTGTCGCTGGCCTCGAAGCTCAAGGAGCTCATCCCTCGCCAGCAGTTCGAGGTGCCGATCCAGGCCGCGATCGGCGCCCGGGTCATCGCCCGCGAGAACATCCGCGCGATCCGCAAGGACGTGCTCGCCAAGTGCTACGGCGGCGACATCTCCCGCAAGCGCAAGCTGCTGGAGAAGCAGAAGGAGGGCAAGAAGCGCATGAAGATGGTGGGCCGCGTCGAGGTCCCCCAGGAAGCCTTCATCGCTGCGCTCTCCACCGGCGACACCGACAAGTAGCTCACTCGCGCACCTGCCGGCGACTAGGTGACGTCGACAAAGCGGGGCCGATACCCTCTGGCGCATGTCTTTCGTCGAGTCCGTCAACGTCGGCCAGACCGTCGATGTGCCATGGGGCCAGCTCAAGCGGACGGCGATCGACAAGCGGCCCGTCGAGGGGCCCGTGCATGTGCATCACTACGGAGTCGGGCACGACGAGATCGCCGACCTCCAGCACCATGGCGGACCCGTTCAAGCCGTCTACGCGTACGCCCGCGAGGACCTCGAGGTGTGGGAGGGGATCCTCGGGCGCGACCTGACTGCCGGCCAGTTCGGCGAGAACCTGACGACCCAGGGCATCGACCTCAACGCCGCCAGGGCGGGGGAGCGGTGGCGCATCGGCGGCACGCTGCTGGAGCTGTCGGGCGTACGCATTCCGTGCTCGGTGTTCCAGGGGTTCATGGACGAGAAGCAGTGGGTCAAGCGGTTCACCCTCGAGGGGCGGCCCGGCGCCTACTTCCGGGTGATCGAGGCCGGCACGGTCGCGGCCGGCGATCGGATCGAGGTCGTCGAGCGGCGTGACCACGATCTGTCGGTTGACCTGCTGTTCCGCGCCCTGACGACCGAGCGACACCTCATCCCGCGGCTGGCCGAGGAGCCGCGCCTCGACCAGTTTGTCGAGCGTCGTTTGGGTGCACGCAGCAACAACCCAGCGAGGTGACTCGGAGGTAAGTTAGGGTGATCGCCACCACATACCACCCGTACGTCAGAGGACCCTCATGACCGTCACCGTCGTCCACTCCAGAACAGCTTGAGATCGTCAATGACCGGGCCCCCAGCATGGGCGCCGCGTTCTTCTCCCGGGTCGAGCAGTCCGGTCCGCGCGAGGCCTACCGCTATCCCGACGAGGACGAGAACTGGCACTCGCTGACCTGGACCGAGACCGGCGAACGCGTGACGCGCCTCGCCGCCGGACTGGTGTCGCTGGGCATCCAGGCCGAAGAGCGGGTCGCGATCGCGTCCGGCACGCGGCTCGAGTGGATCCTCGCTGACCTGGCGATCGTCGCCGCAGGCGCTGCCACGACCACGGTCTACCCGTCGACGATGTCCGACGACGTCGCCTACATCCTCGCCGACTCCGACAGCCGGATCGTGTTCGCCGAGGACGACGAGCAGGTCGCCAAGCTCCGCGAGAAGCACTCCGAGCTGCCGTCGATCGTCAAGGTCGTGGTGTTCGAGGGCACGACCGACGGCGACTGGGTCATCGGCTTCGACGATCTCGAGAAGCTGGGCGAGCAGTACCTCGAGCAGCACCCCACGATCGTCGAGGATCGAGTGGCCGCGACGAAGCCCAGCTCGCTCGCGACCCTGATCTACACGTCCGGCACCACCGGCCGGCCCAAGGGCGTACGCCTGAGCCACGACGGCTGGACGTACGAAGGTGCGGTCATCCTCTCCGGCAAGTTCCTCACCGAGGACGACCTGCAGTTCCTCTGGCTGCCGATGGCGCACTCGTTCGGCAAGGTCCTCCTGTCGACGCAGATCGCGGTCGGCTTCCCGACGGCGATCGACGGACGGGTCCCCAAGATCGTCGACAACCTGGCGATCATCAAGCCGACGTTCATGGGCGCTGCGCCGCGGATCTTCGAGAAGGCGTACGGCCGCATCGTCGGCATGGCCGAGGCCGAGGGCGGTCGCCAAGCTCAAGATCTTCCGGTGGGCCGAGGGCGTCGGCATCGAGCACTCACGGGCCGTGCGCTCGGGCAAGTCGGTGTCGCCGATCCTCAAGGCCAAGTTCGCCGTCGCCGACAAGCTGGTGTTCTCCAAGGTGCGCGAGCGCTTCGGCGGCCGGGTGCGGTTCTTCATCTCCGGCGCGGCGGCGCTGTCGCCCGAGATCGCCGAGTGGTTCCATGCCGCGGGCGTCCTGATCCTCGAGGGCTACGGCCTGACCGAGACCTCCGCCGGCGCCTTCGTCAACCAGCCGAGTGCCTTCAAGCTCGGCTCGGTCGGCACGCCGTTCCCCGGCAGCCAGGCCAAGATCGCCGAGGACGGCGAGATCCTCATCAAGGGCCCGCACATCATGCAGGGCTACCACAACCTCGACGCCGAGAGCGCGTCGTCGTTGACGAGCGAGGGCTGGCTGCACACGGGCGACGAGGGCCGGATCGACGAGGACGGCTTCCTGTTCATCACGGGCCGCAAGAAGGAGCTGTTCAAGACCTCGGGCGGCAAGTACGTCGCCCCGCCGCACATCGAGGGCATGTTCAAGGGCATCAGCGCCCTGACGAGCCAGATCGTCGTGCACGGCAACGAGCGCAACTTCTGCTCGGCGCTCATCACGCTGGATCCCGACGGTGTCACCGAGTGGGCCGCGCACCACGGCATGGCCGGCAAGTCGTACGCCGAGGTCGTCGCGTCGCCCGAGATCCATGACGTCATCCAGGGCCAGATCGACGAGCTCAACGCCAAGCTCAACCGCTGGGAGACGATCAAGAAGTTCGCGATCCTCGACCACGACCTCACCGTCGAGAACGGCGAGATCACGCCCAGCATGAAGGTCAAGCGCAACGTCGTCGAAGCCAACAACAAGGAACTTCTCGACGGCTTCTACGCTTAGGCAGTGAACCTTCCCGAGAGCCCGGTCGTCCAGCTGGACGACCGGGCTCTCGTGCATGCTAGCGCAGCGACCCATTCGGGGTCTACGTGCACGTGCCGTTCTGCTCGGTGCGCTGCGGCTACTGCGACTTCAACACCTACACCGCCGACGAGCTGGGCGAGGGCGCCACGCGGGCGTCGTACGCCGACACCGCGATCCTCGAGATCGAGCGGGCGGGCCGCGAGCTCGCGGGCGCGCCGCAGGTCGAGACGGTGTTCTTCGGGGGCGGCACGCCGACGCAGCTGCCGTCGGCCGACCTCGTTCGCATCCTCGACGCGATCCGCCGCACGTTCGGGCTCGCGGACGACGTCGAGGTCACGACCGAGGCCAACCCCGACAGCGTCACGCCTGAATCGCTCGAGGTGCTGCGTGAGGGCGGCTTCAACCGGATCTCGTACGGCGTGCAGTCCGCCGTGCCGCACGTGCTGGCGACCCTCGAACGTACGCATGACCCCGCGGGTGTCCCGCAAGCCGTCCGATGGGCGAGGCAAGCCGGGTTCGAGCAGCTCAGCGTCGACCTGATCTACGGCACGCCGGGTGAGTCGATGGACGACTGGCGCGCCAGCATCGACCAGGCGATCGCCCTCGAGCCCGACCACATCAGCGCATACGCCCTGATCGTCGAGGACGGCACGGCATTCGCGCGCAAGGTCAGGCGCGGCGAGGTCGTGATGCCCGACGACGACGAGACCGCCGACAAGTACCTCCTCGCCGACGAGCGGTTCTCCGCGGCGGGACTCGGGTGGTACGAGCTGTCCAACTGGGCGCGCGACGAGGCGGCGCAGTGCCGGCACAACGTCCTCTACTGGCACAGCGACAACTGGCTGGGCATCGGCCCCGGTGCCCACTCGCACGTCAGCGGTGAGCGCTGGTGGAACGTCAAGCACCCCGCGGCTTACGCCGGACGGCTGCTGGCCGGCGAGTCGCCACGGCAGGACGGCGAGACGATCGACGCCGACACCGCACGCGTGGAGCGGGTCATGCTGGAGACCCGGCTGCGCACGGGCCTCGGACTCGACTTCGCTGGCCCCGAAGGCGCGTGCCGCGGTCACCGGAGTCGTGTCGCGTGGGTTGGCGACTCGCGAGGGGGACCGGCTCGTGCTGACCCCGTCCGGACGGCTGCTGGCCGACGCCGTCGTGCGTGAGCTCGTCGAATAGTCGCGTTTACCTGCAGTGACGTGGGTTACTGCGTACGCTCCGAGCAGGGAGTGGGTCCATGGGAGTGGACCTTGGGAGCACGGGGGAGAACGGCTAGGGAGCTATGCGCCACGCGCATGGACCGGCGCGACGACTGGCAGTGGTCGTCGCGCTCGTCATCACATGGTCGGCCACACCGGCCCAGGCGTTGACGATCGACGTGGTCTGCACCGGATTCGCCGGATGCACCACGCTCGGACGCAGCAACGGAGGATATGGGAGTGTCTTCCAGCAGTCGTTCTGGAACATGACGGCGGGCCACAACTGCACCAACTACGTGGCCTACCGTCTGACGCACGGCCGACTGGTCGCACGGCCGCCGGGCACCGACGACGCAATGACGTGGGGCCCGGCGGCGGTGGCGGCGGGCGTGCCGGTCGACGACGTCCCGACCGTCGGCGCCGTCGCCTGGTGGAAGGCCGGAGCCGGTGGAGCCTCGTCGTCCGGCCACGTCGCGTACGTCGAGGCGATCCTGCCCGGCGGGGTGCTGATCTCGGAGGACAACCTCAACGGCGACTTCCGCTGGCGACTCATGACCCGCAGCGACGGCACCTGGCCGTCAGGATTCATCCACTACCCGGCGTCCGACGGCTCGCCCGCGGGCGCGTTCACCTCGGTGACGTCACCGGGCGGCGGCCAGCTCGACTTCTGGGGCTCGGCGATGGACCCGGACGTGCCGGTCGGCAGCCAGACGTACCTCGTGACCCTCGGCGGGCCGCGTGGCACCCCGGGCGTCGAGACGTTCACGTTCGCGACCGAGTTCTTCCGGTTCCACCGGACCCCCAACGTCGGCACGCGCGGCGCGACCACGATGTACCTGTATGCCCTCAACGCTCCGGGCACGGCGGGCAAGGACGCTCTGCTCGGACATCGGGACGTGACGATCCGCTAGGTTCCGCGACCCGTGCTTCGTATGTGCCGCGGCGGCAGGACGAGCTGTCTCAGGGTGCGGTGACGAAGTCGATGAGCTCCTCGACCCGGCCGAGGAACTCAGGCTCGAGGTCGGCGTAGGAGTCGACCCGGCTCAGGATGTGCTTCCACGCGCGGGCGATGTCGGCCTGGTCGCGGTGCGGCCAGCCCATCGCCTCGCAGATGCCGTGCTTCCAGTCCGTGCCGCGCGGGATGACCGGCCACGCCGCCATGCCCAGGCGGTCGGCCTTGACCGACTGCCACACGTCGACGTAGGGGTGGCCGACGACGAGCACGTGAGGGCGCCCCGAGACCTGCTGCGCGATGCGGGTCTCCTTGGAGCCCGGCACGAGGTGGTCGACCAGCACGCCGAGGCGTCGGTCGGGGCCGGGGGAGAACTCGTCGACGATCGACGAGAGGTCGTCGATGCCGCCGAGGTACTCGACCGCCACGCCCTCGATGCGCAGGTCGTCGCCCCACACCTTCTCGACGAGCTCGGCGTCGTGGCGCCCCTCGACATAGATGCGGCTCGGCAGTGCGACGCGGGCCTTGGCCCCGGCGACGGCGCGAGAACCCGACGCCGTACGCCCGGAGGTGGCCTTGGTCGCGGCCGACGGCGGCCGGAGGTTGACCGGCTTGCCTTCGAGGAGGAAGCCAGGGCCGAACGGGAACGACCGGCGTACGAGGCGGCGATCCTCGAGGATCATCATGCCGAGATCCTTCTCGATGATCATGACCTCGCCGCAGAAGCCGGTCGTGGCGTCCTCGACGACCATGCCGTGCTCGACGACGACGTCGACCGTGCGTCCTCGAGGCGGCTTGCGCCAGTCGCTCGACAGGACGTCGGTTCCGTAACGGTCAACCATGCAGTGCCCCCAGAAGTCGTTGATGCAGTGTCTCGACGTCGTCCTTGGTGATGCCGGGCCCCAGGACCTGGACCTCGCCGTCCATCAGCCCCAGCGCGAGGTCGACCGCGACGGGCCAGCTCGGCGGTACGTGCGCCGGCAGGTCGTCGGCCCACAGGTCGCCGATCGTGACGTAGCGAACCGTCTCGTCCAGGCCGATGTGGGTCACGGTCATGACCAGCTCGCCGCCGACCGGTCCGTCGCCGAGGTGCGCCACCTCGACGAACCAGTCGCCGCCCAGATCTGTCGCCCACACCGACGACATCTCGCCGCCCTGCGACTCATGGGCGACCGTCGTGCCGTCGTCGAGCGTCACGAGTCGCGGTGTGAATGTGAGGGATCGCTCAGAGCCTTCGACGGTGATCGCGCCGTCGGCATTCGTCTGGATTCCGGACACATCGCTAGACTGGCACTTGACCAGGGAGAGTGCCAGCAGGCTCGCGGAGAGGGGATTGTATGTCTGACGATCGCCGCCTCGACGTGTTGCGCGCGATCGTCGAGGACTACGTCGCGACGCAGGAGCCGGTCGGCTCGCGCTCGCTGCTCGACCGCCACCAGCTCGGTGTCTCGCCCGCGACGATCCGCAACGACATGGCAGCCCTCGAGGACGAGGGCTACATCATGCAGCCCCACACGAGCGCTGGCCGCATCCCCACCGACAAGGGCTACCGGATGTTCGTCGACCGGCTCGCGACGGTCAAGGCGCTGTCGCCGGCCGAACGCCGGGCCATCGAGACGTTCCTGACGGGAGCGGTCGATGTCGACGACGTCGTGCAGCGGTCCGTGCGCGTGCTGGCGCAGCTCACCAACCAGGTCGCGATCGTGCAGTACCCGTCGCTGACCCGCTCGACGGTCCGCCACATCGAGGTCGTCGCGCTCGAGGGCGCGCGTGTGCTGCTCGTGGTCATCACCAGCAGCGGCCGCGTCGAGCAGCGCATCATCGAGCTCGTCGAGACGCCGACCGAGCAGCTGATCGGCGAGATCCGTTCGCGCATCACGCATGCGACGGTCGGCCAGCGGCTCCCCGAGGCCTCGCTCCGGCTGGCCGACATGATCGAGACCTTCGCGCCCAACGACCGCCCGATCGTCACCTCGATCGTGACGACGCTGTCCCAGACGTTCAGCAATGAGCGTTCCGACGAGCGCATCGCGGTCGGCGGCACCGCCAACCTCGCCCGGTTCGGCAGCGACTTCGACACCGCGATCAAGCCTGTGCTCGAGGCGATCGAGGAGCAGGTCGTGCTGCTCAAGCTGCTCGGCGAGGCGACCGGAGGCTTGACCGTCCGCATCGGCACCGAGACCGGCAACGAGAGCCTGTCGAGCACGGCTGTCGTCTCCTCGGCGTACGGTTTTGACGACCAGGCCCTCGCCACCCTCGGCACCGTCGGGCCGACCCGTATGGACTATCCCGCAACGATGGCCGCCGTCGGCGCCGTCGCCCGCTACGTCGGCCGCATGCTGGCCGACAACTGAACCCACGTGATCAAGGAAACCCACCACTGATGGCCCAGGACTACTACGCAACACTCGGCGTCGGACGCGACGCGGGCGCGGACGAGATCAAGAAGGCGTACCGCAAGCTCGCGCGCCAGCTGCACCCCGACGTCAACAGCGAGCCCGACGCCTCTGATCGCTTCAAGGAGGTCACGGTCGCCTACGAGGTGCTCTCGGACCCGCAGAAGCGCTCGACCTACGACCGCGGCGGCGACCCGCTGAGCGCCCACGGCAGCGGCGGGTTCGGTGGCCAGGGATTCAACTTCGACGACATCATGGATGCGTTCTTCGGCCAGAACGCGAGTCGCGGACCCCGGCCGCGCACGCAGCGGGGCCAGGACGCGCTGCTGCGGCTCAACGTCGACCTCGCCGAGGCGGCGTTCGGCGTGACCCACGAGATCAAGGTCGACACGGCGGTCACCTGCACGACGTGCGAGGGCAGCGGCGCGGCCAACGGCTCGCAGCCCGTCACGTGCCGCACGTGCCACGGTCACGGCGACGTCCAGCACGTGCAGCGCTCGCTGCTCGGCGACATCCGTACGTCCCGGCCGTGCCCCACGTGCCACGGCTTCGGCACGATCATCCCCGAGCCGTGCCCGGAGTGCGCCGGCGAAGGACGCGTACGCTCGCGCCGCTCGATCTCGGTCACGATCCCGGCCGGCGTCGACCAGGGCACCCGCATCCAGCTGACCGGCGAGGGCGAGGTCGGACCCGGCGGCGGACCGGCGGGCGACCTCTACCTCGAGATCAACGTCGCCCGGCACCCGGTGTTCCAGCGCAAGGGCGATCAGCTGTTCTGCCAGATCACGCGTGCCGATGACGGCGGCCGCGCTCGGCACGCACCTCGATCTGCCGACGCTCGAGGCCGACCTGCCGGAGCCACCCGAAGGCTCGACCACGGTGGAGCTCGACGTCGCGCCCGGCACGCAGTCAGGCGACACGCTGACGATCAAGGGCCATGGCATCCCGCGACTGCGTGGCTCGGGCCGTGGCGACCTCAAGGTCCAGGTCATCGTCGAGACCCCGGCCCGGCTCGACGACGAGCAGCGCGACCTGCTGGTCCAGCTGGCCAAGCTCCGCGACGAGGAACGCCCCGAGGCGCTGATCGCCAACAACCACAAGGGCGTCTTCGGCAAGATCAAGGATGCGTTCAAGTGAGCTCAACCGAACCGGACTGCCTGTTCTGCAAGATCGTCGCGGGCGACATCGCAGCCGAGATCGTCGCAGAGACGCCCCACACCGTGGCGTTCCGCGACCTCAATCCGCAGGCGCCGACGCACGTGCTGGTGATCCCGAGGCGTCACGAGCCTGACATCGGCAGCCTCGCCGCGGCCGACGCCGACGCGACGATCGCGCTGCTCGCCGAGGCCAGGCAGATCGCCGAGTCCGAGGGCAACGGGTCATACCGT
The DNA here is from genome assembly GCA_963761965.1 of uncultured Actinomycetota bacterium. Classification (GTDB taxonomy): domain Bacteria; phylum Actinomycetota; class Actinomycetes; order Propionibacteriales; family Nocardioidaceae; genus Aeromicrobium. The sequence goes on from CAVXIX010000010.1 coordinate 91,288, forward strand.
CTGGTGTTCAACACCGGCGCCGACGCGCACCAGACGGTGTTCCACTGCCACGCCCACGTGCTGGCCGGCCGCGAGCTGGGCTGGCCGCCCGGCTGATCCGGCAGCTGAGTCGGCTCGGTGAATTCGCACGCTGTCACCGCGATTGCGTACGATTGAGACCACATGACTGAAGACACCACGCCTGCCCACACGTTCACGATCCCGTCGAGCGTTCCGGCAGTTGCCCTGCTCGGGCCCGCCGACGAATTCCTGCGCCTCATCGAAGACTCCTTCGAGGCGCGCATCCACGCGCGCGGCAACACCATCACGGTGACCGGATCGCCCGCCGAGGCGGCCATGGTCGAGCGGCTGCTCGACGAGCTCGTGACGATCGTGCGCACGGGCCAGAACCTCACCCGCGAGACGGTCGAGCGCAGCGTCACGATGCTGCGCACCGAGACCGAGGAGAAGCCCGCCGAGGTGCTCAGCCTCAACATCTTGTCCAACCGCGGGCGGACGATCCGGCCCAAGACGGTCAACCAGAAGCGCTACGTCGACGCGATCGACCAGCACACGATCGTGTTCGGCATCGGCCCGGCCGGCACCGGCAAGACCTACCTCGCGATGGCCAAGGCCGTCCAGGCGCTGCAGGCCAAGGAAGTCACCCGCATCATCCTGACCCGGCCCGGCGGTCGAGGCCGGCGAGCACCTCGGCTTCCTGCCCGGCACGCTCGGCGAGAAGATCGACCCCTACCTGCGCCCGCTCTACGACGCGCTGCACGACATGATCGACCCCGAGTCGATCCCCAAGCTGCTGACGTCGGGCGTCATCGAGGTCGCTCCGCTGGCCTACATGCGCGGCCGCACGCTCAACGACGCGTTCATCATCCTCGACGAGGCGCAGAACACGACGCAGGAGCAGATGAAGATGTTCCTGACGCGCCTGGGCTTCGGCTCCAAGATCGTCGTCACGGGTGACGTCACGCAGGTCGACCTGCCGACGAGCACCAAGAGCGGACTGCGCGTCGTCCAGAACATCCTCGACGACGTCCGCGACATCCACTTCTCGCAGCTGACCGCGTCCGACGTCGTCCGCCACAAGCTCGTCGGCCGCATCGTCGCCGCATACGACTCGTTCGAGGCCGAAGGCCCGCAGCGCAACCGGGTCGCCGAGGCGGGTGCAGAGCAGCATGAACGTCGACGTACTCAATGAGTCCGGCGCCGACGTCGACGTCGTCGGCCTGACCCGGCTGTGCCGCTTCACGATGCGGCGTATGCGCCTGCACCCCGCGACCGAGCTGACCGTCCGCCTCGTCGATCCCGACACGATCGCGACGCTCAACGAGCAGTGGATGGGCAAGAAGGGGCCGACCGACGTCCTGTCGTTCCCGATGGACGAGCTCACGCCGGGACGTGACGACGCCGAGAGCCCCGAGGGCTATCTCGGCGACATCGCGCTGTGCCCGCAGGTCGCCGAGCAGCAGGCGCCCGCCGCGGGCCACACGACGCAGGACGAGGTCGACCTGCTGACGGTGCACGGCATCCTCCACCTCCTCGGCTACGACCACGCCGAGCCCGAGGAGCACAAGGAGATGTTCGGCATCCAGGGGCGGCTGCTCCTGGAGTGGCAGCAGGCCGCCGAGGGCAAGGACCCCGAACAACCGTGACGAGCCCACGATGAGCTGGGCGCCGATCTTCGTGTCGGTGGCCCTGGCGCTGGTCGCGGGCACCCTGGCCAGCGTCGATGCCGCGATCTCGGCGTTCTCCAAGGCGCGCGCCGAGGAGCTCGAGGACGAGGGCCGCGGGGGAGCGGGTCGCCTCGCGCAGATCCTCGAGGACCCCGCGCCATTCCTCAACTCGGTCCTGCTGGTCCGCGTCATCGCGGAGACGTCGAGCGTCGTGCTGGTCGCCCTGTTCGTCGCCGATCAGGTCGACGGGCTGTGGCAGCGCCTGCTGATCGCCGTCGGCATCATGGTCGTCGTCAGCTTCGTCCTGATCGGTGTCGGCCCTCGTACGCTCGGGCGTCAGCACGCCGAGTCGATCGCCCTCGCCTCGGCGCTCCCGGTCATCGGCCTGACCCGCCTGCTCGGCCCGATCCCGCAGCTGCTGATCCTGCTGGGCAACGCCGTGACGCCGGGCAAGGGGTTCCGCGAGGGTCCGTTCGCCTCGGAGGTCGAGGTGCGCGAGCTCGTCGATCTCGCCGCCGCGAGCTCGGTCATCGAGTCCGACGAGGGCAAGATGCTGCAGTCGGTGTTCGAGCTCGGCGACACGATCGCCCGCGAGGTCATGGTGCCGCGCACCGATCTGGTGTTCATCGAGCGCCACAAGACCCTGCGCCAGGCGATGTCGCTGGCGCTGCGCAGCGGCTATTCGCGCATGCCGGTCGTCGGCGAGAACCTCGACGACGTCATCGGCATGGCCTACCTCAAGGACATCACCAAGCGGGTGTTCGACAACCACGTCGCCGAGACGACCGAGCGCATCGAGTCGATCGCCCGGCCCTGCCTGTTCGTGCCCGACACCAAGCACGCCGACGACCTGCTCAAGGAGATGCAGGCCGAACGCACGCACGTCGCGATCGTCGTCGACGAGTTCGGCGGCACCTCGGGCATGGTCACGATCGAGGACATCGTCGAGGAGATCGTCGGCGAGATCACCGACGAGTACGACACCGAGCCCGAGGAGAGCGAGCAGCTCCCCGACGGATCGTGGCGGCTCAGCTCGCGGTTCGAGGTCGACGACCTCGAGGACCTGTTCGACATCCCGATCGAGGACGAGGACGTCGACTCGGTCGGCGGGCTCATGGCCAAGCACCTCGGCAAGGTGCCGATCCGCGGCAGCGTCGTCGAGGTCGAGGGCTTGCGCTTCGAGGCCGAAGGGCCCGTCGGGTCGCCGCAACCGCATCGGTCGGGTCCTCGTCAGCCGCATCGACCAACCCACAGACACCACAGCATCGAGAGGTTCGGACCATGGAACTCAGTCCTGAGGACGCCAAGCTGGTGACGCTCGCGCGCGCCTCGCGGGCCCGCACCGGTGCCGCCGAAGGCGCAGCCGTGCGCGACCTCGACGGTCGTACGTACGCCGCCTCGACCGTGGCGCTCGACTCGCTGCAGCTCGCCGCGCTCGACCTCGCCGTCGCCATGGCGGTCGTCGTCCGGCGCCAAGGGCCTCGAGGCGTGCGGCGGTGGTGACCGAGACGGAGCCGGTCGACGCGGCAGCCGTACGTGATCTCGGTGGCCGCGGCGTCAGCGTCTTCGTGGCTGACCCCAGCGGCACCGTCGGGTCGGTGCAGCGAGTCATGACCGAGTTCAAGTCCGGCTTCGCCTGCTTCGTCGGCCGCCCCAACGCCGGCAAGTCGACGCTGACCAACGCGCTCGTCGGCGGCAAGATCGCCATCACGTCGTCCAAGCCGCAGACGACCCGCCACGCGATCCGCGGGCTGGTCAACCGCGACGACGCGCAGCTGATCCTGATCGACACCCCCGGCCTGCACAAGCCGCACACGCTGCTCGGTGAACGCCTCAACGCGCTGGTCCGTTCGACCTGGTCCGAGGTCGACACGATCGGCATGTGCCTGCCGGCCAACGAGACCGTCGGCGAGGGCGACAAGTTCCTGATCCGCGAGCTGGCGCAGATCCGCCGCAAGCCGGTCTTCGCGATCGCGACCAAGACCGACCTGGTCAAGCCCGACAAGCTCCGCGACCACCTGCTCCAGATCCAGCAGGCCGGCATCGATGCGGGCCTGCAGTGGCAGGAGATCATCCCGGTTTCGGCAGTGGCGGGCGACCAGGTCGACCTGCTCGCCGACCTGCTGATCGGCACGCTGCCCCAGGGCCCCGCGCTCTATCCCGAGGGTCAGCTGACCGACGAGCCCGAGGAGACGCTGATCGCGGAGATCATCCGCGAGGCCGCGCTCGAAGGCGTACGCGACGAGCTCCCGCACTCGATCGCCGTCGTCGTCGACGAGATGGTCCCGCGACCCGACCGCCCCGAGGACAAGCCACTGATCGACGTACGCGTCAACGTCTACGTCGAGCGCGACAGCCAGAAGGGCATCATCATCGGCAAGCAGGGTGCCCGCCTGCGCGAGATCGGCACCAACTCCCGCTCACAGATCGAGAAGCTCCTCGGCACGCCGGTCTACCTCGACCTGCACGTCAAGGTCGCCAAGGAGTGGCAGCGCGACCCCAAGCAGCTCCGCAAGCTCGGCTTCTGACGACTCGGCGGGGTTCAGCTACCCGCGAGCCGATCCAGGATCTTGTCGGGCACCAGAGCGGCCAGTGGTCGTCCGACGGTTCGTACGGCGATCTCTGTGACGACCCCCCAACCAGCCATGGCCAGGAAGAGCCACGGCACGGGAGTGAGCGAGACGGAGAAGATTCCGTTGCCGACCTCGCCAAAACCGCTCCCGAACGTGGAGGTGCTGGTTGTCACCACGCTGAGGGCGGTGAGCAGTGCGCCGGCTCCCGCGAATGTTGCGACGAGCCAGAACGCATCGACCGACGTCCTGGGGCGGTCCGCTGAGCGCCGGGCGAGAACCGCGACGGCGATGGCAAGGGCCGCGATCGTGAGCGGGATCAGCACGAACAGGACGCGGTCCACGTCATCACTGAACAGCCAGATGAAGGTCGCACCCGAGTCGTCGCCAAATGGCAGGCCAGGCAGCTCGAGACCGGCGAGCTGGCCAAAAGTGATGGCATACACGGCGACGTTGAGGATCGCGAGCGGGAACGTCAAGATGGCCTCAGCCTCACCATGAGCGATGGCGTAGATGGCTGCCGCCGGCACGAGCAGCGTCGACGAACACTACGAGGTAGACCGCAACGCCTCGGACCGATGCTGCCAGCTCGGCCGGTAGGCGGGACACCACCCGGCGCCGCGCGACGGGACGTCGGGCCAGGAGAGCCACGACAGTCCCGAGCACCGAGGCGTAGAACAGGATCGACAACGTCCCGGCATGTCCGAAGTCATCGTCGATGCGCACGCGCGCCGCGAACGCCACTGCCCAGGTCAGCACGGCAAACGTCACGCCTGTCACCGTCGATGCCGCGAACACGGCTCGTCGCGACAGGGTCGGGCGCCGGCGCTCGGCCCGGCGACTGGCGACCCACAGCGCACCGATCATGAGCCCGAGGACGGTCAGGGAGATCGTGGCGAAGCGTGAGCTCGACGTGATCTCGCCGCCGATCATCGAGTCCTCGGCCTCAAGGGGAGGGAGCTCCTCGGCCTCTTCGTCGCTGAACTCCTCGTCGCTGAACTCCTCGCGATCCGTCGCTGAACTCCTCGCGTACCCGTCGCTGAACTCCTCGTCACCGAGGTCCTCGGACCCGACCCCGAACTCTTCGTCCTGAACTCGTCGTCGAAGTCCACCGTCGTCGTGTAGTCGAACGTCCCGTGGGACGACATCGCGACGGCCTGACCGGGCGCGGTCAGCGACCACGACCAGGCACGTCGTCTTCCGTGGTCGCCGCGAGCAGCGCGGCGCCGGTCATCAGGAAGGTGACGACCCACACCCCCGCATACGCGACGATGCCCGTCCGGACCGCGTCGAGCAGCGACGACCGGGTGTGGTCGATCGACTCGAGGAACGTCGCTGAGCGCGGTGCCGGGTCCGGCGCGCCTGACGTGGTCATGTGAATCCTTCCGCAGGGTCACCGCATGATGTCAGCGATTGACTCGCCTCGCTCCGGATTCGGAGAGGATCGCGAGCATCTGTTGGTTGGTCTCGGCGTCCTTGACCGCGATGCGCAGTGCCCGGTCGCCCAACGTGGCGCCCATGTTGCGCGCGTCCCGCAGGTAGAGCCCCTGTGTCCGAGCACGAGCCATGACGTCAGCAGCTGATGGCCCGTGCTCCGGCACGTGGGCCATCAGGAAGTTGGCGCAGCCCGGGACCACGTCCCAGCCGAGTCCGCGCAGTCCGTCAGCCAGGTCCTCGCGAAGCCGGTTGGTCTCGCTCCACCGAGCCTCGTAGTACGTCTGGGACTCCAGGGCACGGGTCGCCGCCACCTGGGACGGCAGGCCGATGACCCACGGCGGCGTCAAGGCGCGCAGCTCCTCGAGCTGGTGGGGCCCCGCCGCGAGGTAGGCGACCCGGGCACCGCTCAGCGCGTACGCCTTCGACATCGACTTGCAGACGATCAGGTTGTCGTGGCGAGGAATCAGAGGCTCGACGCTCTCGCCGACGTAGTCGATGTAGGTCTCGTCGATCCAGACCCGCGTCGAAGGCGGAGACGCCTGCAGGAGATCGTCGATCTCGTCGGCCGTGATGAACTGCCCGGTTGGGCTGTTGGGGTTCACCAGGATCACGAGGTCCGGGCCGGTGGCGATCATCTCCTCGAGCTGCGCCAGGTCGAGGCGATAGCCCGTCGAACGCGTCAGCGGGACACGCTCGACCCGGCAGCCGACGACCTTCTCGAGGACATGGGCGTATTCGCCGTACGTGGGGTCGAGCAGCAGGACGCGCGAGCTCGGCGACAGCCAGCGGGGGAGAGCTCGAAAGATCAGGTCGGAAGATCCGGCTCCTGGCAGGATCGCGTCAGTCGCGAGGTCGGCGTGCCTGTCGCGATGCCGCGACCAGGCCTGCACAGTCCACGGGCGGCGAGGTGCGCAGCAGCCAGGGCAGCTCCTCCTCAAGGGCGCTGATGACTGCCGGCGCCGGCGGGAACCACGCATCGAGCACGTCGGCGTTGATGACGTCCCGGTGCCGCCCGATGTCGTCGAACGCCGTGCCGATTGCATCGAACGACTCGCCGCCGTGGAAACAGGCAGCCGGCTTGCGCAGCGGTACGTGCAGTCCCCACTCCACCGACTGCTCGATCGCGGCGACAACGGGCTCCAAGGCGTCGAAGTCGGCACGGACCTGGGTGACGTCGGCATGCATCAGCTCGAAGTTCACGGCGCCCGAGCTGACTGACAACCCGGTCGGGAGCATCCCGCCGCGCAGGTACATGCCGGCGACCTCGTCCCGCCCGATCGCCACGACCTTGCTGCCGCCTCGCGCCTCGATCCAGCGGAACGCGGCGACCATGAGAGTCGCGGCCAGGTCGGAGTCCCGATGCTCCTTGAGCACGGTCAGCAGGCGGATCTCGTAGGTGCCGGCCCCGATCTCGAAGGGCACGTCAGCGCGTTCGAAGTACTTGTCGATCGAGTATCCGTGCTCGCCCGGCGGTGTGATGCTCACGAACGCGGCGAGCGTGCCTCCACGGGTCGCGACGATGTAGCGGTTGACCTCGTCGAGCCTGTCGCGGAGCAGGCCTTCGGCGTTGGGCTGATGCTGGCCGAGCTCCAGGGCGTACACCTCGTGGCGCGCCCGGTAGATGGCTTCGCGGTGGTTGGCGTCCGCCTCGGTGATCAGGGTGCGATCGGAAGGAGACTGGTAGTCACGCAGCCATCCTGCCCGACGACGGCCTGAGATCAACGCGACTCGGCCTTTCGCAGCACGGACTTGAACTGCTTCCCGAGTGCGCTCGCTCCGACGATCGGGATCAGCGCGCCGACGAGCTCGGCCCTTGAGAGAGTTCGCCACGCGGGTCAGCGTGACGTGCACGTCCGTACCTCCGTCGGCCGGCGTGAGCTCGTAGCGCCACCCGCTGCCAGGCCCCCACAGGTTCGACTCGACGGTGTCGAGCGTGACAGTTCCGGCGTCGCTGTCCCACGCGTAGTGGCTGCGTTCCCAGCCCATCGCGGTGCCCTCGGTGACGTCGGCGGTGGTCGGGCCGAGCTCATGCACCGTGTAGTGCGCCTCGTCGATGTTCGGCCACTTGTCCGGCCGGTCGGGTCCGAAGTCGGTCAGCAGATCCATGACCTTGCTCGGCGTCAGGCTCGTGTGAACGGTGAACTGCGTCTTGGGCATGCTTCGTTCCTTCGCATCGTGCGGCGGGAGTCCACCGATGCAGTAGATCCTCCCGCAGATCCGGCGGAGTCGGGCGCGGATTCAGTCAACGCTGAATCCCGACAGTCCCTCGGGCTCCTCGTCGCTCACGTCGACGCCCGAGACGTCGGCATGCGGCGGGCCCTGCCGGCACCACGAGACCAGAGCGTCGACGGCCGCATCATCACCCTCGAACACCGCCTCGACCGCGCCATCAGGACGATTCGACACCCAGCCCGCGACGCCTCGCGCAGAGGCTTCTCGCTGGCATGACGCGCGGAAGAACACGCCCTGCACGGTCCCGCGCACCACGACGCGTCGACGGATCATCGCTCCAGCGTATTAGGCTCCCCGGCGTGGACCGCCGCCTCGATCTCGTCGCCGACTGCAGCCAGCTGCTTCGGGCTGTGCTGCGTGGCGCTGGCGTTCGAGAAGTCGGCGGACTTCCCGATCGACAAGCCTGCCGGCGAGCCATGCCGCAATCTGCAGCAGGACTTCAGCTGCGGCATCCACGACCGACTCCGTGAGGAAGGATTTCGAGGCTCTGCGGTGTACGACTGCTTCGGCGCCGGGCAGCAGGTCGCCCAGGTGACGTTCGCAGGAGTGAGCTGGCGCGACGCTCCCGACACGTCGGCGGCGATGTTCGCGGCGCTCCCGGTCATGCGGCAGCTGCACGAGATGCTCTGGTACGTCGCCGAGGCTCTCACCCTGGCGGCCGCCGCGCCACTGCACGCCGAGCTCGAGCAGGCATACGCCGCGACCGAGGCCCTCACCCGTACGGACGCCGACGCGCTCGCGAGTCTCGACCTCCCGAGCCATCGAGCAGAGGTCGATCCGTTGCTGCAGCGCACGAGTCAGCTCGTACGGGCGGCGCATCCAGGTCCGGAGCGACGCGGCGCCGACCTCATCGGCGCCAAGCTGACCAAGGCGGACCTGCGGGGCGCCAACCTGCGAGGCGCGCTGCTGATCGCCGCCGACCTGCGTGCCGCGGATCTCCGCGAGGCGGACCTGATCGGCGCCGACCTGAGGGATGCCGACCTTCGCGGTGCCGACCTGACCGGGAGCCTGTTCCTCACCCAGATGCAGGTCAACTCCGCGCGAGGCGACGCACGCACGAAGATCCCGGCAGTGCTGGTGCGACCAGGGCACTGGGCGGGGTAGGGAGGACCACATGGATGCTGTCGAGGCACTGAAGGAGATCGGCTTCTGGCTCGAGCGGGAGCTGGCCAAGACGTACCGGGTCGAGGCGTTCCGCAAGGCGGCCGCTGCGATCGAGCAGCTCTCCCCGGACGAGCTCGAGCGGCAGGTCCGGGACGGCAGTCTCAAGCGACTGAAGGGCATCGGCGACCGTACGTTCGGGATCATCGGCGAGGCGGTCGCCGGGGAGGTGCCGGCCTACCTCGCTGACCTGCGCGAGCGCGGCGCCAAGCCGCTCGCCTCGGGCGGCGCGAAGCTGCGAGCCAAGCTCCGCGGCGACCTGCACAGCCACTCCAACTGGTCGGACGGCGGCTCGTCGATCCAGGAGATGGCGCGCGCGGCCGTGTGGCTCGGCCGGGAGTACCAGGTCATGACGGATCACTCACCACGGCTCACGATCGCCAACGGCCTGTCCGCCGAACGCCTGGCCGAGCAGCTCGACGTCATCGCCGAGGTCGATGCCGAGCACGATGAGCTCAGGCTGCTCAGTGGCATCGAGGTCGACATCCTCGACAACGGCGACCTCGACCAGACCGACGAGATGCTGGGGCGCCTCGACGTCGTCGTCGCCAGCGTGCACTCCAAGCTCAAGATGGATCGCGACCTGATGACGCGCCGCATGGTCAACGCGATCGCCAACCCGCACACCAACGTGCTCGGCCACTGCACCGGGCGGCTCGTCGCGGGATCGCGCGGAGGGCGCGAGCAGTCCCGCTTCGATGCCGAGATCGTGTTCGCCGCCTGCGAGCGGTTCGACGTCGCGGTCGAGATCAACTCGCGGCCCGAACGGCGGGACCCGCCGAGCCGATTGATCCAGATGGCGCTCGACCAGGGCTGCCTGTTCGCGATCAACACCGACGCGCATGCGCCGGGGCAGCTCGACTTCCTCGACTACGGAGCCGAGCGGGCTGCGGCCAACAAGGTCCCGGCGTCACGCATCGTCACGACCTGGCCGGTCGAGCGGCTGCTGGAGTGGTCGCACGCCAAGCGCTAGCCGAGGCTGTCGGCCAGCTCGCGCACGTCCGCCTCGGTCACGGCGCGAGATCCGCCCGGTCACCTCGTCGTACACGTCGATCAACCCGGTCAGGTCCTTCACCATGCGTCGGGCCCGGGCGGGCCCGTTGCCACAGTCGGCGAGGCATTCGCCCGAGGCAGCAATGCGATGAGCCACGACCAGTGCCGCGAGGGCGTACGCCTCGGAAGCCTCGAGCTCCGGTGACATCGCGAACGGGAACATCCGCGACGCGTTCTCGTGGAAGACCAGGTGCTCGGGATCGAGGTCGCCCGACACCATCGGGAACGCCATGGCCTCGGCCAACGCCTGGCGTACGTCCTGCTCGTCACCCTCGCGATCGAGCCACGACTCGGCGCGGGTCACGGCAGCGAGCGCCCGCGGCCGCGACGCCGGATCGAGCAGAGCGATCACCTGACGAGCCTGTGCGATGCGCAGGCGGGCGCGGAGCCCGGGGGAGTCCTGGGTCGTGCCGAACAGCCGCCCGACGAGAGGTACGAGGCGCGGACGGTCGTGATCGAGCAGCAGGTCATTCGTCGTGCGGGCCTCGTGGGCGAGGATCGGATGGGTGCACTCGGGGCGGTCGCTCCACTCCTCACCGGCGAGCAAGGAGACGTACTCCATGACGCAGGCCTCGCCGGCGTCCGCATCGTGGGCGCCGTGCGAGAGGGTCGGCAGGAAGTCGGGGACGGTCATGATCACTCCATCGAATAGCGCTGCGAGAGTGTCGTCGGCCGGTCGGCACGCTCGTAGAGATTGTCGCTCGCCCAGCCAAGCAACGCGAGCCGCACCAGTCTCAGTAGACGATTTTTGCCCCAACCGTGACATGTTGGCTTACGCTCGGGGGATGTACGGATCTCTCGGGTTCAGACACGTTGCTGCATTGATCGCTGGATTGATCACGGTGAGCATCCTCGCCGCCGTCCCGGCGCAGGCTGCGACGTTGAAACCGGCGCCCGCGGCGCCCACGCATCTCAGATGTCACGTCGTCGAGCGTCAAGGTCTCGTGGGCCGGCATCTCCGGCGTCGGCACCTATCGGGTCAAGTGGTCGTTGAAGAGCGACTTCGATCCGGCGCCGACGCCGGCCAGCTTCGGGTCGAGCGCGCGCAGCGGCACGATCACCGGCCTGTCGCCCGACACCACGTACTACATCCAGGTCGTGGGCTACGACGGGGCCAACAAGACCCGGCTCACCTACTACGGCAAGTACGCCACGGTGACCACGGCCAAGGCCTCGACCTCGACCACCAGCACCTCGTTGAAGCCGGCACCTGCCGCTCCCACGCTCTCGGACGTCACGTCGACGAGCGTCAAGGTCTCGTGGGCCGGCATCTCCGGCATCGGCACCTATCGGGTCAAGTGGTCGTTGCGGAGCGATTTCAATCCGGCGCCGACGCCGGCGAGCTTCGGGTCGAGCGCGCGCAGCGGCACGATCTCCGGTCTGTTGCCCAACACCAAGTACTACTTCCAGGTCGTGGGCTACGACGCCGACAACAAGACGCGGCTCACCTACTACGGCAAGTACGCCTCCACCACGACCGCGAAGGCGCCGGTCGATCCACCGCCAGGCGACAGCGATCTGCGGGTCGGCACCTTCAACCTGTCCGGGGCGAACAACGACAGCAAGGCCTCGGGTGACCAGCAGATCTGGTCGCAGCGCAAGCCCGTCGTGGTGTCACAGATCATCGCCGAGAACTCCGACGTCGTCGGCCTCCAGGAGGCCTACCAGAGCACCGGCAACTCCAGCGGCAGCGTCAACCAGTACACCGACCTGCGCAACGGGCTGAATGCCGCGGGCAAGCCGTTCGAGGTCACCGACACCAACAAGGACGCCTCCAAGGCGACCCGCATCATCTACAACACCGCGACGCTGGAGCTGGACTCGAAGGGCTCCTACAAGTACGCCAACCAGGTCTCAGGATCGACCGATCGCTACCTGGTGTGGGCCACCTTCACGCAGAAGTCGACCGGCAAGAAGTTCTTCTTCGCCGACACCCACCTGAGCCCCAACAGCTCGACCGTCAAGAAGAAGGAATGGCAGGAGCTGATCCCCAAGATCCGCGAGCTCAACACCGCCTCGTTGCCGGTCATCTCGGTCGGGGACTTCAACACCTCGAAGTTCGGTGCCGAGGCCCAGGACATGCTGCCCGCGATGAAGTCGGCGGGCTTCGGTGACGTCATGAACCAGGAGTACAAGGTCAACCCGCCCAGGAGCCCACGCGCCAAGGTCGTGGTCAACGGCTGGATCAACTCGTTCAACGACTATCGGCGCAGCATCGTCGACTACTCCTACACGACGCGCCACGACAAGGTCGGCAACGGCGTGGACTGGATCTTCGCGACGAACTCGCTGGCGGTCAAGCAGTGGAAGGTCGTCATCGACTTCAACCCGTCGACCTTGACGATCAACGGCGTCATCCCGTCAGACCACAACATGTTGAGCTCGATCATCACGTTGCCGTAGGCCGATTTGGGCAGATGTGACTACCATCACGTATGGAGTTCGAGACAGCTGCTCGGGCCATTCTCGCGAACATCGAGAAGGTCATCGACGGCAAACCCGAGGCCGCTGAGGCCGCCCTGGTCGTATTTCTCGCCGAAGGACACCTCCTCATCGAGGACGTCCCCGGCGTCGGCAAGACGGTTCTCGCCAAGGCGCTGGGCCGTTCGGTCAGCTGCTCGGTGCGACGCATCCAGTTCACGCCCGACCTGTTGCCGTCCGACATCACCGGGGTCTCGGTCTACAACCAGGCCGACCGCGAGTTCGAGTTCAAGCCCGGTGCGGTGTTCGCCAACATCGTGATCGGCGACGAGATCAACCGCGCCTCGCCCAAGACCCAGTCGGCGCTGCTCGAGGCGATGGAGGAGCGGCAGGTCACGGTCGACGGCACGACGTACGTGCTGGCGAGCCCGTTCACCGTCGTCGCGACGCAGAACCCCTACGAGATGGAGGGCACCTACGCCCTTCCGGAGGCCCAGCGCGACCGCTTCATGGCGCGCATCTCGATGGGCTACCCCGACTCCGACAGCCGAGCTCGCGATGGTGCAGGGCCGGGATGCCGAGAACCCCTTCGACGACCTCGAGTCCGTCGCCTCGATCGAGGACGTGCAGGCCATGATCGCCGCTGCCAGGGCGATCTACGTCTCCCCAGCCGTCGAGCAGTACGCCGTCGACATCGCCCAGGCGACGCGTGTCGACGCCGACCTGCGACTCGGCGCCAGCCCGCGAGCCACGCTCCAGCTGGTCCGGGCCGCCAAGGCGCGCGCGGCCGTCCAGGGCCGCGACTTCGTCCTCCCCGACGACATCGACGCCCTCGTCCCGGTCGTGCTGCCGCACCGGTTGATCCCGATGCGCGGCGCGTCCAGCGTCGAGGACGTCGTCGACCGCATCGTCGCCGAGACGCCGGTCCCGGCCGGCGCCGTCCAGCCGAGCTGACCGCCATGACGACCGACAGCTCCGCCGGCCGCCTCAAGCGGGCCGCGAGCTCGGTCGTGCTCACCCGGCGCGGCATCGGGTTCCTCATCGCCGCGGTGGTCAGCTTCATCGCCGCGCCGATCATGTCGCTGCCGGCGCTGCTCTACGTCACGGGCCTGCTGCTGGCGCTGGTGCTGTTCTCCGCGATCTTCGTCTTCGCCGGCCACTCGCGCGTACGCATCGAGCGCTCGTTCGCGCCGCAGGTCGTGCCCCCGGGCCAGATGTCCCACGCCACGGTGCGCATCACCAACCTCTCGGTGCTGCCGTGCCTCGAGGCCAGGTGGTCCGACGACCTGCCGCACGGCATCTCCGGCGACGCCTCCGGGCATCCTCCCGGCGCTCGGCGGGAGCCACGGCACCGACTCGCGGGTCTCCTTCACGTACGCGTTGCAGGGCCTGCGGCGTGGTCGCCACCCGATCGGGCCGCTGCGGGTCAACGTCCTCGATCCGTTCGGGCTGGTCTTCCGCCGGCACAAGTTCGGCAGCCCAGAGATGCTGACGGTGCTGCCGCGCCGCTTCGAGCTGCGACCCATCGCGCCGCGCGGCACGAGCGAGGACGGCGCGACCCGGCCCGCTCCGCAGCACGTGGGTCTCGGCGAGGACGATGTCATCGCGCGCAACTACCTGCCCGGCGACGCCATGAAGCGGCTGCACTGGAAGGCCACGGCGCACCGCGGCGAGCTGATGGTGCGCCAGGAGGAGCAGCAGCTCACGCCACGTGCCGCCGTCATCCTCGACTGCGAACCCGTCAGCCAGGGCACCGCGAAGGATCGTCAGGGGGAGTGGGAGTACTCCTCGGTCTTCGAGTGGTGCGTCGCCGCGACCGCCTCGATCACGTCGCACCTGGTCAAGGCCGGATACGTCGTGGTGCTGCAGTCCAACGGGACCGGGCATCGACCGCTTCATCGCCGACGGCCAGGACACCCTCGAGGACGCCATGGTCGACCTCGCGGTGATCGAGCCCGAGGAGCACGACAACGATCGGCGCGTGGCGCCCGAGCGCGCGGCGTTCATGGTGCTGGGGCGCCTGAGCGTCGAGCGGGCCCACCACTGGGCCCACCTGATGTCGACGTCACGGGCCGTGCTGGCGCTGGTCGCCGCCAACACGCTCGGCCGAGGCGCGGGGGATCCTCGAGGATGCTCGCTGGCGGGTCGTGACCTATCACCCCAACGACGACATCAGTGACCTGTGGACCGAGTTCGACGGGGCGCGTACGCATGCTGCGGGCTGAGGCATCGACGCAGCGGGTCACCGCCCGGACGGCGCGTGACACGTGGTTCGACCACGTCATCATCGGTGTGGCGTTCGCGCTGCTCCTCTCGGGCTTCCGCAGCATCATCGCCGGCAACGACTGGTGGATCACGACGATCCTCGTGGCCACGCTGACGGGTCTGGCGTGCGCGGTCCTGCGCGCGGTCGGCCTTCGATGGGTCGCCCCGATCGCCGTCGTGGTCGAGCTGCTCGCCCTGGCCTGGATCTTCGTGCCCGGACACGCTGATCGGCATCCTGCCGACGATCGACACGTTCCGCGAGCTGGGCAACCTGGCAGCCGGCGGCACAGGACATCATCATCGAGGAGCAGGCGCCGGTCGCCGCCGCCAAGTCCGGTCGTGCTGGTCGTCGCCAGCTCGTTCGGACTGCTGGTCATCGTCGCCGACGTGCTGCTCGAACGCCGACGGGCAGCATCGGCGATCGGCCTGCTGCTGCTCTCGGTCTTCGCGACGCCGGCGCTGATCTCCGGCGACACGCCGTCGGTCTGGCTCTTCGTGGTCGTCGCCGCGCTGTGGCTCGTCATCCTGCGCTCCAGGACGGCCCTGGGCGGTACGCTCGCCCGTCGGCAGCGCGGTCCTGCGCTGGTCCTGGCCACCGCGGCCCTCGCCGCGTCTGTCGCGTTCCCGATCATCTCGCCTGACGTCAGCGCAGTGGCGACGTCGTGGGGCAAGCCGCCGCCGGCGGTGTTCGGCCGCGGCATCAACCCCATGCTGGAGCTCGGGCAGAACCTCCGGCGCAACGGCACCACGACCGCGCTGACCTACACGACGGGCCTGCCTGAGGCGCCCTACCTCAAGGTCGCGACGTTGCGGGACTTCACCGGCAAGACCTGGAAGCCCGGCACCAACCAGCAGTTCGACGCGCCGGAGGGCGCTGGGGCCATCAACCCCGACATCAAGGTGGAGAAGGCGTCGACGACGATCACGATCCGTCAGCTCCGCACCACGATGCTGCCGGTGCCCTACCCGATGGAGAAGGTCTCGGGCCTCAAGGGCGAGTGGCTGCCGGAGCATTCGGTCTCACGATGTCGTCGCCCGACGACGACACGCGCGGGCAGACCTACTCCGTCACCAGCCTCGACATCCAGCCGACCGCCACCCAGATGCGGGCCATCACGACCAAGCCCCAGCGACCTGCAGCTCCGGAGGAGACCAAGCTGCCCGACAAGATGCCCGCGATCATCGAGGACACCGCCCGGCGCGTGACGAAGGACGCCGCGAACGAGTACGACCAGGTCGTCGCCCTGCAGGACTACCTCCGCAACGACGGGTCGTTCGTCTACTCCGAGACCGCACCGGTCGCCGACGGCTACGACGGCAACGGGATCGATGTCATCGCGAAGTTCCTCAAGAAGAAGTCGGGCTACTGCGTGCACTTCTCCTCGGCGATGGCCGTCATGGCCAGGACGCTCGGCATTCCGTCACGCATCGCGGTCGGCTATGCGCCGGGCAGACGTCATCGGCGTCAAGGACGGCCAGAACCAGTACGAAGCGACGTCCGACGACCTGCATGCATGGACCGAGATCTACTTCGAAGGCGCCGGCTGGGTCAGCTTCGAGCCGACTCCGGGCGTCGGCTCGGCCACGGCGTTCAAGGAGCCGGGCTCGCCGTCGACCAACACCGATTCCGGCAACCTGCCCGACTCCGCCGGCCGGGACGTGCCGGAGGAGCGCAACGGGGTCGACAGCACCGCGCCCACGGCGTCCACGGCGGCCCGTACGACGCCGCGCGCCGCGTTGATCACCGCGGCCGTCCTGCTGGTCCTCTTCGCCGCCCCGGGCCTGGTGCGCTTGACCCGGCGCCGCTGGAAGCTGCGGGGGTCCGTACGTTCTCCCAGCCGGCTCTGGGAGGAGCTGGAGGCGACAGCCCGCGACTTCGCGATGTTCGTCACCGTGACCGAGACCCCACGGGTGTTCGCCTCGGTGCTTGCGTCACGGCCCGGCATGGATCGCGAGGCGCTCGACCGCCTGCTGTCGGCCGTCGAGCGCGAGCGCTACGCCCGCCCCGGCACCTCGATCGACGCCACCAAGGACTTCTGGCAGGTCATGAGGTGCCTGCGTTCTGGCGCCACCCGGGTCGAGCGGCTGCGCGCAGTGGTGCTGCCTCGGTCGCTTGCGCCACGCTCGTCAGGGACGAGGACAGCGCCGGTTCCTCGCCCCGTTGTCTCGCTGTGACGCGACTTCAGCCCTGAGAACGCAGGGGTTTCGGCTGCTCTGAAACCTTCCCGTGGTGCCAGGAAACCCGGTAGAGTCTGCTCACCACTCTCGTCACACCCGTCACTTCTTCCCCAGGGGTCACTGTGAGCTCGTTGCTTCGCCGTTCCGTCGCTGTGCTCGCAGTGATCGCCCTTTCCGTCGGCGTACCGCTGTTGGCCGCCGAGTCCGCAAGTGCCGCCACGACGCCGGTGCCGGCAGGGCTCACGCAGACGGCCGCAACGACGACGAGCGTGACGATGACGTGGTCCGCCGTCGCGAAGGCGCCGAAGTATCGGCTTCAGGTGTCGACCTCGTCGTCCATGGCGGGCGCGACGTACCACCGTTACACCGGCACGACCGGCACAGTGACGGGTCTGCGCGCGGGGAAGACCTACTACGTGAAGGTGCGAGTCATCACCTCCACGGGCGGCAACCTGAGCTCGTACTCCTCGGCAGTCAAGGCGTTCACCGCCCTGCCGACGCCGACCGGGCTCAAGGTGAGCTCGACGTCGGGCGACGCTGCCGATCTGAGCTGGGCTCCGGTGACCGGAGCTCCCGGATACCGCATCCAGCTGGCGAGGACGTCGACGATGGCAGACGCGACCTACTTCCGGTTCCCCACCACGGAAGGTTCCGTCACGGGCCTCGAGGAGGGCAAGACCTACTACGCGAAAGTCAGGGTCATCACGGCTGACGGCGTCAACCTCAGCAGCTACTCCGCCGCGGTGACGTTCAAGACTCCCGCGAAGCCGACGCCCCTCGCGATCGCCTCGTGGAACGTACGCTGCGCCAACTGCAGCGGCGGCGCGAGCACAGAGCTGCCCTGGAGCGGACGGCGCGACACGGTCGTGCAGATGATCAAGAGTCGCCTGCCGGACGTGATCGGCATCCAGGAAGCCTCGCAGGGCTGGCTCACCTCAGGTGGCAAGACGATCGAGTTGTCGCAGTTCGAGGACCTGCGCAACCGGCTCCGCTCCGCCGGGGCGCCGTACGAGGTCACCGATCTCGACCGCAACAACTGCGTGAAGTCCACGACCCCTTCGAGCTGCAAGTACAAGGATCAGGGTGCTTCGAAGGGGACGAAGGTCTTCTACAACACGGCAACCGTCGAGAAGGTGTCGTCGGGATCCAAGCGGCTGCCCGGCTGCAGCGGCTGCAACGAGCGCTACGTGGCGTGGGGCATCTTCACGCAGAAGTCGACCGGGCAGAAGTTCTTCTTCGCCGATACCCATCTCGAGCCCGGCGGTGACAAGTACGCGCTCCGCAAGTCGCAGGCAGCCACCATGATGGCCGAGGTCATGGCGAAGAACGTCGACCACCTGCCGGCATTCGTGGTCGGCGACTTCAACTCGACGCGCTACTTCTCGCCGACCAACGCGCCGTACGACGAGGTCGTGGCCCGCGGATTCGTCGACCCCCTCGGGCACACGTACAAGTCGCCCAAGATCTCGTCGCTGGCGACCGTCGAGACCCGGATCCGCGCCAACTACAACTCGTTCAGCAACTTCAGTCGGACCGTGGTCAAGTACGGCCCGGACGAGAATGGCAGCAACATCGACTATGTCTTCACGACTCCGATGCGGACCCTGTCGTGGGAGACGGTCATGAACCTGGACGCGAACGACAAGCAGGTCGGGGTCATCCCGTCGGACCACCACATGTTGTCGCTCAAGGTTCTGTTGCCTTAGGCGCGCAGCAGGCTCACGCGGCGCGGTCGAGCCTGACGTACCCCTTGGCGGTCAGCGCGACGGTGAGTCCGTCGACGGGTCCGGGCGGATTGCCGGGGCCCCGCCAGGCGAGGTTGCGCCACGTTCCATGAACCTTCGCCCTCAGCTTCCAGCGACCGGCATCACGCAGCTTCAGCTTGAACGACCCTGAACCGGTCGCGCTCGCAGAGACGGTGGTCGACCCTCCCATGCCGGTCGCCTGCACGGCTTCGACGGGGGAGTCTGACGTCAGGACGGTCGTCTCGAGCGCCACGGTGCCGTCGGCGTCGAGCCGGACGTCGGCAGCCACGTGGGGCGAAGCCGTCACGAGGCGAAGCCCGGCGCGCCGATCGAGCACCATGACCGGCCGCTTCGGGGCTGCAGGTGGCAGGTCCAACCACGGCCGATCAGACGTGGAGGCGACGACCGTGTCGCTGACCTCGACGGCTCCGAGTCGTGCCGTGAGGAGCACGACGTGCTGCAGAGGTTGGGCAAACGACGCGCTGTCGATGTCGAGAGTGACGGTGGTCGTGGGTACGGACATCGCTGGGCTGTCCACCGACGGGACGGTCCGCGTCGTCACCGCGGAGCGTACGCCGGACGGCACGTGCACCAGCGCAGCCTCGACCGTCGGCTGACCGTCCGGCGACCCCGCGCCCTCGACGCTGCACGCGATGGTGACGGTCGCTGTCGACCCGGCCCACGAGACGTCGAGCAGTGTCGCCTCGAGCCGGCAGTCCAGCAGTCGGTACAAGGCCGCGACGTGCTCGCGTTCAGCGAGTTGTGCGTGGTCGACCTCGTTCGATCCGCGCCGTGTGGCGGTCGCCTTGGCTGACTCCAGCACGGCGGTCCAGCTCGGCAACACCGCTTCGGGAGACAACGAGCGAGCGCGGCGGCGCGCGGCTTGCCGCAGGCGACGCAACCGCCAGCGCGAAGCCGTCGCCACCTCGGCGATCCTGTCGGCCATCGCGTCGGTGTCGCCGGGCGCCACGAGGAAGCCGTTGACACCGTCCTGGATGATGTCGGCGGGACCATAAGGGATGTCGTAGGCAATGGGCAGGGATCCAGCCGCCATCGCCTCGATCAGGACCAACGGGAACCCCTCGCGAGTGCTGGTGAGGAGGGAGTACGACGATGCAGCGAATGCCGACGCAGGATCCGGCGTGTAGCCCTCGATCGTGACAGGCGCGCCGGTTTCCTCGATGACGGCTTCGAGCGCCTCGAGTCGGCTCCCACGTCCGAACACGCTCAGATTGACGCCTGGCACGGAATCGGCGGCTCGCGAGACGGCCCGGACCGCGTGGTCAACCCGCTTGCGGCCATCCACGTTGGCCATGACGATGCCCGACCCGGAAGGCCGTGACGACGCGCGGCTGACCGCCTTCGTCAGCTCGATCGCGTGCGGCACGACATGCGCGTGGGGCTGGGGGCCGAGGAGCAGCTCGACGTGCCGACGCTGGGTCTCGGTGAGGTAGACGACGGCATCGAACCCCGCCAGGTGGTGGTGCGCGTAGGCCCGCCAGCGGTCGAAACGGCCGTATGGCGCTTCCCTCTCCGCAGCCACGTGGCCGTTGTGCACGAGGTAGGTCGTCGGCACTCCGGGCAGCGGCGCGACAGCAAGGCAATCGGCAACGTAGCCGCTGTCGACGATGAGCTGGGAGGAACCGGGCACGAGCGTGCGACCGAGCCACCACCGCCACCATGACCAGGTGCCATGCCACCCGCCCAGGAACGTGCCGTCGCTCGACCAGATCTCGGTGCGGGTCACCTCGTCGCCGTCTGGCGTCAGGGGATGACGCCGGCCCTTGCGCACCCACTGCTGGCGCGCCAGCACCGAGCCGTCGGCTCGACGCACCTCGTGGACGCCTTCGGTGCCGGTGACCAGGACGGGCGCCGACACCGAGGGGTCGTATGGCGCCGCCTGGAGGTCGGTGTCCGACGTCACGAGCAGGTCTTCCCACAGGTTCTGGATCGTCACGCCGGGCACCAGGAGGCCGCGCTCGGCCAGATCGGCACGTATCGCGTCGAGGTCAGGCTGATGGGCGAGCGTCAGGACGCGTACGTCCCTCCCGAAGTGCGCGGCCAGCTGGCACGAGCGTTGAAGCAGCGACTTCGTCATGCCGCCGAAATTGTCGGGGATCTCCCAGGTGAGGGAGCAGAGGTCTCCCGGGGGCAATGCCTTGGTGCTGCGGGGCATCGGTCCGATCAGGCCTTGACGCGCTTCGCCGCGAGCGCAGCCTGCATGGCGACGGCCCAGCGGACGGTGACGTGCTCGTCGTTGAACTCAAGGGCGCGACGGTGCGCTGCCTCGCGCATCGGTGCCAGCTCTGCGGGCTTCATGCGGGTGATGCGTCGAATCGCCGCCGCGAGGGCTTTGATGTCGTCGGCCGGCACGAGGTAGCCGTCGACTCCGTCGGTGATGATCTCCGCCGGCCCATACGGCATGTCATAGCTGATCGGGATGCAGCCGTGTCCCATGCTCTCGACGAGCACGAGGCCGAATGCCTCGTTGCTGCTGGTGAGCAGCGAGAAGGATGCGGTGTCGAACTCCCGGTCAGCGTCGTCGGAATAGCCCCGAAGGTCGACGTTGGCGCGGTGTCGCGCGATGAGCAGGCGGAGCGTCTTCTCCTGCGCGCCCTGACCGAACACGTCGAGATGCGGTTTGCGCAGACCCACCCGGCCGGCTTTGGCCATGGCCTTGATGGCGTGGCCGATCTGCTTGCGCTTGGACAGGCTGGTGAGCATGACGCCGTTGAGACTTGACCGGTCCAGCTGAGGTGGCGACGACGGTACGTGTCGACCGTGGGGGATGACGTGCCGGTTCTCTCCCGGGCCGAGCAGGATGTCGACCTCGTCGAGCTGTTGACGCGTCAGGAACACCACGCCGTCCCAGTGGTCAAGCCGTTCGAATGCCTTGCGCCGGCTCTCCACGAGCTCCCCGTGCGGTCGACCGGTGCCTGGGGTGAGGTGCGACCCGTGAACGACGTGAATGACGACCGCGTCGTCGCGGTGGTAGTCGACCATGTGGTTGGCGCTCGTCTTGGAATCGGCGATGAACCACGCAATGGGCTCACGTGGCAGCGAGTCCAGCCACGACCAGTAGAGCTCCCAGATCTTCTGCCATGTGCCGATCGGCTGACCCGTGGTGTCGCACAGTGTGAACGCGCGCGACTTCGGCCCCGGGACGTCACGGCGATCCGACGCGAGCATCGTGCCATCGGGCCGGAAGTAGTCGAGCTGGAGGATGTTTCCCGAACGGTCGTGCAGCGTGTGGCGCAGCGGGTCGCTGTGGTCGCCGCGCTCGCCCAGCGGGCTGAACAAGGTCTCGTCAGGAGCGACGAACTTGTTCGCGCCGGACACGTTGCGGAGCTTGGCGTCGTCCCAACCCCGCATGTCCTCCCAGAGGTTGATCAGATGCATGCCGTCGATCATCGAGCCGCGCTCGCGCAGCCTGGTGCGGACGACGTCGTAGTCCGGGCGGTACTCGTACGTGACGATCGTGACCTCGGTCCCGGCGAGCTCGACGAACGCTCGGCAGCGGTGCAGCATCGAGTTGGTCATGCCGGCGTACAGATCGGGGATGCCCCACATGACGGCATAGTGGCTGCCCTCAGGCAGCGACGTCGTTGTCGCGTTCAAGGTCACGCGGACATCCTAGGGGTGGACCAACACCGGTGTGGGTTACGCCTCGTCGTCGGCGCGGGGCGCGGTGGTGGCGCCGGCGTGGCCGCCTGGCGTGACTCCATCACGTCGGCGGTAGGCGACGTACGCTGCCGCGCCACTGCCGGCAAGCGCCAGACCGATGACCACCGCCCACAGCCAGCCACGCCCCCCTGAGCTGTCTGACTGATCAGTGTCATCAGCCGTGTTGGTCGGATCCGCACCCGTCGTTGCATCAGTGCCCGAGGCGCCCGGCGTGGCTGTCGCCTTGTCCTTGTCCTTGTCACCCGCGCCGGCTTCGAATGCGGCCTCGCGCTTGGCATCGTCCGGCAGGCGGGTCTCCTTGGGGATCTCCTTGTAGCCGGACCACGTGGAGATGTCCTTCTTGGGACTGCCGGAGCCGTAGGCGAACTGGAACACGCCACCTTCGGGACCCTTCGTCTTGCTGCCTTCGATCCGATAGGTCACGGTGTAGACGCCCTGCGAGAGGCCGGTCTTGAGGTCGACGGCGATGTTGGTCGACAACAAGGTCGTCGTGCCTTCGCTGACCACTCGGCCCGACCCATCCTTGACGGTGACCACCGCCGGTCCCGTGACGGCATCTCGCATTGCGAGGGTCACTGACGACGGTTCCGCCGCGACCCGCGACCCGACCGCCGGCACGGTCGCGATCGGTGGGTTGGCGCCCCCAGTCCCGGCGGAGCCGGCGCCGGCCCCGACGCTGACCAGCGTCGAGACGAGCGCGACAAGGACAAGGCTGCGCACCGTGAAAAGCATTCTCCAAGTGTAGGCCCGCGCGCCGACCCCATGTTCAGACCTTCTGCGACAACATGTTCGAACTGCTATTCTGCTGACACTTGGTACCGTATTGGCTCTGAATCACCCGCGACGTTCTGGAACACTCCCATCGTCGCCGAACCGTGGGGGCTCTCATCTCCGAACTTGTCCGGCGTTCAATTCTGTGCGCGGTCGGCACCTTGCTGGTTGCCGTCGCGTTGCAGACTGCGGCACAGGCCGATGACACGTCACCGTCATCCGGCGCGACCGTCGTCACGCCCGCTGTCGCGAAGACATCACCTGCACGCGTCACGACTTCGGCCGTCCAGACGGGTCTGACCGGCGCCAGCACGGCGAGCTGCCTCGACTACGCCAATCAGTTCGACCCGTCGGTGTCCAACATCTCGCCCGGTCCGGCGATCGTTCCTTACACCTCTGCGCCGGCGGCTGTCGACGCCTGGTTCAACTCGCCTGATGTCGAGGAGCGTGGCATCTACAACCCGAACGACCAGCGACCCTGGAAGTTCGCGCAGCAGTTCGCCCGCCTGCTCTGCTACTCGGCCCCCAACGCCGACATCACCGCGGCCTACTACTTCTTCCGGGCGACCAACAACAGCGACACCTCCGAGTTCAACCGGCCCGAGTCTGACTCCGAGACGGTCTACCGGGTGCTCGAGTGGCTGGCCGAGAACCGCAACGTGAAGACCGAGATCCTTCTCGACAACACCAACACCTGCACCACCAACGCACCCACCGAGTCGTGCACCAACATCATGAACAAGACGGCCCGTGCCGCGCTCGAGAAGCGATTCGCCCAGATCCCGGGCAGCACGGTCACCTACTGCATCAACGGCTGCTTCAACACCGCGCGCTACGGCGTCTATCCCTACGCGATCGAGCACGAGAAGTTCTTCACCGTCAGCGACACGGACTTCCCGGGTACCGCCGGCGGCACGCACCCACTGGTGATCTCCACGTCGGCCAACCTGGCCCGCAGCCAGATCCGCAACTACCGCCAGGAAGCGTCCTCGGTCTACGACGACCAGGTCGCCTGGCACCTGTTCAGTCAGCGCTTCAAGGGCATGCAGGACTGCGCGCTCAACTCATGCGCCTATCTCGGCAGCTCGGCGGTCCACAACACCAACAACCCGGACCTCGCGACGACTCCTCCCAACCCGCTGGGTCTCATCCAGGAGGATGACCGCCGCATCTGGGTCGACCCGATCTTGCGCCACACGACCGATGCGGGCCGCGGCACATCTGTCACGTTCTCGCCCGGCCGCAACGCCGACGTCAACAGCTTCGACGTCTATGTCAACCAGTTCGACAATGTCGACTGCGACACCGATGAGAAGATCCGCGTCGCGATGTTCAAGCTGACCGATGCCAAGGCCGAGAAGATGGCGGCAGCGCTCAAGTCGCTCAAGAGCCGCGGGTGCGACGTCAAGATGCTGATGACATCCGAGGCTGGCGCCACCGTGATCTCGACCTCGGTCCGCAACACGCTCACGGCGGCGGGCGTCGACTTCAAGTGCGCCGTCGACGGCATGCACACCAAGCTGATCCTGATCGGCCCCAAGTCGGGCAACCTCGGCAGCGTCCTGACCGGCACCTTGAACATGTCGGTCGCCGGACAGATCTACAACGAGGAGCACGTCATCACGTTCGATGCGCGCAAGGCGAGCGGAGCGACTCGCACCGCCATCCGCTCGGTCTACGACGACTATCAACACGAATGGTTCGAGCTCTCCAGGGGCGCGTCCAAGAGCAATTGTGGGGCAAAATGACCGGCCGCCGTCTTCACCTCGTCACCCTCGCCGGGGCACTGCTCGTCGCGCTCGTCCTCGGAGGTGCGTCGATGACCTTCGGCGCGAGCTACGACAAGTCGCCGCCGACCGGCCTCAAGGCGTCCGACAAGTCCAACGCCTCGATCACGCTGACCTGGACGCGTACCTCGGGCATCAACCGCTACGCGATCCAGTACTCCACGAGCTCCTCGTTCAGCAATCCGAAGTACCGCGTTCCGGACAACGTCACGAGTCAGGCGGTCGCGTTCGCCGCGGTGCGCGACCTCGAGCCGGCGACGGCCTACTACTTCCGCATCCGGTCGACCTACGCCAACGGCAGCAATGCTTCCGACTGGTCCAAGGCCGTCAAGATCTCCACCTCGACCTATGCGTTCTCGGCGCCGTCGACCCCCAAGCTCACCAACATCCTGAGCACGTCAGCAGACGCCTCGTGGAGCGAAGTGCCCAACGCGGGTAAGTACCGCGTGGCCTACTCGACCTCCAGCACGTTCGCCGCCAGCGTGCCGACCAAGTACGTCTATCCGGTCGACAACAAGGTGACACTGACGGGACTCACCGAAGGGGTGAAGTACTACGTCAAGGTCCGCGCTCTCGAGTCCAAGTCCGATGACAACGGTGATCCCTATCTGTTGACCGGCTACTCAGCGGTCGCGAACTTCACGACGACGACGTTCACGGCGCAGCCGCCTGCCAACTTCAAGATCGTCGGCAACTCCAAGGACACCTTCGTCCTGAGCTGGACGGCGACACCGGGCGCCAACGGCTATCGGGTCCAGACGACATACGGCACGACGAAGCGCTATCTGGCGTCCAACGAGACGATTCCGGCCGGAGCCGGGTCCTTCAGCCAGTCCGGCAACACCGTCACCGCGACGCTCAAGAAGTTCTGCGACTCAGCGACCAACGTCTGCAGTGCCTACGTGCCCGGCAAGTCCTATGGCTTCGCCGTCACCGCCAAGAGCGGCGACACCCGCATCAGTGACTACACAGCCAAGCTCACCGCGATCTCCTCGGCGCTCCCGCTGAGCACACCCAACGACTTCACCCTCAAGGGCACGACGAGTGGCAGCCTCACGCTGAGCTGGGAGAGAGTCGCGGGCGCGGCGTCCTACCGCCTGCAGCAGAAGAAGACATCGACCACTGGTGAAACCCGCTACCTCTACAACATCTGCGGCACCAACTCGCCGGTCACCTGCACCTACGACGGCAACACCATCAGCGTCACGCTGACGTCGTTCACGTCCAACTCGACCGGAGTGTCGACGCCGTTCACGGCCAAGTCGACCTACTACCTCAAGGTGACCGCGCAGGCCAACGTGCCCGGCGCCGTGACCGACACCTATCCGCAGTTCGATGACCGCGCGTCGGACTACACCACGGCATACCTCAAGGCGACGACTGACGCCTTCGGCCTCAAGCCGCCGCCGTTGTCGGTGGACAAGCGCGACGTCGACTCGGTCACGCTCAGCTGGCCGGGCGTCACTGGTGCGAATGCGTATGTCGTGGACCGCACGACCGACACCAACTTCGTCAAGGTTGACTCGAGCTCGTGCGTCGACCTCGCGACGCTCAATGCCGATCCGCTCAACCCGCCCGGCACGACGACCTTCAAGCGCAAGTTCGGCAGCCTGAACGACGAGACGTCGTACTTCTTCCGCATCCGTGTGGTCAACAACTGCACCAGCAAGGCGGCGCAGAGCGACAACTCGTCGATCATCTCGGTCCGCACCACGGCCGGGGCGGGCTCGCTCACGGGTCAGGTCGTCGGTGGCACCAACCCGGGCAATCTGGCCGATGCCAGGTCGACGATGACGGCAACCGCGTACGCCTACCAGGATGGCCAGACCAGCTCCAACCAGGAAGTTGCCGGCACCGCGGACGTCAATGCCGACGGCAGCTACACGATCGACGGCCTCCGACCGGGCAAGTACCAGGTGCAGCTGAGCCAGAACGGCGACAAGAACTACACGTCCCCGTGGGTCAGCGGCAAGTCGGCTGCCAGCGAATGGGCTGACGACTCGCACGAGTTCCAGGTCAAGGCCGGGATCTACACGGTGCCCGCCAGCGGTGGCTCGACCGCGTTGCCCAACACGCCCGTCAACGTCGGCCAGACCCTCAGCGGCACCGTCGTGCGGGTCATCGGCGGTGCGGCACAGAAGGACGTCACCGTGACGGCCATCGGTGCGCCGGTCGATGGGGCGGATCTCACTCGTGAGGTGCGTGACGTCGACGTCACGGATGCCAGCGGCCACTACTCGTTCACCGGCTTGTTCCCCGACAAGTACAAGATCACGCTCGCGCGGACTGTCTCGTCGCCGTTGCGTGGCTCGTCGTTCTGGGTCAACCCGTTGGCGTCGCACCCGACGATCAACGTGGGCGTCTGCCTCGCGTCCGAGTCGACCGCGGTCTGCACTCCGACGCCGGGAGCAACGACAACAA
>CAVXIX010000011.1:0-73879 GCA_963761965.1 uncultured Actinomycetota bacterium
TCCGCATCACCTTGGCGGGTTGCTCGACCAGGTCACCGAGGGACGTGCCGGTACGGCGGTGGCGTGACGGCCTGGCCGTCGGTGCCGATGATCTCGGGCTGTTGCTCAGTCATTGCCTCAGCCTAGCCAGCGCAGCACCGCCGATGGGACGTGACCGACGTCTCTTGAACGGGGCTGCAAGGGTGGAAGAGATGCCCCGAACCCGTGATCGTCGCCTCGACCTGCTCAAGGGACTGCTCATCGCCGGTGTCGTGCTCGGCCATTTCCTCGAGACGTCGGGCGGCCAGGCCCCCGGCGAGCTCTACTCCGGCTGGCACCACGACCCGCAGCGATGGATCCTGACCTTCCTCTACCTGTTCCACATGCCGCTGTTCGTGTTCCTGGCCGGCGTCACGGCCCGCCCGCGCCGGCTGGCGCACCGGATCGCCGAGATGGTCGGGCTCTACGTGCTGCTCCAGACGACCTACGTCGCGCTGCGGTTCGGCGTGAGCGACCTCAGCATGGACCGGCTGCTCCATCCGACGTACGCGTTGTGGTTCCTGCTCGCGATGGGCTGGTGGCTCGTCGCGCTGCCGTTCGTCGTGCGCCTCAGGGCGTACGCCCTGCCGGCCGCCACGGCAGTGTCGATCGCCGCGGTCCTGCTTCCCTACCCCGACGGCGACCTGGTCGCCTGGTCGCGGGCGCTCTGCTACCTGCCGTTCTTCGTCGCCGGTCACCTCTACGGCACCGGTGCCCTGCGGCGTACGGCGAGACGTCGACGATCGTCATGGCGTCGGCCGCCGCTGCGCTGGTGACCGTGACGACGCTCGTGGTCCGTGCCGGGCTCGACCCGCGCTGGATCCGCGGTGCCGACACCGCTGCGTCGATGGGCGTGACCGGGACCGACGCCGTCGCCTACCGGGTGCTCTGCCTCGCCCTCGCGACCCTGTGCGGCGCCTGCGTGCTCGCCGTCGTGCCGTCACGGCTCCGTCATGTCGAGGGCCTCGGCCGCCGCAGCCTGGCGGTGTACGCGCTGCACATCCCGGTCGTCTTCGTCCTGCAGGACGCCTTCCAGGGAGCCGGGGTCGGCCAGGTCGAGGCATCGTTGCTGGCACTGGCGGTGACGGTCGTCGTGCTGCGGGTGCTCGTGCATCCGTTCTTCGACCGCGCGATCCGGCGCACGGCCTCGACCATGGCACAGGTCGCGGTGCCGCCGCCGCTGCTCCATCACGCCGGCGAACGCCCACCGAGCGGGTCAGGGCGTGAGCAGGACCTTGCCGATGTGGCTCGACTCCTCGAGCACCTGGTGCGCCTGGCGTACGTCTTCCAGCGGGTAGGTCGCGTGGATGATCGGTCGCACCGTGCCGTCGGAGATCAGCGGCCAGACCTGGCGCGACCATGGCCCTGACGATCGCGGCCTTCTCGGTCGACGGCCGGCCCGAAGGGTCGTCGCCATGACGGCGGCCCGCCTGGACATCAGCGCGCCGAGGTTGAGCTCGGCCTTGACGCCGCCCTGCATGCCGATCACGACGAGGCGCCCGGCGGTGGAGAGCGCCGAGACGTTGCGCCTCGAGATATTGCGCGCCGATGATGTCGAGGATCACGTCGGCGCGTCACGCCGGCCGACTTCATCTCGGCGGCGAAGTCCTGCTGCTTGTAGTCGATCACCACGTCGGCGCCCAGCTCGCGGCAGAACTCGGCCTTCTCCGGCGAGCCGACAGTGCGATACCCGCGCGCCGAACGCCTTGCCGAGCTGGATCGCCATCGTCCCGATGCCGCTCCCGCCGCCGTGGACCAGCAGCGTCTCGCCGTGCTGCAGCTTGCCCATCATGAAGACGTTGGACCACACCGTCGCGGCGACCTCCATGAGGCCACCGCGTCGACCAGCGAGATGCCCGCGGGACCGTGGCCACCTGGCCGGCCGGCACCGCGACGTACTCGGCATAGCCGCCACCGGCGAGCAGGGCGCACACGTGCGTGCCGGGCGGCAGATCCGTGACGCCCTCGCCGACGGCGACGATGTCGCCGGAGCACTCGAGACCGAGGACGTCGGTGACGCCCGGCGGCGGCGGATAGAGGCCTTGGCGCTGCAGGAGGTCGGAGCGGTTGAGCCCGGCTGCGGCCACGCGGATCAGGACCTCGCCGGGACCGGGCTCGGGCTGCGGAAGGTCGACGACCTCGAGGGCTTCGACGCCTCCGGGGTTGGGAGCGATGACGGCACGCATGTCCGCAGGCTAGCCGCCCTCCCCCACGTTTGCGTCCCTCACCTCTACGATTTCCACCATGAGCCGGGTCGACGTGCGCTTCGCATCGGGCCCGGGATGGTGCGCCGGCTGGTGGTACGAGCCCGAGTCCGTCATCGCCGGCCCGGGACCGGTCGTCATCATGGCGCACGGTCTGGGTGCGGTGAAGGAGATGCGCCTCGATGCGTACGCCGAGCGGTTCGCCGCGGAGGGCTATCGCGTCCTGGTGTTCGACTATCGGCACTTCGGCGACAGCGACGGCGAGCCGCGTGGGCTGCTCGACATCCAGCGCCAGCTCGACGACTGGGCGGCGGCGATGCACCACGTGCGGTCGCTGCCGCAGGTGGACCGCCGGCGCATCGTCCTGTGGGGCACGTCGTTCGGCGGCGGCCACGTCATCGAGGCGGCCAGCCGCGACGGCGATGTCGCCGCGATCATCTCGCAGAGCCCGTTCACCGACGGCTTCGCCTCGCTCCGGACCGTCGGCTCCGGAGCCTGGTGAAGATCACGGTGCTCGGCATCCGCGATGCCTTGCGGGGGTTGCGCGGCCGGCCGCCCGTGCGGGTCGCGGTGGTCGGCCGGCGCGGTGACGCGGCGTTGATGACGACCCCGGACGCGTACGACGGCTACATGGCGCTGATCCCGGACGGCTACGACCACCCCAACAAGGTCGCGGCGCGAGTCGCCCTGCGCATCCCGTTCTACTACCCCGGGCGCGCGGCCGCCGCGCTGGAGTGCCCTGCGCTGTTCTGCGTCGCGATGAAGGACAGCGTCGCGCCCTCGCGGTCGACGATCTGGCACGTCCGCAAGGCCCGGCACGGGCCGGATCAAGCGCTATCGCACGGGCCACTTCGACCTCTACTTCGAGCCCTGGTTCGACGAGGTGGTCGCCGACCAGATCGAGTTCCTCAAGGCGAACGTCCCGGTCGCGACCGTGAGCTCGCTCGCCGACGGAGGCGCCGACCACCCAGCGTACCGCCTCAGGGCCCACCTGCGAAGATGGAAACTATGCGCGTCGCACTGGTTCAGCTCGTCTCGGCGACTGACTCGGCGGCAAACCGTGAAGACATCCGGTCTCGAATTGCAGCGCTCGAGCCCCGCCGATGAGCCTCGACCTCGTCGTGCTCCCCGAGGCGTCGATGCACGACTTCGGATCGGCCGACCACGACCTCGCCGCCGTGGCGGAGCCGCTCGACGGGCCGTTCGTGCAGCTCCTCGCCGACGAGGCGCGGCGACTCGGCGCGACGGTCGTGGCCGGGATGTTCGAACGTACCGGACGGCCTGCCGTTCAACACCCTCGTCGTCGTCGGACCTGACGGCGCGCTGCGTCAGACATACCGGAAGATCCACCTCTACGACTCGTTCGGCTACAAGGAGTCCGACCGGCTCCGTGCCGGCGACATCAGCCCGGTCGTGCTCGACATCGCCGGCATGCCGGTGGGCCTCATGACCTGCTACGACCTGCGCTTCCCCGAGCACGCGCGGGCGCTCGTCGACGCGGGCGCCGAGGCGATCGTGCTGCCGGCCGCGTGGGTGGCCGGCGACCTCAAGCTCGACCACTGGCGCACGCTGCTGGCGGCGCGGGCGATCGAGAACACCGTGTACGTCGTCGCCGCAGCCCAGGGTGGCGACCGATACACCGGCCACTCCTTGGTTGTCGATCCGTGGGGCTCTATCGTGGGCGAGGCGGATCTGGCTCCCGAGATCCTCCGCGCCACCCTCGAACCCGAGGTCGTGGCGCGTCGCGCGGGAGATCAACCCGTCGCTGGCCAATCGAAGGATCCGTACTCTACCTCATGAGCCGCGCCCCCAAGGGTGGACGCCGTCGTCTCGACGCCTCCGTGCCCCCGGAGTACGACCTCCCGACCCGTGAGCCGCGCATCGAGTCGCCGCGCACGGCCCGGTTCATCATGGCGTTGGTGTTCCTCGGCTGGGTCGCCGGGACGGCCGGCTCGGCCACGTCGATCATCGCCGTCGACGCACCCGGCTGGATCGAGCGGCCGTCGGCTGCACTGCTGATGGTCGTCTTCGCGATCGGTCTGACCCACCGCGGCGGTGGCCACATGCGCATTGTGGCTGCCGATGACGGCGGTGCTCGGCGCCGCCGCCGTGGCCCTCGAGACCAACGTCCTGCTGGCGTCCGCGGCCGCGGTCACCGCCGTGCTGGCGTCGGTGTGGGCGGTCCTCGTCACGCGGCCCGGTCGACCACGGTGGTCGGCGCGATCCGCGAGTACTCCCTGGCGTTGCTGGTCGCGCTGAGCGGCACGCTCGGCGTCGCCGCGTGGAACGCCCCGGTCAACTACCAGCGGTTCAACCTCATCGTCCTCACGGTCTCGCTCGGCCTGGCCATCACGCTGGTGTGGAACCTCGGCGCCGGCCTCCACGGGCTCGGCCGCCAGAACCTCGCGATCCTGCTCGGCGTCGCCGGTCTCGTGATGCTGGTCATCGCCTACAGCAGCTTCGTCCGCACGCACGGCTCGCAGTCGCTCGTCCAGGCCTTCAGCGACTCGTCATCTGGACCCGCCAGACGTTCCACGGCGTACCGCGACCCATCGAGGTGCTCATCGGCTTCCCGGCGCTCATCGTCGGTGTCTCGCTGCGCTCCAAGCGGCGCGAGGGCTGGTGGATCCTGGTGTTCGCGGTCATCGGCACGGCGGTGCTGACGACCTCGCTGGTGTCGCCCGGCGCCTACCCGAAGTACATCGCGCCTCTCCACGCTCTACTCCGCCGTGCTCGGGCTTGATTGTCGGCCTGGTCCTGCGTCGTCAGTTCATGAAGGAACCCTCCTCACGGGCCGCTCGAGCCATCGCGCCGGTCGTACGCGTCGAACCTCCTCGCTTTCGCCGCGCTCAAGTAGTGCGATAATCGACGCGGCGCAGCGCCTCGGTGCTGCCACCCAGGAGGGGTGCCGGAGCGGCCGATCGGAAGCGCCTTGAAAGCGCTCGCTGGCAGCAATGTCAGCCGCGGGTTCGAATCCCGCCCCCTCTGCTTGACGAACTATCGACTGGACCGCAGATTCGTGCTGCTCGCCGTCGGCATCAACGTGATGGTCGCCGGCGTGGCTGCCGCCCTCGCGTTCTTCCTCTCATCGGTCGCGGCGCTGGCGTGGGTCTTCGGCATCCTGGCCGTCGCGGCACTGCTCAACGCCGTGCGCATGTTCGCCCTTCCACCGGTCGTCGCCCGGACCGATCCCGGCGGCCTGCGGCTCGGCGGCCCGCTCACGGTGAAGCCGATCCGCGTGCCGTGGCTCGACATCGAGGACGTCACGACCGGCGACGGTCGCGTGTTCGTCGACCGCGGCAACGACGAGGTCATCGCGTTCCCCCTGGCGTACGTCGGCGGTCGCGCGACCGAGCTGCTCCGCGATCTCTACGACCGGCTCAACGCCGCCAACGGCTACCGCCGCTTCAACCCCAGCTGATCAGCGGACAGTCAAGGTCACTGCTCGGACGCTGCTGATGGTGGTCGAGTTACCGAGGTACTTCGCCTGACAGCTCCTGCTGCCCCTCGGCACGGGCCTCAGTGTCGCGATCGCCTTTCCCGAGCTGAGAGTGACGGTCTTCGAGGCGTAGGTGACGAGACTGGAGCTACAGCTGAACCGGACCGAGCCACTTGCCAGCGCTCCGTTGGACTTCTTGACGATCGCGGAGAGCCTGACGGTCGCCGTCGAGGGCGAGGACGGAGTGAGATAGGCCGTCGAGCCGTAACGGATGACCGGAGAGGCGTCGCTCCACGCGCCGACGTCGGGCACGCCAGGCCGGGAGGCGATGACCTTCACCTTGAGTCGCTTGCCGCGGTCCGTCGCCGTGATCTTGTACGTCGGCAGGGTGGCGCCGGCTATGGGTACGGTCGTCGTCCCGGAGCGGTACCACTGATGCCTCGTCGTGACCCGGCCTGACCAGTAGTCGCCGACCGCGCTCGCTGTCGTGTTCACGCCTAGCCGGCCGGTGATACTGGGCCGGCCCTCGACCTGAATCGGTAGCGAGGTGAGCTGAACGTCCTTGCCGACGAGGTCGACGCCGACGACGGGATCGAACGACTCCGCCGATGCCCAGTCCGTGGTGTCGTTGTAGTACTCCATGGCGTAGCTGCTCTGACTGATTCGCAGTCGCATGGGGACCCCGAGGCCTCGGATGATGTACTCGCCGTTGATGTCTGTGCGAACGGTGTGGGAAGCCCGCGGGTCGTGGGAGGGGTCGACGACCTGAGCAGCCTTGAGGGCCTCCACGTCGGCATACGGGATCGGGTTGCCTGCGGCATCGGTCACGCGTCCAGAGATCGATCCGTTGACGAATGCCAGCTGCGCGTCGATCGTCAGTGTCTGGCCCTCGACCAGAGTGATGTCGACGGCATGGTCGATCGTTTCGGCGTCAGGGTAGAACTCGCCTTTCCAGGAGTACCGCGGCGCGATCCCCCCGACCTGGGCATTGAAGCTCAGCCGGTAGGTGCCGGGGTTCAGGGTGTAGGAGTAGGCGCCGCTGCCCTCGCCGGAATGTGCCGAGTTCCATTCGTCCACCCATTGTCCCGAGCTCTCGTCGAGAGCCCAGGCTTGGACCATGACGCGGATGCCAGCGCCGTTGGCGTCAGTGACGGTGCCGACGATCGTGGCGGGCGTGGCTGCCTCGGAGGGAGCCGTGGAGATGGCCAGGATGCTGAGCGCCAGCCCCGCCGATGCGATGAGAGCAGCGGCGCGACGCCTGAGTGGTGCGAACAAGGTTGGGCCCTTCAGGACAGCCGCCGAGACTGGCTGTCCGGGCTTCGGGAAACTCTATAGATCCCTGCTGTCACGCGGGGCGGAATGCCCGATTCGTCGGACGGGAGGCGCGGTCGGTATCCTGTTCCGGTTGCCGGTTTCGATCGGCGGCGGGGAGGTGTCGCATAGTGGCCTAGTGCGCCCGCCTGCTAAGCGGGTTGAGGTTTAAACCTCTCGCGAGTTCAAATCTCGCCACCTCCGCCGCAAGGTGAGAAGCAAGAATCGAAGAGACCAGCCACGCAACGTGGCTGGTCTCTTTGCGTGGTGACCATTTGAGGAGCTCGCTCCGCCCGTGAGCCGAGGGTCCAACGGTGGAAAGGCAGCGAGCCGAGAGGAGCTCGCTCCGCCCGTAAGCCGAGCTCGCGCCGCCCGCGAGCGCATGGACCGAGACTTCAAGGCATACAAAAAGCACGTGTCCACGTGACGAGTTGTCGGCAACTCCGACAGGATCATGCCCATGCGTGTTCATCACCTCAACTGCGGATCGTTGCACCCACCCACGATGTCGGAGGTCGTCTGCCACGTGCTCCTGTGCGAGACGCCGGACGGGCTCGTGCTCGTCGACAGCGGTCTCGGCCGGCATGACTTCGCCGACCCGAAGCGGATGGGAGTCGCCCGATTCCTGATGCGACCCGACCGTGACGACGCCAGGACCGCGATCGGTCAGGTCGAGGCGCGCGGCTTCGCGGCCGCCGACGTGCAGCACATCGTCCTGACGCACATGGACTTCGATCACATCGGCGGCCTCGCGGACTTCCCCGAGGCCACCGTCCACACGACCGCCGAGGAGTATGACTGGGCTGTCGTCAATCCCGACTTCGCCTCGCGCCAGCGCTACGCACAGCGGCAGTGGGAGCACGGCCCCCGTATCCAGACGCATGCCGGACCGGGAGAGCAGTGGAAGTTCGACCTGCACGGGATGGAGGTCCTGCCCGGCATCACCTACCTGCCGATGCCGGGACACACCAAGGGTCACGCGGCGGTCGCCGTCGAGACCGCTGACCAGGGCATCCTGATCCACGCGGGCGATGCGGTGTTCGACGCCAGCCTCTACACGCCCACCTCGCCGTCCGGCACGTCGCTCCCGAAGGTTCGTATGCTGCGCGGTTTCGAGCGGCTCATGGCTGTCGACCGCAAGCGGATCGACGGCAACCACGCCACGCTGCGCCGGCTCAACGAGGAAGCCGGCGTCACGGTGTTCAACGCGCACGACAAGCGGATCTTCGACGATCTCGTCGGGAGCTGACGGAGCCGAAGGGTGACGAGGCGCACGTAGCGATCCGGAGAAGCACTCCGTATAGTTGGTTGCGCGGAGCAATCACTGACTCCGAATCCACCCCCGTTCTTTCCAGGAGAATTCCTGTGCCTTCGTCGACCCGACGCACTCACTACTGGCTGACCTTCGCCGTGCTGGCGGTGGCGGTTTCGTCCTACTCCCTCATGCAGTCGCTCACGATCCCGGTCCTGTCCGAGATCGAGCGCGAGCTCAACACCGACCAGAACACCGTGACGTGGGTCCTGACGGCGTACCTCCTCTCCGCTTCGGTCTTCACGCCGATCATGGGCCGGCTCGGCGACGCCTTCGGCAAGGAGCGCCTGCTCGTGCTCTCGCTGGTCGCGCTCGCCGCCGGCTCGTTGCTCGCCGCGCTGGCGTCCAGCATCGGCGTCCTGATCGTCGCCCGCATCATCCAGGGCGTCGGCGGCGGTGTCCTGCCGCTGGCGTTCGGCATCATCCGCGACGAGTTCCCGCACCACAAGGTCGGCGGCGCGGTCAGCGTCGTCTCGTCCCTGCTCGCCGTCGGGTTCGGCGCCGGCATCGTGCTGGCCGGTCCCATCGTGTCGGGGCTCGGCTACCACTGGCTGTTCTGGCTGCCGTTCATCGTCACGTCCATCGCAGCCGCGGCGTCGATCGTCTTCGTGCCCGAGTCGCCCGTACGTACGCCCGGCCGCATCTCGGTGCTGCCCGCCGTCCTGCTGTCGAGCTGGCTCGTCGCCCTGCTGCTGGCGCTCAGCGAGGCACCCAAGTGGGGCTGGGGCTCCGGTCGCACGATCGGCCTGCTCGTGCTTGCCGCGGTGCTGGTCGTGGCCTGGATCCGGGTCGAGCAGCGTGCCGACGTGCCGCTGATCGACATGCGCATGATGCGCCTGCCCGGCGTGTGGACCACCAACCTCGTCGCGCTGCTCGTCGGCGTCGGAATGTACGCATCGTTCGGCTTCCCCCGCAGTTCATCCAAACGCCCGAGCGCCAGCGGGTACGGCTTCGGGTCGAGCGTGACCGAGTCCGGCCTGCTGATGTTGCCGTCAGCTGTCGCGACATTCGTGACGGGACTCGTCGCGGCGTCCATCGCGCGTCGCGTCGGTCCCAAGGTCGTCGTCGTGTTCGGCTCTGCGCTCGCGCGCCGGCGGGGATGTTCATGCTGGCCTGGGCCCACGACACGAAGCTCGAGATCGCCGTGTCGAACGCCATCACCGGCGTCGGCATCGGTCTGGCATTCGCGTGCCTCGCCGGCCTGATCGTCGGCGCGGTCCCGCCGGAGCAGACCGGTGTCGCCAGCGGCATGAACGCCAACATCCGTACGATCGGCGGCTCCGTCGGCACCGCAGTCATGGCGAGCATCGTCACGGCCCACTTCCTGCCGAGCGGGTTCCCGAAGGAGATCGGCTACACGGCCGGCTTCGCGGTGCTGGGCGGTGCGCTGCTGCTGGCGGCGGTCGCCGGGCTGGCCATCCCCACGACGTCGG
The DNA here is from genome assembly GCA_963761965.1 of uncultured Actinomycetota bacterium. Classification (GTDB taxonomy): domain Bacteria; phylum Actinomycetota; class Actinomycetes; order Propionibacteriales; family Nocardioidaceae; genus Aeromicrobium. Next base: position 9,718 of record CAVXIX010000011.1, read on the forward strand.
CCAGGAAGCTCGAGGAGCAGCTCGAGCAGGAGCCCGCGCCGGAATCGGTGCTCCAGACCGCGACTGCCTAGACTCACGGCGTGAGCCGCCTCGACACGTTCTTCCGGGACGCGTCAGGGCGGCTCGTCGTCGTTCAGGTCCCCAATCCCGCCCTCTGCGTATGGCTGTTAGCGACGGTGCTGCGGCGGAGCGCCTACGACTCGCATGATGCCGAGCTGCGCTGGATCGGCGCAGGCGCACTCATCGTCTGGGGCCTCGACGAGCTGGTGCGCGGAGCGTCGCCGTTCCGCCGGGTGCTCGGCGCCGTGGTGCTCGCCTGGCAGCTGTGGAGCCTCCTCTAGGAGCCGGACAGCTCGGTGACCAGGTCCGTGAAGCGCCTCGCGGGGTCGCTGCGATCGGGGCCGCCGAGGTAGTGGTCAGCGCGTTCCGCGCGGATCGCGGCCAGTGGATCGTCGCCAAGCGCTGCATCCAGCGCCTCGTCGAGGCGTACGAGGTCACGGTCGACGACGTACGCCGCCGCTGCCGTCGGATGCGCAGCGCGGAAGGCCTCGGGGTCGGCGAACTGCGCGGCATACATGACCAGAGGCTTGTTGCTGGCCATGAAGTCGACGACGATGCCCGACACGTCCGAGACCATGGCGTCGACGGAGTTGAACGCCTCGATCAGCGGCTCGTCCATCGCGGCCTGGCCCCACCGGTGCGGGCGTCCGGCCGAGGCGGCGTCGGCCTCGAGCAGCTCGTTGACGCGGACGATCATCGCCTCGGCCTCGACGTGGTTCTGGCCGGCGAAGTGGCGGCGGAACACGACAGTGCAGCCACGATCGAGGAGTGCCTGCACGATGCGGTCGGCGACGGCCAGTGACGAGACGTTGAGACTGTCGTCGGCGTGCCGCCAGGTCGGCGCGTAGAGGACCGTCGCGGGGCCGGGCGTGGGCCCGGCTGCGGGGATGATGCCCTCGGTCTGCGGGCGACCGACGATCCTCAGCTTGTCAGCGGGGATCGACAGACCCGGCAGCGGCGAACCGGTCGATCGCGGCCTGCCCGGCCACGGCGATGAGGTCGTACTGCAGCACCCGCTCCGACGCGCTGAGCGGCTTGTCGCTGTCGCCGTGCCCGAGGAAGGCATGCGTCGCCGACGAGCCGGCGATGAAGTCGGCGTTCGCGGCAGCGCCGTGCGGGTACAACGCACCGCGCACGCTCGCCGGGATCTGCCCTTGCACGATCGGTGTGCTCGGATACATGTCCGCGAGCTGGCGGAACAACGCCGGCGTACGCGCGACGATGCACCAGTGCACGCCGGTCCGCTCGACCCACGGCGACCACATGCCGATGTGGACGCCGACCTTGCCGGCATACGGGATCGCGATCGTGGGCGCGTATGCCTCGACGGCCGCAGCGGCCTTGGCGCACTCGCGGGCGTACCGGTGCATCGTGCCGGCGATCAGCGGCGAGGACGACGCTGCCGGCAACCGCGATCACCAACGCGACGACGGGCTGGAGGAACGCTGCGACCAGCACCGCGAACGTCAGCACCGCAGCGACCAGGGCCCAGACCCGGAGGCGAAGCGGCGGCCGTCGGCAAGGCCGGCCGGCTGCCCGGGGAAGTGCGCGGCTCGTGGCGGCCGCGCCAGGCGTGCTGCGGCGAGCCACGACGCCCGTCGCCAGGCCCAGGGCGAGCACGAGCAGGGCGGCGACGATCACGCCCCGACTCTAGTCCGCGAGGCGAGGCCTCAGGGCAGCGCGTCGACCAGCCGCCGGGTCACCAGGTCGTCGACAAAGGCCTCGATGTCCGGCCGGCAGGCGCTGCTGGTCGTGTCGTACTCCTGCGAGACCGACCGGCAGAGCTCGTCGAGCGTCCTCGGTTCTGCGAGGTGCTCCCAGATCGAGGCGGCGACGCCGCGCATGCCGAAGTACTCGCCCTGGTCGAGGCCCATCATGACGAGCTCGCCGTCCATGGCGACGGCAGCCAGGTCAGGACGGCGTGAGTAGCGGGGCGACAGGTCGGTCATGGAAGGAGCGACTCCTCTAGGTGGTCCGTGCCGATCGGCCGATGGGCGTGGATGTCTGCCAGGATCGCGTCTGCGGTGGCCTCGGCGGTCATGGTCGGCGCCGGGCGGAGTGACCCGGACGACGCGCGCCCGTCCGGCGATGCCGGCGCACTGCTGCAGGTGCTGCGCACGTCGCTGCCCGGTCAGCGAGCAGCTCGCGGCGATAGGTGTGCTCGTGCAGCAGGCTCGAAGGCGTCGACCCCGCGAGGCTGCGGACAGCTCGAGCTCGGCGACCGTCCTGCGTCTCCAGCACATAGATCCAGCGCAGGGGCAGGGCGTCCAACCGGCCGCGTGAGATCGGCACGTGGAACTTGGCGCGACTCGCGATGATCCGCTCGTGGCCGTCGGTGTGGAGGCCGAGGCGCCTCGAGTGCGTCGTCCCAGAGCTTGATGCGCGGGTATCCCGGCAAGCGCGTGACCCGTGGCGTCGACCGGTACGACGTCGTCGGACAGCAGGTCGAGCCCACGCCGCGCGAACTCCGCGGCGAGCGTCGACTTGCCGGCGCCGGAGCGGCCGACCACCACGGCAGCCGAGCCGCCGATCCGGACGGCGTTGCCGTGCAGCACCAGGTGGCCGCGCTGCATCAGGATCGCGCCGAGCATCGTGCCGAGCAGGTAGAGCCGGACGTCGCGCTCGTCGGCGTCGTGGGTAGGGGTCGACGACGATCTCGCGTTCGTCCGCGCTGACCTCGTAGCGGGCGACGTCCGGGATGTCGATGCCGCAGACATCGCCGTCCCGCCACAGACCCCATGGCAGCTCGACTGCGGTCTCCGGCCGTGCGCCCACCGGTCCCTGCTGGATGTCGACGTCGACAGGTGTCGACGGCTCGACCGGGTCCGTCCCCAGCTCGCTGAGCTCGAAGTCGCTTCGGATCGCGAGCCCGTAGCAGCGGTACGTGAACACCTACGCGCTCCTGTCCGGCCGAGGCAGCCAGGTGAACGAGCCGACGACCGTGTAGTCGCGCGGGTCGCCGCCCGTCACGATCACGTCTGCGGCGCTGACCCACGCATGGGCGGTCAGGCCGCGTTCGGCCCGGCGGAGTCCGAACGCGACGGTGTGGGGCACGCTGGCGATCCGCAGCTGAAGGTGCGCGGTGAGCGCCTGCGGATAGCAGTCCGAGCGCCATGGCGTGTGGCGGGCAGCGCGCTCGACCGAGCGGCCGATGCGCAGGGCTCGCCGGGCGTCGCGCACGGCTGCCGGCGGCAGGGCTGGAGGGTCGGTGCGGCCCTCACCGAGGAGTCGCCGCACGTGGGCGAACGGCAGGAGGGCGATCGCCGCCCGGGTCAGGCCGAGCAGCAGCCACGACAGGGCGAAGTGCGCCTGGGCAGCCGGCCCGAGGCGCACGAATCCGCGAATCCGTCCCGATGTGCGCACTCGCACGTGGGTGACCGTCATCGTCGTGGGGACGGAGCCGATGACGGGGTGGCTCGACTAGCTGCCGAGACCGGGGAAATCGATCGAGATGGAGATGTCGATGCTGTCGCGGGTCTCGCGGAGGTTGAGGACCTCGAGAGCCGGGGCGGCGTACGCCTTCAGGGTGGGCGAGTCGTTCATGTGATTCCTCTCGTCGTCCCCCCGAACGATCGTTGAGTGTTCAAACGAGTCTCGGGAGACAGGGTTACGCACATACGAAAGAATGGTTCTTTCGAGCTATACCAGGGAATTTCCGGATCTTGCCCCAAGAACGACATGGTGTCGTCATTCGGCGAACCCGGACGCCTCCGGCTGCATAGGATGCACGCGTGCGGCCCAACCCATCTGCGACCCAGCACGTGAGGGAGCTGGGCCGCGCGGCGCTGCGGGCCGAGTCGGGCGAGGCATACCTCGTTCCGCGCACCGATGAGAGTCCCGATCGGCTCCTGGCCGCGATACGTCGGCATCGTCTCGCCGAGCTGCTCCACCCCCATGCCGGCGCCCTCCAGCTGCCCGCCGAGATCGGCGCGTTCCTCGAGCGGGCACGCGTCGACGCGCGCCGCGGCACCATGATCGGCCTCCTGGAGCAGGCGCGTCTCGGCGCCGCCCTGGACGAGAGCGGCATCAGGTGGCTCGCGATCAAGGGCCCGGCGCTGGCGGTCCAGACGACCGGCGACCCGGCCGGGCGTGGCAGCGGAGACATCGACGTCTTCGTCCCACTCGACTCCGTCGACGTGGTCTACGAGCTGCTCCACGACATGGGATGGAACGCGCGCCCGGTGCGGGTCCGCGCGTCCGGGGTCGTGGGCCTGGCGACACATCCTCGGCACGTTCCACGAGATGACGTTCGACGGGCCGGTGGGCACCGTCGACCTGCACTGGCGCCTCGATCCCACGCACGCACGCGCTCCCCGAATTCGACGCCGCGTGGTCCCGACGGGAGGCCGTGGAGGTCGCCGGCACCACGGTGCAGACCCTCGGGCCGAGGGACGCGCTGGCCCACACCTGCCACCACGCGGCCCGGGATGACTGGCGCTGGATCCGGAGCCTCGTCGACGTGCACCGACTGGCGCGGCACCCCGAGGCCTGGGACGGCCCGCTGTCGACCGTGAGCCTGTCGACCCTCCGAGTGACCGAAGCGATGCTGGGCCTGCCGACGACGACACCGCCCGACGTACGCGACGACGTCCGCCGCGCGCCGCGACGGCTGGTGCGCCGAGCCGTGTCGGCACAGGACCGCAAGGTCCTCGCCGCGTATCCGTTTCCCGCCGCCCAGACGCTGCGGGACGTCCGCTATCGGTTGGTGGCCGGCGGAACCGCCGATGATGCCGTACGCACGGCGGTGTCCGCGATCATCCCGCCCAAGGTCGTGGCGGGCCTCGACGATCCGACCATCGTGACCGCTCTCCCCCGGGCGCTGCTCTACCGGGCCCGCTGGCTGCTGCACCGGGCGGTGGCCTGGCTCCGCCGCGACCCGGGCAGCATCGGTCATCCAGACGCCGAGAACGCGATGAGGAGGCGGGCACGCGCCTACCTGGCGCTGATGGCCTCGGCCGTCGGTTCGGGCGCCGTCGTACGCCTGGTGCTGCTGCAGCTCCTCGTCGCCGTCATGGAGGCGGCCGGCCTCACGCTGCTCGTGCCGGTCCTGCAGTCCTTGAACGGCCGGGACACGCTGAGCCTGCCGGGGTTCGACCTCCGGCTGTCGGTGCCCGAGGCGTTCGCCCTGGTCCTCGTCGTGGTGTCGGTCCGGGCGCTGGGTCAATGGCGTGTCGCGGTGCTCTCGGTGGAGATCAGGCTCGCCACGATCGACGCGCTCCGGCTCGGCCTGATCGACGACCTGTATGCCGCCGAGTGGGGCTACCTCGCGGGACAGCGTCGCAGCCATGTCATCCAGCGGCTGACGACCGAGGTCGAACGCGCCCACAACGCCCTCTTCATGTTGATCCGGATCATCGTCGGGCTGCTCGTGCTCCTGGCCACGATCGCGGTGGCCATCTTGCTGTCGCCGGCCATCGGCGGGCTCGCCGCAGTCGGCCTCATCGCGGTGGTCGTCGCCAGCCGGCGATCCGTACGCTCCGCCGTGTCCCTCGGCGAGCAGATGTCCGCGCGCATGGACGACTTCGGCGCAGCGTTGTCGGACTCGCTGTCGTCCGTACGCCTGATGCGGGCGCACGACGCGTCGGCGGCGTGGAGCCAGCTCGTCGCTGCCGAAGCAGGCGGGTGCGCACGGTGCGCCGGTCGTTCGTCGAGAAGTCGTCCGGGGTCGGCGCGGTGCTGAGCATCGTGGCCGTCGTCGCCGTGCTCGGCCTGATCCTGGTGGGTCGTGCGGCGGGCATGAGCATGGCGGAACTTGCCGCTCTCGCCGTGGTGTCGACCCGGCTGCTCACGTCTGCCCAGACGCTCATCGGATCGACGCAGGTCTTCGCCAACGAGGCGCCGGCACTCGACCGGCTGACGACGTTCAGGGACGAGGTTCGCCAGCACCGCGAACCGGCGGGTCCCGACGACCGGCGTCGCCGCCAACCCCGGGTCTGGCGCCGCTCGTCTCCCTCCGCAACGTGACGGTGCGCTACCAGACCGACCTGGACCCCGTGCTGTGCTCAGTCAGCCTCGACATCCCGCATCGCGGCCTCGTGGTCGTCGCGGGCGACAGCGGCGCCGGCAAGAGCACGTTGCTGGACGTCATCCTGGGCCTGCTTCGGCCAGAGGCCGGTGAGGTGCTGGTCGACGGCGCGCCCCTCCACGACTTCGAGGCGTGGCGCCGGCGCATCGGCTACGTCCCGCAGCAGACCGTCCTCGTGCCCGGCACGGTGTGGCAGAACCTGACCTGGTCGCTGCCGCCCGGCCGTGAGGTCACCGAGTCCGAGGTGTGGCACGCCCTGAGGTCAGCCAGCTCGAAGACGAGATCCGCGCGCTCCCCGGCGGCCTGACGGCGCAGCTGAACGAGCTGGCGGAGCTCTCCGGCGGCGAGCAGCAGCGACTCAGCATCGCCCGCGCCATCATCCGCGACCCCGAGCTCCTGGTGCTCGACGAGGCGACCAGCGCGCTCGACACCCGGACCGAGGAGCGGGTGCTGGAGGGTCTCCTCGACGGCAGTCGTACGGTCTTGATGGTCACGCACCGGCTGTCGTCGCGCGCCCTCCCGACAGTCTCCGCCCGACTGGAGGGCGGCTCGCTGCTGATCGGCTGACCGATGAGGAACAGCGCTCCCGTCCCGGGCGTTGACCCCGGTATGAAGAACGTCGGCTTCCTCTCCTTCGGGCACTACCAGGCCGTCCCGGGTCGCAGACGCGTACGGCCGGCGACGTCCTCGCTGCAGTCGATCGACCTGGCGGTCGCCGCGGAGGAGCTCGGGCTCGACGGGGCGTTCTTCCGCGTGCACCACTTCGCCCGCCAGCTGTCCTCGCCGTTCCCGTTGCTCGCCGCGGTCGGCGCCCGCACGAGCCGCATCGAGATCGGCACCGGCGTGATCGACATGCGCTACGAGAACCCGCTCTACATGGCCGAGGACGCCGCGGCCGCCGACCTGATCAGCGGCGGCCGGCTCCAGCTCGGCATCAGCCGGGGATCACCCGAGACCGCGATCCGCGGCTACGAGGCGTTCGGCCACGTGCCCGAGGACGGGCAGAGCGACGCCGACATGGCGCGGGCGCACACCGAGCTGTTCCGGCACGCGATCGCCGGCGCGGGCGTGGTGCTGTCCGATCCCAAGATGACGGGTCAGTCGGCCCCGCTGCCGGTCATGCCGCAGTCGCCCGGCCTGGCCGACCGCATCTGGTGGGGCTCGGGCACGCGCGCGACGGCCGAGTGGACCGCCGAGCAGGGCATGAACCTGATGAGCTCGACGCTGCTGACCGAGGACACCGGTGTGCCGTTCGACGAGCTGCAGCTCGAGCAGATCCAGCGCTTCCGCGCGGCGTGGGCCGAGGCCGGCTGGGAGCGCGAGCCGCGGGTCTCGGTCAGCCGCAGCGTCATCCCGATCCTCGACGCGCAGGACCGGGCCTACTTCGGCGAGCGCAGCGGCGAGGACCAGCTCGGCCACCTCGACGGCGGCATCGCGAGGTTCGGCAAGTCGTACGTCGGTGAGCCCGACGCGCTGGCCGAGGAGCTCGCCCAGGATGTCGCGGTGCGTGAGGCGGACTCGCTGCTGCTCACGGTGCCCAACCAGCTCGGCGTCGACTACAACGCCCGGTTGCTCGGCGCGCTCGCCGAGCACGTCCTCCCGGCGATCGGCTGGAAACCCCGGGTCTAGCCTCGAGGATGTCGGCACTTGCGTACCGCTGAACGCGCCAAACGCGTACACGAAGTGCCGACATCGTGGGTCGTGCTGGACGATCAGGCTTCGAGGCGAGCCTTCAGGCCGTCGAGCTCGGTCCAGAGGACGGTCGGCAGCTTGTCGCCGAACTTCTCGAACCACTCGTTGATCTGCGGGATCTCGGCCTTCCACTCCTCGGCGTCGACGCGCAGGGCCTTCTCGAGCTGCTCGTCGGTGACGTCGAGGCCGTCGGTGTCGATCGCACCGGGCGCCGGCACGAGGCCGATCGGCGTCTCGATCGCCTCGACCTTGCCCTCGACGCGCTCGATGACGTACTTGAGGATGCGGCTGTTCTCGCCGAAGCCGGGCCACAGGAAGCCGCCGTCCTCGTCGCGACGGAACCAGTTGACGTAGAAGATCTTGGGGAACTTCGACTCGTCGTTGTTCTTGGCCATGTTGATCCAGTGGCTGAAGTAGTCACCCGCGTCGTAGCCGATGAACGGCAGCATCGCCATCGGGTCACGCCGGACGACGCCGACCGCGCCAGTCGCGGCGGCCGTGGTCTCGGACGACAGCGTCGCGCCCATGAACGTTCCGTGGGTCCAGTCGCGGGCCTCGGTCACGAGCGGGATCGTCGTCTTGCGGCGGCCGCCGAACAGGATCGCGTCGAGCGGGACGCCGTTGGGGTCGTCGTACTCGTCCGCGAGGGTCGGGCACTGCTTGATCGGGGTGCAGAACCGGCTGTTGGGGTGCGACGAGACCTCGTCGGACTCCGGCGTCCAGTCGCGGCCCTTCCAGTCGGTCAGGTGCGCCGGCGGCTCGTCCGTCATGCCCTCCCACCAGACGTCGCCGTCGTCGGTCAGCGCGACGTTGGTGAAGACCGAGTTGCCCTGGTCGATCGTGCGCATCGCGTTGGCGTTGGTGTCCCAGCCCGTGCCGGGAGCGACACCGAACAGGCCGAACTCGGGGTTGACGGCATACAGGCGGCCGTCGGCGCCGACGCGGATCCAGGCGATGTCGTCGCCGATCGTCTCGACCTTCCAGCCCGGGACCGTCGGCTCGACCATCGCGAGGTTGGTCTTGCCGCAGGCGCTCGGGAAGCGCGGCGGCGACGTACTTGACGACGTTCTCGGGCGACGTGAGCTTGAGGATCAGCATGTGCTCGGCCATCCAGCCCTCGTCGCGGCCCATGACCGAGGCGATGCGCAGCGAGTAGCACTTCTTGCCGAGCAGCGCGTTGCCGCCGTAGCCCGAGCCGAACGACCAGATCGTGCGCTCCTCGGGGAACTGGACGATGTACTTGGTGTCGTTGCACGGCCACGGGACGTCCTGCTGGCCGTCGGCGAGCGGCGCGCCGATCGAGTGGAGCGCCGGCACGTAGTCGGCGTCGAGCTCCTCGATCTTGTCGAGCACGTTCTTGCCGACGCGAGCCATGACGGTCATCGACGCGACGACGTAGGCGGAGTCGGTGATCTCGACACCGAACATCGGGCTGTTGGACTCGAGGTGGCCCATGACGAACGGGATGACGTACATCGTGCGGCCCTGCATGCAGCCGTCGTAGAGGTCCGTCATGATCGCCTTCATGTCCGAAGGCTCCATCCAGTTGTTGGTCGGGCCGCAGTCGGCCTCGTCAACGCTGCAGATGTAGGTGCGGTCCTCGACGCGGGCGACGTCGCTCGGGTCGGAGGCGCACCAGAAGGAGTTGGGCTTCTTGGACTCGTCGAGTCGTACGAAGGTGCCGGAGGCGACGAGGTCATCGGTCAGGGAGACCCATTCCTCGGGAGTGCCTTCGACCCAGTGGATGGCGGCCGGCTTGGTCAGGGCGGCGACTTCATCAACCCAGGCCTGGAGCCTGGGGTGCGTCGTCCGGTAGGTGGAAATGACGGTGTCTGCGGACATGTGTGAACTTTTCCTTCTCGCGCATCGCGAACCAAGCGCATTGATTCGCACTCCCTCGGCATGCGGGCCCGGGTAGCTGATGTGTGATGAATCGTCACCGACGGGCGATGACGATTCAGCCGACTTTACGTGTCACTGTCATGGGATGGGCGGTCGGAAGGGGTGAACATAGTCACATGTATGACAGGTCGAGCCCGGTATGTCAGGTCGACCGGAGTGGCCGGATTTTCTGCTCGGCGCGGCCACGCTAGACTCAGCGAGGCCCTTCGGGGCATGCGCCCGTAGCTCAACGGATAGAGCATCTGACTACGGATCAGAAGGTTAGGGGTTCGAATCCCTTCGGGCGCGCCAGACATGAGAAGTCCCGCCGGAGCCAGATGACTCGGGCGGGACTTCTGTCGTTGCTGGGACGACCCGGTCAGGGGTCGAGGTTGGCGTCGAACGTGTCGGGCTTGTGGATGAACCCGGCGCGGCCCAAAGGCCATACGCGCAGCCAGGCCTTGCCGACGACGCTGTCCTCGGCGATGAACCCGCCGCCCGGATCGCCCTGGTGGACGCGGGAGTCGCTGGAGTTGCCGCGGTTGTCGCCCATGACCCAGAGGTGGCCCTTGGGCACGACGACCTTGAACGACTTGTCCTTGGTGGCGGTCTCGTCGAGGACGTACGGCTCGGTGATCTGCTTGCCGTTGATCGTGAGCTTGCCGTCGGTGCAGCACTCGATCGTGTCGCCGCTGACGCCGATGACCCGTTTGATCAGGTGGCCGCCGGTGGGGAAGAGCCCGACGGTCTCGAGTGCCTTCTGGACCGGGTTGGACGCGTGCTTGGAGTCCTCTTCGGTCAGCCAGCCGCCCGGGTCGTCGAACACGACGATGTCGCCGCGCTTCACGTCGCCGCACCCCAGTAGGAGACCTTCTGCACGAGGATCTTGTCGTTGACGAGCATCGTCGGCTCCATCGACTCCGACGGGATGTAGAACGCCTGGAGGAAGAACGTCTTGACGATGACTGCCATGACCATGGCAGTTGCGACCAGAAGGATCGACTCCTGCCAGACCGGCAGCTGCTTCTTCTTCTGTTCCGTCACGCAGCGAGCCTAGCCGGAGGCGCCAACGGACGGTCGCAGGATTCGTCGCGGCGAGCCGCCGGGTCAGGGGCGACACAGGTCATGCAGAGCGTGGCGCGAGGAAATGCCTCGAGCCGTGCGCGGGCGATCGACGCCGAGCACTTCTCGCACGATGCCGTAGAGGCCGAGGTCCAGTCGGCTCAGGACGTGCTCGGTCTGCTCGAGGATCCGGTGGTGTTCTCGACCTGCACGGCGTCCTGCATCAGCTCTGCGCGATGCGCAGCGACGTCGATCTCGTCATGCAGCACCTCGAGCGTCGACGCCGGCACGGCCTGTGCCGATGCGCTGTCCAGGATCGTGATCTCCGCGCGGAGCCGCTCTGCCGCCTGCACCAGCCCGTCACGGATCGAGCTCAGCTCCTCCGTGGTCCAGGCCGGATCGAGTTCTGTCGTCATGCGAGTGCCTCCGGGCATCAGTGGTCTCGACGGCATACCCCGTTGCCGCGCCCGTATTCATCGCGCGAACGCACGAGTCCCCGGGACACTGCCCGGGGACTCTGTGGTGGTCAGCGGCTTCTTGGTGGGAGCCTTCTTGGCCGGCTTCGGCGGGTGACGTCGGCCGGCGGCGGCGGCTTCGGCGGTGCCGGGAACGGCTCGGGCGGGCGGCGGGGTGTTGGTGCGCCCCTTGACCGCGGCGAACGCGGCCGCGCCGGCACCCGTCAGGACCCCGAGGAAGGCGACTCGCTTGAGCTTCGAGCGCTTCTTCTTGGGCTTGACCTTGTCGGGCACCTTGTCGGCGACGCCGTCCGGGAGTCGCTCGAACAGGTCGTCGCGCAGGTCACGCAGCTGATCCTTGTCGGGCAGCATGTCGACCAGCTGGTCGCGTACGCCGGGCGCACGATCGACGACCTGCTGACGGAGCTCCTCAGTCTGGCTCGCCAGGTCATCCAGACGGGCTTCGAGCTTGGTGCGGAACTTCTTCTTCTTGAACGGCATGGATAACTCCTCGTGTCGTGATGATGTCAGGTCCGGTCGCGGCCTTACTCCAAGGCGACCTCCTGCGGCTTCTTGTCCGTACGTATGCCCCGCCAGCTCGGCTGGCGCAGGTGGCCGCTGGACGTCCACTCCGCGAACGACACCTCGCCGACGAGGCTGCGGGGTGACCCAGTGGGCGTCCCGGGCGATCTCGCGGGGCGTCTCGGCGAACGGGCTGGTCTTGCGGGCGAGCTTCGGTAGCCGCTGCTGGAGGTCGGCGAGCGTGCGCTCGTCGAACCCCGTGCCGACCTTGCCGACGTAGCGGAGCCCGTCGTCGGTGGGGATGCCGAGCAGCAGCGCGCCGATCGTGCCGCTGCGTGCGCCCTGGCCCCCGCGCCACCCGGCGATGACGACCTCCTGCATGCGCTGGTGCTTGACCTTGGTCCACGCCGTCGCCCGCTTGCCGCCGAGGTAGCGGCTGTCCCGCCGCTTGGCGAGCACGCCCTCGAGGCCGAGCGTCTTGCTCGACTCGACGGCCTCGGCGAGGGAGCCGTCGAACGCCTTGGGGACATCGACGACGTCGGCCGCGATCTTGAGGCGGCGCAGCGCCTTGCGGCGTTCGACGTACGTCTCGTCGACGAGCGAGTCGCCGCCGGATCGCATGAGGTCGAACACGAGGTACTTGACCGGCACGTCACGGCGCGCCGCCTCGACATCGGCCTCCTTGGTCAGCCCCATGCGCTGCTGCAGCCGGCCGAAGTCGGGGACGCCGGCAGCGTTGAGCGCGACGATCTCGCCGTCGAGGACGGTGTCGTCGAGGCCCAGCTCGGCGAGCGCGTTGACGACCTCGGGGTAGCCGGCGGTGACGTCGTTCTCGTTGCGCGTGAACAGCCCGACGTCCTTGCCGTCGATCACCGCGACCGCGCGGATGCCGTCCCACTTCATCTCGAACGCCCAGTCGTCGTCGTCGCGGATGTCCTCGCGGATCCGAGCTTCGCGAGCATCGGCGGCGACGAACCCGCGCTTCATCGAGCGCGGCGCGGCCTTCTTGGCGCGGGGCTTCGCCGGCAGGTCCATGAGGTGGATCAGCCAGTTCTTGCCGGTCTTGATCAGCGCGAACTTGCGCGGTCCGCCGAGCCCGCCGCCCTTGCGGCCGGTCAGCGTCGCGATGACCTCCTTGCCGTCGCGCCACTTCTCGAGCTCGTACGTGCCGGAGTCCCAGATCGTGACCTCGCCGCCGCCGTACTCGCCCTTGGGGATCGTGCCCTCGAACGTGCCGTACTCCAGCGGGTGGTCCTCGGTCTGCACCGCGAGGTGGTTCTTCTTGGGGTCGGTCGGCACGCCCTTGGGCAGCGCCCACGAGACCAGCACGCCGTCGTGCTCGAGGCGGAAGTCCCAGTGCAGGCTGCTGGCGTGGTGCTCCTGGATCACGAACGTGTTGCCGTCGGCGGCCGCCGGGCACCGTCGGGCACGGGCTCGGGCGTCTTGCTGCGCGTCGCGCTTCGACCGGTAGGTCGCGAGCTTGTCGCTCGCCGGCTCGGCCCGGCGAGGTCCGCCATCGGGTCCTTGCGACGCTTCATGCGCTGCAGCACCTCGTCCATCGTGAGGTGCTGCAGGTCGTCGTTGAGCTCGCGCCAGGTGCGCGGCACCGCGACGTACGGCTCGAGCCTCCCGCGCAGCGAGTACGGCGCGATCGTGGTCTTGTTGGCGTTGTTCTGGCTCCAGTCGACCAGGACCTTGCCGCCGCGCAGGCTCTTCTTCATCGAGCTGACGACGAGGTCGGGCAGCTCGGCCTCCAGCACCTGGGCGAACTGCTTGGCGAACCGGTTGACGTAGTCGGCGTCGTGCTTGCCGTCGAGCCCGGCGTACAGGTGGATGCCCTTGCTGCCGCTCGTCACCGGGTACGCCTCGAGGTCGAGGTCGCGCAGCAGGGCGCGGGCGCGCTTGGCGACCTCGACGCACTCGGGCAGGCCGGCGCCCGGTCCGGGGTCGAGGTCGAGCACGAGGTGGTCGGGGTTCTGCTTGCGCGCCGCGGCGGCCGACCTTCCACTGCGGGACGTGCAGCTCGAGCGCGCCGACCTGGCCGGCCCAGGCGAGGGCGGCCGCGCTGTCGAACACGGGATAGGTGTTGACGTGGTCGCTGTGCTGGATCTCGACGCGTCGGATCCAGCCCGGCGCCGACGAGGGGAGGTTCTTCTCGAAGAACACCTCGCCCGGCTTGTCGGCGGTGCCGACGCCGTCGACCCAGCGCTTGCGGGTCACGATGCCGGCCGGCGAGATGCGGCAGCAGATACGGCGCGATCTCCATGTAGTAGGCGATGACCTCGGCCTTGGTCGTGCCCGTCGAGGGATAGATGACCTTGTCGGGATTGGTGAGGCGGAGGCGGTGTCCGGCGACCGACACGGTCTGGGTGTCGCTCTGGCGCGCCATCTGGCCTCCTCTCATCTCCCGCTCGTACCCGGGCGGACCCGCGCGAAACGCTCGGCGGAGACGCTCCGAGACCGCTCGAGATGGTTCGAAAGAACCATATCGACTAGTCACTCGACGACCAGTAGGTCTTGCGCTCCACGCTCCACAGTGCCATGGTTGGAGGGCCGGTTGAGCAGAAGCCGGTTGACGGATCGAGACCCTTGGGGGTTTTCCGTGAACACTGCTCCCGTAGTCGCGCAGCACGATGACACGCACGATCTGATCGAGGCGGCGCGCCATGCCAGCGACGCTGAGCGGGCGCTCCTCGAGGACGAGGTGGTGCGCCGTCACCTCGGTCTGGCTCACCACCTCGCCGGACGCTATTCCGGTCGGGGCGCCGACCGCGACGACCTGGCCCAGGTCGCCTGTTTCGCCCTGGTGAAGGCCATCCGGGGATTCGACCACGAGCGCGGGGAATTCGTCCCGTTCGCCACGGTCACGATCCTCGGCGAGATCAAGAAGTACTTCCGTGACTACTGCTGGGGCATCCGCCCACCGCGCCGGATCCAGCAGATGCAGGCCGACATCTCGAGTGCGACCGAGCGATGCCTGCAGTCCGACTCCCACCAGCCCGACATCGAGAAGATCGCCGATGAGATCGATGCCGGTGTCGATGAGGTGCGTGAGGCGATGGCGGCACGCAGCTGCTTCTCACCGACGTCGCTCGACCAGCCCGTACGCGAGAGCGGCCGGCCGTTGGGCGAGACGATCGCCGGCGACACGTCCGACTACGACTTCATCGACGACTGGGTGACGATCGAGCCACTGTGCCGTGACCTCGACGACGAGGAACGCCTGCTCCTCCGTCTGAGGTTCGTGGAGGACAAGACCCAGCAGGAGATCGCCGAGATCGTCGGCGTCAGCCAGATGCAGATCTCGCGCAGGCTCGCCAAGCTCTTGGCCCGCCTGCGGGAGTCGGCAATGGCGGTCGACGCGGCCTAGCTTCGTCCCCGGTTCTGAGGGCGGCGGTCACCGAGCCGGTGGCCGCCGCCTTGCCTGCCTTGGATAGAGTGCCGTCACCGGTTCAGCAGCAGCCGCTCCACTTTGCTGACCCGAGGGACCATTCTTGCGGCGCATCACCCTGACCTTCCGGCTGAGCGGCCACCACATTCTCCGCGACCTGCTGCACGAGTTCGCACTCCACCACAACGTGATCGTGACGTCAGTCGAGCACCCCGTGCCGACGATCGCGGTCCAGACCCTCGACGCACCCGCCGCACTCTGGGACGTACGCGCGACGGTGGGCATGTTCGACGACGACGCGCTGGAGGTCGACCCTCAGTGAGGATCCGACTCCGTCAGGAACGGCCGCGTCACGAACGACGGTCCCGCAGGCGTCCGCATCATCTCGTCGACGACCTGCGCGGCCAAGGCGGTCGTCGCGGGACTTTCAGACGGGACACCCTGGGGCGGAGTCACCTCGGCGTCGAGCGGGGGATGCCAGATCAGGGAGACGTCGTGGTGCATCCCGCAGGCGCGACACATGTCGCGAACCCGGTCGGACTCGGACGAGTCGACCGACTCGGGACAGACCGCGATGACGTGCGAGAGTGGCTGATCGGTCATGGCCAGCTCTTTGAGGGCGTCGGCGCCTGCCGCGGTGTCGAGTCGCATGACCGCGTGGGTCGCGGAGCGGAGCCACCCGGTCGGCACAGAGACAAAGTGCGTCCGGCATCCACGTCGCTCCAGCTGCGTGCCGAGGGCGTGGTCGAGGGAGTCGCTGTCGCCGAAGAGGGTGACGGTGGTTCCGGTGGAGCCCAAAGCATTCGTCATCGGGCACCCCTTCCCGAGTATCGAGGGGCAACACGGCTGCCGCCCGTTGGTGCATCCTGTGTGCTTCGGCGGACGTACCCAGCGCCTGAAGGAGCAAACACGTGACCCTCTGGCCTATATATTTCGCGGTAAGGGTGTGTTTCTCTTGAATGGTCCCGCGGTAAGGAGATCCCTGGTGGACAGCTCGACGTTCTTCTCGCAGATGGCTTTGGATCTGCACGATGAGCCCACTGCTGAGCGCACGATCGAGCGCATCGCCGACTACGCCCGCATCGCGACGAGCTGTGACGACGCCGGCATCATGCTGGTCCACGCTCGCAACCAGATCGAGACGGCGGCGGCCACCTCCCAGCGGGTCGGCGAGTCGCACAACCTGCAGATCGTGCACGACGAGGGCCCGTGCCTCGACGCGATCGAGGGCGTGGCGATCTATCAGTCCAGCGATGTGGGCAATGACCCCCGCTGGCTCAAGTGGGGTCCTTCCGTCGCAGAGCTGGGCATCCGTAGCGTGCTGAGCGTCCGGCTCGAGACGCGTACGCGTCGCTACGGCTCGCTCAACCTCTACGCCGACCGCGTCGACGCCTTCGACGAGGACGACGTTGCCGTCGCGACGATCTTCGTCCGTCATGCGGCCGTCGCCCTGGCCAACGCCCACAACGAGGAGGGCCTGCAGGTCGCGATCGACGCCCGCAAGCTCATCGGACAGGCGCAGGGCATCCTCATGGAGCGCTTCGACATCGACGCCGATCGGGCGTTCGACTTCCTGCGCCGCCAGTCCCAGGCGCACAACGTCAAGCTGCGCTATGTCGCCGAGTGGGTCGTGGAGCACCGCAACTCACCGGAGGCCAGCTTCGAGACGCCGGAGCTGGTGCGGGACCAGGCCGCGGCCAACTAGAGGCCTAGCCGGCCTTCTTCTTGGACGCCCTCTTCTTCTTGGCAGGTGCCTTCTTGGCGGGCTTCTTGCTGGCGTTCTTGCGGTCGACGCTGCGCTTGAGCGCCTCCATCAGGTCGACGACGTCGGCGCTCTCCTCTTCTTCCTGCTTGCCGAACGTCGCCTCGGTGTCGAGCGAGGCGCCCTGCTCGATCTTGGCGTCGATCAGGGTGCGGAGCTGCTCCTGGTAGTCGTCGGTGAACGCCGAGGGGTCGAAGTCCTCCGACAGCGAGTCGACGAGCTGCGCCGCCATGTCGCGCTCCTTCTGGCTGATGCGCGGCGTCGAGTCGAGCACGTCGAACTCCGGCTTGCGGACCTCGTCGTCCCACAGCATGGTCTGCAGCACCAGCACGTTGTCGCGGACGCGCAGCGCCGCGAGCCGGGTCTTCTGCCGGAGGGCGAACTGGACGATCGCCGTACGGTCGGAGTCCTCGAGGGCGCGGCGCAGGAGCGTGTAGGGCTTGAGCGCCCGCTCCTCGGGCTCGAGGAAGTAGGCCTTGTCGAGTCGGAGCACGTCGACCTGGTCGGCGGGGACGAACTCGACGACCTCGATCTCGTGGCTCCGCTCGGCCGGCAACGAGGCGAAGTCCTCGTCGGTGAGCACGACGGTCTTCTCGCCGTCGTCGTATGCCTTGTCGATGTCCTCGTAGGCGACGACCTTGTTGCACACCTCGCACTTGCGTTGGTAGCGGATCCGGCCACCGTCCTTGTTGTGGACCTGGTGGAGCGAGACGTCGTGGCTCTCCGTGGCGCTGTAGACCTTGACCGGCACGTTGACCAGCCCGAAGCTGATGGCGCCCTTCCAGATGGATCGCATGTCTCAGTCAATCGCGGTTGACCCCCGCACGCCAGTCATTCACGTTTATGCGTCTGATGAGTGGGGCACGTCCTTCGCATGAGCCATGACGACGAATCCCAAGCCTTCCCTCCCCAGCAGCAGGATCCGCCCGGACTGACCGGCGAGATGCAGCCGGTGCCCGGACCATGGTGAGGACTCCTACCAAGGCAGTGGCCGGCTCGAGGGTCGCAGGGCGCTGATCACCGGTGGCGACTCCGGCATCGGCCGCGCGATCGCGATCGCGTATGCCCGCGAGGGAGCCGATGTCGCGTTCACGTACCTGGCGGAGGAGAAGGTCGACGCCGACGAGACATCGGCGCTGCTCGAGCAGGCCGGCCGGGCGTATGTCGCCATCGAGGCTGACCTGCGCGACCGGGAGACCTGCGACCGGGTCGTCGCCGACACCGTTCGCCAGCTCGGCGGCCTCGACATCCTGGTCAACAACGCCGGCTTCCAGATGGCTCGTGAAGAGGGCATCGAGAAGATCACGGACGAGCGGATGGACCGGGTGTTCACGACGAACCTCTACGCGCTGTTCTGGCTGACCCGCGCCGCCGTGCCCATCTGGGGCCCGGCTCATCGATCATCAACAACTCCTCGATCCAGGCCTACGACCCGTCGAGCACGCTGCTCGACTACGCGGCGACCAAGGCCGCGATCAACAACGCCACGGTCAACCTCGCGGCGCAGCTGGGACCCCAGGGCATACGGGTCAACGCGGTGGCTCCGGGTCCGATCTGGACGCCGCTGCAGCCCGCAACCCAGTCGGTCGAGAAGATCCAGAAGTTCGGCCTCGACACCCCGCTGGGTCGGGCCGGTCAGCCGGCCGAGGTCGCGCCGGCGTTCGTCTTCCTCGCCTCCGAGCGCGACGCGAGCTACGTGTCCGGCACGGTGCTGGGCGTCACGGGCGGCAAAGCCGTCTTCTGATCCACGAAAAGGAAGGAGAAGTCATGCCAGGCAAGAAGAATGCGAGCCTCAAGAATCCCGACATGTACGAGGACCTCCGCGAGGAGGGCGCCTCGAAGGAGAAGGCTGCACGCATCTCCAACGCCACAGCCCAGAAGGGCAGGTCGAAGTCTTCGGTCGGTCGCAAGGGCGGGAAGTCCGGATCGTACGAGGACTGGAAGGTGCCCGACCTGAAGAAGAAGGCCAAGGAGCTGGGCCTGAAGAACTATTCGGACAAGAACAAGTCGGAGCTGGTCAAAGCCCTCCGCAACCACTGACGTGGCCGAGTCGTCACGGGAGGCAAAGCTCGATCGCAACTGGCAGGAGCTCCTCCAGGAGCTCCGGGTCGCGCAGACCGGCGTCCAGATCCTGACCGGGTTCCTGCTGACGTTGCCGTTCACCCCGCGCTTCGAGGACCTCGCGGACTCGCGGCAGGCGGTGTACGCGGTGGTGCTGTGCGCCGCGGTGTTCGCGACGTTCCTGCTGATGACGCCCGTGGCCCTGCACCGCGCGCTGTTCCACCGGCACGCGCGCCCGTGGCTCGTGGAAGCCGCGCACCAGTCCTCCCGTTGGGGACTCGCCTCTCTGGCACTGGCCAACATCGGCGCGGTCTGGCTGATCCTCGACGTCGTGACACGGTCCTGGGTTGCGTGGCTCGTGGCCACCATGATCGCGCTGTTCGTCATCGTCGCGTGGGTCCTTGTCCCGGCCCGCGAGCTCAAGGAGAACTGAGCCGGTTTGCGGATCCGCTCTCCGGGGTAGTCGGTCTTGGCCGTTCGCGCGGCGGCCATGACGAAGGAGTCACCGTGACGGTGGACGTCGAGCAGGTACGCACCGAGCTGATCGAGTTCGGGTCGCTGTCGATCCAGTTCGACGACCGGGTGCTGCGACCCCGGCGGTGGACCACGGCGCAGTCGGCTTGGGCGTCCGCGCTGTTGCGCACGACCCCTGAGGGTCCGGTGCTTGAGCTGTGCGCCGGCGTCGGGCACATCGGTCTGCTGGCCATGGTCGGCCAGTCGCGCCCGCTGGTGCTGGTCGACTCGTCCCCGATCGCGTGTGACCACGCCGCCGCCAACGTCGGGCGCGCGGACCTGTCTTGTCCGGTCGAGATCCGGTGCGGCCGCATGGAGGAGCAGATCGGGGCGAAGGAGCGGTTCGCGCTGATCATCGCCGACCCGCCGTGGGTACGCAGCGCCGACACCGGCGACCATGCTGACGACCCGGTGCATGCGATCGACGGGGGATCGGACGGCCTCGACCTCGTACGTACGTGCGTCGAGGTCATCGGAAGGCATCTCGCCGACGCGGGCTCGGCGATCCTGCAGCTCGGCAGCCTCGACCAGGTCGCCGCGGTCAGTGATCAGCTCGCGGACGACCCTGACCTGGGCCTCCGGCTGGCGGAGCACCGCCCGTACGAGGATCGCGGCGTGCTGGTCGAGCTCGTCAGGTGAGGCGCTGAGCCTCGTCGACCACTTCCCGGGCGGCCGCCGTGAGCTTGCCGCCGTCCTGGGAGGCACGCCGCAGCAACAGCTGGTAGGCCTCGGCCATGTCGACATCGTGGTGCTCCGAGAGGACGCCCTTGGCCTGCTCGATGACGATGCGCTCGGTCAGCAGCTCCTGGACGCGCCGTTTGACCGTGTCGAGATCGACCTTGTCGGTCTGCACGATCAGCAACGTGGCAAGGTCGGCAAAGGCTTGGGAGACGGTGTCCTCGTCAGAGGTGAACGGCTCGTCTGCGCGACGGAACAACCCCATGGCGCCGAGCGATGCGCCGTGCCACCGCAGGGGTGAGGCGTGGACCGATGAGAAGCCGGAGTCCAGCATCGTCTGGCCGAACCGGGGCCAGCGCGTCGTGAGCTCGGGGCCATGGGCATCGACGGCCTGGCCCGACCGGTGGGCGTCCACGCAGGGGCCTTCGTCCAGCTGGGCCGCGTGCAGCTCGAGCTCGACGGCGGCATGGCTCGAGGCCGCCAGCAGGTCGAGGCTGTCGTTGTCCTCGATGAGGATGCCACCGGCGTCGGCGAGCAACACGTCGGCGCTGCTGTCGAGCAGGGTCGCAAGGAATCCGGCGATGTCGGTCTCGCCGACCAGGGCTGCGGACGCCTTGGCGAGGGCGTCGGCCGCGCGTGACGCTTCCATGGCTAGTCCCCCTCGATCGTGAAGTCGCGGAAGTTGACCCGTCGCTCGACGATGTCTCGAGCAACGTCGAGCAACGTCGTGTTGCGGGCGAACGCATGGCCGCGCAGCAGCGCCATCGCGTCCTCCGTGCGTACGCCGACCTGAGCGACGATCATGCCGGTCGCCTGGTGGATCTGCGAACGGGTCGCCCAGGCCTCCTTGGAGACCTGGTCGGGTCGGCCGACACGAGGATCCTGCAGGAGCGCCGTGCCGACCGTCGCTCCGAGGAAGCGGGCCGACACGAGGTCCGCGTCCTGGTCGGGCCCGCGACGATGCAGCGAGAGCACGCCGAGGACAGCGAGATCGGCACGCAACGGAACCGCGACCAGTGTGCCCACGAACTTCAGGTCGTTGAGGCGGTCGGAGAACAGGGCCCAGCGGTCTTCGTCGCCGTCGCCGAGCCGGGCGACCACGACCTCGCCGGTCACCGCGGCCTCGAACGACGGTCCTTCGCCGACGACGTCCTGCAGGTCGTCGAGCTTGGCGGACAGGTCGTCGGTGGCGTGGACCATCAGGCGACCGTTGCCGGTGTAGTCCAGGGTCATCGAGGCGCCGTCGGCGTCGAGCATCCGCCGACCTGCCTCGCACAGGCGGGCGGTCAGGGATTCCTCTCGGTTGAGGGAGGCGAGCACCGTGGCGAACTTCGAGAGAGCCCGCTGGTCGTCGGTCTCGGACATCCCTGGCCTCTCACGTGTGTTGTCCTCTGACTCTACGCGCCGGAGTCGTCAGGCGGCTCGGTCATGGACCGGTGAACCTTGGCAGCCATCGCATCGGGCAGCACGCCGGTGGCGGCCGTCTGCAGTCGGTTGCGCCAGCTGCCCGGGACGACGTGGTCGTCGCCGGCCATCATCGCCTCGAACCCGGCCTTGGCGACATCGGCCGGATCGTCCTTGGGGCCTTCGGCGACCTTGGTGCCGTCCATGCCGGCGCGGTCGAAGAACTCCGTGTCGGTCGGGCCCGGCATGAGTGCTGTCACGGTGACCCCGGTGTCCTTGAGCTCCTCGCGGAGCCCCAGCGCGAAGGACTGGATGAACGACTTCGAGGCGGCGTACGTCGTGTAGAACGGGCCCGGCATCTGCGACGCCACCGACGAGGTGAACAGGAGGCGTCCCTCGCCGCGAGCCACCATGTCCTTCGCGATCCAGCGGCCGAGGTGGACGGCCGACACGATGTTGAGCGCGATGACCCGGAGGTGATCGTCGAGCTCGGTGTCGACCAGGCGTCCGTGGACCCCGACGCCGGCGTTGAGCGCCGCAGCGGCAAGGGGCCGGGTCTCCTGCGCGAGGAGGTCGACGACCATGTCGTTGCCGGCACGGGTTGCCAGGTCGGCACGCACCGGGTGGATGTCTGTGACGTCGCTGAGCTCGGCGGCGATGTCGAGGATGCCCTCGTCCTCGGCCACCACGATCAGGTCGAAGCCGTTCTGAGCCATCTCTCGGGCCAGCTCCTCACCGATGCCACTGGATGCGCCGGTCACCAGCCCCAAAGGGCGACCGTCTGTTCCCTCAGCGGAATGCTCCATCTCAATTTCTCCCTCTGCTCGTGGGCCACGCGTGATTCCTACCCGGATCCCGCCTTGACATGCGCAGGGCTGGCTTTCAGGGGAATGACGGGGCGCATTCTGGGTACGTGCGCGGGTGGTGCAGCAGGGTCGCCACCCCCGGACTTTCACAGATGGAAGTGGGCCATGATGCCGACTGCGCGCTCCGCCCGACCCGAGAGGTCGAGCCGCGCCCGCTGGCATCGCAGAGGCCGGATCAAGGTGGCTTCCGTCCCCGCCGCACACCCGTACGTACGTCACCTGGCGCCGGTGCGTGAGCTCCGCGACCTGCCTCGGGTGGTCCGGCTCGCAGATCCCGATCCGTCCAACCCCAGCCGCGTGACCCTCACCCGGTGGTGGCCGCCGGTCATGCTCGAGCCTTCATGGGTGCGCCAGCATCATGGAGACTTCGACCTGTTCCATGTGCACTTCGGGTTCGACAGCATCGATCCGTCCCAGCTCCGAGAGCTCGTCGACACGCTGCGGTGGGCCGGCAAGCCGTTCGTCCACACCGTCCACGAGCTGCGCAGCACCCGTGAGGTCGAGCGCGAGATGCATGACGCCCGACTGGACGTCCTGGTCCCGGCGGCCGACGCGCTGATCGCCCTGACGTCCGGCGCCGCAGCCGAGATCGAGGAACGCTGGGGCCGACAGGCCCTGGTGCTCCCGCATCCGCACGTCGTCGATCTCACCGCGATGGTGCGCATGCGGCACCGTCGGCAGACGCCGCTGCACCGAGACCGGCCGTTCACGGTGGGTCTGAGGGTCTCGAAGCCGCGAGCGGGCGAGCGCCCCTTCACGCTGTTGCCGGCGCTGGTCCGGGCGGTGCGGTCCATCCCGGGTGCAGTCCTCCAGATCGACGCCCATCCCGACGTCCTCGGTCCGGCCGGCGGGCGCTTCGAGGTGGATCTCGCCCACGAGGTCGAGCGCGCGCAGCACCGCGTCCGTGTGCGGGTGCGCGAGTTCTTCAGCGACGCGCAGATGTGGGACTACCTCGGCGGCCTCGACGCGTCGGTCCTGCCCTACCGCTTCGGTCCCCACACCAGCTGGCTCGAGGCCTGCCGGGATGTCGGCACGGCGGTGGTGGCGCCGACCGGCAGGTTCTTCGGGGATGACACGCCGGTCTTCGGGTTCACGATGGACGACGACGGGTTCGACGAGGAGTCGCTGATCGACGCGGTCCGTCGGGCGTACGACCAGTCGCCCGTGGAGCCCGTCACGGTCGACGAGCGGATCGAGCAGCGCCAGCGGGTCGCCGCGGCGCACGCGCCGGCTCTATCTCGACGTGCTGGTCGGCGACTCGTCGCGCGTGGAGACCTGATCCTCAGCGGCGGGGCCAGCGACGGCGGGGCTTCGGCGCAGCCGGCTTCACGATCTCGACGAACCCCGGGTCGTACGCCTCGATGCCCTCGTCGACCCTCTTGCGCAGCTGGCGGGCCGCCGCAGCCGGGTCGTCGTAGGGGATGCCGGTGAGCTGGTTGGGCGAGTACTGCCACCACGCCAACGCCTGAAGCTCGTCGCGCAGGTCATCCGTCACTCGCGGCCGGATGACCTTGGCGGGGATGCCGCCGGCGATCGAGTAGGGCGGGATGTCCTTGGTCACGACGGCATTCGCGGCGATGATTGCGCCGTCACCGATCGTGACGCCGCGGAGCACCACGACGTTGGCGCCGATCCACACGTCGTTGCCGATCGTCGCCAGGTCGCCCGCGACGCTGCGGAAGGACTGGCGTCCGCCCTCCTCGGGGTCGATGACCTGGTTGGCGTCGGCGGAGGGGTGCCATCCCCAGGTCGCCATCTTGTACTGGAAAGACGACACGCTGAGCCACGTCGTGGGATGGCCGGTCGCACCGAGCAGGCTGCCGGGGCCGACCTCGCAGTAGCGGCCGATCGTCGCGGCCTGCACCTCGACCTCGCGGCCGAACTCGGAGAACGCGCCGATGCGCGTGTCCGAGCGGATGACGAACGAACCGAGGAAGCGTACGGGCGGCTCGACGAACAGGCGTGACTTGCCGATGCGCTGCACGTGCCCAGCGCCGCGGGTGTGTTCGTCCACCAGTCCTCCTCGGGTCCCGGGTCAGGGTATCGACTGCTCGGGGCGAGGGTGGCACCGCACAATGGGCATATGACTCAGCCCGAGCACGTCGTGGTCGTCGGAGCCGGCATGGTCGGGCTGTCGGCCGCCTGGTTCCTGCAGGCCGAGGGCGTACGCGTGACGGTCGTCGACCGGGCCGGGGTCGCTGCGGGCTCGTCGTGGGGCAACGCCGGATGGATCGCCCCGGCCCTGACGCATCCGCTGCCTGACCCCGCGATCCTGGCCGGCGGCATCAAGGCGACGCTCAAGCCCTCGTCGCCGGTCTACATCCCGCTGACCGCGAACCCGCGACTCCTGAAGTTCCTCGTCGACTTCGCCCGGCACTGCACGTCGTCGAAGTGGCGCGCCGCCATGACGGTGTTCGCCGAGGCCAATCGGCAGTCCCTCGATGCGTTCGACGAGCTCGCGGCCAGCGGTCTGGCCGAGCCGATCCGGGCAGGCGGAGCCGTTCCTCGCGGCGTTCGCCTCCGAGGACGACCGGGAGACCTTGCTCGAGGAGTTCGAGCACGTCCGGGGCGTCGGGGTCGAGACCGCGGTCGAGCTGCTCGACCGGGAGACGATGCACGCCCTCGTCCCGGCGCTAGGCGACGCCGTGACGTGTGGCGTACGCCTGCGGGACCAGCACTTCATCAACCCCGGGCGCTTCGTCAACGCGCTGGCCGACGCGGTGCGCAGCCGAGGCGCCGAGATCAGGACCGATGTCGACGTCCGCGACATCAAGGAGTCGGCGTCGGGCGTACGCCTCGAGGTCGCGAACGGCTGCGCCGCTCACCGCCGATGCCGTCGTGATCGCGACCGGCACGTGGCTCGGCTCGCTGGCACGGGACGTCGGTGTCAAGACGATCGTCCAGGCCGGCCGCGGCTACAGCTTCACGGTGCAGCCCGAGCGCATGCCCGTCGCGCCGATGTACTTCCCGGCGCAGCGCGTCGCCTGCACGCCGCTCGGCGACGGCCTCCGCGTCGCCGGGATGATGGAGTTCCGCAAGCCCGGGGCGCCGCTCGACCCGCGACGGATCGCGGCGATCATCGACGCGGCCAGGCCGATGCTGACCGGCGTCGACTGGGATGCGCGCACGGATGAGTGGGTCGGCTCGCGGCCGTGCACCGCGGACGGGCTGCCGCTCATCGGGCGTACACGGTCGTCGCGAGTCTTCGTGTCGGGCGGGCACGGCATGTGGGGCATCGCGCTGGGGCCGCTCAGCGGCAAGCTGCTCGCGGCCCAGATGGTTCGGGGCGAGACCGCGAGCCTGCTGTCGAGCTTCGACCCGTTGCGGTGAATGACCACCACACTGCGAAGATGGGGCACATGACCGACGCCACGCAACGCTTCACCCTGCGCCAGAAGATCACGATGATGGTCAACCGCTACGAGCTGCGCGCGCTGGGCGACGACGGCGTGGAGGGTCCGATGATCGCGATGGCCCAGCAGAAGCGGATGGCGTTCAAGGAGCAGGTCACGTTCTACTCCGACGAGGCCCGCACGCAGCCGGTCTTCGGCTTCAAGGCACGCAAGCGCATGGATCTCGCGGCGACCTATGACGTCACCGACGCCCAGGGCAACCCGATCGGCGAGTTCCGCAAGGACTTCGGCAAGTCGCTGCTGCGCTCGACGTGGCACCTGCAGACCCCCGACGGACTGGTCGCGGTCGGCCAGGAGCGCAGCAAGGGTGTGGCGATCGCCCGTCGCGTCATCGACCTGGTCGGTGACCTGCCGATCTTCCTGCGGTTCCACTTCGACTTCACGGCATCCGACGGCCAGGTCATCCTGACCTCGGAGCGCCAGCGCTCGCTGCGTGACCGCTACGAGCTGACCGTCCCGGTGCTCGACAACGGCTGGCAGCTCGACTGGCGGGTCGCCGCGGCGATGGGCGTCGCGCTCGACGCACTGCAGGCGCGCTGACGCAATTCCCCGCTATCTTCGGGGAGTGACCCGACTCTGGTACGCCGTGATGGCGGTCCTGGGCGCCATCTCGATCATCACCGCGACCTCGATGGTGATCGACAACGACGGCAGCCTCGTCAACATGTACAGCTACTTCACGATCCAGTCGAACCTGCTGGTTCTGGTCAGCGCCGTGCTGTTGGTGATCAAGCCCGACCGGACCGGCACGGTGTTCGAGGCCGTGTGGATGGCTGGGCTCGTCGGCATCACGGTCACCGGGGTCGTGTTCGCGACGGTGCTCGAGGGCGCAATCGAGCTCGAGGGCCAAGAGCTGTGGAACGACAGGATCTTCCACTACATCGTTCCGGCCATGGCGGTCATCGGATATCTGGTCCTCCGGCCCCGCACGCGGTTCCACGCGAGCGCCTACTGTTCCTGCTGTGGCCGCTCGGCTGGCTGGCCTACACGCTCGTACGCGCTGAGGTGGCGGATCCGCACTTCCGAGGCGAGAACGGCACGACCATGGATGTGCCGTACGACTTCCTGGACATCGATGCGAAGGGTGGGGTTTCCGTGGCGCTGGCATGCGTCGTCGTGCTCCTCCTGGCGCTCGGTGTCGCGTGGGGCTACCAGGCGCTGAGCAGGCGTCCGCTCGTCGACGTCAACGCCTGACGACCGACATCGGCAGGTCGCGGCACGGCAGGACCTCGGCGTATGCCGCGAGGTCGAGCAGGTTGCCGGTGGCGAGGTGCGGATCGGCGGAGACGACGGTGCGGCCCTGGTCGTTGACCAGCGTCGCATCGGCTGACCGCAGCGCCGGCAGCAGCAAGCCCTCGAGGGTCTCGACGAGAGTGTCGGCTCCGACGACGCCGACCATCGCCCCGCGTGAGATCACGGGCGCGGTCGAGGTCATGACGTACTCGTCGGTGCACACGAAGTCGACGTAGGGCCCCGTGACATACGGCTGACCCGTGCGCTCGGGCGTACGGAACCAGGGGTGGCGGGTGTAGTCGAGGGGGTCGCCGGTGCCCGGCGCGTCCGACTCGGCGAGCAGCTGCTGGTCGTCGCCCTGCCACCACGCGAGGTAGAGCGGCTCGTCGCTGAGGGCACCGCGGGCGGCGACGTATCCCGCGCCGACGATGTCGGTCGTGTCGAGGAACCTGCGGACGTGCGGCTCGATCCGGGCCCGAGCAACCGCCGAGTCGACGGGCCCGCGGTCGAAGAGGTCGACGAGGAGTCCCTGCATCGCGACGAGCTCGGCGCGGATGCCGTGGAAGTACGTCTCGACGCTCTCGACGCACGAGGAGAGTTCTGCGGTCTGGACCTTCATGCCGGTCCTCCTTGGTCGCGTGGGAGTCGAACTCGTGGGTTGATCATGGCACCGCCGCATGGAGATCGGCCAGTCGTTCCAGCGAATCCCCGACGTGCTCGCGCACACACCGCCTGGCCTCGTCGGGCGCGTGCGCCTCGATCGCGTCGACGAGAGCGAGGTGTCTCGAAGCCGCGGCGGCGCGGAAGTCGGGGTCGGAGAGTGGGAGCCGCAACAGGGCACCGAAGTCGGCCTCCAGGCGTACGACCTCGCGGGTCATCCGGGCGGACTGGGTCAGGGCGGCGACCGACAGGTAGAGCTCGGAGTCGGCGTGCCGCCACAGACCGATGTCGGTCTCCTTCGAGTCGACGAGGAGGTCGCGGAGTCCTTCGACGTCCATCTGATCGGCCCGTTCGGCGGCGAGCTCGGCGCACCCGGCGAGGATCACGCCGTAGATCGTGCCGCGGTCGCGCAGCTCGACGCGTGACATCGCGGCGAGCCGGCTGCCCAGCTCGGCGGCACCGGTCGGCTCGGGGCGGTTCACGAAGCTTCCGCCGCCGCGGCCGCGAGTCGTCGTGACGAGTCCCTGCGCGCGAAGGGCAACCAGCGCCTCTCGCGCCGTGACGGTCGCGACCCCGAGCATCGCGGCGAGCTCGGGCTCGCTCGGGAGTCGCTCGCCGTCGTTCAGGACGCCGGAGCGGATCGCCTCGGCCAGCCGGTTCTCGACCCGCACGGCCCGGCCCTCATCACCGATCGGGGCGAAGATCGCCGAGCGCGTTCGCGTCGCTGGTCTCCGCACCGTCGCCATGGCCCACCCCTCCCGTCCTGTTCACACGATCGTTTCAAACTCGGTCTAGCAATTTAATATCTGGTCCCATATGATTATGCATTGCGTGGCCCGGATCACACCCCGGAAAGCGTCCAATCTTGCACCCCCGAAGGAACAGGACAGCAATGGCCGTCAGCACGTCCGCCGGATCAGCACCGAGCGTAGCCGCGCCACCAGGGACCGCGATCTCACTCCGGGGCCTCACCAAGCACTTCGGCGACGTCAAGGCCGTCGACGACGTCGACCTCGACATCGCGGACGGCGAGTTCTTCTCGATGCTCGGCCCGTCAGGATCGGGCAAGACCACGGTGCTGCGACTGATCGCCGGCTTCGAGCAGGCCACGGAGGGCACGATCGATCTGGCCGGTGAGGACGTCACGGACAAGGCGCCGTTCGACCGCGACGTCAACACGGTCTTCCAGGACTACGCGCTGTTTCCGCACATGAGCGTGCTGGACAACGTGGCGTACGGACTGCGGGTCCGAGGCATCAAGAAGGCCGCGCGCCGCAAGCAGGCCGAAGAGGCACTCGCGACGGTCCAGCTCGCGCACCTCGGCAGCCGGCGTCCGGGCCAGCTCTCGGGAGGACAGCGCCAGCGCGTCGCTCTGGCCCGCTCGATCGTCGTACGCCCGAAGGTCCTGCTGCTCGACGAGCCGCTCGGCGCCCTCGACCTCAAGCTCCGTGAGCAGATGCAGGTCGAGCTCAAGCAGCTCCAGCGCAACCTCGGCATCACGTTCGTCTTCGTGACGCACGACCAGGAGGAGGCCCTGACGCTGAGCGACCGCGTCGCGGTGTTCAGCGACGGCAAGATCGTGCAGCTGGGCACGCCGCAGGAGATCTACGAGCAGCCGTCGTCGGAGTACGTCGCGAAGTTCGTCGGCACCTCGAACGTCTTCGACAGCGCGACATCGACACGGCTGCTCGGGCGCGAGGGCACGCACGCCCTGCGCCCCGAGAAGATCACGCTCCGCCCGTCCGGCTCGGCGGTCGCCGAAGGCACGATCCGCGCCGAGGGGGTCATCACCGAGTCGATCTACCTCGGCACGGGCCACCGCATCCACGTACGCCTGCACGACGGCACCGGGATCGTCGTGCTCGAGCAGAGCACGGGCGGCAAGTCCGACGAGCAGCGCGGCGACGAGGTCCTCGCCACGTGGTCTGCCGACGACCTCGTCCCGCTCACCTGAACCTGACAGCTCCCACCACCCAAGAGATGGAGACAACAACGATGAGAATCACCACCCGCAAGAGGAGGGCCTTCGGGGCCCTGCTCGCCAGCAGCGCGCTCGTCGTGCTCGCCGCGTGCGGCGGCGACGACTCCGGAGGCGGCAAGGCAGCCGTCGAGAAGCTCGGCAAGACCGAGGGCAAGGTCTCGATCCTGGCGTGGCCCGGCTACGTCGAGGACGGCAGCAACGACCCCAAGGTCGACTGGGTCAGCGCCTTCGAGCAGGAGACCAAGTGCGAGGTCACCAGCAAGACGTACGGGACCTCGGACGAGGCGTTCAACCTCGCCAAGACCGGTGACTACGACGTCGTCGTGGCGTCGGGCGACCTCACGGCGCGCATGGTCGCGTCCAAGGAGGCCGTCGAGGTCAACACCGACCTGATCCCCAACTACGCCAAGGTCTACGACTTCCTCAAGGACCAGGAGTGGAACACGTTCGACGGCAAGCACTACGGCGTCCCGCACGGCTACGGCGCCAACCTGCTGATGTACAACGAGGACGAGGTCACGCCGGCCCCGACGTCGTGGTCCGCTGTTTTCGATCCGCGCCGAGATGGCGAAGTACAAGGGCAAGATCACGGCGTACGACTCGCCGATCTACATCGCCGACGCGGCGCTCTACCTCATGAAGCACCAGCCCGACCTCAAGATCGAGAACCCGTACGCGCTCGACGAGGAGCAGTTCAACGCCACGATCGACCTGCTCAAGGAGCAGCGCAAGAACGTCGGCGAGTACTGGTCGGACTACCTCAAGGAGATCTCCGCGTTCGAGACCGGCGACTCGGTCA
Source organism: uncultured Actinomycetota bacterium (assembly GCA_963761965.1). GTDB lineage: Bacteria > Actinomycetota > Actinomycetes > Propionibacteriales > Nocardioidaceae > Aeromicrobium. Next base: position 40,176 of record CAVXIX010000011.1, read on the forward strand.
TCGGCACGACATGGCAGGTCATCGCGAACTCGGTCACGAAGACCAAGATCAAGGCGATCCTTCCCGAGGAGGGCGCGACCGGCTGGTCGGACACCTGGATGATCTCGTCCAAGGCGAAGAACCCCAACTGCGCCTACAAGTGGCTGAACTACATCGAGTCGCCCAAGGCCAACGCTCAGGCGACGGAGTACTTCGGTGAGGCGCCCAACAGCGCCGAGGCGTGCGACTTCGCGAGTGACCCGACGTTCTGCGACACGTTCAAGGCCGGCGACGAGGAGTTCGCGTCGAAGCTCTGGTACTGGCGTACGCCGGTCGCCGAGTGCCTCGACGGCCGCAAGGACGTCGAGTGCATGGACTACTCGCAGTGGACCAAAGCCTGGACCGAGATCAAGGGCTAGGTAGAGGAACACATGTCGGTCGACACCGCTCGCGCAGCCGTCCCCCAACCCCGGGGGACGGCCGCGCGGCGCGTCTCCTCGTCGCTCAGCTCGAAGCCGCGGACGCGGCTCGCCCTGCTGCTTGCTGCGCCACTGACCTGGCTCGTCCTGGTGTACGTCGTGGCGCTCGCGGCGCTGCTGGTCTCGGCGCTGTGGACCGTCGACAGCTTCACCGGCGAGATCAACCGGAGCCTGACGTTCGACAACCTCAAGGAGATCACGACCGAGTCGCTGTATCGCACCGTCACGCTGCGCACGATCGGTGTCGCGGCGCTCGTCACGGTCGTCGACATCGTCATCGCCCTGCCGATCGCGTTCTACATGGCCAAGCTGGCCTCGCGGCGCATGCAGCGGATCCTGGTGATCGCGGTGCTGACGCCGCTGTGGGCGAGCTATCTGGTCAAGGCGTTCGCGTGGCGGTCGGTGCTGTCCGACGGCGGCATCTTCCAGTGGGCGGCGAGCCGGATCGGCCTTGACACCCCCGGCTACGGCCTCACGGCCGTCGTCATCACGCAGGCGTACATCTGGCTGCCGTACGTCATCCTGCCGATCTTCGCGGGGCTCGAGCGGGTGCCGAACTCGCTGCTCGACGCGTCGGGTGACCTCGGGGCGTCGACGTGGCAGACCATGCGCACGATCGTGCTCCCGATGCTGACTGCCGGCGATCATCGCGGGGTCGATCTTCAGCTTCTCGCTGACGCTCGGCGACTACATCACGGTCAACATCGTCGGCGGTGCCAACCAGATGCTCGGCAACCTCGTCTACACCAACGTCGGCGCGGCCAACAACCTCCCGCTGGCTGCGGCGATCGCCCTGATCCCCATCGTCATCATGATCGGCTACCTGACGGCTGTCCGCCGTACGGGCGCCCTCGAGAACCTCTAGGCGTACGCGATGATCCTGAGTGCTTCCGTCCGTCGCCTCCTGGCGGCGCTGACCGGACTGATCCTGCTGTTGATGTACCTGCCGCTCGCGGTCGTGGTGCTCAACTCCTTCAACACCAGCCGGTCGCTGACCTGGCCGCCGCCGGGGCTCACGTTCGACTGGTGGCAGCGGGCGTTCCACAGCGCGGGCGCGCGCGACGCCATCACGACGAGCGTCGAGGTCGCACTGGCCTCGACCGCGATCGCGCTGGTGCTGGGCACCCTGATGTCGCTGGCGCTGCAGCGGTACGACTTCTTCGGCAAGAACTCGGTCAACCTGCTGGTGATCCTGCCGATCGCCCTGCCCGGCATCGTCACGGGCATCGCGCTCAACAACGCGTTCCGGGGCATCCTCAGCCTTCAGCTGTCGATCCTGACGGTCATCATCGCGCACGCGACGTTCTGCATCGTCACGGTCTTCAACAACGTGCAGGCCCGGCTGCGGCGGATGGGCGGCAACTTCGAGGAGGCCTCGGCCGACCTCGGCGCGGGCATCTGGACGACGTTCCGGCTCGTGACGTTCCCGCAGCTGCGGTCGGCGCTGCTGGCCGGCGGGCTGCTGGCCTTCGCGCTGAGCTTCGACGAGATCATCGTGACGACGTTCACGGCCGGCGCCGGGGTCAAGACGCTGCCGATCTGGATCCTCGACAACCTCTTCCGGCCCAACCAGGCGCCCGATCGTCAACGTCGTCGCCGTCGTGCTGATCCTGCTGTCGGTCGTGCCGATCTGGCTGGCTCAGAAGATCAGCGGCGACACGGAGGCTCTCAGGTGAGGCCGCCGAGCGATCCTTGAGCTTGTCGAAGGGATGTCCTTTCGACAAGCTCAAGGACCGGGCACGTCCGTCAGTCGGCGATGAAGAACATCCGCTTGTTGACGAACTCGTCCATGCCCAGCGGGCCGAGCTCACGGCCGAAGCCGGAGCGCTTGACGCCGCCGAACGGGATCTCCGCGCCCTCGCCGGCGGTGGTGTTGACGTTGGCCATGCCGACCTCGAGCCGCTGGGCGATCTTCTCGGCGCGCGCTCGGGTCGGTGCTGAACACCGCGCCACCGAGGCCGTACGTCGTGTCGTTGGCGAGCGCGAGCGCCTCCTCGTCGCTGCCGACCTTGTAGACGACGGCGACCGGGCCGAACAGCTCCTCGGAGTAGGCCCGCATGTCCTTGGTGATGCCGCTCAGCACGGCCGGCGTGTAGTGCGCGTCGGGACCGTCGCTCAGGACGCCGCCGGCGTGCAGCGTCGCACCCTTGCTCACGGCGTCGTCGACCTGCTCGGCGACGGCCTCGGCCGCCCTGCGGGACGACAGCGGCGAGAACGAGTCGAGCGCCAGCGCCTTCTCGGTCAGCTTGGCCGACGAAGTCGTCGAACAGGTCGTCCATGACGATCATCCGCTTGTTGGAGTTGCAGGCCTGGCCGGTGTTGTACATCCGGAAGTCCCACGCGTTGTCGACGACCTCGTCGAGGTTGTCGCTGTCGAGCACGATCATCGGGTCGGAGCCGCCGAGCTCGAGCACGCACTTCTTGAGGTTCTTGCCGGCCAGCGAGGCGACGACCGCGCCGGCGCGCTCGGAGCCGGTCAGCGAGACGCCCTGGATGCGCGGGTCGCTGATGATCGTCTCGATCTGCTCGTGCGAGGCGAACACGTTGACGTACGCGCCCTCGGGCACGCCGGCGTCCTTCATGATCTGCTCGACCGCCAGCGCCGACTTCGGCACCGACTCGGCGTGCTTGAGGATGATGGTGTTGCCGAGCATCAGGTTGGGCGCCGCGAACCGGGCGATCTGGTAGTAGGGGAAGTTCCACGGCATGATCCCCAGCAGCGGGCCGACCGGCAGCTTCTGCACGACGGCCTTGCCACCGGAGAACGTCTTGATCGGCTGGTCGGCGGCGAGCGTCGGGCCCTCGGTCGCGAAGTAGTCGAAGATCGCCTGGCAGAACTCGGCCTCCTCGACGCCCTCGCCGACCGGCTTGCCCATCTCCTCGTTCGCGATCGCCGCGAGCTCGTCGGCCCGCTCGGCGAACAGCGCGGCGACCTTCTTCACGATCTCGCCGCGCTCGGTGATCGGCACGTCCTTCCACGACGCGTATGCCTGGGTGGCCGCGGAGATCGCCTCCTCGATGTCGGCATCCGATGCGGTGTCGAAGGTCTCGACGACGTCACCCGTCGCAGGGTTGACGACCTGGTACGCGGGTTCTGCTGTGGTGGTCATGCGCTTCTCCTTGGGTGGTGGACCTAGGGCCAGTCGATGCTGAGGTACTGGGTCTCGGTGAACTCTTCGAGGCCGGCGCGGGCGCCCTCACGTCCGAGGCCGCTCTGCTTCATGCCGCCGAATGGTGCCGATGGATCCGAGACTAGCCCGCGGTTGATGCCGACCATGCCGGCGTCGATCGCCTCGCCGATCCGCATCGCGCGCTGCAGCTCGCCCGCGAAGACGTACGCCGCGAGGCCGAACTCCGAGGCGTTGACGAGCCGCAGCATCTCGGCGTCGTCGGTCCACGTGACGATCGGCGCGACCGGGCCGAAGATCTCGTTCGTGACGATGTCGGCGTCGGCCGGTACGTCGACGAGCACGGTCGGCGGGTAGTAGAAGCCCTTGCTGTCGGGCACGGCGGCGCGGTGGCTGATGCGGGCGCCGGCGGCGATCGCCGAGTCGACCAGCGCGGCGACGCCGTCGACGGCCTTGGCGGAGATCAGCGGGCCGATCTGCGAGCCGTTCGGTGCCGGTCCGACCGTGAGCTTCTCGACCTCGGCGCCGAGCTTGGCGGTGAACTCCTCGGCGACGTCGGCGTGGACGTAGAGGCGGTTGGCGGCGGTGCAGGCCTGGCCGCCGCCGCGGAACTTCGCGATCATCGCGCCGGCGACGGCGGCGTCGAGGTCGGCGTCCTCGGTGACGACGAGCGGGTGCGTTGCCGCCGAGCTCCATCGACGAGTTCACGACGCGGTCCGCGGCCTGCTTGAGCAGCACGCGGCCGATGCCGGTCGAGCCGGTGAACGAGATCTTGCGGACTCGCGGATCGGCCATCCACGTCGACACGACGGTCGGACGGCGTCGGTCGTCGGCACGACGTTGACGACGCCGTCCGGCACACCGGCCTCGACGAGCAGCCGGGTCACCGCGAAGGCGGTCAGCGGGGTCTCCGAGGCGGGCTTGAGCACGACGGTGCAGCCGGCGGCCAGCGCCGGGGCGATCTTGCGGGTCGCCATCGCGGCCGGGAAGTTCCACGGCGTGACGAGTGCGGCGACGCCGACCGGCTGGTGCGTCACGACGGTGCGGGTGCCGCCGGCGGGGGAGACGCCGTAGTCGCCGCCGGCGCGTACGGCCTCCTCGGCGAACCAGCGGAAGAACTCGGCGGCGTACGTGACCTCGCCGCGCGCGTCCGTCAGCGACTTGCCGTTCTCGGCGCAGATCAGCGCGGCGAGCTCGTCGGTGTCGCGGACCATCAGCTCGTACGTGCGGCGGAGGATCTCCGAGCGCTGCCGGGGCGGCATCGCGCTCCACGCCGGGAGCGCGGCGGCGGCGGCGTCGACCGCGGCGGTCGCTTCGGCCGGGCCGCCGTCGGAGACCTGGTCGATGACCGTGCGGTCGGCCGGGTTCTCGACGTCGAACTCGCCGGCCGAGCCGGGCAGCCACTGGCCGCCGATGAACACGCCGTTCATCGGTTGTCCTCGAACGCAGCCGCGACGACGTCGAGGCCCTCGTTGAGCAGCTCGTCGCTGATCGACAGCGGCGGCAGGAAGCGCAGCACGTTGCCGTACGTGCCGCAGGTCAGCACGATCGACGCCGGCCTGGTGCGCAGCGGCGGCGACGGCGCTTGGTCAGCAGTCGGGTCGGGCTCGTCGGTGCCGGCTCTTGACGAGCTCGACGGCGATCATGGCGCCGCGGCCGCGTACGTCGCCGAGCGCGGTCGTCGTCGGCCTGCAGGCGGTGCAGCCGGTCGAGCATGAGCCGCTCGATCTGCCGGGCACGCTCGACGAGTCCGTCGGCCTCGATCGTCTCGATCGTCGCGAGCGCCGCGGCGCAGGCGATCGGGTTGCCGCCGTACGTGCCGCCGAGGCCGCCGACGTGCGCGGCGTCCATGATCTCGGCGCGGCCGGTGACCGCCGACAGCGGCAGGCCGCCGGCGATGCCCTTGGCGGTGACGATCAGGTCCGGCACGACGCCCTCGTGCTCGCAGGCGAACAGCTCGCCCGTACGCGCGAAGCCGGTCTGCACCTCGTCGGCGATGAACACGACGTCGTTGGCGCGTGCACCACTCGGCGAGCGCCGGCAGGAAGCCCTCGGCCGGGACGATGAAGCCGCCCTCGCCCTGGATCGGCTCGATCACGACGCGCGGCGAGGTTGCCGGCGCCGACCTGCTTCTCGATGTAGGTCGATCGCGCGTCGCTGCTGCCACGGCGCCGTCGACGTTCTTCCGTCGCGGAACGGGTAGGACAGCGGCGCGCGGTAGACCTCGGGCGCGAACGGCCCGAAGCCGCTCTTGTAGGGCATCGACTTGGCGGTCATCGCCATCGTCAGGTTGGTGCGCCCGTGGTAGGCGTGGTCGAACGCGACGACGGCCTGCTTCTTGGTGTGCGCGCGGGCGATCTTGACGGCGTTCTCGACGGCCTCGGCGCCGGAGTTGAACAGCGCCGATCGCTTGTCGTGGTCGCCCGGGGTCAGCCGGTTGAGCGCCTCGGCCACGGCGACGTAGCCCTCGTACGGCGTGATCATGAAGCAGGTGTGGGTGAACGCCTCGACCTGCTCGCGCACGGCGTCGACGACGCGCGGCGCGCTGTTGCCGACCGTCGTGACCGCGATGCCGGAGCCGAGGTCGATGAGCGAGTTGCCGTCGACGTCCTTGACGATGCCGCCGCCGGCCTCGGCCGCGAAGACCGGCATCGTCGTGCCGACGCCCTGGGCGACGGCGGACTTCTTGCGGGTCATCAGCTCCTGCGAGCGAGGGCCGGGGATGGCGGTGACGAGGTTGCGGCGTTGCTCGAGCGAGGCAGACATGCGTCGATTCTCGCGCGGTCAGAGGTATGCCGTCCAATACTCAGTCCTGATCGAGACTATGCTCTGCAGGCATGGAGCTGCGTACGCTCGGATACTTCGTCGCGGTCGCCGAGACCGGGTCGGTCAGCGCGGCCGCCAGACGTCGTGCACGTGACCCAGCCGGCGCTCTCCCGGCAGATCCGGCAGCTGGAGACCGAGCTCGGCGTCGAGCTGTTCGCCCGCGCGGCGGGCCGGCTGCAGCTCAGCGCCGCCGGCCGGCAGTTCCTGCCGCACGCGCAGGACGTCCTGCGCCGGGCCGACGGCGCGCGCAACGCCGCTCGGTCGTACGCCGCGGGGCGGCTCGAGCGCATCACGATCGCCGCGCCGACGACGACGCTGACCGATGTGATCGCGCCGTTCCTGGCCACCCTCGGCCCCGACGACCCGATGCCGACGGTGCTCGAGTCGGACCCCCGCGAGGCGTACGACGCGCTGCGGCACGGCGCCGACCTGGCGATCGCGACCGAGCCGCCCCGGCGCGGCTGGCCGGGCCGGCGCTCGCGGTGCTGCCGGTGTGGGCGTACGTCCGGGCCGATCACGCGTGGCACGACCGCGAGGCCGTACGCCTGAAGGACCTCGCGACCGAGACGGTGCTCGCGCTGACGCCGGCGTTCAAGCCGCGGCAGATCCTCGACCGCGCGATGGAGCGCGCCGGGGTGTCGCCGGGTACGGTCGTCGACTGCAGCAACCCGCAGGTCGCGCAGGCGCTGGCCGCTGCCGGACGGGGGGTGGCGGTGGTGTCGGACGACCCGCGCTTCGGGCTGCACCCGCTGGAGATCGTCGGCCGTGACGGTCCGCTGCGGATCGAGCTGTTCGCCGCGTGGGAGCCGGGCCATCACGCGGCGGCGACGCTCGACGAGCTGGCGTCTCGGCTGCGGGAGTTCTGCGTCGATCGCTACGGTGCGGACGTCGCGCCGACCGGCTGATCGCACGTTGCGGTCTCCCGCAAGGTTTCCCGCAACCCGGTGCCGGAGCCGTCAGCGCGGGCTACGGTCGAGTTATGGGAGAGGCAAGAGGACGGTTTCCCTCGTCAGAGCCGTCTATTCGGCTGATTCGCGATTGGCGTCGTATGCAACGCTGCGTGTTTGTGTGCGACATGGTGCCCCTGGGCGGGCGAGCCGGGGGCACCTCGTTGCGGCTACGGAGTCGCGTCGCGCCGACCGGCTGTCGCTGAGCAGGCCCTTGCGGTCGGCGACCGTTCTCGAACCAGTACGTGCAGAACGGCGGGATGCTCGACGCGAGGGCGAGCAGCGTCGTGTTGCGGTTCCACTTGAAGACGAACGCGGCGACCAGGCTGACGACGACGTACAGCATGAAGATGCCGCCGTGGATCGGGCCGGCGACGGGCACGCCACCCTCGTGCAGGCCGAACGGCTCGGACTCGAGGATCCACTTGCAGAACATCGCCGCGAGCAGCAGGGCCCACGAGAGGGCCTCGGCGATCGCGACGGTACGGAAGATGGTGCGGACGGTAGAGGGATTCACGCCACCACGCTACCCGCGTAACGCTGAGGCAATGTGGGCCGGTGACAATGGTCATATGGCCTTCCTGCTGCGCGTCGAGCTGCCCGACGTGCCCGGTTCGCTGGGTGCGCTCGCGACGGCTCTCGGTGGTGCCGGGGCCGACATCGAGGCGATCGAGATCGTCGAGCGCCGCTCCGACGGCCGGGTCGTCGACGACGTGCTGCTCGAGCTGCCGGCGCGGGTCATGCCCGACGCGCTGATCACGGCGTGCCACCAGCTCGAGGGCGTCAAGGTCGACTGGATCTCGCGCTACAACGCCGGCGCCAACCTGAGCATGGATCTCGAGGCGGTCGAGCGGTTCACCGAGGACCCGACGAAGGCCATCGAGCACCTCGTCGAGGTCATCCCGGCGACGTTCCGCACGGACTGGGCGATGGCGCTGCACCGCGTCGACGGCGCAGGCGGTGGTCATGGCGAAGTCGTCGACCGCGCCCAAGCTCGTCGACGAGGCAGCGGCGTGGCTCGGCATCCGCAAGTCCAAGGTCCTGCGCGAGGTGCCGGAGTGGGACTCGACGGTGCTCGCGGCGTCGCCGGCGCGTGATCGCCGGCGGCGACGGGTTCGTCGTGGTCGTCGGCCGCCACGGCGGTCCGGAGTTCCTCGCCTCCGAGCTCGCCAGGCTCGGCCACATGGTCTCGCTGGCCGCGTCCGTCCAGACCCGCTGACCGCTACCGGTGGGTCAGTCCTGCGGCTTGGTCTCCGGCACGTGCGAGTGGTGGAAGCGGCCGAGCGCGTCGACCTCGTTCTCCATCTGCGGGACGGTCTTGCGGGCGAGCCGCTTGAGCACGGGCCACACCAGCGGCGAGTTGGTCAGCGCCTTGGTCCAGTTGGCGAGCACGACGCCCTTGGGCACGTACACCCGGCTCTTGCGCTTGGCGAAGCCCTGCAGGATCAGCTCGACGCACTCCTCGACGCTGGTCGTGCTGTTGGCGGGGTAGGGCAGCTTCTTGCGGATCTCGCGGAACGACGGCAGGTCCTTCTCCGCGTTGCGCACGATGTCGGTGTCGATCCACGACGGGTGGCAGACGCCGACGTCGATGCCGAGGTGCGCGACCTCCTGCTTGTACGCCAGCGCGAGCGACTCGGCGCCGGCCTTGCTGGCGTTGTACGACGCCAGGCCCGCGAGCGCCGTGAACGAGGCGAGCGACGCGACGACCAGGGCGTAGCCGTTGGTCGCCTCGAGGTGCGGCGTCGCGTGCTTGAGCGTGCGGAAGACGCCGTTGATGTTGATGTCGACGACCCGCTCGAACGCCGCGTCGTCGATCTGGCGCACGGTGCCGTACGACGCGATGCCGGCGTTGGCGAGCACGAAGTCGATGCGGCCGAAGTGCGCGGCGGCCGCGTTGACCGCTGCGGCGACGGCGGCCGAGTCGCGTACGTCGGCCTCCCACCACGCGGCGGAGTCGCCGAGCTCGTCGGACAGCTCGGTGAGGAGCTCGGGCTCGAGGCCCACGAGGGCGACCTTGCCGCCGCGCTGCGACGAAGCCGCGCGCGACGCCGGCTCCGATGCCGCGGGCGGCGCCGGTGATGAGCGCGACCTTGCCGGTGAAGTTGTCAGCCATCCGGTCAACATACCGCCGGTATCCGGAATGCGCCATGCCCGATGTCACATACCGGCCAGCTCGCGCGCGCGATACCCTCGCCGTCATGACCGTCTCCGAGATCTTCGACCCCTCCGCATGGCGAGAGGTGCCCGGCTTCGAGCAGCTCGAGGACATCACCTACCACCGCGCCGCCGACCACGGCACCGTACGCATCGCGTTCGACCGCCCCGAGGTCCGCAACGCGTTCCGGCCCGGCACGGTCGACGAGCTGCTGCGCGTCCTCGAGCACGCCCGCGCAGTCCTCCGACGTCGGCTGCGTCCTGCTGACCGGCAACGGCCCGTCGCCCAAGGACGGCGGCTGGGCGTTCTGCTCCGGCGGCGACCAGCGCATCCGCGGCAAGGCCGGCTACCAGTACGCAGAGGGTGACTCCGCCGAGACGGTCGACAAGGCCAAGCTCGCCCGCCTGCACATCCTCGAGGTGCAGCGGCTGATCCGCTTCATGCCCAAGATCGTCATCGCCGTGGTCCCCGGCTGGGCGGCCGGCGGCGGGCACAGCCTGCACGTCGTCGCCGACCTCACGCTCGCCTCGGCGGAGCACGCGAGGTTCAAGCAGACCGACGCCGACGTCGGCTCGTTCGACGGCGGGTACGGCTCGGCGTACCTCGCCCGCCAGGTCGGCCAGAAGTTCGCCCGCGAGATCTTCCTGCTCGGTGACGAGTACTCCGCCGCCGACGCGCACCGCATGGGCATGGTCAACAAGGTCGTGCCGCACGCCGAGCTCGAGGCCGAGGCGCTCGAGTGGGGCCGCAAGATCAACGCCAAGTCGCCGACGGCGCAGCGGATGCTGAAGTACTCCTTCAACCTGATCGACGACGGCCTCGTCGGCCAGCAGGTGCTGCTCGGCGAGACGACCCGGCTGGCGTACATGACGGACGAGGCGCAGGAGGGCCGCGACGCGTTCCTCGAGAAGCGCGACCCCGACTTCACGCCCTACCCCTGGTACTACTGAGCGGGCGACGTCCGCCGCGGCGCTGCCGGGACAGGGGTGCACCGGCGGATGGGCTCCGATCTCGCGTCAGAGGACGAGCACGAGGATGATGATGATCACGATCAGCGTTCCGAGGCCGATGCCGATGTACATACCGTCCACCTCCCTGTGGAGTGCCCGAACCCTGGTCGGACCCGAGCAGCCCAGGGCTGGTTTGATACCCGCAAACGCGGCCCGCAAAACTTGCGGAGCGCTTCTCGGGAGCGCGAAGACTGAGCGGCGATAGGCTCGCGTCGTGCGGCCGCTTCGGTACTCCATCAACGTGACGCTGGACGGGTGCTGCGATCACCGCGAAGGGATCGCGGACGAGGAGCTGCATCGCCATGCGACGGAGAGCATCGCCCGGGCAGACGCGCTCCTGTTCGGCCGGGTGACCTACCAGATGATGGAGGAGGCGTTCCGGCTGTCGACGCGGACGGTGGAGATGCCCGAGTGGACAGACCCCTTCGCTCGTACGATCGACGCGGCCAAGAAGTACGTCGTGTCGAGCACCCTGGACCGGGTCGACTGGAATGCCGAGCTCATCCGCGGGGACCTGAAGACCGCCGTCGAGGGTCTGAAGAGGGAGTCGGGTGAGGGTCTGTTCGTGGGCGGCGTTCAAGCTCCCGCTAGCCCTGGCGGAGCTGGGACTGATCGACGAGTACGAGTTCGTGGTGCAGCCCAGGGTCGTCGGGCCATGGCCCGACGTTGTTCGAGGGGTTGTCGAAGCCGCTCGACCTGAGGCTTGTGAGCAGGCAGGAGTACGGCTCGGGGGCCGTGGCCATGCGGTACGAGCCACGTCAGCGGCATTCCGACGCGTAGCCCTGGACGCGCTTGACCAAGGCCGGCCGTTCTGACCGAACTTCGGGTCGTTCAGCTGGTCGATCGAGAACTCCGATCGCGGGCGATTTCACCTTCCCGGCCAGAGACAGTGCGTGTTACCTGTCAGTACTGATTTCGGCTTCCTCCGCAGGTCAGATGCCCGGCTCCACCGCAGAACTGGAAACGACGGGGGAAATGCGTACGCTGGGAGGGCCGAGGATTCCTCGACGAGGAGCCCAGCTCCGTCGTTTTCGGTGTACGTCAGTATCTGGTCGCGTGGCCGGGAACGGGCCAAACATGGCGGCTAGCCAAACACTTCTTCTTGCTCCGCAGACTGCCGAGCCACCGGCGCTGCCCCATCTGAGCGCCATCGTCAGGCGCGTGACGGTGAGCCTCGCGACCGCGGTGGTCGCGCCGGCCATCCTGTTCGCAACCCTCGTGGTGGTCGCGAATGTCGCCACGGCGATGATCGTCGCGCTCGCGTGGGTCGTCGGTGCGATCTCGTGGCGGGCGGCGACCGGACGGACCGTGTCGGGCCTCCTCCTCCTGACGCTCGCGATCATGTCGGTCAAGACCACCATCGCCTTCGCGACGGGCAGCACGTTCATCTACTTCGTTCAGCCGGTTCTGGTCGACGTCGTCGTCGCGACCGTGTTCCTCGGCTCGTTGCGGTCGGACCGGCCTTTCGTCTCCCGCCTCGCACCTGACTTCTGCCCGATGGACGCCACGCTCACCGAGCGGCCCGCGATCCGCCGGCTGTTCAGACGACTCACCCTGATGTGGGGCTTGGTCATCCTGGTCAAGGGCAGCGTCACGCTGTGGTTGCTGCTCTCGCTGTCGACGATCGACTTCGTCGTGATCAAGAGCGGGACGATCCTGGCCTTGACGTTGGCGACGACCGCCGCGACCATCGTGTGGTCGGTCATCGTCTGCCGCCAGGAAGGCTTGCTCGGGTCTGCCCGCCACGCTCACTGCGAACTCAAGGAGTGAGACGCGAGTCTCACGGGGTGGTCGCGGCGGTTGCGAACAGATAACGTTCGCCGAATGAGCGAGGGACAGCAAGAGGGCCCGCCGGCAGCGGTGATCGGGGTTGTTGCCGAGTCGAGTCCTGGTGAGACGCGCGTCTCCGCTACGCCGGCAACCGTACGCCAGCTGATCGACCTCGGGTATGTCGTGGCGGTCGAGTCGGGCGCCGGCGCAAAGGCGTCGTTCACCGACGAGGCGTACGTCGAGGCCGGCGCGGTGATCGCCCCCGCCGAGGACGTGTGGCACAGCGGCATCGTGTTCAAGGTCAACGCGCCGTCGACCGACGAGATCGCAAGCTCGCCGACGGCGCCACGCTCATCAGCCTCATCAGCCCCGCGCTCAACCCCGACCTCGTCGAGGCTCTCGCGCAGCGGCCCGATCACGGTGCTCGCGATGGACGCCGTGCCGCGCATCTCGCGCGCGCAGTCGATGGACGTGCTGAGCTCGATGGCCAACATCGCCGGCTATCGCGCGGTCGTCGAGGCGGCGCACGTGTTCGGCCGGTTCTTCACGGGCCAGATCACCGCCGCGGGCAAGGTCCCGCCGGCCAAGGTTCTGGTCGCCGGTGTCGGCGTCGCCGGCCTCGCCGCGATCGGCACGGCCAACAGCATGGGCGCGATCGTACGTGCGACAGACCCGCGGGCCGAGGTCGCCGACCAGGTCGCGTCGCTCGGTGGCGAGTACCTCGCGGTCGACGTCGAGACCGAGCAGAGCACCGACGGCTACGCCAAGGCGACGTCGGAGGACTACGACCGGCGGGCCGCCGAGATCTATTCGGAGCAGGCCGCCGACGTCGACATCATCATCACGACGGCGCTGATCCCGGGCCGCGCCGCTCCGGTGCTGATCACCGCCGCGGACGTCGCCAGCATGAAGGCCGGCAGCGTCATCGTCGACATGGCCGCGTCCAACGGCGGCAACGTCGAGGGCTCGGTCGCCGGCGAGGCGGTCGTGACCGACAACGGCGTGACGATCATCGGCTACACCGACCTGGCCGGCCGGCTGCCGACGCAGGCGTCGCAGCTCTACGGCACCAACCTGGTCAACCTGATGAAGCTGCTGACGCCCGGGCAAGGACGGGCAGCTCGTCCTGGACATGGACGACGTCGTGCAGCGCACCATCACGGTCGTACGCGATCGGGAGACGCTGTGGCCGCCACCGCCGGTGCAGGTCTCGGCCGCGCCGGCCGCCGTGGTCGACAAGCCCAAGGCCGAGCCCAAGCCCGAGAAGCAGCCCATGTCGACGACGCGCAAGCTGACGTTGATCGGCATCGGCGTCCTCGCCCTGTTCCTCGTCAACGCGTACGCCCCTGAGCCGCTGCCGGAGCACTTCACGGTGCTGGTCCTGGCGATCGTGATCGGCTACTACGTCATCGGCAAGGTGCACCACGCGCTGCACACGCCGCTGATGTCGGTGACCAACGCGATCTCCGGCATCATCGTCGTCGGCGCGATGCAGCAGGTCGCTGCCGATGACGGCGCGATCCGTACGCTCTCGTTCGTCGCGATCCTGCTCGCCAGCATCAACGTCTTCGGTGGATTCGCCGTGACCCGACGCATGCTCAGCATGTTCTCGAAAGGCTGATCCCGGATGACTTCGCAAAGCGTCGCCACCGCGGCATACCTCGTCGCGGCGTTGCTGTTCATCCTCAGCCTCGCCGGACTGTCCAAGCACGAGTCGTCCCGCCAGGGCGTGCTCTACGGCATCGTCGGCATGGCGATCGCCCTCGTCGCGACGTTCATCGTCGTCGCGGACGTGTCCGATGCGACCGGCATCATCCTGCTGCTCATCGCGGTCGCGATCGGTGCCGTGATCGGCCTGTGGCGGGCCCGCGTCGTCGAGATGACCGGCATGCCCGAGCTCATCGCGCTGCTGCACTCGTTCGTCGGCCTCGCCGCGGTGCTCGTCGGCTGGAACGGTCACCTCGAGGACAACCACCTCACCGGCTCGCTGGAGGACATCCACAACGCCGAGGTGTTCGTCGGCGTCTTCATCGGCGCCGTCACGTTCACCGGCTCGATCGTCGCGTTCCTCAAGCTGTCGGCGCGCATCAAGTCGGCGCCGCTGATGCTGCCGGGCAAGAACTACATCAACCTCGGCGCGCTGGCCGCGTTCGCCGGGCTGACGATCTGGTTCGTCATCACGCCCAACCTCGGCCTGCTCATCGCGGTCACGATCGTCGCGCTCGCCCTCGGCTGGCACCTCGTCGCGTCGATCGGCGGCGGCGACATGCCGGTCGTGGTGTCGATGCTCAACTCGTACTCCGGCTGGGCCGCCGCGGCGTCGGGCTTCCTGCTCGACAACAACGCGCTGATCGTCACCGGTGCGCTCGTCGGCTCGTCAGGTGCCTACCTGTCCTACATCATGTGCCAGGCGATGAACCGGTCGTTCATCTCCGTCATCGCCGGCGGCTTCGGCATGGAGGCCGTCCGGCCGCCGACGACACCGACTACGGCGACTACCGCGAGATCAACGCCGCGGACACCGCCGACCTGCTCAAGAACGCCAAGTCCGTCATCATCACGCCCGGCTACGGCATGGCCGTCGCGCAGGCGCAGTATCCCGTCGCCGACCTCGTCCGCAAGCTCCGCGACAAGGACGTCGACGTGCGCTTCGGCATCCACCCCGTCGCCGGTCGCCTGCCGGGCCACATGAACGTGCTGCTCGCCGAGGCCAAGGTGCCCGTACGACATCGCGCTCGAGATGGACGAGATCAACGACGACTTCGACGGCACCTCGGTCGTGCTGGTCATCGGCGCCAACGACACCGTCAACCCGGCCGCGACCGAGGACCCGAGCAGCCCGATCGCCGGCATGCCGGTGCTGCGGGTGTGGGAGGCCGACAACGTCGTGGTGTTCAAGCGGTCGATGGCCGCGGGCTACGCCGGCGTGCAGAACCCGCTGTTCTTCCGCGACAACGCCCAGATGCTGTTCGGCGATGCCAAGGAACGCGTCGAGGACATCCTCAAGGAGCTGTGACCCGCGTAGCGTGACGCCTGACAGCGACCATTCGTTAGGTATGTCGACCCGATCCTTTGGAGGACCAGTGGACAAGCCCGAGTACGACCGGCCCGGACGACAAGGAAACGGCAGGCAGCAAGGCGCTGGTCTTCCTGGTCCTGGCGATCGTCGTCGTCGCGATCTTCTACTTCGGCATCTACCGCTGAGGCGAGCCTCTCGTCGCACGCCCCTTCGTCGCTCCCGCTCCTCGGCAGAGCGTCGCTGGGCCGGAACTCGTTCGCAGCGAGGCCGCCGCGCGAGTCGAGCGGGGACGACGCGAGCGAAGCGTCGTGAGTCGAAGGCTCGCTCAGCCGACGACGCCATACAGGCGGTCGCCGGCGTCGCCCAGGCCCGGGACGATGTAGCCGAGGTCGTTGAGCTTCTCGTCGAGCCCGGCCGTCACGAGCGTGACCGGCACGTCGATCGCGGCGAGCTCGGACTCCAGTCGCGCGATGCCCTCGGGCGCCGCGAGCAGCGTGATCGCGGTGATGTCGTCGGCGCCGCGCTCGACCAGGAACTCGATCGCCGCCGCGAGCGTGCCTCCGGTCGCGAGCATCGGGTCGAGCACGTAGCACTGGCGCCCGGTCAGGTCGTCGGGAAGCCGTTCGGCGTACGTGACGGCCTCGAGCGTCTCCTCGTTGCGGACCATGCCGAGGAACCCGACCTCCGCGGTCGGCAGCAGCCGCTGCATGCCCTCGAGCATGCCGAGGCCGGCCCGCAGGATCGGCACGACGAGCGGTCGCGGGTCCGACAGGCGTACGCCCTTGGCGGCGGCGACCGGGGTCATGACGTCGACGCGTCTCGACCCGGACGTCGCGCGTGGCTTCGTACGCCAGCAGCGTCACGAGCTCGTCGGCGAGCCGCCGGAACGTCGGTGAGTCCGTGCGTTCGTCGCGCAGCACCGTGAGCTTGTGCGAGATCAACGGGTGGTCGGCGACGTGTACCTGCATGTCAGCAGACTAGCGGTGCCCACGGCGCGTCTGTCACCATCGCAAGGGAGCCCGTCCGACAGGAGGTGCACGCATGGCTGAAGACGATGTCGACTTCGCCGTTGCCGCCTACCGCGACGAGGGCGAGTGGCAGGTCGTCGAGCTCAAACGCGAGCCTCGGCGAGGACGTCGAGGAGCTGAGCCATCGCGCTGGCGCGCTTCCCGTCCGACGTCGGCGTGCTGGGGCTGGTGTCGATGAGCGACGACTTCTTCGTGATCCTGCGCCGCTCGGGCACCCAGGTACGCGCGATGCTGTCGGACATCACCGCGGTGACGGACTGGCCGCTCGCGGTCGGCGTGGCCGACCTGCTCGACCTGCCGAACCCCGATGACGAGGACGAGCCGCAGGCCGCGCGGTGACCTCGAGCTCCTGAGCGACCTCGGCATGCCGGCGCTGGATCTGGGTGTGCTGTGCGATGACGACGATCTCTACCCCGAGGACATCCTGCGCGATGTCGCGGACCGGCTGGGCTTCGGCGCCGCGTTCGAGGCCATCATCGGGTGACGTACGAACACGAGATGGAGCAGGCGCTGCTCCTCGCCGAGTCCGCGTTGGCCGACGATGACGTACCGGTGGGCGCGCTCGTCATCGACGCCGCAAGGCGTGGTCATCGGCCGCGGCCGCAACACCCGCGAGCGCGACGGCGACCCGACCGGGCACGCCGAGATCGTGGCGATCCGCGAGGCGGCCGCCGCCCGTGGCGAGTGGCGGCTCGAGGGCTGCACGCTCGTCGTGACGCTCGAGCCGTGCACGATGTGTGCGGGTGCGATCGTCGCCGCCCGCCTCGAACGACTGGTCTTCGGCGCGTTCGACGACAAGGCCGGTGCGGTGGGCTCGCTGTGGGACGTCGTCCGCGATCGGCGCCTCAACCATCGCCCGGAGGTCGTCAGCGGGGTGCTCGCCGAGCAGTCCACCGCGATGCTCCAGCAGTTCTTCGCGCAGCATCGCTGAGCCGCTCGCAGCGGGATCGAAGCGAGATCGCAGCCCCTGACGTGAGTCTGACGTCCAGGGGCTGCGACACGGGTCGGGCCGGAGCGAAGGGGATCACATGCGCAACATCATCACGGGCCACGTCGGACGCCTGGGAGTGGCAGCTGCCGCGACGGCACTGATGGTCGGCGGCACGCTGTCGGCCGGCCACGCTGCACCCGAATCGGAGACCGCGCAGGCTGTGGTCGCCGGCCTGTGCTCAAGGTGCCGTTTCCGTGCCACGAGGTGTGGAACGGCAGCACGCGGACCACTCACAACCCGGAGAACGCGATCGACTTCAACGCTCCGACGGGTGGGGACACCGACAAGGGCCGGCCGGTCAAGGCCAGCGGCTCGGGCACGGTGACCAAGTCGTTCCTCGCGGCGGGTGAGGGCTACGGCAACCAGATCGAGATCAACCACGGCAACGGCTACCGCTCGTTCTACGCGCACCTCGAGAAGGGCAGCCGTACGGTCGCCGTCGGCGACACGGTGACGGCAGGCACGACGATCGGCAAGGTCGGCAAGTCCGGGCTCAACCCGAACGAACCGTCGGAGACGGCGCACCTGCACTACGAGCAGCGCAAGTACTCCGACAGCAACTCGTACTCGGTCATCCGGGTCGAGTTCGGGGGCAACCCGGCGTTCTACTGGGGCACGACCACCTACGAGCGCACGGTCTGCTGACGCTCTCGTCCAGAACTCGCATGGGCAGGCGCGCCAGGGGGCGTCTGCCCATGCGGCCCGAGGACCGGTCAGCCCGATAGCCTCGACGAAAGGATCAGGGGCAGACATGCAGTGGACGATCGACGAGATCGCGGTGCCGGAGACCATCGGCGGTCCCGGTTGGGAGGTCTTCGAGGAGTACGTCGACCGTCCGCAACGCGGTCGAGTCCCACACGATGGGCACGGACCTGCTGGAGATGTCGCTGCCGGACGTGTGGTCGGAATACCGCGACAACCCGCACCGCACCCGCCGGCACTTCGCCGTCTGGCAGGACGGCGTGATCATCGGCCGGGGCATCGTCACGTTGCGGCCGCACCAGCCCGAGACCGGCGCGCACCTCATGGCCGACATCCTGCCCGCACATCGTCTGAAGGGGATCGGATCGGCGCTGCACGAGGTCGTCGAGCGGGTTGCCCTCGAGGCGGGAGCGCCGGTGCTCAAGGTCAACCTCCCGCACGTCGCCACGGCAGGCGGTGCACGAGTCGCTTCGCCGACAGGCTTCGGTGATCTGTCGGCCGACGACGACGGCGTACGGTTCCTGACCTCCCACGGCTATGCGCTCGAGCAGATCAACCGCATCAGCCTGCTCGAGACGGCAGGCCTGGCCGAGCGGATGCGCCCGTTGCGCGAGGCGGCTGCGAAGGCGGCGGGAGACGACTATCGGGTCGTCAGCCTGGACCGGCCTCACCCCGGATCGTTGGACCCGCGACCTCGCCGAGCTTCGTACGCGGATGAGCACCGATGCGCCGTCGGCCGGGCTCGTGATGACGGTCGACGAGTGGGATGTCGAGCGGGTCCGCGAGCACGACGCCCGGATCGCGGAGAGCGGCCGCACGATCCTGACCTCGGCGGCGGAGCACGTGCCGTCCGGCTCGCTCGTCGCGTTCTCCGAGCTCGTCCTGTCAGACGGCAAGCCGATCGCCACGCCAGGAGGACACGTTGGTGCTGCGCGACCACCGCGGTCATCGACTCGGCATGCTGGTCAAGATCGCGGCGGCTGACCTGCTGCTCGAGCACGCGCCCGAGCGCGAGGCGATCGTCACGTGGAACGCCGAGGAGAACCGGCCGATGCTCGACGTCAACGAGGCGATGGGCTTCCGGGCGATCGGCTACGAAGGCGCCTGGCAGAAGCGGGTGTGACAGGGAATAGCCGGACGTGCTAATCTAGTTTAACATTCAACAAGGTCATGGAAGGGCCTTGGCGAAGGAGAAGCAGATGACCAGCATGCAGTTCGGACTCTTCACGGTCGGTGACGTCACTCCCGACCCCGTGAACGGCACGGTGCAGACCGAGCACGAACGCATCAAGAACACGATCACGATCGCGAAGAAGGCCGAGGAGATCGGCCTCGACGTGTTCGCGACCGGCGAGCACCACAACCCGCCGTTCGTGCCGTCCTCGCCGACGACGACGCTGGCGTACATCGCCGCGCAGACCGAGAAGCTCATCCTCTCGACGTCGACGACGCTCATCACGACCAACGACCCGGTCAAGATCGCCGAGGACTACGCAACGCTGCAGCACCTCGCCGACGGCCGCCTCGACCTCATGCTCGGCCGCGGCAACACCGCGCCGGTCTACCCGTGGTTCGGCTACGACGGCAGCAAGGCCGTCGAGCTGACGATCGAGCACTACCAGCTGCTGCGCCGCCTGTGGGACGAGGAGATCGTCGACTGGGAGGGCAAGTTCCGCACGCCGCTGCAGGGCTTCACGGCGACGCCGCGCCCGCTCGACGGTGTGCCGCCGTTCGTGTGGCACGGCAGCATCCGTACGCCTGAGGTCGCCGAGCTGGCCGCGTTCTACGGCGACGGCTACTTCGCCAACAACATCTTCTGGCCCAAGGAGCACTACATCCGGCTGATCAACTTCTACCGCCAGCGCTACCAGCACTACGGCCACGGCGAGCCGGAGCAGGCGATCGTCGGCCTCGGTGGGCAGTTCTTCATCCGCAAGAACAGCCAGGACGCCATCAACGAGTTCCGGCCCTACTTCGACAACGCCCCGGTCTACGGTCACGGGCCGTCGCTCGAGGACTTCACGGCGCAGACCCCGCTCACGGTGGGCAGCCCGCAGGAGTTCGTCGAGAAGACCCTGGCGTTCGCGGACTACTTCGGCGACTACCAGCGCCAGCTGTTCCTCGTCGACCACGCGGGCCTGCCGGTCAAGATCGTCCTCGAGCAGCTCGACCTGCTCGGTGAGGTGCTGCCGACCCTGCGCGCCGAGTTCGACGCGCGCCGGCCGGCGAACGTACCGGATGCTCCGACGCACGCTGCTCGGGTGGCTGCCCGGAATGCCGCGGAGGCCGAGGCGGTTGAGTCCAGTGAAGAGGTGAACGCATGACGAAGATCGTGGCGATCTCAGCAGGGCTGAGCGATCCGTCGACGACGCGTATGCTCGCGGACCGCTTGGTCGAGTCCGTCGAGCGGCAGTCCGGTGACGTGTCGGTCGAGGTCGTGTCGCTGCGCGAGCTGGCGCACGAGATCACCGACGCGACGCTGACCGGCTTCGCGCCGCCGCGGCTGCAGGACGCGATCGACAAGATCGTCGCGGCCGACGGCCTGATCGCCGTCACGCCGATCTTCAAGGCGTCCTATCCCGGGACTGTTCAAGTCGTTCATCGACGTGCTCGAGGCGGACGCGCTGATCGGCAAGCCCGTGCTGCTCGCGGCGACCGGCGGCACCGCCCGTCACTCGCTGGCGATCGACCACGCGCTGCGGCCGCTGTTCGCCTACCTCCAGGCGCTCGTCGTGCCGACCGGCGTGTTCGCGTCGCCGTACGACTGGGGCACCGAGGGAACCAACGCGCTCGGCCAGCGCGTCGATCGGGCCGCCGGCGAGCTCGTCAGCCTGCTCAAGGGCGCCGGCACGGGCCGCGGCCCGTCCGACGACATCGACCTGTTCAGCGACACGTTCCTGTCGATCTCCCAGCCGACCGCCGGCTAGGACGGCAGCGGCGGTGCGGCGGACGCCCGCATCATGACGCAGTCGAACTCGACGACTCGTCCGGTCGTGTCCTCGCGGGTCACCGGGTACATCCCGGTGATCTCGAACCCGCTGGCCTCGTATGTCGCGATGGATTCGCTCATCGGGGGACTTCCCTCATACAGGCGCAGGACCGCGACCTCCGACTGCATGCCCACGAACTCCTGGATGCGGTCACCGGCGCCCGGCGAACACCTCCAGGTCGAAGCCCTGGGTGTCCATCTTCAGGAAGGGCCGCGGGTCGACCAGGCCGGCCAGCGCCTCGGGCATCACCCCGTCCAGCCGCCTGATCTGGATCTCCTCGGTGCGCGTCTTGCCGAACCGCTTGTAGCGACTCCTTGCCGTAGTCGCTGGCAGGCAGCAGTGAGTTCATCGTGTTCCAGTCGACGTTCATCGACTGGGTGGTCTCCTCGCGACCGAGAGCACACTGGTGGACCTGCCACTCCGGATCGCCCGCGGCGGCCTGCCTGGAGCTTGCGCGAACGCCTCCGACGTGGGCTCGAACGACACGATCCGGCCGGTGTAGCCGAAGCGACGCAGGCGCTTGGCGTACTGACCGGCGTTGGCGCCGACGTCGAAGACGCAGTTGACCTGGTACTTCTTCAGGAGCCCGGCGACATGATGGCCGACCAGATAGCTGGCGGCGGCCAGCTGGAGCGGGCGTTCGTCATCGGCATCATCGTCGTGGTGCTTGGCGAGCATCACGGTTCCTGCTGCCCAGGTTGTGCACGTCGACGCCGATCCGGGGAAGGACATTGAGCATTCGTCGGTAAAGGGTCGGCATCCAAGAGCCTCGCAAGTCGGGTTCAGTCGTCTCACTTGCACTGATACGTGCCGATGTGGAGCACCGCTGAGTGAGGCGGTTTCAGATCGGGCGCCGTCGACCACCAGGTCGGCGGCGCTTCGTCGTGCGATGACCCGGCGGGCGTTCGCCTCGTCGACCTCCGCGACCCAGACGCGGCATCCGGCTCGGGCTTGCCGAACTCGACGTGCCGGCGCACCAGGCGCTCGACGCGGACTCGGTCGTCGATGTCGATGAACCACGTCTCGTCGAGCGCGGCTCCGCACCTCGGGCCACGCTGACTCGTCGTCGAGCAGGTAGTTGCCCTCGGTCACGACGAGCCGGTCCTGCGGACGTACGGTGATGGCGCCGGCGATCGGCTGCTCCAGCGTGCGCTCGAAGTCGGGCGCGAGCACGTCGTGATCCAGCTCCGTACGCAGTCGCCGGAGCAGCGCGAGATAGCCGTGGACGTCGAACGTCTCGATCGCGCCCTTGCGGTCGAGGATGCCGCGTTCGACCAGCGCTGCGTCGGCCATGTGGAAGCCGTCCATCGGCACGTGAGCGACGGCGAGACCGTCAGCTCGCAGGCGCTCGACGAGGGCGGCCGCCAACGTGGTCTTGCCGGCGCCGGGCGCGCCGGTGATGCCGAGCAGCGCCCGGCGGTCGTCGCGCGAGCAGGTCGCTGGCGCGTGCGGCGAGCTCGTCGAGGAGGGCGGGGTCCATCAGCCGGCTTCGCGTACGAACTCGGCAGCCCAGCGGCTGATGGACGGATCGACGGCATCGACGATGCGCTCGATCGAACGGATCGACCAGGCCGGTCGCCGAAGTGCCTCGATCTCCGCACGGGTCCGAGCGGCCACGGCGGACGGTCGACCACCTCGCGGTCGTCGCCGGCGAGGGCCATCACGAACAGCGTGCCGCCGGGCGCGACCAGGCTCCGCACGCCGGCTATGGCCGCCGGGCGTATCTCGGCGGGCAGCCCTTGGACGTTCATGCTCTCGACCACGAGGTCGAATGCGCCCAGCCACTCCTCCGGGCAGGGCCAGGAGGTCGCCGACGCGGTAGTCGACCGGTGAACCGGCGTGCCTCTCCCGTGCTGCCTCGATCGCGGTCGGGGCGACGTCGAACCCCACGGTCCGATAGCCGTGCCGCGCGATCAGCTCGGCATCCCGGCCGTAGCTGCAGCCGACGACGGCGGCCGTTCGGCCAGCACCGTCGGAGGCGCGTGTCTCCACCCAGTTCTCGACCACCTGTGACGGGGCGTCGCGGTCCCATGGAACGGTGGCACGTCCCTCGGCCGCCTCGGCGTAGAGCTCCTCGAACCAGTCGGTCATCCGGCACCGTCGGCCGTGGCGTCGAGGACGCGCAGGATGTTGTCGCCCATGAGCTTGGCGAGGTCGGCGCTCGACCAGCCGCGCTCGGCGAGGCGATCCAGCAGGACCGCGTGGCCGGTGACGTCACCCATCGCCTCGGGGAACAACGCGACGCCGTCGTAGTCGCTGCCGAGCCCGATGTGGTCGACGCCGGCCACCTCGCGGGCGTGCTCGACGTGCGCGACGACGTCGTCGACGGTCGTACGCGGTGCAGGTGTCGAGCGGTCGGTCTCGGACCAGACGGCGGAGTCCTGGTTCACGAAGTACGGCACGTACGCGACCATGATGACGCCGCCGTTGCCGGCCAGCCGCTCGAGGACGTCGTCGGGGGCGTTGCGCGGATGGTCCGTGACCGCCCGGCACGACGAGTGGCTGAAGATCACCGGCGCGGTCGACACGTCGAGCGCGTCGTGCATCGTGGTCGCCGCGACGTGCGAGATGTCGACCAGCATGCCGAGCCGGTTCATCTCGGCGACGACCTCGCGGCCGAAGTCGGTCAGGCCGCCGTGCACCGGCTCGTCGGTCGCCGAGTCGGCCCACGGCGTGTTGTCGTTGTGCGTCAGCGTCATGTAGCGCACGCCGAGCCGGGCGAAGTCACGCAGCACCGCGAGCGATCCGTTGATGCTGTGCCCGCCCTCGGCGCCGAGCAGCGACGCGATGCGCCCGCTCCGCCAGGCCCGTCGCACGTCGTCGCCGCTCCAGGCGTACGACAGCTCGTCGGGATAGCGCGCGATCAGGCGGTGGACGAAGTCGATCTGCTCGAGCGTGTAGGTCACCGCGTCGGCGCCCTGCTGCTCGCACGGTGCGTAGACCGACCAGAACTGCGCGCCCACGCCGCCGCGACGCAGGCGGGGGAGGTCGGTCTGGTAGACGTCGGCCATGTCGCCGTCGAGGCCGTCGACGGAGTACGCGCGCTGGTCGCGGGCCTCCCACGCGAGGTCGTTGTGGCCGTCGACGAGGGGTGCGAGGCCGAGCGCCTCGATGGCGGCCGGCTGGCCGACGTGGACGGCGGAGTGGTCAGTCACGGTAGAGCCCGAGCTCCGATGCGAGCCGTTGGCGCTCGGCGAACCGCCGGTTGGCGCCCTTGGCGCTGGCGGTCGACAGCGTCGCGAGCAGGTCGATGACCAGCGCGACGACGGGCGGCGAGACCTCAGGGGTCTCGGGGTGCATGCTCAGGTCCTCGTCGACGTGCGCATAGCCGGCGGTGTCGTCGGGACCGATCACGATCACCTCGGTCGCCCGCTCGGCGAGCGGGTTGCTCTCGGAGTCGGTGATCAGCACGAGCGAGCCGCCGGCGTCGACGAACGGCAGCGCGGTGTCGATCGTGTAGCTGCGGAAGCGCCGGAACGACAGCACGATCATGACGTCGCTCGCGCGTACGTCCGACAAGATGTCGAGCGGCCGCACGATCGTGCCGTCGACCAGGGTCACCTGGGCCAGCGAGTTGCTGAGCTTGGCCGCGAGCAGCGAGGCGTACGTGAACGAGGTGGCGGCGCCGAGCACGAACCGGCGGCGGGCGCCCGTGATGCGGGCGGCGGCCGCCTCGACCATGGGATCGGACAGCGCCCACTCGAGGCCTGCCTCGAACTCCTGGCGGTGCGCGTCGATCAGCCGCGACTTGAAGATCGTGGCCGAGCGAGGTGCTCGGCTGGTGTCGGGTCGTACCGGTCATGCATGCTCGCAAGGCCTTCCTGAGCGAGCGATGAGTTTGAGAGTGCGAGCGCGGGTCCTCGGCGGGCCCGAGCTGGAGCGCGGCTGAGGCGTCGGCGCGCAGGGCACCGGGCACGCCGAGCGGGATGCTGTGGGCGCCGGGTCCGTGGCCGAAGCCGACCTCGCCGACCATGGGGACGCCGAGGGGGCCGAGCAGCTCGACGCAGAGGGCGTGGATCTCCTCGACCGGCGAGCACTTGGCCCAGCTGCCGAGCGCGATGCCGGTGACGCCGTCGAACCAGCCGGAGCGGAGCAGGGTGTGGAGGTAGCCGTCGATCCGGTAGGTCGACTCGGTGTAGTCCTCGAGCAGCGCGATGCAGCCGCTGTTGTCGAGCGGCGGGCGGTTGCGCGCGCCGGTGGTCGTCGACAGCAACGACAGGTTGCCGCCGATGAGCCGGCCCTCGGCGTGACCTTCGACGAGGCTGACGGCACGGGGCGACGTCCACTCGCTGACGGATCCGGGCTCGAACACCGCGGTGCGGAGCGCGTCGCGGGCCACCTCGTCGTCGGCCATGACGTGCGTGCTGAGCATCGGGGTGAACCACGTCGGCACGCCGAGCTGCTCGCGCATCCACTCGTGCAGCGCCGTGATGTCCGAGCTGCCGTAGAGCGGCTTGGGCTCGGCGGCCGCCATGGCATCGCGGTCGAGCAGGTCGAGGATGCGTACGGCGCCGTAGCCGCCGCGGATGCAGAAGATGCCCGCGATGTCGGGGTCGCACCACGCCTGCTGCACGTCGTCCGCGCGTACGCGATCGTCGCCGGACAGGTAGTCGGCGCGCGCGTGGACGGCGGTGGCGCTGGGATAGGCGACCGGCTCGAGGCCCCACGACTCGACCAGCTCGACGGCTGTGGCGAGGAGCTCGGCGGGTGCCGGGCCGGCGGGCGCGACGAGCGCGACCCGGTCGCCGGGCCTCATCGCGCGCCCAGCTTGGACGGCACGACCTGCAGCAGCGACTTGGTGTAGTCGTGCTGGGGATCGAGCAGGACGTGTTCCACCGGACCATTCTCGACGATGCGGCCCTGGTGCATGACCACAACGCGGTCGGCGATGTTCCACGCGAGTCCGAGGTCGTGCGTGATCACGAGCGCGCCGAGCCCGAGGTCGCGGCGCAGCTGCAGCAGCAGCCCGAGGATCTCGCCGCGCACGGAGGCGTCGAGGCTCGCGACCGGCTCGTCGGCCACGAGGTAGGTCGGGTCGAGCGCCAGGGCACCGGCGATCACGACGCGCTGGCGCTGGCCGCCGGACAGCTCCTGCGGGATCGCGGCGAAGAACCGCTCGGGCGGGGTGAGCTCGGCCCGGGTGAGGGCGCGGATGACGCGCTCCCGCTCGTCGTCGAGGCGGTGGATGCGGATGCCCTCGGCGACCGCCTCGTAGACGGTGTGCTTGGGGTTGAGCGAGGCGCTCGGGTCCTGCAGGACGTACTGCACCCCTCGCCGGTATGCCTTGAGGGCCGCCCGGCGGCGCGGCAACGGCTTGCCCTCGTGCAGCACCTCGCCGCTGGTCGGCTGTTGCAGCCCGAGGATCGTACGAGCGAGGGTCGTCTTGCCCGAGCCGGACTGGCCGACGAGGGCGACGATCTCGCCGGAGCCGCAGGACAGGTTGACGTGGTCGACCGCGCGTACGTGCTGGCCGCGGGCCCGGAAGTCGACCGTGAGGTCACGGACCTCGAGCACGGTGTGGGCCTCGGTGACCGGTTCGGCACCCTCGGCACGGGTGGCCTGGCGGCCGACGACGAGCCGGGAGGCCGGGTCGCCGATGACCGGGAAGGCCGCAGCCAGCTCGCGGGTGTGCTCGTGGACCGGGTCGGTGAGGATCTGCTGGGCCTTGCCCTGCTCGACGATGCGGCCGTCCTTCATGACGACGATGCGCTCGCAGACCGCGGCGAGCACCGCGAGGTCGTGGCTGATCATCACGAGCGTCAGCTCCCGGTCGCGGACGAGCCCGTTGAGCACGTCGAGCACCTGGGCCTGCACCACGACGTCGAGCGCCGTGGTCGGCTCGTCGGCGATGATCAGCTCGGGGTCGCAGGCCAGGGCCATCGCGATCATGACGCGCTGCCGCTGCCCGCCCGAGAGCTCGTGCGGATAGGCGCGACCCTTCGTGGGGGTCAGGTCCACCAGCGCCAGCAGCTCGTCGACCCGGCGCAGCCGCGACGCGGAGTCGGGGAACTCCTTGGTGCTGTGCAGCGCGAGGGCCTCGGCGACCTGGTGGCGGACCTGACGGACCGGGTTGAGCGAGTGCATCGCGCCTTGGAAGACGATCGCCGCCTCGGTCCACCGGACTGCGCGCAGGCGACCCCAGGTCATGGCGGCGACGTCCTCGCCCTGCAGCAGGATGCGGCCCTCGATGCGGGCCGACCGCGGCAGCAGCCGGAGCACCGACATCGCCAGCGTCGACTTGCCGCAGCCGGACTCGCCGGCGAGGCCGACGGTGCCGCCGCGCTCGATCTCGAGGCTGACGCCGTCGACCGCGACGGTGCCGCCGGCGTACGTGATGCGTACGTCGTCCCAGGCGAGGGTCGGCGTCTGGTCGGTCATCAGCGCGCCCTCAGCGTCGGGTTGAGCACGGCCTCGAGGGCGCGACCCACGAGGGTGAAGCACAGCACGACGATGACGATCGCGATGCCGGGCGCGAGCACGAACCACCAGTAGCCGGCCGTCGCCGCGCCCGTGTCGAGCGCGGTCTTGAGCATCGAGCCCCAGGAGAACGTCGTGGGGTCGCCGAGGCCGAGGAAGGCCAGCGTCGACTCGAGGATGATCGCCTGCCCGACCACCAGCGTCGTGTTGGCCATGACGAGAGGCAGGACCGACGGGAACACGTGCTTGCCGATGATGTGCCGGTCGCCGGCGCCGAGCGCGCGGGCCCGCTCGATGTACGGCCGGGTCTCGATCGTCAGGGTCTGGGCCCGTACGACGCGGGCGGTGTGGGCCCAGCACGTCACCCCGATCGCGATGATGATCGTCGACAGGCCGCGTGACAGCACCGTCGAGAGCACGATCGCGAGCACGAGGCTGGGCACGACGAGGAAGAAGTCGATGATCCGCAGCACGACCGCGCGGGCCAGGCCGGTGAAGTGCCCGGCGGCCATGCCGAACAGTCGTGCCGATGACCATCGCGATCGCCGTGGCGGAGAAGCCCACCAGCAACGACGCGCGCGAGCCCCAGAGCAGCAGGCCGAGCACGTCGCGGCCGGACGGGTCGGTGCCGAGCCAGTGGCCGCCGCTCGGTGCCTCGTTGCCCCGCGCGGTGACCTTGGTGACGTCGAGCCGGTCCATCGGCATGAGCACCGGCGCCAGCAGCGCGAGCGCGATGATGAGCAGCAGCAGCGCGGCGCCGATCACGGCCGACGGGTGCGAGCCGATCTCGCGTACGACCTCGGTGAACCGCGCACGACGGCGAGCGCGGATCGCCGCGCTGTCCTGACGTGGTCATGAGGCCTTCAGGCGTGGGTCGAGGACGCGGTAGAGCAGGTCGGCGATGAAGTTCATGACGATGACCGCGGCCGAGAACACGACGAACGTGCCCTGCACCAGCGGGAAGTCCGGAGCGCTGAGCCCCTTGTACGTCAGGTAGCCCAGGCCCGGCCACGAGAACACCGTCTCGACCGTCACCGTCCCGGCGATCAGCAGGCCGAGGGTCAGGAAGATCAGCGTCACGGTCGGCAGCAGGGCGTTGGGCACGGCGTGCCTCGTACGTACGAGGTCCTCGCGCAGGCCCTTGGCGCGGGCGGTCGTGAGGTAGTCGGCCGACATCTCCTCGAGCACCGAGGCGCGCATGACCATGAGGTACTGCGCATAGATCACCGCGACCATCGTCGTCACCGGCAGCACCAGGTGGTGGGCGACGTCGAGCACGTGCGCGAAGCCCGGTGTCGGTCGACGCGGCCGTGCTCATGCCGCCGGTGGGGAACCAGCCCAGGCCGCCGCCGAACACCAGGAGCAGCAGGAGGCCGAGCCAGAACGTCGGCACCGACCAGAAGACCAGCGCGACGCCGGTGTGGATCTTGTCGAACCAGCTGCCCCGCCGCCAGGCCGCCTTCTGCCCGAGCCACAGGCCGAGCACGACGGAGATCAGCGCGGCCGTGCCGGTCAGCAGGAGGGTGGGGCCGACGTACTCGCCGATGAGCTCGGAGACCGGGCGGCGATAGACGTACGACGTGCCGAGGTCACCCGTGAACAGGTCGCGGACGAAGCGGCCAGAACTGCACGAGCAGCGGCTGGTCGAGCCCCATCTCCTGGCGCAGCCGCTCGACCTCGCCGGGGCTGACCTGGCGGCCGCGCGTCATGTTGATCGCCGGGTCGCCGGGCATGATCCGGAACATGAAGAACCCGAGCACCACGACCAGCGCGAGGCTGATGAGCGCGCCGCCGGCCTTGAGCGCGAGGTACCGCGGCAGCGAGGACCCCCTCGTGTCCTCGCTGTCCGCGGGGACCGTCTCGATGACGGTCATGTCTCACTCCCTGTCTTCACCCGTGCTGCGTCGGCGCGACGCGACGACGGCGCCGCCGACCGCAGCGAGCACCACGATGGCACCCACCGGGATGACCCAGCCGGGCAGGCCGCCGTCGTCGGACGACGAGCTGTCGGAGCTGACCGGCCTGGCGCCGTACAGGCCCCAGTAGCCGTTCTGGTTGAGGATCACGCCACCCTTCTCGGGCTGCAGGCCGAAGCCGGTGAAGTGGTCGCTGCGGTAGGCCTCGAGCGGCTTGATGTACCAGATCGGGTCGCTGACGTACGCGTCGTAGAGGATGCTGAACGCCTTCTTGACCAGCTCCGGCGCGCTTGCCCTCGTCGAGCTCGGCGTGCTGCGCCTTGAAGGCCGCGTCGAACTCCGGCGAGCACCAGTTGTTCTCGCTGGTGTTGCCCGAGCCGTCGGCGTTGGGCCGCGACGCGCAGGTGTTCATCGCGAGCTGGTTGTCCGGGTCGGGGCCGAGGCTCCAGCCGGTGAAGTAGAGGTCGTACTTGCCGAGCGTCGAGTCCTCGTTGACCTTGTCGGGGGTGACCATCGAGACGTCGAGGCCGATGCCGATGTCCTTGAACCAGCTCGTCAGGAAGTCGGCCATCTGGGCGTGCGCCGGCTCGGTGTTGCGGCCCATGAGGCGCAGCTTGAGCGGCTTGCCGTCCTTGTCCTCGCGGATGCCGTCCGAGCCCTTCTTGTAGCCGGCCTCGTCGAGCAGCTTGTTGGCGGCGTCGAGGTCGAACGGGCACCTCCTGGTAGCCGTCGGCGAAGCCGAAGAACTTCTCGTACGACTTGGGGACCTCGGTCTGGCCCTCGTCGCCGAGACCCTGCAGCACGCGGTCGAGCAGCGTCTTCTTGTCGACCGCCATGAAGATCGCCTCGCGGAGCTTCGGGTCCTTGAGCGCGGGGTTGCCGTCACCCATGGGCTTGCCGTCGATGTCGACGGCGCCGGGGTTGATCGCCAGCGCCTGGTAGCGGCGGCCGATGCCGGCGTGGCGGGTGATGTTCTTGGCGCCCTTGAGCGAGTCGTACTGCGCCGGCGCCAGTCCGTCGACGATGTCGACCTCGCCGGACTTGAGGCCCTGGACGGCGGCGTCGGTGTTCTTGTAGGCCACGTACGTCACGCCGGAGACCTTGGGCTTGCCGCGCCAGAAGTGCGGGTTGGCCTTGAGCTGCGACCGACTGACCCGTCTTGAAGCGTCGTGATGGTGAACGGTCCCGAGCCGACGACGTCCTTGTCGGCGGCGAACTTGGCGGCGTCCTCGTTCTCCCAGATGTGCTTGGGGACGATCGGGATCTCCTGGCCGGGGTTGGGCGCCTGGGCCGACTTCAGCGTCATGACCACGGTCTGCGGATCGGTGGCCTTGACGTCGGCGATGTTGGTGACGAGGCCGCCGTTGGCCGCCTGCAGCGCGGTGGTCTTCATGATCGAGGTGTACGTGAACGCCACGTCGTCGGCGGTGATGGCCTTGCCGTCGGACCACTTGCGGTTTTCGGGGATGGTGAAGGTCCAGGTCTTGCCGTCCTCGCTGGTCTCCCACTTGTCGGCGATGCCCGGCGCCGGCTCGCTGTTCTTGCCGTAGCCGACCAGCGACTCGTACTGGTAGCGGTTGATGCCGGTGCTCTGCAGCAGGACCGCCGTGAAAGGGTTGAACGTGTCGACGTCGTTGATCATCGAGACCTTGATGGGCCCGCTCTTGTGGTCGCCGTCGGCGTGTGCCGGCGTGGTGAGCGCGAGGCCGGAGAGGCTGAGCAGGACGGCCGTCACGACACCCGTGAATGGCCGCACAAGGCGAGAGCGAGACGTGGTGATCATGGGTCCCCGATCGTGGAGTGCTGTGGGCCGGGTCGTCCCGGCACCCTCCGCACTGTTCATGAGGGCTGCGTCGATGTCAATGATTTTCGCAGGATACGTAACACAACTTTCATATCTCGAGCGGTCTCAAGCGCAAAAGTGGACCAAATCGCCGACGATGATGCACAGTGGGCGTCCTGATGTGTTTCGCAAATCTGCGCACATTCATGATCGCCTGGGGGAGGAGCCTGACGTGGCCGAACGCGCGGACGTCGTCTCCCTGCTGCAGACCCTGCTGAGGTTCGACACCACCAACCGGGCACCCGGCGATGCCGAGGGCGAGCTGGCGGCTGCCACCTGGATCCACGACCTCCTGCTGGGCGCCGGCCTCGAGCCGGTGCTGCTGGCCCGCGACGATGCCCCACATCGGGCCAATGTCGTCGTACGGGTTGCCGGCACCGATCCGTCGCTGGAGGGTCTGCTGGTGCACGCGCACCTCGACGTCGTGCCGGCCGAGCCCGAGCAGTGGAGCTTCGACCCGTTCGGCGGGCACGTGTCCGACGGCTACGTCATGGGCCGCGGCGCGATGGACATGAAGGACATGTGCGCCATGACCCTGTCGGTCCTGCTCGACTGGGCGGCGACTGGCGAGCGGCCGCGGCGCGATGTCGTGGTCGCGTTCGTCGCGGACGAGGAGACCGACGGGGCGTACGGCGCGCAGTGGCTCGTCGAGGCGCACCCCGAGCTGTTCGCCGGTGTGGCCGTCGGCATCGGCGAGTCCGGTGGTGTGGTCGAGGAGCACCCGGCGCCGACGGTGAGCCGGTGCGGCTGGCCCGGATCGCGGCCGGCGAGCGCGGCACCCTGCACCTGCGGCTCACCGCGACCGGCGACTCCGGTCATGCGTCGAGGCCGGTCGAGGGCGGCGCCGTGCTCGCGCTCGTCGATGCGCTGCACCGCATCGGCCATCACGACTGGCCGTTGCACGTGTCGCCGCTGGTGCGCGCACAGCTCGAGCAGACCGCCGCGGCGCTCGGTCGCAAGGCCGACCTGACGACCGACGACGGTGTGCTGCGCACGATCGCGGAGCTCGGCGACGCCGCTGACGTCGCGATGTTCACGGTCCGTGCGTCGACCACGCCGACGGTCGTACGCGCCGGCTACAAGGTCAACGTCATCCCCGGTCTCGCCGAGGCGGAGATCGACGTACGTTGTCCGCCGGGGTTCGAGGACGAGCTCCTCGCCGCGCTGCCCGGGCTCGTCGGCGACTGCGTCGTCGTTCGAGCACTCGGTGCAGGAGCCGTCGGTGCAGGCGCCGATCGATGGGGCCTGGTTCGACGCCATGGTCACCTCGATCCGCCAGGTCGATCCGTCGGCTGTCGTCGTGCCGGGCTGCCTCGGTGGTGGCACCGACGCCAAGGCGTTCAGCCTGCTCGGCATCGCCTGCTACGGGTTCGCGCCCGCGACTGTGGACCCCGACGGCCGCCGACGGTCGGGCATACACGGGGTCGATGAGCGCGTGCCGGTCTCGTCGCTTCTCGGAGGTCGAGAGATCCTGGCGCACTTCCTCGCTACCGTGTGACCCGTGGACCTTCCGCGGCTGTTCCCAGACGTCGAGTGGTCGGTGTGCATTCGCGATGCGGCGACGTCCGAGGTTCTGGCAGCTGAGGATCCTGAGCTGGTGCTCCGTACGGCGAGCATCGGCAAGTTGTTCCTGCTGATCGAGATTGCCCGGCAGGCCGAGGCTGGCGAGCTCGACCTCGGCGAAGAGCTGCCGCGTACTGATGAGGACCTGGTCGCCGACTCCGGCCTGTGGCACCTGATGGCGCGCGACACCTTCACCGTCGAGGACCTCTGCTGGCTTATCGGCGGGTTCAGCGACAACCTCGCCACCAACGTCCTCGTCCGGCGCATCGGGATCGAGGCGGTGACCGCCACCTCGACGTCGCTGGGTTTCGTGCGTTCCGCGCTGCTCGACCGCGTCCGCGACGACCGCGGACTCGACGATCCGTGGACCCTCTCGGCCGGCAACGCCGAGGAGCTGTCCGAACTCATGGCGCGCCTGCACCGCGGCGACATCGTCTCACCGGAGGTCAGCGCCCGTGTGCTCCGCTGGGTCGCCGCCAATGCCGACCTGTCGATGGTGGCCTCTGCGTTCGGCCTGGACCCGCTGGCTCACGCCGAGCCCGATCGCGGCGTCACGCTGATCAACAAGACCGGAACCATCAGCACCGTACGCGGCCGATGTCGGCATCGTCGCGAGCCCCGCAGGCGAGGTGGCGTATGCCGTCGTGGCGAGCTGGCCCGACGACGCAGCGAGGGACCCGCGCGACCGCGTCCTCGCCGAGATGGCAGCGATCGGCGCTGCGATCCGCGCCACATCGGTGCCTGACTGCACCGGCTGGGCCGGATTCGGCCAGCGCCGCGGCTTCCGGTAACCTCGTCCGCGGTGGCGTGTCCGAGCGGCCGAAGGTGCATCACTCGAAATGATGTGTGGGCTCAAACCCACCGTGGGTTCAAATCCCACCGCCACCGCACGATGAAGACCCCCGATTTTCACTGGAATTCCAGTGATATCGGGGGTT
>CAVXIX010000012.1:0-172156 GCA_963761965.1 uncultured Actinomycetota bacterium
TGTCCCTGTACTGCGTTCAGGTCCATGTTGATTGCTAACGTCGCGAGGGCGGACGCTGGCCAGATCGCGTTGGCTTGCAGCGCGGTCATGTCCTTCTCGCGCTGACCAGGTGTGAGCTCGGCGAGCAGTCGATGTCGCCGGTTGACTGTCGCCACGCGCTGGCTCGACAGCTGGTCGCGGTGGTCGACCAGCATCCGCAGCGCCTCGAGCTCGCCGTCGGGGCCAGGACACGCAGGTCGTGGCGCGGACCGCAGCGACCGCGACCGAGTGCGCGTCGTGGGCGTCGGTCTTTCGGTCATGGCCGGTGTCGAAGCAGCCGGACCCGGGCTGCGAGCTTGGCCGGGACGTCGACCACCGCTCGCCGCCTCGATCAGCCGTTGCGCCAGCGGACGACCGACGCCAGGCTGCCCTCGACTGCCCAGTCCCGTTCGGACCATGTGCTTGCACGTAGTTGCGCAGCGCCGCGTACCCGGCCTTGTCGGTGGTGGATCTGCCCGAGCCGAGGAGCTTCTCGTGATCGTCGACGACCTCGATGGTCACCGACAGCTTGTGGGGATCGACCCCGATGATCAACTGCTCCATGCGATGCACTCGCGCCTCTGCCGTGAACGGATGGGACGGCGAGGTGGGCATTGCTACTACGAGCGGGCAGTCCCCTCTTGAGCCACGCCTCGTCACGGTGCCCGGAGGTTCGCAAACCGGAAGTAGAGCCACACCCGCACGCGAGTGGGCAGCCCAGAAGAGAGCGTTCCGCCGAGCAGCTGGACCGAGTCTGGCCTGACGCCGATCCTGCGTGAAGTCTCTAGTAGCCCAGAATGTCGCTGTACGCGCGGTGTGGCAGGCGCCAGCGCGGGTTGCGAGACTGGCGCGCCGCAAGTGAAGACAGTGAGGAATGCGAGCGTGACAAATGGACTCAGTGCGAGCTTCCGATGTGGTCGAGTCGCAGGCCCGGCTCAAGCGACTGCGGGGTTGCCGGCGTCGGCTGAGAAGAAGACGTACTTCGTTGCGTTCGCGATCGAGGACGAGAGGCAGCGCGACTTCCTCAAGGGACAGTCGCTGAGCCCGCGCGCGCCGTACGAGTTCGTCGACATGTCTGTGAAGGAGGCCTACGACTCCGGTTGGAAGGAAAGGTCCGCGCACGCGATCCGGCGCTCCGCACGGCGTGATCGTGCTAGTGAGCAAGAACTCGCTGACTTCGTCAGGTCAGAAGTGGGAGATCCGGTGTGCAAGGAGGAGGGCAAGAGGATCCGCGGGATCTGGGCCTACAGCGACGATCGCACGCAGCTCGCTGGTGCTGACGACTTCGTATGGTCAGGACGCGAACATCTCGTCTTCATCGACTCGCTCTAGTAGGCCGACGATGCGGAAAGCCCTGATCGTCGGGATCGACTACTACGAACACATCGGTCGCCTCAGCGGCGCGGTCAACGACGCGTCACAGCGTAAAGGCAACCCTCGAACGCAACGCCGACGGCACACGCAACTTCCCGCAGCCGCATCTCCTGACGGCACCGGCCCAGGATCGGACGTCACGCGTGCCGAACTGCGCGAAGCGATCGAGCAGCTCTTCCAGACGATGCCGAGATCGCGCTGTTGTACTTCTCCGGTCACGGCCACATCGACGGCACCGGAGGCTACCTGTGCGCGAGCGACTTGCGACTCAGGCACGACGGCCTCTCGCTTGCGGAATCATGACGCTCGCCAATCAGTCGCCAGGCAAAGAACAAGGTCATCATCCTCGACAGCTGCCACAGCGGCGCGGCAGGCGAGAAGCGCGGTCTCTGCGCAGCGTCGCAGAGATCTCCAGAGGGCGTCACGATCCTGACTGCGTCCGCGGCGAACCAGTACGCGATGGAGACGGGCGGCTCGGGGTCTTCACAAGTCTGCTCGTCGACGCTCTCAATGGGGCCGCGGCCAATCTCGTCGGCGACGTCACGCCGGGCAGCGTGTACGCGCACATGGACCAGTCGCTCGGCCCGTGGTCGCAGCGGCCGGTCTTCAAGACGAACGTCGAAGAGTTCGTGTCCCTGCGCAAGGCGGACGCCCCGATCGAGCTCGAGAAGTTGCAGAAGCTCGACGACTCTGTTTCGCGAACCCGCCACCGAGCTCCAGCTCGATCCCGGCTACGAGCCTGAGCGCGTCGGCGAGCCGAAGACCCTCGGTCCCGCCGCCGGACCCGCTCAAGACCGCTGACTTCGCCGTCCTGCAGATACTGCTGGTGCAGGGTGAACCTGTTCGGCCCGGTGGGTGCGCCCCACATGTGGCACGCGGCAATGGAGAGCAAAGCGTGCGAGCTGACCGTCTCGGGCCAGCATTACTGGGCGCTCGTGAAGCAGGACCTGATCGTAATGCCGGACGAAGCTGAGGCTGCGAGCAGCGCTCAAGAGACGATCGAGCAATTGACGGCTCGGCAGCGGTCGGAGCACGAGCGCTGGGCACACTGGCAGCGATTACCTGCACGTCGGGTGAGCGTCGGGACGACGGTTCATTGGTAATGCCCGCGGAACATTGGTCTCGCGATGGAAGGAGCAGATCCGCACCCCCTAGCGAAGTTGTCGATCGGGCGGAGCAGGGAGAGCGACCGCGAGAACCGGTACGTGGGTACCTGGCAACGGTGGTCGGGGGCGCTCACCCGACTCGAGTCGGTCTCGACGGACGATCGAGAGGCAGCGACCAAGAGATTCGTTCGTCCGCTCGGAGGCGGGCTGAGCGAGCGTACCTAGGGTCTTCGACGGACCAGAGACGTATAAACTTCCATCCATCACCGTCGTCACGCTCGATCGTCATCGGATTGACCCGTGGCTGCTTCGCGCGGAACTCCGACGAGGCCCAGGCGATGGCGGACCATCCATCGTCTGCCTCGGCTTCACCCATGATCTTCTGATTCGCGTCGAGCACCCGGAACTTTGCCATAGTTCGATCCTCGCACTAGCTCGAAGGCGTAGGCGAGCCAACCGAGCCTTCCCGCGCTTCGGCTGACCGCGGACCACGGTGGCGCGAGTGGGTTGATCGCTGGGAGTCTGAATGCATGAGTGCACCTCGTGACCCTCTCTTCGACGAGGGTGACCGGACGGAAACCCAGCCTGCGAGACATGGAGAGTCCACTTTCGAGTTCCTCAACCGCGTTGCGGGCGACTACTGGCGACACCCGCGCGAGCTCATGCAGACCTGGCTCGACGGCATCGCCGAAGATCAGGACTACAACGACCTTCGTCAACGATTCGCTCGCGAGACGACGACCAGTTCCGCAGTGCCTACTTAGAGCTGTACTTGCACGAGTGCCTAGTCAGGGGCGGGTATACGGTGACGATCCATCCCGCCGTGCCAGGGAACTCGCGTCGACCCGACTTCAAAGCAGAACGTGACGGGCAGGTCGTATTCGTAGAAGCGATCGCCCCGGGCACGAGCGTCGAGGCCAAGGCTGCCGCTCGGCGGCGGGCGGTTCTCTTCGACACCGTGAACGGTCTGGGCGACCCGAACTTCATGTTTTCGCTGAGGATCCAGTTCAGGGGTCGTCGCCGCCGGCCTCGGCTCGTCTCCGCACGGACCTTCGGAACTGGCTGGCTGACCTCGACCCGGATGCGATCTCGGACATCGTCAGTGCGCCTACACGCCGCTGGGAATATGACGGTTGGTCCGTCACTTTCCGGGCGATCCCGAAGAAGCCGGAGGCGCGAGGAAGTCGGCCGAACGATCGAGCCATCGGCGTGTACGGACACGGTGAAGCGTCACTAATAGATGAGGTACCCCAAGATAGTCAAAGCGATCTCGGCCAAACATCATGCCTACGGAGACCTGGGGGGACCGTTCATCATCGCGGTCGGCACGTACATTTTCGACAGCAGATCGATGGCACAGTACCAACGCCATGTACGGACGAGTTGCCGTCGAAATTGGCGAGTCAGCCACTGGGGAAGTGCGCACCCGTGAGGTGCGACACCCCGATGGGTATTTTGGGGTTCCCCCGGCCTGGGATCACCACAATGTGTCGGGTGTACTGCTGGTCAATCAGCTCATGCCCTACTACGTGCAGCGTGCGGACGTGACATTGTGGCGGCACCCGTTGCCACTGCATCCGCTGCCGGATGATCTTGGCTTGCCGTGGCGATCAACAGCCGTCCACGATGATGTGTTTGCCGAGGTCGAGCCAGCAATTGGAGCAGCCGAGTTCTTGGGTCTCCCGGACCCTTGGCCTCCAGGGAAGCCGTGGCCTGGCATATGAGTCGCGTTCAGGCGCGTCATTTCGCCGCTTGGCGGCGCACTGCCGATGACCGGATGTATCGAACTCCGACCTTTCGAACATGAGGTGGGAGCCGACGGACCGACTCGTCAGCGCTGCTCTGCGAAGGCCTTGAAGTTCGCGAACTGTTTGGGGAAATCCCGACGGACGAGCGGCGCCACCAGGGGCAGCATCACCTTCATGACACCCTTCGGGCGGAGATCGAACTCGCCGTCCAGCCGGGTGCCGGAGCCCGCGGGCGAGAAGCTCATCCGGCCGGTGATGTCCATCCGCTTCGCGTCGACCTCGAAGGTCACGACGCGGTCAGGCTCGTGCTCGGCGATGACAGCCATGCACTCCTGCCCCTGATAGACGGCCCGGAAGCGGCTGCCCACGCCGATGGGCTCCGCTGTGAGCAGCTCGGAGTCGCTGAGGTTGCTGTTCCACCGCGGCTCGTTCCGGTTGTCGGCCATGAGGGGGAACACATCGCTGACTGGCTTGTCGATCGTCGTGGTGGCCCTGACCTTCATGTGCGGGCCGCGGACAGGGCGGTGGCGATCACTGCGGCGGTCTGTTGCGGCGCCTCGTCCGGGAGGAGGAACACCGCACCGGGGATCGTCACCAGGGTCACGTTGGCAGCCGCCTGGAGGGTGGCGCGCTCGGCGTCGGTGAGGCCACCATCCCCCTTCTCGGCGTGGACCACCCACACCGGATGCCCGACGCGGCCAGCTCGGCGGCGTAGTCCCGGTCTGCGGCGATGTAGTCGAGGTACTCGCCGCACGCCCGGACCGAATCGCCGGCCTTGTTCTGCTTGAGGTCCTCGATCAGCTCCCGCTTGTGCGGCTCAGGTGTCTTGGCAGACCTGGCCATCAGGGGCATGAGCCGGAGCATGATGGCCATCGGCCAGCTGCCCACCTTCTGCGACGCCCGGACCACGGCGCGGAAGAACCCGGCCTCGTCCTCAGTCGTCAGGCTGATGCCGAGGAGCACGACCGGGCCCTGGAAGTGACCGGACAGGAGCATCTCCAGGGCAACCGTGGCGCCGTGGGAGAAGCCCACGACCACGTCGCACCCGTGTTCCTTGGCCAGCTCGCCGGCCCGACGGGCCAGGGCAGGGACGGACACGTCATCGGACAGCGGGGCACCCGCCATGCCCGGCAGCGTCGTGGCCACCAAGCGAACACCGGACAGCGCCTGCTCAGCCATCACCAGGTCGAACGAGCGGGCCGCGTTGGCTCCGCCCGGCAGGAGCAGGACCGATCGGTCGGCATCCTCGGGTCCCGCGGTCAGAAGCTCCCAGGCTTCCCTCATGGCTACCTCCGCAACGACGGCCCCTCCCTGACGGTAGGGCGCAACGATCCTTCGCGGAAGCGTCCCCTCCTGACGAACCTGTGACGCACTCGGCGAGAGGCTCCCGGCGCCCGTTCGTGTCGTCGAAGGGCGCGTCATACCGCCGCCTTAGCGGCCGGCCCGCATCACGATCGACACCGCGCCATTTACTTCCGTGATCGCTAAGCCCGCAGACTCTCAGAACGCCTAACGGTCGAAGCCAGCGCGTCGTGCGTCTCGAAGTAGTGCAGGAGGCCATTCGGCTACGAACTCGCTAACAGACGGGTCCCACGGTCCGATGTCCTCGACAAATGAAACGGCGACGGCGTTACTTACGTAGTCCTCGTCGTTGTGTTCGTCATATGCCTCTTCCAGCAGTGCAAGGACGCGGCGGTTGAACTCCACATCGCCCGATCGCCACGCTGTCAGACATGCTCGAGCCAAGTCGCCGAATAATACGTGGATCAACAACTCGTCGTAATACGCGAGATGCTCGTCGATCGCGTTCGCAAACTCCGGTACATCCACCCGAAGACGCCTCACGAGTTGGTCGGCGGTCAAGGTCACAACCAGATCGTCTCAGGATCCTGGGCAGTCGCAAAGCCCGCCTCTCTTCAACCGCTCCTGATCGACGGTATGCGTCAAACCGCCGCCTTGAAACCTAGGTCGGTTGTCGCGTTGGCGCGAGTGGGTTTAGGCGACAATGTCGGGATGCGAACGGTTGATCTCGACGCGGCAGCGGTGCCGTTAACTGCCAAGCGTCTCGAGTGGATCGAACGCGGACTCGACGTCGGGCTGATTACTTGGGCCGAGGGACAGACCACAATGAATCCGCTCGTCACGGATCGGGCTCAGATCGTGACTCCGTACTCGCTTGGTGTTCGAGTCGCGTCAGGCAGCGCAGAAGGCGAATTGGTTCTATACGCCGGTGGGTGGGCAGACCTGATCTACTGGAATGGAACCTCCGACCAGCCAACTCAGCGAGTCCCCGGCTGGGACGACGGCGGACTTGATCAACAAGGCTGGGCGGATCTGCTGGATGTGTTCGGCTCGATGTTCGACTGATCTCTAGTTGCTCACAGGCTAGCCCGCGGAAGCGGGACGTTAACCAGCGACGCTCCTATGCTTCGTCAAGCCGCTGCGGCCGGTTTTCCAGTAGGCGGTAGAGGTCGCGGGCGACGTAGCGGGCGAGGCAGCGTTTGATCTCTCGGCTGGTCTTGCCTTCGGCGGTGCGGCGGGCGACGTAGTCGCGGGTGGCTGGCTGGTATTGGATCCGGCTCTGGACCACGGTGTGCAGTGCGTTGTTGAGGTTGCGGTCGCCGTAGCGGTTGAGCCGGTAACGGGTGGTGACTTGGCCGCTGTTGGCTGGGATCGGTGCGACGCCGGCGAGCATCGCGAACGCGGCCTCGGAGTGGATGCGGCCGGGGTGGGACCAGGCGCACAACACCGTCGCGGCCACGATCGGTCCGACGCCGAACTGCTCGAGCAGGTCAGGACGCCAGCTGCGGATGATGGCCACGATCGCCTTCTGCAGCTCCCGTGCCTCTTTCAGCATCGCGTGCGCGCGACGGGCCAGGGTCCGCAGCGCCACCACGGTGCTGGTCGTCTCGGTGTCCCAGGAGGCGTGCACTCGCAGGTTCGCGGCGGTGTTGAGCATCGCGGCAAGCTTCTGGCCACGGAACCGGGCTCGGACGGGTTCGGGTGCCGCGATGACCAGGCTGAAGACCTGCTGCTGGGCCTCGGTGGAGGCATTGATCGCGGAGCGGCGAGCAGCCAAAAGCACCGACAGTCCTTGGCGATCACCCCCGGTGCGGGGAGTTCCCAACCGCGGCCGGGCCATCGCTTCACGCGCAGCTCGGATCGCATCGAGCGGATCGGACTTCGCACCGTTGCGACGCGCAGCCCGCTTCGGGCGGTCCAGCTCGATCACGATCTCCGAGGTCTCCAGCAGGTGGCGGCTCAGACCAGCGCCGTGACCACCGGTCCCCTCGATCGCCCAGGCCCGCAACATCTGGTGGTTGTTGGCGAACTCCACCAGCTCGGCATAGCCCTGAGCTGTTGCATCGACGGTGATCTCGTCGAGGACACCGCCAGTGGCAGCATCGAGCACGGCCGCGGAGTGGGTATGGACGTGGGTGTCGACGCCGATGACGACATCGACCACCTCGCGCAGATC
Organism: uncultured Actinomycetota bacterium; assembly: GCA_963761965.1. GTDB lineage: Bacteria > Actinomycetota > Actinomycetes > Propionibacteriales > Nocardioidaceae > Aeromicrobium. The sequence continues at coordinate 7,725 of CAVXIX010000012.1, forward strand.
GGTCAGACTGTTCATGCGTTCTCTCCTTCGCCGGACGGGACGTGGTTCCGGTCCGGGACGGAGGCTCGGCAGGACTGTGATGAGACACATCCGGCGCCTCTAACGCCAGGTGGTCAAGCTCCTGATCAGGCCAGCTCCTCCAACCGGGCCGGGGCCGGTGACCACGAGCGGACAAGTCGCAGCAAGGCACAAAGCCAGTCTTTCCGGGGGTCACACTCGCGGTCACCAACCACAGCCCAGCACCTTCAGGCTGCGTTGGCGATCCTCACAGTCTTTTCGCCGCTTCAGAGTGAGACATATCGATGCCGTTTAGCCCACAATTCCGGATCCCCGGGTTCAGAGGATCCGGACCTCGAGGCCACCGCCGTGCTTCGACACGGGCGCCTTCGTGGCCTCAAGCAACTCAGAAGATCGCCCGTCCGGCGACCCAGCGGTCGAGTCGACCACGATGACCCAAGGAAGTCCCGCAGTTTCCGGATACGCAGCGGCCATCTGACCATCAAGCGCATACCCGACGTACGCATGCACCTTGTCCTGGAATGACCGCAACTCCTCATCCGTGCCGGTCCACGCCGAATCACGAACGATGTGCAACTCGACCGCACCGTCGACGACACCGACCAGATCGATCTTCGTCGGATCAAACAATCGCGGCGGTGGCTGCGAACGCTTCCGAAAGACCATCCACCAACTCTACTGACACAAACTCCGCCGCTGATGCTGCTTGCCCGGGTTGACCCGCGTCATATCGCCGCATTCGAGGTGGTTCGCACGTTCGCGCAGACCTAGAGTCAGTTCCATGACGTGGGAGAAGGCGCCTCGAAGAGTCCACCCATTCGACGTGGTAATGCAGCTGACCCCTCTTTCGATCATCTGGGGATTCGCTCTGACCAGAGACGTCTGGTGGTGGTGGGCCCTGGCAGCAATCGCTTCGGCCGGGTATGTCGTTTGGTTGGGACTATGGGTACAGGAGTATCGCGCCTATCGCGCGTGGACAAAATGGGACGAGTCGGGAGGCCCAGACGCGAAGCATGGGGGCGGCCCCGCCTAACCAACACTGTGCGAATGCCGTTTAGTCGCTCTCCCTGAAAGCATCGGATGAGGGTTGCGAGCCGCCTCAAAGCCGGGCGTCATTCCGCCGCGACTTCTCACATAGAAGCCCCCTAGCAATACCAGCAGCCCGAGTGCAGGACTCGGGCTGCTGGCGCTCTGCCAATTGAGCTACGCCCCCATGAGTGGAGACGACGGGACTTGAACCCGCAACCCTTTGTAGGACAGATGCCGTGCACGGCAACCGGACAGGCTCGCATGTCTCGTTCACAAACACAAGGTTGGCAACCCGACAAACTCCCAATGCACCTACCCTCGCGAGTAAATTAGCGCAATGGCGAATCCACTACGCGAACATTTCGAGGCCCGGGCGCGCGATCTCAAAGATTGCGCGACTCTTCACGTAGTTCAGGTGATGGGCGGCGACGAAATCCGCCTTGTCCCGCTCAATCCCGATGCGCTCGGCGTGAGGTTGGACGACGATAACGACGGCGAGTTCGAGATTTGGTTTGACCTCGACGAGGGCGGGGAAGAAATTTCCGAGCCGAAGCACGTGGACTTTTACATCGACGCGGCAGTTAATGGCCAAGTCCGAAGGCTCGATGGTCCAAGGCGAAGTTCACTTCAGGTGGACTCAGGCGGCGGGTACGAGACGATCGATTCCCACTATGAATTATCGGCACTCTTCCCGATCCCAGGATGGCGCAAGCGCGCGAAAGTCACGCAGTTTGCCCCGTACCGAACTGGCTAGCCCAGCCAAGCCTGCGTGTGTTCACCTAGCTCGCGCGCACCGCTTGGTTCAATCTGCGTCATTCCGCCGCGAACGGTTCGCACCCATCTGCTGATACGTGAACGTATCCCGGCGTCAGGAAGCGAGGAGGTCGAGGATCGCTCGTGTGCGGTCGTCGTCGTGGATGTGGGTGATGAGTCCTTCGATCACGAGCACAGCCATCTGTGCCCTGGCATCGAGATCCTTTTCGGGTATGCCTGCTTGTCTGAATCCCTCTTCCAGGATGGTATCGGCGAGATCGTGGAACCGCCGGTGCCACGTATCGATGGGTGGCGAGGTGTCGGCGCGGGCATGGACCGCGGTCACCAGCTGGTGGTAGTCCCGCAGGCGTTGGACCACCCAGAGCAACTGCTTGGCCAGCGGCTCGTCCTCCAAGGCGGAGAGGTCGGTCAACGCCGCGAGCACGAGTCGATCGACGACGCCGACCAGGAGCGTGTCCTTGTCTGGGAAGTACCAGTAGATGGTGTTGGCGGTGACTCCTGCTGAGGCCGCGATCGCCTTGAGCGAGGTTCCTTCGTAGCCGAGCCGCGTGAACAGTTCTGTAGCCGCGTCGAGGATCTCGTCGCGTTTGGCTTCTGGGTCCTGGGGACGGCGGTTGCGGGGCATGCATCAACCCTATCTTGACTGCCGATCAAGAAGGCTCTACAGTTCTTGATCGTCGATCAAGAACTAATCCGGAGGCACCATGAATCCCACCGAGCCACGAAGCTTCTCGCCCACCGCGACTTCGTTCGAGTCTACGGGGTGTCCTGCGCGGCGACCGTCTTCCGTGCGGAGCCCCGCCCTGCAGGACCAGTGCCAGTCATCGTGATGGCGCACGGCTTCGGCTCGGTTCGCGCGTTGCGCCTATACGCATACGCCGAGCGCTTCGCGGCAGCGGGATACACGGTCGTCGTGTTCGACTACCGGGGTTTCGGTGACAGCGAGGGCGAGCCCCGACAGCTGCTGGACATCTCGATGCAGCACCAGGACTGGCGTTCCGCATTGGCTTTCGCACGGACGCTGGAAGACGTGGACGCCGACCGGGTCGTGGCGTGGGGCACGTCATTAGCCGGCGGCCATGCGCTGGCCCTCGCCGGGCAGGGTGAGCCATTCGCGGCGGTCATCGCGCAGGTGCCTCACGTCAGTGGGCCGGCGGCCGTGCGCGCCACTGGGTTGATGGCCTCGGCGAGGTTGATGCCGGCGGCCGTTCGCGACCAAGTCAGAGCGATGCTTGGACGCGAACCCGTGTACGTGGACCTGGTGGGTCAACCGGGTCAGACAGCTGTCATGACGTCACCGGATGCTGCTTCCGCTCTGGAGAGACTCGCATACGACTCGGGGATCGAGCGCGGCGCCTACCGCGAGGACGTCGCTGCACGGATCGCCTTGAAGATCGGGTTCTACTCACCGGGCCGCCGCGCCTCTCGCATCACCTGCCCAGTGCTCGTCCAGATCGCCAAGCACGATGCCATCACCCCGCGCAAGGTAGCCGAAAAGGCTGCCGCCCGGATACCGCAGTCGACCGTGCACGTGTACGACTGTGGGCATTTCGACCCCTACGTCGAGCCGAACTTCAGCCAGGTCATCGGCGACCAGCTCGCGTTCTTGGAAGCCCACGTCCCGATCTCGACCGCCGTCTAGTCAAACAACACGCGGCAGGGTCCTTCTATCCCCGACGCACCACTCGATGGATGGTCTCGGACTTCGGCGCCGGACGAGGCTCGTCGTGCCAGCCGATCTCGTCTGTCTTCTTCGCGATTACGGCCTTCACCTCGGCGACGTCCACCCGTCATCGAAGAACGCAACCGACAATCCATTCCCGGTTGCGGGGTCGAGGAGGTGGTACGCGTCCAGCACCCCGGCACGGTCTTGGCCGCATCGATGACCCACTGCCGATCATCGTCGGGCATCGGCTCCCAGAGAGCACTCCCAGAGTTCCCGAGCGTCCGGTACTCCACTCGTCATACGCGATCAAGCGGGTTGTCGAAGATTCGCTGAGCGATTCCGCCGGCCAGAGCCGCTGCCGGGGAGCCGTCAGGCTTGTGTTGCGCTTGATCCTCGAAGCATGCGAGGAACTCGCTCGACAGCGTGTGACGCGGAAGGGCGTCAAGGACCGCTGTTCTCTCATTGTCTGGCCAAAGATGGACGCCGGTCCCAGATATGTCGAGTGACGTGGCGATGCTGAGTAGATGTCCCTCGACGTCGACGTTTACTGAGATGAGTTCGTCGGCCATGTGCGCGACGATGACATCCCCCGCGTGGGTGCGGCGGTCCTCGGGCCAACCCGCAGCCGCCCCGAACATCCACGCTAGGTCTGCGCTCACGACCTCGAAGCTCTGGGTGTAATTGTCAAAGGCTTGTACGAGGCCCAGGTCGTGGAGCATCGCTGAAACGTAGAACAGCTCCTCGTCAACCACGAGGCCGTGGCGGCCGGCATAAAGCATTCCCCAGTGAAAGGACCGCAGGCAGTGGTTCAGCAAGGATGTGGAGTAGTAGCGTTCGGCAATTTCGTCGGCGGCGCGCGCAGTTGGAGTGTCGGGACGGTTTAGTTCTAGTTTCATGGCCCAAGGGTGGCCGACCACGAACAGGCGAGATGGGTGCGTCGCGCTGTTTGGCAGCATCCTGTGGCACCTTGACCGGATCGACACGGTGCTGTGGTCGATGGCGCCGAAGGAGACCGTACGGCGAGCGGCGGCCCACCTCAGGCGTTGCTCGGCGCAGGTCGGCATCAGTGCGTTGGGACGGTGGGGTCCAGCGTTCCGATCCGGCTTGGCCGCGCGTTCACGTTCGATGCGAGCACAGTCCGTGGATTGCGCGGTCGACCACCAAGATCCCAACGTCGAGGCGATCGCGTTCGACGAGTGCTCGAGTATCGACCGGGCACCGGCCTCGTCGTTGGCTTCTCCGGCGTCAGCCTAGTCCGGGACACGCAGCGGACCGCCACCCTCCCTCCGAGGATGTTGCGCGTATTTGGGAGAATGCCTGCGTGCAGATCCTTCTCGACGACCCGACCCGGAGCGACGTGGCCGCGCTTCTCGAGGAGCACCTCGCCGACATGTACGCGACGTCACCGCCGGAGAGTGTGCACGCTCTAGACCCGGCCTCATTGACCGGCAGCGACATCTCGTTCTGGACGCTACGCGAGGACGGCGCCGTTCTCGGGTGCACCGCGCTCAAGCAGCTCGGGCCCGGCCACGGCGAGATCAAGTCGATGCGGACGGCAACCGCTGCCCGCCGGCGTGGCGTGGCCGCGAGGCTGCTCGACCATGTGCTCGCCGAGGCGCGCGCAGCGGGCTACGGACGGCTGAGCCTGGAGACCGGACCCCAACACTTCTTCGCGCCCGCCCGGTCGCTCTACGCCTCCCGTGGGTTCGCCGAGTGCGGACCGTTCGGGAGCTACGCGCTCGACCCCAACAGCGTGTTCATGACGCTCGATCTCGCCTAGTCCCGATCAATCCTCAGGCAGGTTGCTGAGTCGTTGATCCGATCTCGGCGTCCGCTGGGATGCCGGCAAAGCGCCTGCCTTTGACCAGGCGGGTGTACGTCAACGTTCGCTCGTCCGTTCTTGTGAGCCAGTTCTTGAGGATGACCCCGCGTCTTTCCGCCGCAAGCGAATGCTCCTAGTTTCGGGTGGCTGCTTGATACTTGGCGACTGCCTGGGTGCGGTTGGTCGCGTCGAGTTTGGTCAGGATCGAGCTCACGTGGTTCCGAACGGTGACGGGCGAGATGAACAGCTCAGCCGCGATTTCGGCGTTTGTCATTCCCGTAGCGACATACCGCATGACCTCGTTTTCGCGACGCGACAAGATCGGCAACGATGCAGAGGTCTTGGCGTCTCGATCGACGGCTGGCGGAAATGGCACCGCCGGTACGGCATCGGCGCCGTAGAGGAACCTCCGCAGTCGTGTCTGGGCGAACCGCCTGGCCGGCAAGAGTGCCAGCGCGACCACCGCCGTGCCTACGCCAGCGAATCGGTCTCCGAGTCCGATGCCTGCGGCTAGTGCCACGAGTCCAACGTAGACTGCCGCGACTACGACGGTGAATGTGCCGTACAGCAGAGCTCGGGAGACAGCCACCTCGATCTGCTCGAAATCGCCGCGCAGAGCCGCGACGAGAACTGCTCCGGCCAAGATCGCGGCGGCCGCGATGTGGAACCACATGGCCGCCCCGGGCCACGCAACGTCCGGGACCGTGACAAGCAGGACGAACAAGAGGACGCCGGCCAAGACGCCGGTGACACGTGACCTTTCTTCGGAATCTGCGGTGCGAAGGCGGCTCAGCACCGCCGGTATCCCGAGGAGGAACGGGACGGTGAGTACGGGCCCGACCGCCGACTCGATGAAGGCGTTCCACGCCTCAGGCAGCACACCCACGGGATTGGTCAGGCCCTCGACCCCACGAACCGATGAGTCGAGCGCGGCAGGTCCGCGAGTCAGGCTGGCTACCAAGAGCAGGGTCACCTGAAGCAGGACGACACCCGCAACAGGAGTGCGCCACCGGGGACCGGGGAGCCGCCCCGACGGCAGCAGCAGGACGAGCAACAGCGTCGCCGGTACGAGCGAGGCTCCGCCGCCGCGGCCGACCCACCAAGCCCACCAGTCCTCTCCGGAGCCGGCGTCTCCCGCAAGGTATTGAACGGCAACCGTGTTGACAGCGAAGCTTGCGCCGACGAACAGCATCAACCAGCCGACCGGGTTGCGGGGCAGGTGGGCTGCGATCAAAGCACCTGGCACCCCGAAGATCAATGGGAAGAGTGCTGCGCCCCAAGGCGCGTGATCGTGGGGGCCGATGAACACCGCCGTCAACCCGATCAGAGTCGAGCCGGCGGCGACCGTCCAGCCAGCGAATCCCGCCAGGTGGGCGCCTGTCGCGGGAGGTTTGGCAGTCACACATAAAGTATGGCCGCGCTTCCGCGTCGTTAGCCGGTTTCGCCTTGCCACCGCCCTCTCGGTTGCCGGGCCACTGCGACGCCCAGCCAGACGCCGCTAAAGAGAAGCAGCAGGTCCGCAGTAAAGGGGCCGACCGGGCCTGGAGCGAAGAAGTCCCACAGCGGCCAGAGCGCGAGGGCAACGACCGGCGCCTTCGGCAGGTCGGATCGCCAGCAAGCCGCGGCGAGCATCAGCACCCCGAAGAACATCCCGGCAATGACAGGTACGAGGACGACGGCGATCATGCCGGGGTCCTTCATGTAGCCGTCGGCGATCAGGCGCTCCGCGCCGCTCGCCCCAAAGACATCAGCGGCAACAACCTGGGCGGTATAGGTGGCAACGTCGCTGAAGATCTGGCCGGTCATGCCCCAGGTGAGCACGACTGCGCCGATGACCGTGAGCTTCGGGGTGTGCCAGCGTGTGAGGTGCCACAGCCCCATGAAGCCGAGTAGGAGCAGGAAACTGCCGACCATCCCGGCTGCCCATTCGGCTCGGTAGAAGCTTTGGTGGGCCAGGCCCCATGCGATGTGCTCTTTTCGCTCGAGATCACCCGCGCGCAGGTACTCGACGTACTGCGGGACCGCGATGAGCGCGGAGCCGAAGAACAAGCTCAGGGCAACGGCGAGTTGGGTGACGCGCGAGAGAGGCGGGGTCGTAAGGACGGTGCTTGGCGTGAAGGTCTCTGAATCATTCATGGCTCCACGGTCGACCGAAATAGGGCGACGGCGCATGGTGCACATGTCCCAAATCCTTGTCCTCGCACCAAGTCGGACCGAGAACCAGGCCATGACGCAGGACGTGACCACGGTCGGGCCGGACTCAGATCGAGGCGACCGCTTTCACCGCGGCTCGAGCTGCGTCATGCGCCGCGTGGAAGTCATACGATTCGTTCTCGACTCAACGTTGGTGCCCGCATCGGTCGATCCCGGAGCGCGTTCCAGACTGGAATCGGAGGCAAATCGCCGATTGGCAGAAGAGGTGTGAGGGTACGGCAGGGGTGCTGGTCCGGATGCGCATTTAGCGACAGGACATCCGGGGTGGCGCGGCCACCGACTTGCGCAGATCGGTGGCCGCCTCAAGATCCCGGATGACGGGTCGTCTCGCTGACTTCGAATCCCGAAGCGGTCACCGGCTGCGCCGACAGGTTGCCCCTGCGACGCCCCCGGGAGACAAAACCTTGGACTCCCGGCCGTGGCCATCTCAACCGGGGGCGTCGCCGCGAGCCTAATCCGACTGTCAAGAACCAGCCTGTCGCTCAGTGTGTCAGTCAGCGGCCCTGTCACCGGTTGATCAGGTCGCGGAGAACATCGCGACTGGAGTCGACGTCGCGTCGACGCGGCCGTCCTCGACCATGACGTCGAGGTGCGCGAGCGTCTCGCAGACCGCCATCATCTGGTTGAACTGGTCGAGCTCGGCGAGCCGGCGTTCGCGGCGGGTCCACAGCAGTCGCTGGGCGACCTCGTGTGCGGTGGCGGGGGCGCCGAGCGTAGCGCAGGACCCGCTCGGCCTGGTCGAACCGCTCGGCGTGATGGCCGAGCAGCTCGTGGACGCGGTCGTGGACGCTGTCGGTCGGGTAGCCGTGTGCTGGCATCAGGCGTCGCGTCGGGTCGCGTGAGCAACAGCCGAAGCGACGACAGGTAGTGCTGGAGCGGGAGCTCGCGGGCGCCGAGCTCGAAGCCGATCGACGGAGTGATCGTCGGGAGCACGTGGTCGCCGGTGAAGAGCAGCCCGCCCTGGTGGTCCTGGAACACGACGTGGCCCTTGGTGTGCCCCGGGGTCGGGACGACCTCGAGCTGACGGCTGCCCAGGTCGATCGTGCCCGCGTCGAGCCAGGAGTCCGGCAGCTGCCACGCCTCGTCGTCGAAGGGCTCGGCCGCGGTCATGTCGATCATGTCGGAGGCCAGTGCCGGAGCGCCGGCCCGCTCGAGCTCACGGATCGAGCCCACCGGGACGTTCGTGCGGATCGCCATGACCTCGTGCAGCCCCGGCTGCTCGTGCCGGCCGAGGTGGACACGTGACGCCGAAGAGCCGGCGCAGCTCGACCGCGAACGTGTAGTGGTCGCGATGGATGTGCGTGACGTACACGTCGTGGATGTCGGCGGGGGAGTGGCGGATCGTGGCGAGGGCGACGGTCAGCTCGCGGAGCGCCGAGGGCACCCGCCACCCGCCGTCGATCAGCGCGAGCCCGCGGTCGGTCTCGATGGCGTAGACGTTGATGGCCCGCAGGCCGTCGTTGGGCATCGACAGGGGTATGCGGTGCACGCCGGGCGCGACCTCGAAGCAGCCGGGATCGGTCCAGGCCGAGGTCGGGACACCCGAGGTGGTGGTCACTCCTGCGCCACCATGACCTTCTCCTCGCCCATGACGGCGATCCGGCGCCCACGCATGTCGCCGACATCGGCCACCGCGTCGAGCCACTCCTGGCTGGCGAGCGCGGCCTCCATGGCCTCCTTGGAGTCGAAGCTGAGGACCGAGAGGCCGTCCCACCCCTCCGACTTCTCGCCCATCGCGTCGAGGATCTCGGTGTGGTGCCAGCGCCGCAGGCCGGGCAGGGCGTACGTCGGGTCGGCGTGGTCGTTGCGCCACCACTCGATGAACTGCTCGTGGGTCCAGTCGCGTGGGCGGGCGGCGAGGACGATCAGGTTGTACATGGGACTCCTAGGTCGTGGGGTGGTCGGCCGGCGTGCGGCTCAGGTCGGTGGCGAGCTTGACCGCGTCGTCGCGCGACAGCTTGCCGACGCGGTTCTGCGGCAGCGCGGCCACGCGGTGGACGAACTCGGGCCACTTGAACTTGGCGAATCCCGCCGCGTCGAGGTGGGTCGTGACGGCGTCCAGGTCGATCTCGGCGCCGCTCGTGACGATCAGCGCGGCGGCGCGCTCACCGAGCAGCTCGTCGGGGACGGGCACGACGCAGACCTGCGCGACGTCGGGCATCTGCGCGATCGCGGCCTCGACCTCGTTGATGTCGATGTTGCGGCCGCCGCGGATGATGATCTGCTTCTCGCGGCCCACGATGTTGAGCGTGCCGTCGGGGTTGATCCGGGCCAGGTCGCCGGTCGGGAAGAACCCGTCCGCCGTCAGGGCCGGCGGCTCGGGCGCGCCGTTGCGGGCATACCCGACGAAGAACGACGGCCCCATGCACCTGCAGCTGGCCGACCTCGCCGGCTCGCGGGGGACCCCGGCCTCGTCGACGACGCGCACCGTGGTGCCGGGGAAGGGGCGGCCGTCGCGGCCCAGGCGTACGTCCTCGTCCTCGGTCGGCAGGGGAGTCGTGTGGCCGAGGCACTCCGACATCCCGAAGACGCGGAGGAACTTCGTGCCGAGCGTACGTTCGGCACGGCCGAGCGCTCCGGAGTCCATCGGGCCGCCGCCCACCGTCATGGCGGTCAGCGACGAGAGGCTGCCGGCCGAGTCGGGCAGGATCGACAGCTGCAGCGCCATGGTCGGCACGAGCATCGTCCAGCGCACGTCGTGCTTGGCCATGAGGTGCAGCGCAGCCGAGGGCTCCCAGCCGTCCAGCGCGACCATCGGTGAGCCGAGCATCGCCGGGAGATACATGCCGAAGCAGAACGCCGCGACCGACGACAGCGGGACGAGCGCGCCGACGGGGTCGCCGGGCTGCAGCCCGACGGCGTCGATCGTGCACGTGCCGGCATAGCGCAGCGCCTCCTCGGACTGGACGACGCACTTGGGCCGACCGGTCGAGCCGGAGGTCATGGCGACGACGACTCCGCCGCGCCAGCGCTCGACGCCGCTGGTGGCGCCGGGGCGCGCCGCCACGGTCCAGCCGTCGAGCGCCTCGGCACGTCGCGGAGAAGTGGTCCACGGGGACGTCCCAGCCGATGATGACCGGCTCCGACGCGATCACGACGTCAGGGACGAGGTCGCTGCACGCGATCGCGAACTCGCCAGGGGTCGCGTGCCGGCTCACGACCGCGATCAGGCCACCCTGCATCCCGACGGCGAGGGCCGCCGACAAGGTGCGCCAGGTGTTGTCGGCCTGCACGAGCACGGTCGGCGCTCCCTCGACGGTCGCGGCGAGGACGCGCGAGAGCTTCTCCGCCTCGCGCATGACCTCGGCCGTCGTGTGCGACCCGGAGGCGTCGATGACGGCGATCGCGTCGGGCGCCGTGGCGGCACGCGCTGAGAACTCCGCTACCAGCTGCTGCATGGACCTACCTCTTCGTCAGGATTGAATCGTGCGCTCATGGTCACCGGGCCGTCCACCCTCCGTCGACGACGAGGGTCTGGCCGGTGACGTACGACGAGGCGTCCGAGCTGAGGAACAGCAGCGCGCCGTCGACCTCGCCGTCGTGGCCGCCGCGGCCGAGCATCGTGTTGCGCCGGACCCAGCCGGCCGATGCGTCGTTGGTGAACAGCCCGTCGGTCATCTCGGTGTCGAACCAGCCCGGCACGACGGTGTTGACGCGTATGCCGCGCCGTCCCCACTGGCCGGCGAGCTCGCGGCTGAGGCCGACGACGCCGGCCTTGGAGGCGGCATACCCGGCACCGCCGATCGGCGCCGTCGACACCAGGCCGACGACCGACGAGATGTTGATGATGGAGGCCTTCTGGCCTTCTGCCACGGTCTGCGCCACGGCGACCGCGAGGTGGAAGCCGGCCGACAGGTTGAGGTCGAGGAGCGCGGCGAAGTCGGCGGGTGACTCGGTCTCCGCCTCGGGTGGCCCTGCGCGACCGGCGTTGTTGACCAGCACGTCGACCCTGCCGTGATCGGCCACGACCCGGTCGACGAGTGACTGGCGATCCTCGGCGTCGGTGATGTCGCATCGTACCGGGACGATCCGGTCGTCCTCCTTGGCCAGGATCTCGAGCCGGTCGAGCCGGCGGGCAGCGGCATAGACCGTCGCGCCGGCACCGGCGAGCGTACGGGCGAAGCCCAGGCCCAGGCCCGAGGACGCACCCGTCACGATCGCGGCGCGGCCGGTCAGGTCGAACATCGACAAGGGTCCGTTCACGATTTCGCTCCTCATCAGTAGACAGCCGTACGTCCGCCGTCGACGGCGATCACCGAGCCGGTCGTGTAGCCGGAGCGCGGGCCGGCGAGATGGACGACCATGCCGACGATCTCGTCGGGCTGTCCCAGCCTGCCGGCGGGGAGCCCGTCGGTGACCAGGCCGATGAACTCGTCGTCCCAGTCGGCCGCCATGTCGGTCTCGAACGCGCCGGGCATGACGCAGTTGACCCGCACGGTCGGCGCGTACTCCTGGGCGTACGCCATCGTGAGCGCGTTGAGGCCGATCTTGGAGGCCGAGTACATCGCCTCGGCCGGGCTCGGCCTGACCGCGCCGATGCTCGAGATGTTGACGATCGAGCCACCACCTGCGGCGGCCATGCGGGCGCCGGCGACGGCCATCAGGCGGAACGGGCCCTTGAGGTTGACCTCGATCGTCTTGTCGAACAGGCCTTCGGGCACCTCGAGCAGCGAGGGCTTCAGGGGTGCGATGCCGGCGTTGTTGACGACGATGTCGAGGCGGCCGTGCTGCGCGATGATCGCGTCGACCGCGGGCTCGATCGCGTCCCACTGCCCGACGTGCAGCGCGAGCGGGGTCACGATGCTGCCGGTCTCCTCGGCGAGGGCCGCCGCGGTCTTCTCGCAGGCGTCCTCCTTGCGGCTCGACACGACGACCGTCGCGCCCTCGAGGGCCAGGCCCCGGGCGATCGCGCGGCCCAGGCCGCGGGTCGCGCCGGTGACGAGGGCGACCTTGCCGTCCAGCTCGCCGGTCATGGGGCCACCGCTGCTGTCGCTTGAGCTCGAGCCGGGCGATCGTACGCAGGTGCACCTCGGTCGGGCCGTCGGCGATCTGCAGGGCCCGGGTGATCGCGAAGAGCCGGGCGAGGACCGTGTCGTCGCTGACGCCCGGCAGCCCCGTACGTCTGCACGGCGCGGTTGACGACGGTGTGGGCGGTCTCCATCGCGGCGACCTTGATCGCGGCGACCTCCGAGCGGGCGGCGGCGTTGCCCGCGGTGTCCATCAGCCACGACGCCTTGAGCGTCAGGAGGCGGATCTGGTCGATCTCCATGCGGCTGCGCGCGATCCACTCGCGCACGACGCCGCGATCGGCGAGCGGGCCGCCGAAGGCCTCGCGGGCCACGGCGCGCTGGCACATGAGCTGCAGCGCGCGCTCGGCGAACCCGATGGCGCGCATCGCGTAGTGCATGCGCCCGGGTCCGAGCCGGCCCTGGGCGATCGCGAAGCCGCCGCCCTCCTCGCCGAGGATGTTGCTGACCGGGATGCGTACGTCGGTGAACTGCACCTCGCCGTGCCCCAGCCGGTCGCGGTAGCCGAACATCGGCAGGTCGCGCAGGATCTCGATGCCGGGGGTGTCGAGCGGCACGAGCACCATGCTCTGCTGCCGGTACGACGGTGCGTCGACGTCGGACTTGCCCATGAAGATCATCGAGCTTGCAGTCCGGGTCGAGGACCCCTGAGGCGTACCACTTGCGGCCGTTGAGCACGTACTCGTTGCCGTCGCGGCGGATCGTCGAGGTGATGTTGGTGGCGTCGGAGCTCGCGACGTCGGGCTCGGTCATCGCGAACGCCGAGCGGATCTGGCACTCCAGCAGCGGCTTGAGCCACTCGTCCTTCTGCGCGTCGGTGCCGTACATCGCGAGGATCTCCATGTTGCCGGTGTCCGGCGCGGAGCAGTTGATCGCCTCGTTGCCGATGATCGACCGGCCGACGAGCTCGGCGAGCGGGGCGTACTCGAGGTTCGTCAGCCCGGCGCCGAGGCCGTCGTGCGTCATGAAGAGGTTCCACAGGCCCTGCTCGCGGGCGATCGCCTGCAGGTCGCGCATGACCTGCGGCTGCTCGTGCGGGTTGTCGTTGGCCTCGACCTGCGCGTCGTACACCGCCTCGGCGGGGTAGACGTGCTCGGTCATGAACGTCTCGAGCCGCTCGAGCAGCGCCGTGGTGCGGGGTGAGTAGTCGAAGTCCACGAGGAACCCTCTCTGGTGTCCGGGCGCTCAGCCGAGCCGGTCGCGGCCGGTACGGATGAGCGTGATGATGGTTTCGGGGAGTCGTTCCTGGTCGGGGTCGACGTGGCGACCCTCGCGGTGGCGGCGCAGGTTGTGGCCCATGATCGCGGCCATCTTGAAGCGCCCCAGGGCGTTGAACCAGGCGAGGTCGTCGACGGGCCGGCCGTACAGCTCGACGAGCTCGTCCTCGCTGGGCAGGCCGGGGACCTCGCGCCCGACGCCCGGGAAGTTGGTGCCGTCGGCGAACACCAGGAACCAGCCGAGCTCGACGCGGGGATCGCCGACGCTCCAGATCTCCCAGTCGATGACGGCGGCCGGCTCGAGGCCGGTCGAGATGATGTTGCCGAGCCGGTAGTCGCCGTGCACCAGCGTCGGCGCGACGGACGGCGGGATCGGACGCGGCGAGGCGCGCCTCGAGGTCGGCGGCGCCCGGGACCAGCTCGGGCGGAACGGCGGCCATGGTCCGCGACCAGCGCTGCAGCTCGTCGGCGGGGCTCAGGGCCGGGCCGTCGACGGGGATCTTGTCGAGGGGTACGTCGTGCAGCGCCGGCAGGATCTCGGCGGCACGCCGCATGCGCGCAGCCGCCAGCGCCGGCTCGACCGCCGGATCGTCCAGCACGGGCTCGAGCGACTCGCCGGTGACGAACTCCATCGCGAACCACGCCGTCTCGGTCTCGTCGACCACGATGATCTCCGGGCACGGGTACGTCCGTCGGTGCGAGCGCCTGCATGATGCGCGCCTGGCGCACCATGTCGTGCCGGCCGACCGGGCGCTGGCCCTCGGGCACGGCCTTGACGACGACCGGGCCCTTCGACGTCGGGACGCGATAGGTCAGCCCGGAGTGGCCGCCGAGCAGCGGCTCGAGGTCGCTGCACCTCGAGGCCCGGCTCGACCTCCTGGAGCGCGGCGGCGACGCGGGCGCCCAGCGTGGCTTCGAAGCTCATGCTCGTGGCTCCCGCGGCAGGCCGAGCACGCGCTCGGCGAGGATGTTGTGCTGGATCTCGTCGGTGCCGCCGGCGATGCGGTAGCCCGGAGCGCCGAGGACGTGCTCGGTCCACGCCCACGTGCCCCAGCGCGCCGGAGTCGACCGTGAGCTCGGGGCCGAGCAGCATGCGGACGACCTCGGACGTACGCGCCATGGTGTCGGTGGCCAGGAGCTTGCCGACGGATGCCTCGGGTCCGGGTGCCTCGCCGGCGACGACCGCCGCGGCGACGCGCATGCCGGTGAGCCGCTGGACATAGCTGCGGGTGACCAGGTCGGCGACGGCGTCGCGCTCGATCTCCGACAGCGGTCCGCGGTGCCGGGCGAGCTCGACGGCCCGGTCGGCGTTGTCGAGGCCGAGGTTGCCCGAGTCGAGGCGCTCGGCGGCGAGCACGGTCAGTGCGACCTTCCAGCCCTCGCCGACAGGGCCGAGCCGCTGGGCATCGTCCAGCACGACGCCGTCGAGATAGACCTCGTTGAAGCTGCTGCCGCCGGTCATCTGCCGGATCGGCCGCACCTCGACACCGGGGGTGTCCAGCGGCACGAGGAACACGGTCAGTCCGGCGTGCTTCGCCGCCGCGGGATCGGTGCGGCACACCGCGATGCCGAGGTCGGCGATGCGTGCGCCGGAGGTCCACACCTTGTGGCCGTCGAGGACCCACGAGCCGTCGCGCTCGACCGCCCTCGTGCGTACGGCGGCGAGGTCCGATCCGGCCTCGGTCTCGGAGAACAGCTGGCACGCGATGAGGTCGGTGCGCAGCATCGCGCGTACGTACGTCGCCTTCTGCTCGTCGGTGCCCCACTGCGCGATCGTCGGCGCCACGAGCTGCTGCGTCACCGAGAACATCTCGGTGCGGCGCGGCACGTCGAACGCCGCCTCTTCGCGCTGGAACGCCAAGGCGTGCGCGAGCGGCAGGTCGCGGCCGCCGTACTCGGCAGGCCAGGTCAGGGCGCCCCAGCCGGCGTCGAACTTGGCCTGCTCGTAGCGCCGGATCCGGTCGGTCTCCTCGCGCTCCTCGGCTGCGGTCCAGTTCTCGAAGACCGCGACCGAGTCGTCGCCGGCGCCCCAGGCGGTCGACCGCCGGGGCGGTGCCTGCATGGCGAGCCAGGCGCGGGCCTGCGCGATGAACTCCGTGGTGTCGGGTGTCGGCACGGTGCTGCCTCTCAGACGGCCAGGACGGTGCAGGCGCTGATGCCCGGTGCCCCGTACACGTGGGTGAAGCCCAGGCGCGGACCGCCGGGGACCTGACGCTCGCCGGCCTCGCCGCGCAGCTGCGTCACGATCTCGTGCACCTGCCGCAGGCCCGACGCGCCGATGGGCTCGCCGTTCGCGATGCAACCGCCGTCGGTGTTGACCGGCATGCTGCCGTCGATCAGGGTCGCGCCCTTCTCGAGCAGCTGCTCCTGCTCGCCGTGCTCGCAGAACCCGCACTCGGCCATGTGCATGATCTCGGCGCCGCTCTCGGTGTCCTGCAGCTGCAGCACGTCGATCTCGTCCGGGCGTACGCCGGCGGCCTCGAACGCCGCAGCGGCCGCCGTGGTGCTGACGCTGGTCGGTGCTCCGGAGCCCTGGATCGCCGGCGCGAACACCTCGAACGTGCCGAAGCCCCTCGTACGTGTGACAGCCGACAGCAGCGAGACGGGCCGCCCGCCGAGCCTGGTCGCCACGGCCTCGCTGGCCACGATGATCGCGGCGCCACCCTCGCCGGGGGAGCAGAACATGTAGCGCGTCAGCGGGTCGTTGACCATGTCCGCCGATGGCGATCTCCTCGGCCGACATCGGCGTGCGGCGCCACGCATTGGGGTTGAGCGTGCCGTTGGCGTACGCCTTCTCGGCGACCTTGGCGAGTGTCGGCGCGGTGATGCCGTACTCGCGCATGTAGCGCGCGATCTTGATGCCGAAGAACTGCGTCGTCACCATGAGCCCGGCGTCGCCGTAGCCCGACGGCAGGCCCCATTCCTCAGGTAGCGGCGCGAACGCCCCGCGACCGTGCTTGTCGAACCCGACGGCCAGGGCGATCTCGGCCGAGCCGGAGCGGATCGCGTTGACCGCGGACACCAGCGCGCTGCCGCCCGTCGCGCAGCCGTTCTTGACGTTCGTGAACGGGATGCCGGTCAGGCCGAGCTCTGCCACCAGGGTGTCGGCCAGGCCCGAGCCGTCGCTGCCGCCGAACGCGATCTGCACGTCCGACCACTCGAGGCCCGCGTCGACCAGCGCACGACGGATCGCCTGGACCGCCATCTCGCGCCCGCTGACGCCGGGCTGCCGGCCGAAGGCGGACAGGCCCGCGCCGACGATCGACACGCCGCTCATGCCGAAGCCTCCCGACGGTCGAACCGGGGGACCGGCTCGGTCGCGGTCAGGCGTACGGGGGCATGGCCCTCGAGGTCGCCGAAGTCGACGCAGTCGAGCACCGCCTCGACCTTGACGCCCTCGGCGAGCTCGACGTACCCCACGGCGAACGGCGAGAAGCCCTCGGCCGGCGGCACGTACGGCGGGGACTTCGGCGCGAACCGCTGCACCGTGAAGCCCCACACCGTGCCGTGCTCCGACAGCTCGATGGCCCGCATGACCTGCTGACCGCACCGCTGACACCCGTCGGCGACCGGGAAGGCGACATTGCCGCAGTGCTCGCACCTGCTGCCGTGCAGCGCGGGGCGCTGCTTCGGTCGTGCTCACGTCATCTCCTTGTCGTGCGGCGGGTCGTCGGCGGATCAGGTCAGCGGCCGACCCACTTGGGCTCGCGCTTCTCCAGGAATGCCTGGACGCCTTCCTTGGCGTCCTCGGACTGCAGCGCGTTGCCGACGGCGAGGTGCTCCATGACCATGAGCGACTGGATGTCGGCGTCGAGGCCGCGATCGATCGTCATCTTGGTCAGGCGCATCATGAACGGGCTCTTGTCGGTGAGCTGCGCGGTGAAGTCGGCGACGGTCTTGTCGAGCTCGTCGGCCGGGGCCGAGGCGTTGATCAGGTCGAAGTCGACGGCTTCCTGGCCGGTCAGCAGCTTGCCGGTCAGCATGAGCTCCTTGGTCTTGCGGATGCCGATCATGCGGGGGAGGCGGTAGATCGGCCCGGCGCCACCGAACAGCGCGCGGCGGATGTGGAAGTCGCCGATCAGGGCGTCGTCGCTCGCGATCGCGAAGTCGCACGAGATCATCAGCTCGAAGCCGCCCGCGGTGACGTAGCCCTCGAGGACCGCGACGGACGGCGTGTTCATCGAGTAGAGGCGGTCACAGACCTTCGCCGAGATGACGGCGACCTCCATCGCGGTGGTCGTGCCGACGTAGTTGGCCAGCAGCTCGTCCAGGTCGAAGCCGGAGCAGAACGTGTTGCCGCGTCCGCGGAGCACCAGCACCTTGAGCTCGGGGTCGTTGTCGACCTCCACGATGATCTCGTCGAGCCGGTGGAGCAGCTCGAGGGTGACGGCGTTCTTCTTGTGCGGACGGTTGAGCCACACGCGTGCGACCTCGCCATCCTTCTCGAGCACGATGTGGTCGGTGTCAATCACGGCATGTCCTTTCAAAATGAACTGGATTCATTTCAGTATGGGTGACGATGGGTCGGCGGTCAACAGGGGGAGGGTGATTCAGAGCCCGACGAGCTCTGCGACGGCGGCGCGGTGCGTTGCGGGAGCTGCCGAAGAGGCCCTCGTCGCCCAGTGCGCGCCGCACGTACAGGTGGGCCGGGTGCTCCCAGGTGAAGCCGATGCCGCCGTGCAGCTGGACGGACTCGTGGGCCGCACGGATCACGACGTCCTGGCAGATCGCGGCGGCGACCCGCGCGGCGAGGACCGCCTCGCCCGGGTCCTGGTCGAACATCGCCGCGGCGTAGCGCGAGGCGGAGCGGGCTCGTTCGAGATCGACGAGCAGGTCGGCGAGCCGGTGCTTGATGGCCTGGAACGAGGCGATGGCGCGGCCGAACTGCTGGCGCTCGAGGAGGTATGCCGTCGTGGTCTCCAGCAGGTGTGCCGCCATGCCGGTGTGCTCGGCGGCGACGCCGATCGCCGCGGCAGTCGTGACCCTGCTCCATGCGTGCGGCGAAGTCGTCCGGCCCGACGAGCAGCGCCGCCTCCGCCGCCCGCCAACGAGACGTCGCCCAGGGGCCGCGTCTCGTCGAGGACGCGCCGAGCCTGGACGGAGACGGCCTCCTGGTGCAGGTCCACCGTGAAGAGGGCGGCGCCGGTCTCGGTCGAGGCGGGCACGATCAGGTGGTCGGCGGTCTCGGCGTGGAGGACGTGCGGGACCGGCCCGTCGAGAAGCCACGCGCCGTCCGACGGCTCGGCCGTGAGGTCGGTCGGGGGAGGGCCAGGCCACGGTGGCGATCTCCCGTCCGGATGCGACCGCGTCCAGGAGTCCGCTCGTCCGGTGCGGTCGACGCCAGCAGATGCCTGGACGGCGACGACCGCCGACGTCGAGGATCGGCTCGGGGAGCAGGGCGCCACCGGTCTCCTCCAGCACGACGCCGACCTCGCGCAGCCCGAATCCTGCGCCGCCGAGAGCCTCAGGGACGGCCAGCGTGCCGATCTCGAGCTCGGACATCAGGCGGTGCCAGGTGTCGTCCGACTTCGCGACGATGGCGCGGACGATGTCGCGCAGGTCGTCGTGCTCGGCGACCGGCGTGAGGATCGACGGATCGGCGCTCGGCGAGACGTCGTACGTACGCGGGCCGGCGGGGGAGCTGGGTGGCATGAGGGACCTCGGTGTCGTGGCTGAATCAAACTGAGACGAATTCAGTTTATGTCAGCGACGACGCACAAGCCAGAGGCAGGTTCCGCGAGGGGTGCGTCAGGAGGCGACGCGTGCTTCCTTGGAGTCGACGAGCCGGGCGGCGGCCTCGGCCATGACGTCCGTGATCTGCTCCAGCGTCATCTCGCCGCCGGGGCGGTACCAGCGCCACACGCCGACGACCAGCGCGAGCAGCATGCGGGCGGACAGCAGCGCGTCGGTCGACGCGGAAGACGCCTTCGTCGATGCCCTTCTGGACGAGCCCGGTCCAGTTGTGCTCGATCTCCTGGACGAGGGAGCGGCACAGCAGGCGCTCTTCCTCTTCCTTCTTCGACGGCCTCGGGGTCGCGAGCAGGTCCATGTGGTTCTGCAGGATGCGTCGCTGCAGCGCGTCGCGCGGGGAGGCCTCGTACGCGCTGGCGACCGCGGCGGCCAACGCGGCGGCGGAGTCGGGGGCGGACGCGGTGGCGGCCTGGAAGCGCTCGACGGAGTTGCTCAGCTCGAGCCGCATGATGGTCAGCAGGCAGTGCACCTTGGACTCGAAGTAGTGGTAGAGCGCGGTCTGGCCGATGCCGACATCGTCGGCGATCGTGGCCCACTTGGTGTGCTCGAAGCCCTCTTCACCGAACCGATCGATCGCGGTGGCGATGATGACGGCGCGCTTGGAGCGCGGGCTCTCGGTGCGCTGTGCGGTGTCCACTGTGCTCATCGGTGCGATGTCCCAACTCTCGATGCCATGGTCGCCCATGACCTGAACTCGGCTCACTCGTACAGTGCCACGGGTGAAAGCGTGTGGCAATTCAGACCCTTTGTGAAAACACGTCCAGAACTGATATGAGTTCAGTATGACGCATGACGCCCTGAAACGCTCGGAAGACGTCCGGTGAGCCTCACGGGCCGGCAGGTCCAGGTCAGCGTCCTATCCCCAAGGCCCGGTCCGGCCGGAGCACTTCGAGGTCGTCGAGGTGCCGATCGATCCGGTCGGTCCGGGCGAGGTCCTGGTGCGCAACACCTGGACGTCGGTCGACCCCGGTCTCCGGCTGCGCCTGCGCGAGGCCGCGCCGGAGGGCTACTTCGTGGCGTTCCCGCTGCACGCGGCGATGGACGGCATCATGACGATCGGCGAGGTCGTCGAGTCGCGGGCCGAGGGATTCGAGGTCGGCGACACCGTCTGGCACGCGCTCGGCTGGCGCGACTACGCCGTCGTCGATGCCTCCGCCGTGCAGCTCAGCGGGCTCGGCACCTTGCGTACGCTCGACACCTCGATCGCCGAGCCGCAGTGGTATCTCGGCGCGCTCGGCGGCATGGGCCTCACGGCGTACGCCGGACTGTCGGTCGTCGGTGCGCTCAAGGGCGGCGAGACCGTGTGGGTCTCGGCCGCCGCCGGCGCCGTCGGCAGCCTCGCCGTCCAGATCGCGAAGCTGCACGGCAACCGGGTCGTCGCCAGCGCCGGCTCGGACGACAAGGTCCGATGGCTGCTCGACGACCTGCAGGTCGATGCGGCGTTCAGCTATCGGTCCGGGCCCGTCCGCGAGGGTCTGGCGGCCGCCGCGCCCGAGGGCATCGACGTCTACTTCGACTGCGTCGGCGGCGACCATCTCGAGGCCGCGCTGGACGGGATGCGCAGGGGCGGCCGGGTGGCGATCTGCGGATCCATCTCGGAGTACGAGTCCGAGCCGGCCGGCCCGCGCAACCTGTTCCTCGCCGTGGCGAAGGACCTGACGATCCGCGGCTTCAGGGGCAGCAGCAACCTCGACCTCCTGCACACGATGCAGGCCGAGCTCGGGACCGCGCTGGCCGACGGCCGGTTGCAGCAGCGCGAGACCGTCTTCGACGGCCTGGCCAGCGCCCCCGACGCACTCATCGAGATGATCGCCGGCCGGACGACCGGCAAGACTCTCGTCCACATCACCGACGCACGCTGAAGGGTTGGATCCCATGACCACGATGAGCACCAGGATCGACGGCAAGGTCGTGCTCCTGACCGGGGCGACGGGCGGGCTCGGCTCGGCCACGGCGCGCCGGATCGCCGACGAGGGCGGCCACCTCGTGCTGACCGACCTCGACGTCGCGGCGTGCGAGGCCCTCGTCGAGACGTTGGCGGACACCCCGGGCCGGCACACCGCGATGGCGCTCGACGTCGCGGTCGAGGAGCAGTGGCGCGAGGTGGCGGCGATGGTCGGGCGGGAGTACGGCCGGCTCGACGCGCTGGTCAACAACGCGGCGATCGGGAGCATCGCGACCGTCGAGGACGAGGAGGTCGAGCACTGGGACCGGGTCATGTCGGTCGGGGTCAACGGCGTGTGGCTCGGCATGAAGCACTGCGGGCCGCTGATCGCCGCGGCCGGAGGCGGCTCGATCGTGAACCTGTCGCTCGATCCTCGGCACGGTCGGCGGCTTCGGCAACAGCGCGGCCTATCACGCAGCGAAGGGCGCCGTGCGTACGTTGACCAAGAACGCGGCGCTGCACTGGGCGACCTCGGGCGTACGCGTCAACTCGCTGCATCCGGGCTTCATCGGCACCGAGCAGCTGCTCGAGAGGCACGAAGGGTCCGAGCGCCATGCGGCGATGCTCGCGGGCACGCCGATGGGCCGGCTCGGCCGGGGCGACGAGATCGCATCGGTCGTCGCGTTCCTCGTGAGCGACGACTCGACGTTCATGACCGGCTCAGAGGTGTATGCCGACGGCGGGTGGACCGCGGCCTGATCCGGCACCACGACGATGCGGCCGCGGACAGTCGCCGTCGCGCAGCCGCCGGTAGGCGTCGAGGGTCTCGCTGAACCGTACGATCTCGATCTCCGCGTCGACCAGGCCGCGCTGCGCCAGGTCGACGACCGCCTCGAGGTCCTGGCGCGGTCCCCAGAACGGCGCGCTGACGTGCCAGCCGAGCGGCAGGTCGCGGCCCTTCGCGACCGTCATCGAACCGCCCGCGCCGCCGATCAGGACGAGCCGGCCGCCGGGGGCGAGCGCGCCGGCGCCCTGCGACAGCGTGCTGTCGGCGCCCACGAAGTCGAGCACGACGTCGACGAGCGGGGAGCCGCGATCGCGGCCGAGCTGGTCGACCGCGTCGTCGACCGAGGTCGCAGTCGTATGGGCGCCATGCGCCCGGGCCACCTCGAGCGCGGCACGGCCGCGTGTCAACGGCGACGATGTGAGCGTCCGTCGTCTGCTTGAGGATCTGGACCGCGAGGTGGCCGAGGCCGCCCACGCCGATGACCATGACGGTGCTGTCCCCGTCGATCGCGTCGCGGTGCAGCCGGATCGCGTGATGCGCCGTGAGCCCCGCGTCGGCGAGCGGTGCGAGCTTGGCTGGCGGGGATCCCGTCGGCCACCACGAGCTGGCGTTCGGACGGCACCAGGACGTACTCGGCCAGGCCGCCGGGCTTGCCCAGGCCGCAGCCGACGCGGCCCTCGAGGTGGAGGCAGTGGTTCTCCTGGCCGCGGCGGCAGTTGTGGCACGTGCCGCACGACCAGACGCCGTGCACGACGGCGAGACGGTCGAGCCAGCTCGCCGCGACGCCGTCACCGACCTCGACGACCGTGCCGGCGACCTCGTGGCCGAGCGTCATGGGCAGCGCGTACGGCAGCGTCCCGGGCGCGCAGTCCATGACATGCAGGTCGGAGTGGCACAGGCCGACGGCATCGACGCGCAGCAGGAGCTCGCCGGGACCCGGCCGGGGGACCGGGACGTCCCGGACCTCCGGCTCGCTCTGCCACGCCGTGAGCTGGACGGCGCGCATCGTGGGAGAGGGCATCGGGGTCTCCAGAGTGAGTCGAGGTCGGTGTCGACCGTACTCGACATCGGGCAGAAACTGAACTAGGTTCATGTTGTGGCTTCGAACGATCTCCGGCTCGCGCACTACTACGCGACCCTCGACGACATCGGCATCCGCGACGCGGTCTCGCTCCTCCACGACGAGGTCCACTACGCGATCGTGCTGCCCAACGGAACGCATCGCGGGACCAGCCGGCAGGGCATCCTGGACTACCTGGAGTCGCGTCCTGCCGGTGCAGCGCCGGCACCACCTCCTGCGCACGGCCGTCGACGGCGACACCGAGTTCGTCTACGGCGCGGTCACCGACAACGACACCGTGACGGGCCGGTTCGCCGCGGTCGCACGCATCGACGACGGGATGATCCGCGCCTATCAGGTGACGTTCGACCTCGAGCTCGTCGTGGTCCCGTCGGGGGAGGGCGGGCATGAGCGAGCGCAGCGAGCGAGCGAGACGCCGTTCCTGGACGCGTGGTTCGAGTTCATGGACTCCGACCGGCCCGAGCGGGTCCTCGACCTGATCACGCCCGACTTCGAGATGTCGATCCAGTTCTCGACGGGTTCCGGCAACGCGTCGGAGTTCCTCGGCGACCGGGCCGGGCTCGTGGCCTACCTCGAGCAGCGCGAGGTCAGCGTGCTCGTGCATCACCTGACGCACGGCGCACGGGTCGAGGAGGTCGAGATGGCGTTGGGCAAGACGACGCGCGACGGTGAAGTTCGAGGCGGCGTTCAACGTCTCTGCAGAGCTCGACCCTGCGGCCAACAAGGTCCGCAGGCTGCTGATCGCGCGTACGCCGGAGATCGAGTTTTCCTGACCACTTTCGTTGACTGAAAGTGACGTTCCAGGCCACGATCCTCCGCCGGTACGTTGTGCTGCCTCAGCCCGCAGCCAAGGAGTGCCATGTCCCGTCGTGACCTGATCGATCCCGAGTCCCGCCTCAGCCTGGACACGTTTCTCGAGGCGTTGCCCGGTGGCTTCAACGCGATCCCCGACGTGCATGCGCGCCGAGCCACCGCTTCTGCCGTGCTCGCCTCGCTCGAGATTCCGCCGAATCCGCGGGTCACCCACGAGGACATCTCGATCGCCGGACCCGACGGCGCGCCGGACATCACCGTCCGGGTCTACCGACCGATCGACGCGAGCGGACCGCTCCCGGGCATCTACTACATCCACGGCGGCGGCATGGTCCTCGGCGAGCTCGACGACGAGAACCCTGCGGCCGAGCTCATCTGCGAGCAGGTCGGGGCTGTCGTGGTGTCGGTGAAGTACCGGCTCGCGCCCGAGCACCCCTATCCCGCGGCTGTCGAGGACTGCTACTCGGGCCTGGAATGGCTGTCCAAGAACGTGGCCGAGCTGGGTGTCGACGCCGAGCGCCTCGCGATCTACGGCGCGAGTGCAGGAGGTGGCCTGACGTTGGCCACGGCACTGCTCGCGCGTGACCGCGGCGGGCCCGCGCTCTCGTTCATGATGCCGATCTACCCGATGATCGACGACCGCCACGAGACGGCGTCCAGCCAGGAGATCACCGACATCGGTGTCTGGGACCGGGCCGGCAACATCGAGGCGTGGGAGTGGTACCTCGGCGGGCAGGAGGCCGACCAGTACGCCGCGCCCGCCCGGGCCTCCGACCTCAGTGGCCTGCCGCCTGCCTTCATCGACGTGGGTACGGTCGACCTGTTCCTCGATGAGGACATCGCGTTCGCCCAGCGGCTCATGCGGGCCGGCGTCCCCGTCGAGCTGCACGTCCACCCCGGCGCCTTCCACGCGACCGAGCTCGTCGCCCCTCAGTCAGTCCTGTCCCAGCGGATCTGGGCAATGCGGATCGATGCCTTGCGCCGCGCGCTTGCCTGATCGCCGAGTCGTACGTCATGAGCCGGCCCTGAAGCCCGGATAGGGTGTCGCTGTCTGCTGGGGGCGAAAGGACGTGTCGCGTGAAGTGGCTGGGTCCGTCCTTCGATGACCGGGGCTCAGCGGCGCTTGCCGATTCGCAGCAGGTGGGCCGGAGGCGAACAGTCCTCGCTGCCACGGGCCAGCTCGTCCTCATCGTGGGCCTGTGGCTGGTCTACCTCGTCTGCCGCCATCTCTTCGAGGGCACGGAGCGCATCGCCCGGGCCCATGCCGACGACGTCTGGTCACTCGAGCGCACGCTGCGACTGCCGAGCGAGGCCCGGCTCCAGGAGTGGGTCCTCGAGTCCGACACCGCGGTCCGCGTGGTCAACGCGATCTACCAGTACGTCCACTTCCCGGTGATGTTCTGCACGCTCGCTGTGCTGTACGTCCGACGGCGCGACGTCTTCCGCTGGTTCCGCAACGTCCTGATCCTGACAACGGGTCTCGCGCTGGTCGGCCACATCGCCTATCCGCTGTCGCCTCCGCGGTTGGAGCCAGGGTTCGGGATCATCGACACCGGCCCCGAGTTCGGCCAGAGCACGTACGCCGGCAAGCCCGGCACCGGGTTCACCAACCAGCTGGCCGCGATGCCCTCGATGCACGTCGCGTGGGCCGCGCTCATCGCGATCGCGGTCATCCTGTGCCTGCGCAGCGCGTGGCGCTGGCTGGCCCCGCTGTATGCCGTGGCGATACTGCTCGTCGTCGTCGTGACCGGCAACCACTACTGGCTCGACGGGATCGTGGGGCTCGCGCTGTTGGCGATCTCGATCGTGGTGTTCCGGCCGCCCCGGACCACCGGGGCGCCCGCCTAGCGCGTGCCGTCACCCGTGACTCGTTGCGCTTGCGAGCGCGATAGGCCGCGGCCTTCATCTTGTTGCCACACGTCTCCATCGCGCACCACTCGCGCCGACCACCACGTGACGTGTCGAGGTAGGTCTGCGTGCACCCAGGGCGGGAGCATTCCTTGAGCAGCGCCCCCTCGGGACCCCCGAGGATGTCGATCGCATCGCGGGCGACTGTCGACAGCGCCTGTGCCGGGGTGGCCTCGGTGCGTCGACCGCCGCGGGACAGCTGAGGTATGACGGAGGGTTTGCGTGCGGCGCCGTTGATGAGCGACAGCGCTGCCGGATCGTACGCCGTGCCGGTCATGCGCGCGGTGACGAGCGAATAGATCGCCTCACGCAGCTCGATCGCCGTTGTCACGTCGGAGGGCCGGGAGCTGGTCCCGTCATCGACCGTGCCGGACTCGGCGAACCATGAGTCCAGGCGCGCTGGCGACGTCAGCATCTCGGTGGGGGACTCGTCGCGGCGCGCACGCAGCGTGCCGACGAAGTCGAGCGAGAGGTTGCCGCAAGGGAAGGCGTGGTCCATCCCACAAGTCTATCAGACGTAACCACCTTGACCGGTGACGACAGTCGTGCAAAGGTAGTAACCAGTTAGACCGGTGACGGACGGAATCCGCCCAATCGACCTGAGAGGGTCAAGGAGTACGAATCATGGACATGAAGCTCGAAGTGGCAGTGGTGCCGGTCTCTGACGTGGACCGCGCCAAGGAGTTCTACGGATCGCTGGGTTGGCGTGAGGATGCCGACTTCTCGGCCGACGACGGCCTGCGCGTCGTGCAGTTCACGCCGCCCGGCTCTGAGGCATCGGTCATCTTCGGCGACCGCCTGACAAAGGCCGCCCCCGGCTCGGTCCGCGGGATGCACCTGATCGTGTCCGACATCGAAGCAGCCCGGACGGAGCTGACGGATCGAGGCGTCGAGGTCTCGGAGGTATTCCACGACGCAGGTGGGGTGTTCCACCACGCCGGCACCGATGGCCGGGTGGCGGGGCCGCACCCTGTTCGCGCCGACTACGGCTCGTTCGCCTCATTCGACGACCCCGACGGCAACGAGTGGGTCGTGCAAGAGGTCAGACCCGGGCTCCGGGCCGGTGAACGGCATGCTGACGACGGAGACAGTGCTCGACGCGCTTAAGCGTGCAGCGGCAGCGCACGGCATACATGAGGAGCAGGAGCTCGGCGGCGTGTACGACGAGGAGTGGCCGCAGTGGTACGCCGCGCACATGACGCAGACGCTGGCCGGGGCAGGTCACGAGGTCGCGGCCGAGTACCTCCGGGCCGCACTGGTGGATGCCGCGGCAGCGCATGCCGCGCACGAGAAGGAGATCGGCGCGAAGGACCCCGAGTGGCCGCAGTGGTATGCGGCGCGCATGACACCGGCCCTGGCCGGCTGAGCGACTACTGACCCAGCAGGATCTCGAGCAGGTTCTTCGGCGTCGGTGTGGGCGACGGCGCCGGCTTGGTCGTCGGCGCAGGGGGCTTGGTCGCTTGGAGGGCGTGACGGCGGGCTTCGCCGCCTGGGCGACTGGCGGCCTTGGGCGCCGGCGTGGTCGCGCTCGGCGTGGGCGTCGGCTTCGTGGTGGCGCCGGGCGTACGGGCGGCGACGCGCGGGGCGTCGGTGCTGGACTCGGGCAAGGAGGCGATGCGGTCTGCTGGCGCGGGGTCGGCGCGCGTGAACGTCAGCACGGTGGCCGTCGCGATCGTCGTCACGACGGCGGTGACGGCGACCTTGTGGATCTTGCTCATCCGCATGGGAGGGCTCCTCGCGGTCGTTCATGTCTTGAGAGGGAGTGTATGCGGCGTTGACGGCATCGGCGACGCGCACGAGACAGCCTATCGGTCACCAGCCTGTCGTCCGAATTGGTCGCTGGTCGCGTGCCGGTCAGCCCGGTCGGGTAGTTTCGCGCCATGACGGAGTCCGCCCGGTCACCCGGTGATCCTCGTGGTCGCCACGCCCGAGCACCACGCGTGCTGGCCGACGAGTTCGCCAGCCGGTATGCCCGCGACTACGACCTGCACGTCGTCGAGGGCGGTTCGGCGGCGTACCAGCTCAAGGGCTACCTGATGTCCGAGGGGCGGCAGGTCGCGCTGGTCGCGGTCGACCACTCGGTCGAGGGCGGGGCGCTGCCGTTGCTCGACAAGCTCCGGGTCGCCTCGCCGACCAGCCGCCGGGTCGCGCTGGTGCCGGCCGAGCGGTTCGCGGCAGCCCTCGACGAGCTCCGGCCTGCTCTCGGCCAGGACGCCTCGACACCTACCTGATCATCCCGCAGGGCGCCCGCGACGAGGAGTTCCACACCGCGATCTCGGAGTACCTCTCGGACTGGAGCTGGTCCGCGACGCGCCGGTCGTCGCCGGCGTGCAGATCGTCGACGACGGCACGCAGGCGGCCATCCCGGCGATCCGCGACTTCCTCGACCGGATGGGCATCGCGTACGAGCGGTTCCAGCCTGACAGCGACGAGGGTCGCGAGCTGATCGGCTCGATCGAGGTGACATGACGCTGCCGATCGTGAGGGCGTTCGGGCGCGAGCCGGTGGCCGCGGCGACGGAGCGCACGGTCGCCGCGGCGTTCTACGGCACACCGACCGACCTCGGCGACGACTTCGTCGCCGACCTCTGGTCGTCGGCGGCGGTCCCGCCGGGCTGGCTGCCGCGGTCTACGGCGCGTCGGAGGGGATGGAGACCGTCGTCCTCGAGTCCGAGGCGATCGGCGGGCAGGCCGGCACCAGCTCGATGATCCGCAACTACCTCGGCTTCCCGCGGGCGTCTCGGGCATGCGGCTGGCGCTTGCGGGCGCGGTGCAGGCGACGCGCTTCGGTGCGCGGCTCTACACCGGCGGGCCGTCACGGCGCTGCGCGTCGGGGCGATGTGCACGAGGTCGACTATCGACGGCGGCACGTTGCGGGCGCGACGGTGCTCGTGGCGTGCGGCGTGACTATCGGCGGCTCGGGGTGCCGGCGCTCGAGGAGCTCGAGGGCCGCGGCGTGCACTACGGGGCGGCGACCAGCGTCGCCCGTGACATGCAGGGCCGGGACGTCTTCATCGTCGGTGGCGGCAACTCGCCGGCCAGGCGGCGATCCACCTCGCCCGGTTCGCCAACAGCGTCACGATCGTCGTGCGCCGCGGGCCTCGAGGAGACGATGTCGGCGTACCTGATCAACGAGATCGCGACGCACAAGCGCATCTCGCTGCGCACCGGCTCTCGCGTCGTCGACGGCGGCGGTGACGGACGGCTGGAGTGGATCGGCCTGAGACCGCCGACGGCGACGATCGACGGATGCCGGCGGAGGGCTGTTCCTGCTGCTCGGCGCCGATCCGGGCTGCGGCTGGCTGCCGCCCGAGGTCGTGCAGGACGAGCGAGGCTTCGTGCTGACCGGCCGCGAGATCCCGATGGACCGCTGGGTCGACGGGCGGCCACCGGCGCCGCTCGAGACCACGACCCCGGGCATCTTCGCCGCCGGCGACGTCCGGTCGGGCTCGATGAAGCGGGTCGCGTCGGCCAGCGGTGAGGGCGCGGCGTCGGTCTCGCAGGTGCACGCGCACCTCGCGCCGACCGCCCCGTAGGCCGTTGGCGAACCGATCTTCATGCCATTCGACAGGTGGTCGACACGAGGCGTTGTTTCGGATAGGCTGGTTCCAGCGTTGACCACGGTGGTCGGGTTTTCACTCACACGCTTCCGCGTCCTCAAACCTGCTGCGCCAGCATCGTTGAGGACGTCTTGTGTCTGTTGCTCCTGTCGCATCGCTCCCGCACCCGTTGGTGTGTGCGGTTGAGCAGATCGAGGTGCGTTGGATGTATGCCGGTGGATGGGTGGTCGGGGCTGGAGCCGGTCGCGTTGCGGGAGTCCGCGGAGCGGTTGATGCGGGTCGAGGCCCGGGTCAAGGCGCAGCTGATGGCCGTCACCCGGGCGCTGGACGAGACCGGTCTGGCCAAGGCATCAGGCGCCTCTCGACCGGTGCGATGCTGGCTGGGTCGTTCGGTGGTGACCGCCGCGCGGCTGACGGGCTGATCAACCGGGCCAAGGAGCTCGACCGTGCTCCCGCGACCGGGGACGCGCTGGCTCGTGGTGAGATCGGCACGGCGCAGGCGGCGATCATCGCCGGCGCGATGGCCGACCTGCCGGATGACACGACGCCGGAGCAGAAGCAGGCATGTGAGGACACCCTGATCGGTGACGCCGGCCGGTTCTCGCTCAAGGACCTGCGGTCGCGGTCCAAGCGGATCACCGACCAGTTCAAGCCCGAGCCTGAGGTCGACCAGATCGAGAACCAGAGCCTGGAACGTCAGGAGAAGGACGCGTGGCGGCGGGCCGAGTTCTGGCTGGTCAACGACGGCGACGGGACCTGCCGCGGCGGGTTCCGCATCCCCGAAGCCCAGGCCGACATGCTCCGGGCCGCGATCGAGGCGATCAGCGCCCCGCGACGGGACCACCTGCACGACCACACCCCCGGTGCGGAGTCCTACTACGACAGGGACCTGGAGCACCGGCACCGTCTCGGCATGGGATTCGCCGAGCTGTGCAACCACCTGCCCACCGACACGCTCCCCGGCAAGGGCGGACTCGGCGCCACCCTGATGGTGCGCTTCGACTACGACACCCTCGCTGCACGGCATCAAACCCGCCACCTTGTCGACCGGCACCCGCATCTCCGCCGGCCAGGCCCGCCAGATGGCCTGCAACGCTCGGCATGATCCCGCAAGTCTTCAACGGCAAGTCGCTTCCGTTGGACCACGGGCACGAGCAACGGGTCTTTCCCCCTACTCGCAGAGCTCGTGGGAGGTGCCCCCACCAAGACTCAACGCCAAGCACTGGCGAACCGTGACGGCGGCTGCACCTTCCCCGAGCTGCGACAGACCGCCCGGATGGTGCGAAGCGCACCACTGGCGCACCAGATGGGCCGACGGCTCCGAGACCAGACTCGACGACGGCGTCCTGATCTGCCCCTTCCATCACAGCACAGTCCACGATGACGACTGGGCCATCCGGATGTCACCGATCGACGGCCACCCCGAATACCGGCGCACCCGGAACCGAGACCTGGAAACGCAACCACCGCTGGCGACCCTGAACCGACGCTTCAGGGCACCCGACCGCCCAGAGGCAGTGCGGAGACTTTCAGTCGGGCGTACGGGCCGGGCGCCAGCTCGTGACGAGCATGCCGGCCGCGCCGAGGACTCCTGCTGCTGCGGCGCCCAGGCCGATCGCGACGCCGTCGAGGTCCAGGTCGAGCGCGTGGTCGAGCGAGGCCTGCCCGCCACCGAGGACCGCGAGGGCGGTCAGCGCGAACGCGACCGTCATGACGTACTCATAGCCCTCGCCCTCGCGGAAGATGAAGAAGCCGTTGCGGCGGTGCACCGTCACGAACGCGACGGTCATGATGCCGATGCCGGCCGCGGCGGCGAACGGCACCAGGAAGCCGACGAGCAGCGCGGCACCCGCCGCCAGCTCGAGGTATGAGCTCACCGCCGCGTGCACCTTGGCCGGTCGCAGGCCGATGCTCTCGAACCAGCCGGCGTGCCCTTGAGCCCGCCCGGGCCGAAGCCGTGGTTCCACCCGTGCGCGATCAGCGTGACGCCGAGTGCGAGTCGAAGGATCAGGGACGCGGTGTCGAGCTCGTTCATGGGTCTCCTTGGGTGCGTGGCCCGGACAGCCTACGGGTGGCGGACGCGGACCCACCTGGTCAGCAGCCCGCCGTCGCCCTCGATCGCATGGCCGAGCGTCATCTCGTGATGCACGGCGTCGTGGCCGTGCGCGATCCGCGGCGCGTCACCGGCCGCGAGGATCGGGGCGATCGTGAGGCACAGCTCGTCGACGAGGTCGAGCTTGACGAGCTCGCCGTGCAGGCTGGGACCGCCCTCGCACAGCACCCGTCGCCAGCCACGGTCGGCGAACTCGGCGAGCACCGCGCTCCAGTCGATCTCGCCGTCGCCCTCGGCGATGACCTCGACGGACTCGCGGAGCGTGGCGAGCGCCGCGGGTCGGCGTCGGCGGTCGTCACGACGACGATGCCGGGCCTGAGGAGCGCGGGCGGGATGCCGAGGCTGCGGCTCACCAGCACCATCGTCGGGACCGGCGACAGGCCGAGCCGCGTACGCAGGTCCGTGTCGACCTCGAAGTCGGCGTAGCCCTCGTCGCGGGCGGTGCCGGCGCCGACCACGATGACGTCCGCGAGCGACCGGAGCAGCGCGAACACGCGCGTGTCGGTCTCGCCGCCCAGCGTCCCCGACTTGCCGTCCTGGCCGGTGGCGGCGCCATCGAGCGTCGTGACGAAGTTCGTACGCACCCACGGCCGGTCGGCTGGCGGGATAGGCATACAGGCGTTCGAGCTCATCGGCGTCGAGGGTCATGACTGCAGCCTACGAAACCCGCCCCGGGCAGCCACGCGAGTGCTTTCATGAGTCATGAGCCCGGTGCCTGCCGCCATCACCAAGGAGATCGCCGGCTTGCGCAAGGCCGTACGCGCGGGCGTACCGGCCAGGACCGGCGCCAACCTCTTGATCGGCAGCTGGAACCTGCGGGCGCTGGGCGACCTGACCGAGAAGTGGAACGCCGGCCCGAAGGACTCGCCCAAGCGCGACTGGCGGTCGGTCGCGCTGATCGCCGAGCTCGTCTCGCACTTCGACGTCTTCGCGGTGCAGGAGGTGCGGCGCAACACGACGGCGCTGCGCTTCTTGATGGAGCGGCTGGGTCCGTCGTGGCGGTTCATCACGTCGGACGTGACCGAGGGCGATGCCGGCAACGGCGAGCGGCTGACGTTCCTCTACGACTCCGAGCGCGTGCAGCCATCGGGTCTCGTCGGCGAGATCGTGCTGCCCGACGCGGTCGACAAGCCGGCCAAGCAGTTCGCCCGGTCGCCGTATGCCGCGAGCTTCACGACCCGCGGCGTCGAGTTCATCCTGACGACGGTGCACATCATCTGGGGCAAGAATGCGGCGGCGCGGGTGCCGGAGCTGACCGCGTTCGCGAGCTGGATGCGGGCGTGGGCCAACCGGACCGACGACTGGAACCAGAACCTGTTCGTGCTGGGCGACTTCAACATCGACCGTTTGGACGACCCGCTCTACGAGGCGTTCATCTCGACGGGGCTGTTCACGCCGGGTGATCTCAGCGCCGTGCCGCGAACGATCTTCGACGACGACAAGTCCCGGCACTTCTACGACCAGATCGCCTGGTTCTTGGACCAGGACAGCCCGGTGCTGGCGGACATCCTGACGGGCCTGAGCTACACGAGTGCCGGCTCGGTCGACTTCGTCCCGCATGTGTTCGCGGGGCTGACCAAGAACGAGCTCTCGTGGCGGATCTCGGACCACTTCCCGCTGTGGGTCGAGTTCCACGTCGACTGAGTGTTTGTAGGCTGGCCGGCATGGAAGCCATCAACGTCTCGCAACCGCCTTCGGGCGACGGTTGCGTCGAGTGCCTTGCGGACGGCGGCTGGTGGGTCCATCTCCGCCGCTGCGCCGCGTGCGGCCACGTCGGCTGCTGCGACACCTCGCCGGCGCAGCACGGCACGAAGCACTTCCAGGAGACCGGCCACCCGCTCATCCAGTCGTACGAGCCGGGCGAGGACTGGTTCTGGGACTTCAGGACCGATCGAGGCGACTGGACGGGTCCGGAGCTCGCACCGCCGCACCATCACCCGGTCGACCAGCCGACGCCGGGACCGGCGGGCGCGGTTCCGGTCGACTGGCGGTCGAGGATCAACTAGTCCGTCGGGCTCGGCTGGGTCTCCGGCTCGGTGTCCGGCGCGGCATCCGGTGCGCCGCCAGGTCCGGGATCGCCGCCGGGCAGGACCTCCGGGAACGCCGGATCAGGCAGGTCGGGCTTCGGGTCGCTGGGCTCGTCCTCGCCGGGGCCGGTCGGCTCGTGGGCGGGTTCGGGTGGGGCAACGCTCATGCTTCCTCCTCGTGGACGCGTGCCCGAAGGCGTACCCGCGACAGGTCGCCTCAATCACTGGGCACTCGACGTGAGAGCCCTGCTCCAGCCGTGCGACGCGACGGAGATCTCGTCGATGCGCACGCTGGCGATCGACGGTCGACGTGCGCAGCACGGTAAGGACGCCGATCGCGGTTGTCGAACATCGAGCGTGATCAGCGCATGGCGTCAGGCCAGCACGGCTTCCGTCGAGCCAGGGCCGCGGCGGGTCGGCGAGACATCCGCTCGACCAGGATCTCCGGTCAGGCACCGGATGTAGTCGAGCGTCCCCGCGGCGCGTCGAGGAGCGCCAGGTCGTCCGGGCCGGTCGGCAGCGCTACGCCGGGATACCGGCGTCGAGGTCGTACTGGCCGGCGACGAGATGGCGGACGTACGACGCGCTCCGCGACTCGTGCGATCACCGACCCTTCTTCGCCGCGACGAGCTCCGACGATGCTGCGTCCGGCCAGATCCGCATCCGTGCTCGTTGTTGACGTACGGCGTGCGGTCGCTCGGCGATCCTGCGGTCGACCGTGCTCTTGCCGCCACCCATGAGGCGATCGCGAGCGACCGGATACCTCGAGACGTCATGCGCGTCAGCGTAGAGCTCGATTGGTTGAATGGTCGGCATGTTTCCGAAGGTCTCACCAGTCGACCGCTCACGATGGCCGACGTCCGGCGCCACGAGCTCGTACGGGCGTGCGAGCAGCACTTCGTCGGTGCGGCGTTCATCGACGAGGCGGATGTCACCGGCGATGTGGCGACACCGGGTCGACCTGCCGCCGACTCGATCGGGGTTCTCGACGGCGACGCCTGGTCGCCGGTGCCCTGATCGATGACCGCCGCGTCGTCATCGCGGGCTGATCCGTCGGACCTCGGCCGCGGCTCGGCGAGCAGCTGCTCGCCGGCTGGGTCGAGCGCCCAGCGCGAGAGGGCTGGCGATGCGAGCAGGAGGCGAACGCCGACGTGCTGATCCGGTTGATGGCGGCCTCGGCATCGCACACCGACCGGCTGGGCCCTGCGGTGTAGATGCCGTTGCTCCAGGTCGTCCAGCACATGCCTGCCGAACAGGTACGTGCACGATCGGCCCGCTCGATGAGGCCGACAGCACGCGCCGTCCACGAGCGTCATCCCGGATGCGTTCGACGAGAGGCGAGGACGCACGTCAGCCCGGCCACGACGACTGGCGGGACGGCATGCTCGAACTCGAGGGCGCTGAGACGAGTCACTTTCGAGTCGCACGAGCGCTGGTGACCAGGTCATCGGTGCGCGCGATCGATCACGACAGCGACGGCACGACATGGATCCCGCAGCTCGCGGTCCGAGCAGATCGCCGCCGTCAGGGGATCGCGCAGGAGCTGCTGGCGAGGCGTTCGAGGCCGGCCGGCAGCGCGGAACGCAACCGGTGAGCTCTCGACCTCAGGGCGCACCGGTGCGCTGGGGCTCTACCAGGGACTGGGCATGCGGGTCGTCGCCGAGTTCCAGACCTGGGCCAAGGCCTGATCAGCCCTGGCGGGCCTTGAGGCGCGGGTTCTGCTTGTTGATGACGAACGTGCGGCCGCGGCGGCGTACGACCTGCGAGCCGGGCTGGTCCTTGAGCGACCGAAGCGAGTTGCGGACCTTCATGACTGTCCTTCCCTGCGTGAGCATCACGCACACATGACAACGATTGTCAGGTAGCCGCTATTCCCACGAACCCGATCGGCCCTGCTTGATCGAGCTCCGGCGCTTCTTGGCGTCGAGCCGGCGTTGCTTCGAGGCCCGGCTCGGCCGGGTCGCCCGGCGCGGCTTGGGCGGCACGATCGCCTGGGACACGAGGTCCTCGAGGCGTACGCGAGCGGCCTCGCGGTTGCGGTGCTGCGAGCGGTACTGCGACGACACCACCGTGATCGTCCCGCCGACCAGCCGGTTGCTCAGCCGCTGGGCGGCGAGCTCCTTCTGGGCGGGGGAGAGCGCGGTGGTGTCGGTCGAGCGACCAGATCAGCTCGACGCGGGTGTCGGTCGTGTTGACGTGCTGGCCGCCGGCGCCCGAGGAGCGAGAGAACCGCCAGGTCATCTCGCTCTCGGGCAGGGACAGGCGTCCGTTATGACTCATCGTCCGCAAGTATGCGGTACATGGCCTTCCGGGCGTCCTCGAGGACGGTCGTTGCCTGCTGCTGCTGCTCGGGGGTGCCGATCTCGATGACCTGCTTCCAGGCATGGACGAACCCCTTGAAGCCCATCATGAGCTCCTTGCGCTCGGCGTACGGGTGGTCCGCCGGAGCGTCCCACGGCGTGCCGAGCTGCTCGCGGTTCTCCTCGACGTACGCGGTGCCCTCGTCGGTCAGCGTCGCGGTCTTGCGACCCTCGACGCGCTCGAACGTGATGAGCCCCTCGTCCTCGAGCTGCTGGAGCACGGGATAGATCGAGCCGGGGCTGGGGTTCCAGCTGCCGTTCGACCGTTCGCCGATCTCCTGGATCAGCTGGTAGCCGTGTTGCGGCTGCTCGCTGAGCAGCAGGAGCGCGGCGGCGCGGACGTCGCCGCCCCGTCCGCCACGTCGGCGACCACGGGGGCGGCCGGGGCCGCCGAATCCGGGTCCGAAGCCGAACTCGCGGCCGAAGCCGGGCCCGAACTCACGACCGAAGTCGCGCTCGGGGTTGTGCCTGCCGCGCCGGCGATCGGCCGGGCGGCGCTGTTCTGAGAAGTCATTGCTTCGCATGGGGGTGACCCACTTTCTACTTTCGATCGACTACCGATCGGTTGTCGATAGCTAAACGATATATCGCTAATGGATCGAATGCAAGTGCGAGGTGCCGGGGAACGCGAAAATGCCCGGCCTCCGAGGGGAGACCGGGCATTCGCAGAGCGGTTTCGTCAGCCGCCGGCGACGTAGTTGTTGAGCTGGTCGCGCTCGAACTCGAGCTGCTCCATGCGGTACTTGACCGCGTCGCCGATGCTGACGACGCCGACGATGACGCCGTCGTCGATGACCGGGATGTGGCGGACGCGGTGCTCGGTCATGATCGTCATGAGCCCGCCGAACGAGTCGTCAGGCCCGCACAGCTGAACGTCAGTGGTCATGATGTCCGCAACCGTCATGTCGCGGGGGTTCTCGACGGTGCGTAGCTTGCGGACGATGTCGCGCTCGGACACGATGCCCAGCATCGCCTTGCCGTCGTCGCTCACGATCAAGGCGCCGACGTTGAGCTCCGCGAGCACGTCCAGCAGCTCGCGCACCGTGGAGTCGGGGGTGATGGTGTAGACAGCATCGCTTCCCTTGGAAGCCAGGACATCGCTCACGCGCATACGGGACACACTCCTAGTCTCTGTATATCCGCAGCGTAACCCCCGGTGAGCGCCAAGTGCGAGTGATTCTCCGCTACGCGCCACGGCAATGTGCATACTGAGGAATGGACGACTGCTGCAACCGTGACGACTACGACGACACGTTCGGCGATCGGTTCGCTCGCAAGATGGCCCGTCGCTATCGCCGGCGGGGGTTGAGCCGGTCCGAGCGTGCGATCGTCCGGTTCCTCGAAGATCGCGGCATCGGGGGCGCGAGCGTCCTGGAGATCGGCGGCGGACTCGGTGAGCTCCATGTCGAGCTGCTCCGTCATGGCGCGGCGCGGGCGACCAACCTCGAGATCTCGACGAAGTATGAGCCAGAGGCTGCGCGGCTGCTGGAGCACGCCGGCGTCGCGGCGCGCGTGGATCGCAGGTTCCTCGACATCGCCCAGGAGCCCGACGAAGTGGCGCCGGCCGACATCGTCGTGCTGCACCGGGTCGTGTGTTGCTATCCGGACTACGAGCGGCTGCTCGGCGCCGCGGCCAGCAAGGCAGACCGGCTGCTGGTGTTCAGCCACCCACCCCGCAACATGCTGACGAGGTCGCTGCTGTGGTTCGACAACACGATGCGCAAGGTCAAGGGCGACACGTTCCGGACCTTCGCCCACGAGCCTGCGGACATGATCGACGTCGCCGGCCGGGCCGGGCTGCGGGACACCTACCGGTGGCGCGGCGTCGGCTGGTGCGTCGTCGGGCTGGAACGCTAGGGCGAGTCCTCGGCCTGCTCCCTGGTGAAGTCGAAGCTGCGTACGTTGTCGGGCTCCGGCTCATGGTCGGGCTCCGGCTCGTCGGTCCACGACGCGTCGGGCGGACCCTGGTCGGGGAAGTGCCCGAGATAGGCCATCGCCGCGTCGTGCAGCCGGGAGTTGGTCGCCAGCGCGTTGTCGCCCCACGGCCCGGGCTGCCCGGCGAGGCTCGTGAACGTACCGCCGGCCTCACGGACGACGATGTCGAGCGCGGCCATGTCCCACAGCTTGAGCTCGGGCTCGGCGGCGATGTCGACGGCACCCTCGGCCAGCAGCATGTAGGACCAGAAGTCGCCGTAGGCGCGGGTGCGCCAGCACCGCCTGAGCAGCGCGGCGAACGCGTCACCCTTGCCGATCGCGTCCCAACCACCCAAGGAGGCGTACGAGAGGGAGGCGCTGTCGAGGTCGGAGACCTGGGAGACCCGGATCTCGCGCGACGACATGAGTGACTTGCCGGTGTAGGCGCCAGTGCCCTTGCTGGCCCACCAACGGCGGCCCAGGGCCGGAGCCGAGACGCAGCCGGCGATGATCTCGCCGTCCTCCTCGAGCGCGATGAGCGTGGCCCAGACGGGAACGCCGCGGACGAAGTTGGACGTGCCGTCGATCGGGTCGATGATCCAGCGCCGGCCGCCGGCGCCGGCGGTTCCCTCGACCTCGCCGTGCTCCTCGCCCAGCACGATGTCACGCGTGCGCGCGGACTTGAGGGTGCGCCGGATGGCGGCTTCGACGGCCTCGTCGGACTCGGTCACGTACGTCATGTCCGGCTTGGTGTCGACCTGGAGATCGATCGCGCCGAAGCGGTC
Source organism: uncultured Actinomycetota bacterium (assembly GCA_963761965.1). GTDB lineage: Bacteria > Actinomycetota > Actinomycetes > Propionibacteriales > Nocardioidaceae > Aeromicrobium. The sequence goes on from CAVXIX010000012.1 coordinate 46,475, forward strand.
CATCGAGAGGTTGTCGGCGTTGTCGGCGAGCACGTGAGCGAGGCGCAGATCGTCGTTGTACGAGTGAGCCATGGCCCTCAGAGTACGGCTCTCGGCGGCCAAATCGGCTTCGCGGCACCGCCGTCAGTAGTCGTCCTTCTGGTTCATGCTCGCGAGGATGCGGCGGAACGACTCGACGCGTTCGGGCGGCAGCGTGTCGTCGGCCACTGCGACGTCGAGGGCGCACTCGGGCTCGGTGGCGGAGTGGAGGCAGCCGCGCGGGCAGTCGCGCGTGACGTCCTCGAGGTCGGGGAACGCCTTGATGAGGTCGTCGATCTCGACGTGCGCCAGGCCGAACGACCGGATGCCGGGGGTGTCGATGATCCATCCGCCGAACGGCAGCGCGAGGCTGATCGCCGACGTCGAGGTGTGCCGGCCGCGCCCGGTGACGGCGTTGACGTAGCTCACCGAGCGGTTGGCGTCCGGCACCAGCGCGTTGACCAGCGTCGACTTGCCGACGCCGCTGTGCCCGACGAGCACGCTGACCCGGTCACGCAGCGCCTCGCGTATGTCGTCGAGATTGCCGTCGCGACGGGTCACCACGACGCGTACGCCGAGCGGCTCGAACATCGCGACGATCTCGTCGGGGGAGCCGAGGTCGGACTTCGTGAGGCAGACGAGCGGCTCCATGCCGGCGTCGAACGCAGCAACCAGGCAACGGTCGATCAGGCCCGCGCGGGGCGGGGGATCCGCGAGCGCCGCGACGATCACGAGCTGGTCGGCGTTGGCCACGATGATCCGCTCGATCGGGTCGTCGTCGTCCGCGGTGCGGCGCAGCACCGTGCGGCGGGGAGTGACCTCGACGATGCGGGCCAGCGAGCCGTCGACGCCGGTGACGTCGCCGACGACACGGACGTGGTCGCCGACCACGACGCCCTTGCGGCCGAGGTTGCGGGACTTCATCGCGGTGACGGTGCGCCCGTCGTCGTCGAGCGTGACGGTGTAACGGCCGCGGTCGATCGTCACGACCCGGGCGGTGTCGGCGTCGTCGTAGTTCGGGCGGATCTTGGTGCGCGGCTTGGTGTGCCGCCGCGGCCGCTCGAACTGCGCGTGCTCGTCGTCGTCCCTCATGTCCGCAACTCACTCATGTCATCAGGCGTTCCCAGACCGGGGCGAAGTTGGGGTAGGTCTTGACGGTCGTCACGACGTTCTCGACGTACAGCTCAGGCACCCGCAGGCCGAGCACGACACCGGCATGAGCCATGCGGTGGTCGTCGTACGTACGGAACGTCTCGCCGTGCAGCGGACGAGGGCGGATCAGCAGTCCGTCGTCGAGCTCCTCGGCATCGCCGCCGAGCCGGTTGATCTCGGTGACCAGGGCCTTGAGCCGGTCGGTCTCGTGTCCGCGCAGGTGCGCGACGCCGACCAGTGTCGACGGCCGGTCGGCCAGAGCCGCGATGGCGGCGATGACCGGCGTCAGCTCGCCGACGTCGTGCAGGTCGAGCTCGACCCCGTTGAGCGTGGGTCCGGCTGCGAAGACGAGGTCGTCGCCGTCGGTCTCGACGGTGCCGCCGAACGCCGGCACGATCGTGCGCCATGCGTCGCCGGCTTGATCGGTGTCCTCGGGCCAGTTGCGGATGCGGACCCGGCCACCGGTCACGAGTGCTGCGCCGATGAAGACCCCGGCGTTGGACAGGTCGGGCTCGATCTCGACGTCGAGAGCGCTGATCGGTCCGGGGTGCACGCGCCAGCGGTTGGGCTCGTCGGTGTCGACGCGCACGCCGCGACGGCGCAGCTCGGCGACCGTCATGTCGATGTGTGGCATCGAGGGCAGGGTGGCGCCCGTGTGCCGAAGCTCGAGGCCCTTGTCGAAGCGCGCTCCGGCGAGCAGCAGTGCCGAGACGAACTGGCTCGATGACGATGCGTCGACCTCGAGCTCGCCGCCAGCGACGTGTCCGGCGCCGTGGACCGTGAAGGGCAGCGCGCCACGACCTTCGTCGTCGACCTGGATGCCGAGATCGCGCAGGGTCGCGATCGTTGTGCCCATCGGGCGTACGCGCGCGTGCGGATCACCGTCGAACGTCACGGCTGCGGCGCCGAGAGCTGCCAGCGGTGGGACGAAGCGCATGACGGTGCCCGCGAGGCCGCAGTCGATGTCGGCCGGCTCGGTGCGATCCCACGACGACGGGGTGATGGTCCAGGTGACGCCGTCGCGCTCGATCGTGGCGCCGAGCGTCGTGAGCGCACCGAGCATCAACGTCGTGTCGCGTGACCCGAGCGGCCGGGTCAGCACCGATGGGCCGTCAGCGAGGGCGGCGAGGATCAGGATGCGGTTGGTCAGCGACTTGGAGCCGGGGACCAGCACCTCGCCGTCAAAGGGCGTGTCGCGGTAGGGCGCGAGCCAAGGCAGCGGGGCAGTCATCACCCCCAGCCTATCGGCGTCAGCCGCGGAGGTGATCGATCTGGTCGTGCACGGACGCGGCGGCCTCGGCGACCTTGTCCTTGGCGCGCCGGCCGATGAACTTCTTGTGCGGGTCGGGGTCGAGCGTTGCCATCAGCAGGCCCCCGGCGATGGAGACGTTCTTGAGGAAGTGGATGCGCTGGTTGGCGCGTGCTCCTGGATCGGTCTCGTTCCAGTAGGGGTGTCCCGCCAATGTCGTCGGCGGCATCGTCGCGGCGAGGCCGAGTGCGGCGAGCCGCGGGAGCCTGCCCGTCGCGAGGGCAAGGCCGCCGAGCAGCTGGGCTGCGCCGTTGGCGCGGACGAGGTTGGAGCCGGTGACGGGCAGCTCCGGCGCGAGCTTCTTGATCCGGTCCGCCGTAGCCTGGGCCTTGGCCGCGCGAGGGCCGGGGTTCTTGAGCGCTGTCGCTCCGCCGTAGATGAACATCGAGGCGAGCATTGGACGGGCCACCGTGCGCAGGAGGGTCATGCCTCATTCATACCCGAACGCCCGTCAGAGGCAACCCGGTGTCAGCTCAGCGGCCACAGTCCGGCCTGGAACGACGCCGAGTTGTTGGCGGGATCGGGGTCGTCAGGTGCGCTGACCGTGATGGTGCCCGCAGAGTGCACGAGATCTCGCGACGTGGCGACGAAGGTCGTGCCCTGACCCGCAGCAACGGTCGTTGAGCACGTCAGGGTCCGCAACGGCTGGGAGACCGCGCCGCCGCAGTCCCATCCCGCACTGACGACCTCGTTGAAGTGCACGGGTTGCTCAAACGCCAGCGTGACCGTCACGGTCTCGGCTGCTGCCCGTCCGGTGTTGGTGGCGCCGATGTCGATCGTGATCTGCTGCTGCAGGAGCGGCAGGAGCTGGTTGGACACCTGTACCGACTGCGATCCGGTAGTCGGTCGGGACGATGGGGTCGGGCGCCGGCTCCGTCGGCTCGGGAACGGGCTCGGCGGCCACTTCGGCGGTCGCGGCATCCACGGCCGCCGCGTCGGTGGTCGGCGTCGGGGTTGGAGTCGGGGTCGGTGTTGGAGTCGGCGATGGCGTCGGCGTCGTGTCGGTCGGCTCCGGCTCGATCGACTCGGCGGTCGAGGGTGTTGGCGCCGGGTTGGTGACCCTTGACGACGACACGTCGGCCTTGCCGTTGTCGATCACGTCGAGGTTGCCCGTGACCGCGACGGTGCCGACCGTCGTGACGGTCACGACGACCGCTGCTGTGGCGACGCCGTGGGCACCCGCGCCGGCCACCGCGCTGCCGGCCACCTTGACGGGGATGAGTGCCGCCTCGACCATGGCACCGATCCCTGTCGCGAGCGCGCCGCCGCCGACGTAGCCGGTCGCCGCCGCGCCGAGCATCGCCGGTCCGAGGATGCCGGAGAGATTGGAGTTGATCTCGGTCAGCTCGAGGTAGAGCCCGGTGCACCGACTGCACTCGTCGAGATGTGACTCGACGCGAGTTGAGTCGCGGGCGGAGAGGCCCTTGCGGACGTATGAGCCGAGCAGTGCGGTGGTCGTGCGGCAGCTGGCGTGCAGACTCGGCGCCAGATGCTTCTGCAGGTATGCCTGACGGAGGCCCTCGCGAGCGCGGTAGGCGAGCGCGGAGACGCTGTTGGGGCTCATGCCGAGCAGGGGCGCGATGTCGGCCGGCTCGCTGCCCCTCGACGTCGAGGTGCCACAGGACGAGCTGCCAACGCTCGGGGAGCGTCGCGAACGCCGCCGCCGCGGCGCCTTGCTCGAAGCGCATCTCGGCAGGGTCGACGAACTCGATGGTGCGATCGAGCTCGGCCTCGTCGTCAGTCGACCTGACGCGCTTCTGCCGCCGGGTGCGGTCGACGTGGAGCCTGCGGATCGACGTCAGCAGGTAGGCCCGGAAGAACTCATCTGGGCCCTTGCCGGCCTCGAGGAGCGCCAGCACACGGGTGAACGCCTCGGCGACCAGGTCGTCGGCGTCCGGTCCCGGGACGAGCTGCGAGGAGAGCCGGGCCGCGGCATCGCGGTGGCGCTCGAACAGCTCGCCGTACGCGTCGGTGTCACCGTGGCGGACGGCATCGATGAGCTGCGCGTCACTGGCCTCGTGCGCGGGTCGCGCTGAATGTCCGCCACGTTGTTCCTCCCCTCTGCTCAACGACTCAGCAGCGAGGCGGTCACGATTGCTCGGCGTAACCGCGTCATGCCGGAGACTCTCAAGCGTCTCACAAGTGTCCGATGGCGAAAGGGGGTTTCATGTTCGGCTCAGGCCTGGACGTTGCCCCCCTCGCCGACGCGGTACGGGACGGCCGACCGGATGTTGCTGATGTTGCACTCGAGGTGGGAGCGAGTGCAGCGCGGCTCGGCGTCCCGCTCCATGAGGTCCTGGACCACATGGAGCGGGCGTTTGCCGGCCGGGAGCCGTCGTTCGAGGCGACCCGGGCTGCGGTCCTGGCGTGGGCGGAGTGGGCTCTGGTCCTGCAACGCCGACGTCTCGTGCGAGGACGCCCTGACATCGTTGGCCACCCCGGCATACGTGCGCTCCCGGCTTGCGGAGATCTACCGCGGCGCCGAGCGTGACGGCCACCGGGTCGCCGACAAGAGCGCACTCGTCGTGGTCGAGCTGCCGCGCGGGCACGACGGGCCACGAGCTGGAGCAGTCGCTCCGTGCGCTCGACGTGGCCGAAGCCATGCGCGCGGTGTTCGCGGGCGACGAGACGGTGGCGCAGGTGTCGCCACGCCGTTTCGCCGCGCTGGTGGGCCGCGAGCGCGCCGATGTCTTGTCGATGAGCCTGCTGCGGATCCTGCTCGAGCGGGCCCTCGGGAGCGACCTCCATCCGCGGTTGTGGGTCGAGGAGCTGCCGCCGTCTGCCGACGGGGTTGCCCGGGTGCTGGCCGGCCTCGTCGGAGTAGCTCGCAGTGTCGGTGCCACCGCATACGCTGGACGTATGTGCGGGCGCTATGCAACGACCCAGACCTCGGCATCGCTCAACCAGGCGTTCGAGGTCGACCTGGCCAACTCCTTCGTCGAGCTCGAGGCCGACTACAACATGGCGCCGACCAAGCTCGCGCCGCTGGTCATCGGGCGGCGTCCCGAGGAGCTCGCGGCCGACGCGCCGCCACAGCGCGAGCTCATGACCGCGCGGTGGGGGCTGATCCCCAGCTGGGCCAAGGATCCCAAGATCGGCAACCGCATGATCAACGCGCGATCCGAGACCGCCGCCGAGAAGCCCGCGTTCAAGAAGGCGTTCGCCAAGCGCCGCGGGCTCGTGCCGGCCGACGGCTACTACGAGTGGTACGTCGGAGAGGCCCGCGAGGGGGAGCGCAAGCCCAAGAAGCAGCCGTTCTACATCACCCCCAAGGACCGATCGGTCCTGGCGATGGCCGGACTCTACGAGTTCTGGAAGGACCCGGCGACGGGCGAGTGGGTCACGAGCTACACGATCCTCACCACGAGCGCCGAGGACGACATGGGGCACATCCACGACCGGATGCCGCTGTTCCTCGAGCCCGACGCGTTCGATGCGTGGCTCGACCCGGCGCCCAAGCCCTTCGAGCAGCTCCACGAGCTGCTGATCCCGGCCGCCCCGGGCCGCCTCGACGCCTTCCCCGTGTCGACCGAGGTCAACAACGTCGCCAACAACGGGCCCGACCTGATCAAGCCGCTGCCGCCGGAATAGCGGGTGCCTCCGCGCGGTTGAACACCGCAGGAGGTTCGATGCTGACATACGCAGAACACGGGCTTGAGAGGTCGATCACGCCGCTCAGCCGGCCAACGGTGCCCGGAGTAGGCTGGGAGGCGATGACCGTCACCGGCGAGACCCCTGACAGCGCCGACCAGCGCGACACCGAGACCTCGGAGCAGCAGCAAGCGCGCTTCGAGGCCGACGCCCTGCCATTCCTCGACCAGCTCTATTCCGCCGCGCTGCGCATGACCCGCAGCCCGCACGACGCGGAGGACCTGGTCCAGGAGACCTACGCCAAGGCGTTCAGTGCGTTCCACCAGTTCAAGCCCGGCACCAACCTCAAGGCCTGGCTCTACCGCATCCTGACCAACACCTACATCAACTCCTACCGCAAGAAGCAGCGCCAGCCGCAGCAGATCACGGACGAGATCGAGGACTGGCAGATCGCCCGCGCCGAGTCGCACGGGTCGTCGGGCCTCAAGTCGGCCGAGATGGAGGCGCTCGAGCACCTCCCCGACAGCGACGTCAAGGATGCGCTCCAGGCGCTGCCGGACGACTTCCGCTACGCGGTCTACCTCGCGGACGTCGAAGGTTTCCCCTACAAGGAGATCGCCGAGATCATGGACACGCCGATCGGCACCGTGATGTCACGGCTGCACCGCGGTCGCCGCATGCTGCGCGAGATGCTCGCCGACTACGCCCGCGATCGCGGCATGGCCGTCACGGGAGCAGGTGACAAGGCATGACGAATCCGTGCGAAGGCCCCGACTGCGAGAAGGCCCTCGAGAACCTCTATCTCTTCATCGACCAGGAGATCGACACCGCGAGCTGCGCCGAGATCCAGTCGCACATCGACGAGTGCACCGACTGCCTCGGCGAGTACGACCTCGAGCGGGTCGTCAAGTCACTGGTGTCGCGGTCCTGTTCCGAGGTGGCACCCGAGCCGTTGCGCGAGAAGGTGCTCTTCTCGATCCGCAAGGTGCACATCGAGATCACCGAGCAGCGGTTGACCTAGGCCGTCGCCGAGACGAAGAAATCCCCGTCCATCGGACGGGGATTTCTCATGTAGCGTCGGCCACGCCGGTCAGTCCGTATGAAAGGCACGGTACGGACAGCCCGGCGTGGGAGCCACCCTGTTTCTCTCGCTGCGCTCGCTCAAGCGTTGGGGCGCTTGCCGTGGTTTGCGCCCTTCTTGCGACGTGCGCGACGCTTGCGTCCGGTCTTGCCCATGGTGTTCCTCCTCGGAAGTCGAGGTCTCAGTCTCCCACAGGCGCAATCCGCGCCAGAAATCGCTCCCGGTCGACGATGACCCGGCGGATCTCTCCGGTCGCCAGCAGCGTCCCGCCGCCGTCGAGGGCCGCGACCTGAAAGCGTACGAGCCGGCCGTCGGTGTGGATGACGGTGGCCGTCGCGGTGACCTCGGCGCCGACCGGGCTCGCGGCGAGGTGCTCGAGATCGACTCGCGTGCCGACGCTCGTCTGGTCCGCGTCGAGCTCGAGCGCGGCGCAGGTCGCCTCCTCGCACCAGGCCAGCACCCGTGGCGTGGCGAGCACGGCGAGGTCGCCGCTGCCCAGCGCTCGGGCGGTGTCGGCCTCCGTGACGATGTGCGTGACGCTGGCGGTGTCCATCCCGCCAAACTAGCCGTACGTCAGAGGGCGAGCGAGAACGCCCAGAGGTTGACCTCGGGCTCGGGCGACCAGTCGAGCTCGGGGCGGCGGACGAAGCCGAGCCGCGTGTAGAGCCGGTGCGCAGGCAGCATCTCCTTGAGCGAGAACAGCAGCACCTCGGTCAGGCCGGCGGAGCGGGCGCGATCGAGGCAGTGCTCGACGAGGGCGCGGCCGACCCCGCGGCCGCGTGCCTCGGGAGCGATCGAGAGCGTACGGAACTCGCCTTGGTGCGGCTCCTTGGCGAGCTGCGCATCGCCGGACCCGTACGGGCACCACGTCACGGTGCCGACCAGCTCGTCGCCGTCGAATGCCACCAGCAGGGTGCTCTTCTGGGCACGTGACGCTGGCATCGGCGAGCCAGCCGGCGTAGCCGTCGTCGAACGTCCCGTCGGGATAGGTGAGGTAGCCGTCGGCGTCGTAGCCGGCGACGCTCAGGGCGCCGACGGCGTCGTACTCGTCCTCCCGGGCCACCCGGATCAGCACGTCAGATCCCGGTGGTGGCGCGCGGATAGGCCGCGTTGACGTCCGTCATGACGTTGACGAGATAGGGGATGCCCGAGGCGAACGCGCGGTCGAGCGCCGGCCCGATCTCCTTGGGGTCGGTCACCATCTCGCCGCCACCACCCAACGCCGTCACGACCTGGTCGTAGCGGGTCTGCGGCGCGAGGTCGGCGGCGACGTCGTAGCCGTACAGCCACTGCATCGGGCCCTTCTCGAGGCCCCACGCCGAGTTGTTGCCGACCACCATGACGACCGGCAGGTTGTGGCGTACGAGGCTGTCGACGTCCATCAGCGACATGCCCGCCGCGCCGTCGCCGTAGAGCAGCACGACCTGGCTCGACGGGCGGGCGATGCGCGCGGCCATCGCGGCGCCCATGCCGGCGCCGAGGCAGCCGTACGGCCCGGGGTCGAGCCAGCCGCCGGGCTGCTTGGGCTCGACGAACTTGCCGGCGAACGACACGAAGTCGCCGCCGTCGCCGATCACGACGGCGTCGTCGGCCAGCCGGGGGAGCAGCTCGCCGTAGATGCGGGCGGGGTGGATCGGGTCCGCCTCGGCCTTGAGCAGCTCGCTGTCGCGCTGGGTCGCCGCAGCGACCTCGGCCTGCAGCGCGCCGATCCAGGCCGACCAGTCAGGGCGCCGGCCGTGCTGCGACGGCGACGTGAGCGAGTCGAGGAGGCCGGTGAAGACCGATGTCAGGTCGCCGCTGGCGGACGCGGCGAGCTCGGCATGCGTCGAGACCTGGCCGGGGGAGTCGGCGACGTGCACGGTACGTGCGGGGGTCGCGCCGTCCTTGCCGCCGAAGATGCCGTAGCCGAGGCGGAAGTCGAGCGGCGTGCCGACCACGATCACGAGGTCGGCCTGGTTGAACGAGGTCGAGCGGGCCTTGGTGACGAGCTGCGGGTGGCCGCCGGGCACGATGCCGCGGCCCATGCCGTTGGAGATGACCGGGATGCCGGTCTCCTCGACGAAGTGCAGCGCGGCGCCCTCGGCGTGGTCGGCCCAGACATCGGTGCCCAGGACCAGCACGGGGCGCGCCGACTCGCGGATCAGCTCAGCGATCTTCGCCAACGCGTCAGGGTCGGGCTCGATCGGGGCCGCCGTGTTGCCCTGCGACTGGGTCGTGACGGTCGTGCTGTTGAAGAACTCGTCCATCGGCACGTCGACGAACGCCGGGCCGCGATGAGAGGACGATGCGAGGCTGAACGCCTCGTCCATCGCCGGCGCGATGTCGTCGACCTTGTGCGCCGTGGTGGCGGACTTGGCGATGGTCTCGATGATCGGCGGTTGGTCGAGCTCCTGCAGGCTGCCTGAGCCCCAGCGGTTGTTGGGCGCCCGGCCGCCGACGACCACGAGCGGCGAGCCGGCGAACGTGGCCTGCGCGATGGGGCTCACGCCGTTGGTCACGCCGGGCCCGGCGGTCAGGACGGCAAGGCCGGGTGTCCGCGTCAGCTTGCCGATCGCCTCGGCGGCGAACACAGCTGTCGGCTCGTGGCGTACGTCGATGATCGGCATCGCCGGCTCGGCCTTGACCGCAGCGTCGTACATCGGGAACACATGGGCTCCCGACAGCGTGAACATCGTCTCGACGCCGTGCGCGCGGGCGACGTCGACGGCATGGACTCCGCCGTGACCTTCTCGGGGCTCAGTGCTCATGCCCGCACGTTACTGGAGCGTCAGGCGAGTGGCTTGGCTCTGGTGGTCGGCCGGTAGAGCCACGGGCTCTCGGCCCGGATCTGGTCGAGGACCGCGAGCAGCAGGTCGGCGCGATGCGCAGGCTGCTCGGCGAACAGCTCGGCATCGGCGCGCAGGTCATCGCGACCCTGGACGCCGAGGGCGAGCTGCAGGTGCAGCGCGCGGAGGAACGACGAGGTGTTGCGGACGCCCGGCGACGGCCACTCGGCCTCGAGGTGGCCGCGTGTGCGGGGCGGCTTGATGCCGGCACCGAGCCGCGCGAGCCACGGCTCGACGATGCTGGGGTCGAGCTCGTTGCGGTGCAGGAGCGTCATGACGGCGTACGCCAGCCGGTCGTCCTCGCCGTGGCGCCAGATGTAGGCCGTCGGGGTCAGGACACGGTCGGCGATGACGTCGAGCAGCACCGTCAGCTCGAGCCGCCTGAAGTGTCGTGACCGCGCGAGGGCGGCCAGCAGGTCGGCGCCGTGCGCAATCGAGTTGGCCCAACCCTGCTCGGGAATCCAGCCGCGATGATCCTGCTCGCGGACGTACCAGGCCGTCGCCCGGTCGCCCCAGTCCAGGACCGAGGAGGCCGACATCAGGTGCTCGTTGTTGTCGCGGCCGATGATCTCGGCGAGCATCAGCGCGCTGTAGGAGCGCCGCATGACCGAGACGTCGCCGTCGTGGCCCAGGCCGTAGCGCAGCCCGGGTGCGATGCCGTCGCCCAGACCGGACAGGAGCTCGTCGTAGACCCCGCGCGTGACCCAGGTGGTCAGCAACGGATAGGCGAGGTCCTCGCGCCATCTGGGGTTGGAATGGCCCAGCATCTCGACGAGCTCGACGGTGCACTCGTCGAGACTGCGGTCGCCGGGTACGTTCATCCCGTTCTGCATCACGGTTTGCCAGTACGCCTCAGACACGCACCCATCGTGTCACGCATCCGGCACTACCCTGACAGGGTGCCCTCGCTGGACGACATCGCGCGCTTCCAGACGTCGCTGAGTCACGACGACGTCGCGTGGCTGCACGCCCTCGTGACGGACTGGCAGATCATCGCCGACCTGTCGTTCGCCGACCTGGTGCTGTGGGTGCCCGACGCCGAGGCCAAGGGGATGTGGGCCGGCGCGCAGATCCGCCCCACGACGGGACCGACGACGCTCTTCGAGGACGTCGCCGGGACGTTCATGCCGTCAGGGCGGATCGACGAGATCGACTGCGTCGTCACGGTCGTGCTGTTGAAGAACTCGTCCATCGGCACGTCGACGAACGCCGGGCCGCGGTGCGAGGACGCCGGCAAGGCTGAACGCCTCGTCCATGGCCGGGGCGATGTCGTCGACCTTGTGCGCCGTGGTCGCGGACTTGGAGATGCTCTCGAGGATCGGCGGCTGGTCGAGCTCCTGCAGGCTGCCGGAGCCCCAGCGGTTGTTGGGCGCGCGACCGCCGACGACGACGAGCGGCGAGCCGGAGAAGCGTGGCCTGCGCGATGGGGCTGACGCCGTTGGTCACGCCGGGGCCGGCGGTCAGCACGGCGAGGCCGGGCGTACGCGTCAGCTTGCCGATCGCCTCGGCGGCGAACACGGCCGTCGGCTCGTGGCGTACGTCGATGATCGGCATCGCCGGCTCGGCCTTGACCGCGGCGTCGTACATCGGGAACACGTGCGCTCCCGAGAGCGTGAACATCGTCTCGACGCCGTGTGCGCGGGCGACGTCGACGGCATGGACTCCGCCGTGACCTTCTCGGGGCTCAGTGCTCATGCACGCACGTTACTGGAGCGTCAGGCGAGCGGCTTGGCCCTGGTGGTCGGCCGGTAGAGCCACGGGCTCTCGGCCCGGATCTGGTCGAGCACCGCGAGCAGCAGGTCGGCGCGGTGCGCGGGCTGCTCGGCGAACAGCTCGGCGTCGGCGCGCAGGTCGTCGCGGCCCTGGACGCCGAGGGCGAGCTGCAGGTGCAGCGCGCGCAGGAACGACGAGGTGTTGCGGACGCCCGGCGACGGCCACTCGGCCTCGAGGTGGCCGCGCGTGCGGGGCGGCTTGATGCCGGCACCGAGCCGGGCGAGCCACGGCTCGACGATGCTGGGGTCGAGCTCGTTGCGGTGCAGCAGCGTCATGACGGCGTACGCCAGCCGGTCGTCCTCGCCGTGGCGCCAGATGTAGGCCGTCGGCGTCAGGACGCGGTCGGCGATGACGTCGAGCAGCACCGTCAGCTCGAGCCGGCCGAAGTGCCGTGACCGGGCGAGGGCGGCCAGCAGGTCGGCGCCGTGCGCGATCGAGTTGGCCCAGCCCTGCTCGGGGATCCAGCCGCGGTGATCCTGCTCGCGGACGTACCAGGCGGTCGCCCGGTCGCCCCAGTCGAGCACCGAGGAGGCCGACATCAGGTGCTCGTTGTTGTCGCGGCCGATGATCTCGGCGAGCATCAGCGCGCTGTAGGAGCGGCGCATGACCGAGACGTCGCCGTCGTGGCCGAGGCCGTAGCGCAGGCCGGGCGCGATGCCGTCGCCCAGACCGGACAGGAGCTCGTCGTAGACCCCGCGCGTGACCCAGGTGGTCAGCAACGGATAGGCGAGGTCCTCGCGCCAGCGGGGGTTGGAGTGGCCCAGCATCTCGACGAGCTCGACGGTGCACTCGTCGAGACTGCGGTCGCCGGGTACGTTCATCCCGTTCTGCATCACGGTTTGCCAGTACGCCTCAGACACTCACCCATCGTGTCACGTTTCCGCGCACTAGGCTGACCGGGTGCCCTCGCTGGATGACATCGCGCGCTTCCAGACGTCGCTGAGTCACGACGACGTCGCGTGGCTGCACGCCCTCGTGACGGACTGGCAGATCATCGCCGACCTGTCGTTCGCCGACCTGGTGCTCTGGGTCCCGGACGCCGAGGCCAAGGGCATGTGGGCCGGCGCGCAGATCCGCCCCACGACGGGACCGACGACGCTCTTCGAGGACGTCGCCGGGACGTTCATGCCGTCGGGGCGGATCGACGAGATCGAGGAGGCTCTGAAGTCCGGCGAGATCGTCGCCGAGCGGATCGCGGAGCTGCCCGACGGCCGGCGCATCCGGGTCGAGCTCATCCCGGTCACGCATGAGGGCCGCACCCTCGCCGTGATCTCCCGGCGCAGCGCCGAGTCCGGCCTGCGCACCGCCAGCACGCTCGAGGCGGCCTACTTCGAGGCGGCCGGCGAGCTCGCCGAGATGATCCGCCGGGGCGAGTTCCCCCTGCCGGGCAGCCGCTCCGACCTCGCCGATTCGCTGCGCGTCGGCGACGGCTTCGTACGTACGAATGCCGCCGGCACGGTGCGCTACGCGAGCCCCAACGCGATGTCGGCCTACCGGCGCCTGGGCCTGGTGGGTGACCTGGTCGGCACCCAGCTCGGGCACGTCACGTCTGGGCTCGTCGACCGCAGGCCGACCGACCGGGGCGCGCGCAGCATCCTCGGCGGGGAGGCCAGCACCGAGGCCGAGATCGAGAACTCCGCCGCCTCGTTGCTGCTGCGGGTCATTCCGCTGCGCGTCGGACGGTCACCGCAGCGGTGCGCTGATCCTGCTGCGCGACGTCACCGAGCTGCGGCTGCGCGAGCGTGAGCTGGTGTCCAAGGAAGCGACGATCCGCGAGATCCACCACCGGGTCAAGAACAACCTGCAGACCGTCGCCGCGCTGCTGCGGCTGCAGGGCCGTCGGATGGAGCTGCCCGAGGCGCGCGCCGCCCTCGACGACGCGGTACGCCGGGTCGGCTCGATCGCGCTCGTGCACGAGACGCTGAGCCAGTCGTTCGACGACAACGTCGCGTTCGACGAGATCGCGGACCGGCTGCTCCGCACGGTGCTCGACGTGGCCGAGGAGGCGTCCGGTGCCGGCCGGGTGAGTGCCGAGCGGATCGGCTCGTTCGGGCTGCTGCCCGGCGCCGTCGCGACGCCGCTCGCCATGGTGCTGACCGAGCTGATCCAGAACGCCTCGGCGCACGCCTTCGGTGAGCAGGGCGGCACGCTGACGCTGGCGGTCAACCGCATCCGCGACCGCGTACGCATGAGGGTCAGTGACGACGGCAAGGGGCTCCCGGCCGACTTCGACCCCGCCGGCAGCCTCGGGCTGTCGATCGTGACGACCCTGGTCGAGGGCGAGCTGCACGGCTCGCTGGCGTTCGAGCCGCGCTTCGGCGGCGGCACGACCGTCGCCATCTCGCTCAACGTCTAGCCCGGGACGCAAAGAACCCCGCGGCCGAGGGCCACGGGGTTCACCGATACGTGCGTACGTCAGGCAGTACGAATACGTGCCCGAGCATTGCGGCGCTTCAGCGTACGACGTTCGTCTTCGCTCAAGCCTCCCCACACACCGTGGTCCTGTCCGGACTCGAGTGCCCATTGCAGGCACTGCTCGCGGACATCACAGCGGCGGCATACGACCTTGGCCTCTTCGATCTGCAAGATGGCGGGACCCGTGTTGCCGATGGGGAAGAAGAGCTCAGGGTCCTCATCGAGGCATGCAGACTTGTGACGCCAATCCATGTGGACACTCCTTCCCGTTCGGTGTTGCGCCTTGGGCAGGCCTGTTTGACCCGTTACCAAGGCTTTGATCTCCATGTTTTCAACATTTCAACTGCATTACAAGGGCCACGAGGTGCGCGAATTGTCGGATGGGTCACACGCTCCCTACGCTGAAGACGTGAGCGCTAACGAAAGACCGTCCGGGACGGCCCGAAACCTCCTGCTCGTGGCGGCCGTGATCGTCGCTGGCCGAGGCCCTGACATGCCTCGTCCTGGCGGTCCTCGGCGTCGACCGACCTCGGCGGCGACAGCGTCGGCTCGGGCATCGGCGTCTCGATGATCCTGGCGGTCTACGGCGGCTTCCAGGCGTGGGCCGCCTGGCGGGTGACCGAGGGGGACCAGTGGGCCCGCAGCCCGCTCGTGGTGACCCAGATCATCCAGCTCATCATCGCGTTCAACCTGGCCGACGTACCGGTCTGGATCGGCGTGCGTGGTGGGCGCGTCGGCGGTCGTCACGCTTGGCCTGCCTGCTGGCCCCGCCGGTGACCCGGGCCCTCGGAAGTAACCAGCCAGTATGAGAGACTGACGGCCGGGCACAACCCGTGTGTCCCCGCTTCGGCGGGAGCAATGAGCGGCATACGCGCCGCGCCGGCGACCTGATCGGTCCCGATGAGAACGTACGGAACGTCCCCGAGGGATTCCCACCATGGTTGCCACTGACACCGACTTGCACACAGACACGCCTGACCCCGACGACCCGATCTTCGCGCTGCACCGGGGCGGCAAGATGGCGATCTCCGCGACCGTACCGCTGCGCAACGCGCAGGACCTCGCGATGTCCTACACGCCCGGCGTGGCCCGGGTCTGCGAGGCGATTGCCGCCGACCCGGCGCTGGCCCACGACTACACCTGGGTGTCCAACACCGTCGCGGTGGTCACGGACGGCACGGCCGTGCTCGGCCTCGGCGACATCGGCCCGGCCGCCTCGATGCCGGTGATGGAGGGCAAGGCCGTGCTGTTCAAGCAGTTCGGCGGGGTCGACGCGATCCCGGTCGCGCTCGACACGACCGACGTCGACGAGATCGTCGAGACGATCGTGCGGCTCGCGCCGACGTTCGGCGGCATCAACCTCGAGGACATCTCGAGCCCGCGCTGCTTCGAGATCGAGCGCCGACTGATCGAGCGACTCGAGATCCCGGTCTTCCACGACGACCAGCACGGCACGGCCGTCGTGACGCTGGCGGCACTGATCAACGCGGCACGGGTGACCGACCGGGAGCTCGACGACCTCAAGGTCGTCATCTCGGGTGCCGGAGCCGCTGGTGTCGCGATCATGAAGATGCTCCAGTCGGCCGGGGTGCGCAAGATCGCCGTCGTCGACCGCGCCGGGGTCATCCACCCCGGCCGTGAGGGGCTCGACGTGGTCAAGTCCGGCATCGCCGAGGCGACGGCCCCATGGGCCAAGCCCGGGCACGATCGCGGATGCCCTCGACGGGGCCGACGTCTTCGTCGGCGTCTCCGGCGGCACGGTCCCCGAAGCGGCCGTGGCGGCCATGGCGCCCGACTCGATCGTGTTCGCGATGGCCAACCCGACCCCGAGGTGCACCCCGACATCGCGCACAAGTACGCGCGGATCGTGGCGACCGGGCGCTCGGACTTCCCCAACCAGATCAACAACGTGCTGGTGTTCCCCGGGATCTTCCGCGGCGCGCTCGACGTGCGCGCGACGCGGATCTCCGAGGGCATGAAGCTCGCGGCCGCCAACGCGATCGCCGACCTCGTCGGCGACGACCTCAGCGAGGCGTACGTCATCCCGTCGCCGTTCGACCCGCGCGTCGCCTCTGCCGTGGCGCGGGCCGTCACGGACACCGCGCGCCGTGAGGGCCTCGCCCGCCGTCCCGTACTGACCCACCGCACAGGAGCTGCATGTTCGCCGTCTACGCAGGCACGATCGATCCGAAGGACCCGCTGAGCGGACTGGTCGTGGGGGAGCGCCCCGATCCAGAGGTGCCGGATGGCTGGACGACCGTGACGGTCAAGGCTGCCTCGATCAACCACCACGACGTGTGGAGCCTGCGCGGCGTCGGCCTGCGCGAGGAGTCGCTGCCGATGATCCTCGGCTGCGACGCCGCGGGACTCGACGAGGACGGCAACGAGGTGCTCGTGCACGCCGTCATCAGCGATCCGTCGTGGCGCGGCGACGAGACGCTCGATCCGAAGCGGTCGCTGCTGTCGGAGCGCCACCAGGGCACGTTCGCCGAGAAGGTCGCCGTGCCGACCCGCAACGTCGTCGCGAAGCCCGCGGGGCTGTCGTTCGCCGAGGCCGCGTGCCTGCCGACGGCGTGGCTCACGGCGTACCGCATGCTCTTCACCCAGTCGGGCCTGCAGCAGGGCGACACGGTGCTGGTGCAGGGCGCCGGCGGCGGCGTCGCCACCGCGGCGATCACGCTGGCCCGTGCTGCCGGCTTCCGCGTCTACGCGACGAGCCGCGACGAGGACAAGCGCGACAAGGCCCTCAAGATCGGCGCCCACGAGGCGTTCGAGTCCGGCGCCCGCCTGCCGAGCAAGGTCGACGCCGTCATCGAGACCGTGGGTGCCGCGACGTGGTCGCACTCGGTCAAGTCGATGCGTCCGGGCGGGACGATCGTCATCGCCGGTGCGACGTCCGGTGATGCTCCGTCACACGCCGAGCTGACCCGGATCTTCTTCCAGCAGATGCGCGTGCACGGCTCGACGATGGGCACCCGCGACGAGCTGCACCGGCTGGCGCAGTTCATGGACGTCACCGGCACCCGGCCGCTGATCGACCGGGAGATCCCGATGGCCGATGCGGCCGACGGCCTCGCCTCGGTCATCGACGGCGACGTCTTCGGCAAGATCGTCCTGACGCTTTAGCGATCCGCCGAGCTCTGCGAGCGAGCGTCGAACGTCAGGTTGAGCGATCACGCCGAAGGCGTCAGGTGACGAATCCTCGCGAGACGGCGTCGCAGCGCGGGTAGCGTCGTCGTCTCACGTGGTCTCGACAGGAAGGCGGCTTCGCCGCGGATCGCTCGACCTCGTACGACGTTCGCTCGCAGGGCTCGCTCAGTCGTCTCAGATCGTCGTCGAGGCGGGCGAGCCACGTGGCCAGGCGCTCGACCGGGATCTCGAACTCGGGGTTGAGGTCGACGAACTCGACGAGCCGCTCCGCGAGCCAGGCGAAGGTGACCTCCTCGTCACCTCGCCGGCTCTGGAGCTCCTCGATCCCGCGATCCGTGAAGTACATCAGCAGATCAGCTGAAGGCCTGCTGCATCAGCGTGGCCTGCTCCTCGACGTGCCGGTTGTGCGAGCCGACCGACGGCGCCGACGACTCCGGGCGCGACACCCGGAGCAGCGGAAGGCCGTCGAACTCGCCGCTGAAGTGCAGCGCGACGTGCGGCCACGGACCCTGGTTGGCCGGCTCGTCCTGGACCCAGCGGACCTCGCGGGCGTTGACGAACTGGCCGATCGCGGCGTTGAGCTCGGACGTGGGCCGCGGGTAGAGCTGCTCGAGGCGCACGATCGCGGTGCGGGACTGGCCCGACTCGCGCTTCTCGCGCTCGGCGAACAGGTCCCAGGCGATCTTGCCGGAGCAGACCAGGACGCGCTCGACCTTGGACGCGTCGACCGAGTCGTCGCCGATGACCGGACGGAACTTGCCCGACGTGAAGTCGTCGGGCTGCGAGGCCGCGGCCTTGCTGCGCAGCATCGACTTCGGCGTGAAGACGATCAGCGGACGGTGCTGCGTCTGCAGGTTCTGCCGACGCAGCAGGTGGAAGTACGACGCGGGGGTCGACGGCTGCGCGAGCGTCATGGCGTCGTTGGCGCACAGCTCGAGGAACCGCTCGATGCGGGCCGACGTGTGGTCGGGCCCCTGGCCCTCGTGGCCGTGCGGCAGGAGCAGCACGACGCCGGACTTCTGGCCCCACTTGCTCTCGCCGGCCGAGATGTACTCGTCGATGACCGACTGGGCGCCGTTGACGAAGTCGCCGAACTGCGCCTCCCAGATCGTGAGCGCCTCGGGCCGGGCGACCGAGTAGCCGTACTCGAAGCCCAGCGCGGCGTACTCGCTCAGCAGGGAGTCGTAGATGTAGAACGTGGCCTGGTCATCGCCGACGTTGGACAGCGGCGTCCACTCGTTGGCGTTGTTGCGATCGATGATCGTGGCGAACCGCGACGAGAACGTGCCGCGCCGCGAGTCCTGGCCGGCGAGGCGTACGGGCCGCCCGTCGAGCAGCAGCGAGCCGAGCGCCAGGATCTCTCCGGTGCCCCAGTCGATCGGGCCGGCGCTGATCGACTGCGCCCGACGCTGCAGCTGCGGCAGCACCTTCGGGTGGACCGTGAAGCCCTCGGGCACGTTGGTGTAGGAGTCGGCGATCGCCTTCATGGTCTCGGGCGTGATCGCGGTGAGCAGCTCACCGGCGTGCTCGGGCTTGTCGGGGTAGTCCGGGGTGCGCATGTAGCCGGGATCGGTCGCGCTCTCCTTGACCTCGGCGAAGTTGCGCTCGAGCTGCGCCTGGTAGTCGCTGAGCGCGGCCTCGGCCTCTTCGAGCGTGATGTCGCCACGACCGACCAGAGCCTCGGTGTAGAGCTTGCGCACCGACTTCTTGGCGTTGATCGTGTCGTACATCAGCGGCTGGGTGAAGCTCGGGTCGTCGCCCTCGTTGTGGCCGCGGCGGCGGTAGCAGACCAGGTCGATGACGATGTCCTTGTGGAACGTCCGGCGGTACTCGTAGGCCAGGTGCGCCACGCGGATGCACGCCTCGGGATCGTCGCCGTTGACGTGGAACACCGGCGCCTGGATCATGCGCGCGACGTCGGTGCAGTACATCGACGAGCGCGATGACGACGGCGAGGTCGTGAAGCCGACCTGGTTGTTGACGATCAGGTGGATCGTGCCGCCCGTGCGGTAGCCGCGCAGCTGCGAGAGGTTGAGCGTCTCGGCGACGACTCCCTGTCCGGCGAACGCGGCATCGCCGTGCACGAGGACGGGGAGGACGGGGTACTCGGCACCGCGGTTGAGCCGGTCCTGCTTGGCGCGGGCGATGCCCTCGAGCACGGGATCGACGACCTCGAGGTGCGACGGGTTGGCCGCGACGGAGACCTTGATCTTGTCGCCGTTGCCGGAGGTGAACTCACCCTCGACGCCGAGGTGGTACTTGACGTCGCCGGAGCCCTGGACCGTGCGCGGGTCGATGTTGCCCTCGAACTCGCGGAACACCGAGCCGGCGTGCTTGCCGGCGATGTTGACCAGCACGTTGAGGCGACCGCGGTGGGCCATGCCGATGCAGACCTCGTCGAGGTTGTCGGCGGCAGCGGCCTCGCAGATCTCGTCGAGCACGGGGACCGTGGTCTCGCCGCCCTCGAGGCTGAACCGCTTCTGGCCGACGAACTTGGTCTGCAGGAACGTCTCGAAGGCCTCGGCCTGGTTGAGCTTCTGCAGGATCCTCAGCTGCTCCTCGCGGGGCGGCTTGGTGTGCGGGCGCTCGATGCGCTCCTGGAACCAGGCGCGCTCCTCGGGGTCCTGGATGTGCATGTACTCCAGGCCGATCGTGCGGGCGTAGGAGTCGCGCAGGATGCCGAGGATCTCGCGCAGCTTCATGAAGCGCTTGTCGGTCTTGAACGATCCCGTGGCGAACTCGCGGTCGAGGTCCCACAGGGTCAGCCCGTGCGAGGCGGTGTCGAGGTCGGCGTGGCTGCGCGGCCGGTTGTCGAGCGGGTTGGTGTCGGCCATCAGGTGGCCGCGCACGCGGAAGGCGTGGATCAGCTCGAGGACGCGCGCCTGCTTGTGCACCTCGTCGTCGTGGCTGACGGCGATGTCCTGGGCCCAGCGGATCGGCTCGTAGGGGATCTTGAGGGCGCGGAAGATCTCGTCGTAGAAGTTCTCCTCGCCGAGCAGCAGGGCGTGGATCTTCTTGAGGAACTCGCCGGACTGCGCGCCCTGGATGACGCGGTGGTCGTAGGTCGACGTCAGCGTCATCATCTTGGAGATCGCCATCTGGGCGAGCGTGTGCTCGCTGGCGCCCTGGAACTCCGGCGGGTACTCCATCGAGCCGACGCCGATGATGACGCCCTGGCCCTGCATGAGGCGCGGGATCGAGTGGTTGGTGCCGATGCCGCCGGGGTTGGTCAGGCTGACCGTGGTGCCCTGGAAGTCGGAGACCTCGAGCTTGCCGTCGCGGGCCTTGCGGACCATCGACTCGTACGCCGCCCAGAACTCGGCGAAGCCAAGCGTCTCGGCGGCCTTGATCGAGGGGACGAGGAGCGTGCGCGAGCCGTCAGGCTTCTTGAGGTCGATCGCGAGGCCGAAGTTGACGTGCTCGGGCTTGAGCTGGTTGGGCTTGCCGTTGACGACCTCGAAGCCGGTGTTCATCTCCGGCATCGACTTGAGCGCCTTGACGATCGCCCAGCCGATGAGGTGCGTGAACGACACCTTGCCGCCTCGCGCGCGGGCGAGGTGGTTGTTGATCACGATGCGGTTGTCGAACAGCAGCTTGACCGGCACCGAGCGCACGCTCGTCGCGGTGGGGACGGCCAGGCTGGCGTCCATGTTGGCGACCGTGCGGGCAGCGGCTCCGCGCAGCACGACGTTCTCGACCTCGCCGGGCCCGGCCTTGGGGGCGTCAGCGGCCTTGCCGTTGGGCGTCGCGGCCGAGGCGGCAGGTGCGGTGGGCGCATCGACCACGGGCGGCACGGGCGCCGGCGGATCGACGTGCGCGGGCGCCGCGACCTGGCTCTGCGCCGGGGTGACGGTCGCGGGCTGGGTCTTGGGCGCCGGCGGCGTCGACGACGTCGGAGCGGTCGGCGCTGGGCTGGGAGCCGTGGTCTCGGCCGGGGCAGCGGGCTGCTCCTGGGGCGTGGCGCGCCGGTGCCTGCGTGGCGTGTGGCGCTCGCGGCGCCGTTGGGCGACGTACCGTTGCCGGAGCCGTTGGCCAGTGCCGCGCCTTCGCCGGTCTGGAAGAACGTCACCCAGGTGGCGTCGACCGAAGCTGGGGTCCTTGCGGAATCGCTCGTACATCTCTTCGACGAGCCACTGGTTGGTGCCGAAATCAGGGGTTGAATGGTCTTGTGAGGACTCGGCCACAGCCTCGATCGCCTCTTCCGAATTGTGTGCTGGCGCATTTGCGAAAACTACCCTCAACAGGGTAACGCGACGCTCCATCCGCCTGCAGGCAGGTTGACGCTGGAATTCCCGTGATGTTGGCGCTGGGCCGCCGCGGCGTGGCGGACATCACGTGCCGCGTGTCTGCGGTGCGGATCAGCCGGCGATGACGAGCTCTGGTTCGCGGCCGACGAAACCGCCGAATGCCGCCGCCTCGGCGTCGAGTGCGCGGCGGATCGGGGCGGTGAGTCGCGGCGCGCGGTCGACCTCGATCTTGACCGTCTTGGCGGTGATCGCTCGGGTCCACCGGCCGCTCAGCCGCCCGTCGATCATCAGCAGGCCGCTGCCGCGCATGACGTCGTCGACCGTGCCGTCGAAGCCGGCGTAGTCCTCGGGGTCGCGCGCGTAGGAGATGTACTCGTCGAAGTTGGACAGCAACATGACCCGCGGCACCTCGGCGTCGACCGGTTCGTCGAGCGTCCAGTAGGCCTGGCCGTCGACGTCGAGCGGTCGGAGCTCGGCGAGCTGGATCGCGCGGCGGCTGTCGGTCAGGGTCAGGCTGGTCCACCACGCGAGGTCCTTGTCGCGGAACGGCCCGTGACCCCGGGCATAGCGCCGCGCGCGCCTCGGCCAGCAGCTCGTCGTGCGGCATGTCGATCGTGGTCGGCGGCAGCGCGACATAGGTGTGCTGCTTGCCCCGCATCGGGCCGTTGGCGACGAGCAGGCTGATCTCGGCGTTCATCAGCTGGTGCACGAGGAACGTGCCCGTCGCCTGGAGTCCGGCCGCCTCCAGTGCCGCAGCGAGCTCCGCGCGGGTGTGCGGCGCGCCGTCGGACGAGCGCGGCCACGATGACCTCGGAGCCCTTGTCGATGAGCTGAGGAGCGAGGCCCATCGCTGACCAGCTCGACGTCATGATCTGCCGGATCCGCGGCGCCGTCAGAGCCATGAGCCAGCGGCAGGTCGGCGGGGTCGACGAAGTGCCACGTGGGACGCAGGATGTGCGTGCGCAGGAAGTCGCCGCGGTCGAACGCGGCCTGGGCGTCCGCCAGCGTCAGCCCGTTCGTCCGACGGGCGACGGCCCACAGCGCCATGTCGTGCAGCTGTGACTGGACGCAGCCCGAGGTGTCGTACGACGTCGACGGCCGTGTCGAACCGGGGCGTCGTGAGTCCGTGGGCATGCAGGCGGCCGGGGACGGTTGGCTTCACGGATCCAGCATCTCGTACGACGCAGACGTTTCGCCGGGGTCGATGCGTCGCGTCGCTGTGCTCTAGGCTCGCCCTGACGTGATGACGATCAGCGACGAAGGTGGAGATCGATGAGCACTGAGACAACCTCAGGACGCAACCGGCTCCTGGTGCCGGCCGTCGCCGGCGCCATCGTGCTGCTCATCATCATCGGGCTTCCTCATCGTCCGCGGTGGCGACGAAGACCCGGCGGCGCCCAAGGCGGCGCCCAAGGCCACCAAGACCACGGCCGCCGCCCAAGGCGCCTCAGGCCAAGGTCGCCGGCTCGGGCGTCGCCCCCGAGGCGATCACCGTCAAGACCGCGACCGTCGCACGGGGGGCGAGCGTCTTCGCCGTCGGTGCCGAGCTTCCCGACATCGACATCAAGAAGATCGACACCGTCACCCTCGTGCTCGGCGCAGGACAACGGCACGTTGTGGCGCCTCAGGACGCTCCAGGACTCCCGGGGTGGCTTCGTGATCCCGCAGCTCTACCTCGTCAAGGGCGGTGACCGAGGAGCAGTTCGCCTGCACTGCCGGCATGCGCATCAAGGGTCGCCCAGCTGACGATGACGATCCCGCTGAAGTGCCTCGACAACCCGCAGAAGCCCTTGCGCGCCCGCCTGGAGATCACCGACCGTGACGGTGGCCAGGAGAAGACCTCCAACTCCAAGACGCTCAAGGCCCCCAAGGCGTAGCGGCCGCCAGCTAGGGCGTCTCCATCGCCGCGTCGAGCGTGATGGTCGACGTTGTTGGCCAGAGCCTTGCTGACCGGACACGCGATCTTGGCGGCTTCGGCGGCCTCGATGAATCCGGCCTCGTCGATGCCGTCGGCCTCGCCCCGCACCGTCAGCACGACGGTGCTGATCGACAGGCCCTTCTCGGGATGGATCTCGACCGTGACGTCGGCCTTGACCTCCATCGAGAGCGGCGTGGCACCGCGCTTGTTGAGCGCGCCGGCGAGCGACATCGCGTAGCACGCCGAGTGGGCCGCTCCGATGAGCTCTTCGGGGTTCGTGGCGCCGCCGCCGTCATCGGACGCGCGCTTGGGGAAGGAGACCTCGAACGTGCCGAGGCCGGAGCTCGTGAGCTCGACCTGTCCTGAACCGTCCTGCAGTCCGCCGTCCCAGGCCGTGCGAGCTGTGCGTGTTGGCATCGTGAACCTTCTTCCGTGTGGGTGTCCCGATGACGCTACTGCGACAGGCTGCACGCCGAAAGGGCGACGAATGTGGACTGCGGTGAAACATCCGGCCCGCGCCGCGGCATGTACGTGATGTCATGACCATGCCGACCGGAGGTGCCACCACCCATGAACGAGGTCCCCACGTGAAGTCCGACGCCGAGCTGATCGCGTCGTCGGGCCACGACCCGCAGGCGTTCCGCCAGCTCTACGACCGATATGCCGAGGCGATCCACGCCTTCTTGTTGCGCCGTACGGCCGACCGCGAGGCCGCGCTGGACCTGACGGCCGAGACGTTCGCACAGGTGTGGACGTCTCGCCACCGATTCGTCGACCAGAAGGACGGCTCGGCCGCTCCGTGGCTGTTCGGCGTCGCCCGCAACGTCCTCTCCCGGGCGGCTCGCGAGCGCCGGATGATCAACGAGGCCAGCGAGGCCTTGCGGATCACCCACGGTCGCTCGGCCGCCACGCCGGACACCTCGTGGATCGACGGCATGGATGCCGACCTCGAGAACGCCCTGGCGACGCTGCCCGAAGCCCAACGGATCGCGGTCGAGCTCCGTGTCCTGTCCGATCGCCCGTACGACGAGGTCGCTGAGGCGCTCGACTGCACGCCGACCGCGGCCCGTATCCGCGTCTCGCGTGGCCTGGCCCGCATGCGGACCTCCCTCCAGCCCGTCTCGACCCCCAAGGAAACGCCATGAACCCCACGACCCACCCCGACCTCACCCGCATCGGCGACGAGCTCGAGCAAGCCGTCGCCAACCAGATCGCCGGCTCCATCGTGGTGCGGCGCCGTCGCAAGCAGCGCTCCCGAACCACGATCGCGGCCTTCGTGACCACCGGAGTCGTCGTGATCGGAGGCGGTGCCGCGGCCGCGGTCAGCCTGCTGTCCTCCGACACGGTCGAGCAGGGCATGCCGGGCAGCAGCGTGATCTTCATCGACACCGATCCCACGTGCACCAAGAAGAGTGACATCGAGTTCGACTGCACGCTCGCGAAGGCGCCGAGCAAGGAGATCCTCTCGGACTACAAGGGCACCAAGGAGACGTTCAACGACGCCGACGACAACATCGCCGGCGGCTGCATCGGCCAGGACTCGGCCGGCCTGCACTGGACGTGCTACGCGGGCAAGAAGGCCGTCGAGATGGACATCATCGGCCCGGACCTCCTGGGCCAGCACACCAACGGTCCCGCAGCGGGCTGAAAAAGTTCGTCCCGGGTTGTCGAATCGCCCCGCGTCCGTTCGACGTACGGGTGAAGGCGCCGACAGTCGGCGTCCACGACAACCCGGGAGACGATCATGGGATCCATCACCTCAAGCCTCTTCATCTCGCTCGACGGCGTCATCGAGTCGCCGGAGACCTGGCACTTCGACTACTTCGACGACGAGATGGGCGCCGCGGTCGGCGCTCTGATGGGCAACGCCGACGCCACCTTGTTCGGCCGGCAGACCTACGACGAGATGGCGAGCTACTGGCCCGCCGCCGACCCGAGTGACCCGTTCACGGCGCAGATGAACGGCGCACGCAAGTACGTCGTGTCCGAACACGCTGACCGACGCGACATGGGAGAACTCGTCCCTGATCAGCGGCGACGTGGAAGCCGAGCTGACCGCGCTCAAGCAGGACACCAACCTCGGCACGACCGGCAGCGCCACGCTGGTGCGTTGGATGCTCGAGCGAGGACTGGTCGACGAGCTGCACCTGCTGGTCCACCCAGTCGTGGTCGGCGCCGGCAAGAAGCTGTTCGCCGACGGCGCGAAGGTCCCGCTTCAGCTCGTCTCGTGCCACCACGTTCGCGACCGGCGTGCTGCACCTGGTCTACGCGCCGCGTTCGCTGACCAGGTCAGATGCCGAGCAGCTCCAGGGAGACGTCCCAGAGCCGCTCGGCATTCGCCGGGTCCAGGGCGTACGGCGCGACGCCGGTCATGTCGTTGGTGGGGCGGTCGACGACGACGGCCTCCTGGTTGTTGACGAAGTAGCGGCCGCCGATCCCCTCGAGCAGCGGGCTGGTCGCCAGCAGCACTGACGTCGACGCGCCCTGCTCGGTCGTCTTGCGCTCGTTCGGCGGTCGTCCGCGACCCGCCGCTGTGGCGCTGGAGGTTGGTCGCGATGGCGCCCGGCATCAGCGAGTTGGCGGTGATGCCGTCGGCGGCCCAGCGCCTCGTGGCCTCGACCGCGAACAGCACGTTGGCGGTCTTGGACTGCCCGTAGGCGGCCCACGGGTCGTACGGCATGAACCGGAAGAACAGGTCGTCGAAGATCACCGGCGACCGGAAGTGCGCGCTGGAGCTGACCGAGACGATGCGCGCGTGGCCGGCCGCGGCGAGCGCAGTCGTGGAGCCCGTGTGCGAGCTTGAGGTGGCCCAGGTGGTTGGTCGCGAACTGCAGCTCCCAGCCTTGTCGGGTGTACGTCTCGGGCGTGGCCATGATGCCCGCGTTGTTGACGAGGATGTCGAGCGGTCCGTTCCACTCGGACGACGAAGGCGTCGACGCTGTCGAGATCGGTGAGCTCGAGCCGGCGTACGTCGACCTGACCGCCGTTGGTCGTGGCCCGGATCTCCGCGGCGACCTGGCCGCCCGCCTTGAGGTCGCGAACCGCCAGCGTGACGTCAGCTCCGGCGCCGGCCAGCGCTCGGGCCGTCTCGACGCCGATGCCGGAAGCGCCGCCGGTCACGATCGCGCGCTTGCCGCGCAGATCGATGCCGGCGAACCACCTCGGCGGCGGTGGAGTTGATGTCGAAGGGCGTCGTGATGCGATCCATGCCCTCCAGCATGCGGGATCAGCTCGTGTGCGGGTATTCGGTCGAGCGGTTCTGGAACGCCAGGATCTCGGGGTTCTGGATGACGCCGTCGCGGATCTCGATCGCCCGCCTGAGCGTCTCGTCGGCGTCCCACGAGTCCGGCCCGGCGAGGACCTTGGCAACGTACGGCAGAAGTGCCTGGCTGATCTCCCACGTCGCGGAGTTCCAGAGGTACGACGGGCTGTGGTCGACCGCGTAGTACGTCACGCCGTTGCCGACCGTGAACGTCGGCTCGTCGAACGATGTCGGCTTGGCCCACTCGAATCCCATGCCCTCGTCGCACGAGACGTCGACGACGAGCGTCCCGGACGCCATCGTCGGGAGGTCCTCGTTCGTCAGGAACGTCATGGGGGAGTTGGGGTTCTGCAGGACGCAGTTGACGATGACGTCGTGCTCGGCCAGCAGCGCGGGCATCGGGACCCAGTTCTCGTCGACGAAGGCGCGGCTCTCGGCCGGCGATGCGGCCGGGTCGAAGTGCACGATGCGAGCCGAGTGGATCGGCGCGCTGACCGCGGCCACGCCGCGCTGCGTGAAGATGTCGACGTCGTGGATGCCGTGGGCGCTCAACGCGGTGACCGCGCCGCGGGCCGTCGCACCGAATCCGATGACGGCGGCGCTGAGGCGGCGCCCGTAGTTGCCGGTCAGCCCGCCGATCTCCATCGCGTGCAGCACCGAGCTGTAGCCCGCGAGCTCGTTGTTCTTGTGGAACACGTGGAGCAGGAAGTTGCCGTCGCCGCTCCAGTGGTTCATGACCTCCCACGCGATGAGGGTCAGCTTGCGGTCGATCGCGGCCTGCGTGAGAGCGCGGTCCTGCACGCAGTGCGGCCAGCCCCACAGCGTCTGGCCCTCGCGCATCTCGAGCAGGTCGGACGGCTGCGGCTTGGTCAGCAGGATGACGTCGCAGCGCTCGATCAGCTCGGCGCGGCTGAGGATGCCGCCGACGTACGGCCGCAGCTCGTCGTCGGACCAGCTGAAGTTCGCGCCATAGCCCTCCTCGAGGAACACGTGCGGGCGCTGCGCGTCGGACAGTCGCTCGAGGTGGCGGGGGTGGATCGGCAGGCGCCGTTCGTTCTCCTTGGCGGTGTGGGCGATGACGCCCAGGTCAAGCTGTTGCATGCCGACTCCGTCGGTGCGTGTTTCGACAGGAACCGCTGCTCGGTGGAGAGCGGCGCCTCACCGGGTATGACCGGCTCTCACGCTCGAGCATACGCGTGATCTCGGGCCTCGACGCGAGACAATCGGGTCAGGAAGGAACCCTCGTCATGACAGTCCAGCTCAACCACACGATCGTGGAGACCAGGGACAAGCAGGAGGCCGCGACCTTCTTCGCGGAGATTCTCGGTCTGCCGAAGCCCGAGGCGTACGGGCCGTTCCTCGTTCTGCAGACCGGCAATGACGTCTCGCTCGACTTCGTCGATGCCCAAGGCCCGGTGCATCCGCAGCACTATGCGTTCCTGGTCGACGAGGAGGAGTTCGACCAGGTGCTCGAGCGCATCACGAACCGCGGCCTGATGTTCTGGGCCGATCCGTTCCACCGGC
Organism: uncultured Actinomycetota bacterium; assembly: GCA_963761965.1. Taxonomy (GTDB): domain Bacteria; phylum Actinomycetota; class Actinomycetes; order Propionibacteriales; family Nocardioidaceae; genus Aeromicrobium. The sequence goes on from CAVXIX010000012.1 coordinate 74,740, forward strand.
AGCCCGGTCACATCAACCACAACGACGGCGGTCGCGGCGTCTACTGGGCCGACCCGAACGGCCACAACCTGGAGATCATCACCCGGCCCTACGGCGGGTGAACGACAGCGCCGCGGCCGCCGGGCCGCGGCGCTGTCCGTTCCTTTCGGTTATGCCGTCAGGCTGCCGAAGAACTCGCGGATGTCGGCCGACAGCACGTCGGGACGCTCCAGCGACGCGTAGTGGCCGCCGGTCTCGTGCTCGGACCAGTGCACGACGTTGCTGTTGTCGCGATCGGCGAACGTACGGATCGACTTGAAGTCGTCGGCGAACACCGCGACCCCGGTCGGCGCGTGGTTGACGGCCGGCTCGGTCCCGGCGTGCGCCTCGGCGTAGTGGTAGCGGCCGACCGTGGCCGAGGTGTTGGTGAACCACTCGAGCGACACCTCGGTGAGGATCTGCTCGCGGGTGACCAGGCTCGTGCCGTTGCCGAACGACATGAACAGCTCGTTCCAGGCCAGCTGGCCGACGGGGGAGTCGGAGATCCCCGCGGCGATCGTCTGGGGCCGCGACGCGTTGATCGCGTTGTAGCCGCCGACCGACTGGAACCACTTCATGTGCTCGAGCGCCGCGTAGTCCTTGGGCTCGAGCTTCTCGAACTCGGCCGGGTCGCCGGACGGGAACGAGAACAGCTGCAGCACGTGCAGGCCGAGGAACCCTTCGGGCTGCAGCAGCCCGAGCTCGCGGGCGACCATCGCGCCGCCGTCGCTGCCGTGGGCGCCGTACGAGTCGTAGCCGAGCCGGCGCATCAGGGTGTCGTACGTACGCGCGACCCGCGCCATGGTCCAGCCGTGGTCGGTCACCGGCGTGCTGAACGCGAAGCCGGGCATCGACGGGACGACGACCGAGAACGCGTCCTCGGCCTTGCCGCCGTGGGCGACCGGGTCGGTGAGCGGGCCGATCATGTCGAGGAAGTCGACGAACGATCCCGGGTAGGTGTGCAGCAGCAGGAGCGGCGTCGCGTCTGCCTCGGCCGACGGCACGTGGATGAAGTGGATCGTCTGGCCGTCGATGTCGGTCAGGTAGTGCGGGAACTCGTTCATGCGGGCTTCCTGCGCGCGCCAGTCGAACTCGCCGCGCCACTGGGCCACCATCTCCTGGAGGTAGTGGTTGGGCACGCCGTACGTCCAGTCGTCGCCGGGTGCGGGTGCCGGGTAGCGGGTGCGGGCGAGCCGGTTGTCGAGGTCGTCGAGGTCGCCTGGGGGATGTCGATGACGAAGGGGCGGATGTCGGATGAGGTGCTTCGCTGTGTGGTCATGAGATCAACCGTAGAATCGATATAGGAACACTTCGTTCCTAGTTTTGGGATAGTTTTCAGGCATGTATGAAACGTCCGCCAGGCTGCTGTCGCTGCTCGCCCTGCTGCAGTCGAGACCGCAGTGGTCGGGCACCGAGCTGGCCGAGCGCCTCGACGTCACGACGCGCACGATCCGCAACGACATCGACCGGCTGCGTGACCTCGGCTATCCCGTCAACGCCGAGCGCGGCGTGCACGGCAGCTACCGGCTCGGCGCCGGCGCGGCCCTCCCGCCGCTGCTGCTGGAGGACGACGAGGCCATCGCCGTCGTGCTGGGGCTCCGCGCAGCGTCGACCAGCTCGGTCGAGCGGGTCGCCGAGAGCAGCGCGGTCGCGCTCGCCAAGCTCGAGCAGGTGCTGCCGTCACGACTGCGGCGCCAGGTCAACACGCTCTCGCAGGTCACGACCCAGGTCGCCGACGACGCCGGGATCAACGACGCCGATCCGAAGGTCGACCCCGAGGCGCTGACGGCCGTCGCCGCGGCGATCCGCGACGTCGAGTGGCTGCGGTTCGACTACGACGACGAGCCGCGGCTGGTCGAGCCCTATCGGCTGGTCAGCTGGGAGCGGCGCTGGTATCTCCTCGGCCGGGAGCCGGAGGCCGACTCGTGGGGCGTCTTCCGGCTCGACCGGATGGTGCTGCGCATGCGTACGGGCCGCCGGTTCGCACCCCAGCCCCTGCCCGACGAGGACGTGAGCGCGTACGTCATGCGGGCCGTCGCGTACGAGGGCTGGGCCGTGCACGCGCGCATCACGGTGCTCGCGCCGGCGTCTGAGGTCATGGCCAGGATCAACCCCGCGGTCGGCATCGTCGAGCCGATCGACGACGAGACCTGTGTGCTCATCACCGGCGCCGACAGCGTCGCGACCATGGCGGTGTACGTCGGCCTGCTCGACATGGACATCCGGGTCGATGAGCCGCCGGAGCTCGTGGAGCGGATGAAGGTCCTCAGCCGCCGCTACGGGGAAGCGGTGAGCTGACCGGGTTGGGGCGAGCGGTCGGCAGGTCAACCCCTCCAGCGACGCAGGCGTGACCTTCGCGTTCCGCAGCGCCATGACTTCTGCCCGCAGGTACCGTCGATGCCCACCCATGGTCCGGATCACTGTGAGGTTTCCCGCGTTCGCCCACTCACAGACGGTCTTGGTGTGCACGTCGAATATCGCCGCAACCTCGGCGGGCTTCATCAAGACATCAGGTTCGTTCACTACTTTCATTTCAGGCACCCTTCCGTGCTGAATGCGGCATGAGACTGGAACGTGGACCGCGGACTGAGTTCAGGTAACGCCTTCGAGACAGACTTTGCAGAAGAATTCGCCGCAACCTGCCGCAAATGAACCGCAAGCGAACCGCAAGCGAACCGCATTCAACTAGTCGCGCCACCACGACGAGCAGGTCTCATGCGCCTGCAGGAGCCCGTCGTTCCAGCCGGGCATTCCTGGATCGGGGCCAAGGGCCGATCGGCGAAGTGTGCAGGACGGGCGATTCCGACATTTGCGTACCCACCATTCGTGTCATTGCCAACCATCGGTCGGCTGTAGTGAAGTGGTCGTTGTCAGCAAGCCATGAGACGGCTCCGCCAAGCCGCTCGCCGCGAGAATGCGAGTGAGTGATGAAGGCAGAGTCAGGACTTCGGGTCGGGGTCGTCGGGTGCGGATACTGGGGCTCGAAGCACGTGCGCACCCTGTTGTCGCTGGAAGCGGTGTCACGCGTCTGCGTGATCGATCCGAGCGACGAGAGACGCAGCGCCGTCACCCGCGTGTATCCGCGCGTCGACGAGTACAAAACTCTCGAGCGACGCGCTGGGACAGCTCGACGCGGTGGTGATTGCGGTCCCGCCGACGCTGCACGCCCCCCTCGCGCTGGAGGCCATCGCACGTGGAGTCCACGTCCTCGTCGAGAAGCCACTGGCGCCCACTGTGCAGGAAGGGCAGGCCATGGTCAGGGCCGCCGAGAAGAAGGGCGTGACCCTGATGGTCGGGCCACACCTTCGAGTACCACTCTGCGGTGTGGGAGCTCCGCTCGATGGTGCAGCGAGGCGATCTCGGCGACCTGTACTACCTCGACACGGCCCGACTCAATCTCGGCCTGTACCAACGCGACGTCAACGTGGTCTTCGACCTTGCGCCGCATGACGTGTCCATCTTGAACTACGTGCTCGGAGTCGACCCCGTCGATGGTGGAGTGCTGGGGAGCGCGCAACGCACACCCACGGCTCGAGGACGTCGCGCAGCTGAGGCTGTACTACGAGGACCCCGGGGTGTTCGCCAACGTCCACGTGAGCTGGCTGAACCCGAAGAAGGTTCGTCGAGGTCACGGTGGTCGGCAGCAACAAGATGGTCGTCTTCGACGACCTCAAGGCCGAGCAGCGCGTCAAGGTGCACGACAAGGGAGTCACCGCCATGACCGATGGCGCTGACCTCACCGCAGTCCCGATGTCCTACCGGCACGGCGACATCGTCTCGCCCTACCTGGAGATGAACGAGCCGTTGCGCGTCGAGGACGAGCACTTCCTGAACTGCGTGCAGACCGGCTTGCGACCGCTCACTGACGGCGAGAGCGGACTCGAGGTCGTACGCGTGCTGGAGGCCGCACAACGTTCCATGTGCGACGGCGTCGCGGTTCGCCTGCCCGGCACGCACCCGGGATGTCACGCCCGCGACGCCGCGGGTCAGGGAACCGTCGACCAGCTCGGTCGCGCAAGACGCTCTGAGCGGTGCCGCGCGTGGGGAGAGGGCCGGATGAGCGCGCCAGTCGCACCGATGCCACGAACTCGGCGTGCCACAGTCCGGCTTCGTCCCGTTCCTGGATCTGGGCACCACGACCGCCGTGGTCGCGACCGAGGTACGAGTCGGCTGGGAGAAGGTCATCGCGTCCAACCGATTCGTCGGCGGCGAGGAGGTCGAGGCGTTCGAGGACGAGTGGGCTGACGTACTGCGGCACCGAGTACGCGGTCGGGGTCGGGAACGGGACCGATGCGTTGATCCTGGCCCTGCGCGCCCTCGATCTCGGCGCGGGCGACGAGATCATCGTGCCGGCGAACACGTTCGTCGCCACGGTGGAGGCCATCGTGCTGGTCGGTGCGACCCCGCGGTTCGTCGACGTCGCCCTGGACACCGGGCTGATGGGCGCTGACGAGGTCGAGGCCGCGGTGTCCGACAGGACTCGGGCGATCGTGGCCGTGCACCTGTTCGGTCAGCTCACGGACATGGATGCCCTCGGCCGGTGTGCGACACGACACGGCCTGGTGCTGATCGAGGACGCCGCCCAGGCGCACGGGGCGACGTGGCGCGGCATCCGAGCGGGAGGCTTCGGCGCTGTCGGCTGCTTCAGCTTCTACCCGGGCAAGAACCTGGGAGCGTTCGGCGATGCCGGCGCTGTGGTCACCTCGGACCGAGGCATCGCCGAGCGCATTCGATCGATGCGCGACCACGGCAGACCGGGAAGCTCCGCAGAGACGGCACTACGACCATGTCCGGATCGGGACCAACAGCCGGCTGGACACGGTCCAGGCCGTCACGCTGTCCGCCAAGCTGCCGCATCTCGATCAGTGGAACGAGGACCGCCGTCGCCTGGCGCGGCTGTACGCCGCGGAGCTCCCGCCCACGGTGGTGCCGCTGGGTCAGCTCGGGCAGTGCCGAGGGGCCCGCCACCTGATGGTGGTCAGGGTCCCGCAGCGGGACCGGGTGCGGGCCGAGCTCGCCGCCCTCGGCATCGGCACCGGGGTCCACTACCCGACGCCGTGCCACCAGCTGGAACCGTACCGGCACTGGTCGCCGGGCCAGCTGCCGAACGTGGAGAGGCTGGCCGGGCAGATCGTGTCCCTGCCGATGTATCCCATGTTGCCCGACACCGACGTGATGCGGGTCTGTGAAGCGCTCGCGCACATCACGGCCGACCTGGAGTCCGACAGTGACCGACGCCGGAGAATGAGCCCAGGCAGGTCTTCCTGTCCGAGGAGGACGGCTGGGCCTACGGACCGTGGGGACGGGGATTCCTGCGCTGCGGGACCGTCGTCTACAGCGGGTGCACCATCGGCGAACGCCTGGAGACCGGCCACAACGTCGTGATTCGCGAGGACTGCGTGCTCGGCGACGACGTGTCGATCTGGAGCAACACCGTGATCGACTACGGCACCGTGATCGGAAACGGGGTGAAGATCCACTGCAACTGCTACGTCGCGCAGTACACCGAGATCGGCGACGGCGCCTTCCTCGCCCCGGGCGTGAGCATCGCCAACGACTTGTATCCCGGCCAGGAGGGCTCGCGGGAGCTGATGTCCGGACCGTGGATCGGTCCAGGCGCCCAGCTGGGCGTGAACGTGACGGTGCTCCCCTTCGTGCGGATCGGCGAGGGCGCCATCATCGGCGCCGGCTCGGTGGTGACCCGCGACGTGGAGCCCGGGTCGGTGGCCTTCGGCAACCCCGCCCAGGTGCGGGGACGGGTCGAGGACCTGGTGCCGGTCGAGGAACGGGTCGACGGAGCGGTTCGCCCGTCCGGACACCGGTTCTCGCTCCGGAAGGGTGACACGCCGGCGGGCGAAGGGCCCGTCCCATGAGCACGCTGGCTGGCTGAGCAGCTCGGTGCTCGCCGATCGCACCGGCAGTCCCGACGCCAGGTCCAGCAGTACGCGGGCAAGCGAACGTTCGACGTCGTGATGGCCGTCGCTGCTGCTGATCGTGCTGTCGCCGGTGATGCTGGCGGCCTTCGTGGCCGTGCGCGCGACCAGTCCCGGCGGCTGCGCTGTTCCGCCAGGTCCGGGTCGGGGCGTTGAAGCAGCCGTTCGTCCTGCTGAAGTTCCGCACGATGGTGCAGGACTGCTCGCACGAGTCGCATCAGGACTTCGTCCGGCGGATGATGGCCGGAGACGATCCGCGGCCGGGCGACGGGCTCTACAAGCTGGACCAGGACCCACGCGTCACCCCGGTGGGACGCCTTCTCCGACGCACCAGCATCGATGAGCTTCCCCAGCTGATCAACGTGCTTCGCGGCGACATGTCCCTGGTGGGTCCGCGCCCCGTCCTGCCGTGGGAGGTCGAGCTCTTCCCGATCTCGGCCTCCAGCCGATTTCTCGTGCTGCCCGGGCTCACCGGCCTGTGGCAGATCAGCGGCCGGAACCGGCTCACGATGCTCGAGGGGCTGCGCCTGGACGTCGAGTACGTCAAGAGGTGCGCGCTGTCCACGGACCTGATGATCCTGTTCTTCACGCCGCTGTCGATGCTGCGCGGAGGCGCCCGATGAAGCGGGCAGCGCACGAGCCGCCGTTCGGGTCCGAGGACCTCTCGATCGGCGCTGGCGCGGCGCGGGACACCATGACCGTCGCGGTCTGGACCATGGTCAGCAGGGTGACCGGCGTGGCACGGGTCATCGTCATCGGCGCCGTGCTCGGACCGACGTTCTTCGGCAACTCGTACCAGCTGACCAACGTGTTGCCGAACCTGGTCTTCTACGGCTTCCTGGCCGGGTCGTTGCTGTCGTCGCTGCTGGTCCCCGCGCTGGTGCGGCACATCGACGCCGGTGACGGCGACGAGACCGGGCGGGTGGCCGGCGGATTCCTCGGCGTCGAGTGGTCGATCCTCGTGGTCGTGGCCCCGGTGGCGGTCCTCGCGGTGCCGTTGTTCCTGCCGAACGGCGAGTCGGCGCTGGCGCTGGCCGTTCTCGCGATCCCGCAGGTCTTCTGCTACGCGATGGTCGCCTCGGCCACCGCGGTGATGTACGCGAACGCGCCGCTACCTGCTGGCCGCGGCCGCGCCCGCACTGGAGAACCTGGGTGTCATCGCCGTCCTGGTCCTCGCCGGCCTGCTCTATGCGGATCCGGCGAGCGGATCGGTGCCGACTGGAGCGGTGCTGCTGATCGGGGGCGGGTCCACCCTCGCCGTGGTGCGTGCACGCCGGCGTCCAGTGGTGGGGCGCACGCCGCTGCGGCATGACCCTCGTTCCGAGAGCCGGCTGGCGCGACCCGGACGTCCGGCAGGTCGTGCGTCGCGCGGTCTGCTCCATGGCCCAGGCCGGCCTGCTTGCCGGCCAGATCTTGCTGCTGCTGGCCATGGCCGGGCAGGTGGCCGGCGGCACCGTGGCCCTGCAGATGTCGTTGAACTTCTACTACCTGCCGCTGGCCATCGCGGCGGCGCCCGTGGGTCTCGCCCTGCTGCCGAGGCTGTCGCGGATGATCGCGGAGGACCGGGCGAGCGATTTCGCCGACGCCTACCAGCGCGCTGTCGGGCTGGCGCTGTTCCTGGTGGTTCCCGCCGCGCTCGGATACGTCGTGCTCGCGGTCCCATTGGCGAACGTCGTGGCGGTCGGGCAGATGTCCAGCGCCGGTTGGCGTCGACATGGTGGCCGGATCGCTGAGCGCCCTGGCGCTCGGGACTCGTGGGCGAGACGTTGTTCGTCATCTCCACGCAGGCGGCGTACGCGCGAGGCGACGCGAGGACACCGTTGCGCTCGATGGTGCTGCAGGGCGTCGTCTGCGTGGCGCTCGTCGTGCCTGCCGGTTTCGTCGACGGCCGCGCAGCTGGTCACGGTGTTGGGCGGCGCATTCGCCGTCGCCTCGATGGCCGGTGGCGTCCACCTGTCCTACCGGGTGAGCCGCGGGCTGGCGCCCGCGACGCATCGGTTGTGGCCCTCCGTCGTGCGTACGATCTCGGCCGGACTCGCGATGGCCGCGGTGGCGTGGTCCGTCGCGGCCGCCGTGACGGCAACGCTGGAGGGCACGTCCGGCTGGCTCGCCGCCACCGCAGCGGGCACGTTGGCCGGCGCCGCGGTCTATCTGGGAGTCCACCGAGCTCTCGGCTCGGTGGAGCTGACGTGGTTGCTCGACGGAGCACGTGGCGGTCGGACCGATTCCCGAATCGAGCCCGGCATGATGACCGCCGCCGCGTACGACTGCGGGTCGGCCGTGATCCGGATCGACCGGTCCGACCGGGTCCGAGCGCTCCTCGTCCTGCTGGGCGGCTTCGTGGTGGCGGCCGGGACGGGAGTGCTTGCGGGGACGGCACCTCTGATGTGCCTGGGTCTTCTGGCTCGGGACGGTCCTGACGGCGGTCGTGTGGCGGCGTCCGGTTGTCGCCGCCTACCTGGTCATCGGAGTCACCCCGCTGGTGGTCGGGATCGACCGTGGCCAGGTGGTGCCCCAGATGCGGGTCAACGAGGCACTGACGTTCTATCTCGTGATCGTCCTGTGCGCGCGGGCCGCTGTGCAGAGTCGGCCCTGGGACCGGCTCCGCCTGCACATGGATCCGATGTCGCGCGCGTTCGTGTGGTTCGCGCTCGCGGCGTCGGTGATCCCGATCATCTTCATGGTCGCTCGTGGTCGCCCCGTGGAGATGGACGACGTGACCTACGCCGCTGTGATGTGGAAGTTCTTGCTCGTCTACGCGATCGTCCGTCTCACGGTGCGCAGCGACCGTGACGTCACGGTCGCCTTGTGGGTGTCGCTGGTCGTCGGCGTGCTGGTGGGCGCTGATCGGCATCCTGCAGTCGCTCGACCTGCTGGGTGTGCGCGCCATGCTCGAGCCAGTTCGCCCCGTTCGGCTACAGCGGTGCCGTCGAATCGGCCCGGGCGGGGTCGACGATCGGTCTGCCCGGCCGCCACGGCGGACTTCATGGTGCTCAACCTGGTGATTGTCCTGGGACTGGTGAGCCGCAAGCCGGCCTTGGCCAAGTACCTGGCTCCGGTGGCGTTGCTGCTCGTCGTGGCCGTGTTCTCGGCCGCTGAGTTCTCCAGCGTGCTCGGGCTCGTGGTGGCGATCGTGTGCGTCGCGGCGCTCCTGCGCCGGCTCGATCTGCTCAAGTGGTCGGCGTTGGCGCTGCCGGTGGCGGTGGTGGCGCTGTGGCCGACCATCGAGCCGCGCATCGCGGAGTTCTCGTCGCTGCACGGCCTGCCGACCAGCTGGTTGGTGCGCTATCACAACCTGTCGACACTACTTCTGGCCACAGATCATGGACGGCAACAACGTCCTCGTCGGCGTCAGGCCGGCGGCGCGGGTTCCTGTCGAGGGTGCGTTCGGCTTCGTCTGGATCGAGAGTGGCTACCTGTGGTTGCTGTGGGGAGGCGGCCTGCCCCTGTTCGCGGCGTTCTGCTGGTTCGTGTGGACGGGCCTGAAGGCGACCGGGCCCGCAGCCCGCGCTGCTCGCCACCCCCGCGTCTGTCGCAGCGCTGGCCGGCTACGCCGGCCTGGTGTCGTGCGTCGTGCTCATGAACTTCGATCCACACATCACCTACCGCGGCTCGGCCGACGCCTTGTTCGGCCTGCTGGCGCTGTCTTCTGCTGGAAGTCAGGTCGGCAGGAAGAGCCGCCGCCGAGACCATCGATACGTTCGAGGAGGACAACGGTGAGGACTTCAAGTCTTGCGAGCGTCCGCGACACCGGGATGCTGCGTCTGTACGCCTGGGTGATGATCATCACCGCAGGTCTTGCCGTCGCCGTCGCGCTGCACGTCACCCAGACAGAGCCGCAGTACTCGGCATCTGCAGAGGTCGTGCTGGCTCCGACCATCACGCGCAGCGGCAACTACATCCAACCGTCGATGCCGACCGAGCAACGGGTGGCGAACTCCACTGAGGTGCTCAGCGACGCGGCCAGGCGGGTGGGTGTACCGACCGAGCAGGTGGCCGAACGCATATCCGTGACGGTCCCGGTTGACACCCAGATACTGGTCCTCACCTACACCGCCGACACGCCCACGGAGGCGCTGTCCGGTGCGAAGGCACTGGCCGACGTCGTACCTGCAGGCTCGCAATCCGGAGAACGGCAAGAACGCCGTCGCCAGACTGGTCAGCCCACCCGAGCTGCCGTCCACGCCCGTGGGGACGAACTACCCAGTGGTCCTGAGCGCAGCGGTCCTCGGCGGACTCCTGGCCGGATTCGCCGCGGCCCGGGCGTGGGACCGGGTTAGAGGTCGGATCCGGACGATCGCTGACGCCGAGCAGTGCGCTGACCTTGATGCACTCGCCATGGCGCCGCACCTGCCGCGTAGGTCGAAAGGCAACGATCGAACGGGTCCTGGCTGGCCGCCCCCAGCTCGACGCGCTCGCTGCGCGGGTCCTGGGACAGGTCGAGGAAGGGGAGCGGTCAAGCGTGTTGGTGACCGGGGCCGCTGCCAATTGCGGCAGCTCGGCGGTCGCATTGCTGACCGCGCTCGTCCCTGGCGCGGATGGGACGCGTCGTGGTTCTGGTGACCGCCGACGACAAGATCGTTGCCAGGATGTCCCGGCAGCGAGACCAGCAGGGTCCCGAGCGCGGACCCGGAGGCGATCCTCCCGGGATCCGTGGCCGGACGCCCGGTCGACTGAGCAGGAGGGGCTGCATGTCGTCTCCGTGACAGAGTGGGACGGTGCCGGGATCGCCGCATCACGACTGACGAAGCTGCTTCCGGAGCTTCACCACCGCCTGCCGGAAGCTGTGGTCGTCATCGACGGTCCGCCGGCGTGGTCCAGCGCCGGGATTGCCTTGCGTGCGGACAAGATCCTGCTGGTCGTCGGTCTGGGTCGCTGCTCGCGCAGGTCGACGGCGGCGGCCGTGCAGGCGTTGGATCACTGCGCCGAGAAGATGATGGGCCTCGTGATCACTCCGCGGCCGTCGGCGCATACGACGAGGGCTCGTCTCGTTGTGCGTCTGGGCCGCCCGCCGTGTGCGCCGCATGATCGTGCGGGTCGCCCCGCCAGAGGTCGTCCCTGCGCCGGTGACCACGACCTGGGCGCCTTCTGGCGCCACCGCCTCTGCGCCCGACTGGACCGCCCCGTTGATCCTCGGGGATCAACGATCGGCTGTCGCCAAGTCCAATCAGATCAGGGACGTCCGACGTCGCCCCAAGTCGCACCCGAGCGGTGAGCCGACCAGCACCGTGCGGTCGTGATGACGTTCCTGTCGGGGTGGAGAGCAGGACAGCTTCTGGCGTTTCCTCGCCGGGCTGCTGCTGCTCACCGTCGTCATCTCACTGCTGATCGCGGGCATGCGTCACGGGACGGCCGGGTGAACCGGACGGACCGTGCGGACCGGACGGATCCGCCGGTGAGCTCTCTGGCTCCCGACCGAGACGGGTATTTTGCGACGAAGCCGGCCGGCTCATGGAGAAGCCTGCCCTCGGACAAGGCCTGCGCCCGTCAGGTGCACCGCTCGACGTGGGAGCCCCGACCGAGCAACGCGACGGCCAACCGTACGATGCCGAAGCTCTTCGACGTCCGGAGATCGTTGACGTCGCGGCTGCGGGGCGACGGGCGCACGCTATGCGTTCTTGTTCAACGTCTGGCTGCTGCCACGAGTCAGCGGACAGCACACGGGGACCACGGACGAGAACATCCAGTGGGCGGCCTGCAAGTGGGGGATCTCGGACAACCTGCTCAGGGCCATGGCAGCCGCTGAGTCGACCTGGTTCCAGGACCTGCGTGAGCGCGACGGCAGCTGTGTCCAGGACCGTGGATGCGGGGACATGGTGGAGCAGGCAACCCCCGCGTCCCGGCAATTCTGCGAAGAGCTGAGCCGTTTCGGGTACGACTACACGCGCGACTATGGCGACGGGGTGTGCCCGAAGACGTTCTCCATCATCGGAGTCATGGCGTGGCAGGACCCGCGCTGGGGCCCGATGGCGAGCAACCAGAACGGCACCTTTCCCTTCAGCCGCGACTCGACGGCGTTTGCGCTGGACTACGCCGCCGCCCAGCTGCGCGGATGCATGGAAGGCTGGGTCGCCTGGCTGAGCGAACGCGGCGAGTTCCGGCGTGGGGACATCTGGGGGTGTGTCGGGTTCTGGTACGGAGGTGACTGGAAGGTCCCCGAAGCGCAGGAGTACGCCGAGCGCGTCAAGAGCCTGATGGACGATCGGTTCTGGCTGCAGCCGGACTTCGCTGAAGACGCGCAGCTGTAGCCGACCGACCCGCCGCGGCGAGCCCCGCGATGGTCTCGAGGTAGACCTCGCTCTGACGTTCCCACGCCAGCTGCGACCGCACTCGTTCCCGGCCGACCCGGCCGAGCCGCACCCGCTCCATGGGGTGGTCGAGCAGGCTGACCAGCTCGACGAGCCAGCGCCTCGGTGTCCCCGGGAGTCGACCAGGACCCCGGCGCCCTCGGCCAGTCGCCGAGTCTCCTGCACGTCGTAGGCCACCAGCGGCAGCCCGACTCCGAGGTATTCCATCGCCTTCACGGGGGTGACTTCCGGTTGCAAGGAGGTGTCGACGCCGACGTCGGCTGCCGCGAGATGGCGATACAGATCGATGTCACTCAGCCAACCCGGGAACCAGACGTTCTCGCGCAGGCCGAGCTCGTCGACCATGAGCCTGCAGCTCGTCGAGGCATTCACCGTCGCCGATCAGCACGAACACCACGTCGTCCCGACCCCACGCGTGGACCACACGTTCTGCCACCCTCACCACGTCGTCGACACGATCCTGGCGACCCATCTTTCCGGCCCACGCCACGACGGAGGAGAAGTCCCGGCGAACCTGTGGGCGGGGTCGGCAGGTGAGGCGCCTCGCGCGCACGTTCGAGCCGGTCCAGCACAGGCCCGTTGCGGACCACGTGGACGCTCTCGGGCGCGCCACCCGCGCCGATCAGTCGGTCGCGCAGGTAGTCGTTGACGGTCAGGCTCGCGTCGACGTGGGCCTGGGTGCGTCTCTCCAACCAGTGCAGTACCTGCATCGCGGGTGCCGGCGCGGACGGAGAATCTCTGCGCCACGGTCTCTGGCATCAGGTCCCGCTGGTCGAGCAGCACCATCACGCCGAGTCGTCGAGCCAGCTCGGCCATCGGGAAGTACAGGTCGGGTGGCTGACAGATCTGCAGGACGTCGATGCGCTCACGCCGGTGCAGCTGGAGCAGGCGCGGGACCTGCCGCATCAACGAGGCGGCATATTCGCGAACGTGCCCCGCAGCGGACTCGCCGTCGACCGGCGCCCGGTACTCGAGCAGTGTCAGCCCCGGCCGGTTCCGCCACGGCTCGTTGGCGTCATCACGGCGGGTGATCACCGAGACCTGGCATCCCGCCGAGCAGAGCGAGTCGACCTGTTTGCGCAGGCGACCGTCAACGCCCAGCGACACGTTCTGCACCATCGCCGCGACGTGGGTGCCGCGGAGGTCAGTCATGAGCGGATCCTGAGCGATCAGTGACCATCGATTCGGGCGTTCGACTCGTCGCCGGCGACGACCACGCCACCACGGCCTCGCCGGCGGCCGGACCACGCACCACCCACGCCCCGTCCGCCAGCTCTGGGACCGACTGCGCCCGGCGGCGCCACCAGGCGGCAACGTCTCGCGGGAGTGCGTGCCACGCATCGGGGTCTGTGCTCAGCTGATCCAGGAGGTCGTCCCACGCCCGAAGCATCCCCGGGCAGTGCACGTAGTCGGGGTGGGCGATCATCAGCACCAGACCGCCCCGGGACCGAAGTGCGTCGACCTTGGACCGCCACAACGATCCATCTGTCATGCCGAGGACCTCGAAAAGGGTGTGATCCTGCGGCAGCGTGATGGGAAGCTCGACGAGGTCGTCGATGAAGAACGGCAGGTACGTGCAACAACCACCCGGGCGCGGCTCGTGTGGCGCGCTGTCGGTGTAGGACGAGTCGTAGTCGAAGCCGAGCAGGGGCATCAGGTCCCACGATCGCTGCGTGGCAGGCGACCGGAAGCCGACTGCACCCCAGCGGTCCGCCCAGGCCCGGATCGCCGGAAGCCGCTTGCGCAGCATGCGCCTCGACGCCAGGTCGTGACCGTCGTGGCGCAGCCCGTGCACGCCGATCTCGCAGCCCTCGGACCGCAGCCGGTCGAGCAGCTCGTCGGCCACCGGGTAGCGCTCGGGCACCAGGTTCCATACGGAACGGAGGCCGCGCGCACGCTCGGGCGCGCGCAGCGCCTCGATCGCGTCCCGGCCTGCCGAGGTCTCGACGTCGTGGGTGAGCACGAAGGCCGAGGTGTGACCGTTCGGCCACGGGTGCAGGTACGGGACGGGCTCCCCGGCGATCTGCTCGAGCCGGTCCAGCAGCCAGTCGTAGAGGTCGTGCAGCGCGTGCTCCTCGGGCCACCCGGGGAAGTCCGGGTACGTCTGCCGTGCTGCGTGGCCGCGGCGGAGCAGGAGCTGGAGCTTCCGGGGCAGCAACGGCCGGACCGTGTAGTAGAGCGCTCACCATCAGCTGACGCAGCCGGTTGCGCAGCCGTACGCCGTCGAGCGTCGGTGTACCGCTCCGACCACAGCCACGACATCGCCTCGCCCGGATCGAACGGGAGGAACACGCTGCCCTGGCCGTTGGTCCAGACCTGCCCCACGGCGGTCGCCGTGAAGATTCTGGACTGGGATGAGGGGCCGCCACCCCTCACCCCCGGTCCATCGTCGACATCCGATCTCCTCGGGCGACCCGGTGAAGACCGGGCACACGAGGTCGATGCCGGCGAGCTTGTGGTGGCCCGTCCGGGTGCCGCGCGCGTGGCGGCCCTCCTCGGAGCGGGTCCACAGGAGCCTCGGCTCGAGCGGTGACGAAGAGGCGTGCAGTGCGCCCGACGTGCTTGGGCAGGTTGCGGCTCAGGGTCCGGTCGACCGTGATCGGGATGCGCATGTATTCGCCGAACTCGAAGGGAACCGATGACGTGAACATGTGGCACCTTCTTGTCTAGAGCCCGCGACGCATGGCGAGACGTGGCAGGATCCCGAGCTCGGCCAGCATCGGCAGGGGATCGTCGGCCGCCCAGACCGCGCCCACGTCGATCCCGCGCAGGGAGCGCAGGTAGTCGCCGAGCGCGCAGTCGGCGGTGGACGATGTCGCGGAGGGCGTTCGGCACGTCGGTGGTCAGTCGGACCCACCGCACTCCGGCGCGGGCGCGGCAGCGGTGCACCGGCAGCCCCACCTGGTCGCGGTGCAGGAGAGTGGGGAAGTCGACGCCGGCCGCGGCGCCGAGGCCGTGGTAGCCCCACGTTCGGGCGTTGACGTCGAGCAGCTTGACGGCGCCGCTGCGCTCGTCCCGCTTGAACTCCAGCTCGACCAGGCCGTAGTAGTTCATCTCTCGCAGCAGTCGCAGGGAGGGCGCCTCCAGCTCCGGCAGGTCGACGGTCTCGACGAAGGTGCTGGCGCGGCCGAAGTCGGAGGGGTGCTGACGTCGTCGTACGACGGTCATCGACCCGACCGGCTCGCCGTCCTTGACGAACGCGCAGTAGGCGAGCTGTCGATCGCCGCCGCCGGGAACCAGCTCCTGGACGATCACCTCCTCGGCCGGGATGATCGCCGTGGCGAGGCGGAACTTCTGCAGCAGCTCTGCTCGGATCGTTCGCGCGCCACGCCTTCGCCCCGGTCTCGTAGAAGAAGTGCTCCTTGATCGCGGGCTTGATGATCACCGGCCCGTCGAACGCGATCTCGGACAGGTCGGACTCGCTGCGCGGGAACCAGCACCGCGGCACGTCGATGCCGAGCCGCTCGGCCACCTGGTAGGTCTGGCGCTTGTCCCAGGCGACCGTTGACCGTCTCCCACGACGGTGTCGGGACCCGGAAGGTCTGCGCCAGCTCGTCGCGGTTCTGCGCCACCGCTGCGACGGTCTCCTCGCGCGTCGGGAACAGCACCCACCCGTCGAGTCCGAAGCGACGGGCCGCCTCGTGCAGGGCGTCCATCGTGGCCTCCGAGCTGCGCAGCGTCGGCACCCGCAGGGAGTGCTGCACATACCGAGATCTCGGCGCGATGGAGACCTCGTCGTCGAGGACCGCGACCGGGATGCCTCGCCTGCCGAGGCTCCTGGCGATCCCGAGCCCCTGGTAGTCACCGCCGATCACCAGCGCTCCCGGCGTGCCGCTCGATGCTGCGTACCTGAGGGATCGGCCGGTCGCGGTGGTGGTCATCACGCGACAGCCGCATGGCGCGGCGCACGTCGAGGCGATCGCCGCGTGTCCTGCGCCGCGACGGTCTTGGCGATCGCCTTGGAGCTGAACCAGCTGCCGGCCACGAAGCGCATGACCGGGCCGAAGGAACGGGCGGCTGGAGCCCCCAGGAAGTGCAGCCGCGGGACGGACGACTCCAGGCCACGCTTGAGCACGGGATAGCCGTCGGCGCATCGGATCTGGTCGGCCAGTGCGCGATCGAGGAAGGGGTAGCGACGGATGTCGACGTCGTACCCGGTGGCGAACAGCAGGTGGTCCACGCGACGACGGGTGCCGTCCGAAAGCTGCAGGTCGAGCTTGTCGCTGATCTGGGACCGCGCGGGTGACGACCGCACCGGCGGTGATCGGCACCTCGGGCAGTCGCGGCTTGAGCCATGCCGCCCCGGCCGGGCGGATCGCGCGGGCGGCGATCACGTCGAAGAGCGGGCGGGGGAGACGACGGAAGACCTCGGGTGTCGCGACGAGCCGTGAGATCCCGATCGGGCCGACGTCGGTGGGTGAATAGAACAGCGGCGCGAAGCGGCCGAGGGACTTGATCAGACCGTCGCCGTGGAGCCAGTGGACCTGCGGCTGCCTGGCCAGCACCTCGACGTCGGCACCGCCCTCGTGCATGAGGGCCGCGGACTCCAACGCACTCTGCCCTGCCCCGATGATCGCGACGCTCCTGCCACGGAACTGCTCGTAGTCGCCGTGGTCGGCCACGTGGGAGGCGAGGTCGCGTCGGCAGCTCACGCAGCATGGCCGGACGCCGGGTGAACTCGGCGATGCCCGCGGCCACGAGGACGCGGCCGGCGCGAAGATGGGTGCCGTCGTCGAACGTGAGCTGGAAGCCGCGAGCCGTGGCGTTCGAGCTGGACGACCTGTCGGCGGATGACGTCGGGAGCGACGTGCTCGCTGGTACCAGAGGCCGTACTCGATGAAGGTCGTCGAGCGGCAGGTGCCGCTCGACCACGGCTTGGGTGGCCGCGGTGAACCCCTCCATCGACAGTGGCCCGGTGACGTCGCCGATCGACGATCCGTCGCGGCGCGAGCGCATCCACAGTCCCTTCGGCATGGTGTGCCAGAACGACATGGGTTCGCCGATCACGCAGACTTCGCGTCCGGCGGCCCGTAGGCGCTCGGTCGCTCCGAGGCCGTGGGGGCCGGCCCCGATCACCGCAATTTCCGTCTCGTCCATCGCCGACTCCGTTCTGATCGTGAGGTGTCATGGAGACAGGGCCTCACGGGTGGGTTTGAGCCGACGTTAGGCGCGGGCGCGAGGCGGCAGAATCCCACGATTGGAGCCATCTTTTCGCCGGAATGGCCCGATGACGACAAATCGAACATATTGGTGTGTCCGCAGGGCCTTTTCGCCGCTCGGCAAAGTGACGAATGCCACCGGGGATGTGCGAGGTGATCTCGCGTCTCAGCTGGCGCCCCCGGCAGGACTCCGTCGGGCGCTGAGCGCCCTCCTCCCCGAATCCTGAACGCCGGGGATTTTCGATGTGGAGCCACGTCTTTCTGTGCGCCCCCGGCAGGATTCGAACCTGCGCTTCCGCCTCCGGAGGGCGGCGCTCTATCCCCTGAGCTACGGGGGCCAATACGGCCAACTGCGGTGTGAGCCTACCCCACAGGCACTACCGTGTTGCGGGTGCCCAGAGTGCTTGTCGTCGACGACACCGCCTCGATCAGATTCCTCATCCGGACCAACATGGAGCTCGCCGGATTCGATGTCGACGAGGCGGTCGACGGTGCCGATTGCCTCGAGTTCCTGCGTACGACCGAGGTCATTCCCGACGCCATCACGGTCGACGTCATGATGCCCCGGCTCGACGGCATCGCGACGGTCTCGGCGATCCGTGCCGACCCCAGGACCAGGCACATCGCGATCGTGATGGTGACGACGCAGGGGCATCCGGCCGACATCCAGCGGGCCAAGCAGGCGGGCGTCGACGCGTACGTCACGAAGCCGTTCGACCCCGACGCCTTGATCGCGACGGTGGAGGACGCGATCGAGCGGACGAAGAATCGTGGCGACGACTGAACCAAGTCCTTGAGTGGCGCCACCCCGGGAAGTACGGTTGCCGTACACGGATTGGAGGTGGTTCGAGGATATGAATAGCTCTTGGACTTGTGAGGTGGCTGTCCGCTAGCCGCAAGGCTCAGCTAGTGGCAGCGAATACCCGCAGCCACCCGACCCGCAGGGCGTCGAGTTGTCCACTCGACCGCGCTCCTACTCTCCGGAGGCGAGCGCAGCCCTGCGGGTCGTCCACGTTCAGGGGCCAGTGCCAGAGGCCGATAGTCTTGGCGGGTGACTCCCGAGCAGCTCTCTGCGGCCATCGTCGGTGCCCTCACCTCCCTCAGCGAGGCGGGGACGATCACGCTGCCCGACGGGGTGCCGGCCGAGGTGCTCGTCGAGCGTCCCAAGGTCAAGGAGCACGGCGACTACGCCACCAACATCGCGCTGCAGCTGGCCAAGAAGGCCGGCATGAATCCCCGCGAGTTCGCCCAGCTGCTGGCCGACCAGCTCGGTGCGGCCGACGGCATCGCGAGCGCCGAGATCGCCGGACCCGGCTTCCTCAACATCCGCGTCGAGGCCGGCGCCCAGGGCGCGCTCGCACCGCAGATCGTCGCGGCCGGCGAGGCGTACGGCACCAGTGACCTGTACGCCGGACAGAAGGTCAACCTCGAGTTCGTCAGCGCCAACCCGACCGGCCCGATCCACATCGGCGGCGTGCGGTGGGCCGCGGTCGGCGACTCGCTCGGCCGCATCCTCTCGGCGATCGGCGCCGAGGTCACGCGGGAGTACTACTTCAACGACCACGGCATGCAGATCGACCGCTACTCCCGCTCGTTGCTGGCCAACGCGCGCGGCGACGAGGCGCCGGAGGACGGCTACGGCGGCCAGTACATCGCCGACATCGCCGCGACCGTGCGTCGCCAAGCACCCGGACGTCCTGACGCTGCCCGAAGCCGAGGCGCTCGAGACGTTCCGTGCCGAGGGCGTCGACCTGATGTTCACCGAGATCAAGAAGAGCCTGCACGAGTTCGGCGTCGACTTCGACGTCTACTTCCACGAGAACGACCTGCACGAGTCCGGCGCGGTCGAGCGCGCCATCGCGCGGCTCCGCGAGCTCGGCATGATGTACGAGCAGGACGACGCGACCTGGCTGCGTACGTCCGACTTCGGCGACGACAAGGACCGCGTCGTCATCAAGTCCGACGGCCAGCCGGCCTACATCTCCGGCGACCTCGCCTACTACCTCAACAAGCGCGAGCGCGGCTTCGACCGCTGCATCATCATGCTCGGCGCCGACCACCACGGCTACGTGTCGCGGATGCTCGCGATGTGCGCGGCGTTCGGCGACACCCCGAAGGTCAACCTCGAGCTGCTGATCGGCCAGCTGGTCAACCTCGTACGCGATGGCGAGCCGCTGCGCATGAGCAAGCGCGCCGGCACCGTCATCACGCTGGAGGACCTCGTCGACTCGATCGGCGTCGACGCCGCCCGCTACGCCCTCGCGCGCTACTCGACCGACTCGACGATCGACCTCGACCTCGACCTGTGGGCCAAGCAGGACAGCGACAACCCGGTCTACTACGTGCAGTACGCCCACGCGCGGCTGTCGTCGATCATCCGCAACGCGGTCGACCTCGGCGTCGTGATCGACGAGTCCACGTTCGACCCGTCGCTGCTCGCGGTCGAGCAGGAGGGCGCGCTGCTGCGGGCGCTCGCCGACTACCCGCGCATCGTCGCGCGGGCCGCCGAGCTGCGCGAGCCGCACCGCGTCGCGCGCTACCTCGAGGACACCGCCGCGGCGTTCCACAAGTTCTACGACGTCGCGCACGTGCTGCCCAAGGGCGACGAGGAGCCCAGCGACCTGCACCGGGCCCGGCTTGATGCTCGTCGCGGCGACGCGGCAGGTCATCGCCAACGGCCTCGGCCTGCTCGGCGTCAACGCCCCGGAGCGTATGTGATGAGGTCCCACGAGGCAGGCGCCCTGCACGGCCAGTCCGGCGATCGCGGACCGGCCTGGCTGCGTACGCCCGAGGACCCCAACGAGCTCGTCCCGCACCTCTGGTCGTCGTCGGTCTCCAAGGTCGACGGCGTGCTGACCGTCGCGGGGGAGTCGGTCACCGATCTCGCCGCCGAGTTCGGCACCCCGACGTACGTCGTCGACGAGGACGACTTCCGGCGCCGCGCCCGCGGCGTTCAAGGAGGCGTTCCCCAGCGCCGACGTCTACTACGCCGGCAAGGCGTTCCTCTGCGTCGCGACCGCTCGCTGGATCGCCGAGGAGGGGCTCAACCTCGACGTGTGCACCGGCGGCGAGCTCGCCGTGGCGCTCAAGGCCGAGTTCCCGCCCGAGCGCATCGGCCTGCACGGCAACAACAAGTCCGTCGCCGAGCTGCGCCGCGCGCTCGAGGTCGGCGTCGGCCGCATCATCATCGACTCGATCGAGGAGATCGAGCGGCTGCGTGACCTCACCGCCGAGCTCGGCGTGACCGCGCCCGTCATGATCCGCGTGACGGCGGGCGTCGAGGCGCACACGCACGAGTACATCTCCACGTCGCACGAGGACCAGAAGTTCGGCTTCTCGATCATCGGCGGCGACGCGCTCGACGCCGTACGCCGGGTGCTGGCCGAGCCGGGGCTCGAGCTGCGCGGCCTGCACTCGCACATCGGCTCGCAGATCTTCGTGACCGACGGCTTCGAGGTCGCGGCCCGCCGGGTCCTGCGGCTGCACGCCGAGATCGAGAAGGAGCTCGGCGTCGCGCTGCCCGAGTTCGACCTCGGTGGCGGCTTCGGCATCGCCTACACGACGCAGGACGATCCTTCGACGCCCGAGGACCTGGCCCGCGGGATGCTCAAGATCGTCGACGACGAGTGCGCGGCGATGGGCATCGACGTTCCTCACCTGTCGATCGAGCCCGGCCGCGCGATCGCCGGCCCGTCGACGTTCACGCTCTACGAGGTCGGCACGACCAAGTCCGTGGCGCTCGACGGCGGGGCGTCGCGGCGCTACATCTCCGTCGACGGCGGCATGAGCGACAACATCCGCCCCGCGCTCTATGGCGCCGACTACTCGTGCACGCTGGCTTCGCGCGCGTCTGACGCGCCGGCACTGCTGAGCCGCGTCGTCGGCAAGCACTGCGAGTCCGGCGACATCGTGGTCAAGGACGAGTTCCTTCCCGGAGACGTCGAGGCGGGCGACCTGCTCGCGGTGCCGGGCACCGGGGCCTACTGCCGGTCGCTGGCGAGCAACTACAACCACGTACCCCGCGCCGCGGTCGTCGCCGTGCGCGAGGGCGAGGCGCGCGTCATCCTGCGCCGTGAGACCGAGGACGACCTGCTCGCCCTCGACATCGGCTGAGCCCGCATGACCCACCGCTACGCCGCTCGCTTCGTGGCGATGCTGGTGGTGGGTGTCGCCGTCGGTGGTCGTCGTCGCTGCACGTGGCGGCGGTGCGTCGTCGATCGTGCTCGGCTGGGCCGCCGCGTCGCTCGGTGTATGTCGCCTGGGTGTGGCTCGTGATCGCCCGCATGGATCCGGCGCAGACCGCGAGCCACGCCGCGCGCGAGGACCCGGTGCGAGGCCTCGCCGAGGTGCTGATCCTGGTGGCGAGCCTGGCCAGCCTGGCCGCCGTCGCGATGCTGCTGGTGGAGGCCCGATCGGCCTCCGACACCCGCAGCGGGGTGCTCGCGGCCATGGCGCTCGGCAGCGTGGCGCTGTCGTGGCTGCTGATCCACACGCTCTTCACGCTGCGCTACGCGAGCCAGTACTTCGCGGGTGAGCCCGGCGGCATCGACTTCAACACCGACGAGCCGCCGCGTTACGTCGACTTCGCCTACGTCGCGTTCTCGCTCGGCATGACGTTCCAGATCTCCGACACCAACCTGCTCAGCAGCGCGTTCCGGGCGACGGCGCTGCGGCACGCCCTGCTGTCGTACGTCTTCGGCACCGTCGTGGTCGCCACGACGATCAACCTCGCCGTGAGCCTGTCCAGCTAGCGCCGCAGCAGTCGCCGCGGGCCGGGGCCGGTGGTCGCGAGCCAGTCGTCGGGGTTGTAGAGCGAGCAGCTCTTGAGCGACAGGCAGCCGCAGCCGATGCAGCCGTCGAGGTTGTCGCGGAGCCGCTGCAGCTGGTCGATGCGGGAGTCGAGGTCGGCGCGCCAGTGTTGGGACAGCCGCGCCCAGTCGGCCTTGGTCGGCACCTTGTCGTCGGGCAGTGACTCGAGCGCTTCGCGGATCGCGGCGAGGCTGATCCCGAGTCCCTGCGAGACCCGGATGAACGAGATCCTGCGCAGCACGTCGCGGTGATAGCGGCGCTGGTTGCCGGCGGTCCGCTCGCTCTCGATCAGGCCTTCGCGCTCGTAGAAGTGGAGCGCCGACACGGCCACGCCGGCCCGCTCGGCGACCTCGCCCGGGGTCAACGGCTGATGCTTCGAGATCGTCATGACCTCAACCATACTTGAGATTGCCGCTTGACCTCAACTGCACTTGAGGTTGTGGACTGTCTCCACCAACGACGAAGGAGCAACATGCACGCGATCCGGCAGTACGAGCTCGGTGGTCCCGAGGTCCTCCTGTACGAGGAGGTCCCCGACCTCGAGCCGGGGGAGGGTCAGGTGCGGATCGCGGTCAATGCCAGCGGCGTCCACTACCTCGACACCTCGCTCCGAAGCGGGCTTCACGAGCGAGGTGCACCAGCCTCTGCAGCTGCCGATGACTCCGGGCCGCGAGGTCGCGGGCCGGGTCGACGCGATCGGCGCCGGGGTGGATCCTTCGTGGTCGGGCAAGCGGGTCGTGGCGCACCTCGGCATGGCGAGCGGCGGGTACGCCGAGCAGGCGCTCGCGGCGGTGGAGAGCCTCCATGAGGTGCCCGACGGCATGCCGTGCCCGGTTGCCGTGGCGTCGATCGGCACCGGACGGACCGCCGCCGGCATCCTCGACCAGTCGCCCGATCGAGGCCGACGACATCGTGGTGGTGACGTCCGCGGCGGGCGGACTCGGCGTGCTGCTGATCCAGGCGGCCAAGGAGGCGGGTGCCATGGTCGTCGGACTGGCCGGTGGGGACGAGAAGGTCGCCATCGCCCGCTCCCAGGGCGCCGACCTCGCGGTCGACTACCGCATCGACGGGTGGGACGACCTCGTGCGCCGGGAGCTCGGCGGTGACCGGGTGACGCTGGTGTTCGACGGCGTCGGCGGCAAGACCGCCCATGCGGCGTACGACCTGCTGGCGCCCGGCGGTCGCCTGATGCAGTACGGCTGGTTCACGGACGAGCCCGCGACGTACGACGACCCGACGAAGACCGTGAAGATGCTGCTCGGGCCACAGATGCTGGCCCGTCCCGGGGGCCTGCGCTCGTTGGAGGCCGAGGCGCTCGCTCGCGCCGCCGACGGCACTCGCGTACCGCTCGTCGACGCAGCCTTCCCGCTGTCCGACGCCGCTGGAGCCCATCGGGCGCTGGAGGGCCGACAGACATACGGCAAGGTCGTCCTGATCCCTGACTCAGTCCGGTGACCGCGCTCGCCTCCCCGTCCGAGCGGTTGTGGTTCGGGCCCTACGGACGCGTCGTCGCGGGGATCTTCTCCCTGGCGTTCCTCGTGGCGTTCGAGTCGCTCGCCGTCATGACGGTCATGCCGGTCGTGGCCGATGAGCTGGACGGCCTCAGCCTCTACGCCCTCGCGTTCGCCGCCCCGACTGCCGTTGCGGTGGTGTCGATGACGATCGCCGGGCCGTTGATGGACCGGCGGGGGCCGGGACTGGCCCTGCGGGCCGGCGTCGGGATCTTCGCAGCGGGCCTGCTCGTGGCGGGTCTCGCGCCGACGATGGAGGTGTTCCTCGTGGGGCGCGCCGTTCAGGGTCTCGGCATGGGGTTCGTCGGCGTCGGGCTCTATGTCGTCATCGGCAAGGTGTTCCCCGAGCACATGCGGGCGCGGGTGTTCACGGTCATGACGAGCGCCTGGGTCCTGCCGGCCCTGATCGGCCCGGTCATCGCCGGGTTCATCGCCGACCACGTCGGCTGGCGATGGGTGTTCCTCAGCGTGCCGTTGGTCGCGATCGGCTCGCTCCTGCTGATCTGGGCTGCGCTCAGCAGCCTCGAGGGCAATCCGGACGTGGTGTCGGACCGGCGGCGACTCTGGTGGGCCTCATTGGCCGCCGGAGGAATCCTCGCGGTCAGCGTCGCCGGGCAACGTACGTTCGACTGGTGGCCGGTCCTGTTGATCGGCGCGCTCGCGATCACCGTGGCGTACGCTCCGCGGCTCCTGCCGAAGGGCACGTGGACCGGCCGCCGGGGTTTGCCGAGCGTCATCGCGACCCGGAGCCTGTTGGCCGCGGGGTTCTTCGGTGCCGAGACGTACGTCCCGCTGTCGCTCGTCGAGAACCGCGGCTTGAGCGTGTCGCATGCGGGGCTGGTGCTCACGAGCGCCGCCGTCCTCTGGTTCAGCGGGTCGTGGGTCGCCGCGAACGTTCCGGCCCTGGCGTCGAAGCCGCTGCGCGTGCGCCTCGGCGCGGGCTGCGTGCTGCTCGGCACCGCCTCAGGCTTCCTGACCCTCACCGATGCCGTCCCGGTCGCCGTCATCGCGGTGATCTGGAGCATCGGCGGCCTCGGCATGGGCTTGGCCGCCTCGACGCTGGGGGTTCTCCTCCTGGACCACTCGGCACCCGGTGAGCAGGGCGCCAACAGCGCCGCGATGCAGACGAGCGACGCCGTGGTCCAGTCACTCGTGCTCGCGATCGGCAGCGTCATCTTTGCCGTGATGCTGGGCGTCGACGAGATGACCGGGTACGTCCTGGTGTTCGCGCTGGCCACGGCCACAGGTGCCCTGGCGGTGGCGTCGACCGCCCGGCTCGAGCGAGCGCGCCTGATCAGCCGATGCAGACCGTGACGTGATTGACGCCCTTGGCGGTCTGGGTCGTCACCGCGACCCCGTCGACGAAGATCGTGCACTTCGCGTAGGTCGAGGTCTGGAGCACCTGCACCGCCGCCTGGGCCACCGGCAGGGCTCCCCGAACCGTCTTGCTGACCTCCAGGGTTCGATCGGCGATCTTGGAACCTTCGCCGCCCTTGGTGCGGTAGCGCCAACCGGCGTACATCCCACCATCCGAGGTGAAGCGGATGACGACCTTGTGGAGCGTCGTGGTCGCTGGACGCGCCGGCGAACGGGTCGCTCGCCGCCGGCCGTCAGTGCGGTGTCGATCCCTGTCGTCGGTGATCGCGCTCGGGCTCTTGGTCTGCACGCAGCCCCGTGTCGCGCTGGCTCGAGGCCTTGCGGACGCGCTGAGCTCGTCCGGCGTCAACGCCGTGTCGTCGTCCGAGGAGCCGCCGAGCCAGCATCGACAGGAGCGTCACGACGATCACGCCGGCGCCGATGACGAGCGGCCGCCAAGGACGCCTGTTGGACTCGTTTGCTCTTCAGGCGCACGGGGGACCTTTCGGGATGATCGGGAGGATGGCCGGCACGCCGACCCTCAGGTTTGTCAACGATCCCGTATGCCGCGGGTCACGCGCGCGTCGGATGGTGCAGCGGTCCATCCCACGGGGGAATCGTGGCCATGACGCTGTCCGCCGATACCCTTGACCAGTGAGCGAATCCTCGTGGTCCCCTGACCGCCCACTCCGCGTCGCCCTTTTGGGCTGCGGAGTCGTCGGCACAGAAGTAGCCCGACTGCTCACGACCGACTCCGAAGAGCTGGCCCAGCGCGTGGGCGCCCCGCTCGAGCTGGTCGGCATCGCCGTACGCCGGCTCGGTCGCGAGCGCGACCTCGACGTCCCGGCGGAGCTGTTCACGACCGACGCGACCGGCCTGGTGAGCCGTGGCGACATCGACGTCGTGATCGAGGTCATCGGCGGCATCGAGCCCGCCCGCGAGCTGATCCTGTCTGCCCTGGACAACGGCGCCTCGGTCGTGACGGCCAACAAGGCGCTGCTCGCCGAGGACGGTGCGACCCTGTTCGAGGCCGCCCAGAAGGCCGAGCGCGACCTCTACTTCGAGGCCGCGGTCGCCGGTGCGATCCCGATCGTCCGGCCGCTGCGCGAGTCGCTCGCCGGTGACCGGGTGCAGCGCGTGCTGGGCATCGTCAACGGCACGACCAACTTCATCCTCGACGCCATGACCACGACCGGTCAGGGCTTCTCCGAGGCGCTCGACGAGGCCCAACGGCTCGGCTATGCCGAGGCCGACCCGACCGCCGACATCGAGGGCTTCGACGCGGCAGCCAAGGCAGCGATCCTCGCCGGTCTGGCGTTCCACACCCGTGTGACGATCGGCGACGTCCACCGCGAAGGCATCAGCGACGTCACCGCGGCCGACGTACGCTCCGCGGCCGAGATGGGCTGCGTCGTCAAGCTGCTCGCGATCTGCGAGCAGCGCGAGACGCCCGATGGCCCCGCGGTGTCCGCGCGCGTGCACCCCGCGATGATTCCGCTCTCGCACCCCTTGGCATCGGTCCACGGCGCCTACAACGCGGTGTTCGTCGAGAGCGAGGCCGCCGGACAGCTGATGTTCTACGGACCCGGCGCCGGTGGCGCACCCACGGCCAGCGCCGTCCTCGGCGACGTCGTCTCGGTCGCGCGCAACCGCCGCGCCAACGTCCACGGCCCCGGTGAGTCGACCCACGCGCAGCTCGAGGTGCTCGACATCGGTCGCGCCCGTACGCGCTACCACGTGTCGATCGACGTCGATGATCGCGCGGGCGTGCTCGCCTCGGTCGCGGGCGCCTTCGCCGAGTTCGGCGTCTCGATCCGCACCGTGCGCCAGGAAGGCAGCGGCGACGACGCCCAGCTCGTCATCGTGACGCACGAGGCAGACGACTGCCGCGCTGTCGGCGACGGTCGCCTCGCTCCGCGGCCTCGACATGGTTCGTGACGTGTCATCCGTGATGCGCGTCGAGGGAGGATCCTGATGGCACACCTGTGGCGCGGCGTGATCGAGGAGTATCGCGAGTGGCTCCCGGTCACCCCCGAGACACCGGTCATCAGCCTGGGCGAGGGCGGCACGCCGCTCGTCCACTCCGCGTGGCTGTCCGGCATCGTTCGCGGCGACGTGTGGCTCAAGGTCGAGGGCGACAACCCCACAGGCTCGTTCAAGGATCGCGGCATGACCGCGGCGGTCTCGGTCGCGTTGGGCAACGGCGCCAAGGCCGTCGTGTGCGCCTCGACCGGCAACACGTCGGCCTCCATGACGGCGTACGCCGCCAAGGCCGGGCTCACCCCGATCGTGCTGGTCCCGCACGGCAAGATCGCGGCCGGCAAGATGGCGCAGGCCGTCATGCACGGCGCCGAGGTCATCCAGGTCAAGGGTGGCTTCGACGAGTGCCTGCAGCTCTCCCGGGCACTGGCCGACCACTACCCGGTCGCGTTGGTCAACTCGGTCAACCCGGTCCGCCTGCAGGGCCAGAAGACTGCCGCGTTCGAGATCGTCGACGCCCTCGGCGCGACTCCCGACCTGCATGTCCTGCCGGTCGGCAACGCCGGCAACATCTCGGCCTACTGGCTGGGCTATCGCGAGTACGCCGAAGCCGGCATCGCGACCAGGACGCCCGTCATGTGGGGCTTCCAGGCCGAAGGCGCCGACCCGATCGTGCAGGGTGCGCCGATCCCGCACCCCGAGACCGTCGCCACGGCGATCCGCATCGGCAACCCCGCGTCCTGGCACCTGGCCGAGGCCGCGCGCGACGAGTCCGGCGGACGTATCGCGGCCGTCACGGACGAGCAGATCCTCCAGGCGCAGCGCGAGCTCGCCTCGCACGACGGCGTGTTCGTCGAGCCGGCCTCGGCGGCCGGGGTCGCCGGCCTGCTCGCGGCCGCGTCCGCTGGTGAGGTCGAGCCCGGGCAGACGATCGCCATCACGGTCACCGGCCACGGCCTCAAGGACATCGACACCGCGCTCTCGGGCGCCGGCGCGCTGGTCGACGCGATCATCGAGGCCGACGTCGATGCTGCGGCAGCCGCTGCGGGCCTCAGGTGAGCTTCGTCGCCGGGCCGGTCACCGTACGCACGCCGGCCTCCAGCGCCAACCTCGGTCCCGGCTTCGACGCCCTGGGCCTCGCGCTGACCCTGTACGACGAGATCACCGCCGAGGTCCTCGACGCTCCGGGCCTCGACATCCAGGTCTCTGGCGAAGGCGCTCAGGACGTCCCCCGGACCGAAGAGCACCTGGTCGTCACGGCGATGACCGCGACCTTCGACCTGCTCGGTGAGCGACCCACCGGCCTGCGCCTCGAGTGCGTCAACGCGATTCCGCACGGCCGTGGCCTCGGCTCGTCGGCCGCGGCGATCGTCGGGGGCATCGTGCTGGCGCGGGCGCTCGTCGAGGGCAGCGAGTCCCGGCTCGACGACCGGGCCGCGTTCCAGCTCGCGGTCGACCTCGAGGGCCACCCCGACAACGTGGCGGCGGCGATGCTCGGCGGACTGACGATCGCCTGGATCGACGGCGCCTCGGCCGAGGTCGAGCGGCTCGACACCGGCGTCCAGGTCACGGCGTTCGTGCCACCAGAGGCGGTGTCGACCGAGAAGGCTCGTGGCCTGCTGCCCGAGACCGTGCCGCACCGCGACGCGGCCGTCAACGCCGGACGCGCCGCACTGCTGATCGCGGCGCTCACGACGGCGCCCGAGCGGCTCATCTGGGCAACCGAGGACCGCATCCACCAGACATACCGGGCCGAGGCGATGCCCGAGTCCTACAAGCTGCTGCGGCAGCTGCGGGTCGAAGGCATACCGACGATCATCTCCGGGGCCGGTCCGACGGTCCTGTCGTTCGCCCGAGGCGTCGCCGATCGGGCTCCGGAGGGCTGGGCCGTGCACGAGCTCGACGTCGATGTCGAGGGCGCGCACACGCTCTGAGAAGTGCCCGCGACCTGAACCCGAGGGGAATGCCGGATGACCCCCTGGTGTTACAGTGGATGAGTCGGAGTCGAGTGCAGAACTCCCCGACAGTGACAAGTAGCAGTGCCATTCAAGCCGCCCGTCGGATACGGGCAAGCCTTTATGCGATCCGGATCTCTCCGGACATCAGGCCTTGTGGCCTCATCCAAAGGAACCTACGTGACTGAAACCACCATCACACCTGAAGCCTCCACGCCTGCGGCCGACGCCGCGGCTGCCGCCCCCAAGAAGACCGGGGGAGGACTGGGCGGAAAGGTGCTCGCCGAGCTTCAGGCGATTGCCGGAGAGCTCGGCATCAGCGGCGCTGAGAAGATGCGCAAGGGCGCCCTCATCGACGCCATCAAGATCGCCCGCGGAGACGCCGGCACCTCCACCAAGGCCGCGGTCGCCGCGGCAGCGCCGAGCAAGGTCGACACCTCCAAGGGTGACGCCGCTGCGGCAGCCAAGGCCGAGCAGCCCGCCACCGAGGCGCCGGCCGCGCGAGTCCAAGAGCGACTCCCGCAACGACAAGACCGAGTCCAAGAGCGACTCCCGCAACGCCAAGAACGACAAGAACGACCAGCCTGAGGCCAAGTCGGACAAGCCCGAGTCCAAGAACGACTCCCGCGACGACGACTCCTCCGACGACGAGTCGGGCCGGGGCGCAGGGCGGCAACCGCAACCGCAACCAGAACCAGAACCGCGACAACGACGGCGGCAACCGCAACCAGGGCCAGGGCCGCCAGGGCGACCGGCAACCGCAACCAGAACCAGAACCAGAACCGCGACAACGACGGCGGCAACCGCAACCAGGGCCAGCAGCCCCAGGGTGGCAACCGCAACCAGGGCGGCCAGTTCGAGGACGACGACGACAACGGCATGGGCCGTCGTCGCAACCGTCGCGGGCGCAACCGCAGTGGCGGACGCGGCTCCGAGGTCGACACGACCTACACCGAGGACGACGTCCTCGTGCCGGCAGCCGGCATCCTCGACATCCTCGACAACTACGCCTTCGTCCGTACGACCGGCTACCTGCCGAGCGAGAACGACGTCTACGTGTCCCTCTCCATGGTCCGCAAGTGGGGGCTTCGCCGCGGCGACGCCGTCATCGGCCAGGTGCGCCAGCCCCGCGAGGGCGA
Source organism: uncultured Actinomycetota bacterium (assembly GCA_963761965.1). GTDB lineage: Bacteria > Actinomycetota > Actinomycetes > Propionibacteriales > Nocardioidaceae > Aeromicrobium. The sequence continues at coordinate 104,908 of CAVXIX010000012.1, forward strand.
GCGCAAGGAGAAGTTCAACCCGATGGTCAAGATCGAGTCGGTCAACGGGATGACGCTCGACGAGAGCCTCAAGCGCGTCGAGTTCGCCAAGCTGACGCCGCTCTACCCGTCGGAGCGCCTGCGCCTCGAGGGCGAGGCCGGTGGACTGACCGGTCGCGTCGTCGACCTGGTCGCCCCGATCGGCAAGGGCCAGCGCGGCCTGATCGTCTCGCCGCCCAAGGCCGGCAAGACCATGATCATGCAGCAGGTCGCCAACGCGATCACCGAGAACAACCCCGAGTGCCACCTGATGATCGTCCTCGTCGACGAGCGTCCCGAGGAGGTCACCGACTTCCAGCGCACCGTCAAGGGCGAGGTCATCGCCTCGACGTTCGACCGTCCGGCCACCGACCACACGACGGTCGCCGAGCTGGCCATCGAGCGGGCCAAGCGCCTCGTCGAGCTGGGTCACGACGTCGTGCTGCTGCTCGACGGCATCACCCGCCTCGGCCGTGCCTACAACCTCGCGGCCCCGACCAGCGGACGCATCATGTCCGGCGGTGTCGACTCGTCGGCGCTCTACCCGCCCAAGAAGTTCTTCGGCGCCGCGCGCAACATCGAGGACGGCGGCTCGCTGACGATCCTCGCGACGGCGCTGGTCGAGACCGGTTCGCGCATGGACGAGGTCATCTTCGAGGAGTTCAAGGGCACCGGCAACTGGGAGCTTCGCCTGCGTCGCGACTTCGCCGACAAGCGCATCTTCCCCGCGGTCGACGTCGACGCCTCGAGCACGCGCCGCGAGGAGCTGCTCATGGGCAAGGACGAGCTCGCCGTCGTCTGGAAGCTGCGCCGGGTGCTCTCGGGCCTCGAGGGTCAGCAGGGCCTCGAGCTCATCCTCGACAAGCTCAAGAAGACCACGAGCAACGTCGAGTTCCTGATGCAGATCAACACGACGCTGCCGCAGGACGGCACCAACAACGGCAAGTAGCCGACCCCAGCACACGCCAAGCGCCCGTCGACCTCACGGTCGGCGGGCGCTTTGCCGTGAGGCCGTGGACTTAATTCAACGAGCGTTGATATTATGTCGCCATGAGGCGGGCCGCACTGGGCACGACGGTGTTCTTCTTCCTCGCGCCCGGCACGGTCGCGGGTCTCGTGCCGTGGTGGCTGTCCGGCTGGGACCGGCCTGACGGTGGGCTGCGGGTCACCGATGTGGTCGGGGCCGGCCTGGTGGGCCTCGGGCTCATCGGTCGTGATCGCGGCGTTCGCCCAGTTCGTCCGCGAGGGGCGGGGGACACCCGCGCCGGTGGCACCGACCGAGCAGCTCGTCGTGGGTGGGCTCTACCGGTATGTCCGCAACCCGATGTATCTCGCGGTCGCCGCCGATCATCGGCGGCCAGGCACTGATCTTCGAGAGTGCGGCCGTCCTGTGGTGGTTGGTGGCCTTCGGCGTGCTGGTCTTCACGTTCGTCACGGCGTACGAGCAACCGACACTGCGCCAGACCTACGGCGCGAGCTACGAGGCGTACTGCGAGCGGTACCGGGGTGGTGGCCGCGGCTCACGCCGTGGCGGGGATGACGTCCCGCCTTTCGGAACAGTTGGTCCCGGTTGTCTCGCGCAACTAGGCTGGGGCTCATGACTTCTGCGTTTGACTTCTCCGCGACGGCGATCGACGGCACCGAGCGGCTCCTGGCCGACTACAAGGGCAAGGTCCTGCTCGTCGTCAACACCGCCACCCAGTGCGGCTTCACCCCGCAGTTCAAGGGGCTCGAGAAGGTCTACCAGGAGTACGTCGACCGCGGCCTGGTCGTGCTGGGCTTCCCGTGCGACCAGTTCGGCCACCAGAACCCGGAGTCGGACGAGGACACCGCGGTGTTCTGCGAGCGCAACTTCGGCGTGACGTTCCCGCTGTTCTCGGAGATCGACGTCAACGGCGACAACGCGCACCCGCTCTACCAGTGGTTGAAGTCCGAGAAGTCCGGAGTGCTCGGCAGCACCAAGATCAAGTGGAACTTCACCAAGTTCCTGATCAACGCCGAGGGCAACGTCGTCAAGCGCTACGGCTCGACGACCGCTCCCGAGGACATCAAGGACGACATCGAAGCCCTCCTCCCCGCCTAGGAGGCCCTCCCCAGGCAAGCCCCCGCTGACGGGTCACTTATGGCCCACCGACGGGTCAGAAGTTTCGCGCGAGCTGGGGCCAGAAGTGACCCGCGGGTGGGTCATAAGTGACCCGTCAGCGTGGGGGAGCCCGGGAATACTTCCGACCTCGATTTCCTTATACGTACTGCCGACTGGCACAATTCATCCTTGGTTCTGGTTCACGAATCGCAACCCGCGATACGACCCAGCGACCGCCGAGAGGACATCATGAAGCAAGGCATTCACCCCGAGTACGTCGAGACCCAGGTCACCTGCACCTGTGGCAACTCGTTCACGACCCGCAGCACCGCCACCGACGGCACCCTTCGTGCCGACGTGTGCGCCGCGTGCCACCCGTTCTACACCGGCAAGCAGAAGATCCTCGACACCGGCGGCCGCGTCGCCCGCTTCGAGAAGCGCTACGCCAAGAAGACGACCGAGAGCAAGTAGCTCCACTCCGGCACCGACCCGTACGCCAGCCGTGCGGGTCGGTGCCGTTGTCGTCTCCGCACCATCCCGTCCGCACCAAGTCCGAGGAGCCATCGTGTTCGAAGCCGTCGACACACTCGTCGCCGAGCATGCCGAGCTCGAGGTCCGCATGTCCGACCCCGCGGTGCACTCCGACCAGGGCCTGGCCAAGAAGCTCGGGCAGCGCTACGCCGAGCTGACCGCGATCGTCAAGACCTACCGCGACTACCAGCAGGTCACCGACGACCTCGAGGCTGCGCGCGAGCTCGCCGCCGAGGACGAGTCGTTCGCCGCCGAGATCGAGACCCTCGAGCCGCGCCTGCACGAGCTCAGCGAGCGGCTGCAGCGCCTGCTCGTGCCGCGCGACCCGGCCGACTCCAAGGACGTCATCATGGAGATCAAGGGCGGTGAGGGCGGCGAGGAGTCGGCCCTGTTCGCCGGCGACCTCCTGCGTATGTACACCCGCTACGCCGAGCACCGCGGCTGGAAGACCGAGATCATCGACGCGACCGAGTCGGCGCTCGGCGGCTACAAGTCGGTCACGATGGCGGTCAAGGCCAAGGGCACGCCCGAGCCGGGCGAGGCCCCGCACGCGCTGCTGAAGTTCGAGGGCGGCGTGCACCGTGTGCAGCGCGTCCCGGTGACCGAGTCGCAGGGCCGCATCCACACGTCCGCGGCCGGCGTCCTGGTGCTGGCCGAGGCTGAGGACATCGACATCGAGATCCACGACAGCGACCTGCGCATCGACGTCTATCGCTCGTCAGGACCCGGTGGCCAGAGCGTCAACACGACCGACTCGGCCGTACGCATCACGCACCTGCCGACCGGCATCGTCGCGAGCTGCCAGAACGAGAAGAGCCAGCTGCAGAACAAGGAGCAGGCGATGCGCATCCTGCGCGCCCGGCTGCTCGAGGCCGCCCAGGCAGCCGCCGACGCGGAAGCCTCCGATGCCCGCAAGTCGCAGATCCGCACGGTCGACCGTTCGGAGCGCATCCGCACCTACAACTTCCCGGAGAACCGGGTCTCCGACCACCGCACGGGCTTCAAGGCCTACAACCTCGACCAGGTCATGGATGGCGCCCTCGAGGACGTCATCAAGTCCTTGGTCGACGCGGAGCTCGCCGATCGCCTCGCCGCAGTCGAGTCCGGGGAATGACGGGCGTACGTACGCTGGCTGAGCGGCTGCTGGCCCAGGCCACAGAGCAGCTCGAGACGGCCGGGGTCAGCTCGCCTCGCCATGACGCCGAGATGTTGCTGAGCCACATCACCGGAGTTCCGCGCTCGTCGCTGATCAGCCGGGCCAAGCCCAACCCCCTGCAGCAGGAGGCGTTCCTCGAGCTCGTCGACGCACGAGCTCGCCGGTTCCCGCTGCAGCACCTGACCGGATCGACCGGCTTCCGCTACGTCGACATCGAGGTCGGACCTGGCGTGTTCGTGCCGCGGCCCGAGACCGAGGTGCTCGCGGGCTGGGCGATCGACCACGCCAAGTCCCTGCCGTCGCCCGTCGTCGTCGAGCTGTGCGCCGGCGCCGGCGCGATCGCGCTGTCGGTCGTGCACGAGGTGCCCGGCGCGTCGGTGCATGCCGTCGAGCTCGACGAGCAGGCGTACGAGTGGGCGCAGCGCAACCTGGCCGGCACGGGGGTCGACCTGCGGCTCGGCGACATGGCCGATGCGTTCCCCGACCTCGACGGCACGGTCGACGTCGTCGTGGCCAACCCGCCCTACATCCCGCTTGATGCCTGGGAGAGCGTTGCGCCCGAGGCTCGCGACCACGACCCGGCGCTGGCGTTGTGGTCCGGCGACGACGGCCTCGACGCGATGCGGGTGCTCGAGCAGGTCGCGTGGCGGCTGCTCAAGCCCGGCGGCGTCGTGGGTGCCGAGCACGCAGACGTACAGGGTGAGTCCGCGCCAGAGGTCTTCCGTTCGCGATGGGACGGTGTGCGGGACAACCTCGACCTGGCGCAGCGGCCGCGTTTCGTCACCGCAGCGAAGCCCCGCGGATAGGCTCTGACACATCATGGGCGGCGACGAACTGGCACTGATCGGTGCTGCCATCGCCGTCGGGATCGGTGCGGCGCTGCTCCCGGTGTTCGTCAACGCCGAGGTCTACGTCGTCGCGATGGGCGCCACGATCAACAGCCGGCCGTTCCTGGCCCTCCTGATCGTGATCCACGTCGCGGCGACGACGGTCGGCAAGGCGTTCGTCTTCCAGCTCGCCCGGCGGGGCACCAACAAGATCCGGATGGTGACTCCCAAGGAACCGCGCAACGTGGTGACGGCGACGATACGACGGGTCGGGCACCGGTTTGCCCAGACGCGCTTCGCGCACTGGATCAAGCGGGTCAGCGACTGGTTGCTGACCCTGCTCGATCGCCCGTACTCCGGCGGTCTGACGGCGTTCATGTCCTCGCTGATCGGCGTGCCGCCGCTGGCGATCGTGACGATCCTGGCCGGTGCCTCGAAGCAGCCGCAATGGCTGTTCCTCACGACGGTGTTCACCGGGCGGCTGATCCAGTTCCTCGCGATCGCCTTCCTGCTGCACCAAGTCAGCTGGTTCTGACCGCAACCTCCTAGGATGACCGGGTGAAGTTCGACTGCAGCGTGGACGAGGAGTTCGATCGCGGTCTCGCGGCGGCGCAGGCGGCTCTCGAGGAGGGCAAGCTCGTCGTGCTCCCCACCGACACGGTCTACGGGATCGCGGCCGACGCGTTCAACCCACGCGCGGTGCAGAATCTGCTCGACGCCAAGGGCCGCGGCCGCCAGATGCCGCCGCCGGTGCTGGTCGGCGCCCCGGCGACGCTCGACGCGCTCGCGATCGACATCCCCTCGTGGCTCCGGTCGACCGTCGAGGCGCTCTGGCCCGGGCCGCTGACCGTGATCTGCCGGCAGCAGCCGTCGCTGACGTGGGACCTCGGCGAGACCCACAACACCGTCGCCGTACGCATGCCCGCCGATCAGCGTGCCCTCGCGCTGCTCAAGCAGACCGGGCCGCTCGCCGTCAGCAGCGCCAACACGACCGGCGACCCGGCCGCGCAGACCGTCGACGAGGCCGAGGACATGCTCGGCGGACGGGTCGCGGTCTACCTCGACGGCGGACCCAGCCCGTCGGGCGTACCGTCCACGATCCTCGACGCCACCGGCTCGACCCCGCGCCTGCTCCGCGCCGGCTCGATCACCCTCGAGCAGCTGCACGCGTTCAACAACACGATCGAGCCGCCGGAGAGGACGATGCATGAGGGAGTATCTCGTCGTCTTCGGCATCGCGCTCGGCGTGACGTACCTGCTCGCGTCGATCGCCCGCATGCTGGCCTACCGCTTCGGCGCCGTGGCGCGGGTCCGCGACCGCGACGTGCACGCGATCCCGACGCCCTACTTCGGCGGTCCGGCGATGCTCGGCGGCCTCGTCGCGGCCTACCTCGTCGCGACCCACCTGCCGTTCCTCTCGCTGGCCGACGACGGCGTGTTCAAGGACGCGCGCGCCGTGGTGCTCGGCGGCACCGTGATCTGCATCGTCGGCATCGTCGACGACCTCTACGAGCTCGACGCGCTGAGCAAGTTCGCCGGTCAGGTCCTGGCCGGCGTCATCGTCGTGGCCCAGGGCGTGCAGTTCGTCTACCTGCCGCTCTACGGCAACTACATCGGCCTCGACCAGGCGCAGGCGTTGATCTTCACGGTCCTGCTGATCGTCGGCACCGCCAACGCGGTCAACTTCGTCGACGGTCTCGACGGGCTCGCCGCCGGCATGGTCGCGATCGGCGCGGTGGCGTTCTTCGCGTACGCGTTCGTGCTCGCCGTCGAGAACGGCGAGACCCGTGCGATCGCGGCCGCGCTGCTGACCGCAGCCCTCGCCGGCGCCTGCATCGGCATCCTGCCGCACAACTTCTTCCCCGCCCGTATGTTCATCGGTGACTCCGGCTCGATGCTGATCGGCTTCGTGCTGGCGTGCTCGTCGATCAGCCTCACGGGCCAGTTCCCGGCGACGAGCCTGTCGGAGGGCATCGGCGGTGCGACAGGCGACGCTTCCTGCCGGCGCTGCTGCCGCTGATCCTGCCGTTCACGATCCTGCTGGTGCCGTTCGTCGACCTCGCCCTCGCCGTCGTGCGCCGCACGCGCGCCGGCCGCTCGCCGTTCAGCCCCGACAAGATGCACATCCACCACCGGCTCCTCGAGATCGGCCACTCGCACCGCCGCGCCGTGCTGCTGATGTACGCCTTCGCGGGCCTCGTCGCGTTCGGCAGCGTCGTCATCAGCCTGTTCAGCGGCTGGCAGTCGATCGCCGGGTTCGCGACCCTCGCCGTCATCACGATCGCAGCGGTGTTCCTGCTGCCCAAGTTCGAAGAGAAGGTCTGGTCTCATGAAAAGTCTTCCGCTCGTCGCGTCGGCGGTTGTCACGGTCATCGGAGCCGTGGTCGCGGCAGTCATGACCGGCGTGGACGGTGCGCTGGGCGCGCTGGCCGGCGGAGTCGTGGTGGTGGCCTTCCTCGGGTCGACCCCGCTCCTGCTCAAGCCGGTCGTGCGCGCCAGCACGACGTTCTCTCCTGTCGCGGCGCTCGGCTTCTTCACGGTCAAGGCCGTGGCCGTGGTCGCGCTGCTGGTCCTGCTGTTCGACGTCGGGGGAGTGTCGGACCACGTCGACCGCGACCTCGCTCGGGCTCACCGCGATGGCGGTGTCACTTGCCTGGACCGCAGCGCAGACGGTGGCTTTCCGAAGGGATCGGACGCCGACGTACGACCTGGATAGCAACGACTGAGAAGGGCCTGATAGCCTCGCGACTGCAGCCTTGACCCGCGTCTGACGCCTGGGCAGGTTGCATGACAATGACGCTGGCCGAAGGCCCGATCGACTGTGAGTCGCGGGCGACCACGCCATGACAACGAAGGTGACCGAGTGACACTCGCCTTAACGACGATCGCGACGTCCGCCGAGCCGCCCAGCCCCGGACCTGCCGACTTCGAGCTGCCCGCCGTCTTCCACCTCGGTGACCTTGCCGTCACCAAGCCGATGCTGCTCGTGGTGCTCTCGGTGTTCGTGATCATCGCGGTGTTCGGCGCGATGGCCCGCCCAGCGGCAGTCGTGCCCGGCCGGCTGCAGTTCGCCGGCGAGATGGTCTACGACTTCGTGCGCAACTCGGTCGCTCGCGACTCGATCGGCTCGGCCGACTTCATGAAGTTCGTGCCCTACCTGCTGACGGTGTTCCTGTTCGTCCTGGTCAACAACTTCTACGGCGTCGTCCCGTTCCTGCAGTTCCCCGCGACCTCGCACATCGGCTACACCGCCGCCCTCGCGGGCATCACGTGGTTGATCTACAACGTCGTGGGCATCGCGAAGCACGGTCTCTTCGGCTACCTCAAGCACCAGACGGTGCCGAGCGGAGTTTCCGGCCCGATCCTCATCGCCCTGGTGCCTCTGGAGTTCTTCTCCAACATCATCGTCCGGCCGTTCACGCTGACGCTGCGACTCTTCGCCACGATGTTCGCGGGCCACCTGCTGGTGATCCTCTTCGCGCTCGGCGGCGAGTACCTCCTGCTGCACTACACGCCGACCGTGGTCGGCATCCCCGCAGGCATCATCTCGTTCATCCTGGCGATCGGCGTCAGCTTCCTGGACATGCTGATCATGTTCCTGCAGGCCTACGTCTTCACGCTGCTCTCGGCGATGTACATCGGCCAGGCGCTCGCCGAAGAGCACTGACACACCCCCAGTCCTACAACTCCATAGAACTTCCCAATCCGATGCATCTCGCATCACAACGAAAGGAAATGCCGTGGGAGGCACTCTCAACATGATCGGTCTCGGCCTGGCCGCGATCGGTCCGGCCATCGGCGTCGGTCTCATCTTCGCCGCGTACGTCACCGGTGTGGCGCGCCAGCCCGAGGCCCAGAGCAAGCTGCAGGGCATCGCGATCTTCGGCTTCGTCCTCGCTGAGCAGTTCTTCATCATCTCCCTTGCCCTGGCTTTCGTCCTCAAAGCCTGACCTCGAAAGAGCTGAGATCTCATGATCGCGTCACGTCTTGCTCTCGCGGCGGCGGAACCGGAGGACACCAATCCTCTGATCCCGCACACCGCCGAGATCATCCTCGGGCTCGTCGTCCTCGGGCCTTCTGTACGTTCTGGTCTCCAAGTTCGTCGTCCCGAACTTCGAGAAGGCGTATGCCGAGCGCACTGCTGCGATCGAGGGCGGTATCGAGGAGGCCCAGGCTGCCCAGAAGGAAGCCAAGGCTGCACTCGAGCAGTACACCGAGCAGCTCGCCGGAGCCCGTCACGAGGCTGCGGCGATCCGCGAAGAGGCCAAGGAGCAGGGCGCGCAGATCATTGCCGAGCTCCGCGCCCAGGCGCAGGCCGAGGCCGAGCGCATCACCTCGACGGCGCACGCGCAGGTCGAGGCGGAGCGTGCTCAGGTCCTGGCTCAGCTCAAGGGCGAGGTCGGCTCGATGGCCACGCAGCTGGCCGGACGCATCGTGGGCGAGTCCCTCGATGACGACGCGCGCCAGAAGCGTACGGTCGAGCGTTTCATCGCCGAGCTCGAGGAGTCGGCCAACTGATGCGAGGCATTTCAGCGAAGTCCCTGGTCGACGTCCTCGCCGCAGTAGATGCGGCGAAGGGCAACGCCGGCGACCTCGGAGCCGAGCTGTTCGGCGTCGTCTCGACGCTGGACGGCGCTCCGGCACTTCGCCGCGTGCTGACCGACCCGTCCACCGAGGCCTCGGCCAAGGTGGGGCTTGCCAAGCAGGTCTTCGGCGGCCAGGTCGGCGCTGACACCCTCGCGGTGCTCAACGCCGCCGTCAGTGGGCGTTGGGCATCGATGCGCGACCTGACCGACGGACTCGAGACCGCTGGTGTTGCTGCTGAGGTCGCCGCCGCTGATGCGGCCGGTGAGCTCGACGCGCTCGAGACCGAGCTGTTCGAGGTCGAGCGCATCGTGCGTTCGGACGCCGAGCTGCGCCAGGTCGTCTCGGACCGCGGCATCCCGGCTGAGGCCAAGGGCACGCTGCTGGCGAACCTGCTCGAGGGCAAGGTCACCGGCTCCACGCTGGCGCTGGCGACCCAGGCCGCCGCGGCCCGCACCGGATCATTCGAGAGGGTCCTCTCAAGCTTCGGCGAGACCGTCGCCGCACGCCGCAGCCGGCTGCTCGCCGAGGTGCGCGTGGCCTACGAGCTCGCGGACGCCGAGAAGACCCGGCTCGCCAAGGCTCTTGCCAAGAAGTACGGACGCGACGTCCACCTCAACATCGTCGTCGATCCCTCGGTCGTCGGAGGCATCGCTGTCTCCGTCGGTGACGAGGTCGTCGACGGCACCATGTCCACTCGCCTCGAAGTCGCCCGCCGGCGTCTTGCAGGCTAGATCACGACAGCACCCGAATCCAAGAAGGCAGGCACATACATGGCGGAACTCACGATCCGTCCGGACGAGATCCGCGACGCATTGCAGAAGTTCGTGGCCGACTACAAGCCCAGCGCTGCTGCGACCGAAGAGGTCGGCGTCGTCGCCGAGGCCGGTGACGGCATCGCGCGCGTCGAGGGTCTGCCCTCGGCGATGGCCAACGAGCTGCTCGAGTTCGAGGACGGCACGCTGGGCCTCGCGCTCAACCTCGACGTCCGTGAGATCGGTGTCGTCATCCTGGGTGAGTTCTCCGGCATCGAGGAGGGACAGACCGTACGCCGCACCGGTGAGGTGCTCTCGGTCCCCGTGGGCGACAACTACCTCGGTCGCGTCGTCGACCCGCTCGGCAACCCGATCGACGGCCTCGGCGAGATCGAGACCACCGAGCGCCGTGCGCTCGAGCTCCAGGCCCCCAACGTCATGCAGCGCAAGAGCGTGCACGAGCCCATGATGACCGGCCTCAAGTCGATCGACTCGCTGACGCCGATCGGCCGTGGCCAGCGCCAGCTGATCATCGGTGACCGCCAGACCGGCAAGACCGCGATCGCGATCGACACGATCATCAACCAGAAGGAATTCTGGGCATCGGGCGACCCGGACAAGCAGGTCCGCTGCATCTACGTCGGCATCGGCCAGAAGGGCTCGACCATCGCGGGCATCCGCGGTGCGCTCGAAGAGGCCGGCGCGCTGGAGTACACCACGATCGTCGCGGCCCCCGCGTCCGACTCGGCTGGCTTCAAGTACCTCGCGCCCTACACCGGCTCGGCCATCGGCCAGCACTGGATGTACGCCGGCAAGCACGTCCTCATCGTGTTCGACGACCTGTCCAAGCAGGCCGAGGCATACCGCGCCGTGTCGCTGCTGCTGCGCCGCCCGCCGGGCCGCGAGGCATACCCGGGCGACGTGTTCTACCTGCACTCGCGTCTGCTCGAGCGTTGCGCCAAGCTCAGCGACGAGCTGGGCGCCGGCTCGATGACGGGTCTGCCGATCGTCGAGACCAAGGCCAACGACGTGTCGGCCTACATCCCGACCAACGTCATCTCGATCACCGACGGCCAGATCTTCCTGCAGTCGGACCTGTTCAACGCCAACCAGCGTCCGGCTGTCGACGTCGGCATCTCGGTGTCGCGCGTCGGTGGCGCCGCGATGACCAAGTCGATGAAGGCTGTCACCGGTTCGCTCAAGGTCGAGCTCGCGCAGTACCGCGCGATGGAGGCGTTCGCGATGTTCGCCTCCGACCTCGACGCCGCGTCCAAGCAGCAGCTCGCCCGTGGTCAGCGCATCATGGAGCTGTTCAAGCAGGGCCAGTACGCGCCGTTCCCGACCGAGAACCAGGTCGTCTCGATCTGGGCCGCCACGACCGGCAAGCTCGACCCCGTGCCGCTGCAGGACGTGAGCCGCTTCGAGACCGAGTTCCTCGACTTCCTCAAGCGTTCGCACGGTCCCGTGCTCGACGCGATCCGTGAGTCGGGCAAGTTCGAGGACGACAACGAGCAGGCGCTCGAGGGTGCCTACACCGAGTTCCTCAAGCAGTTCGAGACCCACGAGGGCGAGCAGATCATCGTCAAGGCGGGTCACGAAGAGTTCGAGGCCCTGTCCGACGAAGACGTCGAGCAGGAGCAGATCGTCAAGCAGAAGCGGGGCTGACGATGGCAGCGTCCGTACGCGAGCTTCGCGCGAAGATCAGGTCGACACAGGCGACCAAGAAGATCACGCGCGCCATGGAGCTGATCGCTGCGTCGCGCATCATCAAGGCGCAGCAGCGGGCAGCGGCGGCAGCGCCGTACGCCCGTGAGCTGACCCGCGCCGTCTCTGCCGTCGCGACCTTCTCCAACGTCGACCACCCGTTGACGACCGAGAAGGAGAACCCGACCAAGGCCGCGGTGCTGGTGATCGCCAGCGATCGCGGGCTCGCGGGTGCCTACTCGTCCTCCGTGCTCAAGGAGGCCGAGCGTCTGGTCGAGAAGCTGCGCAGCGAGGGCAAGGAGGTCGACCTCTACCTCGCGGGCCGCAAGGCGGAGGCCTACTACAACTTCCGCAGCCGCGAGTTCGTCGAGTCGTGGACCGGGTTCTCCGACAAGCCGGAGTACCAGCACGCCCGCACGATCGGCAACACCCTCGTCAAGACGTTCAACGTCGACGAGAGCGACGAGGAGGCGATCGACCCCGAGCGCGCGGTCGACGAGCTCCACGTGGTGTTCACCCGCTTCAAGTCGATGCTGGTGCAGGAGCCCGATGTCATTCGGCTGCTTCCGCTCGAGGTCGTCGAAGGCACCGAGGCAGCCGACCGAGCACGAGGTGCTGCCGCTCTACGAGTTCGAGCCCTCGGCGCACGAGGTGCTCGACGCGCTGCTGCCGAAGTACATCCACAGCCGGATCTACTACTGCCTGCTGCAGGCCTCCGCTTCGGAGCTTGCATCACGGCAGAAGGCGATGAAGTCCGCAACGGACAACGCCGAAGACCTGATCCAGAAGTACACCCGAACCGCCAACCAGGCCCGCCAGGCCGGTATTACCCAGGAGATCAGCGAGATCGTGGGCGGCGCCAACGCGCTCGCCGACGCCACCGCTGGGAGTGAGTGAGAGAGATGCCAACCGCCAAGAAGACCGCAGACACCAAGACGTCCGACACGTCGGACCAGAACCTGGCCGACGGCCGGGTTGCGCGCGTCATCGGCCCGGTGCTCGACATCGAGTTCCCGAGCGACGCGATCCCCGAGATGTACAACGCGCTGAAGGTCGACACCGAGCTGGACGGCGTCAAGGAGACGCTGACCCTCGAGGTCGCCCTGCACATCGGCGACGGCCTGGTCCGCGCGATCAGCCTGCGCCCGACCGACGGCATCGTCCGTGGCGCCAAGGTCACCAACACCGGCGGGCCCATCTCGGTCCCCGTCGGCGACCAGACGCTCGGCAAGGTGTTCAACACCACCGGTGACGTCATGAACCTCAAGGACGGCGAGAAGTGGGAGGTCAAGGAGCGCCGCGGCATCCACGCCAAGGCTCCCGCCTTCGACCAGCTCGAGTCCAAGACCGAGATGTTCCAGACCGGCATCAAGGTCATCGACCTCCTGACGCCGTACGTGCTCGGCGGCAAGATCGGCCTGTTCGGTGGTGCCGGTGTCGGCAAGACCGTGCTGATCCAGGAAATGATCGCCCGCGTGGCTCGCGACCACGGTGGTGTGTCGGTGTTCGCCGGAGTCGGCGAGCGTACGCGTGAGGGCAACGACCTCATCGCCGAGATGGAAGAGGCCGGCGTCCTCGGACAGACCGCCCTCGTCTTCGGCCAGATGGACGAGCCGCCGGGAGCGCGTCTTCGCGTCGCCCTGTCGGCCCTGACGATGGCCGAGTACTTCCGCGACGTCCAGAACCAGGACGTGCTGTTGTTCATCGACAACATCTTCCGCTTCACGCAGGCCGGCTCCGAGGTCTCCACGCTGCTCGGCCGCATGCCGTCCGCCGTGGGTTACCAGCCGACGCTGGCCGACGAGATGGGTGTGCTGCAGGAGCGCATCACCTCGACCCGCGGTCACTCGATCACGTCGCTGCAGGCCATCTACGTGCCCGCGGACGACTACACCGACCCGGCCCCGGCCACGACGTTCGCCCACCTCGACGCGACGACCGAGCTCAACCGTGAGATCGCGTCGATGGGCATCTACCCGGCCGTGGACCCGCTGACCTCGACGTCGCGCATCCTCGATCCGCGCTACATCAGCGCGGAGCACTACACGACCGCCAACCGGGTCAAGAGCATCCTGCAGCGCAACAAGGAGCTCCAGGACATCATCGCGATCCTCGGTGTCGACGAGCTCAGCGAAGAGGACAAGACGCTCGTGTCCCGCGCGCGTCGCATCCAGCGCTTCCTGTCCCAGAACACCTACGTGGCCAAGCAGTTCACCGGCATCGAGGGCTCGACCGTCTCCATCGACGAGACGATCGACGGCTTCACCAAGATCTGCGACGGTGACTACGACCACGTGGCTGAGCAGGCCTTCTTCATGTGCGGCGGTCTCGAAGACGTCGACAAGAAGTGGGAAGAAATCCAGAAGAGCCTCTGATGGCAGACCTCTTGCAGATCGAGCTCGTCGCCGCCGACCGCGTGGTGTGGTCGGGGCAGGCGAGCCAGGTCATCGCCCGTACGGTCGAGGGTGACCTCGGCGTGCTGGCGGGTCACGCTCCGCTGCTGTCGCTGCTCGTGCCGGGCGTCGTCGAGATCAAGCCGCCGGACGGTCGAGGTCGTACGCGCTGCGGTCGCGGAGGGCTTCCTCTCCGTGGCCGACAACCACGTGTCTATCCTGAGCGAGGACGCGTTCCTCGCCTCGGAGGTCGATGCGAGCGCGACGCGTGCCGAGCTCGAGGCGGCGCAGTCCGAGGGCGACCAGGACGCGGTCCTGCGCGCCGAGGCCAAGCTGCGCCTCATCGACAAGGCGTCCTGACGAGCGGAGGGAGATCGTGATGCCACTGTGGATGTGGTTCGTCGACTCCCTGGTGTTCGTCTTCGCCCTGCTGGTCCTGCTGATCGTCGGGCTGCTGGTGCGTCGCCGCATCCTGGCGCGCTCCGGCGGCACGTTCGAGATGAGCGTCAACCGCTCGCCCGAGGCGCAGGCCAAGGGCTGGATGCTGGGACTGGCGGTCTACAAGGACACCGAGCTCGAGTGGTTCCGCACGTTCTCGCTGTCGCCGCGGCCGACCTACCGGTTCACGCGCGGTGACGTGCACATCGACGGCCGTCGAGAGCCGGTCGGCCACGAGGTGCACGCGATCCATGCCGGCCACCTGATCGTCGCCACCGAGAACGCTGCGGGCGTGCGGCAGTTCGCGATGAGCGCCAACGCCCTGACCGGGCTGCTGTCGTGGCTCGAGTCGTCGCCTCCCGGGCAACGGGTCAACAACGTCCTTTGAGGCATCCGTACAGGTTCTCTCCTCCTGTTGACGACCTCGCGGGGTCACGAGAGAATCGACGGAAGAGAGACGGATCCCCGTCTCCCAGGGAGTAGGTGCACATCGTGTTCAAGCGTCTAGTCGCCGCAGCATTCGTGTCAGTCGTGGCTGTGGTCGGCATCGCGCCGGCCGCAACCGCCGCCAGTGGGCACACTGGATCGCACGTCGTCCAGCACGCCATCGACTGGGACTGACCCCACAAGTTCGATGGCACTCACTTCGGTGGGTGCCATTGGCATGTTCAGGCTCTCGCGTCGCTGATGGCGGCTTCGCCGCGTCACGCTCCCGCTTCGCTAGCGTCCTTCGAGGCTCGGCCGCTGGCGGCCTCTCGCTCGACCGCCCGGGACCCAGAGGACGTCGCCGGCCTCGCGGTTGGCGTAGCGGCCGAGGATGAACAGCAGGTCGCTGAGCCGGTTGAGGTACTTCGCGGTCAGCACGTTCATGGTGTCGCCGTGCTCCTCGAGGGCGGCCCACGCCGAGCGCTCCGCGCGCCGGGTCACGGTGCAGGCGATGTGCACGGCCGCAGCCGCCGGCGTACCGCCGCGAAGGATGAACGACCGCAGCTTGGGCAGCTGCTCGTTGTAGTGGTCGCACCAGCCCTCGAGCCGGTCGATGTAGTCGGGCTCGACCCGCAGCGGCGGGATACTCCGGGTTCTCCACGACCGGGCACGACAGGTCGGCGCCGACGTCGAACAGGTCGTTCTGCACGTGGGTGAGCACCGCGACGACGTCCTCGTCGAGCGTGCCGAGGGAGATCGCGAAGCCGATGTGGCTGTTGGCCTCGTCGACGTCGGCGTACGCGGCGAGGCGCAGGTCGAGCTTGCTGGTCTTGCTCATGTCGCCGAGGTTGGTGGTGCCGTCGTCGCCGGTTCGCGTGTAAATCCGCGTCAGATTGACCATGACCACACTCTACGAGTGTGAGCAGGAACGCCCTCGCGAGGCAGTGACCTCGAAGGTTACGGGGAGGTAACCTGACGAAATGCCTGACAAGGACGTGCCTGACAAGCCCTGGGTGATGCGTACGTATGCCGGTCACAGCTCGGCGGCCGAGTCCAACGCGCTCTATCGCCGCAACCTCGCGAAGGGGCAGACCGGACTCTCGGTGGCCTTCGACCTGCCGACGCAGACCGGCTACGACCCCGATCACGAGCTGAGCAGGGGAGAGGTCGGCAAGGTCGGCGTCCCGATCCCGCACCTCGGCGCGATGCGGCAGCTGTTCCACGACATCCCGCTCGACGAGATGAACACGTCGATGACGATCAACGCCACCGCGATGTGGCTGCTCGCGATGTACGAGGTCGCGGCCGAGGAGCAGGGCGTCGACCCGGCCGCGCTGTCGGGCACGACCCAGAACGACATCATCAAGGAATACCTCTCGCGCGGCACGTACGTCTTCGGGCCCGCGCCGTCGCTGCGCCTGACGACCGACATGATCGCCTACACCGTCAGCACGATCCCCAAGTGGAACCCGCTCAACATCTGCAGCTATCACCTGCAGGAGGCCGGCGCGACGCCGACGCAGGAGCTCGCGTACGCGCTGACGACCGCGATCGCCGTGCTCGACGCCGTCCGCGACTCGGGCCAGGTGCCGGAGGACGAGTTCGAGAACGTCGTCGGGCGCATCTCGTTCTTCGTCAACGCCGGCGTGCGGTTCGTCGAGGAGATGTGCAAGATGCGCGCCTTCGGGCGGCTCTGGGACGAGATCACGCGTGAGCGCTACGGCGTGCAGGACCCCAAGATGCGCCGGTTCCGCTACGGCGTGCAGGTCAACTCGCTCGGCCTGACCGAGGCGCAGCCCGAGAACAACGTCCAGCGCATCGTGCTGGAGATGCTCGGCGTGACGCTCAGCAAGGACGCCCGCGCCCGCGCCGTGCAGCTGCCGGCCTGGAACGAGGCGCTCGGCCTGCCGCGCCCGTGGGACCAGCAGTGGTCGCTGCGCCTGCAGCAGGTGCTGGCGTTCGAGTCCGACCTGCTGGAGTACGACGACATCTTCGAGGGCTCGGTCGTCATCGAGGCCAAGGTCGCCGAGCTGATCGACGGCGCCAAGGCCGAGATCGACCGGGTCCAGGCGATGGGCGGCGCCGTTGCCGCGGTCGAGTCCGGCTACATGAAGCAGGCGATGGTGGCGTCGCACTCGGAGCGGCGCGCCCGCATCGAGGCCGGCGAGATGAAGGTCGTCGGCGTCAACTCCTACACCGAGACCGAGCCGTCACCCCTCACCGCCGATCTCGACACCGCGATCATGACGGCCGATCCCGAGGCCGAGGCCAACGCGATCGCCGACGTCAAGGCATGGCGCGAGCAGCGCGACCAGGCCGCCGTCGACGAGGCGCTCAACCGCCTGCAGCGCGAGGCCAAGACCGACACCAACCTGATGGACGCGACGCTCGAGGCCGTACGCGCCGGAGCGACCGTCGGCGAGTGGGCCGGCGCGCTGCGCGAGGTGTTCGGCGAGTACCGCGCGCCCACGGGCGTCAGCGGCGTCGGCAGCATCGCCGAGGCCGGCGCGGAGCTGTCAGCCGTACGCGAGAAGGTGCAGCGCACGGGCGAGGAGCTCGGCACCCGGCTGCGCTTCCTCGTCGGCAAGCCCGGGCTCGACGGCCACTCCAACGGCGCCGAGCAGATCGCCGTACGAGCCCGCGACGCCGGCTTCGAGGTCATCTACCAGGGCATCCGCCTGACGCCGGCGCAGATCGTCGCCGCGGCGGTCGCCGAGGACGTGCACTGCGTCGGACTGTCGATCCTGTCCGGCTCGCACATGGAGCTCGTCCCCGACGTCCAGAAGGCCATGGCCGAGGCCGGCATCGGCGATGTCCCGCTGATCGTCGGCGGCATCATCCCCGAGTCCGACGCCCGCAAGATGGAGGCCGCCGGCGTCGCCGCCGTGTTCACGCCGAAGGACTTCGGCATGACCACGATCATGGACCGCATCGTCGACGAGATCCGCAAGGCCAACGACCTGAGCTGACCGGTTGGCGGTTTACCAGGTACGATCCTGGTCAGGACCACCGAGCACCGCTCAGTTCAGGCCGCGGAAGTCCGTCGGCAGGCCGCCGCCGGCGACGATGTCGGCCGTGAGGTCCTGCAGCGCCATCAGCGCGACGGACTGGGCCCACGGGCCGTACGAGACACGCGCGACGCCGAGCTCCTCCATGCGGGCGAGCGGCACCGACCCGACGCCGCCCATGAGGGTCAGCTTCTGCGGGCCCCACGCGTCGACGAAGGCCTTGATGTCGTCCTCCGACACCTTGCCGGGGACGAACACGACCGGAGCGCCGACGGCGAGATAGGCGCGACCGCGCTCGATGGCATCGGCCAGCACCTCGTCGTGCGGCTTGTCGCCGGCCTTGAGGAACGCGTCCGTACGCGCGTTGAGCACGAAGTCGATGCCCTCCTGCTGCGCCGCGTTGAGCACGGCCTCGACCGCGTCGACCGCCTCGTGGATCGGCTTCATCTGGTCCTCGAGGTTGCAGCCGACGACGCCGACGCCGATGGCCTTGAGCGTCGTCTCGCGAGGGTTGCCGTAGCCGGCCTCGAGGTCGGCCGTGACGGGCAGGTCGGTGGCCGCGACGATGCCGCCGACGGCCTCGATCATGAGCTCGACGGGGATGTTCTCACCGTCTGCGTAGCCGTATGCCGCAGCGATCGAGTGGCTCGCGGTGGCCAGGGCGGTCACGCCCTCGACCTCGGAGACGACACGGGCGCTGATGGCGTCCCACACGTTGACGAGCTTGAGCAGCTTGGGGTCGGTGTGCAGGGCGAGGAGGGTCTGGGCCTGGTTCGCGAGTTCGGTCATGACGACAACCGTACGGCCCAGCCCCACCTCGCCTCCGGCGGGAATCAGTCGGCGACCAGGCCGGCTGCGCGGCGACCCGCGCCCACGTGGCTGCTCGGTCGGCAGGCGATGGTCACAACGCGACGACGGCCGTCGCAGCGAAGGCGCCGCGCAGGCCGACGAGCCCGGCCGCAGCACCCACGACGGCCGGACCGGCGATGCCGCCGAGGCCGAGGAAGAACACGACCATGCTGAATCCGGCGGCATGGTCATGCTCGAACGTGTGGAAGCTCCACACCGCCAGCAGGGAGGCGGTCGCCATGAACGTCGGCCCGAAGACGACCGCGGAGACCACCACGACCACGCCCTGCCCGGGCGCGATGGAGAGCAGCGCGATGCCGGCCGCGAGCAGCCCGAACAGGGCGAGGTGCGACGCCCGCAGACCCATGCTGCGAAAGAGCACGGGCGCCGCGGCTCCTGCTGTGCCGGCGATCCCGAGAAGCGTCCAGAACGCCGCCCCGGTCGCAGCCGTGGATCCGGACCCGATCAGGTCGACGGCGAACGTCCAGTAGACCGATCCGACCGCGCCGTACGAGATCGCCGCGATGCACAACGGGATCGCGGTGCGACGGCGCAGGCGGGCGAAGGTCGCGCCGGACATCGACGGTCCGCCGGTGCCGGTGGCGCCCTTCGGCAGCACGACGGCGTTGACGATCGTGACCGCGACGGCGATCACCGTGAACGCCGCCCATGCCAACTCGCCAGTCGTCGGACGGCGTGGCCAGCGCGAGCCTCCGGCCACCGCGGTGCCGTAGGCCGTTCCGGAAGCGATGATCGCGAGCGCCCGCTCGGCCCGTGCGAGGAGTCAACATCGAGGGGGTCACCTCGGAGTACGGCGCCCAGACCCAGCCGGCGCTCGTTCCCGCCAGCACGACGCCGACGGTCATGACGGCGACCGAGTCGGTGACCGCGACGAGCGTCATCCCGGCGGCCGCGGAGGCACCTGCGCTGAGGATCATGAGCCGCGGACCCAGGCGGCTGATGAGGGTGCCGACCAGAACCACCGCGGCCAGGTAGCCGACATAGCTCAGGCTGCTGATCACGCCGAGCTGCGCCGTGGAGAGGCCGAACTCGCGCCGCAGCTCGGGAAGGTAGAGCCCATATCCATAGCGGGCGAAGCCGAAGCCGACACCGATCGCCGACAGTCCGGCGACCACGAGCCGTACCTCTTGGCGTCGTTCGGCCTTGATGGCGTGATCGGTCATGGCTTCCAGCCTCGGCGACACGTGCGAGCCTCGGACCAGTGGCGGAAATGACACGATCCGATAGATTTACGCCATGGCCGTCCATGATCGGATCCGCGTCGTGGTGCCGGTGCTGGAGCACACGTCATTGTTCGAGCTCGCCGTCCCGGTCGGGGTCTTCGGGCTCCCGCTCGACGACGACGGCAAGGGTTGGTACGACCTGACGATGTGCTCGACCAGCCCCGCGACACACCATGCGGCGGGCGGCCTGAGCCTGCAGACCGAGCGGGGTCTGGACGCGATCCTCGACGCCGACCTGGTGGTGGTTCCGGCGTGCATCATGAAGGGCTACGAGCAACCACGCGCGCTCGTCGAGCATCTCGCCGAGGCGCACGCCCGCGGGGCGCGGATCGCCGGGATCTGCTCCGGGGCGTTCATCCTCGCCGAGGCGGGACTCCTCGACGGCCGCGAGGCGACGACCCACTGGATGTATGCCGAGGAGCTGCGCCGGCGGTTCCCGAAGGTGCGGGTCAGCGAGGACGCCTTGTACGTCGACGAGGGCTCGGTCCTCACAGCGCCGGCACCGCCGCCGGGCTCGACCTGTGCCTGCACATCGTGCGCAACGACTACGGGTCGGCGCGGGCGATGGAGGTCAGCCGGCAGGATGGTGGTGGCGCCGCACCGCGAGGGCGGGCAGAGCCAGTACGCCCCGGCGCACCTGCCCGACACCGATGGCAGGTCCGGACTCGCGCCGGTGCTCGACTGGGCTTCGAACCGGCTGGCGGAGGCGCTCTCGGTCGACGACCTCGCAGCACGGGCGGGGATGAGCACCCGGACACTGGGCCGCCGCTTCGTCGAGGAGACCGGCACGACGCCGGTGCGGTGGCTGAACCATCAGCGGCTCGACCGGGCGCGGGCGCTGCTGGAGACCACCGACTTCCCGATCGACCGCGTCGCGCGCGAGAGTGGTCTCGGCACCGAGAGCAACCTGCGCCAGCACTTCCGGGACCGGCTCGACACGACCCCGTCGGCGTACCGTCGGGCCTTCAGCCAGCCGGCGGCGCGGGATGACTTTGGCCAGCCACACCTTCGTGGTCTCGCGCGCTGAGGTGCCCTAGGCTCGGGCTACCGCTCAGGCGGCGATCTTGTCGCTGGTCTTCTGCTTCTTCTTGACCTTGACGAGCTTGCGCTTCTTGACGGTGTAGCCCTCGGGAAGTGTGCCCTTCTTCATCATCTTGATGGGACACCGCTTGCAGGCAGGCTTGCTGCTGCAGCACTTCTTCTTGGGTGTCGGTGGCACAGGCCTAGGATACCAGCGTGAGGTGAGGCTCGCCTAAGGCGAGAGAATGGGAGATGGGACACATGGCAGCACCAGCATTCGTGGCGAAGCTCAACGAGCAGCTCGGCTACGAGTTCGGCGCGCACCAGCAGTACGTCGCGATCGCGACCTACTACGACGCACTGACGATGCCCCAGATGGCGGCGCTGTTCTACCAGCAGGCGATCGAGGAGCGCGACCACGCCATGATGATGGTCCAGTACCTCCTCGACGCCGACGAGACGCCGATCATTCCCGCGCTCGAGGCCCCCAAGGTCGGCTTCGCCGATGTCGTCGAGCCGGTCACCGCCGCGCTCGCCCAGGAGAAGCGCGTCACCGAGCAGATCAACGAGCTGACCCGCATCGCCCGCGACAACAACGACTACGCCTCCGACCAGTTCATGCAGTGGTTCATCAAGGAGCAGGTCGAGGAGGTCGCCAAGATGAGCGACCTGCTGGCCGTCGTCACGCGCTCCAAGGACGACTACGAGCGCATCGAGGACTGGGTCGCCCGCGAGGAGAAGGGTGCCGACGGCGACCCGACGGCGCCGCCCATCGCCGGTGCGTAGAGCCCTCGCTCTCTGCGCCGTCGCCCTCGTGGCGACGGCTGGCCGCGTGCGGCAAGGACGCCGACAAGGCCCGGCAGTGGTCCTCGTCGGATGTCACGGCCCTGACGATCACGCTCGTCGCCGACGACGGCGTCGACCCCGAGACGTACGACGCTGAAGTGCGACCCGCCCGGCGGCGACCACCCGCAGCCGGCGGAGGCCTGCAAGGCGCTCGAGGCGGCCGGCGCCAAGGTCTTCGAGCCCGTCGCCAAGGACCAGGTGTGCACCGACCTCTACGGCGGGCCGCAGACCGCCACGGTCAAGGGCACCTACAAGGGCAAGCGGTCGACGCGAGTTCGACCGTACGAACGGCTGCGAGATCGACCGCTGGGAACAGCTCGGCACGACGTTCTTCAACGTCCCGCTGCAGTGACGCTCCGCGTGCGTCAGAACAGGCGCAGGCTGACGGGTCGTCGATGCCGCGGAGCTCGTCGTAGTTGACGACGACGCACTCGATGCCGCGATCGGTCGCGAGCGTACGTGCCTGGGGCTTGATCTCCTGGGCCGCGAAGATGCCGCGGACGGGTCGTAGCGCCGGGTCACGGTTCATAGCTCGAGGTAGCGCGTCAGCTGCTCGACGCCGTCGATGTCGCCGCGGCGCTTGATCTCGACCGCGACGGAGCTGTTGGCGCCGTCCTTGCAGAGCAGGTCGACCGGCCCGATCGCGGTCATGTACTCCCGGCGTACGAGGCTCATGCCGGGGCCCAGCGCCGTCGTGTGCTCGGCGAGGAGCTCCTGCAGGTGCTTCTCGACGCCGTCCTTCTGCAGCCCGGGGTCGACCCCGAGCTCGTGCGCCGAGTCGTGCAGGACCTCCTCGATGCGGATGCGCAACGTGTCGTCGGTCTTGCCGGCGGTGACGGTCCACTCGCGTGACGCCGTCGTCGGCGAGGCCCTCGCGCAGCGTGCACGGAGGGCTCATCCAGTTGAGCGGCTTGTAGGAGCCGCCGTCGGAGTGGATCAGCACCGAGCCGTCGTTCTTGACCATGATGAGACGGGTGGCGAGGGGGAGGTGGGCCGCGAGCCGGCCGGCGTAGTCGACCTGGCACCGCGCGATGACGATCCTCAAGACATCCTCGTCAGCGTGCCGAGCTTGAACACGAGGGTGTCGCCCTCGATC
This sequence comes from uncultured Actinomycetota bacterium, assembly GCA_963761965.1. GTDB lineage: Bacteria > Actinomycetota > Actinomycetes > Propionibacteriales > Nocardioidaceae > Aeromicrobium. Next base: position 127,886 of record CAVXIX010000012.1, read on the forward strand.
TTGCCGGGGTCGGTGTTGCCGTCGTCGCCGATCAGCGAGACCGTCGTGCCGTCCACGGTGTACTTGCCGACGCGGAAGTCCTTGACGCCCTGGAAGTCCTCGACGAACGTCCCGTCATCGTTGAAGTGCACGACCCATTTGGCGTCGACGTCGTGCCAGTCACCCACGAGATCGGATGCGTCGTCGATCGTCGCGTCCGGCGTCGGCGTGGTCGGGCTGTCCGTCGTGCTGGTCTCCGTGGCGGTGGGCTCGTCCTGCGGGCTGTCGCTCTTGCCACACCCGCTGAGCCCTAGCAGAACCAGGCCCAAGATGGCTGTAACCATCGTCATACGTCGATTCATCGTTCTCCCATGGAGCCGGCGGCACGGTCAGGTTAGTCTGACACGATCCGCTTATTACTCAGGAGTAGCCATGCAGGAAATCGTCGACAGACTTGGCGCGAGCGACCGAGCCGCCGACATCGCCCGCACCTTGCTGCTGCCCTACCTCAACCACGCCGCCACGATGTACGAGAGCGGATACGCGACCCACGACGACATCGACGCCGCGATGCGATTCGGCTGCGGCTACCCGATCGGCCCGCTGACGCTGATCGACACGCTCGGCCCGCAGACCGTCGCGACCGGCCTCGAGAAGCTCTATGCCGAGACCGGCGACGAGCTGCACCAGCCCGCGAGCATCCTGACCCAGATGGCCGCCGACGACACGACCTTCGCCCAGGCCGTCGGCGAGGACGAGGTCGACGCGCCCCAGCTGCGCCACGACATCGAGACGGTCGGCGTCGTGGGCACCGGCACGATGGCATCCGGCATCGTCGAGGTCTTCGCCAAGGCCGGCTACGACGTCGTGTACGTCGGCCGCAGCGCCGACAAGCTCGCCGGCGTCGAGGCCGCCATCACCAAGAGCCTCGACAAGGCGATCTCGCGCGGCAAGCTCGACGAGGACGGCAAGTCCGCCGTGCTGGGCCGACTCAGCGGCTCGACCGAACGCGAAGCCCTCGCCGGCGCCGACATCATCGTCGAGGCGATCGCCGAGGACCTCGACGATCAAGCTCGAGCTGTTCCGTGACCTCGACCGCATCGCCAAGCCCGGCGCGATCCTGGCCACGACGACCTCATCGCTGTCGATCACTCCTGCGCGGAAGTCACCTCGCGGCCCCAGGACGTCATCGGCATGCACTTCTTCAACCCCGCGCCCGTCATGAAGCTCGTCGAGGTCGTGACCGCCGACGAGACCACGCCCGAGGTCGCCGAGACCGTGCGCGCCCTGTGCCTGTCGACCGGCAAGCACCCGGTGTCGTGTGGCGACCGCGCGGGCTTCATCGTCAACGCGTTGCTGTTCCCCTACCTCAACGACGCGATCAAGCTGCACGAAGCCGATGGTGGCTCGCTGACCGAGATCGACGACGCCCTCAAGGCGACCAAGCTGCCGATGGGACCGTTCGAGCTGCTCGACGTCGTGGGCAACGACGTCTCGCTCGCGATCCAGGAGACCCTGGTGAGCACGTTCGGCCACGCGGGCTGGCTGCCGGCGCCGACCCTGCAGCGACTGGTCGCCGAGGGCAAGCTCGGCCGCAAGACCGGAGCGGGCTTCCACACGTACTAGGCAGCCAAAAGTTACGCGAAACGGCGAAGAGTTCTTTTTCCTGCGACGCCGGTAACTATGGGTTGACGATCTCGTTGCACTGTCCAGAGGGTCACACGGACAGGAGGAGCGATGATCAGCACGTCGCATGTGTTTTTCGCCGCTCGCATGGTGCGCCTCGCCGCCGCCGTGTGCACCGTGGGACTGCTCGTCGGCTACCTCGCGATCTCGTCGTTCGCGAGCCGTTACGGCGGCTCGACGCAGATGATCCTCGACAGCAAGAGCAGCGAGACGGCGCTCTCGTCCGGCGATCGCGGCGCAGGAGTCGGCCGGGCTCGCCTGCAGCGAGAAGCCCGCACTGACCGACGTCGTGCTGTTCCAGCGTGACGGCGAGGACAAGGTCGCGGTCCTCACGTTCGACCAGGCGATCAAGGCCTCGAGCGCCCGCGAAGGCTGGATCCGGCAAGCTACTGCAGCGCGCTCCGTAGACTGGGAGCATGTCCCGTCGTCGTGTCGCACACCGAGCGCACCCGCCGCTGCGGACCACGACGGAGCAGGTCGAGGACAAGTCCGACGGCTCCTGGTACGTACGAAAGCTCCGCGGGTCGGGCGCTGACAAGGACTACCGCTGCCCCGGCTGTGACCAGCTGATCCGCCCGGCGACCCCGCACATCGTGGCGTGGCCGGTCCAGAAGGCGCTGCTGAGCGAGGCAGCGATCGACGAGCGCCGGCACTGGCACACGGCCTGCTGGGCCAGGAAGCACTGAGGACCGACGATGACCGAGAAGATCCGTGGCAACTCCGTGCTGCCCGCCCGCCGTGAGCAGATCACGCTGGAGACTGCCGACGGCGTCAACCTGGTCGGGGAGCTGGCGCTTCCGCTGGAGGGCGATCCCGTCGCGACGATGATCTGCCTGCACCCGCTGCCGACGCACGGCGGCATGATGGACAGCCACCTGTTCCGCAAGGCGTCCTACCGGCTGCCTGCGCTCGCGGGCATCGCGGTCCTGCGCTTCAACACCCGCGGCACGTCGAGCGTGCAGGGCACCAGCGGGGGAGCGTTCGACAACGCCGTCGCCGAGCGCTTCGACGTCGCCGCCGCAGTCGAGTACGCCGAGTTCGCCGACCTGCCGCACGTATGGCTCGTCGGCTGGTCGTTCGGCACGGACCTCACCCTGATGTACGGCCTCGAGCCGGTCGTCGAGGGCGCCGTGCTGCTGTCGCCGCCGCTGCGCTACGCCTCGGCCCGAGCACCTGCAGGCGTGGGCCGAGTCCGGCAAGCCGGTCACGGCGCTCATCCCGGAGCACGACGACTACCTCCAGCCGCCGGAGGCCCGCGAACGCTTCGCCGCGATCCCGCAGGCGGAGGTCATCGCCGTCGAGGGCGCCAAGCACCTCTGGGTCGGCGACTCCGAGCGCGTGCTCGACGAGATCACCCGCAAGCTGGCGCCGGGCGTCCCGGTGCCGTTGCCGGACACCTGGGACGGCCCGATGGAACGCGCCGACTCCTCGGCCTACCGCGACCGCACGGTCGCCGCGTTCAAGGACGTGACCGCGCTAGTCTGGTCGTTCCGTGCTCGCGTCGAGGCGGGCTAGCCTGCGGGACGCGTCCGGCGCGCCTCGCGAGCTCGTGTCGGCGTCTCCTCGACCGTCGTCGGCGTCCTCGGCTCTTCGGCCGTCGCGTCCTCGGCCTTCGGCTCCTCGGCCTTGGGCTCTCAGCCTTGGGCTCGTCGGGCTTGGCCTCGGCCGCAGGCTTGTCGGCCTTGGGCTCTGCCTTGTCCTTGGGGCCGCTGTCCTTGACGGTGGTGGGCGCGAACGTCGAGACGATGTCGCGCAGCTGACCCATCTGCGCCATGATGCCGTCGCGCTTGCGCTGCAGCTCCTCGACCTCGGCCCGCAGGACCCGGGTCTGGCGCTCGGCGTCGGTCGTCGCGCTGACCCGGATGTGCTGGGCCTCGGCGCTCGCGCCGGACACCAGCTGGCTGGCCTCGGCCTTGGCGTTGTCGAGCAGGCGGGCAGCCTCGGCGCTGGCGGCGTCGCGGGCCTTGGCGGCCTGTTCCATGATGTCGCGGGCGCGGTCGTCGGCCGCCTTGGCGCGAGTCTCGGCGTCCTTGACGAGCTTGGCGGTCTGCTCGGTCGCTGACGCGTGGTTCTCGGATGCCTCGCGGGCGAGGCGCTCCTTCTCGACGGCGAGCACCCGGCGGGCCTCGGTGACCTCACGGTCGGCGGCGGCGCGGGCCTGCTCGACCTCGCGGGTCGCGCCGAGGCGCATGTTCTGGGCGTCCTGCTCGGCCGCGAGCTTGACCTGGGCGGCCTCGCGCTCGGCGTGGGCGCGCAGGTCCTCGGTGTGGGCGATCGCGTCAGCGTGCATGGCCTCGGCATCCTCGAGGAGCTGCTTGCGCTTCTCCTCGAGCTCGATGACGGCGCGGCCGCGCAGCTCCTCGGCCTCGTGGTTGGCCGTGGCACGGACGATCGCGGCCTCTTCCTCGGCCTTCTTGACGAGCTCGTCGGCCTCGCGCATGGCGCGGTTGCGTACGTCCTCGGCCTCCTGCTCGGCCAGGCCGAGCAGCTGGGCGGCGTGGTTGCCCAGGCCCGTGTAGGTCGGCTTCTCGACGGCCTCGACGCGGTCCTTGAGCTTCTCGATCAGGTCGCGGAGGTTCTCGTTCTCCGACTGGACGGACTTGAGGCTGTCCGCGGCCTTCTGGAACTCGGCTGACTGGGTGCGAACCCATGCGTCGACGGCGTCACTGTCGTAGCCGCCGCGACGGGCGAGCGGGAAGGATGCGTCGCCGGACTTCTCGGCGGCGTCGAAGATGGACAATCCGGACTGGTCGGACATGCTGTACCCATTCGTGGAAGAGAGGGGTTGTCAGGTGTGTGGTCCACCATACCTGCCCGAAAGGGGCACCGACACGGCCGATCTCGGCCTGGTCGATGCCCCGTCACCCGAGCGTCGGAGCGACGCCCTCAGACGCCTCGGAACCTGTTGATCTTGTCGATGTGCAGGGCGCGCTTCTCGGCGTTGCGTACGCCGAGGCCCTCCTCCGGTGCGAGGCACAGCACGCCGACCTTGCCCTGGTGGAGGTTGTGGTGCACGTCGAGCGCGGCCTGGCCGGTCTCGGCGAGCGGGTAGACGCGCGACACCGTCGGGTGGATCAGGCCCTTGTCGATCAGCTTGTTGGCCTCCCACGACTCGCGGTAGTTGGCGAAGTGCGAGCTGACGATCCGCTTGAGGTTCATCCAGAGGTAGCGGTTGTCGTACTGGTGCATGTAGCCCGACGTCGACGCGCAGGTCACGATCGTGCCGCCCTTGCGCGCGACGTAGACACTGGCGCCGAACGTCTCACGGCCCGGGTGCTCGAACACGATGTCGGGGTCGTCGCCACCGGTGAGCTCGCGGATCTTCTTGCCGAACCGCTGCCACTCCTTGGGGTCCTGGGTGTTCTCGTCCTTCCAGAACTTGTAGCCCTCGGCGGACCGGTCGATGACGAGCTCGGCGCCCATCTTCTTGACGATCTCGGCCTTCTCGGGCGACGAGACGACGCACACCGGGGTGGCGCCACCGTTGAGCGCGAACTGCGTCGCGTACGAGCCGAGGCCGCCGGAGGCGCCCCAGATCAGCACGGTGTCGCCCTGCTTCATGTTGGCGCCGTTGGTCGAGACGAGCTGCCGGTATGCCGTGGAGTTGACCAGGCCGGGGCTCGCCGCCTCTTCCCACGTGAGGTGGTCGGGCTTGGGCATCAGCTGGTTGGCCTTGACGATCGCGAGCTGGGCGAGGCCGCCGAAGTTGGTCTCGAAGCCCCAGATGCGCTGCTCGGGGTCCATCATCGTGTCGTTGTGGCCGTCGGGTGCCTCGAGCTCGACCGACAGGCAGTGCGCGACGACCTCGCGGCCGGGCTGCCCACTTGTTGACGCCGGGGCCGGTGCGCAGCACGACGCCGGCGAGGTCGGAGCCGACCACGTGATAGGGCAGGTCGTGACGCTTGGTGTACTCGCTCAGGCGGCCGTAGCGCTCGAGGAAGCTGAACGTCGAGACGGGCTCGAAGATCGAGGTCCACACGGTGTTGTAGTTGATCGCGCTCGCCATGACCGCGACGAGTGCCTCGCCGGGGGCGAGCTCGGGGATCGGGACGTCGTCGAGGTGGAGGCTCTTGCGCGGGTCCTTGTCGCGGCTCGCGAGGCCCTCGAACATGTCGACCTCGTCCTTGTGGACCGTGATCCCCTTGTACGTCTCGGGGAGGTCGATGTTCGCAAAGTCCTCGGAGGAGGTGTCGCCGGCCTGGATGGCGTCAAGAATGTTCTGCACGTCTGGAGTCCTTCGGTCGGGGGTCTCCGCGATGTTACTAAGCGTTAACTTTCCCGGCTACGGACTGTGATCCGGAACTCAGTGAGATGCCGCGGGCTCGACCAGCTCGACCAGCACGCCTCCGGCGTCCTTGGGGTGCACGAAGTTGACCCGCGAGTCGGACGTGCCGCGCTTGGGGGCGTCATAGAGGAGCCGGACGCCGCGCTCGCGGAGGATCGCCGAGACCGCCTCGATGTCGGCGACGCGGTAGGCGAGCTGCTGGATGCCCTGGCCGTTGCGGGCGAGGAACTTGGCGATCGTGGACTCGTCGCTGAGCGGCGCGAGGAGCTGGATGCGCTGGTCGGAGTCGCCGACGGCGAGCATCGCCTCGCGTACGCCCTGCTCCTCGTTGATCTCCTCGTGCACCGAGTGCAGGCCGAACGTCGAGGCATAGAACTCGAGGGCGTCGTCGAGGTCCGGCACCGCGATGCCGACATGGTCGATCGCGAGCAGGAGGTGGTCGGGAACAAGGGGGCTGTCGGGCATGGAGACGAGGGTATGGCACCTGGCTGGCATTGCGGCGTGATCCATCGCACAGAACCGGGCACGAACGTTACCTCTGAGTAAAGTGGAGATCACTGTCTTTACGAAGACGTGTCTTGCGAAGGAGCAACTCCATGACCCAGTCCGTGATCGTCGCCGGTGCGCGAACCCCGATCGGCCGCCTCCTCGGTGGCCTCAAGACCCTCTCGGGGTCGGACCTCGGTGGTCTGGCCATCAAGGGAGCGCTCGAGAAGGCCGGTGTGACCGGCGACCAGGTCGACTACGTGATCATGGGCCAGGTCCTCGGGGCCGGAGCCGGCCAGGTGCCCGCCCGCCAGGCCGCGTTCAAGGGCGGCATCCCGCTGACGACGCCGTCGATCACGATCAACAAGGTGTGCCTGTCGGGCATCAACGCGATCGCCCTCGCCGACCAGCTGATCCGCGCCGGCGAGCACGAGATCATCGTCGCCGGCGGCCAGGAGTCGATGACCCAGGCGCCGCACATGCTGCTCGGATCGCGTGAGGGCACCAAGTACGGCGACACCAAGCTGACCGACCACATGGCGTACGACGGACTGTGGGACGCGCTCACGGACCAGGCGATGGGCGGGCTCACCGAGCAGATCAACGCCGACGGCACCAAGCTGAGCCGCGAGGAGCAGGACGCCTTCAGCGCCCGCTCGCACCAGCTCGCCGCCACGGCGCAGAAGAATGGCGTCTTCGACGAGGAGATCGTCCCGGTCGAGATCCCGCAGCGCAAGGGTGACCCCATCGTGATCAGCGCCGACGAGGGCGTTCGCGGTGACACGACCACCGAGTCGCTCGGCAAGCTGCGCCCCGCCTTCAGCAAGGAGGGCACCATCACGGCCGGTTCGGCCAGCCAGATCTCCGACGGTGCGGCCGCGGTCGTCGTCATGAGCAAGGCCAAGGCAGAAGAGCTCGGGCTGTCGTGGATCGCCGAGATCGGCGCCGCCGGCGTCGTCGCCGGCCCTGACTCGAGCCTGCAGCTGCAGCCGGCCAACGCGATCGCCAAGGCGGCCGCCAAGGAGGGCATCGAGGTCAGCGACATCGACCTGTTCGAGCTCAACGAGGCCTTCGCCGCGGTCGGCATCGAGAGCACCCGCGCGATGGGCATCTCCGAGGACAAGGTCAACGTCAACGGCGGGGCGATCTCCCTGGGCCACCCGATCGGTGCCAGCGGCGCCCGCATCGTCCTGCACCTCGCGCTCGAGCTGGGTCGCCGTGGTGGCGGCATCGGCGCTGCCGCGCTGTGCGGCGGTGGCGGTCAGGGTGACGCCCTGATCATCCGCGTCCCCCAGAAGTAGCAACCAGCCGGTGAGTCGCAGCCGCGCCATCCCGGTCGCCGAGCTCGTCGAACGTGCGCGAGCCGGCGAGGCCCGGGCCGTGGCGCGGCTGATCTCGCTGGTCGAGGACCGGTCGCCCTCGCTGCGCGAGGTCAGCGCCGCGCTGACCCCCCACACGGGGTCGGCGCACATCGTCGGCATCACCGGATCGCCGGGCGTCGGCAAGTCGACGTCCACGTCGGCGCTGGTCACCGCGCTGCGGGCCCAGGGCAAGCGGGTCGGCGTGCTCGCGGTCGATCCGACCTCGCCGTTCTCCGGGGGCGCGCTGCTCGGCGACCGCGTACGCATGCAGGACCACGCGACCGACCACGGCGTCTACATACGCTCGATGGCGAGCCGGGGACATCTCGGTGGCCTCTCGGCGTCGGCGCCGCAGGCGTTGCGGGTCCTGGACGCCGCGGGCTGTGACGTCGTGCTGGTCGAGACCGTCGGGGTCGGGCAGTCCGAGGTCGAGATCGCCGGGCTCGCCGACACGACGCTCGTGCTGCTGGCGCCGGGCATGGGCGACGGCATCCAGGCCGCCAAGGCCGGCATCCTCGAGATCGGTGACATCTTCGTCGTCAACAAGGCCGACCGCGACGGTGCGCAGTCGACCCGTCGCGAGCTGCGATCGATCGCCGTCGATGACCGAGCGCGACGACAACGCGTGGAAGCCGCCGATCGTCCTGACCGTGGCGACCAGGGGAGAGGGCGTCGACGAGGTTGCCGAGCAGATCGCCGCGCACCGCGCCCACCTCGGGGAGTCCGGCGAGCTCGAGCGCCGGCGACTGGCACGTCTGCGGCGCGAGATCGAGGCGCTCGCGCTGACCGAGGTGCAGTCGAGGTTCGCCGGGCTGTCGGGCGATGCCCGGCTCGACACCCTCGCCGAGCAGGTCCTGGCCGGCGAGACCGACCCGTTCGCGGCCGCCGACACCCTCGTCGAGCACGTCTGACGGGGCTTTTTCGACCCGGACTCGCTGCCTCGGCGCGCCTTCGCGGCTTGCGTGGGGGTCTTCGACACAATGGTCGGGTGCTCAAGAAGGTCTTCCTCCTGCTGCTCGTCGGCTTCGCGATCTACTACCTGCTGTCGACGCCAGACGATGCCGCCGACTTCGTGAGCAGCTCGTTCAGCGGCATCATGGACGCCTTCCAGCAGGTCGGCGTGTTCTTCAACGAGCTCGTCAACTAGGTCACCGATGTTCCGGGCGCTGCTCGACCGACTGCCCGACCAGGAGATCGACAGCCATCTCCTCGCCGAAGAGGGCGAGGTCGTGATCGATCTCGTGCGCCACCACAACATCGTGTTCTGGAAGCCGATCGCCGAGGGCGTCGGCACCGTGGTGCTGTGGATCCTCGCCGTCGATCGGTCCGATCCAGCTCGGCTGGCTCTTCATCGTCGGCGGCTTCGCCCTCGCGCTGCACGCGCTCTACCTGGCGATGCGCGAGCGCCGTGACGTCTTCGTCGTCACCAACATGCGGGTGTTCAGGGCGACCGGCGTGTTCTCGGTCCGCATCGCCACGATGCCGATCACCCGCATCCTCGACATCACGGTCGAGAAGCCGCTGCTCGGGCGCATGCTCGGCTACGGCCACTTCATCTTCGAGTCGGCGGCTCAGGCCCAGGGCCTGCGCCACATCCGCTACATCGGTGATCCCGATGCCCGTGACCTCACCATCCAGCGAGTCGTGCAGCGCTCGGGTCTGCGCGGCCGCACGATCGAGCAACGCCTGTTGGAAGGGAGCTGATCGACACCCGCGCCACCGTGTTCGCGCCGGTTCATACACTGGGCGCATGAACTTCTCGCGCCCCGGCGCCATCGACCTCTCCGCGCTGAAGCAGCCGCCGGCCCGTCCCGGCCAGCCCGCTGCCGGCGGTGGATCGTACGTCGTCGACATCACCGAGCAGAACTTCCAGACCGAGGCCCTGCAGGCCTCGATGAGCTACGTCGTCGTCCTGAGCCTCTGGTCGCCGCGCTCGCCGCAGAGCGAGAGCTTCAACGCGATGCTCGGCAGCCTCGTGTCGCAGTACGGCGGCCAGCTCGTGCTGGCGCAGGTCGACATCGACGCCAACCCCGCGATCGCGCAGGCGCTGCAGGCGCAGGCCGTGCCGCTGGTCGTCGGGCTCGTCAAGGGTCAGCCCGTCCCGCTGTTCCAGGGCACGGTCGAGGAGGCCGAGGCACGCCGCTACTTCGACGAGCTCGTCAACGTCGCCGCCCAGAACGGGGTGACCGGGCTGGCGCAGCCCGCCGGTGAAGCGCACCGAGGCTCCGGAAGAGGCCGAAGAGCCCGAGGACCCCCGGTTCGCCGAGGCCGATGCTGCGTTCGCCGCGAGCGACTTCGACACCGCGGTCGCCGAGTACGAGAAGCTGCAGGCGCAGTACCCGGCGGACAGCGAGATCGCCGAGCGGCTCGCCGGCGTCAAGCTGCTCGCCCGTACGCAGGGCGCCGACCTGCAGGCCGCCCGCAAGGCTGCCGCCGACGCCCCGGACGACCTCGACGCGCAGATGCTCGTGGCCGACCTCGACGTCAGCGGTGGTCACGTCGACGACGCCTTCGACCGGCTGATCCAGCTCGTGAAGCGCACGTCCGAGCGACGATCGCGAGCGCGTACGCCAGCGGCTGCTCGACCTGTTCACGGTCGTCGGCATCGCCGATCCGCGCGTCGCGACAGCCCGCCGGGCTCTCGCGTCGGCGCTGTTCTGACCGATTCGGCGACATCCGCGCATCGTCATCCTGCGCGGTCGGGTGCTCGATCCCCGATAGGCTCACGGCGGCGTCAGTCGTTGGTGCCCGAGAGGGAGTGTGGAGATGCGAAAGAGGCTGAGTTGGGCACTGTCCGTGCTCGGCGTCCTCGTCGCGCTCCTCGGCCTGGGCATCATGATCCTGCTGGGGCCCGACAGCCGCTTCTCGACCGGCCCGCACCCGATCGACACCGACGGGATCGCGATCGTGACGGCTCCCAAGGTCATCTCGTGGGCCGACGTGCAGGTCGACCTGCTCGCCGAGGTGCCGGTCCGCAAGCCCGTCTTCGTCGGCATCGCCAACAGCGTCGACGTGCGAGAACTATGTCGGCAAGACCCAGCGGCTCGAGGTCACGGGCTTCGAGACGCCATGGACCGTCAAGACCCACGAGGTCAAGGGGCGGACCAACCTGCCGGGCGCCCCGACCGCGCTCGACTGGTGGATCGACCAGTCGGCCGGGCTCGGCGGCGCCAGCATCAGCACGCAGCTGCCCGACGAGACGGTCTCGGCGGTGGTCCTCTCGGTCGGCTCGACCAACCTGTCGGGCGTCGAGATCACGCTGGCGTACGGCATCAAGGGCGGCTTCTACAAGGGCATCGCCCTGCTGCTGCTCGGGCTTGCCGCCGTGTGGTCGGGCTGGTGGATCCGCCGCGACGCCGGCTTGTGGCTGGCCGGGCCATACGACGAGGAAGGCCCGATCATCGAGGAAGAGGTCGTGTACGTGTACGTCGACGAGGACGGCGTCGAGCACGAGATGTCGGCCGAGGAGGCGCAGGAGTACGACATCGTCGACGAGTCTGTCGAGATCGTCGAGGCGGAGCCTGCGACGTCCTGAGCCGGAGGCGAGGAGCCGGAGCCCGAGGAGCCGGAGCCCGAGCCGGCAGCGGACGAGCCAGCCGGAGCCGGTCGCGCCGCGGATCCCCGGCGTCCTGACGGCTGCGGAGATCGCGGCAGGCGCCGAGCCCGAGCCTGCGCCCGTAGCCCGAGCCCGTACCCGAGCCCGAGCCCGAGCCGGAGCCCGAGCCGGAGCCGGAGCCCGAGCCGGAGCCCGTACCGGAGCCGGAGCCCGAGCCCGAGCCGGAGCCTGAGCCGGAGCCTGAGCCCGCACCAGAGCCGGAGCCGGAGCCCGAACCGGAGCCGGAGCCCGAGCCTGAGCCCGCACCAGAGCCGGAACCCAGCCCGGCCGGCGACGAGCGGGTCGTCTACGTCTTCGTCGACGAGCACGGCGTGGAGCACGAGGTGAGCGAGGACGAGCTCGGCGACTTCGAGATCGTCGACGACGAGGAGGAGTCATGAGGCGACTTGCCGTCCTCGTGCTGATCTGCGCCCTGGCGCTGTCGGCGTGCGCCGTGCCGCACAAGCGTGGCGACGTCACGGTCGAGAAGACCGCGGCGCGCAAGGCCGAGGTCGACGTCGGTGTTCAACCAGTACCGCAAGGTCCGCAACACCGCGATCGAGCTGCTCGACGCCAAGCCGCTGTCGATCGTCGAGAGCGGACCGGTGCTCGCGATCGACTCCGGATCGTTCGAGGTGTCGCAGCGGCTCGCCAAGACGCAGAAGCAGGACACCGCCTCCGTCGAGGTCACCGATGTCCAGACACCCCGGTTCAAGAAGTACCCGTTGTGGTTCTTCGCGGTCGTGCGCGACGCCAAGGCCGGCGTCAACCGGGTCCAGATCTTCGAGCGCGAGACCGCCGTCGAGCCGTGGCTGCTGGTGGCGAGTCCGGAGACGCTGGCCGACACCCCGATCCCGGGCATCCGGCGGGAGGGCTCCGACGCGTTGACCGTCAAGCCCGATGACGGCGTCGGGATGTCGATGTCGGCCGAGGAGGCCGCCAAGGCGTACGCCAAGGCGCTCGCCGACCCCGCTTCGCCGGAGGTCGAGCAAGGTCGCCGACGACTCGTTCATCAAGCAGATGCGGGCGACGGCGGAGACCAACTCCAAGCTCACGGGCGTCACGTTCACGCAGTCCTGGGGCAGCGACGACGTGAAGTTCGTCCTGCGCACCACGGACGGGGGAGCGCTGGCGTTCGTCACGCTGCTGCGCCTCGACACGTACGAGGTCAAGAGCGGCCTCACGGTCAGCTGGCCCGAGGGCACGCCGCAGCAGGCATTCCTGTCATCGGGCATCTCCAGCTCGGGCAAGCTGCGCTACTACCACCAGGTGCTGCTCTACATCCCGGGCGGCAACGGAAAGCCCCGCGCGATCGGCCAGTATGGCGGCGTCGTGAGCGCAGATTCGCAGTGAGATGCGGATGTGGGGCCGTCAACCGCTACGATGGTCTGGTTGCACGACGTTGGATTCTACGGCTGATCAAGTTCCGCAAGGTAGCTAGTTCTTCTCGCAGGTTGGATGTGTGTCGCGACAGTCGCTCGCGAAAGGCGTGAGCGGCACTCGCCAAAGAGGAGAAACAACATGGCTACAGGAACCGTCAAGTGGTTCAACGCTGACAAGGGCTTTGGATTCATCGCCCCCGACGACGGCAGCGAAGACGTTTTCGCGCACTTCAGCGCCATCGCGACCAGCGGCTACCGCTCGCTGGACGAGAACCAGAAGGTCGAGTTTGACGTCGAGCAGGGCCAGAAGGGCCTGCAGGCGACGAACATCCGTCCCCTCTGATCTACATGATCTAGTCAGTCGAAGGCCCGGGAGCTTGCTCCCGGGCCTTCGTCATGCCCGGAGACTTCGATGAGCGTGACGTTTGCGTCGGGTGCTCACGGTGTTTGCGCCCCGAACGTCACTCCCAGCGGAGGGCTACTCGGCGGCTTTGGGGGCTTCGCGGTAGGCCGGCAGCGATCCGGCCTCGACCGCCTCGAGCAGCTCGATCGCCGCAGCGGCGGCATTCGCGCGTACGGTCGCCGGATCGCACCACCGTACGGACTTGATCTCCGTCGCCTGCAGCGTCATGCCGTCGGTGATCGAGCTGTCGACGACGCCGAGGTCGAACAAGAAGATGCACGCGTCGTCCCAGCCGCGCCAGGCCGGCAGCCAGTTGACCGTGATGAGGTCGCGGACCTCGACCGTGATGCCGAGCTCCTCCTGCAGCTCGCGGACGAGCCCGATCGACGGCGCCTCGCCGACCTCGACGACACCGCCGGGCAGGTCCCACTCGCGCTTGTAGGTCAGCTCGCACAACAGGACCCGGCCGCGCTCGTCGCGGAGCAGGCCCTGGCTGATGACCCGCTTGGTCGGCAGCCCGGCGTTGAGGATCGCGATGAAGCCGTCGCGGCTGTGCGGCTCGGGATCGTCGGCGATGCGCGCGAGCAGGGCCCGGTCGGGATCGTCGCCGGCGCCCCGGAGGACGCCCTCTCGCCGCATGCCGGCGATCGAGGCCGCGCGGACGTCGGCGAGTCGCTCGATCGGGACGCGGGCCTCGACCCGCGTCATGCCGAGGTCGTCGAACGCGTACGTCAGCGCGAGGCGGAGCGCCCTGACGGCGACCGGGATGTTGTCGGTGCCGGCGTTCCAGCGGATCGACGCCGTGCGCCCGTCCTCGCCGCGCAGTGCGACGGTGCCGACCCGTTCGCCGTCGAGCAGGATCGCGAAACCGGTGAACTCCTCGGAGCCGGACGTGGGCTCGAGCACGAGGTCGCCGTCGCGGAGGGTCTCGGTCACGCGTTCAGGCTACCGGCTCCCGAGTGACCAGGATGATCGACTCTGAGACCCGGGCTGTCACAGCCGCCATACTTCTCGGATGAGCGAGGTCGGCTGGCGCATCATCGGCTGGGCGGTCTGTGCGGTGTCGTGGGCGCTCGCGCTCGCCGCGGCAGGGGTGCTGGTGTGGCATCGGCTGCCGTGGATTCCCAGACACTCGCTCGACATCGTGGCGTTCCTGTCCAGCGCTGTCCTGTACGGCCCAGTCGTCGCGATGATGTTGCCGCGTCGACGTCATCCGGTCGTCCTCGTGGTGGCGGCGATGGCGCTCGGCGGCGGCGGTTGTGCCCTGATGGCCGCCATCCTGATGGTTGAGAACGGTGCCACGGGATGGATCGCCGGGATGCTCGTGCACCTCAGCGGCTGGCTCTGGGCACCAGGAATGTTCGGGAGCATCGCGGTGATGCCGTGGTTGGTCACCGAACGCCGTCTCGGCGTCGTTGCCCGCGTCATGGTGGGCCTCGGACTGGCGGGGATCGTCCTGACGATCCTGACGTTCATCGGCTGGCAACGACCGGGCGCACCGGCGAACCCTCTGCATGTCGACCTCGGCGGGTGGACGACCGCGATGGACCGGCTCGGGATCTGGCCGGGCCGTCTGTGCTTCGCAGTTGGTGTCTTGCATCATTCCACCTGCTCGACCGCTGGCTGCGTGGCCCGGTAGATGAGCGGCATGGGCTGGGCTGGCTCGCGGTCGGCCAGACCCTGTTGACGATCTCGTTCCTGCCGGTCTTCTTCCAACAACTGCGGGTCGAAGCTCCCTGGCTGGCCAACATCTTGGCCTACGGCTTGCTTGGTGCTCAGGCGTTCCTGCCGGCCGCCTTGCTCGTCGTGGTGCTGCGTCGCCGATTGTGGGGTGTCGACGCCACGGTCTCGCGCAGCCTGGTGGGTGGCTTGCTGAGCGCAGCAGTGGTGGCGATCTACCTCGGTCTGGTGTGGGTCGGTCGTCAGGCGATCGCATGGCCGAGGAGCTTCTCGGGAGTACTTGCCGTCGGAATCCTCGCCGTGGTCATGCAACCGCTGCGGGTCGTCATCCAGGGGCGCGTCAGCTCGCTGGTCTACGGTGCCTCTCGCTCACCGAGCCGGTTGCTGCGGGACCTGGGCGAGCATCTCTCCGGGACACCGGGCGGCGCGTCCGACCTGCAGCCTCTGGTCGATCGCCTGCGATCAGGGCTGCAGCTCGGGCTCGTTGAGCTGCGATCGGTTCACGGCCTCCCTGGCGTACGCGCGTCGTCCGGTCAGGCCGGCAGCGACTGGCTCGAGCTCCCACTGGTCGTGAACGGCGGAGAGATCGGGACACTCCGCGTCGCGCCGCGGGCGGGTGAGCGCCTTGACCAGCGCACCGCCGAGACCGCTCGGCAGCTCAGCGGGGTGGTGAGCGTCGCCCTGCAGCTCGCCCACGTCAACCACGACCTCGAGGCGGCTCGCCACCGTCTCGTCGAGGTACGGCAGGAGGAGCGCCGACTGCTTCACGGGGAGCTGCACGACGGCTCGGCCCGCACTGGCCGGGATCGGACTGGGCCTGGCGGCGGTCCACGATGCTGAAGACGGCGCGGCCCATGACCTCCTCCATCAGCTCCAGGTCGAGCTCGCGGACCGGACCGAAGACGTCCGTACGATGGCGCGTGCGCTGCTGCCACCGGCTCTGGACGAAGGCCGTTTCGACGATGCCATCCGGGTACTCGTCACCCGCTTCGACGACACCGGCCTGACGGTCCGCTACTCGGTCGAGGGCGCTGACGGACTGGACGCAAGACGGCAGGTCGCTCTCTACCACGTGGCCGCCGAGGCGTTGGTCAACGCGTACCGCCACGCTCACGCGACGACCTGCGCGATCGAGGTGCGGGTGGCAGACAACGGCGCGGTGACACTGACCGTCGCGGACGACGGTAGAGGTTTCGACCTGAAGTCGGGCGAGGGTGTCGGCATGCACTCGATGCGCGAGCGAGCGCACGAGCTGGGCGGAACATTCGAGGCCACGCCGTCCCTCGGCGGCACGACAGTGAGGATGAGGCTGCCATGAACGAGACCATCAGCGTCGTCGTGGTTGACGACCACCCCGTGTTCCGTATCGGGATGGCCGCGCTGCTGGAGTCGCTGGACGGCATCGAGGTTGTGGGCCAGGCCGCCAACCAGGCCGACGCGGTCACGGTGGTGGCGGCCAGCCGCCCACAGGTGGTGATCATGGACCTGGACCTCGGGACCGGATCCGGTGTCGAGGCCACGCGCGACATCATGAAGGTGCTTCCTGACATCGGCATCCTCGTCGTGACGATGCTGGGTGATGACGACTCGCTCTTTGCCTCGATCCGGGCAGGGGCCCGCGGGTACCTGCTCAAGGGCGCGGCACCCGCGGAGGTTGAGCGCGCCGTGAGAGCGGTCGCGAACGGGGAGGTGCTGCTTGGGCCGCAGGTCGCGCAGCGCGCCGCCACCTACATCTCCGGCAGCCGTACGAAGGGCGGCGTCGTGTTCCCCAGCTCACCGACCGGGAGCGTGAGGTGCTCGATCTCGTGGCCCGCGGCCATGACAACGCAGTCATCGCCCGGCGGCTCGTCCTGAGCGCGAAGACCGTCCGCAACTATGTCTACGGCATCCTGGCCAAGCTGGACCTGCCTGACCGCCCTGCGCTGATCATCCGGGCTCGCGAACAGGGCATGGGTAGCGACGTGCCCATGAATTGAGGACACGTCGGCCTGTTTCCCGGGCCGTCGGGCCGCCCACGATCGGATCGCCGGGCCATGTCGTCCCGGTCGGCCCGCGGGTCGCAGCCCGAAGGAAGATCCTCATGACCATGCCATCTGATGAACGAGTCTCCGCAGCACTCGTCACGTCACCCTCACGATTCACTGCATGGCCCTTGTGGGCCACGCTCGGAGGCGTGCTTGGGATCGTCTCGACCGTGATCACCGACAAGCGTGCCGGTGACACCTCCGACATGGACTACACCGTCTCGATCAAGGACATCGCACCGCTGGACCACGAGCTGTTCCGCATCGGCGGGCTCACCGGCTACTTCTGCGTGGCCGTGCTCCTGATGTTCGCCGCGATCTGGCACCGCCGCGTCGCGCAGCGGTTCAACTGGTCGCTCGGTGCGCCGATCGTGACGTTCGGCCTGGTCGCCTCGGCCGCGGCGCTCACGCTGGCGTACGGCTGGAAGGGCGCCTTGGGCAACTATCTGCACGGTGCGGCCGAGGCAGGCGTCTACGACGACGACGGCCTCTACACCTACTACGTCATGAACGACTTCAGCCCCTACATCGGTTGGTTCCCGATCTTGGTGGCAGCCGGTGGCCTGGCCTGGATGGCGTTCCGCGAAGGGCTCATCTCCAAAGGACTTGGAGCCTGCTCCGGTCTCCTGGTGATCCTCGCAGTGGCTGCGGTCGCGATCACCGGCGTCCCAGGCCTCCCGTTCGTCTCGATGATCGGCCTGGCGATCGGCGGCATCTGGCTCGCGGTCGGCAACAGCGCGATCACGCAGGAAGATCAGGCGTGAGGCGGGTCCGAGCCTGCCGAGCGAGCGGCCCGGAGCGCCCTCAGCCGATCGGCCCGGCCTTCAGCGTGACCGTCGAGGTGTGGCTCGTGCCGGACGCGTCGGTCCACGACACGGTGACCGACTTGCCGGCGTCGATCGCGGCCACGGCCTTCGACAGCTGGGCTGCCGAGGTGATCGCCGAACCGTTGAACGCCGTGATCGTGCTGCCCCGGGTGATGCCGGCCGACTCGGCCGCCGATCCGTCGACCGTACCGGCCACGAGCGCACCGTCGACCCGGCCGAAGGCCTGCGCCATCTGCACACCGAGGAATCCGGTGGTGCCGACATGTACCGTGCTGGTCTCGTTGCCGCTCTCGATCTGCTGGGCGATCGTGAGGGCCTGCCGATCGGGATGGCGTAGCCACTGACGTCGGCCGGCCGCTCGACGCCGCCGTGTTCATCCCGATGACCTCGCCGTCGCTGTCGTACAGCGCGCCGCCGGAGTCGCCCGCGATGATGTCGGCGGAGACCTTGATCAGGCCGCTGAGCCGCTCGGGGCCCGCCGGCGTCCGACCGCACCGTGATCGACTCGTCGAGCGCAGCCACGGTGCCGGCCGACGCGCTCGCTGCGCCGCCGTCACCGTTGGCGTTGCCCACGCCGACGACCTTGTCGCCGACCCGCACGTCGCCGGACGTGTCGGGCTTGATCGTCGTCAGCCCGGAGGCGTTCTCGAGCTGCAGCACCGCGACGTCGTGCGCCGAGTCGTAGCCGATGACTGCGGCCCGGTAGGTCTTGCCGGTCGAGACGACCTGGACCGTGATGGCCGTCGCGCCCTCGACGACGTGGTGGTTCGTCAGGATCTCGCCGTCCGAGGTCAGGATCATCCCGGTGCCGGCCGCCTGGCCCGCGCCGTAGTCGACCGTCGTGTTGATGTAGACCAGGCCGGCCTCCTGTGCCGCCGTGGCATCGGTGGTGCCCTCGAGGGTCTCCAGCGACCGGGCCTGCGGATCGAGCGGCAGGACCGTCGCGTCGCGGTCGGACCGGTTCTCGGTCGGCAGCTGGTGTGGGTCGAGGCGGTGGTCGTCGAGCTGCGTCCGCCTGCGCGGCGTACGCGAGTCCCGAGACGCCGAGGATCGCGGCGCCCGCCATCGCGGCGATGCCGGCCCGGCCAGGGCGTCGATGCCTCCGTGCGTGCGGCTGGGGTTGCGGCGTCTGGGTTGTGGCTGATCGTTCATGTCGTGCTCCTCATTGAGTCCTGTCTTCGACTCAAGTCCGGATTGGTATGGGAACGCTGTGAGCCGGCACAACTTGTGTTGAGAGTTGTTGCGTACGCTCGTGACGTGAGCGAGGAGCGTGCAGTCGCGGCCGTCGAGGCCACCGGGATCGCGTACGAGGTGACCCGCCACGGCCCGGTCGGCTCGCTCGCCGAGGCCGCCGCCGCCCGAGGCATCGAGCCGAGCCAGCTCGTGAAGAGCCTGGTCGTACGCCGTGCGGACGACGACTTCCTGTTCGTGCTGGTGCCGGGCGACCGCACGATCTCGTGGCCCAAGCTCCGCCAGCTCCTCGGCGTCTCCCGGCTGTCGATGCCCGACGCGACGATCGCGCTCGAGGCCACGGGCTACGAGCGCGGCACGATCACGCCGTTCGGCTCCCTCCGGGCGTGGCCGGTCGTCGTGGACGAGCGGGTGAGCGGGACGATCTCGGTGGGCGGGGGCGCGCACGGCGTCGGCCTCAAGGTCGACGCGCCGACCTGGTCCGGGTCCTCGAAGCGCAGGTCGCGGACGTCTCGGAGCCGCAATAGCCCGCCGTTCCCGTCCGCAAAGCCCCAGGCGGTGCGATGATCGATCATGACCGACACCGAGCTCGACACCGCCTGCGCGGACTTCGACCGCGCTGTCACCCAGCGCGATCACGAGGTCGCTGAGCGCATCCTGCACCCGCAGTTCGCGCTGGTCCTGGTGCATCCGACGCCGGCGGTCATGCCTCGACAGCGGTGGCTCGAGACGCTTGACGCCTACATCGTCGACGAGTGGGTGGTCGAGGAGGACCTTCGTGACTCGAGCGACGACATCGCGGCGGTGCTACGACGGGTTCGTATGCGTGCCACGGTGCTCGGCGAGGATCGCAGTGGCACGTTCATCGTCAGCGACACCTGGCTGCGCACCGGCGTCGGATGGCAGGTCTGGCGGCGCCACTCGACACCGCTCCAAGCGGGACCCATGCCGGGCGCCTGACCACCCTGCGGACGTACTCGCAGTATCCCGCGGACCGTGACTTGTGCCACGATGCCTCGGTGGAACTCGACAACCTGCTCTGGATGTTGACGGCTCTGGCCGCCGTCGTCGTCCTTCTGACGCGGATGCGACTGTCCGCGACGGGCCGGCAACCAGGCCATGCCCAGATCCCCGGGACGATCCTCAACGCGCACACCGTGCTCGGTGTCGCCGCGCTTGCGATCTGGATCTACTACCTGACCTCACCGAGCGACGTGCTCGGCATCCTGGCCCTGGTGGTGTGGTGGCTCGAGGTCATCGTCGGCATCCTGATCCTCGCGCGGTGGCTTCCCGGCACCGGCAAGCACGCGGCGCCGGCGGTCGACGACAGCTGGGCCGAGGGTCCGTACCTGTCGATCCTGGGGCACGTCGGTCTGCTGCTCGGCGTCATCTTCTTCACGTACTGCGTGCTCGCCGGCAAGGTCAGCTAGGCCGCGGGGTTGACCTCAACCTTGGTTGAGGTTGTTGGCTGGTGTCCAGATCATCGGACACCACCAAGGAGCACTCCATGCCTCGAGCACTCATCACCGGCGGTTCGGCCGGCCTCGGCCACGCACTCGCCGCCGGCCTGGCCGCGCGCGACTGGGACGTCGTCATCACCGGCCGCGACCAGGCGCGGGTCGCGGCCGCCGCCCACGAGCTGGGCGACCGCATCACAGCGGTGGCCGGCGACGTCACCGACGCCTGGCACCGCGCCGCACTCGTCGAGGTCGCGGCGGGCGGCCTCGACCTGCTCGTCAACAACGCGAGCACCCTCGGCGTGAGTCCGCTCCTGCCGGTCCTGCAGCTCGACGACCAGGTGCTGCGCGACGTCTGGGAGACCAACGTCGTTGCGCCGACGGCGTTGATCCGCGCCCTCCGGCCGTCGCTCAACACCGGCGCGGCGGTCATCAACATCACGTCGGACGCGGCGGCCGACCACTACGAGACGTGGGGTGCGTACGCCGCGAGCAAGGCCGCGCTCGAGCACCTGACGCTCACGCTCGCGGCCGAGGAGCCCGACGTGCGCTGGTGGACCGTCGACCCCGGCGACATGCGTACGCAGATGCACCAGGACGCCTTCCCCGGCCAGGACATCTCGGACCGGCCACTGCCCGAGAGCGTCGTGCCGGCGTTCCTGGCGCTGCTCGACGACCGGCCACCGAGCGGGCGCTACCGCGCGGCCGAGCTCGCTCCGGCGACGGCGGGTGCGTCATGACGACGATCGACATCACGCCGCTGACGACGTTCGCGCCGCCCGGCAACCGCACGGCGCCATCGCCGGCCGAGGCGCGCGGGCTGCGCCGCGACGACGTACGCCTGCTGGTGGCGAACGGCGACCGGCTGACCCACGCCCGGTTCGGCGACCTCGCCGAGCACCTCGACCCGGGTGACCTCGTGGTCGTCAACGCGTCGCAGACCATCGCCGGCGAGGTGGACGCCGTACTCGCAGGCGACGGCGCGTCGAACGGCGAGGTCGTGGTGCACGTCGCGACCGACCTGCGCGACGGCACCTGGGTCGTCGAGGTCCGTACCGCGCCCGATGCGGCCTGGGCCGTGCTCGACGCGGCGGCCGGCCAGACGTTGACGCTGGCCGGAGCCGGCGAGCGGGCGGCGCTGACGCTGCTCGAGCCCTACCCGCGCGAGAACTCGTCGCCCACCGGCAGCGGCAACCGGCTCTGGCGGGCCGCGTACGCCGGCGAGTCCGGGCTCCCGGCGCTGCTCGCGCGCGTCGGGCGCCCCATCGCGTACGGCTATCTCGACCGGCAGTACCCGATCGAGGACTACCGGACGATCTTCGGCACGACGCCGGGCAGTGCCGAGATGCCGAGCGCAGCCCGCCCGTTCACGCCGGAGGTCGTGACCCGGCTCGTGTCGCGCGGCATCGCGATCGCGCCGATCCTGCTGCACACCGGCGTCTCGTCGCAGGAGGCCGGCGAGGCGCCGCAGCCCGAGTGGTTCGAGGTCAGCGAGTCGACCGCGCGGCTGGTGAACGCCACGAGGGCCGGGGGAGGGCGCATCATCGCGGTCGGCACGACGGTCACCCGGGCGCTCGAGTCGGCCGTGCAGGGTGCGCCTGGCCGCGCGCAGGTCGAGGCCAGCGAGGGCTGGACCGAGCGGGTCGTGACGCGGGAGGCGCCGCCGCGCGTGGTCGACGGCCTCATCACCGGCTGGCACGACCCGCGGCGTCCCACCTCCTGCTGGTCGAGGCCGTCGCGGGTCCGCGGCTGACCCAGGTGGCGTACGACGCCGCGGTGGAGGGCGGCTACGACTGGCACGAGTTCGGTGACTCGGCGCTGCTGCTGCCGGCGCGGGCGGAGGCCATCGCCGCCTGACTGCAAAGAAGTGTTTGCAAAGAATTCTTTGCAGTCGTATGGTCGGGCGCATGAGCCTGACCAACAAGGTCGTCGAGGACCTCGACACCCTCAAGGCGGTGTCGCACCCGCTCCGGATGCAGCTGCTCGGCGCACTGCGCCGCCGCGGCCCGTCGACCGCGTCGGAGCTGGCCCGCGAGCTGGGCGAGTCGAGCGGGTCGACGTCGTACCACCTGCGGCAGCTCGAGCGGTTCGGCTTCGTCGGCGACGCCGACGAGCAGCCGTCCGGGCGGGAGCGGCGGTGGAAGTCGCTGTACGACCTGACGACGTATCCCGCGGCGCTCGCCGGGCTCGACGGCGGCCGGGAGTACCTCGACGTCGTGCGCCGCCGCCAGGAGGAGCACCTGCGTGAAGAGCTCGAGAGCGTGGACGGAGCACCGTCCCGGCATCGGCATGAGCGACTACTCGCTGGCCCTCGATCCCGAGGACCTCGAGGCGCTCGAGCGGGACATCTTCGAGGTCGTCCAGCGATACGCCGGCAAGCAGGGCTCCGAACGGGTCGACCTGCACGCTCTGATCCTGCCCGGCGCGCATGACTCTGCGTACGCGGTTCTGGCTGCTGGCCGGCGCTGCGCTGGCTGCCGACGGGATTCATCATCCCGGTCATCGGCGCTGCTCCCGCTCGAGCGTGGCCTGACGATCGCGGAGTACGGCGCGGTGGCCGCGACCCAGGGATTCGTCGTGCTGCTGCTCGAGCTGCCGACCGGCGGCTTCGCAGATGCACTCGGCCGCAAGCCCGTGTTCATCGCCTCGGCGGCCGTGGCGTTGGCGTCGTACGTCATCTACGCCCTCGCGCAGGTGCCCCTCGTGTTCGTGCTCGCGAGCGCGCTGAGCGGCATCTTCCGCGCGCTCGACAGCGGTCCGCTCAACGCGTGGTTCGTCGACGCCGTCCACGAGGACGAGGCGATCACGAACCGCAGCAACATCGTGGCGCGCGGCCTGTCCGGCTACGCCAGCGTCGTGGGCGCGTCGATCGCGATCGGGGCGGTCATCTCGGGCCTGTTCATCCTGTGGGCGCCGTTGGGCCGGGAGAACTCGCTCGCCCTGCCCTTCTGGATCGCCGCGGGCCTGGCGATGCTCCAGATCGTCGTCGCCTCGTGATCATGCACGAGGACCGATCGACGCGGGTCGCGGGCGTTGCTCACTCGATCCGCGCCACGCCGGGGGTCGTGCTCGACGGCGTACGCCTGCTGTGGCGTCACGCGTGCTGCGGGCGCTCGTCGCGGTCGAGCTGTTCTGGGGCTTCGGCATGATCGCGTTCGAGTCGTTCATGCCGATCCGGCTGTCCGAGCTGCTCACGGACCGTGAGCAGGCCGCGGCGATCATGGGGCCGGTCACGGCGGCGGCGTGGGGCGTCTCGGCGCTGGGCGCCGCGATGGTTCCGTTGCTGCTGCGTCGCTGGAGCATGGTCGGCGTCTCGGTCGCCCTGCGAATCGTGCAGGGCGCCACGGTCGTCGGCATGGGCCTGGCGGCCGGCCCGGTCGGGCTGGTCCTGGGACTCTTCGCGACGTACGCGGTGCACTCCGCGGCCGGCGCGATCTACGAGACGTTGCTGCACGAGCAGGTCGGCAAGGAGAACCGGGCGACCGTGTTGTCGCTGGCGTCCATGGCGATGCAGCCGGCAGGATCGATCGGTGCGATCACGCTGGGCATGATCGCAACCGGCGTGTCGACGGGATTCGCGATCGTCGTCGGCGGGATCGTGCTCGCGCTGGCCGCGCCGCTGTTCCTCGTACGCGAGCCGGTCAGCGAGGCGGCGGCAGGTCGTCGCGACGACGCTCGTTCCGCTGGGCGTTGAGGAGCAGGCTCAGCAGGATGCCGAGGGCGCCGGCGGCCATGAGGATGTAGCCGACCGCGACGAGGTCCACGCCACTGATGGCAGTCCTGCACGGCGAAGGCCAGGATCGCGCCGAGGGCGAGAAGGAATATGGATCCACCGATGTACATGGGCGTCAACCTTTCGTCGAGGGAACTTGACTTCGACGCGTAGCGCCGGAGCCGGCGTCCCCGCATTTCGGCGATCAGGGCGGCGGGATCTCGCCCGAGCCGCGCACGAGGAACGACGTCGGCACGACGATCTCCTGGACCGGGCTGGTGTCGCCGCCGATGCGGGCCAGGAGGCGCTCGGCGGCCATCCGTCCGATGAGGTGCGGATCCTGCGCGATGACGCTGATCGCGGGGGAGACGAGGTCGCCGAGCGTGATGTCGTCGAACCCGACGACGGCGATCTCGTGCTCGAGGCCCAGGCTGCGCAGCGCCCGCACGACGCCGATCGTGACGAGGTTCTGGGCGGCGAAGATCGCGGTCGGTGCCGGGCTCGACTGCAGCATCGCGCGGGTCGCGGTCTCGGCGAGGTACTCGTTGGACAGGTCCTGGACGATGTGGGTCGCCGCGCGCGCCGCCCAGCACGCCTGGCGATAGCCCTCGAGCCGCATGCTGGGCCGTGGGCAGGAACTGCCGGTCGCCCATGAACGCGATGTGCCGGTGCCCGTACGAGATCAGGTGCTCGGTGGCGAGCCGGGCGCCGCTCTCGTTGTCGACCACGACGCTGTCGGTCTCGATGCCCTCGACCCCGCGGTCGACGAGCACGATCGGCATGCCGGCGTCCATCTCATGCTGCAAGCGCGGTCGGGTCGGGGCCCGCGGGCATCACGATGAGGCCGTCGACCTGGTACGAGCCCATGGTCGGCACGAGCTCCCGCTCGCGCTCGGGGTCCTCGTCGAGGCTCGCCGAGAGGACCGCGAAGCCGGCGGCGCCTGCGGCGTCCTCGACCCCCCGGTGGACCTGGGCGTCGAAGGGGTTCGACACGTCGCCGAGCAGCAGGCCGATGCTCAGGGTGCGGCGATCCGCACGGCGCAGGGATCCGGCGCTGACGTCGCGCCGGTAGGAGAGTCGTTCGACGGCTGCTCGTACGCGCGCGGCGGTGGCCTCGCCGACGTATCCCTCGCCGTTGACGACGCGCGAGACGGTCTTGATGCCGACGCCGGCTTCGCGCGCGACGTCCTTCATCGTGGCCCGCTGTCGCGGAGCGGGTTTGGGTGACAACGGTGTCATGTGATCACAGCGTAACCCTTGACGCGGCATTCTGTGTGAGGTAGAACACTATGTGACAACGATGTCAGACGGTCTGGCGTTGTGAGAGGAATCATCGTGAAAACACCATCTGCCCACCGGCGCCGTTTCGCCGCCGCCGCGGTTGCCGTGCTGGCATCCACGCTGGTGCTCTCGGCGTGCGGCGGGTCCGACTCCGGCTCGGGCGACTCGTCCGAAGGTCGGCGTCTCGCTCATCGTCAAGACGACCAGCAACCCGTTCTTCGTCGCGATGCAGAACGGCGCCAAGAAGGCCGCCAAGGAGAACGGCGTCGAGCTCAAGCTCGCGGCCGGCAAGACCGACGGCGACGAGGACACCCAGATCCAGGCCATCGAGAACGCGATCTCGCTGGGCCAGAAGGGCATCCTCATCACGCCCAACGGTCCCGCCGTCGTCGACGCGATCGAGAAGGCCCGCGACGCCGGCCTGTTCGTGATCGCACTCGACACCCCGCCCGACCCGGCCGACGCCGTCGACATCACGTTCGCGACCGACAACTTCAAGGCCGGCGAGTCGATCGGCGCCTGGACCGCCAAGAAGCTCGACGGCAAGAAGGCCGTCATCGCGATGCTCGACCTGTTCAACGACAAGGTCGTCTCGGTCGACTACAACCGCGACCAGGGCTTCCTGACCGGAATGGGCATCCCCACGAAGGACAAGAAGAAGAACGGCGACGAGGCCAAGTCCGGCAGCTACAGCGGCGGCGACTACCAGCTCGTCTGCAACGAGGCGACCAACGGCGCCGAGGACGGCGGCACGACCGCCATGGAGACCTGCCTGTCGAAGAACCCCGACATCAACGTGGTCTACACGATCAACGAGCCCGCCGCCTACGGCGCGTACCAGGCGCTGAAGAGTGCGGGCAAGGAGAAGGGCGTCACGATCGTCTCGGTCGACGGCGGCTGCGCCGGCGTCGGCTACGTCAAGGACGGCATCATCGGCGCGACTGCTCAGCAGTACCCGCTGGAGATGGCGGCCAAGGGCGTCGCGGCGATCGCGAAGCTGGCGAAGGATGGCGAGAAGCCCAAGACGACTGCCGGTCTGGACTTCTTCGACACCGGCGTCAAGCTCGTGACGGACGATCCTCAGGACGGCGTCGAGAGCGTCGACACCGCTGCAGGCAAGTCGACCTGCTGGGGCTGAGTGCTCGTCGGCGGGGTGCCCTCCTCCAGGGGCACCCCGCCACACCCCGCCCCCGACCCAGATCGAGAGGACCACCCGACATGACCATCCGAACCTGAAGACACCGCGCTCGTCGACCACCCGCTCGAGGTGCTGACCGAAGCCGGTCTGACCAAGCCCCCGAGTCCGCTCGACCGGGTACGCACGCTGCTCCACCGCTATCCGGCCCTGAGCCCCGCCGTCGTCCTGATCATCTCGATGATCGTCTTCGGCCTGCTCAACGACCGGTTCCTGAGCACCGCCAACTTGTCGCTCGTCGTGCAGCAGGTCGCCGTCATCGGCGCGCTCGCGATCGGGCAGACCCTGATCGTCCTGACCGCAGGCATCGACCTGTCGGTCGGCGCCGCGATGATCCTGTCGACCCTGGTCGCCGCAGGCGTGGCAACCGACCACGGCTGGCCCGGCCCACTCGCCCTGCTCGCGGCCCTGGTCATCGGCGTCGCCACCGGCGTCATCAACGGTGTCCTGCGTCACCCGCCTCAACCTGCCGCCGTTCATCGTCACGCTCGGCACGCTCAACGTCTTCACGGCAGTCGCGCTGCTCTACTCCGACGCCGCGACGACCCGCGGCATCGAGATGCCCGGGCTGTTGACCTGGACCGGCAACTCGTTCGACGTCGCCGGCGCCCAGATCACCTACGGCGTCGTGCTGATGATCCTGCTGTACGTCGCGATGGCGTTCGCGCTGAGCCAGACCTCGTGGGGTCGCCACGTGTACGCCGTCGGCGACGACGCAGAGTCGGCTCGCCTGAGCGGCATCCACGTCACCCGCGTCATCCTCAGCGTCTACGTCACCGCCGGCGCGCTGTTCGCCGCCGCCGGCTGGATCCTCATGGGTCGCGTCAACGCCGCCAGCCCCAACGCGGGCGTCGACGCCAACCTCGACTCGATCACCGCAGTCGTGATCGGCGGCACGAGCCTCTTCGGTGGCCGTGGCGCCTTGTGGGGCAGCCTGATCGGCGCCCTGATCGTCGGTGTGTTCCGCAACGGGCTCAGCCTCGCGGGACTCGACGTTCTCTACCAGACCCTCGCCGTCGGTGTGCTCGTCATCATCGCGGTCTCCGTTGACCAGTGGATCAGGAAGGCACGCGCATGACGCACCTCCACAGCAACCAGCACCCCCGTCCTGCAGGCCACGGGCCTCGTCAAGACGTTCGGGCACGTCGTCGGCCTCGCCGGCGTCGACCTCGAGCTGCACGCCGGCGAGGTGCTGGCGATCATCGGCGACAACGGCGCCGGCAAGTCGACGCTGATCAAGTGCCTCTCGGGTGCCTACACGCCCGATGCCGGCGAGATCCTCGTCGAGGGCAAGCCGGTCGCGTTCGAGCAGTCCCGACGACGCGCGCCAGTCCGGCATCGAGACGGTCTACCAGACCCTCGCCGTCTCGCCCGCGCTCGACATCGCGAGCAACCTGTTCCTCGGCCGCGAGCAGCGACTGCCGGGCATACGCGGCTCGGTGTTCCGGATGCTCGACAAGAAGGGCATGCGTGACCGCGCCAAGCAGCAGGTCGAGGACCTCGGCATCTCGACGCTGCAGTCCATGACGCAGGCCGTCGAGAACCTGTCGGGTGGCCAGCGCCAGGCCGTCGCCGTCGCGCGGGCCGCGGCCTTCGGCTCGAAGGTCGTGATCCTCGACGAGCCGACCGCAGCGCTGGGCGTACGCGAGTCGGCACAGGTCCTGCAGCTCGTACGCGACCTGCGTGACCAGGGCATGCCGGTGATCCTCATCAGCCACGACATGCCGCAGGTGTTCGAGGTCGCCGACCGTATCCAGATCCAGCGGCTCGGGCGGCGGGCGGCGGTCATCACGCCCAAGACGCACACGCCGCAGGAGGCAGTGGCGATCATGACCGGCGCCATGGTGGTCACGTGATCCTCGTCGTGGGGGAGTCGCTCGTCGACATCGTGGTCAGGTCCGACGGCCGGCGCAGCGAGCACCCGGGCGGCAGCCCGGCCAACGTCGCCGTCGGACTCGGCCGCCTGGGCCACCCGGTCATGCTGGCGACCAGCCTCGGTGACGACGAGCGAGGTCAGGTCGTACGCGCTGCGCTCGAGCGGAGCCACGTCGAGCTGGCCCCGGACAGCGTGAGTGCCGCGCCCGACGTCGACCGCGACGGCGTGGCTCGACGCGCGCGGTGCCGCCCGCTACGACTTCGACATCACCTGGGATCCAGCGGGTCTCGACTCGGTGCCGATCGGGCCGCTCGTCCATACGGGATCGATCGCGGCCTACCTCGGGCCCGGCGCCGATGCGGTGGAGGAGCTCGTCAAGCGGGCGGCCGAGACCGCGCTCGTGACGTTCGACCCCAACATCAGGCCGCGGTTGCTCGACGACCGCGATGCGGTGCTGACCCGGTTGACCCGGCTCGTGGCGTCATGCGGCGTCGTGAAGGTCAGCGACGAGGACCTCGACTGGCTCTATCCGGGCATCGCGCCCGACCGCGGTGGCGCGCAGCTGGATCGATCTCGGTGCCGGACTGGTCGTCATCACGGCCGGTGCGCGCGGCTCGTTCGCGGTGCACGAGGCCGGCGAGGTGCACGTGGCGTCGTCGACGACACCCGTCATCGACACGGTCGGCGCCGGTGACTCCTACATGTCGGGGCTGATCGATGCGATGGTGACGACCGGCCTGGTCGAGTCCGGCGGTGCCGATCCGGCCGCTGGCGTGCGAGGGCTGTCGCTGTCGGACCTGCGCTCCTACATGCACCACGCCAACATCTGCGCAGCAATCACGATCGGACGGCCCGGCGCGGATCCGCCGACTCGGATCGAGCTCGAGGCACACGCGGCAGCCGCCTCAAAGGCCTGAACACGACGACACGGAATCCGTCGGCGGTGCGTGACCGCCCGCGTCGCGCAGTCGTTGCGCCTTGACGAGCCGCACGGCCAGCCGGCTGTGGGGGTCGCGCGGCTCGGGGCAGGCTCCGATCCAGCGCTTCAGCACCTCGACCTCAGCTGCGTAGTCCCGGCGACGCCGGTGGATCACCGCTGCCCGGTGGGCATACGCCGGTGTCGGGACGCCCCGGGCCTCACGCGCCTCACGCTCGGCCGCGGCCATGCACTCGAGCAGCAGCTCCAAGCCCGGCTGCATCGGCGCGCCGCGCGCGCAGCCGGTCCAGGGTCGCCACCCAGTCACTGTGGTGGCGACCCCGGACGACGGCGCCCGCGCGGTCCAGCTCGTGCAGCATGGCCAGCCTTCTCTCGAACGTGGTGTCGACAAACTCGTGGTGGAACGGACTGGAACCGGGCGGCACCACCTCACTGGAGGAGAGGAAGTGGTGCCGCCCGGGCTTTAGCGGACGCGGATCTTGACCGTGTCCTTGCTTGAGGTGACGCCCGACGACCCCTGGTAGGAGAACGTGAACGTCTGCGTGCCCTTCTTGGCCGGATGGAACGTTGTCGACGCCGTGCCGTCGCTCAGCGTCAGTGACCGGATCTTGTCTCCGCGGTAGTAGACGTAGACCTTGCCGTCGGGGACCACACCGGCGGCCGTGACGGTTGCCCGGAGCGTGACTTCCGTACCACTCTTGACCGACGTGGCGCTGACCCAGCCATCTGTCTGGCTCGAGGTCTTGACCACCTTGGCGGTCCGTGCCGAGATCGCGGTGCCAGGCGTCAGACCGTCCTTCTTGGCGGTGACCTGCACCGTGATCCGCCTTCCAACGTCCTGGGCGGTCAGCCGGTATGTCTGTGCCGTGGCGTTGCTGATCGGCACACCGTCGCGCAGCCACTGCCGCGTGAAGGTCAGACCCGGCTGGTTCCAGACACCGTCGAACGACGCGAGCAGCGCACCGACCTTCGGGACGCCGATCACGACCGGCGCGATCTCGATGACAGGTGCAGGCCCGGCCGGCGGATCAGCGACCTTCTCGATCGTGCGCGAGCCGGTCGCACCCTGGTTGCCGGCCACGTCGGTGGCGCGGAAGTCGACCGTGTGAGCCGCCCCATCCACCTTGACCGGCGTGGTGTAGGCCAGCCAGTCACCGCCGTCGAGGCGGTACTGGACCCCAGCGACTCCCGACTCCTCGTCCGACGCGGTCAGGGTGACCGTGCGGTCGACGAGCTTGTCGGTGACAGTCGGGTCGGTCAGGTCGACCTTGACCGGCAGCGACGAGACGTCGCTCCACGGCGGGTTGTCGTCCTGCGCCCGGTGGTCGATGGCGTACGTCCCGGCGTCGAGCGTGACGGGTCCTTCGTATGTCTTCCAGTCACCCTCGCCGATGCGATACTGCAGCGTCTTGACGCCTTCGCTGCCGGTCAGGGTCAGCTTCGCTCCCTTGCCGTACCAGCCGTTGCTGCCGGCATTCGAGACCGCGGCCAGCGATGACACCGGCTTGGACACCAGCACGGAGAAGGTTGCCGACGACGCCGCATGGTCCTTGTCGCCGGAGTAGGTGGCGCGGAATTCCGTGGTCCCGACTTCGTCGCCGAGCAGCGACACAGTCGCCCGGCCCTCGTCGTCGAGCGTGACCGGGTCGCCGAGGGGCTTGCCGTCGCGCTCCAGGCTCACCGAGCCGGTCGGGACCGTGTCGCCCCCTGCGACGGTGACGTCGACGTCCTGTGGCTGGTCCACGATGAGACGGCTGGGCGTGGCGCCTACCGATGTGGTGGTGTCCGCCGGCGGAGAGCGGAACATCGTGCGTTCCAGCGGTCTCACCGTCATGGACTCGACCGAACCATTCGCTGCCGCGAACGCGCGGATCTCGTCGGCTCCTTCCGGCGGGAACACCAGGTCGGTGATGGTCACGCGTCGATCCCCCGTGAACACCTCGACGGATGCCTTGTCGATGTAGATCTGCAGGTCGAGACGACCTTGGTGGAGAACCACCGGCGCAGAGTCGCGGGAGGCGAACTTGGCGCTGAAGCCCACGTCGCCGGAATTGCGGCGGTCGACGAAAAGGCGGCCTTCGTCGGCGTCGTAGCCGATTCGGGTGGACGTGTCGCCGGTGCCGAGGACGGTGATGCCGGTCTCGCCGCTGTCGCCGGGGGTCAGGGTGGTGTCGATCCTGGCAACCTGCTGCTCGGCGACCACCGCACCGTTCGGCACCCCGCCCGCGTGGTCGTAGACCGGCGGCCGTTGGATGTCTGCGACCTCCCGCACGACCTTCTGCACCAGCCGCGGGCCTTTGGCGGTCTGGGCCAGCGAGACCTCCCGAGGCAGCGACATCGCGCTGCGCCACGCACTGGTGGGCGTTTGGCCCGCGTAGTCCCAGTTGCTCATCCAGCCGAGCATCACGCGTCGGCCAGCGGTGTTCGAGAACGAGACCGAGGCGTAGTAGTCCCGACCCCAGTCAAGCCAGTCGTATGACTGCATGGCGTCTGCGGTCGCCGTGTCGGACAGCATCACCTGGTCCACGAGCACATGGCCCCAGCCGCCGCGGTGATTGTCGACCACCCGGATCTGCGCCTGCTTCCCGATGAGGTTGCCGACGCTCCAGCTGCGCCAGTCCAGGCTCTCGCTGTCGTCTCCGGTGGCCGTACGAACGACCTTGCCGTCCACGACCAGGTTGACCGTCGTCTCGTCAGAGCGTGGCTTCACCTTGTCGTCGGTCATCACCACGTGGTCGAGAGTGAGGTGCCCCCAGCCGCCAGCGGCCTGGTCAACGATGCGCAGCTGCGCAGTCTGCCCCTTCAGGTCGGACACATCCCAGCCCGCCCAGTTCAACGAGCCTTCGTTTCGCCCGGTGAGCCGACGCTGCACGTCGCCGTTCACCACGAGCTGGACTTCAAGGGTCTCGGGATCGGAGACGCTGCGTCCACCTCCGCCGACCAGCATCGCGATGTTGTCCCGCGTGATCTGGAACTCTGGCGAGGTCAGCGTTCCCTTGCGGCCGTCGCCGGTGGGCCCGGCGTCGCTGCCGGGCGCTACCTCGTAGGTGTTGATCCGGCGCGCGCCGATGTACTGCTCGCCACCCGCCGTGACGGGTTGTGTCTTGGGCAGCAGGTCGCCGGTCCCGGTCCACCCGAAGTCGGAAAGACGCTGGTTCGTGGCCATCTCGAAGCCGTCGAAGAGCAGGTCTCCGGCCGGCGGGTCGTTGTCGAGCTTGTCGGACGTACGCGGATGATTACCGCCGCCGACGAGGAGGTTCACATACGGCTTGTCGATCTCGAATGTCGGTGAGGTCGCGGTGCCGACAGGTGAGTCACCGCCTCGGAAGGAGTTGAGAAGCTTCGCACCCGCGAAGCCTGTCACCGGGCTCTGGCCCGGCGCCGCGCCCGTGATGGGCGATGTGCCGAACGGGCCCGGCTGATCGCCTTCGCCGGAGTTCACCACTGTCCATGGCGCGTAGCTGTCGCGTTCGAAGCCCTCGAAGACCTCGCCCGGCGGCGGGTCGCTCGGCTTGATGGTGCTCTCAGAGGTGAAGGTCGTGCCGTCGAAGTCTCCGACGAAGTACTGACCTCCCGAGCCGCCCGCCACCGACCCGGGGTTGAGGTTCACGACGAGGACCCACTTGGTCTCGCCTGGGTGGCCTTCGACCGGCAGCTCGAACAGGTCGGGGCATTCCCATACGCCGCCCGTCGCATTGGCCGGTCCGAAGTCGCTGAGGAAGTCCCAGTTCTTGAGGTTCTTGGACTTGTAGAGCACAGCCTTGTGGTCGACCGCCTCGACGGCCACCATCACCCAGTACGACGACTCGGGCGATCCACCGTCGTACCAGAAGACCTTGGGGTCACGGAAGTTGTTCGACCCGCGGTCGAGAACAGGGTTGCCGGAATACTTGGTCCACGTCATGCCGTCATCGGTGCTGTAGGCCAGCGACTGCGCCTGACGGTTGCCGTATGACGGGTGGTTCTCGTAGGCGCTGGTGTAGATCGCGACCATGGCCGGGTCGTCATCGGTGCCAAAACCCGTGGTGTTGCCGTGATCGACCACGACGGAGCCGGAAAAGATGGCCTCG
The DNA here is from genome assembly GCA_963761965.1 of uncultured Actinomycetota bacterium. Taxonomy (GTDB): domain Bacteria; phylum Actinomycetota; class Actinomycetes; order Propionibacteriales; family Nocardioidaceae; genus Aeromicrobium. The sequence goes on from CAVXIX010000012.1 coordinate 161,313, forward strand.
TTGGCCGTTCGCTCGATCGCGATCGGCTGTTCCTTCCAGGTCAGCAGGTCGGTGCTGGTGGCATGACCCCACGACATGTTGCCCCACGAGGTCCCGAACGGGTTGTGCTGGAAGAACAGGTGATAGACGCCCTTGTGGAACACCATCCCGTTGGGGTCGTTCATCCAGTTCTTTTCGGGCGTGAAGTGCACCGCGGGCCGATGACGCTCCTGAGCGGGTGCGGAATCGGCGGCCGACGCGGGCACGGCGAGCAGACTGGCCAAGACACTGAAGGTACCGAGAAGTACGAGTGCGATCCGACGCGATGTGTAGTTCACGGCAATCCTTCTGAGGCTGACATCGATGTCATGACAACGATGTCATGTGATGTGCGCCACAAATTAGCGGCCGGTCCGACGACGTGTCAATAGGGCATGCGAAATCGGCCGCAACGTCGGCGGTAGATGCTGGCCGCGGGATTGCAGGCCAGGGTCGACGGGTGCGGCCACCGACCCGGTGTCCGCAACGGCTGCTACAGCGAACGTGAGGTGATCACGTCAGCCAGCTCCTCCTAGGCGTCGAGGTCCTGCTCGACGAGGTCGGCGATCTTCTCCAGCACGGCCTCGTCGGCACTCTCGACCACGACCTCGGCGCCGGCCTTGGCACCGAGCGTCATGATCATCAGCGCCGAGCCTGCGTCGACGGGCGTGCCGCCGGGGATTGCGATCGTGACCGGGACGCCGGCCTCGGTCGCCGCCTGGGCGATCAGCGCGGCGGGGCGGGCGTGCAGGCCGACGGCCGAGCCGACGACGACATTCTTGGTGGGCATTCGGGGTCCTTTGTGCGCGATTGTGAAATTGCGTGAATTCATGTGGCTTTGTGTTGATTTGACCGTGTCGACGTCCTGATGTCAAGGGTCTGCGCCGCGACATCTATGCTCGACGCGACGGCGGGACGACCGCCGACGAGGGCAGCTGGAGGCGCAATGGGTGAGTTCGTACGACTCGACGTCAGCGACGGGGTGGCCACGATCCGGCTCGATCGTCCCAAGATGAACGCCCTCGATGCGCAGATGCAGCACGAGATCATCGAGGCGTGCACCGAGGCCGATCGGCGCGACGACATCGCCGCGGTCGTGGTCTTTGGCGGGGAGCGGGTCTTCGCGGCCGGCGCCGACGTCAAGGAGATGGCGGCGATGTCGTTCCAGGAGATCACGCGCCACGCCCACCTGCTGCAGGCGTTCACGCGGTCGTTGGCCGCGATCGGCAAGCCGACCATCTCGGCGATCACGGGCTTCGCGCTCGGCGGTGGCTGCGAGGTGGCCCTGGCGACCGACGTACGCTTCGCGGCCGACAACGCCAAGCTCGGTCAGCCCGAGATCCTGCTCGGCATCATCCCCGGCGCGGGCGGCACGCAGCGGCTGTCCCGGCTGATCGGCCCGGCCAAGGCCAAGGACCTGATCTTCACGGGCCGCTTCGTCGACGCCCACGAGGCGCTCGCGATCGGCCTGGTCGACCAGCTGCACCCGGCCGACGAGGTCTACGCCAAGGCAGTTGAGTGGGCCGCCCAGTTCGTCGGCGGTCCCGCGCTCGCGCTGCGCGCCGCCAAGAACGCCGTCGACCGTGGCCTCGAGGTCGACCTGCAGACCGGGCTCGACATCGAGCGCGCTGAGTTCGCCGCGCTGTGGGCGACCGACGACCAGTCGGCCGGCATGAGCTCGTTCATCGAGAACGGTCCGGGCAAGGCAACCTTCTGCGGGCAGCTGAAGGTTCACGCCGCGCGAACGGGGTACGCGCATCCCCATGCGTACGACTCTGCTCTTCGCCCGGAAGCTCGCTGCGCTCACCCTCGCGGTCTTCGATCCACCGCGTCCGGTGCGCGCCCGCGCGGCGTTTGCGACCACCGGTTTGGAAAGCCACCCGGTTGACCGGGAATGCTGGACCGCATGGCCGCGACCGACGACGCTGACGCGCTGAGCCGGCTCGCCGCCGCACACGGTGTGGCGATGTCCTACGAGGGATCCGATCGCGAGGTCGTCACGGTCGACCCCGAGATCGTCGTGGCTGTGCTGGCCCGGCTCGACGTCGACGCCGGCAGCGCCGAGTCGATCCAGCGCGAGCTGCAGCTGGTCGAGGCGCGGAGCTCGCTGCCGGCGACGATCGCGGTGACCGAGGGCTCGAGTCGCCCGCTCGGTGTCGCCGGCGAGCTGCTGCTCGAGGACGGCTCGACGCTCGACATCGATGGCGAGCTGCCCGCCGACCTGCCTCTCGGCTGGCACCGTTCCTCGAGTGGCGCCGCGGGCGAGCAGGAGATCACGGTCGTCGTCGCGCCGGCCCGTATGCCCGAGGTGCCACGCACGTGGGGCTGGATGCTGCAGCTGTACGCCCTGCGGTCCGCCGAGTCGTGGGGGATGGGCGACTACGCGCGACCTCGCCGAGATGGCCCGCCGGGCCGGCTCCGAGCAGGGCGCCGGCGTCCTGCTGGTCAACCCCGTGCAGGCGTTCATGCCGTCGCATCCGCTCGAGCGGTCGCCGTACTCGCCGGCGAGCCGCCGGTTCGCCAACCCGCTCTACCTCCGGGTGACCGATGCCGCGATTGCTGCCGGGGTCGACGGTGCGACGTGCGACGAGATCATCGCGCCTGGCACCCGACCGCGACACTGACGCTGATCGACTACGACGCGGTGTGGGCGGCCAAGCTCGCTGCGCTCGAGCTGCTGTGGCCGGCCGGCGACGTCCTGCTGACGTCGACGAGGACCTCGAGGCGTTCGCAACGTTCGCCGCCCTCGCCGAGCTGCACGGTGCCGACTGGCGTCGAGTGGCCCGAGGAGCTGCGCGATCCCTCCGGCGAAGCCGTCGCCGAGGCCCGGTCGACGCTGTCGGACCGCATCGCGTTCCACGCCTGGCTGCAGCTGCTGTGCCGCGAGCAGCTCGACGCCGCTCGCGACGCCGCCCACGACGCCGGCATGGCGGTCGGCATCGTCCACGACCTGCCGGTCGGCGTGCATCCCGGTGGCGCCGACGCGTGGGCACTGCAGGACGCCTTCGCCTCGGACGTACGCGTGGGGTGTCCCGCCGACGCGTTCAACCCGCTCGGCCAGGACTGGGGCCTGCCGCCGTGGCGGCCCGACAAGCTCGCCGAGTCCGGCTATGCGCCGTTCCGCGACGTGATCCGCAGCGTCCTGCGGCACGGCGACGGCATCCGCATCGACCACATCGCGGGTCTGTGGCGCCTGTGGTGGATCCCGCCGGGCGAGCCGGCGCACCGTGGGACGTACGTGCACTACGACGCCGACGTCATGCTCGCGGTGCTGACCCTCGAGGCGCACCGGGCCGGCGCGATCGTCGTGGGCGAGGACCTCGGCACCGTCGAGGAGATCGTGACCGAGACGATGCACCAGCGCGGGCTGCTGAGCTCCGCGGTGCTGTGGTTCGAGCGCGACTGGGACGCGCCCGGCCAGCCGCACATCCCGCCGCAGGAGTGGGAGCCCGAGACCATGGCCAGCATCAGCACGCACGACCTGCCGACCGTCGCCGGGTGGCTGCAGGACGAGCGCATCCGCGTGCAGGCCGACCTCGGGCTGCTCGACGGGTCGGCCGAGGAGGCGTACGCGCAGGCGAAGCTCGATCGCGAGGCGCTGTTCGACCTGCTGCGCGCCGAGGGCATACCCGCCGATGATCCGGTCGTCGCGCTGCACGCCGTGATCGCCCGGGCGGCGTCGCGGCTCGTGCTCAGCTCACCGGCTGATGCCGTCGGCCAGCTGCAGCAGCCCAACCTGCCGGGAACGGTCGACGAATATCCCAACTGGCGCATCCCGCTTCCGGTCGACCTCGACGCGTTCTTCGCCGACGAACGCGTGCGGCCGCCGTGGCTCCGTTGCGGGCGGCCCGATGACGCCGGCATCGACGTACCGGCTGCAGCTTCGGCCGGACTTCGACTTCGCTGACGCCCGGGCGGTCATCGACTATCTGCGCGATCTCGGCGTCGGCGCGGTCTACGTCTCTCCGGTCCTCGAGGCGACACCTGGGTCGACCCATGGCTACGACGTGACCGATCCGACGCGTATGCGCGACGAGCTGGGCGGCGAGGAGGGCTTCCGCTCGCTGACGGCCGCCGCGCGCGAGGCCGGGCTCGGGGTCGTCGTCGACATCGTGCCCAACCACATGTCGGTCGAGGTCCCGGCCGCCAATCCCTGGTGGCACAGCGTGCTCCGCGAGGGCAAGGCGTCCGCATATGCGCGCCATTTCGACATCGACTGGTCGCGCGGGCGGGTGCTGGTGCCGGTGCTCGGCGACGAGGCCGACCTCGCCAAGCTGACGGTCGAAGGCGACGAGCTCGTCTACTTCGATCACCGCTTCCCGATCGCGCCCGGCACGGCCGAAGGCTCTCCTCAGGAGGTCCACGACCGGCAGCACTACGAGCTCGTCGACTGGCGGCGGGGCAACGCCGAGCTCAACTACCGCCGCTTCTTCGACATCACGACGCTGGCAGCCGTCACGGTCGAGCAGCCCGAGGTGTTCGAGGACACCCACCGCGAGATCCTGACCTGGGTCAACGCCGAAGAGGTGACCGGCCTGCGGGTCGACCACCCCGACGGGCTCGCCGACCCCGGGGCGTACGTCCGCCGGCTCCGCGACGCGGCGCCGAACGCGTGGATCGTGATCGAGAAGATCCTGCACCCCGGTGAGGAGCTGCCCGCGAGCTGGCCGGTCGACGGCACGACCGGCTACGACGCGCTGCGAGAGATGTCCGGTGTGCTGCTGGACCCGGCAGGTGAGGCGACGTTCACCAAGCTCGCCGAACGACTCGGCGTGCGTACGGACTTCGCCGCGGTCGAGGAAGAGGCGCGGCGCCTCGTCACCGACACGATTCTCGTAGCCGAGGTGCGGCGCATCGCCGCGCTGCTCGATGGCGTAGAGGTCGAGGAGGCGCGTGCGGCGGTCGCCGAGACGATGATCGCGTTCGGCGTCTATCGGTCCTACCTGCCTGAGGTCGAGTCGACCTGGCTCGACGCGATCGCCGCGGGCCCGCTCACGGCGTCCCGATCTCGGCGCCGCATTGACGGCGCTCGACGAGCAGGTGCGCGCCGACCCCGCAGGTGAGCTGGCGACCCGCATCCAGCAGACCTCCGGCATGGTCGTCGCCAAGGGCACCGAGGACACGACGTTCTATCGCTTCACCCGCTTCGCGGCGCTCAACGAGGTCGGCGGATCGCCCGATGTCTGGGGCATGGAGCGTCGAGGAGTTCCATCGCCTCGCCGCGGACCGCGACGCCGGCCGGCCCGCCACGATGACGGCGCTGACGACGCACGACACCAAGCGGTCGGAGGACACCCGCGCCCGGATGGCCGTGCTGTCCGAGGTCGCGGACGAGTTCGCCGAGGCCGTCGCGTCGTGGACCGAGCGTTGCGGCATCGATGAGCCGGCGCTCAACCTGCTTGCGTGGCAGACGATCGTCGGGCGCATGGCCGATCAGCGACGAACGACTCGGCGACTACCTGCTCAAGGCCGCGCGGGAGGCCAAGCTGCGTACGACCTGGACCGAGCCCGACGAGGAGTTCGAGAAGTCCGTCGCGGCGTGGCCCTCACGCGTACGCGATGAGCTCGGCGACGAGATCGAGGCATTCGTCGCAGCGCATCGAGGCGCCGGGCTGGTCCAACTCCTTGACCCAGAAGCTCGTCCAGCTCACCGCGCCCGGCGTGCCCGACATCTACCAGGGCACCGAGCTGTGGGACTTCTCGCTCGTCGACCCCGACAACCGCCGGCCGGTCGACTACGACCTCCGCCGCGAGATGCTCGCGCGGTTCGACGAGGGGCTCGTGCCCGACCTCGACATCTCCGGCGCGACCAAGCTGTTCGTCGTCCACCGTGCCCTGACGCTGCGGCGCGATCGTCCGGAGCTGTTCGAGGGCTATCGCGCGCTGGCACGCCGAAGGTCCGGCCGCGGCGCACGTGCTGGCGTACGCGCGCAGCGAGGATCTCGTGGTCGTCGGCACGCGCCTGCCGGTCGGCCTCGAGTCGGCCGGTGGCTGGCGCGACACGACGCTGTCGCTGTCGGCAGGGGAGTGGACCGACGTCATCACCGGTTCGTCGGTCACCGGCGGGCCGGTCGAGCTCGCCGAGCTGCTCGACCGCTATCCCGTCGCGCTGCTCCTCAAGTCGTGACGGTCACTTGACGGCGCCGCCGGTGATGCCGGAGATGATCCGGCGCTGCGCGACGACGAACACGATCAGCAGCGGGATGCTCATCTGCACGACGTACGCGAAGATCAGGTTCCAGTTGTTGAGGTAGACGCCGGCGCTCGCCACCTGGAACAGGTTGAGCGGGAGCGTGTCCATGCGGCCGCCGACGACGAAGAACGCGAAGAACACGTCATTCCAGATGTAGAGGCAGATCAGGATCGTCGCGGTGGCCAGCACGGGCCGCAGCAGCGGCAGGATGATCGTGAAGAAGATGCGAACGGGCCGGCGCCGTCGACCCGGGCGGCCTCCTCGAGCTCGTGCGGGATCGTGCGGATGAATCCGGTGATGAAGAAGATCGCCGTCGACATGTAGATGCCGACGTACACCAGCACCATGCCGGCCAAGGTGCCCGCGAGGCTGATCTGGCGCAGCAGCAGCACCAGGGTGATGACGGCCGGCGGGATCACGATGCCGCTGATCGCGACGGCGTAGATCGTGGCGAGCCAGGCGCTTTGCGGCGGGCGAGGACCCAGGAGGCCATCGACCCGAACAACAGCACGATGATGACGGCCGGCACCACGATCGCGACGCTGCCGAGGAATGCCTGGATGACGCGGCCGTCGGTGAACGCGTCACGGTAGTTGGCGAGGAAGTGCCAGCCGTCAGACGGCAGCGCCAGCGACGGGTTGAGGGCATCGCCCTGCGACTTCGCGGACGTCACGAGGACCAGCCAGAGCGGTATGCCGATCACGACGGCGACCAGTGACAGCGCCGCGATCGGCTGGGCGAGCTTGTCCGTCGCCGGTTGGTGAGTGCGCGGGTGCTCACAGCACACGCTCCCTTCGACGAAGCAGGATGATCGTGGGGAAGGCCATCAGCGACACGACGATCACCAGCACGAGGCTCATGGTGGTGGCCTGGGCGAACAGGCCCTGGCCGAACGTGCGGTAGATGAAGATGTTGAGGATCTCCGTGGTCTGGCCGGGCCCGCCGCCGGTCGTGGCCTGGACGATGTCGAAGCTGTTCATCGAGCCGAGCAGGGCCGTCGCGACGTTGAACGTCACGGCCGGGGCGAGGAAGGGGAACTTGACGAGGCGGAACGTCTGCCAGCGGCTCGCACCGTCGAGGCGCGCGGCCTCGAGCACGTCGCTGTTGATGGTCTTGAGGCCGGCGAGGTAGATCAGCATCGCGAGTCCCATCCACTTCCAGGAGTGGATGATCGTCAGCCACAGCAGGGTCAGGTGGGTGTCGCTCAGCCAGCCGTACGTCACGTCCTGTCCGGAGATGAACGACAGCGCGGCGTTGAGGGATCCCTCGGGCTTGAGCAGCGCCTGGAAGACGTAGCCGACGGCGAGCGCGGACATCAGCACGGGGATGAAGACCATCGTGCGGGCGAAGCGGTTGATCCTGGTGTCGGCCTCGAGCAGCAGCGCCAGGCCGAGGCCGAAGAGGTTCTGGAAGATCGCCACCAGCACGGCGTAGATGAGGTTGATCTTGAGGTCGTTGAGCAGGACGCCGTTGTTGAGGACGTTGTCGAAGTTGCGCAGCCCCACGAAGTTGATCTGGCTCTTGAAGCTCGACCAGTCCGTGAAGGCGTACACGAGGTTGTAGACGCTGGGGATGAAGAAGAACACGACCATCACGGCGATGGCCGGCAGCAGGAACGCGGCGGGCTGTGCCGGGCTTCTGCCGCTTGGCGTTGCGCTTGGCGTCGTGCGGGTGGCGGCGCTGGCGCGCCCGGTGAAGGCGGGCGCGCCAGCGGTGTCGGCAGGCGTCCAAGTGTTCGCGGACATTCGGAGATCGATCCCTTCAGATCTCTTGGTCGACTGCCACCCGGCTAGAAGCCGGGGGTTCCGATGGCCTGCGCGAGCTGGGCGAACTGGGCCTGAGTGGTCTCGGCGACCTGCTCGGGCTGGCTTGTCCGGCGAGCATGTTGGCCAGGTTGAGGTACAGGTCCGGGTTGACGACCGCCAGGACCTGCATCGAGCCGACCGAGTTGCCGATCGAGTCGGCGTTGGCGTCTCAGCGCCTCGGGGACCGTCGGTGGGCGTCTCGACGCCGTCTGGATCGACACCGTGTTGAGCGACTTGATGAAGTCCGGGTAGGCCGAGCCCATCCAGTACGACAGGAACTGGCGTGCCGCCGCCTCGCGCTTGGCGTCGCCGGTCTTGAACGCGACGAGGGCGTTGGACTGGTCGGGGATGACCGTGCCGACGTTGCCCTTGGGCGAGATCGGGAAGAAGCCGATCTTCTTGTTCGAGCTCCTCGGTGTTGGACTGGGCCTGCATCTGGCTGAAGAACGTGTTGACCTGGATCGCCATCGCGGCATCGCCGGCGAGCAGCGCCTTGCTCTGGTCCACGAACGTCGCCGATGCGTAGTTCTTGTTGAACAGGCCGTCGTCGACGAGGCTCTTGTACTTCTTGATCGCGTCGAGGATCGTCGGGTCGGTGAACTTCTCCTCGTTCTTGTTGACCTTGTCCCACAGGCCGGCCTTGGCGGCGTCGGCGAGCTGGACCTGGACCCACCACTGGGTGGCCCACTTGTCGCCGCCCATCTCGTAGAACGGCACGCCGCCCTTGGCCTTGATCTTCTTGGCGTCGGCGATCATCTCGTCGAAGTTCTTGGGCGTCGCGGTGATCCCGTTCTTGGCGAAGACCTCCTTGTTGTACCAAACGCCCTCGACGGCGGGGACGGTCACGAGCGCGGCATAGCGGGTCTTGTCGAGGATGCCGGTCGAGTCCTTGAGGGCCGGCTTGTACTTGTCGATGAACGGCGCACCGTCGAGCGACTGCAGGTTCTTCTTGGCGTTGATCGCGGTCAGCTGCGATGCCGTCGGCTGCCAGAACGCCAGGTCCGGCTTGTCACCGGAGGCGACCTTGGTCTGGACGCTCTGCTCGTACGGGTCGGGGACCGTGACGATCTTGATCTTCGCGCCGGTCTTCTGCTCGAAGTCGGCGGCGACCTGCTTGGCGACGGCGTTGCTGTTCTGGGCTGCCCAGATCGTCAGGTTCACGCCGTCGAGCTTGGCCGTCTCGGCCGGCCATCAGACGGGCTCTTGGTGCCGGAGTCGTCGCTGCCACCACCGGGATCGCTGCATGCGGTGGTCAACAGCCCGACCGCCGCGAGGGCGATCACAGTCTTGTGCAGTCTTTTCATCGGTCTTCCTTGTGTTGTGATTCGGCTCCGGCGCCGGCGGCGCGAAGGTGCTGCGGTGGTGATGTCGTCCGTGCAGCGGCACGCCCTCGCGGGGCAGGACCGGTGCTCTCGCGGACGATCAGGGTCGGCATCGCGAGCGGCGCCTTCTCCTGTATCGAGCCAGACCCGAGTTCAAGCAGCTCGAACGCGCGGCGTCCCAATGCCGCGAAGTCGAACCTGACGGTGGTCAGGGCAGGTGTGTAGTAGGGCGCGGCGGGCACGTCATCGAAGCCGACGACGCTGACGTCCTCGGGGATCCGCAGACCGAGGTCATGGGCGGCCCGGATCACGCCGAGCGCCTGGTCGTCGTTGCCGCAGAGGACGGCGGTGACATCGGTGTCGAGCAGCAGGTCGCGGGCGCGTTGTAGGCACCCTCGATCGACCAGCCGTGTGGTTGGACGACCTCGGGCACGGGCGCGCCGGCGGCTTCGAGGGCTTGCTTCCACCCGCGCTCGCGGTCGCCGACGGGGGAGGACGAGGGGATCGCCACGTGATGCACGGCGCGGTGGCCCAGCTCCAACAGGTGCTCGGTCGCGCTCCGCGCGGCGGCGGTGTCGTCGTACCAGGTGAGTCGCGGGTTCTCGGACTGCGCCGACTGCCGGCCCAGGTATGACTCAGCGGCGCCTGACCACCTCGCCGAGGCGGGGAGCGCCGCGAGCGCGTGGCGCCCTCGCGGTCGTACGCCAGGACGATGACCGCACCCGATCGCGGGTCGCTCACCTGGTCGATGGCGGCGCCGATGTCCTCGGCGCTGTCGGACGGGAGCACACGGAGGCAACATGCACGCCCGCAGCGCGGGCGGCTTCCTCGATGCCACCGAGCGTCTCGGCGTAACCGAAGAGGTTCGTGTTGGAGGTCAGGACGGTCACGGCGCGGTCCATGCCGTTGGCGAGCGCGCGGGCGGCGCGGTTCGGCCGATAGCCCAGTGTGGCCATCGCGGGCCGTGACCTTCTCGCGGGCCTTCTGGCTCACGTTGGGGTGGTCGTTGATGACCCGCGAGACGGTTTGGTAGGACACGCCAGCAGCCTTGGCGACGTCGCGAATCGACGCCGCTGAGCTGGTGGGTTCTTTCTCACCCTCGCCATTGTGACCGGTCACAAACATGGCTAGAGTGTGAGCGACAACACGCTGTCGGCGCAAGGCCTCGAACCAAAAGATTTCGCAGAGGTCCCGAAATCCACTCGCATTGGAGCAAAAATCGTGTCTGGACACGAGATCCGCTGGTCACCGGGCCCGCACACGGTCGTCCTTTCGTACGCTGATGGACCCGCCAGGCTCCTGCGCGTCGAGATCGACGATCAGCGCGGTGATCTGCCCCTCCTCGCCGCTGCCGCTGATCGAGATCGGCGTGGTCGGCCGCGGTCGCTCGTGGTCGGCTCGTCGCTACACCGACTCGGTGGCCGGACAGCGCCTGGCCTACCGCGATCACGCGATCGAGCAGACCGCCGAGGGGGAGCGCCTGGTCGTCACGAGCGACGACCAGAG